>CAWCLK010000037.1:0-21895 GCA_963796225.1 uncultured bacterium
GAATGGCGCCCACGTCGGTGCCCTTTCGAGATCGTGGCCGCGGCGCGCGTGGAGAGGCACGGGTCGTGCGGGCGCCGCGGCGTGGGGCGTACTGGAGTGGAGAACGGGCGTCGGCGATGCAGGGGCCGGACGCACGCAACGAGCGAGACCGGCGGGGCCGGCTCGCTCCGGGCGCGAACCATACCGAGTCGGGGGTTGCCGGGACCAACGCGGCCGCCGCCGGGATGTTCGGCCTGCGCACGGTAGGGTGCGGCTGCGGGCCCCCTACGGGGGCCCGTGGCGTGTTCGCCACCTCGGATGCGCCGCTCGGGTTGACGGGGGCGGTCCACTGGCCGACCTTCCCGCCGAACGCCCCATAGATAAGGAGTGCGGCCCGCATGGCCGAGAACCTCGTCATCGTCGAGTCGCCCGCCAAGGCGAAGACGATCCAGCGCTACCTCGGTGAGGGCTACGAGGTGCTGGCCTCCTACGGCCACATCCGTGACCTGCCGCGCTCCGACTTCGCCGTCGAGGTCCATGACGGCCAGGGGTGCGAGCTCACCTACGAGGTCCCCGAGAAGTCGAAGAAGCACGTCACGGCCCTGAAGAAGGCCGCGAAGGGCGCGACCGTGTGGCTCGCCCCCGACCTCGACCGCGAGGGCGAGGCCATCGCGTGGCACATCGCGGAGGTGCTCGACCTCGACGTCGCGCAGACCAACCGCGTGACCTTCGACGAGATCACCAAGGACGCGATCCTCGAGGCGTTCGCCAACCCCCGCCACCTCAACCTCGACCTGGTCGACGCCCAGCAGGCCCGCCGTGCGGTCGACCGCATCGTCGGCTACCGGCTGTCGCCGGTGCTGTGGCGCACCGTCGCGTCGGGGATCTCGGCGGGGCGCGTGCAGTCGGTCGCCCTGCGCCTGATCGTGGACCGCGAGGACGAGATCCGCGCGTTCGTGCCCCAGGAGTACTGGAGCTTCCTCGGGGACCTGCAACGCGAGGGGGACGCCGAGGCCGCCCTCGAGGGCAAGCTGTTCAGCGTGGGCGGCAAGAAGCTCGCCACGCCGAAGGACCTCGACAAGCACGAGGGCGATACCGACAAGCTCGCCGAGCTGCTGCTGGTCGACAGCGAGGACCTGGCCGAGTCGCTGAAGGCGCGTGCCCTCGGGCTCGACTACACCGTCGCCGAGGTCCGCCGCACCGAGGCCAAGCGCAACCCCAAGCCGCCGTTCACGACCTCGACGCTGCAGCAGGACGCGGCCAACCGGTTGAGCTTCTCCGCCCGCCAGACCATGTCGATCGCCCAGCAGCTGTACGAGGGCGTGCGGCTCGGGTCCGAGGGCGAGGTCGGCCTGATCACCTACATGCGTACCGACTCGGTGAACCTGTCGAACACCGCGCTGGGCGAGATCACAAACGTCGTCCAGGAGCGCTACGGCGACCGCTACATGCTCGAGTCGCCCCGCCAGTACACCTCGAAGGCCAAGGGTGCGCAGGAGGCCCACGAGGCGATCCGCCCGACGTCGGTCGCCCGACACCCCGAGGCGGTGCGCCAGTACCTGTCCTACGAGCAGTTCCGCCTGTACGACCTCATCTGGAAGCGCACCATGGCGACCCAGATGGCGCCGGCGATCTTCGACCGCGTCAGCGCGGACGTTGTCGGGGTCGAGTCGCCCGGCACGGACGACGAGCGCGAGTTCCTGTTCCGCGTGACCGGCCAGGTGATGAAGTTCGACGGCTTCATCAAGGTCTACACGGAGTGGAAGGACGAGGACGACGCGGGCGAGGACGACGAGGTCGAGCAGCTGCCCGAGCTGACCGAGGGTGCGGCGATCCGGCTGGCGGACCTGCACCCCGAGCAGCACTTCACCACGCCCCCGCCCCGCTACACCGAGGCGACGCTGGTCAAGACGCTGGAGGCCGAGGGGATCGGTCGCCCGTCGACCTATGCGTCGATCATCGGCACCATCGCGGCGCGCGAGTACGTGCAGATCGAATCCCGCCGGTTCTTCCCGACGGCCCTGGGTGAGGTCGTGGTCAGCTTCCTCAAGGCCCACTTCGGCGAGGTCGTCGACGTCGGCTTCACCTCGCGGATGGAGTCGACCCTCGACGAGATCGCCGAGGGCGACGAGCGCTGGTGCGCCACGGTGACGCGCTTCCTCGAGGAGGTCGACACCTGGGTCAAGGAGCGCAAGCCCGAGCGGCCGCGCCTGCCGCTGTACGAGCCGGCCGACTGCCCGATCTGCGGCGCCCCGATGGAGCGGGTGTTCTCGGGCAAGTCCAAGCAGTGGTTCGCGTCGTGCTCGCGCTGGCCGGACTGCGAGGGGACCCTGCCGCTCAACGACGACGGCACCGTCGGCGAGCCCGAGCCGGAACCCGAGCCCGACCCCAACGTGATCTGTCCCGAGGACGGCGGGATGATGATCCCGAAGTCCGGCAAGTTCGGGACCTTCTACGGGTGCGAGAACTACCCGAAGTGCAAGGGCATCCGGAACGTGCAGTCGCGGGCGATCTACAAGGACGCCGACGGCGAGATCCACCCGTTCCGGTCGCCCACCGATCCCGAGCACTCCTTCATGGAGCTGCGCACGTCGCGGTACGGCAAGCCGTTCCTCGGCTCCACCGGCTACCCCGACGACCAGTTCGCGATCTGGTCGGTGCCGCTCGCGCAGCCGTGCCCCGAGTGCGGGTCGCCGCTGCGCAAGCCGCCGCGCAACCGCAAGGTGCCGACGCCGATCTGCGCCCACCCCGAACGCGAGCACGTCTTCGAGTCCGACGAGTGGGACCTGCCCGAGGTCGTCACGATGCGCGTGATGGAGGGCGTCGAGGCCTACGACCCCGAGCTCGGCGGCACCCCGCTCGAGATGCCCGACGTGGACGAGATCCCGGGCCCGTTCGAGCTGCGCCTGGTCGACACGCGCACGCCTCCGAAGAAGAAGGCGAAGGCCAAGAAGAAGGCCGCGAAGAAGGCGACCAAGAAGAAGGGCTGACACGCGCCACGGAGGTCCGCCCCCGAGGCACGGGAACGAACCCCCGCAGCAACCGCCGGGGACGACCAAGGACAGGGGTCGTCGTGATTCCCGGCAGGTCTGGGGTCAGGCTCGTGCACGGTCCATCATGCGTCCACACGGTGCACGGTGCTGCCCTCCGTTCGGACGGGGCGCGGGATCGACCTGCCACCGGCCGAACGACGCGTGAGGAGGCAGCTCGCCGCTCGCCGGTAGGGTTCCGCTCGTGGCCAATCACCCATCCGACGGGGCGGAGCCGCTCGGGCTCCAGGACCGCGCGCAGTGGCGTGGGGTCCTGCGCACGCCGTTCCGCAACCTCTTCTACGCCAACGTCACGTCCAGCCTCGGCGACTGGATCGGCGTGGCGGCGATCCTGGCGCTGACCGAGCAGATCCTCGGCGGTGCCACCCGTGGGACGGCGTTCGCGCTGTCGGGGATCATGATCGCCCGCATCCTGCCGACGATGCTGCTCGGTCCCGTCGCCGGCGTGTACGTCGACCGGTGGGACCGGCGCCGGCTGCTGATCGGCACCGACATCGGCCGCGGCATCATCATGGCGCTGGTGCCGTTCTCGCCGGACATCTACGCGCTGTTCCTGGCGACGCTGGCCATCGAGGTCATGTCGACGCTGTTCCTGCCGGCCAAGGACGCGCTGATCCCGAGGCTGGTGAACAAGGACCAGCTGGTGCAGGCCAACCAGCTCAACCTCATCGCGGCGTACGGGACGTTGCCGGTGGGCGGGGCGCTGTTCGCCCTGTTCACCGGTGCGTCGCTGTCGGCGCTGGGCGACCGGTGGCAGTTCATCGCCGAGCGCCCCGCGTCGGTGCCGATCTGGATCAACGCGCTGAGCTTCTTCGTCTCCGCGGTGTTCGTGACGCGGATCAAGGGGCTGGGCTCGATGGAGCGCGAGCGCAGCGCCCTGGCCAGCAGCACCGACCGGCCCGGGGCGTGGCAGGAGCTCAAGGAGGGCCTGCAGTTCATCACCCGCCATCCGTTGGTGCGCAGCCTGGTGACGGGCGTGATGGTGGCGTTCCTGGCCGCCGGGGCCGTGATCGCCGTCGGCCAGCTGTTCGCGGTGATCGTCAACGCCGGGGACGTCGGCTTCGGCGTGCTCATCGCCGCGGTCGGCTTCGGCCTGTTCGCCGGGATCCTCTCGGTGGGACCGTTGTCCAAGCGGTTGGCGAAGGAGCAGATGTTCGCCCCGGGCATCGGCATGGCGGGCGGGGCGCTGATCGTGGCGGCCCTGATGCCCCGCCTGGACCTGGCGTGCATCCCGGTCTTCGTCATGGGGTATGGCGGCGGAGTGGCGTTCCTGGCGGGGTACACGATCCTCCAGGAGCGCACGTCGGACGCCGTTCGTGGCCGCACCTTCGCCGCGTTCAACACCGGCATCCGCGCGCCCTGTTCGCGTCGCTGGTGGTGGTGCCGCTGCTGGTCGGTGTGATCGGTCCCGAGGCCCAGGGCCTGGTCGCCGACACCGGCGGGATCGGCGAAGGAGCCATCGAGGCCGGACAGGTCCGCGGGGTCGTGCCCTACAGCATCGGCGGCGTGCGCATCAGCCTCATCCTGGCCGGCCTGGTCGCGCTGGCCGGCGCCGTGTACTCGGGGCGAGGCATCCACCGGGTGCTGTCGGCCGACGACGCCGGCGGGTTGTCGCTCGGGGACACCGGGGACGTGGCGCTGCCGCGGACCGGGCTCTTCGTCGCCTTCGAGGGCGGGGACGGGGCGGGCAAGTCCACCCAGGTCCGGTTACTGCGTGCCTCGGTGGAACGGGCCGGCCACGACGCCCTGGTCACCCGCGAACCCGGCGGCACCGACGTGGGCGAACGGATCCGGTCGCTCGTGCTGGACCCCGAGGTCCAGGAGATGTCCGACCGCGCCGAGGCGCTGCTCTACGCGGCGGCACGTGCCCAGCACGTCGAGGAGGTCATCCGCCCCGCGCTGGCCAAGGGGCAGGTCGTGCTCTGTGACCGCTACGTGGACTCGTCGATCGTCTACCAGGGCGTGGGTCGCGATCTCGGCGAGGGCCAGGTCGCCGAGCTGAACCGCTGGGCCACGGCGGACCTGCGCCCCGACCTCGTGGTCGTGCTCGACGTCGACCCCGAGGAGGGGATGCGTCGGGTCGGCGACGAGGTCGACCGCCTCGAGGGCGCCGGCCTCGAGTTCCACCGCCTCGTCAACCGCGCCTTCCGCGACCGCGGTGTCCTCGACCCCGAGCGCTACCTGGTCCTCGACGCCGGCCAGCCCGCCGAGCAGCTGCACGCCCGCATCCGCGATGCCGTGCTCGCGCACCTCGACCCCAGCCACGAGGTCGACACCTCCGAGCCCGGGCCGCCGCCCCCGCCGCCGACCGCCATGGCGCCCACGGAGGCCCTGCCCGCCACCGAGGCGCTGCCCGCCGAGGACGACGACCATCCCGGGGCCCCCGCATGAGCCAGACGACCGCGCCACCCGCGACCACCGGCGTCGGCTGGGACCGGACCGCCCAGCCGCACGCGTCGACCGCGCTGCGCTCCGCCCTCACCCACGACGAGCTCGGGCACGCGTTCCTGCTGGTGGGCCCGGCCGGGGTGGGACAGCGCGAGCTGGCCCAGGCGCTCGCTGCCGCGTTGAACTGTCCCCGACACGACCGACGGCGTGCCGTGCGGGACCTGCGAGACGTGCGCCCGTATCGGCCGCGAGACCCACACGGCCCTGGTCACCTACGAGCCCGAGGGGGCCCAGCACCTGGTGGCGTCGGTGCGCGAGGACTGGATCCCGACGGCCAGCCGGACCCTCACCGAGGGCCGCCGCCGGGTCGTCCGGATCGTGGCGGCCGACCGCATGAACGAGTCCGCCCAGAACGCCTTCCTCAAGGCCCTGGAGGAACCGCCGCCCTCGACCGTGTGGGTGCTGGAGGCGACCGACGACACCGCGCTGCTCGACACCATCCTGTCCCGCTGCCGTCGGCTCGACCTGACCACGTGGACCCCCGCCGCCCTGCGGGCCCGCGCCGTCGAGCTCGGCATCCCCGACGCGAAGGTGGAGGCCTCGGTGCGTGCCGCGACGGGCTCGCCCGACCGGCTGGCGGACCTGGCCGCCCGCGAGTGCCCCGAGTGCGGACGCGTGTACGTGGCGGCGCGCGGCCCCGCGGCGGGCAGCTGCACCCGCCACAAGGGCGACCCCGTCGCCACCGTCCCCGAGCAGGCCCGCGACCGCCACGTCGGCGTGGTCCGGCGGCTGGCGGACGCCGGTCCCGGGGCCGTGACCACGGTGGTCAAGGAGGTCACCGACTGGGCCAAGCAGTGCGCGGCCGGCCTGGCCGAGGCCCATGCGGACGAGCTCACCCAGCTCGCCGAGGACTACGGGGCGACCTCGGACCGGGACCTGCCGCGGGGCGTGAAGGCCCGCATGGAGAAGCGCCACAAGCGCCTCCAACGCGAGACCACCCAGGCGGCCATCCACCGCTTCCTCGACGAGTTCGGCGCCTACGTCCGGGACCTGCTCGTGGTCCATGGCGGGGGCAGCGACGACGACCTGGTGCACGTCGACCATGCCGCGGACGCACGGGCCGACGCCCCGCGGCTGCCGGTCGGGGCGTGCCTGCGTGCGCTGGACGACCTCAACCGGTGCCGCAACGCGATCACCGAGTTCAACGGCCAGCCCGAGCTGCAGCTCGAACGGGTGCTCCACCCGGTCGCGGCCGCCACCTTCGCGACCGGGCAGCGCTGAGCAGGGTCAGACGTCGCGGGCGGGCTGCCCGCCGGCTCCGCCGCCGTGCAGACCGGGGACCAGCATCGGCACCTCGGACTGGTAGCGGCGGTACCGATCGCCGAAGGCGGCCTCGAGGTCGTGCTCCTCGAACTGCAGGCCGACCAGGATGTACCCGGTGGTGGCGACGCAGAACAGCAGCCGGCCGGCGGTCATCGTGGGGGCGGCCCAGAACGCGATGAGGAAGCCGAGCATGATCGGATGCCGGACCAGGCGGTACAGGACCGGCGTGTGGAAGGCGGGGCTGGCCTGCTCGAGGCCGCGGGCGTGGCGTCCGACCTGCTGCAGCCCGAACAGGTGGAAGTGGTCGATGGCGAAGGTGGCGGCCAGCAGCAGCCCCCAGCCGGCGAACGACACGACGTACAGGACCGCCCGCCAGGTCGTGGCGTCGACCTCCCAGACGACGCCGGTCATCGGCCGCCACTGCCACATCAGCAGCGCCAGCAGGCCGGTGGCCAGCAGCACGTAGGTGCTGCGCTCCACGGCCCGGGGGACGAACCGGGTCCACCAGCGCTTGAACGCCGGTCGCGCCATCACGCTGTGCTGCAGCGCGAAGACGGTCAGCAGGACCAGGTTCACCACGATCGCCGTGGCGAGGGCTCCGTCCGGGCCGTCGTCGATGCCCTTGGGCACGACGAGGCCCTCGACGAACCCGACCGCGTACACGAACGTGCCCAGGAACAGCACGTAGACGACGGCCCCGTAGGCCGCCGTGATCCATCGCGTCAGCATGGATCTTCCTCTCTCTCGGGGTTTCAGAGCAGCTCGGCGAGCATGGCCGCAGCCCGGCTCGCCCCGTCGGTCTCGACGGGGCGGTAGGCCACAGGGCGGCCGATCTCCTCGGCGATGACCTCGGCGAGGTGGTCGGGGTCGGTGTCGGCGAAGTCCAGGCGCCGTCCGGCGCCATGGCGACACAACCGATGGGGGACGTGGAGCTGCTGCTCGAAGTGGTTGCGCAGCGGGACGTAGACGAAGGGGCGGCCGCTGGCGGTCAGCTCCATGCAGGTGGTCAGCCCGCCCTGCACCACCGCGAGGTCGCAGGCCGCCAGGTGCCGGTGGAGGTCGGGCACGTACCCGCGCACCTCGAGGCCCTCGTGGGTGGGCAGGCTGGCGGTGTCGACCCGCGGGCCGGCGACCACGACCATGCGCAGTCCGGGGACGCGGCGGCGGGCGGCCGGGAAGGCGTCGACGGCGCGACACACCAGCGCCCGGCCGACGCCGGAGCCGCCGACCGTGACGATGCAGACCTGCTCGTCGGGGGCGTAGCCGAGCTCGGCCCGCAGCTGGTCACGGTCGGCGAGTGGGCGCGGGTCGAAGCCGGTGACGTAGCCGGGAAAGGTGTAGTGCGCCTCGGTCCAGTCGCGGATGGCGGGCAGGTCCGGACCGAACCGATCGGGCACCACGTCCTCGGGCGTGCCGACGAACATCGCCAGGTCGCGCACGCGGGGATGACGCGCGATGTGCGCGATCATCTCCGCGTTGTAGTCGGCGGTGAGCGCCTCCTCGGCCGGGCCGCCGTCGGGCATGGGCAGCCACCCGACGAAGTCGGTGGACCACGCGTAGGCGAACCGCTTGAGCTCGGGGTTCTCGTGCAGGAAGTAGTCGACGTCCCAGGCCTCGTCCCCGACGACCAGGTCGTAGTGGCGGCTGGTGACCACGTCGTGGAACACCATGAAGTCGGCGAGCAGGATCTCGTCCATGCGGCGCCAGGCCTGGAAGCAGTGCAGGTCGTGCTCACCGGACTCGGATTCCAGGTGGGCGGTCTCGCTGGCCAGCTCGGCGCTGGCGGGGTGCACGACCTCGCCGGCGTCCTCCAGCACCCGCGTGACGGGGTGCTGGGCGAGCCACTCGATCTCGAGGTCGGGATGGTGCTCGCGCAGCTCACGGGCCATCGCGAGGTCCCGCCGCGCATGGCCGAGCCCGATCGGCGACGACACCCACAGGGCCCGGCGGGGGCGGTGCCGTCCCCGGGTCCAGGTGGTGCGAGCGGGGGCACGCGGCGTGACCTCGGCGACCAGCTCGTCCAGCAGGAGGTTGAGCCGCACGGGGTCCCGGGCCACGGGCACGTGGCCGGAGCCCTCGAGCACCACCAGGCGCCCGCCGGTGGCCTCGGCCAGGACCTCGCTCCGCGACACCGGGCTGACGCGGTCGTCGGAGCCGTGGACCACCAGCACCGGGTGGTCGACGCTCGCGCACCAGCCCAGCAGCGTGTCGCCGGTCGGGGACGCCGGCCGCGGCGTCGGCGACCAGGACCTCACCGCTGGTCTCGAGCGCCCACCCGACCGCGTCCTCGTGCTGCTTGGTGGAGTGGGGTTCCGGGAAGCACTCGCGGAAGAAGAACTCGGCGAAGTCGTGGTAGTGGTGGCGCCAGTGGTGGGCGTTGTACTTCTCCCATCCCTGCGGGTCGTCCAGCTCCTCGTGGAACTGGCTGTCGAGGTGGGCGCGGTGCTCGCCTCGGGGCGTGAGCGCCAGGGACGGGGCGATGAAGGCCTGGGCCAGGACCCGGTCGGGGTGGGTGGCGGCCAGGCACAGCGAGGTGGCCGCACCCTTCGACAGCGACACGACCACGGCCCGGTCGGTGTCGGTCGCGTCCAGCACGGCCCGTGCCGCCTCGGCCTGCCACGCGGTCCGGTACGGAGCGGGGTCGGTCGGGGCGTCGGACCGGCCGTTGCCGGGCCCGTCGAAGGTCACCACGCGGTGGCGACGGCCCAGGTGGGCCACCTGCATCTTCCAGAAGCGGCTGTGCACGATGGTCCACGTGGGCAGCAGCAGGATCGTCGGGGCGCCGGTCCCGGTGACCTCGTAGCCGATCCGGACGCCGTCGTGGTCGACGTGCCCCACGACGTCCGGCTCCCGTGCCCGCATGCTGCCCTCCCGTCCCGTCAGCCCGTCTCGCGCATCCGGATGAGGTCGCCGACCCGGCGCAGGGCCGCGCGATGGGGGACCCCGTTCCGGTCGTCCAGGCCCAGCAGGATCAGCGCCTCGGCCCCCATGTAGGCGTCGCCGACGAGCGCGGCGACCTCCTCCGGGGTGAAGGGACCGAGGCCGCCGAGGTCGGTGGCGGCCCGCCTCGCCACGTCGACCAGCAGCCCGTACCAGCCCTGCAGGAACTGCCGCACGTGGTCGGCGATCTCGGGGTCGGACCAGCCGGCGGCGATCATCTCCTGCAGGACGGGCACGAAGCCCTCGTCGAGGTCGTCCTCGAGGAAGTCGCAGGCCTGCTCCCACTGCTTCCACAGGGGCAGGTCGCGGTCGTACATGTCGGCCTGGCGTTCGAGCCGCTTCGCGTTCTGGTCCTCGAGCACCGAGAGCACGAGGGCCCGCCGCGAGCCGAAGTGGTAGTGGATGTGCCCGAGCCCGACCCCCGCCTCGTCGGCCACCCGCCGCAGGGAGAGCCCGCCGTGCCCGTCGGCCCGCAGGACCGTCGCTGCGGCGTCGAGGATCTGGCGTCGTGTCGCGTGCACTGCACTCGCCCCGGTCGGTGGAGGTCGTTGGTCCCTGAGTTGGTCGGTCGTACAACCAAGATCCACCCTCCGCCTTCGTGGCCGTGGTGTCAAGGGCGGGAGCTGTGGGGACGTCCGCTGGTCGCACGCCCACGCGGTGAGGGCAGGAGCGGGGCGCGGTGACGCAGAAGGTGGCCAGCACCTCTCCTTCGTCGCGTGCGACGGCCGGACCTCGCGCAGCGCGACCGATCCTGTCGTGCTGCCGAAGGACTCCTCGTGCGTCGTCGTTCCCTGGCCGTGGCCGTGCTCGTGGCCGCCACCTCGATGGCCTTCACCGCCCCGCCGTGTCCCGGCCAGCGACCAGCTCGTGGGCGCGGTCGAGGTCGCCGACGCCCCGCTGGTCGCCGACGCCGGCGACAGCGTCTTCGTGGCCCCGGGCGAGCACGCGGTGTTCCTCGGCACGGCCTTCGGTGGGCCAGGCCCCGTACACCGGATGTGGTGACGGAGTCGGCGGCCGGCGACGGTGCTGGACCCGCCAACGAGACGGCGTCATCGACACGACCGGTGTGGCGCCGGGGATCTACACGGCCACCATGACGGTCGATCGACGAGGACTACGCCTCCGCACCGACACCGTGAAGTTCGTGGTGGCCGGTGGCGGCGCGGGCGAGTCCAGGAGTGAGCCGACTCCGGACGAGTCACCGTCGAGCGACACCGAGCCCGGGGTGTTCGCCACCGACGCCGGCGTACGAGTGGACGTTCGAGGTCGACCGGCCGGCTGGCCAGCTCGAGGTGACGCTCTCCTGGGACGTGCCCGCCAACGACTACGACCTGTCGGTCCTCGACCCCGAGCGGCACCGAGGTCGCGTCCTCCGGCGGCGCCCCGCCCGGCCGACCGAGATCGACCGGCATCGCCGACCCCGAGGCGGGTACCTGGACCTTCCGTGCGCTGCGCTACAGCACCGTGTCCGAGCCCTCGTTGTCGGTCGCCGTCGTGACCGGCGTCACGGACGCGGGCGGGGCCGTGGACCCCCGCCCCGCCGTCGCCACCACCGGCCCCTACGAGTACGTGCTCGGCGAGGCTCAGCAGCTGCACGCCGACGTCACCGAGGGCGCGAGCCCCGCGACCGTGGCCTGGGACACCGACCTGGACGGCGTGGCCGACGACGCCACCGGCACCGACCCCGTGGTCGACCTGCCGGTCGGGCGCCACCTGGTCACCGCCGTGGTGACCGACGAGGCCGGCTTCGAGCGCCGGGAGATGACCTCGGTGACCATCGGCCGCGACGCCGACCACCTGCGCGAGCTGGCCGTGCCCTTCACGGTGATCGGGGTGGCCGACTCGGGGATCAACCCGTACCACGAGGAGTTCTCGGCGGCGACCTACCCCGACCCCGAGGTCCTCGAGCTCACCCGCAACTTCACCCGCCCGCCGTCGGAGTACCTCGAGGGCTACCCCGAGGACGCCAAGCCGCTGCCGATCTCGACCGGCGAGGGCTACTTCCCGGAGAAGGACAGCTACCTCTGGAGCGTCTCCGAGCAGGGCGACGGCACCTTCGCGGGGGACTACGTCGAGACCGGCCAGCTCTACTGGATCCCGGGCACCAAGATCATCGGCGCCATCGACGCCGGCGGGTCCACGGGCGTGACCTCCGGCGACGACTCGCACCCGATCCTCGACGACAACGGCCATGGCACCGGCTCGACCTCGGTGTCGACCGGCAACCGGTACGGCTACTGCCCGACCTGCCTGATCGTGCTCGTGGAGGCCCTCGACGAGACCGTCGCCGCCGGCTACGACTGGATCGACATCTCGTCGAACTCCTTCGGCGCCGTCGGCGGGGTGCCGCTGGGCCTGGCGCTCGGGCCGGACGAGCCGACACGGGTCGCGGCCGAGCGTGGGCAGCTGACCTTCTTCGCGGCCGGCAACGGCACCGGCAACGCCTTCGCGACCACGCCGATCCTGACCTACGGGTCCTCGCCCAACGGCGCGGACTGGGTGATCACCGTCGGTGCCACGCGCGAGGACAACCAGGGCGCGATCATCTCCGACGGCTACCCCGTGCACATCTCGGCGCTCGGTGACGGGGACCTGCCGTCGGCCTGCCGGACCGGGGACACCGGCCAGTGCGCCTTCGGCGGCACCTCGGCCGCGACCCCGTACACCTCCGGGGCGTTCGGCATGATCCTCACGCGGATCCGTGACGCGCTCGGCGACACCGAGTCCGGCCAGCGCCCCGGCCAGGTCGTGGCCGAGGGCACGCCGATCCCGGACAGCCCGTACCTGTCCGACGGCCAGCTGACCCGCGCCGAGCTGCGGGCGGTCGGCCTGAAGACCGCGACACCACGCGGCCAGGGCACCGGCCCGGACACCACCTACCCGTTCCCGTGGACGTACTCGGGCGACCAGTCGGTGTACTTCGAGGGCTACGGCTCCTCGGGCCCGGCGCACGTCGAGCGTGCGGTGGCCGTGCTGCTCGGCGACATGCCGCTGCCGGCCCGCCCCGACGCCGACGCGTTCTTCGCCGACGACTGCGACTACCGCGACTCGCTCTACGGCAGCTACGACCGTGACGGCGACGGCGAGGACGACCCCTGCAGCGAGGCCGGGTTCGCCCAGTACACCGGCGACGGGCCGTCCGACAACACCGACCCGACCCAGGACGACTTCGACGCCACGCGCGACGGAATCGAGGACGGGGCGGTGCTGACCGAGCCGTTCACCTACGCGCTGCACCGCGAGGAGCGGTACGAGCCGGACACGCCGGCGCCGGGCATGGCGGTCGGCACGGGGACCAACCCCGCCGACCTGCTCGAGACCGACGTCTGCTCGGAGGAGTTCAACGAGCAGTTCATGTCCCGCACCGTCGGCGAGGAGGACGGCGACGTCGAGCTGTGCTTCGACGCTCGCATCACCTCCGTGCCCGCGGCCTTCCGCCCCAAGGGCATCTTCACGGCGACGGACCAGCTCGGCGGGGCGTTGCCCGTCGGCTCGCAGGTCTCGGCGACCATCTACATGCAGAGCTCCGAGCCGACGGTGGCCAGCCTCGAGGGCGTGCTGAAGGCCACCGACCGCGAGGTCGGGCGTTCGGCGGCCGTGCAGCAGCCGGTCAGCCCCGCGGGCTGGACGGCGTTCCAGCTGGACTTCACCACCGAGCGCCTCGTGGCGCCCGGCGAGCAGCTGACGTTCCACCTCGTGCACGCCGGGGCGCGGTCCTGGGCGTACGGCTACAACGGCGACCACGAGTCGGTGCTGACCATCACCCCGGCCGGGGCGCCCGAGGAGGGCAACGAGTTCGGCGTGACCATCGACGAGGTCACCACCACGGCCGAGGGTCTCGTGGCGTCGGGCACCGTGGCCTTCCCCGACCTCGGCCCCGACCCTCAGCTGGCCGGCTTCCACGCACCAGTCGCTGGACGTCCAGGTCGCCGTCGACGACGACGGCTTCGCCCACCCGACGTGGGCGGAGGTCGATCCGGACACCGGAACCTGGACGGCCGTGCTGCCCGCCACCGACGGCAGCCAGCTGATCGCTCGCGCGCTTCGGGACCGGTTCCCGTCGGAGGTGACAACCGCGGCGATCAGCCCGACCGATGACGGGGGGCGGCGGCGACGGCGGGACCGGCGACGACCCGGACTGCCACAAGCCCGACAAGGGCAAGTGCAAGGACCGCGACAAGGGCGGGCCGCCCGACGACCCGGGCCACGGCAACGGCCGCGGGAACGGCAACGGTCCGAAGGACGGGCGGAGCGACGCCGTGGTCACGCTGACGGCGGCCGAGGTCGCCGCCTCACCTGCGTCACTGCCGGCGCGGGGCGGCGCCGTGGCGCTCTGGCTCGTCACCGTCGCGGTGCTGGGCACGGCCGCGCTCGGTCGGCGCCGGTCACGCGCCGGCTGAGGTCACGACCACCTCGCGGGAGACGACGACGCCCACCCCGATGATCGGCGGTGGGCGTCGTCGTGCGGTGACGGATCAGCTGACGGTCAGCGTGCCCTCCATGCCGGCCGTCCGGTGGCCGGGGATGGAGCAGAAGAAGGTGTAGGTGCCGGGCTCGAGCTCGACGGTGCCGACGTTGGTCGACCCCGAGTTGGCCTCGACGACCGGCGCGTCGCCGTTCACGCCCTCGATGACGACGTTGTGCTCGACGGCGTCCTCGGCGGTCAGGCCGATGGCGACCTCGCCGGCCTCGGCCTCGAGCTCGGTCGGTTCGAACTTCAGGCCGTCGGTGCCGGTGACGGAGACGTCGGCCTGGACGTCCTCGGAGCTGGTCGAGCCGCCGGTGTCGTCCCCGCCGCCACAGGCAGCGAGTCCGAGGGCGAGCAGGCCAGCCGTGGCCACGGCGGTCGCGCGGGAACGCAGGGCGTGCATGGGAGACCTCCAGGTCGTTCGGGTCGACGGTCCCGACCTCTTGTGAACGCGTTCACATGGTATTCGAAGCCGGGCCGGATCCTGGAGGCGGGTCCGGGTCAGGCGGCGGGCTGGAGGTCCGCGCCCATGCGGCCCATCAGCTCCTGCACGGTCGTGACGGCGTCCGACCAGGTCACGGTCGTGGCGTCGACGTCGAGAACGGTGTCGACCTGCCCCACCTCGGTGAAGGTGGCCACGAGGTCGTAGCGGACGTCCGCCAGCGTGTCGGCGAGGTCACGGACCTCTGACGGGACGTCGGGGACGAGTGTGACGACCTGGCGCACGACGTCGGCGAGGTGCACGGTGAGGCCACGAAGGGTGCCGTCGGCGTCGAAGCTGACGGTGGCGACGCCGGGAAGCACGTCGGGGACCTCCGCGACCGACGTGCCGGTCTCGGACTCGAAGTCGGCGCGCCAGTCGTCGACCTCGCCGACCTCCTCCAGCAGTGCGCCGAGGGCTTCGAGGGCGGCGCGGGGGCGCAGGTCGACCGTCCCGGTGGTGCCCCCGTCGGCCGGGGCGAGGTCGCGGAAGGTGACGGCCGCCGACAGCACCTCGCCGAGCTGGGCGCGGTCGAAGGGCATCTCGGAGCGAAACTCGCCCCGGGCCTCGTCGAGGTCGTCCTGGGTGGCGCCGAGGGCGGCCAGGTCGAGCGTGCCGGTCGCCCCGCCGAACCCGCCGTCGAGGATGGCCAGCACCGCGTCCTCCAGCGGGCCGTCGGGCAGGAACAACGAGGCCTGGGCCCGGAGCTGGCTCACGTCGGGCAGCGTCATCGCGTCGGCCGGCAGGGTGGGGTCGATCTCGGTGGCCATCGCCAACGACTGCTGGAACTGCTCGAGCATCGCGCCGATGTCGACCTGGGCGAGCACGGTGACGTCGGGGCTCAGCGAGGCGGCCTCGAGCAACTCGGCCACGTCGAGGCGCAGGTCCATCATGGGCTCGCCGTCGACCATGCTGGCGAACCGCCACGACCCGTCGGAGGCGTGGGCCAGCACCGACGTGGCGGTCTCGGCCTGGGTACGCATCGTCTCGACCAGGGTGGCCAGCTGGGAGCCGTCACCCATCGCGGGGTCGGCCGACGCGAGGGCGTCGACGAGGGCGTCGACCTGCGCGTCGGTGATCTCGATGTCGGCCTGCATCTCGGCCGACCACGAGTCACCGAAGGTCGCGACCACGGCCTCGCGGGCCTCGTCGTCGGTGGTGATCGCCGCCGGTTCGCCCCCGCACGCGGTGAGCAGGCTGGCGGTGGCTGCTACCACCGCGATGGTCCGGTGCGTCCTGGGCACGATGCCCCCCGTTCGTCTCGTGCCCGGTCACCTCCGCGCCGGGCTGTCTCGTGCGTCCCGTCGGCCATTCCGGTCCGCCGGTTGAGGGGGGGATCCGACGATCGGTACGCTGCGCCGCCCGCTGCCACGTGCAGCGGCTCGCTGGAGTAGCTCAGTTGGTAGAGCAACGCTCTCGTAAAGCGTAGGTCACCGGTTCGAGTCCGGTCTCCAGCTCAGGAATTCGGCCGTTTCACGGCAAGTTGCCTTTCGGCACCGGCCTGTGAGACCAAAGGGGTCGGCGAAACGCCGCTCAGCCGCCCCCTTGGGTGGTGTCGTCGGCGTCCCCGTCGCCGGTGTCGAGGCGGTTGCCGCCCTTTGAGCGCACGGCCTCGGCGCGGCGTGCAGGAGGTGGCGAACCCGAGACTCGACCGCGAGGGTCTCCGGGGCGGTGCTTGCGCTGGCCGGGGAGTGCGGGGTCAGGTGGTCAAGTTGGCGGCCTGGCGCTCGATGTGGTCGGCCAGGGCATCCGGGACGCCCACCGCGCTGGCGGCCGTGACGGTCTCGGCGCACACGCTGTCCACGAGTTCCTCGACGATCGTCGGCGGCAGACCCCACCGGCGTCTGCCGGCCGCTTCTGCGATCAGGTCGTCGCGGGTGACCGTGGCCAGATCCTCGAACACCGCGTTGATCGTCATCGCGCAGCGCGAGGGCAGCCGTTCGAACAGCGCGGTGGGGACGGTGTCGTACAGGGGTGCCAGCCGGACCTGCCCGGGCTGCGGGTGCAGCAGCGAGAGGTTCTTGCCGTGGGCGTCGGCGTTGCCGATCAGCACGGTGAACACCATCGCTCGGACCAGCTGCTCGCGCTCACCGGGTGGGCCCCACAGTCTGAGCAGCTCGGCAGCTTCGCGGAACGACGGGCCGCCGTGACGCTCGTACGTGCCGCGTCCCCGGGCTGCCGAGGGTGATCTGCCCGTGGCCTGGCACAGGTCCTCCTGGTGCACCCGTTCGACAGTTCCCGAGTCGTCCACCACTCGGTCGTAGCGCGAGACGATCATGCAGGGCAGTCCTGCGATGGTCTCGACGTGACTGGCCACCGTTGTGAGGCCCACCTGGGACGCCACGTTCAGGCACGCGTGCTCGAGCTGGACCAGGCCGGGGTAGCGCCGGTCCTCGACCTTCAGGATGTGCGTGGACGGGTAGCCGCCCACGGGCCGTCCCCAGCCGCCGTCCGGCATCGCCACCAGCGTCATCTTGTTCTGGATGCCAGCCAGCGACAGCTCGCTGTCGTCGCGGATGTCGAGGGGGTGCCGTGGTAGCCCTTCCACTGCATCTTCCAGCTCGGTGCGGCTGAGCGGTGCCACCGACTCGGGTCGGTCGAGCTCGGTGTCGTCGGTGTGGATCTGCACGGCCCCGGCGACGTCGCGTCCGAGGTGGGCGAGCAACATCCACGCGTCGGTCGACGAGACCCCGAAGCGGGAGGCGATCAGGGCACGGGCATCGCCCTCGGGCAGCAGCCCCTCCACCCACGCGGTTGCGTCCTGCGCCTCGGGGATCAGTGGGAGTGAGCAGGAGATCAGCGGCGTGTTCACGGGCCACCGCGCGAGCGCCTCGCTGGTGTAGCGGCACGCCACCCGCATGGGTCGTGGCTCGTGCAGGTCGGCGACCCTCACGCCGCGGTAGGTCAGGGTGAGCGTCTCGGGACGGTCAGCCATCGGTGTCCTCGTCGAACTCGACCGTGACGGTGCCACCCAGGTCCACCAGGGCGTGCAACAGAAGGTCGAGCAGGGGAGAGGAGTGGCCGCGCTCGATCTTGGTGACGTAGCTGCGGTCGACCCCGAGCATCTCGGCGACCTCGGCCTGGGAAAGGCCTCGACGTCGGCGCATCGTTGCCAGTGCGCGGCCGAGATCGGCCGAGGACCGGATCACGGCTTGCATGCGACCTCGATGTGCAGCGGAGTTCACACCTTACCGGAATCGAAGTGATGTGCAACGGGGTGCACCTCACTCCGCGATCCGGGTCATGTGAACCCCAATTCACTTTCCCCCTGCTCTCGGCGGAGAGCGGTGCGTCGTCAGGTCGAACCGACCGGCGGCGACGTCGTACCACATCTCCCCCTCCCCGTGCAGAAGCACACGGAATGCCATCAGGTGAGCTGGCTGTCGGGACGCCTCCGGGGTGGCGTGAAGCTGGGAGACGTGTTCCTTCCGGCATCTCGCAGGCGGGGCGAGGTTCCCTCCCGCGCGCACGCAGACGGCCGGTCCCGCCAGGGCTACGGTGCCGGGCCGCCGCCCCGTCCCCGCGAGGTCCCGTGCTCCCGCCGCCGCTGCGTGACCTGCGTCGGGTGCTGGTGGTCGTGGCCCACCCGGACGACGAGTCCTTCGGGCTCGGCGGCATCGTCGGGGCGCTGGTCGGCGCCGGCGTCGCCGTGGACGTGCTGTGCTTCACCCGCGGCGAGGCGTCGACGCTGGGGCGCACGCCCGGGACGGACCTCGGGGCGCAGCGCGCGGCGGAGCTCGCGGCCGCTGGCGAGGAGCTCGGGGTCGACCGGACCGAGCTGCACGACTGGCCCGACGGCGGGCTGGCCGACGCGGACGCGGACGTGCTCGAGGACCTGGCGGCCACGATGGCCCGCGAGACCGGTGCCGACGCCGTCCTCGTGTTCGACGAGTCCGGCGTGACCGGGCACCCCGACCACCGGCGCGCGACCGCCGTGGGGCGGCGCGTGGCCGCGGCCGAGGACCTGGCGCTGTTCGCGTGGTTCGTGCGCGACGACGTCGCCGACGACCTCAACGCCGAGTTCGGGACCACCTTCGTCGGCCACGCCGTCGACACCCTGGGCGTGCTGGCCGTGCCCGCCGACCGAGTACGGCAACGGCGCGCCATCGCGCGCCACGTGAGCCAGGCGACCGACAACCCGGTGCTGTGGCGCCGGCTCGAGCTCTCCGGCGCCACCGACCACCTGCGCCAGCTGCGCCCCGCCCCGATGCCGCTGCGCGAGTGGGGCGACGCCGGCGGCTGCCCGACGCTGGAGTAGTCGCCTGCAGCGCATCCGGCGGCCACGCGCAGCACCTGCGGTCGAGCGCACACGCGCCGGACGTTGATCGGCTCGTCGCCTCGTCGTCACCTGTGCAGTCAGCTGGTCGCAACCTCGCGGCGGTCGAGTGGGGGTCGTCCGCACCGGTCGTGCCCACCCCGGACGCGACCGGCTGACCACGTGATCGGGAGAACCCCCACGATGTCACACCGCACGCACATCACGGCGGCGGCCCTGGCCGCCGCCCTCGCACTGACGGCCACGGCCGCGGTCGCCGACAACGGCCAGGCACGGGCCAGCTCGCCCCGGGCCGCGAACCAGTCCATGCTGACCGGCCTGAAGGGCTGGGACGCGAATGCGATGTTCACCACCGGCGACCGGGCCGGTGGCTACCAGCCCGTCGGCGTCTTCGACGGCCTGGGCACCGTCGGGGCCGGCTCGGAGGTCACGCTGCTGGCCAACCACGAGCTCAACCCCGGGGCCGGCCGGCCCTACACGCTGCCCGACGTCGACGGCGAGCTCACCGGGGCCCGCATCAGCCGCTTCGACGTGCACGCCTCCAACCTGAAGGTGCAGGACGGCGAGCTGGCCTACGACCGCGTGTACGACCGTGCCGGTGCACTGGTGACCCACGCCTCGCAGATCAACGAGACCGGCAGCGACACCGACGGGTTCGCCCGCTTCTGCTCCGGCCGGACCATCGAGGCCGGCCAGTACGGGTTCGTCGACGATGTCCACTTTGCCGGGGAGGAGACCGGCGCCGGCCACGGCGGGACCTTCTGGGCCCTGGACGTCGCCGCCCGCGAGCTGTGGGCCGCCCCGGACCTCGGCCGCGGGGCGTGGGAGAACCTGACCCCGATCGCCCCGCCGGACGACGACCACGTCGCGCTGGTGCTCGGTGACGACACCGCCCCGGCCCCGCTGTACCTCTACGTCGGCGAGAAGGACGACAGCGCCGGCGCCGGGTTCCTGGAGCGCAACGGCCTGGTCGGTGGCGAGTTGTACGCCCTCGTCGTCGACGGGGTGGTCGACCCGACCGGCTTCAAGGGCACCGGGAACACCACGACGGGCACGTGGGTCGCGGTCGACGCCCGCGACGAGGCGATGGCCGGCGCGGCCGGGTACGACGACCAGGGCTACAAGGACATCGACACCCTGCAGGACGAGGCGTTCGGCCTCGGCGCGTTCCACTTCTCCCGGCCTGAGGACGTCCACGAGAACCCCGCGGACCCGATGCAGTTCGCGCTGAACTCGACGGGGCGCTCCGGCCTCTTCGGCGGCGTCGACACCTGGGGCACGACCTACGTGTTCGACCTCGGCTACGACAGGACCGTCCCGGCCACCGCGGCCGTGCAGGTCCTCCACGACGCCGACGACACCTCCGACTTCGGGCCACGCTCGATGGACAACCTGGTGTGGGCCCACGATGGCCACGTCTACGTCCAGGAAGACGCCGCCACCGGCGCCTTCGGGACGATCTCGGAGGAGGACGCGTCGATCTGGCAGCTCGACCCCTCCGACCCCGGGCACGCGGTGCGCATCGCCCAGGTCGACCGTGACGTCGTGCGTCCGAAGAGCGCGATCGACACCAAGGCCGGCGAGCTCGGCGCCTGGGAGACCTCCGGGGTCATTGACGTCACCGACGTGTTCCCGACCCCTGACGGCACCACGCGCCTGCTGCTCGACGTGCAGGCCCACGGCGTCACCGGCGGCGTGATCGACGCGAACGGGCTGGTCGAGTCCAGCCAGCTCGTGGTCCTCACCGGCATGCCATGACCGAATGGCGGCGGGGCGTCCGAACGATCGGGGCGCCCCGCCACCCGCCTCGTAGCGTCGGTGACGACGCCACCCCACGAGGCAGCCATGCAGACACGCACACTCGGCCAGGGACTCGAGGTCTCCGCGATCGGCCTCGGGTGCATGGGGATGTCGGAGTTCTACGGCACCGCCGACCAGGGCGAGGCGGAGCGCACCATCCACCGCGCGCTGGACATGGGCGTGACCTTCCTCGACACCGCCGACATGTACGGGCCGTTCACCAACGAGGAGCTGGTGGGCCGCACCATCGCCGACCGCCGCGACGAGGTGGTGCTGGCGACCAAGTTCGGCAACGAGCGCCGCGCCGACGGCTCGATGGTCGGCGTCAACGGCCGCCCCGACTACGTGCGCCAGGCCTGCGACGACTCGCTGCGTCGCCTCGGCGTCGACCACGTCGACCTGTACTACCAGCACCGCGTCGACCCCGACGTCCCGGTCGAGGAGACCTGGGGCGCGATGGCCGAGCTGGTCGAGGCCGGCAAGGTCCGCCACCTCGGCATCTCGGAGGCCTCGCCCGCGTCGGTGCGTGCCGCCCACGCCGTCCACCCGGTCACCGCGCTGCAGACCGAGTACTCGCTGTGGACCCGCTTCGTCGAGGACGAGCACCTGGCCACCGTGCGCGAGCTCGGCATCGGGTTCGTCGCCTACTCGCCGCTCGGCCGCGGGTTCCTCACCGGCCGCTACCAGTCGCCCGACGACTTCGAGGAGGGCGACTTCCGCCGGAACAACCCGCGCTTCCAGGGCGAGAACTTCCAGCGCAACCTCGACCTGCTGCACGCCGTCGAGGCCATGGCCGAGGACAAGGGCGTGTCGCCCGCGCAGCTCGCCCTGCGCTGGGTGCTGGCCCGCGGCGAGGACGTCGTCCCGATCCCCGGCACCAAGCACGTGCGCTACCTCGAGGACAACGTCGCCGCGGTCGACGTCCACCTCACCGACGAGGAGGTCGCCCGCCTCGACGAGATCGCCCCGCCCGGCGCCGCCGCCGGCGACCGCTACACCAAGGCGGGGATGGCCACCGTCGACATCTGACTCCCGGGGCCGGCACGCGGTGGCTCCACGCGACGGGGTGCAGTACGGTGCCACTCACTCTGCTAGCCGTAGCGTGAGTGGACGACGCCCCGCGATCCCCGGCGGCCCTGTGCGGTCGCCGTCGGTCCGGGCAGTCACGGGAGCATGATGAGCGAGACCGG
>CAWCLK010000038.1:0-94503 GCA_963796225.1 uncultured bacterium
TCGCGGCCGCCCCGGCCGCCCCGCCACGGACAGATTCTGGAACCACGCCCAGATTCTGTTCCGCCCTCGCCGCCTCCGCGCATGGCCGAGGCAGAAACTGGGACGGGTCCCAGAATCTGCCATCGGCCGGAGCGCACCGGCGCCCCGTCAGGCCCCGTGGACGCGGTGGCCGGCGTCGGTCAGCGCGACCTCGGCGGCCTCCACGCGGTCCGCGGGGACCAGCACGAGGTCGGTGTCGAAGGTCGAGACGACGAAGATCGGGACATGGGCGTCGGCCAGCGTCGTGGCCAGCGAGGCGAGCACGCCCGTGAGCGAGACGTCCAGCGGCCCGCGGACGGCCAGGGACGGAAGGGGCCCTCGACACGCACGCCGATCGGGACGGCGTCCGCGGCGCACACGATCGAGAGCTCCTCGGTGGTGCGCGTCACCGACACCACGTCGCCGGCGACCCACGGCGGAACGCCCTCGAGCGGCTCGAGCCGGCAGACGGCCAGCGGTTGGGCGAGCAGGTCGAGGTCGAGGGCGTCCATCACCATCGGGGGGTCCAGTCGCGGACGTGGTCGGGCACGGGGGTGCCCGCGGGCAGGTGGGGGTCGGGCACCGGCGCCCCGACGGTCGTCCCGAGCGGGACGAGTCCCGCCCACCACGGCCCGTCGAGGTCCTCGGCGTCGTCGCGGACCCCATGGTCCCGCACCTTGGCCGACGCGAGGTCGAGCGGCAGTGCCAGGACGGCCGTGGCCGCCAGCTCCTTCGGCGACGGGGTGCGGGTGTTGGCCCACCGGCCGGGGACGACCTGGTTCGTGACGACCTCGAGCGCATGCAGCATCGTTGCCCGGTCGGTGACCCGGCGGGCCTCACCGAGGACCATCACCGAGCGGTAGTTGAGCGAGTGGTGGAACGCCGACCGTGCGATGACGAGTGCGTCCACGTGGGTCACCGTCAGGCACACCTCCAGCGCGTCGGCGTGCATCGCCCGCGACGCCACGGACCCATGCACGTACACGGTGTCACCGTCCCGGCCGTACAGCGTCGGCACCACGGTCGGGTGCCCGTCGTGGACGAAGCCCAGGTGGCAGGTGAACCCGGCGTCGAGGATCGCGTCGATCGTCGTGCGGTCGTGGTGTCCGCGCTCGGGGGCCCGGCCGAGCCGGACGCGTGGGTCGGTGTCGGGGCGGCCCATGACTGCCTCGGGGTCGGGGGCGCCGACAGCATGCCCGCTGGCCCGGCCGACCGGTGATTCGCGACGGGCCGATCGGCCCTTGTCGGTGGATGCGCCCCGCCCCGATGGTGGAGAGGTGGAGCGGGAGGTCCAGCCATGACGACACCCATCAGCCCGAAGCAGTACCGGAAGGCGATGGCCTTCACCGCGTGCCCGACGTGCACGTACGACATCGCCACCGGCCAGGGAACGCGCAACTGCAACTACGGGGAGTGTCCGAACCTGCCGGAGGTCCTCGACGTCACGTGCCCGGTGTGCAACTTCAACTTCCTGGCACGCGACACGGTCCCGGCCTGCGGGGAGAACCCGACGTGCGACTTCGCCCGTGAGACCGTGGGGCCGCGGCTGAAGGTGCTGCGCGACTGGCGGGCGTCTCACCTGCCCGCCTGAGCGAGCGCACGCCCCGACGCCGTCGGCGACCGCGTGGGGTGCTGGCCCGTAGGATGCCGGGCTGACCGTTCCCCGCGCCCCACGAGGTTGTTCATGGCCGACGCCACGGCCACCGCCGTGCCCGACCTGGTCTCCCCCACCTGGGACTACGCCCCCGCGCCCGAGGCCCGCGACATCGTGTCGTTGCGCCCCGCCTACGGGCACTTCATCGGGGGCGAGTTCGTCGATCCCGCCGACGACGGGACGATGACGACCATCAACCCGGCCTCCGAGGAGGTCCTGGCCGAGGTCGCGGTCGGCACCGCCGAGGACGTCGACCGCGCGGTCGCCGCCGCGCGCACGGCGTTCCGGTCGTGGTCGCGGCTGTCGGGAAGCGAGCGCGGCAAGTACGTGTTCCGGCTCGCCCGGCTGATCCAGGAACGGGCCCGCGAGCTCGCCGTGCTCGAGTCGCTGGACAACGGCAAGCCGATCAAGGAGACCCGCGACGTCGACGTGCCCACCGCCGCCGCGCACTTCTTCTACCACGCGGGGTGGGCCGACAAGCTGGACTGGGCCGGCCTGGGGCCGAACCCGAGGCCGGTCGGGGTCGCCGGCCAGATCATCCCCTGGAACTTCCCGCTGCTCATGCTGGCGTGGAAGATCGCCCCCGCGCTGGCCTGCGGGAACACGGTCGTGCTCAAGCCCGCCGAGACCACACCCCTGACCGCCCTGGCCTTCGCCGAGATCTGCCAGCAGGCCGACCTGCCGCCCGGCGTGGTCAACATCGTCACGGGCGCCGGCGACACCGGGGCCGCCCTGGTCGCCCACGACGGGGTCGACAAGATCGCCTTCACCGGGTCGACCGACGTCGGCAAGGCGATCGCGCGCAGCGTGGCCGGGACCCGCAAGCGGGTCACGCTCGAGCTCGGGGGCAAGGCCGCCAACATCGTCTTCGACGACGCGCCCATCGACCAGGCGGTCGAGGGCATCGTCAACGGGATCTTCTTCAACCAGGGCCACGTGTGCTGCGCCGGGTCCCGACTGCTCGTGCAGGAGTCGGTGCACGACGAGGTCGTCGAGCGGCTGACCGACCGGCTGTCGACGCTGCGGCTCGGCGACCCGCTCGACAAGAACACCGACATCGGGGCGATCAACTCGGCCGAGCAGCTCGAACGCATCACCGAGCTGTCCGCCACCGGCGAGGCGGAGGGCGCCCGGCGCTGGGAGCTCGACTGCCCCGTCCCCGACCACGGCTTCTGGTTCCGTCCCACCGTGTTCACCGGCGTCGAGCAGTCCCACACGATCGCCCAGCGCGAGATCTTCGGCCCGGTGCTCTCGGTGCTGACCTTCCGCACCCCGGACGAGGCCATCGCCAAGGCCAACAACACGCCCTACGGCCTGTCCGCGGGCGTCTGGACCGAGAAGGGCTCGCGCATCCTGTGGGCGGCCGACCGGCTGCGTGCCGGGGTGGTCTGGGCCAACACCTTCAACCGCTTCGACCCGACCTCGCCCTTCGGCGGCTACAAGGAATCCGGCTACGGCCGCGAGGGCGGACGCCATGGCCTGGCCGCCTACCTGCGCTCCGGGGAGGACGCCTGATGGCACGACTCGACGTCCGCCGCACCGCCAAGCTCTACCTCGGCGGGAAGTTCCCACGCTCCGAGTCCGGTCGCTCCTACGAGGTGACGGGGCACGACGGGGCGTTGCTGGCCAACGCCGCCCGGGCGTCCCGCAAGGACGCCCGGGACGCCGTGGTCGCCGCGCGGTCTGCGTTCGGGGCGTGGTCCGGCGCCACCGCCTACAACCGCGGCCAGGTGCTCTACCGGGTCGGCGAGATGCTCGAGGGACGCCGCGAGCAGTTCGTCGCCGAGCTCCGTGACGCCCTCGGGCTGAGCGCCCGCGACGCCCGGGCCGAGGTCGACGCGACCATCGACCGATGGGTCTGGTACGCCGGCTGGTCCGACAAGTTCCAGCAGGTCGACGGCACCGCGAACCCGGTGGCCGGCCCCTACTTCGACTTCTCGCTGCCCGAGCCCACCGGCGTGGTGGCGATCGTCGCCCCGCAGGACGCCCCGCTGCTCGGGCTGGTCAGCGTCATCGCCCCGGTGGTCGTGTCCGGGAACACCTGCGTGGTCGTGACCTCGGGCGCCCATCCCCTCCCGGCGGTGTCGCTGGGCGAGGTCCTGGCCACCTCGGACGTGCCCGGGGGCGTGGTCAACCTGCTCACGGGCCACGTCGACGAGCTCGCCCCGCACCTGGCCGCGCACATGGACGTCAACGCGATCGACCTCACGGGCGCGGACCCCGACGCCTGGCCCGACCTCGAGGTCGCGGCGGCCGACAACCTCAAGCGTGTGCTGCGCCCGCCCACCAGCCCCGTGGACTGGACCGCCGTTCCCGACCCCCGCCGCATCCTCGCCTTCACCGAGACCAAGACGGTCTGGCACCCGATGGGGGCGTGATCGGGTGATGCACTGCCGCCGAGGACGTCCGCGATGAGCGCACGCGACCCGGACGCGGTCCTCGGCGCGGTGCGGACCGGCATCTACGCGATCGCCGCCGAGGTCGACCTCGCCGACCCCGACGCCGCGACGCCGTGCACGCGGTGGACGGTCCACGACCTGGTCCGCCACCTCGAGGCGATCGCCGGCGCCTACCTGCTGTGGACGGGTCCGCCGTCGGGGGCCGCATCGCCCGCATGCGCGTCGGCGACGACCTCGCCCGGTACAACGACCTGATGCTCGAGCGCCTCCCGCGGCTCGCCCTGCCGGTGCACGCGCGCCGGTTCGAGGCGCTGGCCACCGACCACGTGCGGCTCGCTCGGGCGACGTGGACGATCCCGATGCTGGAGACCCCGGACGACGCCGCGCTGGACGTCGGCCAGCACGCGGGCATCGCCGCCGTCGAGTGGCACGTCCACGCGTGGGACCTCGCCCGGTCCCGCGGCCGCGACCACGTGCCCGACGACCTCGCCCTGGACGTGCTCGTGCGGGTGTGGGACGACACGCTGGGCGCGGTGACCGGGGCGGTGCGGGACCCCGGGACGCCGGACCGCTGGGCAGCGCTGCTCGTGGCGACGGGGCGGACGCCGTGAGCCTGGTCGAGACGGTGCTGGCACGCGTCCGCGCCCACGAACCACAGACCCGCGCGCTGGGTCCGGTCGGGTTCCACGCCGCCACGGCGCTCGTGCTCACCGATCAGGCCGACCCGCAGCTGGTGGTGATCCACCGGGCCAGTCGCGACGGGGACCCGTGGTCGGGGCACGCCGCGCTGCCGGGCGGACGTCACGACGAGACCGACGTCGACCTGGCCACGACCGCCCGGCGCGAGACCGCCGAGGAGGTCGGGCTCGAGCTGGACGAGCCGGTCGGACGGCTCGACGACATCGGTGGGCGGACCCACATGGGCGTGGTCTCCCCGTTCGTGTTCGTGGTGGACCGGCCGCGCCCGCTGGTCCCCGAGCCGGGCGAGGTCGCCGCGGCGCACTGGGTGCCGCTGCGCGTGCTCACCGACCCGGCCCATCGCACGCGGCACCCGAGCCGCCGGATCGGACCCTGGCCCGCCTGGTCGTGGCAGACCGGGCTGGACGCACCGCTGGACGAGCTGGTGATCTGGGGACTCACGCACCGGACGCTGACGAACTTCCTGGAGATCGCCGGCCTGGCGTGAGGGGTCAGCGGCGCGCGCGGACCGGGACGCGCTCCTCGGAGCCAGCGGGTGCGTCGTCGTCGGCCGGCGGGTCCAGCGGCTGGAACAGCCGTCCGCCCTCGCCCCACAGCACGAGCCCGACGGCGATGACGCCGTAGACGAGGAACCCGAGGGACAACGGCAGGATCGTGCCGTCGTAGAGCCGGTCGAGCACGGCGCCCAGCAGCGCCCCGGTGGCCAGCTGCACCGCCCCGATGACCGACGAGGCCGTCCCGGCGATCTCCCCCATCGGATGCATGGCGATGGTGTTGAAGTTGGGCAGCATGAGGGCGTGGGTGGCCAGCATCACGCCCATGGCCAGCATGAACAGCCACAGCGGCGGGACCCCGCCCGTGGCCAGCGCGATACCGGCGATCAGTGCCCCGCCGGCGAGGTAGGCCAACAGGACCCCGTGCGCGAACCGGCGCGTGCCGATGCGTTCGACGACCCGGGCGTTGACCAGCATGGACACGCCCATCACGGCGGCCAGCCCGCCGAACAGGTACGGGAACAGGTCGTGGGCGTCGAAGACCTTGCTGTAGATCACCTCCGAGGACCCGAGGTAGGAGGTGAACACGCCGTACAGCGCCGTCATCGCCAGCGTGTAGGCCACGGTCTGGCGATGCGTGGCGACCTGCCGTGCGGCGACCACCACGCGCCGGAACTGCAGGCTGCGACGGTTCTCCTCGACGAGGGTCTCCGGCAGGCGACGGGTGGCCCACAGCGTCATGACGGCGGCGGCCAGCACGCACGCGCCGAACAGCACGCGCCACGACCCGAAGGTGATGAACACCGACCCCAGGGTCGGGGCGAACACCGGCACGATGATGAAGCCGGCCAGGATCAGCGACATGGCACGGGCCATCCGCTCGCCCTGCCAGCGGTCCCGGACGATGGCCAGGGTGACCACCCGGGGACCGGCCGCGCCGAAGCCCCACACGAACCGTGCCACGAGGATCAGCCCGAGGCTGGGTGCGATGGCACCGGCGGCAGCACCGGCGGCGTAGATGCCGTAGCCGAGGAACAGGACCGGTCGACGGCCGAAGCGGTCGGCCAGCGGCCCGTACACCAGCTGCCCGGTGGCCAGCCCCAGGAAGTACGCGGTGATGAGCCCCGTGAGGGCGTTGGAGTTCTCGGCCAGGCCGAGGTCGGCGCGCATCACCCCGAAGGCAGGCAGCATCAGGTCGATGCCCAGGGCGGCCAGCGCCATGGACATCGCCAGCAGGGCGGTCAGCTCGACCCGGCCCGTGGCACGCGTGGGCTCGGCAGCAGCGATGGGAGGATCCGAACGGCGGAGGTGGGAGACGAGGACGACGGCTCCGGACAACGCGCCCGGGCGACGGGGCATTCCCCGCGTCGTCGACTCCCGAGGTCCGTGGCCGTCAGCGACTGCGGATCGTGACCACCTTGTCCACGGCCTTGCCGAAGCGACGTTCACGGCGCTGGTACTCGACGACGCAGCGTGCCAGCTCGGTGCGGTTGAAGTCGGGCCAGAGCACGTCGGTGAACACGAGCTCGGCGTAGGCCGCCTGCCAGAGCAGGTAGTTGCTCACGCGCTGCTCGCCGGACGTGCGCACCAGCAGGTCGACCTCCGGCATGGACGGGTCGTACAGCCGGGCCGCGAACGCCCGCTCGTCGATGCGCTTGAGGTCCCCGTTGGCGTAGTCGACGGCAAGCTGCCGCGCCGCGTCGACCAGCTCGGTCTGGCCCCCGTAGTTGAACGCGATGGTGAGCTGCATGCGGTCGTTGTCGGCGGTCAGCTCCTCGGTCTGCTCGATGAGCCGGACCAGCCGCTTGGGCACGGGGCGCCGCCGACGACCGATGAACCGCACCCGGACGCCCCGCTCGTCGAGCTCGTCGGCGCGGCGCACCAGCAGCGACTCGTTGAAGCCCATGAGGAACCGGACCTCGTCGGCGGGACGCCGCCAGTTCTCGGTGGAGAAGGCGTAGACGGTCAGGTGCGTGATGCCGAGCTCGAGTGCGCCCTCGACCGTGTCGAACAGGGCGGTCTCGCCGGCCTCGTGCCCGGCGTTGCGCTTGAGACCCCGGGCGTTGGCCCAGCGTCCGTTGCCGTCCATGATGATCGCGACGTGGGCCGGGACCCGGTCGGGGTCGACGTCGGTGTACACGCGTGGCGCTCCCCGCCTCGGCTGCCCGATCGAGCCTATCCGCGGGCCGGTGGCCGCCCCGGCGACCGCGCGCGAACCGACGGCGAACCACCGCGGTCGGAGATAGCGTCGACGCTGGGAGAAAGGCGGGGCGTGTCCCGGACCTGCGAGTCCTGTGGCCGGACCTGGCGCAGCGGCGCCACCTTCTGTGGCGCCTGCGGCGACCTGCTCCCCGATGCCCTCGCCGCGACCGTGGTACGCCAGTCCGACGGCTCGGGGTCGCGCCGCCGACCGGTCCTGGCCGTCGCGCTGGCCGTCGCCGTGGTGGCGGGCGCCGCCGCGGTGCCCACCCTGTCCATCGAGCGCACGCCCCCGGTGACCGGCGAGATCGGCGTCCCCGAGGTCGGCGACCTGCAGGCAGCGGCCCCGGCCAGCGTCCCGGCCCCACGCCGGGACGTGCCCTCGCCCACCATCACCTGCCGGCGAGACGGCGAGCCACTCGACTGCGTGGCCTGGTCACGGAACCTGATGCCGCCGATGGGCCCGGACGGGAACACCGCGTGGGTGACCCCCGCGGGACGCCGCCTGCTGCTCCCGGGCCCGGACGGGCTCGAGGCCGTGGACGCGGCCACCGGGACACGCCTGTGGCGGCGTGACGACCTCCCGGAGGTCTTCCCGATGGACGTCAGCGGGGACCTCGCCGTCGTCCAGACCCACGACGGGGGTGAGGGCATCGGGCTGCTCGACCTCGCCACGGGCGACCTGCGTGGCCAGTGGCGCGGCCCGACGATGCTGTGGGGGAACCTGCTGTTCGACGACCTCGTGCTGACCCCGCCGGACGCCGGTGCGGAGCCCGGGATCGTGGCACGCGGGCTGCACGACGGCGTGGCCAGGTGGCGATGGTCGACGGCGTGGCCATGGACCCAGGTGATGGCGGCCGGCGGCGACCGCCTGGTCCTCGTCGCCGATGGCGGCGAGGGCGGCATGGCCGTGCTCGACCGCCGCAACGGCAACGAGATCGCGCGCACCGACGCGTCCGCCGGCTGGGTGCTCGGCATCGTGGACCAGACGCTGGTCGTCGTCGAACCGCACGACGGTGCGAACGGCCCGAACCCCGCCGGTGATGGCGGCGCGGTCCTGCGGGGCCTGTCCACGACGGACGCCACGGTGCAGTGGGAGCGTGAGGTCCCGGCCTCGCAGGTGCCCTTCGGGCTGGCCGACGGCGTGGTCGTGGCACCGTCGACCGGCCTGCTCACCGTCCTCGACGCGACCACGGGCGACGTCGCGTGGGACGTCCCGCTGGACTCGACCAGCGACCTCGCCAACCACGGGGGGTTCTTCGGCTGGCCGGACGACGACACCCCCGACCTCCCGACCGCCGTGCTCACCATCGACCGAACCGCCCACGAGCTCGTGGCCCGCAACTCTCGCTCCAGCGAGGTGACGTGGCGCCGGGAGCTGCCCGACGGGTTCGCGCAGGCGACGGCCTTCGGGGACGCGGTGTGGCTCGACGGTCCCTCGGGCTTCGCCCTGCTGGACGCGGCCACGGGTCGGGCGACCGTCGAGGTGACGGCCCCGGGGGTGCCCGTGGTGTCGCTCGACCCCCTCGTCCTGTTCCACCCCCCGTCAGGCACCGTGGCGCGCCTGGACCCGAGCGCGGAGGCAGCCCGGTGACGCGCACCTGCCCCGACTGCGGCCGGACATGGGACCGGGCCGGGTCGTGGTGCGGGGCGTGCGGGGCGGCACTGCCGGCGGCTCCGACCGGGACCGGGGGACGGGACCGTGCACCCAGGGGGACCCACGTCCCTCGCGCGGGGCGGCGACCGGCCATCGGTGTCGTGGTGGGCCTCACCGCGATCGCCCTGGCCGTGGGGGTCGTGGTGGTGGTCAACGGAGGGGAGCCGGGACGAGTCTCCGAGGTCACCGCCCAGGAGACCGTCGACGGCGCGGTGGACGTGCCGACCGACGCGCCGGCCGTCGCCGACGTCGGGGACGCGGGCGTGCCGATGGAGCTGCTCGCGACCTGCGACGGCCCCGACGGACCCGAGGGGTGCGTGCGATGGGTCCAGCGGGCCGGCCAGGTGCCGCGTCCCGGGACCCAACCTCTCGTCACGGTGGTCGCCGACCAGGTGGTGGCGCTGGATGCGTCCACCGGCGCCCGGCGCTGGTCCGCGGCGGCCTCCCCGCCCGTGGCTCCGGTCTCCGGCGTCGGTGACGACACGGTCCTGGTCGAGGACGGCACCGGTGTCCGGGCCCTCGACGCCAGCGACGGCGACGAGCGCTGGCGGCTCCCGGCCCAGCACCTCGCGTCCACACCCCCGGAGGGGCGTGTGCCGGACCTCGTGGTGCTCGACGACCTCGACGGCACGCTGACCGCGGTGAACCCGATCGATGGGTCCGTGCGATGGACCCGTGCGGTGCCCCGCGTCATCGGCCTGCCCGCCGCCGCGATCCCCGTGACACCCGACCGGATCCTCATCGCCTCGGTGGACGCCGTGTGGATGGTGGATGCGGCCACGGGCCGCGCGGTCTGGAGCGTCGGGACGGGACCGGGCCCGAGCGAGGTCCCCGTCGCCGTGACCTCCCAGCACGTGGTCACCATCCTCGCCGACCCGGACGGGGGCGACACTGCGACGTTCCGGGTGCGGCCGCTGTCCGGTGCCGTCCGGTCGCAGTTCACCGTCCCCGACGCCGGCGACGTCCGCGAGCTGGCCATCACCGAGGCCCAGCTGCTGCTGCGCCTGCCCGACGAGCTGGTGGCGTTCGACCTCGACGACGGCACGGTCGCCTGGCGACGGGGCGTCCGCGGTCGGCTCATGGCCTCCCGTCCCCTGCGCCTCTCCGCCGGTGTCCTGCCGGGACCACTCGGGGTCGGCACCATCGCCCTGCGAACCTGGTCGGTGGTCGTGCTCGGCAGCGACGGGACCGCCACGGTGCTCGACCCGCGCAACGGCCGCGACGCGCGGAGGATCGGCGAGCCCGGCGACGGGGTCCAGCTCAGCGACGGGTTCCTGACGCGACGGCGGCTGTGGCGGATCGACGCCAGCTCGCTGGAGGTCGTCGACCTGCTCAGCCTCGAGGTGGTGCTCCGGCTCGAGCTGCGCGCCCCACCGGTCGTCGTGTCCACCGACCCGGTGATCATCGCCACGTCGGGGCGGCTGGTCCGGCTCGACGCCTCGCACCCCGCCGACGACCCCTCGGGCGAGGGGTAGCGTCAGGACGCACCGACGACGACGGGGACCACGTTGCCACGCCGCTGTCCGGCCTGCGGCCGGACCTGGGGTCCCGACGCGGCCTTCTGCGGGGCGTGCGGAGCCGCGTTGGCACCGACCGCCCCCGCCCCGCGGCCGGACCACGCGCCCGCGCCGCGCTGGGGACGCTGGCTGGCGGCGGCCGGGATGGTCGGTCCTCCTGGCGGTCGTCGTCGTGACCGTGCCTCGGGTGCGGCTGCCCGGCGGGGGCACCGACGTGGGTGACGATGCCGTGGCCCTGCCGTCCGGGTCCGCGCGACCAGCCTCACCCGCACCCCGCCCCAGCACCGGCCCGCCCGCCTGCACGCGGGACGGGGCGACCGTCGACTGCGTGCGGTGGCAGGCGACCACGTCGGGTCGAGGGCCGGGGCTCGGCGCGCTGCCCGGCGCGCCCGGTGGTGCTCGTCAGCACGGAGGACGGCACCGAGGCACGGGACGCGCAGACGGGGCGGGTGCGCTGGACGGTGCCGGCCGAGGCCTCGCCCGTCTTCCCGCTGCTGAGCACGGACGAGCTGCTGATCGTCGCCGACCGGGAGGGTGCGGTCCGCGCCCTCGACGCGCGCACCGGGCAGGTGCGCTGGGACCGCACCGGCGTGCCCGCCGGCTCCCGCAGCGTCCCGGCCCCCGCGGTCCTCGTACTGCGGTCCCCCTGCCCGGAGGACGGCGAACAGCCAGAGCATCGTCGCCGTCGACCCGACGACCGGCGAGACGCGCTGGACCTGGGCCCCGCCCTGGTCGGGCGAGCATCACGGCCGTGGCCGAGCTGGGCGACGACGCCGTGTTCGTCCTGGGTGGCGGACAGCTGGCGCGGGTCGACGCCGCCACGGGCACCACCGGCTTGGATCGTTCCGGCCCCCGACCGAGGGCGTCGTGCGGACCCACGCGCCCCGCTGGGTGTCGGTCCACGACCTCTTCGACGGCGCCGGCGGAGCCGGGACGGTCACCTTCCGCGACGGCGACACCGGTGCGGAGCTGCAGCAGGTCCGCGCCGGCGGGCTCTTCGGCCTCGTGGTCGTCGACGGCGTCGCCGTGGTGCACCTGCCGGCCGAGCATGTCGTCCGCGGCATCGACCTCGACACGGGTCGCGTGCGTTGGCAGCGTCCCCTGGAGGAGGAGGGGGCCCTCGCCACCACGCTGACGCCGGGGCCGGCGGCCGTGGTGGTCCACGAGTCGCGCGCGGGGCGGGTCCGCCGGCTCGACCCCGCCACGGGCGAGGTCCTGTGGGACACCTCGCTCCCGCCGACGTCCTACGGGGCCGGGGCGAGCGCCTTCCTCGGCCAGCCGTTGGTCGCCGACGACCGCGTCGTCGTGGAGGACCACGGCAGCCTCGTGTCCGTGCTCGACCTCGCCACCGGCGCCATCCGGCTCGTCGTCGACGGCGGGCCCGCCCTCGACGTGCGGTCGGTCACCCCGCTGCTCGTGCTGCGCCGTGATCGAATGTGGGCCCTGGACATCCGCGCCTCGGAGCCGACCCGTGACCTTCCCCATCCCTGCCATCCATATCCTGCGCCTCGCGGATCGCCCCGACCTGTCCGGCGCCTTCTGGGACCTGACCGACCTGTGGCCGGCGTTCATGCTCGCCGATCCCGTCGGGGACCTGTTCTTCAGCCGCCTCGACGAGGTGGCCGACCACGTGCTGGTGGCCGTCGACGCCGACGATCGCGTCCTGGCCCGGGCGCTCGGCGTGCCGTTCCGCCTGGGCGCCGACGTGGGGCGCCCGGCCCTGCCCGCCAGCGGGTGGGACGGCGTGATCCGAAGGGGGTGGCTGGACGCACGGGCGGGGCGAGCCCCGACCCACCTGTCCGCGCTGGAGATCACCGTGGCGACGGACGCACGGGGCACCGGGCTGGCCACACGCATGCTCCGGCGGCCGGGTGGAGGCGGTGTGCCCGACCTCGATGGTCGTGCCCGGCACGCTCGCACAGTGGCGCGACTGGACCAGCCAGGCCCTGGACGCGGACGGACCGACGGTCGTCGACGGGGCGCTCGTCCCGGTCCACGTCGACCTCGCCCACGACCACGCCGTGTACGTCGAACCCAACGTCTGGGTCACGCACACGTTGTGACCGACCTCAGTATCGCGTGAAGGCCGGGTCCGCCGCCCACGCGGCGAAGACGTCGCGGGCCATCTCGGACGGGGCGTGGACCGCCTCGATGCTGCGCTGGTCGACCGGGCGTCGCAGCTCCTCGGTGAGCACGGCGTCGTCGAAGTCGATGGCGGCGCCGCGGCCGCGGCGTCGTTGGCGTAGACGACGCGACGCGCACCGGGCCCAGTGGATCGCGCCCCAGCACATCGGGCACGGCTCGCAGGAGGCATAGACGACCGCGCCGTCGAGCTCGAACGACCCGACGCGCCGGCAGGCATCGCGAATGGCTACGACCTCGGCGTGGGCGGTCGGGTCGGCCGTCGACGTCACTCGGTTCCACCCCTCGCCGATCACCGCCCCGTCGCGCACGACCACCGCCCCGAACGGGCCGCCCTCGCGGGCGAGCATGCCGGTGCGGGACAGCTCGATGGCACGGTCGAGGTGGGCCCGCTCGGCGGGCTGGAGGACGTCGGTCACGCCACGGGCTCCCGAGGGACGAGGTCGTAGGACTTGAGGCGTCGGTCGAGGTGGTGCTCGGCGAACGCGCGAGCATAGGACCCGGCCGTGGACCGGTCCGGTGACGGGGTGACGTGGGCGAGGTCGGTCCACCGGTCGGACGCGAACAGCTCGACCAGCGCCACCACCTCGGGCGCCACGGCCCGGGTGCCGGTCGGGGCGCAGTCGGCGCACAGCGACCCGCCCCGCACCACCGACAGGAAGGCGTGGGGACCCGCGGCCCGGCACGACGCGCACCGACTGGTGAAGGCGTGGAAGCCCACTGCCCCCGCGACCCGCATCAGGAAGGCGTCGACGAACACCGACGGGTCCGGCGGGCCCGCCTCCAGCGCCTGCAACCCGGCACGCAGCAGCAGGAACAGTCGGTTGTCCTTCTCGCCCTCCTGCGCGACGAGGTCGACCAGCTCGACGAGCACCGCCGCAGCGGCGGAGGTCGCGTAGTCCTCGCGGACCGACGCGTGCGAGGCGATCAGCTCGGCCTGCTGGACCACGTCGAGGTTGCGACCCTCGTACAGCAGCAGGTCGACGTGGCTGTACGGCTCGAGCCGCCCGCCGAACTTCGACCCGGGCCGACGCACGCCCTTGGCGACCGCCCGGACCTTCCCACGTCCCTGGGTCAGGACGTGCAGGATCCGGTCGGTCTCACCCAGCTTGGTGGTGCGCAGGACGATGCCCTGCTCGCGATAGGACGGCATGGCCGGAGGGTACGGGCCGGGTTGCGTCCGCCGTCACAACAGCGGCCACGGGAACGGGCGCGGCCCGACCGGTTCGGGGAAGAGGGTGAGGTCGTCGACGACGGCGCGGATGCGGCCTGCCAGGGCCTCGAGCTCGGCGAGGTCCAGCAGCGGGGCGAGGACCGCCTCGCCCTCGCCCGCCAGCCACTCCCCCAGTCGCTCGACGTCGGCGCGCAGGTCGGTGGGGACCGGGTCGAGGGCGAAGTCCCACGCGACGGTGCGCAGGTGCGGGTGGTGGTGGAAGCAGACGCCGTGGTCGATCAGCCGGACGTGCAGGTCGTCGTCGACCTCCTCGAGCAGCACGTGGCCCCCCTTGCGGTCGGCGTTGTCGACCACGATGTCGAAGACCACCATGGCTTCGAGCTGGTGGCGGATGCGGGGGTCGGGCGACTCGCGCAGGGCGAAGTAGTGCAGCTCCGGGTCGAACACGACGAAACGCTGCAGCGACCCCGCCCCGAAGGGCCCGTCCCCGCGCAGCACCGTGGTGGGCACCAGGTCCCAGCCGAGCGCCTCGGAGACGAGGAAGGCCGCGACCTCGCGGCGGTGCAGCGAGCCGTCGGGGAAGTCCCACAGTGGCGCCTCGCCCCGCTGCGGCTTGTACACGGCGAGGTCGGTGGGCTCGAGGTCCTCGACGACCACGTCGGCGGGCAGCGGCGTGTCGTCGCGGTCGGTCAGGCGGGCGAGCAGCGTGGCGTTGGACGCATCGGCGAAGCGCCCCACGACCTCGTAGGGGGCGCTGGCCAGTCGGTGCGCCCGGTCGGTCATCGCTACCGCGACAGGGTCCCGTGCCCGTTCGAGGACGGGCAGACGTGCGAGCCATCGGGTTCGGTCGGACGCCCGCACAGCTCGCACACCGGCCGACCCTGGCCGATGACCTCCTCGGCGTGGGCGGCGAGGCGTCGGGCCTGGTCCTGGTCGATGGAGAAGCGCACCAACTCGCCCTCCTCGTCCTCGGGGACCAGCTCGCCGAACTCGAGGACGAACCGACCCAGCTGCGGGTCGAGTCCGGCACCGATCTCGCCGACACGCCAACGCGGCTCGACGGGCTCGCGCAGCTGCATGGCGTCGCGGTCCCAGTCGCTGGCGGGTTCGTCGTCGACGCGGGCGAGCAGCTGCATGAGCAGCTCGGCGATGCCGCCGACCTGGGCCTTCTCGAGCAGCAGGGACACCCGCTGGTGCTCGTCCTCGGCCTGCACGTAGAACGTCCGGTCCCCCGGGACACCGACGAAGCCGGCGGTGACGTGGTGGGGCTGGTCCAGGGTGAGCTCGGCCATCAGCGGCCCTTCGGTGGAGACGGTGGTGCGCCCTGCCCGTTCAGGGACAGCAGCATCGGGGCGCCGCCCTCGGGCAGCGCCAGCACGGTGACCGACGCGGGTGACACGACGATCCGTTGGAAGGTGTCCAGCGGCATGCCCAGGAAGTGGGCGACCGCGGCCTTGATGATGTCGGCGTGGCTGACGGCGACGATCGTGTCCTTGCCGTGCTCGGCGGCCAGCGACTCGAGCTCCTCGACGACCCGGGACTGGGCCCCGCGAATGGACTCGCCACCCGGGAAGGTGAAGCGGGACGGCGTCTGCTGGATGACGGCCCAGTCCTTGCGGCGGCGCAGCTGGCCCAGCGGGCGGTCCGTCCACTCGCCGTAGTCGACCTCGCCGAGACCGCGGCGGGTCCGCACCCGCAGCCCCAGGGCCTTCGCCACGATCTTGGCGGTGTCCTGGGTGCGTTCCAGCGGCGAGGCGTACACGGCCGCGGCGTCGATCCCGGCGTCGACGATCCGTTGCGCGGTGGCCTCGGCCTGGGCGATGCCGTTGTCGTCGAGGTGGACGCCGGGGGTCCACCCACCGAGGCGCTTGCCGGTGGCGGCCGTGGTCGCGTGGCGGACGAGCAGGATGGTGGTCACGGTCGCCTCATGGTCGTGCGCGGTTCGGCGCTGGACCGTAGCGGCTCCTGGTCCTTCGGCCGGACGGCGACGTCCCCCCGATGGATAGCGTTGACGGTCCGATGAGGACGCCCCGTGGGTACCGGAGTCGCAACGTCGAGGACCGACGGGGCGCCCGTCGCGGTGTCCTGGCGGCAGGCGGGCTGGGCGTGCCCGCCATCCTGCTGGTCGTGCTGTTGCAGGTGTGCGGTGGAGACGGCGCCAGGCTGGCCGACGTCCTCACCCAGCTCGAGGGGCAGGTCCCGGTCGACGCGGCCACCCGCGATCCGAACCGGCCCGACCCGCAGGCCGACCTCGTCAGCTACGTCTCCTTCACCCTCGACGACGTCCAGGCCACGTGGGACGATGTCTTCACCGCGTCGGGACTGGCCTACGAGGAGTCCGAGCTCGTGCTGTACGAGCAGGGGACGTCGACCGCGGGCTGCGGCTACGGGCGTGCGGCCGTCGGTCCGTTCTACTGCCCTGCGGATCGCACGACCTACCTCGACCTGTCCTTCTTCGAGGACCTCGTCCGCCGGTTCGACGCCCCGGGTGACTTCGCGCAGTCCTACGTGATCGCCCACGAGGTCGGCCACCACGTGCAGAACCTCATCGGGATCTCGGACCAGGTGCGCTCGCAGCAGCAGGCGCGCCCCGACGATGCCAACGATCTGTCGGTCCTGCTCGAGCTCCAGGCCGACTGCTTCGCGGGCGTGTGGGCGGCGGGGGCCTACGCCGAGGACCTGCTCGAGCGGGGCGACCTGGACGAGGCCCTGCGGGCGGCCGAGGCCATCGGGGACGACGCGATCCAGGCGCAGGCCGGCCAACCGGTCAATCCCGAGACCTGGACGCACGGATCGAGCGACCAGCGCCGCAGCTGGTTCATGACCGGGTTCACGTCCGGGGACCCGAACCGGTGCGACACGTTCGCTCAGTAGCTCCTGCGTCGCCGGACTCGGCGCACTCGTCAGTAGGCGCGGCCGAAGGTGACGCGTTTGCCGTACGCCGACGGCTGGTCGCACCAGATGCAGGTGCCCTCGTCGTCGTCGCCGCCGACCATGATGGCCCGCGGGGTGGCGGACGTCTCGGCCTTGATGGCGTCCTCGCACTCGGGACGGCCGCAGTGGAGCACCTCGGCGAAGCCGGTCCGCACCTGTTCCTGGAAGGTCTCGGCGTCGTCGATGACGTCGGTGCGTTCGTCGCGGAACGCCTCGGCCCGGGCCAGCAGCGGCGTCGTGGTAGTCGTCGAGCCGCTGCGCCATCGACGCAACGAGGTCGTCGAAGGTGACGGTGTCCTTGACCACCCGGCCGCGGTCGTCCCGCTCGCCGATCCGCGCCCCGAGCAGCACGTGGCCACCCTCGAGGTCGCGCGGACCGAGCTCGGCGCGGAACGGGATGCCACGAAGCTCGGCGTCGGCCATCCGGAATCCGGGCGACTGGTCGCGGTCGTCGACCTCGACGCGCACGCCGGCGGCCCGCAGCTGCGCGGCGAGCTCATCGGCCTTGGCGTGGGTGGCCTCGCCGTCCTCGCCCCGACCGATGGGGATGATCATCAGCTGGATCGGCGCGAGGCGGGGCGGCAGCACGAGCCCCTGGTCGTCGCCGTGGGCCAGGATGACCGCCCCGACCATGCGGGTCGACATGCCCCACGACGTGGTGTGGCACAGCCGCTGCTCGTTGTCGCGGTCCTGGAAGCGGATGTCGAAGGCCTCGGCGAAGTTGGTGCCGAGGTAGTGCGACGTGCCCGACTGCAGCGCCTTGCCGTCGCGCATCATCCCTTCGATCGTGTAGGTCTGGACCGCCCCGGCGAAGCGCTCGCCGGCGGTCTTCTCCCCGGCGACCATGGGGATGGCGCAGACGTTGCGGGCGAACTCCTCGTACACCCGCCACATCCGCAGCGTCTCCTCGACCGCCTCCTCCTTGGTGGCGTGGGCGGTGTGACCCTCCTGCCAGAGGAACTCGGTGGTGCGCAGGAACACCCGGGGGCGCAGCTCCCAGCGGACGACGTTGGCCCACTGGTTGATCAGCAGCGGCAGGTCGCGGTACGACCCGATCCACTTCGAGTACATCTCGCCGATGACGGTCTCGGAGGTGGGGCGGACGACCAGCGGTTCGGCCAGCTCCTCGCCACCGGCGTGGGTGACCACGGCGAGCTCGGGCGAGAAGCCCTCGACGTGGTCGGCTTCGCGCTCGAGGTAGCTCATCGGGATGAACAGCGGGAAGTAGGCGTTGACGTGCCCGGTGTCCTTGAAGCGCTGGTCGAGCTGGTCGCGCAGCAGCTCCCACAGCCGCCAGCCGTAGGGGCGGATGACCATCGACCCCTTCGACGGGCCGCGGTCGGCCAGCTCGGCCTTGTAGACCAGCTCGTTGTACCAGGCGGACACGTCCTCGGACATCGGGGTGACGCCGAGCTCGTTCTTCTTCGCCACGGCGGTTCCTCACGGGTGTCGGGGCGCGGCGCCCGAGGCTAGCCGTCGTCGTGCGCGCCCTTCCCCGCTCGCGCCGGCACCGGTCAGAACCGTGCGTGCGCAGGGCGCGCCGACCCGCGTCCGAAGGTTCAGGTGTGCGCTGGGCGAACCGAAGGCGGGCAAGAAGGACGGCGAGGGGAGACGCCATGACCGAGGCCACGACGACCACACCACGACACCGCCGGCGATGGACGGCCCTCGCCGGGACCGCCATGCTCGCCGCGGTCGGTGTCGGTGCCGCCATGCTCGGCACCGGTCACGCGCTGGACCCCGGCACCGCGTCGGTCGGGGTGCTGCTGGTCCTGGCGACCGGAGCCGTCGCGATCGGCGACCTCGTGCCCCGTCGCCGCATCCCTGACCTGCACGACGAGGTCGACGCCGACACCGGAGTCGGCAACGCCCGCGCCGCCCTGGCCCTGCTCGACCGCGAGAGCGACCGGGCCCGGACGTACGGCTCGGTGTTCTCCGTCGCGGTCCTCGAGGTCGAACGCCCCCTGTTCGCGGGGCTGCATCCCCGGCGCGCACACCGCGTCCTGGTCGACCTGGTGCGGGGCGTCGCCGGCGACGTGCGCGCGGGCGACCGGGTGTGCCGGGTCCCCACCACCGACCGGGAGCTCGTGGCGGTGGTGCTGCCCGACACCGGCGCCACCGGGGCCCGGACCTTCGCCGAGCGCATGCTGGCCCAGGCGCGCCGGCACCTGCTGGCCGAGGGCCTGCCGCCCCACGGGCACGTGCGCACCGAGGTGCTCACCCATCCCGGCGACGAGCGGGGCGTGGCCCTGCTGCAGCGTCGCCTCGAGGTGCTCGAGGGCACCGACGCGCTGGTTCGCGACGTCACCATCCGGCTGCCGCGCGCCGCGCGGTCCAGGGCCACCTCCGACACGTAGCATCCGCCGCCTGCACCGACAGGACAGGACGGGCATGTCAGCAGGTGGTGGACGACGCGCGATCTTCGCGGCCATGGCGGCCAACGCCGGGATCGCCGTGGCCAAGTTCGTGGCGTTCCTCGTCACCCGGTCCGCATCCATGCTGGCCGAATCCATCCACTCGCTGGCCGACACCTCCAACCAGGGCCTGCTGCTGCTCGGCGGGGCGCGGGCCCAGCGCCGGGCCACGTCCATCCACCAGTTCGGGTACGGCCGCGAGCGCTACTTCTGGGCGTTCGTCGTCGCGCTGATCCTGTTCAGCCTCGGAGGCCTCTTCGCGATCTTCGAGGGGATCGAGAAGATCCGCGACCCGCACGAGCTGTCGTCGACGGGATGGGCCATCGGCGTGCTCGTGCTCGCGATCGGGCTGGAGGGCTACTCGTTCCGCACCGCGATCCACGAAGCCCGCCCGCTGAAGGGCGAGCGCAGCTGGCCCGAGTTCATCCGCCGAGCCCGCAGCCCGGAGCTGCCGGTCGTGCTGCTGGAGGACAGCGGGGCGCTCCTGGGCCTCGTGTTCGCGCTGGTCGGCGTGGTGGTGGCCTCCATCACCGGCAACGCGGTCTGGGACGGCGTGGGCACGCTGGTGATCGGCGTCCTGCTGGTCGTGATCGCCCTGGTCCTGACCATCGAGATGAAGAGCCTGCTGATCGGCGAGGCCGCCACCGACGACGACAACCAGCGCCTGGTCGCCGCCCTGTCGGGCACCGACGGCGTGCAGCGGGTGATCCACCTGCGCACCCAGCACCTCGGCCCGCAGGACCTGCTCGTGGCCGGCAAGATCGAGCTCGACGGCGGCCTGACCGTCGTCGAGGTGACCGACGTCATCGACGCGGCCGAGGCGGCGATGCGCACGGCCGTGCCCGCTGCCCGGCTGGTCTACCTCGAACCGGACGTGTACGACCCCACCCAGGCGGACGTCACCGCTGACGCCACCGGTGAGTGATTGCGACGTGGCCACTCGGGACGACGACGGGGCGTTGAGCGCGGCCCTGGCACGTGCCGAGCAGGCCCATCGTCCGGGACACCACGAGGGAGTCGCCACCCTCGTCGACGGCGCGACCTGGCGGTCGCTGGTGCGCGACGAGGGCCTGGTGGAGCCGGTCCCGGCACCGCGCCCCGTCGTGATCCTCGGGGCAGCACGAAGCGGGACGACCTGGCTCCAGGAGCGACTCATCGCCCACCCTGACGTGGCTGGCCCCCGTGCCGAGACCTTCCTGTTCCACGCCCTTCGCCCCGCCTGGCTGGCAGCGGCGGGGACGGCCCGGGTGCGCGCCATCGCGCTGCATGCCCTCGACAGGCACCGTGGCGCCACCCGGCCCCAGGCCACGCACGTCGTCGAGAAGACGCCCATGCACGTCTTCGCGCTCGACATGCTCGCCGAGATCCTGCCGGACGCCTGCTACGTGCACCTCGTGCGAGACGGGCGTGACGTCGCCCGATCGATGACGCAGGTCGACTTCTTCGGCGACGATACGGACCTCGAGGCTGCCGCACGTCTCTGGGCCCGCGCCGTGACGACCATCTCCGGCTCCGGCCTGGTCACCGTGGAGCTTCGCTACGAGGACCTGCTGGGCGATCTCGAGATCGGCCTCACCCGCGTTGCCCGTGCCGCCGGCCTGCGCGCGGACGCCGAGGCCCTCGCCGCGATGACCGAGGGTGCCGGCGAACGGGTCAGTCGCCACGGCACCGGCGGTCGAGTCGGAGCGCGACAATGGGAGGACCTGGGCCGCGCGCAGCTGCGACGCCTCGAGCGCGAGCACGGAGCACTTCTCGCGGCCCACGGCTACGCGCCGGCGGCGCGGCGGCAGTGGCCACGACGCTGGCGTCAGTAGCCGAGGCGCCCCAGCTGCTTGGGGTCGCGCTGCCACTCCTTGGCGACCTTCACGCGGACGTCGAGGTGGACCTGCGCCCCGAGCAGCACCTGCAGCTCCTGGCGGGCCTCGGTGCCGGCGTCGCGCAGGGTGCGTCCCCCGCGTCCGATGACGATGCCCTTCTGCGAGTCCCGCTCGACCAGCACGACGGCGTCGACCTCGAGCAGCCCGTCGCGATCGTCGGACGGGCGGATGTCCTCGACCTGCACGGCGATCGAGTGCGGGACCTCGTCGCGCATGCGGGAGATGAACTTCTCGCGAATGATCTCGGCCGCCAGCTGGTGCTCGGGCTGGTCGGTGACCTCGCCCGACCGGAACAGCCGGGGCCCCTCCGGCAGGTGCGCGACCAGCACGTCGACGAGGTGCTCGACGTTGAACCCGTCGGTCGCCGACGTGGGGACCACGTCCGCGTCGGGGAACCACTCGGACAGCCGTGCCATCTGTGGCATCAGCCGCTTGACGTTCCCGCGGACCTGGTCCTCCTTGTTGGCGACCACGACCACCGGCGTGCGCAGCCCCTGCAGCTCCTGGGCGAGGAACTCGTCCCCCGTGCCCACCCCGGCCGCGACGTCGACGAGCAGGCACACGACGTCGACGCCCTCCCACGTCTCGCGCACCAGCTCGTTGAGGCGACGCGCGAGCAACGTCCGCGGGCGGGTCAGGCCCGGGGTGTCCAGGAAGACCAGCTGCGCGTCGTCGCGGGTGACCACGCCCCGGATCGCGTTGCGCGTGGTCCCGGGGACGTCGGTGACGATCGAGACCTTCGTGCCGACCATGGCGTTGAGCAGGGTCGACTTGCCGACGTTGGGCCGCCCCACCAGCGCCACCATGCCGGCACGGTGGCCCTCGGGGGTGGGGTCGTCGATGCCCGCGAGGAACGACGCGACGTCGAGCTCGACGCCCTCGGGTCCGGCGGGGCGTTGCTGCCGACGGCCGCTCACATCCCGGCCTGGTTCAGGCGCATGGGTCCGAAGGCGTGGGGCAGCAGCTCGCGGATGGTCGCGCGGACGGGGCGGCCGGCGTCCCCGGAGCCGTAGACCACGGCCTCGGGGCCGAACTCGAAGATGACCTGCCGACAGGCACCGCAGGGCGTCAGCGCATCGTCGCCGTCGCCGACGATCGCGACGGCCACGATCGGGCCGCGCAGCCCAGCCGCGGCCATCGCCCCGATGGCGACCCGTTCCGCGCACATGGTCAGCCCGTAGGAGGCGTTCTCGACGTTGGCGCCCTCGACCACGTCGCCCTCGGCGGTGACCACGACGGCCCCGACCCGGAAGTGCGAGTACGGGGCATAGGCCCGCTGCCGGGCCGCACGGGCCCGGCGCAGCAGGTCGGCCTCGTCGACGACGGCCGCGGAGGCAGGACGGTCTGGTTTCACGGCGGTTCCCTCCCGCAGGGACGGCACCCTACGCGTGGGCGGTGTCCGGGGTCTCGTGGTGGACCAGCACCTTGGCGACCCGCCGGCCCTGGACGCGTTGGGTCTCGAAGTGCACGCCCTCGAGCTCGACGGTGTCGCCGACCTGGGGCACGCGGCCGAGCGCCCCGACGACCAGGCCCCCGACGGTGTCCCAGTCCTCGTCCGGCAGGTCCGCGCCGATGAGGTCGTTGAGGTCGTCGACGGCGAGCCGGGCGTCGATGGCCCACCCGCCGTCGTCGAGGACCTCGACCAGCGGGTCCTCGTGGTCGTGCTCGTCGACGATCTCGCCGACGATCTCCTCGAGGATGTCCTCGATGGTGACCAGCCCCGTCGTGGCGCCGTACTCGTCGACGACCATGGCGATGTGGACCGACTGGGCCTGCAGCTCGCGCAGGAGGTCGTCGATCCGCTTGGTCTCGGGGATGAAGGTGGCGGGGCGGACCAGGTCGGCCCAGCCGGTCCGGTCCGGCTGCAGCGCAACACGGTGCAGCACGTCCTTGGCGTACACGACGCCGACGATGTGCTCGCGGTCGTCGCGGAACACCGGCAGGCGCGAGTACCCGTGTTCGACGATGGTGTTCACGAGGTCGCGCAGGCCCGCGTCCCCCTCGACGGTGACCATGTCGGGGCGCGGCACCATGATCTCGCGGGCGATCGTGTCGCCCAGCTCGACGATGGAGCGGATCATCGCCCGCTCGTCCTCCTCGAGCTCGTCGTCGGCGTCCTCGTCGTCGATGAGGACCTCGGACGCCGGTTCGTCGGAGGGGAACGGTCCGTGGGAGCCGGGGCGGGCGCCCACGGCCGCACGACCGATGGTGACGACGAGCCCCGCGAGCGGGCCGACGACCCGCACGAGCCCGCGCACCACGGGCGCCAGGCGCCGCCCCGTGCGGTCGAGGTGCTTCATCGCGGCCGACCGCGGAGCGACCTCGGCGACGAGGAGGCTGACGACGGCAATCACGACGATGGCGGTGACGACGCCACCCGTGCCGCCCCACCAGGAGCGGGCCACGACCACGGCCAGGGCCGCAGTCACCACACGCGCGACGACGGTGAGCACCAGCGTGGTGTTCAGGCAGCTGCCCCGGTGCTCGAGGATCCAGACCAGGTCCCCCGCCCCGGGCTCGTCGTCGTCGATGGCCAGCGCGCGCACCAGGTCCAGGCGCTGCAACACCGTCTCGGCGGCAGCGAGCAGGGCGGCGACGCCCAGCAGGACGACGATCGTGGCCAGCATGACCCAGGTCCCTGCGGTCATGCCCAGCTCCGGTGGCGCGATCGACCCATCAGGCCACACCCGCGCGGTAGACGGCGAGCAGCTGGTCGGTGAGCCCGAACATCTCGGCCTCCTGCACCGGGTCGGCGTGGTCCATGCCGAGCAGGTGCAGCAGCCCGTGCACGGTCAGCACCTGCAGCTCCTCGTGCTCGGAGCGGGAGAACGCGGGGGCCTGGCGGGCGCACACGGCCGGACACAGCACGACGTCACCGAGGACGGCCGGCTGGTCGGGCGGGGTCTCCCCCGGTTCGTCGATGGGGAACGCGAGCACGTCGGTCGGGCCGTCCTTGCCCATGTGCTGCTGGTTGAGGGCCGCGATCGTGTCCTCGTCGACCAGGAGGATCGAGACCTCCATGTCGTCGGGGACGCGACGCTCCCGCAGGACGTGGCGGGTCAGCGCCAGCAGGTCGTCGCCGTCGACCTCGCGCGGCTGCTCGTCGGACAGGAAGACGGCCACCTCAGTGCCCCGCACGACCGGCGTCGGCGTCGGTGCGAGCGGACTCGCGCTCCTCCTCGTGGCGCTCGTACGCCTCGACGATGCGCTGGACGATGGCGTGACGCACCACGTCCTTGGCGTCGAGCGTCGCGAACGCGACCCCGTCGATGCCTCGGAGGATGTCGCGCACGACCCGCAGGCCCGAGCGCGTGCCGCCGGGCAGGTCGACCTGCGACACGTCGCCGGTCACGACCGCCTTCGAGCCGAACCCGATGCGGGTCAGGAACATCTTCATCTGCTCGGGCGTGGTGTTCTGGGCCTCGTCGAGGACGATGAACGCGTCATTGAGGGTGTTGTGCGTGACGATGAAGTCCTCGGTCACGTACAGCGAGTCCTCTGCCGCGACGCTGATGCAGACGGTCTCCGCGCGGCCAGCGGGTTCGATCGAGTCGATGAACCGCATGGGACGTCCGCCGCCCGTCCGGCGGTAGGTCTCGAGCTTGCGGTCGAGGCGGAAGGGGTCGAGGCCGTCGGGGAGCCGGATGTCGATGATGTGGGCGTCGGCCCGATACGGCACGGGTCGCCCCTTCGCCCGGCCCGGTCGGCGCCCCTCCGCCGCGCGGGTTCGGGAGTACGCAACGCCGCCGAGGGACTGCACGAGGAACACGACGTCGTCGCGCAGCTGGGGGGAGGTGGTCGTGTACTGGATGCGGCACGTCCGACCCCGTTGCGTGACGGGGCCGCCATCGGTGTCCAGGAGTCCCTGCAGGACGCCGAGGCGGACGTCGACGCTGTTGTGCAGATACGCCATGGGGACGAACTTCGTCGACGAGCCCGTGCCCCACACGCCGAGCTCCCGCAGCATCGCGGTGGCCGGGTTCTCGACGATCACGCCACCACGGGGGCGGTCCTCGTGGTTGACCACGTAGTTGCATCCCCCACGCCAACGCACCACGACACCGTCGAGGGCGTCGTCGAGGGCATCGGCCAGCTCGATGTCCTCGGTGGCGAAGGACGGCGTGGTGCTGCCCGTGATGCAGCCGTCGCCGAGCAGGAGGCCGAGGGCGTACGGGTCCATCGGCACGTCACGTTCGGCGAACGCGACGGGCTCGACGATCGGTAGCTCGAAGTTCCGGTAGTGCGCCGTCCGCAGTCGGCCGATCATGTCGGTCGTCTGCAGGGTCCGCGGCGCCTTCCCGTAGCGCCGGTCAGAACGCGTCCAGACCGTCCAGAGGTGCTCGCCGCAGGCCAACGTGGACGCACCGTCCTGGGTGGTGACGCGGAACACGTCCTTCTCGCCCTGCGGGTACACGCCGAGCACGGGCGTCGGGCGGCCGTCGGAGCCGATCACCAGATCGCCGGGGCGGAGGTCACCGATCGGGACGAACCCCGTGGGTGTCGCAACCGGGGTGGACACCGGTTGCGCGCGGCCACGCATGTACGCCAGCGGGGCGACCTCGATGGTCCCGCGGTCGACGTGCGAGATGAGCTCGTCCGCCTCCATCATGTCGTGCAGGGCGTCCCACAGCGGCTTCAGGTACGGGTCGATCTTCTCGTGCAGCGTGCCGGGCAGGAAGCCGAGCCGTTCGCCGGCCTCGACGGCGGGGCGGGTCAGGATCAGGCGGTTGACCTGCTTGGCCCGCAGCGCCTGCACGGCCGCTCCCATGGCGAGGTAGGTCTTGCCGGTGCCGGCCGGGCCGATCCCGAAGGTCACCGTGTTCTGGCGCACCGCGTCCAGGTAGCGCTTCTGCCCCAGCGTCTTGGGCCGGATGGTGCGGCCACGGTGGGTCAGCAGGGCTTCGGAGAGGACCTGGGAGGCCCGCTCGGGCACGTCGTCGCGGACGATCCGCAGCGACTGGCGGATCGTCGAGGCGTCGATCGTGTGCCCCCGGGCCAGCAGCTCGATCAGCTCGTCGAACAGCTGCTCGGCCGCCTCGACCTCGTCACGGTCACCGGTGATGGTGATCTCGTTGCCGCGCACGTGGACGGACGCGTCGAACGCCCCTTCGATGATCCGGAGGTGCTCGTCGGCCGCGCCGAGGAGGGCGACCATCGAGTACTCACCCGGGACCTCGACCTTGTGCGTGGCGTGCGGCAGGTTGGAGACGGCGACGGAGGCGTCACCGGCTGGGCTGGTGCTCAAGGTGGGTCGGTCGTCGATTCGGGTCCGGGTGGTCGCTTCGAGGATACCGGGGTCAGGGATCTCCCGGTCGGCCGCAGGGACCGTGGCAGGATGCCCTCCTCCTGACGACCGGAGGGGACCGTGGCCCAGCTCGACCTGCAGCCGATCGCGGACGCGCTCACCGTCGCCAGCGGGGCGGCACGGCTGGCCGTCGAGGCTGCGGGCGAGGGGCCGTCGGTCGTCCTCCTGCACGCCGGGGTGGCCGACCGTCGGTCGTGGCGACCGGTGATGGCCCCGCTCCTGGCCGATCACCACGTCGTCGCGTGGGACCGACGCGGCTTCGGCGACACGACCGTGGACCGCGCCGAGCCCCATGACCACGTCACCGACCTCGTCGCCGTGCTCGACGCGCTGTCCATCGACCGCGCCGTGCTGGTCGGCAACTCCCAGGGTGGGCGCACGGCCATGGACGCCGCCCTTGCCCATCCCGAGCGCGTGGCGGGGGTGATGATGGTCGCGGCGGCGTGGACCGGCGCCCCGTACCCCGAGGACCCCGACGACGTCGCGGCGCTGTGGGACCAGCTCCAGACTGCAGAGAAGGCCGGCGACCTCGACCGCCTCAACGCCCTGGAGGCCCGGATCTGGCTCGACGGCGTCCAGGGCGAGGAGGGGCGGGTCACCGGTCCGGCGCGGGAGCTGTTCCTCGACATGAACGGCGGCGCGCTCGCCGCGGATGACGTCGGGACCGAGCAGCGCCACTCGGACGCCTGGCCCCGCCTCCCCGACCTGGCGATCCCGGTCACGATCGTCGACGGGGCGCTGGACGAACCCGGCGCCGTCGAGGTGGGACCGCAGGCGGCGGACCGGCTCGCGGACGTGCGCTACGTGCTGCTCGACGGCGTCGGCCACCTGCCCTCGCTCGAACGCCCGCTGGTGCTGGCCGAGCTGGTCCGCGACCTGGTCGCCCGCAGCCGCTGAGGATCAGGGGCGCATGCGCCCCGCCGCGGCCAGCACGATCGAGGCCAGCACGGCACCCGCGTGCTCGGTGCGCAGCACCGTCGGGTCCGAGCCCGACGGCCATGGCGCGCGCGTCCCGGAAGGCGGCGACCTCGTCGTCGGTCCAGCCGCCCTCGGGGCCGATGGCGACCACGATCTCCTCGGTGCCGTGGGCGGCCTCGGCGGCACTGAGCGGGTCGGTGGTCTCGCCGACGTGCGCCAGCAGGCACGGCCGGTGCCCGAGATCGGGGACGAGCTCGGCCACCGGCACGGGACCCGCGAGGTCGGGTCGACGGGGACGGCGGGCCTGCTCGCAGGCCGCGGCCGCCACGGCCTCCCAGCGGTCACGGACCCGGTCGGCCTTGCCGGCGAGGTCGACGACGGTGCGCTCGCTGGTGACCGCCGTGACGGCGTCGACGCCGAGCTCGGTCAGCACCCGGACGACCTCGTCGTGCTTGCGGCCCTTGCCCAACGCCTGCCAGACGTGGACGCGCGGGGCCGGGGCGGGCGCCTCGGCGGGGTCGGTGGCCAGCTCGAGGACCGCGCCGCGCACGCACCCGGCCGCGACCATCCCCGCTCCGTCGGCGGCCTCCACCCGTGCGCCGTCCCGAAGCCGCAGCACGCGCGCGAGGTGGTGTCGCGTCTCGTCGGGCAGCTCGACCCGGTCACCGCGCCCCCGCCCTGCGAACGTGCCGGCCGGCACGAGGACGTAGGGATCAGGCATCAGCGGAAGGCCCGCTTGAGCCGGTCGAAGAGCCCGGCGGCGCCGGGGACGTCCTCGCCCCGCAGCTTGGCCAGCTGCTGCAGCAGGTCGCGCTGCTCGCCGTCGAGGTCGCGGGGCACCTCGATCCGCACGAGCAGCCGGAGGTCGCCGCGCCCACCGCCCCCGGTCCCGGGCACGCCGGCCCGTCGCACCGTGAGCACGTCGCCGGGCTGGGTGCCGACGGGGACGTCGACATCGGCGTCGCCGTCCAGGGTCGGCACGGTGAGGTGGGCGCCCAGCGCCGCCTGGGAGAACGGCACGCGCAGCTCGCCGAGCAGGGTGCGGCCGTCGCGTTCGAACAGCTCGTGCTCGGCGACCCGCACCTCGACCAGCAGGTCGCCGGAGGCGCCCCGTGCACGCCGGCCTCGCCGGCCCCGGCGACGCGCAGGCGATCGCCCGTGTCGACACCCGGGGGGATGTCCACGGTGACGGTGCGGCTGCTGACCGACCGGCCGTCGCCACCGCACTCGAGACACGGGTCGGTGACCCGCTGGCCCGTGCCCTCGCAGTCGGGGCAGGCACTGGCGGTCGCGAGCTGGCCGAAGGCGGTGCGCACGACCCGCTGGACCTGACCGCGACCGCCACACGTGTCACAGGCGGTCGGGCCGCTGCCGGTCGCCGACCCGGAGCCGCCGCAGGTCTCGCAGGTGGTGGCGACCTCGACGGGGACGGACTTCTGGACGCCGGCGAGGACCTCCTCGAGGGTGAGCTCGACGGGCACGAGCACGTGGCGTCCCTGGCGTGCACGGCGCCGACCACCCGCGCCCCCGGCCGCGGCATCGCCGAACGCGGTGCCGAAGAAGGCGTCGATGACGTCCCCGATGCCACCGAAGCCGCTGGCTCCGAAGCCGAACGGGTCGCCGGCGCCCCGGCTGCCGGGGGTCCCGTCGTCGCCGAACCGGTCGTACCGCGACCGCTTCTCGGGGTCGGACAGGACCTGGTAGGCGGCCTGGACCGCCTTGAACCGTTCCTCGTCACCGCCCGCGTCGGGGTGCAGCTCGCGGGCGCGGCGGCGGTAGGCCTTCTTGATCTCGTCCGGCGAGGCGTCGCGCGACACGCCGAGGAGCTCGTACAGGTCGTGGGCCATCAGATCACTCGGAGAGGTCGGTCAGCGTGGTCTCGAGCTGTTCGGCGACGGCCCGCACCGCCGCCAGCACCGAGGCGTAGTCCATGCGGGTCGGACCGAGGACGCCAAGCGACCCGGCCGTGATGAGCTGGTAGCGCTGGGCGACCAGCGAGGCGGAGTGCAGGTCCTCGACCTCGTTCTCGCGTCCCGATGCGGACGGTGGGGCCGTGCTCGTCGTCGGCGGCGGAGGCGTCCAGCACACGGGCCAGCGTCGTCTGCTCCTCGAGCAGCGACAGCACGCGGGACAGGTCGTCGCGCTCGAACGACCCCTCGTCGGCCAGCGCGGCGCGCCCCGACACGAAGATCCGGTGCAGCGTCTCGTCGGTCATCGCGGTGGCGGTCACGTCGGCGATCGCCGCCAGCACGCCCCGCAGCTCGGAGGGCGCCTGGTCGACGAGGCCGGTCACGGCCTCGTGCACCTCGCCCATGCGCCGGCCGCGGACCTGGTCGGCCAGCACGGTGCGCACGCGGTCGAGGTCGGACTCGGGCACCGGCTCGGGCAGCTCGAGCACGCGCTTGGTCACGCGCCCCGTGTCCGCCACGAGCAGGAGCAGGGCGGACTGCGCGGTGAGGCTGACCAGCTCGATCAGCTTGAGCCGGGAGGCGTCGATGGCCGGGGCGATGACGAGCGACACCAGCCGCGTGAGCTGCGAGAGCACGGCGGTCGTGCGTGTGAGCAGGTCGTCGACGTCGTGGGCCTCGGTGAGCAGGCTGGCGATCAGCTCCTCCTGCTGGCCGCTGACCCGCCCCGCCGGCGCCAGGCCGCGCAGGTCCTCGACGAACACCCGGTAGCCGCGGTCGGTGGGGACGCGCCCCGCGGAGGTGTGGGGCTGGTGGATGAGCCCGAGCTCCTCCAGGGCCGCCATGTCGTTGCGGACGGTGGCCGCGGACACGTCGAGCCGGGCCGTCTGCACGACCCGTTGCGAGCCCACGGGCTGGCCGGACGCGACGTACTCGGCGACGATCGCGTGCAGGATGCGCCGCTTGCGGTCGTCGAGGGCGTCGGCCCCCGGGGCGGCGGTGTCGAGCGCGTCGGCCATCGTGGGCACCTCCTCGGCGACGTCGGGGGCGGTCGGGTGAGTGCGCACCGAGCGTACCGACGCTGGCACTCGCCCCGATCGAGTGAGAACGCGGCCGTCCGTGAGCGTGGGCGTGCCGAACGCGCAGCGACGGGAGCCGGCGGCGCCCGTCCTCGGTCGCCTACGGTCACGGGCGACGCCACATGGAAGGGAGCGCCCATGGCAGGCACCGCACCACCGGGCCGCGGGTCGGCAGCCGACGACGGCAAGGCCACCGCAACGCTCGTCAAGGACATCGTGAGCGGGACGCAGTCACTGGTCCGCGGCGAGCTCGAGCTCGCCCGGCTCGAGCTGATGGAGGGCCTGCAGGCCAAGGGGCAGGCCGCCGGTGCCGCCGGTGCCGCCGGGATGCTCGGGCTGTACGTGCTGGGCTTCCTGGGACTGGCCGGCGGGGCCGCGCTCAGCCTGGTCCTGCCGACCTGGGCGGCCTGGCTGATCGTCGCCGGGGTGTTCCTGCTGCTGGTGGTCGTGCTGCTGCTGGTGGCGCGGTCGGCGAGCAACCGCGCCCCGCTGTCCCCCGTGAAGACGAAGGCTCGAGTGCAGGAGGACGTGGCATGGGCCAAGACGTTGACCAGGCGCTGAGCGACCTCGCCACGACCCGCGCGAGCCTCGAACGCGACATCGACGAGCTGTTCGCCCGCCTGCCGGAACGGGCGGTGATGGCGCAGAAGGCCAAGACCTACGGGGCGGCCGCCGGTGGCGCCGCCGTCACCGTGGGGCTGGTGGCGCTGCGGGCACGGAAGGCGTCCGCACTGAAGGCCCGCCGCATGGATGCGCGCATCAACGCCGAGGAGCTCGCGCGTGCGTTCTCGCCCCACCCGCCGGCGGAGGCGTCGGGGCAGCAGCCGGACCGGGCTGCTCGCCGTCGTGGCGGCGCTGGTCGTCGTGGCGCTGACGGTGGTGCGACTGCGGGGCGGGGACGACTGACCGTGCTGCTCGCTGACATCGCCGCGGCCTGGGAGCAGGTCGGGGCGACGCGGTCACGCACGACCAAGACGGCCCGCCTGTCCGAGGTCCTGCGTGCGCTGCCGGCGGACGAGCTGGTGGCCGGGACGGCGATGCTGTCTGGCGAGCCCCACCAGGGCCGCATCGGCGTCGGGTACCGCACGGTGGGCGACATCGAGGTGCCGCCCGCGGACGAGGCAACGCTGACCGTTGCCGACGTCGACGCTCGCATCGACGAGCTGGCGGAGGTGTCCGGGTCGGGGTCGCAGGCCCGACGCCGGGCGCTGCTCGAGGACCTGTGGGGCCGGGCGACGGCGACCGAGCAGTCGTTCCTCACGGGCCTGCTGCTGGGCAACCTGCGCCAGGGCGCACTCGAGGGCGTGGTGATGGCGGCGGTCGCCGATGCGGCCGAGGTGGACCTCGAGGACGTCCGCCGCGCCGCGATGCTGACGGGCGACCTCACCCGCGCCGCGGTGCTGGCGATGCGCGACGGACGCGACGGGCTGGCGGCGGTCGGGCTGGAGGTGGGCCGCCCGATCCAGCCGATGCTCGCGCAGTCGGCGGGCGACGTGGCCGAGGCACTGGCGCGGACCGGGCCGGCCGTGGTCGAGACCAAGCTGGACGGCATGCGCATCCAGGTCCACCGGGCCGGTGACGAGGTCCGGGTCGTCACACGCAGCCTCCGGGACGTCACCGGCGACCTGCCGGACGTGGTGGCCGTGACCCGATCCCTGGACGTCGACCAGGTGGTGCTCGACGGCGAGGCGCTGGCCTTCACACCCGAGGGGCGTCCGCTGGCCTTCCAGGACACGATGCAGTCGGTCGGCGACGGCGGGATGCAGCCCTGGTTCTTCGACGTGCTCCACGTCGACGGCCGAGACCTGCTCGACCTGCCACTGCACGAGCGCCTGGCGGTGCTCGACACGGTGGTCCCCGCCGCCCACCGCGTCGACCGGGTCGCCACGGCCGAGGCCGAGCCGGCCCACGACCACCTCGTGGCCGCGCTGGCGGCCGGGCACGAGGGCGTCGTGGTCAAGTCCCGCGACGCGGCCTACGAGGCGGGGCGTCGTGGGGCGGCGTGGGTCAAGGTGAAGGTCGCCCACACCCTCGACCTGGTGGTGCTGGCCGTCGAGTGGGGGTCGGGGCGACGCCGGGGGTGGCTGTCGAACCTGCACCTCGGGGCGCTCGACGCGGAGTCGGGCGAGTTCGTCATGCTCGGCAAGACCTTCAAGGGACTCACCGACGAGCTGCTGGCCTGGCAGACCGAGCAGCTGCTGGCCCGCGAGACGCACCGGGACGGCCACGTCCTCCACGTGCGCCCCGAGCTGGTGGTCGAGATCGCCTTCGACGGCGTGCAGCGCTCCACCCGGTACCCGGGCGGCGTGGCGCTGCGGTTCGCGCGGGTGAAGCGGTACCGCCCGGACAAGCTGCCCGAGCAGGCCGACACCCTCCAGACCGTGCGGGACATCCACGCGGGGCGGGTCGTGCCGACGCCCCCACCGCTGTGACTAGCTCCACGCGCGCCATCGCTTCGGGCAAGCACCGGGGCTCCTGTGCGACATCCGCACGGCCGAGGCGGCCATGGTCCGAACGGACCGAACCCCGGTAGCACCCCAGTTATTCCCCGATCAACGACGGACACCTGTCCGTTCGTCAGGCCGTTTGCCCTTGCAAGCGCCCCCCGGGGGTCTGTTACGGTCTGATTACACGCGATGAGCCGCGTGCCGCGCAGCCCCGACGGCCGCGCAGAAGCGCACCGGCCGACGAGTGAACACCGAGGAGGTGGTCAAGCGACCGACCTGCGGGTCCGTCGTTCGTCGTGACCTCACGACCCTCCTCGCCTCAGCGCGCCACGTCCGGAACGGATGCTCCGGCCGTCACCATCCGCACCACGCGGTTGGGGGACGGTGCCCGGATGTGGCAGTTCGTCGATGACCACGGCGGCCTCGAGCTGAACACCGCGTACGCGTACCTGGTCCTCGCCGACGACTTCGCCGACACGTGCGTGGTCGCCGATGCCGAGGACGGCACGCTCGCCGGGTTCGTGCTCGGCTACCGGCCACCGACCCACCCGGACACGCTCTTCGTCTGGCAGGTCGGCGTCGCCCCGTCCCACCGCGGGCAGGGCCTGGCTCGTCGCATGATCCTCGACCTGCTGGAGCGCAACGCTCCGGAGGTGCGGTTCCTGGAATCGACCGTCACGCCGTCGAACACGGCGTCGCGTCGCCTGTTCCGTTCGATCGCCGAGCACCGTCACACGACCTGCGACGTCTCGGCCTACCTGACCGAGGAGCACTTCCCCGGCCCCGGACACGAGGCCGAGGAGAAGTTCCGCATCGGTCCGTTCGAGGTCTGATCGGGACCCGTCCCGACACCCGCACACCGCGGGGCATGCCCGCCCTGCGATCTTCCGTCACCGAAGCAAGGGCACACACCACATGCAGACGATCAATCGTCTCGAATCCGAAGTCCGCTCCTACGTGCGCAACTGGCCCACCGTGTTCTCCCGGGCCGCTGGGCACCTGCTGATCGACGAGGACGGTCGAGAGTTCATCGACTTCTTCGCCGGCGCCGGCGTCCTGAACTACGGCCACAACAACCCCACGATCCGCGAGGCGCTGGTCGACTACGTCTCCAGCGACCGGATCGTGCACTCGCTGGACATGGCCACCGAGGCCAAGCGCGAGTTCCTCGAGACCTTCGAGGAGGTCATCCTCAAGCCCCGCGGGCTCGACCACAAGGTCATGTTCCCGGGGCCGACGGGCACCAACGCCGTCGAGGCCGCGCTGAAGCTCGCGCGCAAGGTCACCGGCCGTGACCACGTCATCGGCTTCACCAACGCCTTCCACGGCATGACGCTGGGCTCGCTCGGCGTGTCCGGCAACTCGATGAAGCGCTCCGGCGCCGGTACCCAGCTGTCCGGCACCAGCAACCTCCCGTTCGACGACTACTTCGAGGGTGGCCACGACACCACCGAGTACCTCGACCGCCTGCTCGAGGACTCCGGCTCCGGCACCGACAAGCCGGCCGCCGTCATCCTCGAGACCGTCCAGGCCGAGGGTGGCGTGAACGTCGCCTCCGCCGAGTGGCTGCGCAAGCTGCAGGACGTCTGCCACAAGCACGACGTGCTGCTGATCGTGGACGACATCCAGGTCGGTTGCGGCCGCACCGGGAAGTTCTTCTCCTTCGAGGAGGCCGGGATCGTCCCGGACATCATCACGCTGTCGAAGTCGCTGTCCGGCTACGGGCTGCCCTTCGCCGTGACCCTGATGCGCCCCGAGCTCGACCAGTGGCTGCCGGGCGAGCACAACGGGACCTTCCGCGGCTTCAACCCCGCGATGGTCACCGCCGTGAAGGCGCTGCGCACGTACTGGGCCGACGACGCACTCACCACCGAGATCGAGCGCAAGAGCGCCCACCTCGTGAAGGCACTCGAGGCGTTCGCGTCCGCCTACCCCGAGCTGGAGGCGACCGTCCGCGGCCGCGGCCTCATCCAGGGCCTGGTCTGCACCGAGGGCCTGGCAGGCAAGATCTCGAAGAAGGCCTTCGACCTGGGGCTCATCGTCGAGACCTCCGGTGCCGAGTCCGAGGTCCTCAAGTTCCTGCCGCCGCTGACCATCCCCGAGGGCGCCCTGGACGAGGGCCTGGCGCTCGTCGAGGCCTCCATCGCCGCGGTCCTCGACGTCGAGAACCGCAAGGCGCTCGACGACCTCAACGCCCCCGCGGCCTGAAGGAGCATCCCATGAAGGTCCGCAACCTCTCCGACCTCGAGGGGACCGACCGCGACGTCCAGGCCGAGACCTGGAAGTCGCGCCGGTTCATCCTCGCCGAGGACAAGGTCGGGTTCTCGTTCAACGACACGATCCTGTACGCGGGAACCAAGACCCACATGCACTACAAGAACCACGTCGAGTCGGTGTACTGCATCGAGGGGCGCGCCGAGCTCGAGGACGTGGCCACCGGCGAGGTCCACGAGATCACCGCCGGCACGCTCTACCTGCTCGACGAGCACGACGAGCACGTCCTGACCGTGCTCGAGGACGTCCGCATGATGTGCGTGTTCACCCCCGCCCTCACGGGGCGCGAGGTCCACGACGAGGACGGCGTCTACCCGCTGCTCGACCCACTGGTCTGACAAGGAGCTGAAGCTTCACCCATGATTCTCAACGGCACTGACCAGTACCCCTCACGCAAGTCCAACGAGGTGACGCTCATCGAGCGTCACGACCCCGTCGTGCACGGTTCCGCCGACGACGGCCCGCTGGGCCAGGACCTGCTCGACGAGTTCGACTCGCGCGGGTTCCTCCAGATGGACGACGTCTTCTCGGCCGACGAGGTCGGGGCGATGTCGCACGAGCTGGACGTCATGGCGTCGCGCCCCGAGGTGCGCGCCGACGACGCCTGCATCATCGAGCCCGACAGCGACGAGGTCCGCTCGATCTTCTACGTGTCGGCGTTCTCCGAGCTGCTCGGCAAGGTCCTGCGTGACCCCCGGGTGGCCGACGTCGCCCGCCAGCTGCTCGGCTCGGACGTCTACCTGCACCAGTCCCGGATCAACTACAAGCCGGGCTTCGTCGGCAACGCCTTCGAGTGGCACAGCGACTTCGAGACCTGGCACGTCGAGGACGGGATGCCCCGGCCCCGCGCCGTCAGCGCCTCGATCGCGTTGAAGGACAACCACGAGCAGAACGGTCCGCTGCTCATCATGCCGGGCTCGCACTGGACGTACGTGACCTGCGTCGGCGAGACCCCCGAGGACCACTACAAGGAGTCGCTCAAGCAGCAGGAGTACGGGATCCCGGACGAGAAGTCCCTGACGATCCTGGCGGAGCGCCACGGCATCGAGTCCTGCAAGGGGCTCGCCGGCTCGGTGGTGTTCTTCGACTCCAACGCCATGCACGGCTCCAACGGCAACATCACGCCGTACCCGCGTTCCAACGTGTTCGCGGTCTTCAACTCCGTCGAGAACACGCTCGTCGATCCGTTCGGGGCCGACCAGCCCCGCCCGGACTACATCGCCTCGCGTGACTTCACACCGCTCGCCCCGTCGGCCGCCTGGTCGGTCTGACGGACCCAAGACGTCCCGAAGCGGTGACGGACGTCACGTCGCGCCCCGTGGTGACCCCACGGGGCGCACGTGTGTCACGGGGCGGTCAGCGCCCCGGCGCCCCGAGGTCACGCGTCCCCGCGTCGGCCGGCGCGTCCGGGTCGGTCGGGACGAACTGCCAGGCGTAGCCGCCGGGGTGCAGGGTGAGCTCGAGCACCCCGAAGCTCGCGTTGCTGCGCACGACCGAGTGGGGCGCGGTCTCCCCCATCGCGTACAGCACGCGGCCGCCGGTGCCCACGACGAAGGACTGCAGGCCGTCCGGGTCGGGCTCGCCCGCGGCGTCCAGCGGGGCGAAGCGTTCGTAGTGGTGGTCGTGCCCGGCCAGCACCAGGTCGACACCGTGTTCGGCCAGGGCCGCGACGACGGGCTGGACGAAGGCCTGCGAGCCGTGGTGGCCCGAGCTGTACCGAGGGTGGTGCATCCAGGCGACCACGTGCTGGTCGCCGTGCGCGGCGAGGTCGTCCAGCAGCCACGTCGTACTGGGGGCTGCCGGGTCCGCAGCCTCCGACCGCCCAGCAGTTCGTGTTCAGCACGACGGCGTGCCACTCGTCGGACAGGTCGAACGCGTACCACCCCCGACCGCGAGGCCCGGCGGCCGCACCGAAGTAGTCGTAGTACGGCGCGCCGCCGTCCGTGATCAGGTCGTGGTTGCCGATGGCGGGGCGGGTGCGGTCGCGGTGCCGGCCCCACGAGGGCCCGTAGCACGAGGCGAACTCGGCGGCCGTGCCGCGGTCGTAGGCCAGGTCGCCCAGCGCGGCCACCGTGCCATGCAGCCCGTCGAGGAGCCGGGCGGTGGCCTCGTCGCCCGGGACCCCGCAGCCCGCGATGTCGCCAGCGGCCACGACCCGCGTGGGCATCGGCTCGCACGTGAGCAGGGCCGCGGCCTGGTCGGCGACCTGCGGCCGGAGGGCGGCCGGGCCACCGACCAACGTGGCCGACGCCACCGATCCGCCGTCGCCACACGCCCGCTCGGCCGCCAGGACGCCGCGGGGGTCGTCGGCCGTGCCGGCGACGTCGACCCGGTCCGACGGCGTGAGCTGCAGGACCCCGCCGGCCGCGGCGGCGGCCGCCCCCGCGGACAGGGCGTCCGGGAAGGCCTCGCCGGTGGCGAGCCACAGCGCCCCGGCCGTCCCGTCGAGGGACTGCAGGTGGGCGCGGGCCACCGCGGCCGACGTCGCCCAGCGCGTGGGTCCTGCCAGGCGCGGCCGGACCTCGACGCCGGTGTCCCGGACCTGCGCCAGCACGTCGTCGCCGATCGCGGCGGGACCCCCGATCGGCAGGGCCGCCTGCGTGCGCCCGTCGGCGAGCAGGTCCTGCACGGCCGGGTCGAGGCGGCCGCTGCCGACCAGCACCACGGGCCACCCGCGGGAGGCCGCGTAGGCCGAGGCGGCCACGGCGTCCGGGAAGTCCTCCCCCGTGGCCAGCACGACGGTGGAGCGGTCGTCGAGCTCGTCGGCGACGCGAGCGGCGGTCTCGTACCGCGTGGCCCCGGCGACACGGCGGACCGCCACGCCGGCGTCCTGCAGGGCGGCCACCACGGCCGGGCGGATCGCGGCCTCGCCGCCGAGCACCACCACGCGGGTCGCGTCGAGGCGGCCGAGCTCGTCGCGGACGTCGTCCGGCAGCCGCCCCGGGTCGGTCAGCAGCAGCGGACCGCTCCGAGCGGCGGCCAGCACCGAGCCCGACAGCGCGTCCGGGTGGGCGGCCGCCGTGGCCAGCACCACGGTGTCGGCGTGCGAGAAGGTGGCGCGGGACACCGCGACGGCCGTGGCCACGCGGTCGTCGCCCGCCAGCCGCCGGACCCGCGAGCCCCCCGTCGGGTCGTCGACCACGACGGCACCGCCGGGCACGGCCGACACCACGACCGCGCAGAGCAGGGCAAGGGCCACCACCACCGCGCGGGCGGGCGTGAGCGGACTCACGCCCCCCACGGGTCCACGGCCAGTCGCTCGCCGACCTGGGCGACCAGGTCCTCATCGGCGGTGGAGAACAGCACGCGCGCCTCGAAGCGGCCCACCTCGTGCATTGCCCGGGCCTGGTGGCAGTCGGTGACGAGCAGGAACAGGGCGGACTCGCCCTCGTCGAGCTGCTCGCCCATCTGCTTCATCTGGTCGTCGTCGATACCGATGTCGCGCATCTTGGCGAAGATCCCGCCGACGGCCGCGCCCAGGGCGGCACCGAGCAGCGGCCCCCCGGGGATGAACAACCCGGCGAGCAGCCCCCACCACGATCCCGAGATCGCACCCTGGCCGGTGGACACGTCCTTGGTCTGGACGATGCGGACCCGTCCCCCCTCGGTCTTGTGCACGATGGCGGCGTCGTCGAGCTCGAGCTGGCCGCGTGCCTGCAGGCGCATCGCCGCGAGCAGGGCCTCCTGGGCCAGCAGCGGGTGGCCGAGGGTGAAGGCCCAGAGGGTCGCGCCCGGGGCGAGCTCGCCCTCCCACGGCCCGCGCGTGGGCGTGGCGTCGTCCGCTGACGGCTCGGGTGGGAGTGGGGTCGCTCATGCCTCGGGGCCTCCCGTCAGCGGCCGGTGAAGTTGCCGGGGCGGCGCTCGAGGAACGACTGCACGCCCTCGGCGGCGTCCTCGCTGCCCATGATGCCGGGCAGCAGGCCGCGCAGGTGCTCGACGGCCGCCTCCATGCCCTGGTCGCGCGCGACGCGTGCGTTGTGCAGGGTGCCCTGCACCCCGAGCGGGGCCTGGGCCGCGATCCGCTGGGCGATCTCGGTCGCGCGGTCGAGCTGGCGGCCGGGATCGACGACCTCCTGCACGAGGCCCATGCGGAAGGCCTCCGAGGACCCGAACTCCTCGGCGGTCAGCAGGAACCGCATCGCGTTGCCCCACCCGAGCTGCGTGGTGGCGCGCATCGTCGCACCGCCGAAGGGGATGATGCCCCGGCCGATCTCGAGCTGGTTGAAGCGCACGTCGTTGGCGGCGACCACGATGTCGCTGGCCAGTGCCAGCTCGATCGAGAGGGTGAAGGCGATGCCCTGCACCGCCATGACCACCGGCTTGGTGGCCGGGCGCCCCCAGACACCGAAGGGGTCGTACTCGCCCTGGCCGGCCAGGGCCTCGGGGCCACGTTCGGTCACGGCGGGACCGACCTCGGCGAGGTCCAGGCCGGCGGAGAAGTGGTCGCCGTGGCCGTACAGCACCCCGACGCGCAGGTCGTCGTCGGTGGACAGCTGCTCGTAGGCCGCCGCGACCTCGTCGATGACGGCCAGGTTCCAGGCGTTGCGCTTGTCGGCGCGGTCGACGCCGATGAGCAGGACGTGGCCGTCGCGGTCGACGGTGACGACGGACATCTGCGGATCCGTGGGTCGGGGGCACGTGGGACGTGTGGGGCAGGACGGTAGCGGCGAGGTCAGGTCAGCAGGCGGACCGCTTCGTCGAGCAGGAACCACCCGGTCTCGGTGCACTGCAGGCGACCGCACGAGGTCGTGACCAGCCCCTTGGTCATCACGTCCTCCAGCGCCAGCGGGTCGAGGGGCGGGGCGTCGAACGGGTGCAGCCCCTCGCGCACGCGCAGGCCCAGCAGCAGGCGCTCGACCGCCCGCTCGTCGAGGTCGAGCTCCTCCTCGCCGGCCACGGGCAGGCGTCCCGCCTGCAGCGCCTGGACGTAGCCGCGGGTCGAGCGCGTGTTCCACCAGCGTCGCCCGCGCCAGTGTCCGTGGGCCCCGACGCCGAGCGCGAGGTAGTCGCCGTGCCGCCAGTACAGCAGGTTGTGCCGGCTGCGGGCAGCCGATCCCAGCGCCCAGTTGGACACCTCGTAGTGCTCGAAGCCTCCAGCGCCGAGGACGTCGCGGGCCACGTCGAAGCGGTCGCGTTGGACGTCCTCGTCGACGTCGGCGAGCTCGCCGAGGTGCACGGCACGGCCGAAGGGGGTGTTGTCGTGGATGGTCAGCGCGTACGCGGAGACGTGGTCGACCCCGGCCGCGAGCACGCCCTCGAGCGAGGCCGCCCAGTCGGCGTCGGTCTCGCCCGGCGTGCCGTAGATGAGGTCGAGGTTGACCTGGGCGATCCCCGCGTCCCGAGCCAGGGCCACGGCGGCGACCGGGGTGTCCGCGTCGTGCCCCCGTTCCAGGGTCGTGAGCACGTGCGGGGCGAAGGACTGGGCACCCATCGACAGCCGCGTGACGCCCGCCCCGACGAGCTCGGCGAACAGCTCCGGAGAGGCGGTCTCGGGGTTGCACTCGACCGTGACCTCGGCGTCCGGCGCCAGCTCCAGTTCCGCGCGCAGGTCGTCCAGGATCGCCGCGAGGTCGCCCCGCGGCAGCAGGGTGGGTGTGCCACCGCCGACGAACACCGAGGTGACGGTGGGCCAGTCGCCCCCGCCCGGTGGACCGGCCGCCACGACCCGGGTGAGCTCGGTGCGCAACGCCGCCACGTAGGCAGCGACCTCGTCGTCGGAGCCGGGCACCGCGGTGGCGAAGTCGCAGTAGCCGCAGCGGTGGGCGCAGAAGGGCACGTGCACGTAGACCCCGAAGCCGGCAGCGGGACCGGATTCGACGGGGTCGCGCAGCCAGCGGTCACCAGCGTTCGACATCATGCTCGGACGGTACCGAGCCACCGACAGGCCCGAACCTGCGGCGAGTCCGTCCCGCGGGATGTCGCTGCGCCCTGCGCGGGACCCGACTGCCGCCGACGCCGAAGGACCACCCACCATGTCGGACCAGACGACCGCCCCGAGCCCGGCCGAGACCCGGATCGACGTCGACCGGCTGCGTCGGCTGCTCGACGGGCCGTACCACGAGATCAAGGACGAGGTCCGGCGGCAGATCTCGGACACCGAGTTCCACCTGCCGAGCCCGCAGATCCCCATGGAGCAGTACCGCGAGCTGGTCCTGAAGTGGGTCCGCCAGCTCGCCTCCGCGGGGGCGACGGCCATCGGGTTCCCGCGGGAGTTCGGTGGCGAGGGGAGCCCGGGCGGCTCGGTCGCGTCCTTCGAGATGCTGGGCCATGCGGACCTGTCGCTGCTGGTGAAGGTGGGCGTGCAGTTCGGACTGTTCGGCGGCGCGATCCTGCACCTCGGCACCCGCAAGCACCACGAGGCCTACCTGTCCGACGTCGCCTCGATGGACCTGCCGGGATGCTTCGCGATGTCCGAGGGCGGGCACGGGTCGGACGTCCAGAACCTGCAGACCACCGCGACCTACGACCACGAGGCCCGCGAGCTCGTGGTCACCACGCCGACCGAGCACGACCACAAGGACTGGATCGGCAACGCCGCCGAGCACGGCCGCATGGCCGCCGTGTTCTGCCAGCTCGTGGTCGACGGCACCTCCCACGGCGTGCACTGCGTCCTCGTCCCGATCCGCGACGAGAAGCTGCGCGTCCTCCCCGGCGTGCGGATCGAGGACTGCGGCCCGAAGATGGGCCTGAACGGCGTGGACAACGGACGGATCTGGTTCGACGACGTCCGGGTCCCCGTGGACAACCTCCTCGACAAGTTCGCGCAGATCACCGACGACGGCCGCTACCAGTCCCCCATCGAGGACCCGAACCGACGGTTCTTCACGATGCTCGGGACCCTGGTCCAGGGCCGCGTCAGCATCGGGGGAGCCGGACTGTCCGCCTCCAAGTCCGCGCTGACCATCGCGATCCGGTACGCCGAGCGCCGGCGGCAGTTCGGTCCCCCGGACGGCTCCTACGAGACCCCGCTCATGGAGTACCGCACGCACCAGCGTCGGCTCCTGACCCGGTTGGCCCGGACCTACGCACTGCACTTCTCCCAGCAGGAGCTGACCGACGAGTTCCACCGGGTGTTCACCACGGACGACGTCGAGGACCACGAGCGTCGCAAGCTCGAGTCATGGGCCGCCGGCCAGAAGGCCGCCGCCACGTGGCACGCCACCGACTCCATCCAGGAGTCCCGCGAAGCCTGTGGCGGACAGGGCTACCTCGCCGAGAACCGCTTCACCGAGCTGAAGGCCGACACGGACGTCTTCGCCACGTTCGAGGGTGACAACACGGTCCTCATGCAGCTGGTCGCCAAGTCGCTGATCAGCGAGTTCCAGTCCGACTTCAACAACTTCGACCCGCTGGAGCTGGCCAGCTTCGTGAGCAGCCAGGTCCTCGAGCAGGTCGTCGAGCGCGCCAGCCTGCGCCAGCTCGTCGAACGGCTCTCCGACGTCGTGCCGGGGCGCGACGACGACGCCGGCATGTACGACACCGAGTACCACTGCGAGATGTTCCGCTGGCGCGAGGAGCACGTGCTGAGCGGGCTCATGCGGCGGATGCGCGACCGCATCCAGGACGACGACATGGGCCCCTACGACGCCTTCCTCGCCTGCCAGGACCACGTGGTCCGCGCAGCCGAGGTGCACGTCCAGCGGGTGCTGCTCGAGTGCTTCGTGCGGGGCGTCGAACGGTGCCAGGACGACGGCACCCGCGCCGCCCTCGAGCAGCTGCTGCACCTGTACGCGCTGACCGAGATCGAGGCGGATCGTGGCTGGTTCCAGGAGCACGGTCGGCTGTCCGGCGAGCGCTCCAAGGCCGTCGTCAGCGCGGTCAACGAGCTCGTGACGGCCGTCCGCCCCGACGCGCTGGCGCTGGTCGACGCCTTCGGCATCCCCGACGAGGTCCTGGCCCCGATCGCGACCTGAGGCCCCGACTCGGTAGGCTCCCCGAAACGATACTGGGGAGTATCCGGGATGGGACGAGTTGCACTGGTGCTCGCGGCGGTGGCCGCGCTCCTGGCCGGGCTCGCGCCGCCGAGGGCGACCGCGGCACCGACCGAGACCGAGGGCTACGTCGAGCTGTCCGACGGCGTCGGCCTGCGGTACACGCTGCTGCTGCCCGAGGGCGTGGACGGGCCGGTGCCGATCGTCCTGCAGTACTCGGGCTACAACCCGGGCAACGACCCCTACGACCGCAGCCTGACGACCTTCGCCCCGATGCTGCTCGAGCGCGGCATCGGCGTGATCGGGGTCTCGATCCGCGGGACCGGGTGCTCCGAGGGCACCTTCCACCCCTTCAGCGAGGACTGGGGCCGCGACGGCGCGGAGGTCGTCGACTGGATCGGCGAGCAGCCGTGGTCCACCGGCGACGTGGCGATGCTCGGCTCGTCCTACCCGGCCCTGGCGGCGTACGTGACGGCGGCCGAGCGCCCCGAGCACCTGCGGGCCATCGTGCCGGTCGTGCCCCTGGCCGACGTCTACCGCGACGTCGCCTGGCCGGGCGGCATCTTCAACGCCTCCTTCGCCTACGCCTGGACCGCGATCCAGAAGTACGGCACCGCGTTCGCCCTGCAGGAGATCGCCGAGGGCGACACCCGCTGCGCCGCCGCCATCGCCACCCAGAACGACCCCACGGACCTCACCGGGGTCGTGGGCCAGACCAACCCCTACGTCGACTCCCTGGACCGCTACACCGAGTTCCTGAACCCGCAGAAGATCGCCGCGATCGACGTGCCGGTGCTGACCCAGACGGCCTGGCAGGACGAGCAGCTCGGCTCCCGACCCACCTACGCGTGGGACCTGCTCGACCCGGACACGACCTGGATGGTGGCCACCAACGGCACCCACGGCGGGTTCGTGCACAACCCCTGGTTCGCCGAGCTGGCCGTGGACTTCCTCGAGCACGTCCTGCGGGGCGGCGCGCCGGACGGCTTCGACGCCCCGCACGTGCAGGTGGTGCAGGAGGTCCTCGACGACCAGTCGCACACCGACATCGACGCCTACGACACCTGGCCGGTCCCGACCGAGCCGCTGGCCCTGTACCCCGACGCCGACGGGACGCTGGGGCTCGACCCGCCCACCGAGCCCGCGGAGCTGTCCTACCCCACCCCGCTGCCCTCCCCCGGCTGGTTCGTCGAGTTCGGACTGCTGCCCACGCCGATCGCCGACGACAACTACAAGGTCCCGGTGCCCGAGGACGCCCGGGTGCGCCTGACCACGCCGCCGCTGGCCGAGGACCTCGAGCTGCTCGGGCCCGGCAGCGTCGACCTGTGGCTCGAGTCGACGCTGCCCGACACCGACCTGCAGGTCTCGCTGGTCGAGGTCCGCCCCGACGGCCAGGAGCTGTACGTCCAGCGCGGCTGGCTGCGCGCCTCCCGACGTGCCGAGGACCCCGACGCGCTCGACCGAGACCCGGCCGTTCCACCTGCACACCGAGGACGGCCGCGCAGGACCTGGTGCCCGGCGAGGTGACCCCGATGCGGGTCGAGCTGTGGCCCGTCGGGCACGTGTTCCGGGCCGGGTCGGCCCTGCGCCTGTACGTCGAGGCGCCGGTCGGGGCGACCGGGTTCCGACAGCTCGAGACCCTGCCCACCCCCGGCGTCAACACCCTCCACCTCGGCCCCGACACGCCGATGCGGGTCGTGCTGTCCCGCCTGGTCGACAGCGAGGGCGCCCCGGGCCCGATGCCGGCCTGCGACACCCTGGCCAACCAGGCGTGCCGCCCGTCCCCCGCCGCCCCGCCCGCCGGGCGAGCTGGCCCTCGCCTCGAGCGGGAACGGTCCACGGCATCCTCGGCCGGCCACCTCCGACCCGGATGCTGCCCCCGCCCCTGCCGACGCCCCGTCGACGCCGCTGCCCGCCACGGGCGGCGGGATGGGCGCGGCCGTGCTGGCGCTGGCGGCGTTGGGGGCGCGACGCCGCCGGCACCCCCGCCCGCCGTCGCCACGTCGCTGAGCCCCCCACGCCAGTTGCTGCGGAGCTTCCAGGCAGCATGTGCGCGAAAGCTCCGCAGCAACGTCGGGCAGGCGCTCTCGCCCCGTGTTCGTGCGGAGGTTCCGTGCAGTCACCGAGCGGAAGCTCCGCAGCAATGCGGGTGGCGGGAGGTGCGCGGGGCCGGGAGGGTCAGTTCGGCGTGTCGCCGAGGCGGAACACGGGGCGCCCCGTGTCGTCCAGCGTCACGTAGCGGACCTTGACGCGGGCGCCGAGCTGCCACGGGCCGGACGTGGTGGTCAGGCCGTGCTCGTCGACGGTCAGGCTGGCGCGCTCGCGGGGCGGCAGCCCCAGGGCGCGCGCGGCCTGCACGAAGCCGTTGAGCCCGAGCCGCGGCAGCCGCACCTTCAGGCCCGCCCCGACGAGCCCGGTGACCACGGCCTCCTCGGCACCGTCGAGGTAGCCACGGTCGAGCAGCAGCGACCACAGGTCCCCGCGCTCGCGGGCCTGGGCGAAGCTGAACGCCCCGGAGCGCGCGTCGAGCCACGTCGCCATCGCCGCGAGGTCCTGGGCGGTGTAGGGCGGGGTCTGGCCGGCCAGCGTGGCACGGATCTGGCGGTGGACCACCAGGTCGGCGTACCGGCGGATCGGGGAGGTGAAGTGGGTGTAGGCCGACGCGGCGAGCCCGCGGTGGTGCGCGGGGTCCGGGTCGTAGGTGGCGCGGAGGGTGGCGCCGGTGACGGCGGCGACCAGCATGTCGCGGTCGGCGTGGCGACCGTCGGCCTCCAGGCGTGCCACCTCCGCGAGCACCTGGCCGATCAGCTGGTCGGCCTCGGGCTCCTGCTCGGCCGAGCCGAGGGCGGGGAGGGAGAGCTCGAGGTGCGCGGCGGCGGCCCGGATGCGGTCCATCCGCTCGGGGTCGAGGCCGGCGTGGGCGCGGTACAGGGCAGGGATCTGGTGCTCGACCAGCCAGCCGGCCACGGACTCGTTGGCGGCGACCATGAGGCGCTCGACCAGCCGGTAGGCCTCGGCGTGCGGCTCGGCCGGCACCGCCACCAGCTTCCCGTCGACCACGGCCGGGTCGACCTCGACCGGCTCGAACAGCGACTCCATCGTGTCGCGCCCGTCGCGCTGCACACCGAGCCGACGTGCGGCCTCGCGGACCGCGATCAGCACCTGGCGGACCTGCGGGGCGGCCTGACCGGCCTGGTTGCCGACCTCGATGGGGTCACCGGCGAGCCAGTCCTCCACCGCGCCGTAGGACAGGCGCGCGTGCGAGGTGATCCAGCAGAACTCGAGGTGGACGTCGCTGACGTGGCCGTCGGGGTGCACGGCGAAGCGCACAGAGATCGCCGACCGGTCCTCGTTCGGGAGCAGCGACAGCCCGCCCTCGGCGAGTGCCGGGTCCAGCATCGGGGCGTTGTCCCCGACGGTGAAGTAGGCGGAGGTGGCCACGGTGCGGGCGTACTGGTCGGCCGGCGAGTCGATGCCCGACCCCGGCCGCCGCGTCGGCGATGTGCACGGCGACCTGGACCGGGGCGTCGTCGCCCTCCCAGGTCGCGGCGATGGCGTCGTCGAGGTCGCGCGCGGTCGGGTCGTCGATCGTGATGCTGACCTCGTCGCGGCGCTCGACGGCCTGCAGCTCGGCGCCCGGGACGTCGCCGTAGTTGTCGAGCCCGGCGGCTCCTCCGCGACCGCCGCCGGCCAGCAGGCCCACGACGCGGGTGTGGGTGGCTGCGGTCGCGACGGGGTCCAGGCCGACCGCCTGCGGCCCGCCGGGGACCAGCGCCGGGGCGGACCGGCCGAGCGCCACGACCACGGACGCGGACCTCACGGCCTGCGGCGAGCCGACGACGTGGGGACCGGCGACCAGCGCCCGCCCGATGCTGGTGCCGTCCTCGGTCTCACCGACCAGCACGACGACCTGCCGGCCGACCGACGTGGGCAGCCGCTGGGCGACGGTGTCGGCCAGGGCGAGCCAGCCGGAGCCGAGCGACGAGTCGGGTTCGAGCACCAGGCCAGCCGGACCGTGCTGGACGGTGCCCACGACCATGCGCCGCGGTCGCTCCACCAGCGTGGTGGACACCGCCGACACACCCTTGTCGTCGGCGGCGACCTCGGCGTCGACGAGGTCGTCGGCGAGCATGCCGCTGGCCACGGCCGGCGGGACGAACGCCTGGTCGTGGTCGGTGGCGTCGTCGTCCACGCGGAACGTGGCGGGCGTGAAGCCGTCGGCGGCGACGGGCGTCAGGAAGCCGAAGCCGCGGGGGTGGGGACGAAATCGGGCACGGATCGTGGTCACGGCGGGATCGCTCGGGGAGACGGGAGTGGGGGGTCAGGCGGGATGGCCACGGTACGCGTTCGTCCGGGGCCGCCTCCAGCCCGTCACTCGTTGACGGGGCTGGAGGAGCGCAGGGCGGAGACGAAGGCCTCCTGGGGGATCTCGACGGACCCCACGGCCTTCATCTTCTTCTTGCCCTCCTTCTGCTTCTCGAGGAGCTTGCGCTTGCGGGACACGTCGCCGCCGTAGCACTTGGCGAGCACGTCCTTGCGGCGGGCCTTGACGGTCTCGCGGGCGATGACCTTGGACCCGATGGCGGCCTGGATCGGCACGTCGAACATCTGCCTCGGGATCAGCTCCTTGAGGCGCTCGACCATGCCCTTGCCGAACTCGTAGGCCTTGTCGCGGTGCACGATCGAGCTGAACGCGTCGACCGGGTCGCCGTTGAGCAGGATCTCGACGCGTACGAGGTCGGCGGGTTCGTACGGCGCGCGTTCGTAGTCCAGCGAGGCGTAGCCGCGGCTCATGGACTTCAGCTGGTCGTAGAAGTCGGTGATGATCTCGCCCAGCGGCAGGCGGTAGCGCAGCTCGACGCGTTCCTCGGTGAGGTAGTCCATGGCCTCCATGCGGCCGCGGCGCCCCTCGCACAGCTGCATGACCGGACCCACGTAGTCGCTGGGCACCAGGATCATCGCGTCGATGGTGGGTTCCTCGATCGCCAGGATCTGGTTGGGCTCGGGCAGCTCGGTCGGGTTGGAGATCGTGCGCACGACCTCCTCGCCCTCGTCGTCGAGCAGCGGCGCGCCCTTCTGTGAGCCGTCCTGCATGCGCACGTGGTAGCTGACCGACGGGGCGGTGGCGACCAGCGGGATGCCGAACTCGCGGTCGAGCCGCTCGGTGACGATCTCGAGGTGCAGCAGCCCCAGGAACCCGCAGCGGAAGCCGAAGCCGAGGGCGACGGAGGTCTCGGGTTCGTAGACGAAGGACGCGTCGTTGAGGCGCAGCTTGTCCAGTGCATCGCGCAGCAGCGGGAAGTCGTCGGAGTCCACCGGGTAGAGCCCGGAGAAGACCATCGGGACGGGTTCGCGGTAGCCGGGCAGCCGCGGGACGTCGCGGAAGGCCTTGCCGGCGTGGGTGACCGTGTCACCGACCTTGGCCTCGCTGACCTCCTTGATGGCCGCCGACAGCATCCCCACCTCGCCGGGACCCATGGCGTCGATCGGGGTCTCCTCGGGCGAGTGCACCGCGAGGTCGTCGATCTCGCCCTCGAAGCCCGTCGCCATGAAGCGGATCTTGTCGCCCCGCTTCATCGTGCCGTCGACCACCCGGAAGTAGACGAGCGTCCCGCGGTAGGTGTCGTACACGGAGTCGAACACCAGCGCCCGCAGCGGGTCGTCGGGCGACTGGGTCGGGGCGGGGACGCGCTCGACGATCGCGTCGAGGACCTCCTTGACGCCCTCCCCCGTCTTGGCCGAGATGCGCAGCACGTCCGAGGGGGCGCCACCGATGATGGAGGTCATCTCGCGGGCGACCCGTTCGGGCTCGGCCGCGGGCAGGTCGATCTTGTTGAGCACCGGGATGATCTCGAGGTCGGCCTCGAGCGCCAGGTACAGGTTGGCCAGCGTCTGGGCCTCCATCCCCTGGGCGGCGTCGACCAGCAGGATGGCGCCCTCGCAGGCGTTCAGCGCACGCGACACCTCGTAGGAGAAGTCGACGTGGCCGGGGGTGTCGATGAGGTTGAGCAGGTGCTCCCTCACCTCACCGGGCTCGCTCCCACGCTCGACGTACTTGTACGGCAGGCGCGCGGTCTGGGCCTTGATGGTGATGCCGCGCTCGCGCTCGATGTCCATCTTGTCGAGGTACTGCGCGCGCATCTTGCGCGGATCCACCAGCTCGGTCAGTTGCAGCATCCGGTCCGCCAGCGTCGACTTGCCGTGGTCGACGTGCGCGACGATGCAGAAGTTTCGGATGCGATCGATGGGATACACGGGGAGAGGAAGCCTCGAAGGAGTCGGGGCGCGCAGCGGGCCGGATGAGGTCGCCGCGAGCGTACCGGCCACCCCCCTGCCCCCCGCACGCACGGCCCTTGCCGCTCGGCGCCCGACGCCGGTACCATGCGCCGACCGTGCCGGCCGATGGCCGGCACTCCTGCGTGCGGCTCCCCACACCTCCCACACCACTGGTACCGAGCCCACCGACCCCGAAGACTCCCACGAGGCTTGTCCCATGGCGAACATCAAGAGCCAGATCAAGCGCAACCGCCAGAACGAGGCCGCGCACGAGCGCAACAAGGCCGTCCGGTCGCGCCTGAAGACCCGCATGAAGCACTTCCGCTCCGTCGCCGAGGCCGGCGACAAGGACGCGGCGGCCGCCGCGTACCACGAGGCCGCGCGCGAGCTGGACAAGGCCGCCACCAAGGGCGTCATCCACGCCAACAACGCGGCCAACAAGAAGTCGCGCATGGCCAAGCGGCTCGCCGCGCTGTAGGCGACGCGCGCACGCACGACCTCGTCGACGGGGCGCCCGACCGGGCGCCCCGTCGACGTGTGTCCGATCGGTGCCCGGGAGTCCGACACCTCGGCGCCCCGCCTCCCTAGGCTCGACGTCGACCTGCGGTGACGTCTGACAGTGGGAGTCCGTGACACACGACACCAGCGTCGACCTGGCCGACCACCCAGCCGGGGACGAGACCGCCGAGCGAATCCTGGCCGCGGTCGCGGACGCGACCGGCGACCGGGCTCCGCTGGCGACCACATTCGCGCGGGCGACCCTGCGGCGGGTCCCACCGCCGACGCTCGCGCGCGCCGACGAGCAGGTCGCCGCCAGCTGGCTGGCCGACGCCTTCGCGTGGATGGACGCCGCGTCCGAGGAGGGCCTGTCGGTCCGACTGTGGACCCCCACGGACGGCGTCGACGGCCGGGGCCCCGGCGGCACCGTCGTCGAGGTCGTCGGCGAGGACCGACCGTTCCTGCTGTCGACCGTCACGCGCACCATCGAGGCGTCGGGCGCCGCCGTCATCCGCCGGCTGCACCCCATCCTCGGCACCGAACGCGACGACGAGGGGCACCTCGCCGAGATCGGCGCCGCGCGCCACGCCGACCGGCGCGAGACCTTCATGCACCTCGAGCTCGACCGGGTGCTGGCGGCCGACGCGGTGGAGGCCCTGCGCGCGCAGCTGGCCACGGCGCTCGAGGACGTCGGCCACGCCACCGACGACCACGACGCGATGCGCCGACACGTCCACGACGCGGCCGAGGAGCTGCGGGCCGTCGTGGACGGCGAGGATGACGACGACACCCCCGAGGAGATCGCCAACCTGCTCGACTGGCTCCTCGACGACAACCTGGTGATGCTCGGCTGGCGCGAGTACGAGGTCCGGCGCGACAGCGACGATCCGGTGGTCTCCGTGGTGGAGGACTCCGGCCTCGGGATCCTGCGTGACGCGACCGGGTCCCGGTTCGCGGACGCCCCGTCCCTGTCGTCGCTGCCGGAACCGATCCAGCAGCAGCTCGAGGACGCCCCGCTCCTGCGCGTCTCGCGGACCAACCGCCGGTCCACCGTGCAGCGCCTGCGCCCCATGCTCGACGTGGTGCTGACCTGGCGCGACGAGGACGGCCGACCCGTGCGCCTGCAGCGGCTGCTCGGGCTGTTCACCGCAGCCGGGCTCGGGATCCCGGCCTCCCGCACGCCGATCCTGCGCGACCGCCTGCGCCGGGTGCTCGAGCTCGAGGACACGGTGCCCGGGTCCCACGAGGAGGTGACCCTGGTCGGGCTGTTCCAGTCGCTGCCCAAGGACGAGCTGCTCGAGCTCGACGTCCAGGGGCTGCGGGAGATGCTGGTCACGCTGCTCGACGCCGAGGAGCACGGCCGCGTGCGTGCCGTGGTGCGGCGCGACCTGACCACCCACACGGTCACGCTCGTCCTGGCGGTGCCGCGCGACGACTACGGGCCCGTCGTGCGCGAACGCGTGACGAAGGTGCTCGTCGACCGCCTCGGCGGCCCCGTCGACGTGGACGTCTCCATGGGCGAGCACGCCGAGGTGGTCGTGCGCTTCACCGTCCGCAGCGACGCGGTCGACGACATCGACACCGGCCAGCTCGAACACGACGTGGCCGTCGTGGCCCGTCCCTGGCTGGAGCACCTGCGCGCGGCGCTGGTCGAGCGGTGGGGCGAGGGCCCTGCCGCGCGTGACCTGCGCGACCTCGCGGGGCGGCTGCCGATCTCCTACCGCGACCGCACGGACGTCGACGCCACGCTCGACGACCTGCTGCACCTGCGGGACCTGCTCGAGACCGACGACCGGCCCCGGGCGGGATGGCTGCGCCACGACGACGCCGGCACGGCCCTGCTGCTGGCGCAGCGCGACCACCCGCTGATCCTGTCCGACGTGATGCCGGTCCTCGAGTCCCTCGGGCTGCAGGTCGACGCCGAGCACCCGCACCTTCTCCAGGGCGACGGCCCCACCGTCCGCCTGCACGAGTTCCGCGTCAGCGACCTCGCGGGCGACACCATCCCAGCGGACACGCCCGAGGTGACCGACCTGATCCTCGAGGCCCTGGCGGGACGGTTCGAGGTCGACGGCCTGAACCGGCTCGTGCTGACGGCAGGGCTGACCTGGCGCGAGGTCGCGATCGTGCGGGCCTACCGGCGCTACCGCCGCCAGGTGGGCACCTCCTACTCCGCCGAGTACGCCAACGCGGCCCTGGCCGACCACCCGGTCTCGGTCCGAGCCATCCTCGAGCTGTTCCGCCGCCGCTTCGACCCGGACCGTCCGCGGGACCCGGCCGCCGTGGAGGAGGCCCGCCGCGCGGCCCACCAGGCCTGCGACGCCATCGAACGCCTCGACCACGACCGGATCGTCCGGGGGGTGCTCGACCTCGTCGACGCCACCCTGCGGACCACCGCCTACGTCACCGACCCGGACCGCGGGTGGACCGAGGACGCCGACGGGCGCCGCGTGCCGGTGCTGGCGTTCAAGTTCGACCCGTCGCGGGTGCCCGACGTGCCCGCACCCGTCCCCCACCGTGAGATCTTCGTGTCCTCCCCGGCGGTCGAGGGCATCCACCTGCGGGGCGGCGAGGTCGCCCGCGGCGGGCTGCGGTTCAGTGACCGTCACGACGACCTGCGGACCGAGATCCTCGGCCTGATGAAGGCCCAGGTGCTCAAGAACGCCCTGATCGTGCCCACGGGCGCCAAGGGCGGGTTCGTGTGCAAGCGACTGCCGCGTGACCGCGACGCCGCGCGGGCGGACATCCAGCGCCAGTACGTCGCCTTCATCTCGGCGCTGCTCGACCTCACCGACGACGTGCAGGGCGACGACGTCGTGCCGCCCGAGCGCGTGGTGCGCCACGACGGCGACGACCCCTACCTGGTCGTGGCGGCCGACAAGGGCACCGCCACCTTCTCCGACGTGGCCAATGGGGTCGCCGAGGAACGCGGCTTCTGGCTCGGCGACGCCTTCGCGTCCGGTGGCTCGTCCGGCTACGACCACAAGAAGCTCGGGATCACCGCACGCGGGGCGTGGACGGTCATCACCCGCCACTTCGCCGAGCTCGGGATCGACCTGCAGACCGACCCGGTGACGGTCGCGGGCGTCGGGGACATGTCGGGCGACGTGTTCGGCAACGGCATGCTGCTCAGCCGGACCCTGCGCCTGCAGGCGGCCTTCGACCACCGCGACATCTTCCTGGACCCCGACCCCGACCCGGACGCGTCCTTCGGCGAACGCCAGCGGCTGTTCGACACGCCCGGCTCCACGTGGCAGGACTACGACCGCGACGTGCTGTCGCCCGGGGCGATGATCGTGTCCCGGACGGCCAAGTCGATCGAGCCGACGCCCGAGGTCCGCGAGCTGCTGGGGATCGGCGCCGAGCCGCTCTCCCCCGACGAGCTGATGCGCGCGATCCTGCGCTGCCAGGTGGACCTGCTGTGGTTCGGCGGCATCGGCACCTACGTCAAGGCACGGGGCGAGACCCACGCCGACGTCGGGGACCGGATCAACGACGAGATCCGTGTGGACGCCGACGACCTGCGTGCCCGGGTGATCGGCGAGGGTGCCAACCTCGGCGTGACGCCCCGCGCCCGCATCCAGTACGCGCGCCGGGGCGGGCGGATCGACCAGGACGCCGTGCACAACGCGGCCGGCGTCGACATCTCCGACCACGAGGTCAACCTCAAGATCCTCCTGGCCATCGCCGAGGCGGACGACCGCATCGACCGGGCGGAACGCAACGCGCTGCTCGCCGACGTCAGCGACGACGTGGTCGCGCACGTGCTGCGCGACGTGGACCGGCAGGCCGCCCAGCTGTCGTTGCTCTCGGCCAGCAGCTCGAAGCGACTGGACGACCTGCGCGAGCTGGTCGACGTGCTGGAGGAGCGCGGGGTCGTCGATCGCGACGTCGACGTGCTGCCCAGCCACGAGGAGTTCGAGGACCGCGCGTCGGTCGGCGGCGGGGTGACCCGCCCCGAGCTGGCGACCCTGATGGCCGGCGCCAAGCGCGTCGTCGCCGAGGTCGTGCAGACCTCGCACCTGCCGTCCGACCCGGTCGTCGCCGGCGTCGTCGAGACCTACCTGCCGCCCCGGCTGGACCGCGAGTACGGCGACCTCGTCCCGCGCCACCGGCTGCACGACGCCCTCGTGGCCACCGTGGTCGCCAACGACCTCGTGGACCGGCTCGGACCGGTGTGGCCGTTCCACCTGGCGGTCGAGACCGGGACCGACCTCGACGTGGTCGTCGCGGCCACGCTGGCCGCCTGGCACGTGATCGACGCCACGCGCTGGTGGGACGAGATGGACGAGCCTCGATCGCATCCTGCCGCCGGAACGCGCCCAGCCGCTGGCGGGCTCGCTCGCCGGCCTCGTGATGGCGATCGCCCGCCGCCTGCTGGACGACCCGGTGCTGCCCGACGTGGCGGCGCTGGTCGAACGGGACGGCCCCGCCTTCCGGGCGATGCGCGAGGCACTGCCCACCGCCGGGACGCCCGCCCAGGTCTCGCGCCGACGCGCGATGTCGGCCCGGCTGTCCGACGACCTGGTCGACCCCGACCTCGCGGACCTGTTGGCGGGCATCACCGACCTGGCCCTCGTCGTCGACGTGGCACGCACGTCCCGCCAGCTCGACGACGCCGACCCGGCGCGCGTCCACGACGCCATGCTCGAGATCGGGGCGCGGCTCGGCCTCGACCGGCTCGCCTCGCTGGTCGACCGGGCCCAGGTCGGTCCCGGCTGGGAACGCCGCGAACGCAAGGGCCTGACCGCCGCCGTGCAGCGGCTGCACGCGGCCGCCCTGCGCAGCGGGGCGCGGCGCACCGACGACATCGCCACGGTCGTCGACGCCGCCCTCGAGCTCGAACCCCGCCGGCTGGCCCGCGTGCGAGCGCTGCTCAACGAGGTCGAGCAGCTGGCCCACCCGCCGCTGGCGGCGGTCAGCGTGGCGGTCCGTGCGTACGGGGACGTGCTCGAGCACCGTCCCTGACGGCGGCGGTCAGGACGCCGGCGCGAGCGGGTTCCACGGCTGGCCGACCTCGCGGGCGGTCGCGAGGTCGATGACACCGAGCTCGAGGACCATCTCGGCGGGCAGGTCGGTGTGGCCCTTCAGGTCCACGTCGAGCTGCGCGATGCGGTCCAGGCACCACGCCAGCTCGCCCGTCGAGAAGTTGCGGCGGGCCACGCCCCGCAGCCGGTTCACCTGGTTCGGGGAGCCCTTCACGTCGGCGCCGCCCCGCACCTGCTGCAGCTGGCGGAACCGGAAGGTGATCGCGCCGAGCAGTGCCAGCGGGGCCTCGCCGGCCTCGAGGCTGCCCCGCAGCAGGGTCAGCGCCGTCGCGGCGTCACGCTCGGCGACGGCGTCGGCGAGCTCGAACCCCGACCGGCGCCCGTGTCCTTCGACGACTCGTTCGACGTCCTCGAGGCCCACGCTGTCGCCATCGGTCGCGGCGGCCACCTGCGCCACGCGCATGGCGATGACCGACGGGTCCAGGCCCGCGTGGTCCAGCACGGCCGCGATCGCGTCGGGCGACACCGAGCGCCCCGCGCGGCGGAACTCGTCCACGACGATGGCCTGCCAGTCCCGGGTCTTCCAGTCCGGCGGCGTGTCGACCTTGGCCACCTCGCCGTGCTGCTTGGCCAGCCGGGCGATCTTCTGCACCTTGCCGGTGCCCTGGGCGACGAGGACCAGCACGGCTTCGTCGTCGGGCGCCTCGAGGTAGTCCTCGAGCTCGGCCTTGAGGTCGGCCCGGACACCGTGCACGCCCCGGATCACGGCGCAGACCCGGCCGCCGAACAGCGACTGGGTGCGCAGCTCGGGCAGGGCGTCGAGCTCGCTGGCGTCGTACGTGTCGACCGACAGCTCGGCGTCGGCCGAGGTCAGCTGGCTCAGCAGGCGTTCGGTCGCCCGCTGGAGCAGCAGGTCGTCGTCGCCGGTCAGAAGGTGCACCGAGGTCATGCGGCGAGCCTACTGGGGGCACCTGCCGGGTCACGGACCCGTCGAGGTCGGTCCGGGCCACGGTCGTGCCCGCGGCGGCCAGCGCGTCCAGGGTGCCGCGGTCCGGGTGCCCGTAGTCGTTGTCCCGCCCGACGCTGATCAGGCCGACCGACGCCCCGACGGCCGTGAACAGCGCCGGCGGGGTCGTCGCGCTGCCGTGGTGCGGAACCTTCAGCAGTCCGGCCCGCAGCGCCCCGGGCGTGGCCAGCATCCGGGTCACGGCCGCCCGTTCCGCATCCCCGGCCAGCAGCGCCCGGCGGCCGTCGAGGTCGACCCGCAGCACGAGCGACATCTCGTTGACCTCGGCGTCCAGCCCCACGAAGGGACGTCCGCGGGGCGGTGACAGCACGTGCACGTCGATCCGTCCCACACGAGCCTGCTGCCCGGCGATCGGCTGCACGACCGGCACCCCGGCATCGCGGGCGGCGGCGCCGACGTCCGCGGCCTGCCCACCGGGCCACGGGGCGGGGTCGCGGTCGGCGACGGGGCGCAGCCAGACCGCCCCGACGTCGAGGCGCGCCAGCACGGCCGGCAGCCCGACGGCGTGGTCGGCATGGGGGTGGGTGAGCACGACGAGGTCGAGCCGCCTGATCCCCCGGCGACGCAGCCAGTCCACCGCCGTGTCGGCGTCGGGGCCCCCGTCGACGAGGATCCGAGCCCCGCCACCCTCGACCAGGATCGCGTCGCCCTGTCCGACGTCGATCGCGGTGACGGTCAGGACGGGCGGCAGGGGCCGTGCGACGGGCACGAGCAGGACCGCCCCGAGCCCGGCGCCCGCCACGGCGACGCGCGCCAGCATCCCCTGCCGGCGCGCGAGCAGCCAGGTGCCGGCAGCGACGGCCAGCAGGAGCACGGCCGGCTGGTGCAGCGAGACCACCGGGAGGTCCGGGACGCGGGCCGCCGCCAGGACGACCCGCAGCGGCAGGTCGGCGGACGACATCACGACCGCCCCGGCCCCGACGTGCACGACGGCCACGAGTGCGGCGGTGCCCGCGATCGTGGACGCGACGGCGGCGGCGGGGACGGCGAGCAGGTTCGCCGGCACCGACGCGAGGGGCACCTCCCCCACCGCGGCGAGCAGCACGGGCGCCACCGCCAGCTGTGCCCCGAGCGTCACCGCCACCAGCGCGGCGACCGTCGGTGGGAGGCGCACGAGGCGATGCGCGATGCGGGGCGCGACGACCAGCACACCTGCCGTGGCGGCCACCGACAGCAGCAGGCCGAGCGAGCCGGCCAGGGCGGGGTCCGAGGCGACCAGCAGCAGGACCGCCACGGCCAGGCCGTGCACCGCGTCCGTGCCGACCCCCCGTGCCTCGGCGAGCAGCACCGCCCCGGCCATGACGGCCGCCCGCAGGACCGACGGCTCGGCGCGGGTCAGGACGACGAACCAGGCGACCGCGCACACCACCGCCACGCGACGCGCCCGCGCCCCGCCGCCGAGCAGCCCGACCATGGCCACCGCACCCGCCACCACGATGGCGACGTTGGATCCGGACACGGCAACGAGGTGGGTCAACCCGACCTCGGCCATGCGGTCGGCCGTGGCCGCGGAGAGCAGCCGGGTGTCGCCGGTGACCAGGCCGACGGCCAGCCCGGCCCGGTCGCCGTCGAGCCCACGGGCCGCGGCGTCCCGGGTCCGGGACCGCACGTGTTCGGTGCTGTCCAGCAGCCATCCGGGGTCACCGACCTCGCGGGGCCCGTCCACGGGGTCCAACCGCGCCACGACGTGCCGACGGCGCAGGTACTGCCCGAACCCGCGGGAGGTGTCCAGCGGCCGCGCCGTCGCCGTCATGGCGAGCCGCTGGCCCAGCACGGGCGGCGCCCCGTCGCCCCGCACCATGGCACGCTCGTGGCTGCGGACCTCGTCGAGCCGGTCGAGGCGCAGGATGGTCCACCACCCGGCCGGGTCGAGGTGGGGCTCGGCGGCGACCACACCCACCACCTCGGCCCGTCCCCCGCCGCGGGCCAAGCCGGTCCAGCGGCCCGCCCCGCAGCAGCGCCGCATGGGCAGCCCCCACGGCCACGAAGGCGACGACCGTGCCGAGCACCGCGGCGATCGCCCGTCGGCGCCCCGCCACGCCGCGCCGGGACGCGACGCCCAGCACCACGGACGTCGCCAGCACCGCCCCGCCGGCCGCGCCCAGGGCCACGGCGCGGGGCGCCCCGTCGGCCAGCCGCCAGCCCAGCCACGCCCCCAGCAGCGCCGGCGGGGCGACCAGGACCGCCACCGTGGGCCGGGTCACACCGTGACCTGCTCGGCCAGGGCCTGGAAGGTGCGTTCCCCGATCCCGGAGACCTCGCGCAGCTGCCCGACGGCCGTGAAGGGGCCGTTCTCGTCGCGCCAGTCGAGGATGCGCTGGGCGAGCACCGGTCCGACGCCGGGCAGCTCCTCGAGGTCGGCGGCCGTGGCTCGGTTGAGGTCGACCCGACCCTCGGCGTCGGTGGCCGCCGCGGCTGCGTCGCCCGCCCCGGCGGGACCGGCAGCGGTGTCGCCGAGCCGCGGGACGTCGACGCGTTCGCCGTCGACCAGCGGTCGTGCGAGGTTGAGCACGCCGGGGTCCGCGTCGAGGAGCAGGCCACCGGCACGCTCCACCGCGTCGGCCACCCGCGCCCCGATCGGCAGACGCACCAGGCCCGGGCTGGCCACCGCACCGGCCACGTGCACCGTCACCGTGTCCCCGCCCACGAGCTCGGTGGCCGTTTCGCCGGGCACCTGCGCCGCCGACCCCGGCGGGGCGGCGGGCACGGCAACGGGGCGTCCGGTCCACCACAGCACCGCGGCGACCGCCCCCGCCCCGAGCACGAGCACCACGAGGCCCGCCAGCTCGGCCGGTGACGCGTCCAGCCAGCCGGCGAGCCGGCGTACGCGGTCCCGGGGCGAGTCGGCGTCCATGCCCGAAGGGTCGCGGGCGTCACCGGGGTTCCGGCCGGTGGGTTGGCCGGCTGTGGACGAGCGTCAGCCGACCGCGTCCTCACGGGGTGTCGCGGCGACGGCCACGGCGCCCTGCCCCGTGTGGGTCCCGAGCACGGGCCCGAACACGGTGGTCAGCTCGCTGGCCACGTGGACGCGATCGCGCAGTCGCTCCCACAGCTGCTCGGCGCGCTCGGGCGCCAGGGCATGGGTCACGATCACGTCCGCCGGCTGCCCGTCGAGCCGGTCGACGACCAGGTCCGTCAGCTCGTCCAGGCCCCGGCGGATGGTCCGGGCCCGCCCGATGGGCTCGATGCGCCCGTCGCGCACGGTGAGGATGGGCTTGACGCGCAGCATGTTGCCGACCAGCGCCTGGGCCCCGGAGACGCGCCCGCCCTTGCGCAGGTTCTCCAGCGTGTCGACGACGACGCCGTTCACGAGCCCGTCGCGGGCCCGTTCGGCGGCGGCGACCACCTCGGGGACCGAGCCGCCCTCCGATGCGACGCGCTGGGCGGCCAGGGCCATCAGCGCCAGTCCCCCACCCACCTGGCGGGAGTCGACGACGTGGACCTCCAGCCCGGCGTCCTCGGCGGCCCGACGGGCGGCCGCGACGGTGCCGGACAGCTCGCGCGAGACGTGCAGCGACACGCACGCCTCCAGGCCGTCGTCGACGCAGTCCGCGTAGGCCTCCTCGAACCAGGCGGGACTGGGCTGGGCCGTGGTCGGCAGCTGGGTGGCCTCCGCGAGCCGGGCGTAGAACTCGTCGTCGCTGATGGTCACGCGCGAGATGAAGGTCTCGTCCCGGAAGCTGACCGACATGGGGACCACCCGCAGGCCGATGTCGTCGGCCAGGTCCATCGGCAGGTCGGCCGTGGAGTCGGTCACCACCCCCACGCCCTGTGCCACGGCCACCTCCTGCGGTCGGGCGGCCAGCCTATTGAGGCCGCATCACCCCGTGACCCAGGCCTCGACGCGGCTCCCCACGCCGTCGGGGTCCTCGAGGTGGAGGAAGTGGCCGACGCCCCGCACCACGTCGACCCGCGACTCCGGGTGGGCGTCGCGGAGGACGCGCCGTGACCGCTCGGCCCACTCGACGCCCATGCAGCCGTCGGCGGCCCCGTGCAGGTAGAGCGTGGGGCGGGACGGCACGGGGGCGTGGACACCGCCGAGCCCGTGCCGGACCTGCGAGCGCTGGGCGCGGTAGTAGCCGAGCATGGCCGCCAGGCCCCCGGGGGCACGCATCGCCGCACGCAGCGGGTCCAGGTCCTCGGCCGTGGGGCGGTACCCGGGGGACCAGTCGGTCCAGAGCCCCTCGATGCGCGCCATGGCCCGGTCGGGCGCCATCCGTTCCCAGGGCAGCTGCGCCGCGACCATGTACCACGACCGTCGCAGCTGACGGGGCGCGGTCAGCACCCCGTCGAGGGCCGGCACCGGCGGCACCGCCAGCGTGACCACGCGTGCCCACCGGTCCGGGGCGTCGTCGGCCGCCCCGTACGCCGCCACGGCGCCCCAGTCGTGACCCACCAGGACGGCCCGCTCGTCACCGCCGAGGGCGTCGTGCAGGGCGTTGGCGTCCCGCGCCAGCGTGGCCATGTCGTAGGGCCCGTCGGGCGGGATCGTGGTCGGGGCGTACCCGCGCATCCACGGCGTGGCCACCCGGAACCCCGCGTTCGCCAGCCGCGGGGCGAGGTGGCGCCAGGTCGCCGGGGTGTCGGGGAAGCCGTGCAGCAGCAGCGCCAGCGGGCCGTCGGTGGGCCCGGACTGGCGGTACGCGAACCGCAGCCCGTTGGCCGTCACGAAGCGCGCCATGCGGGTCTTCCTTCGTTCGCTCGCCCGCTCAACCCACCACGAAGTTGACCAGGCGGCCCGGCACGTAGATCGTCTTGCGGACCTCGCCGTCCTCGAGGAACCGGCCGACGTTCTCGTCGTCGCGCGCGGCCGCGACCGCAGTCGCCTCGTCCGCGTCCGGCGCCATCGTGACCTTGCCGCGCACCTTGCCGTTGACCTGCACCACGACCTCGACGGCGTCCTCGACCAGCAGCGCGTCGTCGGCGACGGGCCAGGGCTGGTCGTGGACCGACCCCGGGTTGCCCAGCCGGGACCACAGCTCCTCGGTGACGAAGGGACACACCGGGGCGAGCATCAGCAGCAGCGAGTCGATCGCCTCGCGGGCCGGCGCCCCGCCGACGCCGTTCCGGCTGGCGTCCTGCAGGGCGTTGGTCAGCTCCATGAGCTTGGCGATGGCGACGTTGTACTTCTTGGCCTCCATGTCGTCGGACACGGCGGCGATGCGTTGGTGGGTGGCCTTGCGCAGCGCGGCGACGGCGTCGTCGTGCCCGTCCTCGCCCGGCGCGGCCGGCATGCTCGAGGGCCAGGCGCCACACGCGCGACAGCCACTTGTGCATGCCCGACGGGGACACGTCGGCCCAGTCGATGTCGTCCTCGGGGGGCGAGGCGAACAGCATGGTCCCGCGCAGCGTGTCGGCGCCGTACTGCTCGTACACCTCGCCCGGCACGACCAGGTTGCCCTTCGTCTTGGACATGGCCGCCCCGTCGAGGATCACCTGGCCCTGGTTGAGCAGGGCCTGGAAGGGCTCGTCGGCGGCGAGGTGCCCGCGGTCGCGCAGCGCCTTGGTGAAGAACCGGGCGTACAGCAGGTGCAGGATCGCGTGCTCGACGCCGCCGGTGTACTGGTCGACGGGCATCCACTGGTCCGCCGCGTCGACGGGCCACGCCTGCGTGTCGTCCTGGGGCGCCAGGTAGCGCAGGAAGTACCAGGACGAGTCGACGAAGGTGTCCATGGTGTCGGTGTCGCGGACGGCGTCCTCGTTGCCGCACGCCGGGCAGGACACCTCGTGCTTCCAGGTGGGGTGCACGGCCAGCGGCGACCCGTCGACGGACCAGTCGAGGTCGTCGGGCAGGCGCACCGGGAGCTGGTCGGCGGGGACGGGCTGCTCGCCGCAGTCCGGGCAGTGGATGACCGGGATCGGGGCGCCCCACGACCGCTGGCGCGAGATCAGCCAGTCGCGCAGGCGGGTGTTGACCTTGGCGGTCCCCCAGCCCTTGGACTCGACGTCGCGGATGATCGCGGCCTTCGCGGCCTCCCAGTCCAGCCCGTCGTACTCGCCGGAGTTCACCATGGTCCCGGGGCCGACGTAGGCCTCGGTCATGGTGTCGGCGTCGAGCGGGTCGAGGTGCGCGCCGTCCTCGCCGGTCGGGTGGATGATCACCCGGATCGGCAGGTCCTCCTGGCGGGCGAACTCGAAGTCGCGCTGGTCCCCGACGGGCACGGCCATGATCGCGCCGGTGCCGTAGTCCATCAGCACGTAGTCGGCGGCGTAGGCCGGGATGGCCTCGTCCGTGAAGGGGTTGCGCATGTCGAAGTTCAGGCGCAGGCCGCGCTTGCCCTGGGCCTCGGTGGACAGCCGCTCGATCTCGGACCGGCGACCGACCTCGTCCATGAACGACGCGTACTCGGCGTCGTCGCCCATGCGCTCCTTCACGAGCGGGTGCTCGGGCGCGAACACGAAGTAGGTGGCACCGAAGATGGTGTCGGGGCGGGTCGTGTAGACGACGACCTCGTCCGTCGCCATCGGAGACGTGGGGAAGGTGATCTCGGCACCCTCGGACCGGCCGATCCAGTTGCGCTGCATCAGCTTGACGCGTTCGGGCCAGTCGATCGTGTCGAGGCCGCTGAGCAGCTCGTCGGCGTAGTCGGTGATCCGGAAGAACCACTGGGTCAGGGGACGGCGCTCGACCACGTCGTCGGAGCGTTCACAGCGCCCGTCGATGACCTGCTCGTTGGCCAGCACGGTCTGACACCCCGGGCACCAGTTGACCAGCGCCTCCTTGCGGTAGGCCAGGCCCGCGTCCATCAGCTCGAGGAAGATCCACTGGGTCCAGTGGTAGTACTCGGGATCGCAGGTGTGCAGCCGGGTCGACCAGTCGAACGAGTAGCCGAGCCGGACGATGGAGCGGCGCTGCTCCTCGATGTTGTCGTACGTCCACTGCTTGGGGTCGGCGCCCCGCTTCTTCGCAGCGTTCTCGGCCGGCAGCCCGAACGCGTCCCAGCCGATCGGGTTGAGGACCGCATGACCGGTCATGCGCTTGTGCCGGACCAACGCGTCGTGCAACGAGAAGATCTCGGCGTGGCCCATGTGCAGGTCACCCGAGGGGTACGGGAACATCGTCAGCGCGTAGTAGCGCCGGTCCGGGTCGTCGTCGCCCAGCGTGTAGGTGCGCTCGTCGTACCAGCGCTGCGCGATGGCCGGCTCGATCGCCGACGGGTCGTACCGCTCGACCTCTGGCATGGGGTGGCTGTCCTCGCAAGACGGTGGAAGGCCGGTCGGCGAGGGTAGCCGCGGGGGTCGGCGCCCCCGGTCCCGGGGGTCAACGACCCCGCTTGGTGACCTTCTCGACGATGGTGCGCGCGGGGCGGGTGGCCTTGTCGACCACGCCCTTGGCGGTCCCGGCGGCCTTGCCGACGAGCCCCTTGGCGTCGTCCGCCGACTCGCGGGCCTTCGCCGAGGCAGACGAGGCTGTCGAACGCGCCCGGTCCACGCCCTGCCTGGCGCGTGCCGACGCCTTCTCCGAGGCCTCCGTGGCCGATGCGCGGGCCGAGGCTGCGCCGCCCTTGGCCCCCGCCGCGACGGCGTGGATCCGGTCGGCCATGACCTTGCCGATCCCGGAGATCTGGGTCAGGTCCTCGGTGCTGGCCGCAGCCAGCGCACTGACCGAGCTGAACTGGGCCTGGACCCGCTTCGCGGCGTCCCGCCGCAGCCCGTCGACCTGCTCCAGCACGTCCTCGACACTTGCCATGGTCGTTCCCCTCCTCGTCGGACCTGCCCGTCAGGCTAGTCCCGTTGGTGGTGTGTCCGGTGTTCGCACCCGTCCGGGGCGCCGGTTCGCCGCCACATGGGACCGGTGGTACCGTTCGCGACCGCACACGGGCCGGTAGCGCAGTCCGGCAGCGCACCTCCATGGCATGGAGGGGGTCGTGGGTTCAAATCCCATCCGGTCCACGCCCGACGTGCACGTCACCCCCGCCGACCATCGACGGTCGCGGGGGTGTCGTCCGTCCGGTTCCCCCCGGCACCCCACCCGTTCGTTTCGGGTGGTGGCCGTCGGACCACTCCCTGTGCCTCCGCGCGAGGCCCTGTACGGCCGATGATCACGCCATGAACGGTCTCCCTTCCCTCGCCCCGCTGGCGGACGCCTGGCTGCTGCTGTGGCCCGCCCTCGTCGTCGCCCTGCTGCGCATCGGCGACGTCACCCTCAACGTCTTCCGCACCGTGTTCACGGTCCAGGGACGCAAGCTGCTCGCCGCCCTGTTCCACGGGTTCGAGGGCGGCGTGTGGATCGCCGCCGCCGGGATCGTGTTCGCAGACATGACGCCCGCCCGCGTCGGCGGCTTCATCGTCGGCGTCATGTGCGGGACGCTGCTCGGCACCTCCATCATCGAGCGGCTGCAGCTCGGCACCGTGACCGTGCGGATCTACGCCGACACGTCGCTCGACGCCCACGCGGGCCTGCGGATCGCCGACGCGATCCACGACGCCGGCTTCGGGGCGACCACGTTCGACGGCACCGGCTACCGCGGCCCCGTCCAGATGGTGCTGTCGACCGTCCGCCGGCGTGACGCCGGGCCCGTCGCCGACATCGCCCGCGCGGTCAGGGCGGACGCCCTGGTCGCCTTCGACAACGACATGCAGCCCGTCCCCGTCGGGGGCCGGGTGTAGCTCCGAACGGGGCGCGGACGCGACCCGAGGAGTCCCCGTGGCCGAGGTACTGGTCGTCGGTGCCGGGATCAGCGGCCTGGCCGCAGCACACGCGCTGGTCGACGCCGGACACGACGTCGTCGTCATCGACAAGGGCCGTCGCCCCGGCGGGCGCATGGCCACCCGGCGGGACGGCGACGCGACGTGGGACACCGGCGCGCAGTTCCTGACCGCCCGCGACGACGCGTTCACGGCCGAGGTCGCACGCTGGGAGCAGGCGGGCGTGGCCACGACGTGGTTCCACGGCAGCCCGGACCTCGGCGACGACGGCGAGGGCGGCCACCCCCGGTTCCGGGGCGCCCCGTACATGCGCGCCATCCCGGAGGCGCTGGCCGATGGCCTCGCCGTCCGGTGCGGCGTCCGCCTCGACGAGCTGCGCCACGCGGACGGGCGGTGGGTCGGGCTGGCCGACGACGGCGCGGCCTCCACCTGGCGGGGGCGGAGGTCCCGGGGCCGGGGCCACCTGTCCGCCGACGCCATCGTGCTCACCGCCCCGGCACCCCAGGCGCTGGCGCTGCTGGGCGACACGGCCGTGCAGGGCGAGGTCGTCGAGGGCCTGCGCAGCATCAGCTACGCCCCGTGCTGGGCGGCGCTGGTACGCCCCGACGCCCCGCCGGACCTGCCCGACCACGGGGCGCTGCGACTGGCCGACCACCCCCTGCACATGCTCGCGGACAACCAGCGCAAGGGCGTGTCGGCCGCCCCGTCGGTGACCCTGCACGCCAGCCCCGAACGCAGCCGCGAGCTGCTCGAGCACCCGGGTGACGTGGTCGGTCGCCAGCTCCTCGCCGACGCGGCGACCTGGGTCAGCGGCACGGTGGTGCGCACCCATCGGTGGCGGTACGCACTGCCGCTCGGGCCCGGACCGGCGGACGCACTCGTGACCCGCGTCCCGGGGCCCCTGGCCGTGGCCGGGGACGGGCTGGTCGGGGGCCGCGTCGAGGGCGCCTGGGCGTCCGGACGGGCAGCGGCCGATCGGCTGGGGGCGATGCTCTGACCGCACGACCGGCCGTGCATTCGGACGGGGGCGCGTCCCGGAACCGTCGTTACGGTCGCGGCCGTCCTGGCCCCCGTCTCCCGCACGGAACGACGAAGACGACATGTCGTCCACACCCACACACGATCACGTCGGCGACACCCTCGCCTCCGTGGCACACGCGATCCGCGAGCGACTCGCGGTCATCCCGCCACGCCTCGAGGCGTGGCGACGCCGCGTGCCGGTGCTGTTCTGGTCGACCGTGGTCATCACGGGCATGCTGACCGCCGCCGTGACGCTCGTCGGCGCCACGGTCGCGTACGACTACGCCGCGGCGGAGGTGCCGCCCGTCGGGGCGGCGGCGATCGCCCCGCCGACGGTCGTGCTCGACGCCAACGGCAAGCAGCTGGCCAAGCTCGACCCCGCCACCGTCGGGACGCGGGTGCGATCGGCCGACCTGCCCGATCACGTCGTCCGCGCCGTGCTCGCGGCCGAGGACCGCGACTACTTCGGCCACGGCGGCGTCTCGATCAGCAGCACGGTCCGCGCCGCCCTGGCCAACCTGCGCAGCGGCCAGGTGGAGCAGGGCGCCTCCACGTTGACCCAGCAGTACGTCGACCTCACCACGGAGGGGTCGGGCCGGTCCGTTCGCGACAAGATCCGCGAGGCAGCCGCCGCCATGAAGGTGAACGACGAGCTGAGCAAGCGCCAGGTGCTCGACCGCTACCTCAACGTCGTCCCCTTCGGCCGCGACGCCGTGGGCCTCGACGCAGCCGCCCAGGTCTACTTCCGGGTGCCGGCGTCGGAGCTCACCGTCAACCAGGCCGCCACCCTGGCGGGCATGATCGCCGCCCCGTCCGCCTTCGACCCCGAGAACAACCCGGAGGGTGCGCGCCGGCGGCGCGACGTCGTGCTGTCCGCGATGGCCGACCGGGGATGGCTGCCGGCCGACCGGGCCAGCCACATCGCCGACGGTCCCCTGCCCGAGCTCGCCTCCGCGCCGCTGGTGCAGTACGGGGACGCCGCCTACGTGGTCGACGCCGTCCGTCGCACCCTCCGCGACGAGCTCGCGGTCCCGCTGAACCGCGGTCTGGTGGTGCACACCACGATCGACCGCCGTATGCAGCGCCTGGCCCAGGCCACGGTCCGCGAGCACGTCGGCGACCTGAAGCGCACCGGCGCCCTCGTGTCCGTCGATCCCGCCACCGGCGCGGTCCGGGCGCTGGTCGGCGGCAGCGACTACGCGTCCGAGAACTTCAACGCCGCCATCCGCGCCCAGCGCCAGCCGGGGTCCGCCTTCAAGCCCTTCACGCTGGCCGCCATGGTCGACGCCGGCTTCGCGCCCGACCGCACACGCTTCGAGGCACCCGCCGAGCTCGAGGTCCCGGGCGCCACCGAGGCCGTGACCGTCGAGAACTTCGGCGGTGAGGCCTTCGACGAGCTGACCGTCCGCGAGGCCACCCAGCACTCGGTCAACACGGTCTACATGCAGATGGTCGACGAGGTCGGGCCCGAGCAGGTGGTCGACATCGCCCACCGCATGGGCGTCACCTCCGAGCTGCCGCCGGTGCCCAGCATCGCCCTCGGCACGGGCGCGGTCACGCCGTACGAGATGGCGTCGGCCTACGCCACCCTGGCTGCCGGCGGCGTGCACCGCACCCCGCGCGTGGTGTCGTCCGTGGAGACCACCGACGGCGAGGTCCTGTACGAGGCCGACGTGGAGAAGCAGCGCGCGGTCTCGAAGCAGGTCGCCGGCGTGGTCACCGACGTCCTGGCCGACGTCGTGGCCGCCGGCACCGGGACCGCCGCCGCACTCGACGGGCACCCGGCCGCCGGGAAGACCGGCACCACCAACGACGGCCGGGACGCCTGGTTCGCCGGGTACACGGCACAGCTCGCCACGGTGGTGTGGGTCGGCCGGGCCGACAACTCCCCCATGGGCGACGCCACCGGCGGCACGGTCGCCGCGCCGCTGTGGCACGACTACATGCAGCAGGTGATGGAGCCACTCGACGGCGTCCCGCTCCCCGTCGCCGGACAGGACGGCCTGCGCGCCCTGGACCGCACCCATCCCGATCCCCCGCCCGCGCCGGAGCCGAGAGCCGAAGCCGAAGGCCAAGGACGACGGCCACGGCAAGGACCAGCCCAAGGACGGGGGCAAGCACAAGGACAAGCCGAAGGGAAAGGGCAAGGGCAAGGGCCACTGACGCCCCGTGGCCTCAGCCCCGCGATGCCGCCGTGCGGGTCTCGCTGGGCCGGAACGAGGTCCGCAGCTCCGGCGGCAGGTGGGCGGTCTGGTTCCAGCTCTCGCACCACCAGCTCCGGTCGCCACGCACCAGCTCGCTGACCGCGGCGTTGCCGACCCCACCGAGGGTCGCCCAGGGCAGGTCGAGCAGGGCGTGCATGCCGTGCCAGACCGGCCCTCCGTGGGTGACCACCACGATGGTGCGCCCCGCCCCGCCCCGCTGGTCCACGTGGCGCTGGTAGGCCGCGGTCACGCGCCGTGCCAGCGCGTCCCCGGACTCGCCGCCGACCTCGGCCACCACGTCCTCACCGCTGCGCCACCGCCGCCACAGCTCGGGATCGGCAGCCTCGACCTCGGCGAGCGACAGGCCCTCCCACCGGCCGAAGGACCGTTCACGCAGGTCGGGGTCCTCGACCACCTCCCTACCCAGCGCGGCCGCGATCGGGGCCGCGGTCTCGCGGCACCGCTGCAGGTCGGAGGACACCAGGACGGCGTCCGGGTGCGTGCTGGCGACCCACGCGGCGGTGCCGTCGGCCTGGGCGCGGCCGACCTCGGTCAGTCCCTCACCGGACTGCCCCTGGATGCGGTGCTGGGCGTTCCACGCGGACTGCCCGTGGCGCACGAGGACGAGTCGGGTCACGCCCCGTCACCGTCGCCCAGCGGCGCGCCGCTGGCGGCGGGTGCGATGCCGGCCTCGCCCGTCTGGGGGTCGATCCGGGGGACGTCGGCCCAGAGGCGGTCGAGGTCGTAGAAGGCGCGCTGGTCCTCGTCGAAGACGTGGCAGACGACGTCGCCGTAGTCGAGCAGGTACCAGCCGGACGCGGGCGTGCCCTCGCGGCGCAGGGGCCGGCGGTCCAGCCGTTCGCGGACCTGGTCCTCGATGGACTCGGCGGCCGCCTTCAGCTGCCGTTCGTTGCGGGTGGACGCGAGCACGAACACGTCGACGACCGCCATGATGTCGGCGACGTCGAGGACGGCCAGGTCCGTGGCCTTCTTGTCGTCGGCTCCGGCCACCGCGACACGGGCCAGCTCGATGGCGTCGGACTGTGCGGGCACGCACCCTCCCTCTCGTGGGGATCGTGGGGCCGCGATGCTACGGGAAGTCCGCCCCGACGATCACCGTCACGTCGACGACCGAGACCGGCACCTCCGAGACCTCGATCCGGCCGACGCCCAGCAGCTGCTGCGCCTGCTGGGCGATCGCCAGCTGCTCGGGGGTGTCGTCGTAGACCACGATGCGGGTCTCGGGGACGTCGAAGGAGGCCGCGTTGCCGGTCTCGACCAGCCGGAACCCACCGGGCTGGAGCCGCTCGGCGACCTCGGAGCCGATCCCGGGCGTCCCGTTGCCGTTGAGCACCTGCAGGCGCCGCCCCGTCTGGCCGTCCGTCGTCGGTCGCGAGGCGGCGAAACGTTCCTCGACCAGGGCGTCCACCCGGTCCTGGTCGATGCGATAGGACGCGTCGTCGCCCGACCCGATCGCCGTGACCGGCAGGGTGCGCACGTCGAGGTCCCCGGACTGCCGGGCGGCGGCGAGCGACTGCAGGATGTAGCGCAGCGCGTCGGCGTCCGGGGCATCGACCATCGGGGCGCCGTCGGCGAACACCTCGTCCAGGACGGCCGGCTCCTCGGCGATCCGGTCGAGCATGGCCTCGAGCACGCGCTGGACCCGCGGCAGGCGCTGCAGCTCGGCCTCGCCGGCCTCGCGGAACGTCAGGTACTCCGCGATCCGCGGTCCGTCGAGCGGCTGCACGCCAGGCTGGAAGCGGATGGTGCGGGTGCCGTCGTCCTCGACGGCGATCAGCTGCTCGGGCACGTCCAGGGTCAGCCCGCCCATCCGCGTGACCAGCGACGCCCAGCCCTGCTCGGAGATCGCCGCCGCCCCGTCGAGGTCCAGGCCCAGCAGGTTCGCCAGGGTGAGCTCGAGCAACGGCGCCTCGCCCTCCCGGAAGGTCTCGCCCAGCTGGAACAGCCCCTCCCCGGGCACGTCGGCCACGACCGTCGACGGGACCAGCACGATCGTGCCCTCGCCCGTCTCCTGGTCGATGGCCAGCAGCATGATGAGCTCGGCCCCGACCGACGTGGTCTCGTCGAAGGTGGCCAGCACGAGTGTCGGCTGCGGGTCGTCGGCCACGGCGTCGGGCACGGCGGTCGGGGCGGCCCCGTCGTCCGGCGCGGCGGTGTCGTCGCTCCCACCGAAGGTCATCACGACCCACACGACCGCCAGGGCCACCGCGACCACACCGAAGGCCCACAGGCCCAGCCGCAGCGCCGTCCTGCCCTGCGCCTGGGCGCGGCGACGTGCACGCGGTGGCCGGTCCGCTGCGCCCCGCTGGCGCCGGCGCCGCGGGGCGTGGCGGTCGGACCGCCGCCGACGAGGTTCCTGATGCGCCGCCGACCCGTCGTCGGCGCGGCGACGGGGCTCGTCCGGGGTCTCGGACGCGTCGTCGACGGGAGCGTCGTGGTCGAGGGGCTCAGGCATCGGCGGGACGGTACAGGTCGTGCTCCCGGATGTGGTCGCGCACGGCGTCGGGGACCAGGTACCGGATGGAGCGTCCCTCGGCGACCCGGGCCCGCAGGTCGGTGGAGGAGATCTCGAGCAGCGGGATCGGGACACGCTCGAGCCGGTCGGCCAGGACGTGGTCGGGCCACGGGGCGCCGGGGCGGCTGACCACGGCCCAGTCGGCCAGCGTCGATGGCCTGCTCGATCCGTTCCCACTGGGGCAGCGAGGCGGCGGCGTCGGTGCCCAGCAGGAACGTCCAGGCCGTGCCGGGGTGCTCCTCGCGCAGCTCGGCCAGCGTGTCGGCGGTGTAGGTCGGGCCGTCCCGGCGGGCTTCGCGGTCGTCCACCACCATCGCGTCGTCGCCGGCGACGGCGGCCTGCGCCATGGCCAGGCGATGCTCCACCGGGGTCTCGTCGCCCTTCATCCACGGCTGCCCGGCGACCAGCCACCACACCTGGTCGAGGCCGAGGACGTCGCGGGCCGTCTCGGCCGCCACGAGGTGGCCGAGGTGGGGCGGGTCGAAGGTGCCGCCGAGCAGCCCGATGCGTCTCATGGGGCGCAGACTACGGCGGAGGTCAGCCACCGCCGCGGTGCCGACGGTGGCCTCCTCCTCGTCGGCATCCTCGCCGAGCGCCTCGATGTCCTCGAGCCCGCCCCCGACGGTGACCTTGCCCGCGCCGAAGCGACGGCGCTGCTGGACCTCGAGCCGGCGTGCCAGCCGCGACATCAGGTAGATGATCACCCAGTAGACGACCGCGACCACGATGTAGGTCTGCAGCTCGTTGGAGGGCTTGGGCGTCCTCGGGGTACGGGAAGGCCTGCGAGATCGACTGGCCCTGGCGCAGGAACTCGGTGTAGCCGATGACGAAGCCGAGCGAGGTGTCCTTGGTGACCGTGGCGAGCTGGGCCACGATCGCCGGGATCATGCGGCGCACGGCCTGGGGCAGGATGATCAGCCGCATCATCGGGCGGTACCGCAGCCCGATGGCCTGGGCGGCCTCGGTCTGGCCCCGGTCCAGGGACAGCACGCCGGCGCGGAAGATCTCGGCGAGGACCGCCGAGTTGTAGATCGTCAGCGCGACCACGAGGGCGACGTAGCGGCGACACGTCGAACCCCAGCGCGGGCAGGCCGAGGAAGACCGCGAAGATCGCCAGCAGCAGGGGGATGCTGCGGAACAGCTCGACGTAGGTGCGGCGCGGCCCACCGCAGGCGCCGTGTTGCGCGACAGCCGGCCGAGCGCCATCACGAACCCGACCGCGACCGCGAGCACCATCGCGGTCAGGGCAGCCTTCATCGTGCCGACCAGGCCGTCCCACAGGAACCCCCAGTTCGAGCCGACCGTGAAGGGCCGCCACAGGTCCGGAGCGAGCTCGCCGCGGACCTGGAAGCGGTAGACCGCGAATCCCAACGCCGCCAGGATCAGCGCCAGGGACACCCAGCTGGCCACCCGGATGCGCCGCTGGCCGCGGGGACCGAGCTCCTCGGTCAGCACACTGGACATGCGGGCTCCTCAGCGGGCGATCGCGACGCGGCGTTCGATGACGCCGAAGACGTAGCCCGACGCCAACAGGGCGACCGTGTAGACGAACGCGGCGCCGAGCAGCGACGGCCACACCTGCGCCGTGCGGTTGACGAGGTTCCGGGACACCGAGGTCAGCTCGACCACGCCGATGGTCAGCGCGATCGCCGTGTTCTTGGCGTTGGCGATGAACAGGTTCCCGATCGGCGCCACGACCGTCCGCAGCGCCTGGGGGATGACGATCAGCCGCAGCAGCTGCACGAAGTTGAGTCCGATGGCGCGGCCCGCCTCCATCTGCCCGGCCGACACCGCGTTGATCCCGGAGCGCACCACCTCGCCCATGTACGCGCCCGTGTACATGCTCATGACGACCACGGCGGACGGGAACGGCTCGAAGATGATCCCGACCTTGGGCAGGCCGAAGAAGAACAGGAAGAAGATGATCAGCAGCGGCAGGTTGCGGAACAGCTGGCACGTAGCTGGCCGCGAACCGCTCCAGGGGTGGGATGGGGCTGACGCGGAACGACGCGATCACGACGCCGATGACCAGCGCCCCGAGGAACGAGTACAGGCTGAGCCTCGCGGTGACCAGCGCGCCCTCGACGAACTGGTTGCCGTACTGGCTGTAGAAGTCGACCAACCCGGCCATCCGGTGCTCCTCGTCGTCGCCGCCAGCGCGGGGGACGGGACGCGCTCGTCCCGTCCCCCACCGCGCGTCGGGTCAGCAGCCCTCGTTGTTCAGCTCCGGGGGCTCCGGGGTCTTCTCGGCGACCGTGCCGACGGTCGACTCGAAGGCGTCGGCCCACGCCCCGCTGTCGTAGGCGTCCTGCAGGACACCGTTGACGAAGCAGCGCATGTCGCTGCCCTCGGGGACACCGATGCCGTAGGGCTCCTCGGTGAACGGGTTCTCGACCAGCTGGAACTCGCCGTCCGACTGGTCGATGAGGCCGAGCAGGATCACGTTGTCGGTGGTCACCGCGTCGGCACGCCCGTCGCTCATGGCCTCGGCGCACTTGGAGTAGGTGTCGAAGGTGATGGTCTCGCCCTCCGGCGCCTTCTCCTCGAAGTTCTGGATCGAGGTCGAGCCGTCGACCGAGCAGGTCGTCAGGTCGGCCGTGTTGAGGTCGTCGACGCTCTCGATGCCGTTCGGGTTCCCGCTCGGCACCATGATGTCCTGGCCGGCCACGTAGTACGGCCCGGCGAAGTCGACGACCTGGTCACGCTCGTCGTTGATCGTGTAGGTCGCCGCGACGATGTCGACCTGGTCGTTCTGCAGGAACGGCTCGCGGTTGGCCGACACGGCCTCGGTGAACTCGATGTGGCTGGCCGGGTCGCCGTCCTCGAAGATCGCCTCGGCGACCAGCTTGGCGATCTCGGCGTCGAAGCCGACGACGCCGTTCGGCGTGTTGACCCCGAACAGCGGCTGGTCGTACTTGATGCCGACGCGCAGGGTGCCGGACTCCTTGATGGCGGCGAGGTCGTCACCGCCCCCGGCCGGACGCGCCGTCCGTCGCGGTCGCCGCGCCGTCGCCGGTCGGGCGAGTCGGTCTCGCCGCCGGTGTCGTCGTCGCCACCGCAGGCGGTGGCGAACAGGGCGACGCTGGCCAGAAGTGCCACGGCCTGCAGGGTTCGTCTGCGTTGCATGTGTGCCTCCTCGGTCCTGACTCCAGGACCTTCTCGTGTCAGTGCGCCAGGATCCTCGAGAGGAAGTCCTTGGCGCGGTCCGACTGCGGGTTGTCGAAGAACTCGTTGGGGGGCGCGGTCTCGACGATCTGGCCGTCGGCCATGAAGACCACCCGGTTGGCCGCGGATCGTGCGAACCCCATCTCGTGGGTGACGACGATCATGGTCGTGCCGGCCTCGGCGAGCTCGAGCATGACGTCGAGCACCTCGGCGATCATCTCGGGATCGAGCGCCGAGGTCGGCTCGTCGAACAGCATGACCTTGGGGTCCATGGCCAGGGCCCGCGCGATCGCGACGCGCTGCTGCTGGCCACCCGACAGCTGCGCCGGGTACTTGTCGGCCTGGCTGGCGATCCCGACGCGCTCGAGCAGCTCCATCCCACGCTCACGCGCCGCCGTCTTGTCCATCCCCCGGACCTTGATCGGGCCGAGCGTGACGTTCTGGATGATGGACTTGTGCGCGAACAGGTTGAAGGACTGGAAGACCATCCCGACGTCGGCCCGGAGCCGGGCGAGCTCCTTGCCCTCGGCGGGCAGCGGTTGACCGTCGATGCGGATCTCGCCCTGCTCGATCGGTTCGAGGCGGTTGATCGCCCGACACAACGTCGACTTGCCCGACCCGGACGGTCCGATGACGACCACGACCTCCTGCGACGCGACCTCGAGCTCGATGTCGCGCAGGACGTGCAGGTCGCCGAACCACTTGTTGACGCCGTGCATCTCGACCAACGCATTTGCCACGCGTCCAACCTCCGCACGTCGTCCCACGTCACCTTGGCGCAGCGGCCGCCCGCTCGCCGCCCCGACAACCTACTCCTCGAGCTACGAGCCTTGTCGTAGAAACGTCCCGGCCGTCGGGCGGATGTCCTACGGTCCTGCGCCACCCGACGCGAAGGCGGCCACGTGGACGCACCCACCAAGATCCTCCTGGACGAGTCCGAGATCCCCACCCACTGGTACAACGTCGTCGCCGACCTGCCCGAGCCGCCACCCGCCGCCGCTGCACCCGGGCACGCACGACCCGATCGGCCCCGACGACCTCGCCCCGCTCTTCCCCATGGCGATCATCGAGCAGGAGGTCTCGACGGACCGCTACATCGAGATCCCCGACGAGGTCCGGGAGGTCTATCGCATCTGGCGGCCCAGCCCGCTGGTCCGGGCCCACCGCCTGGAGAAGGCGCTGGGCACCCCCGCGAAGATCTACTTCAAGTACGAGGGCGTCTCGCCCGCGGGAAGCCACAAGCCCAACACGGCCGTCCCGCAGGCCTACTACAACGCCGCCGAGGGCGTGAAGCGGCTGACCACCGAGACCGGCGCCGGGCAGTGGGGATCGGCGCTGGCGTTCGCGACCAGCCAGTTCGACCTGGCCTGCGAGGTCTGGCAGGTCGCCGCATCGTTCACGCAGAAGCCCTACCGCGGGTCGATGATCCGGACGTGGGGCGCGACCATCCACTCCTCACCCAGCGACCTGACCGAGGCGGGCCGGGCCATCCTCGCCCAGGACCCGGACTCCCCGGGCTCGCTCGGCATCGCGATCTCCGAGGCCGTCGAGGCGGCCGCCGCTGACCCCGACGACGCGCTACGCGCTCGGCAGCGTGCTCAACCACGTGCTGCTCCACCAGACGGTGATCGGCGAGGAGGCCCTCAAGCAGCTGGCGAAGGTCGGCGAGACGCCGGACCTCATCGTGGGCTGCACCGGAGGCGGGTCCAACTTCGCCGGGCTGACGTTCCCGTTCATCCGCGAGAAGCTGGCCGGGCAGGATCGACCCGGCGATCCTGGCCGTCGAACCCGCCGCCTGCCCGTCGCTGACCAAGGGCGAGTACCGGTACGACTTCGGCGACACCGCCGGGCTGACGCCACTGGTGAAGATGCACACGCTGGGCCACGACTTCGTGCCCGACCCGATCCACGCCGGCGGGCTGCGCTACCACGGCATGTCGCCACTGATCAGCCACATGTACGAGCTGGGGCTGTTCGAGGCGACCGCGCTCGGCCAGAACGAGTGCTTCGCCGCCGCGGTCCAGTTCGCGCGGACCGAGGGCATCGTCCCCGCCCCCGAGCCCACCCACGCGATCGCCGCCGCGATCCGTGCCGCGAACGAGTGCACCGAGACCGGCGAGGAGAAGGTGATCCTCACCGCCCTGTGCGGCCACGGGCACTTCGACATGGCCGCCTACGACGCCTACTTCGCCGGGGAGCTGGTCGACCACGACTACCCGGAGGAGAAGGTCGCCGAGGCGATGACCCGGGTCCCCGTGATCGAGTCATCAGACCGGTAGGCGCCGCACGAACGCGGCCACGGCGTCGGCCACGGCCCCGGCCTCCTCGACCGGGAGCCAGTGGCCGGCGCCGGGCAGCACCACCAGCTCGGCGGACGGGGCGTGCTCGACCACGTAGCTCGCGTACTTCGGTGGGGTCAGGGGGTCGCGCTCGCCGGCGACGGCCAGGACCGGCAGGTCGAGGTCGGCGACCTCCGCGAGGCGGTCGAAGCGGTTGGTCGCCTCCCAGTCGGCCAGCGCCGACGGGCCGGGGGTGAGCGCCTCGACGGTCAGGACGTGGGACCGCACCGCCGCGGGGCCGTCGGGGCGCAGCGCGGCGGCGGAGAGCTCGGCGAGATGGCCACCCTCGGCAACGGTGGTCGCGGCGTTGTCGAGGATGTCGTCACGCACGCGCAGGCGGGCGCCGGTCGCGGCCAGCACCAGGCCGCGCAGGCGCGCGTTCGTGCCCAGGGCCGTCTCGATGGCGATCCCGCCGCCCATCGAGTGGCCCAGGAGCACCGTGCCCTCCGGGGCGAGCACGGCCAGGGTCGCGGCGACGACCTCGGCGGCCTCGGCCAGCGAGGCGATCGGGGCGCCGTCGGACCCGTCCCGGCCGGGCATCGACAGCGTGGCCACGGCCACCCCGGTGGCGGCCAGGGCGTCACCGAGCGGGGCGAGGCTGTCACGATTGCCCCCGGCACCGTGCAGCAGGACGACGTCCGGGGCGGCCTCGCCCCAGCGCCGGATCCCGACCAGGCCGCGGTCGGTGGTGAGGCGTGCCGTCGTGGAGGTCACGAGGGCGGCCTCGCGTCGCGCACCACTTCGGCCAGCAGCACCAGCGCCCCGACGGCCACGACGAGGAACAGGCCGGGCAGCACGAGGTGGTTGGCGCGCCGCAGGTCGCGCCCCGCCTCGTACAGCACGATGCCCCACGAGGTCGCCGGCAGCTGCAGGCCGGCGCCGACGTAGGTGATCACGGCCTCGGTGGTGATCATCGTCGCCACCGAGAGCACGCCGATCGACAGCATGGACCCGATGGCGTTGGGGGCCACGTGGCGCCGCAGCACGCGCCACGGTCCCGCCCCGAGCGCCCGCGCGGCGTCGACGTACTCCCGCCCCGCCACGCGCAGCACCTCGGTGCGCATCACCCGGGTGAGCAGCGGCCATGCGAAGAACGACAGCACGGCGATCACGTGCCAGGGGCTGGGCTCCTCGGTGGCGGTGAGCAGTGCGAGGCCGACCAGCACCACCGGGATGCCGAGGAAGAGGTCCACCAGCGTCCGCACGATGGCGTCGGCCGTCCGGGACAGTCCGGCCGCGGTCCCGAGGACGGCGGCCACGAGCCCTCCGATGGCGACCGAGCCGAAGCCCACGAGGAAGGAGTTCCGGGTGCCGTGGACGGTGCGCGCCCAGAGGTCGCAGCCCTGCAGGTCCAGTCCGAACGGGTGCGCCAGGCTGGGCGAGGCCAGGCCGTTGCGCAGGTTGCAGGGGCGCAGCCCGGCGAGGTCGAACAGGTTCGGGGCGATGGCCATGCCGGCCATCACGAGCAGGGGCACCAGCGCGAGCCAGGCGCGGGGCGTGGTGAGCACCGTGCGCAGCAGGCTGGGGCTGTGGGCCCGGACGGCAGGCCTGCCGTCCTCGATCCCGTCCACGACCGGTCGGAGGTCCGTCGCGCTCACGCGGGCTCCTCCCCCGTCATGCCCACGCGGGCGCGCGGGTCGAGGGTCGCCACGGCGACGTCGGCCAGCAGGTTCAGCAGGATCACCGCGATGGTGATGAGCATCACGACCGAGACCACGATCGAGCGTTCCTGGAAGCGGATGGCGCCGAACAGCACGTTGCCGAGCCCGGGCAGGCCCATGGTCCCCTCGATGATCAGCACCGCCACCATCACGATCCCGAGGTTCGAGGCGAGGTAGCTGATCACGGGCGGCATCGCGGCGCGAAGGGCATGGACGCCGACCAGGCGGTACTGGGGCGCCCCGCCGGCCTGGGCGAACTTCACGAACGGGGCGCGCAGGGTCTGGCGCAGCTCGGAGCGCAGGAAGATCGTCAGGGTCCCCATCGTGACCCCCATCAGCACCAGGACCGGCAGCACGTACGCGTGCCAGCCACCGACCGTGGGGTTGATCGGGAAGACGTGGAACCGGATCGTGAGCAGGTAGTGCAGGGCGGGCGCGGACAGCACGACGGGCACCGCGATCATCAGCGAGGCGCCCACCAGGATCGCGCGCGACCCCCACGTCGACGGGCGCAGGGTCGAGAACACGCCTGCGAGTCGTCCCGAGCACGGTCTGCGCGACGAGCGCGACCGCGACCAGCCACGCGGTGGACTGCCAGGTGGCCGCGATGATCTGGTTGATGTCACCGCCCCGCAGGCTGGTCCCGAAGTTGAAGGTCACCACGTCCCGCAGGTACAGCAGGTACTGCACCACGTAGGGGTCGTCGAGGTGGTAGCGGGCACGGATCGCCGCGACCGCCCCCGGCGGGGGCGGCTGGAAGCCGAACAGCGCCCGCACCGGGTCGCCCGGCAGCACCGTCACCGACACGTGCACCACGAGCGTGGCGAGCAGGACGGTCACGACCGCCTGCAGCCCCCGCCTGACCAGGAAGCCCCCCACGCCCTAGGTCCTCAACGCCGTCACGTCAGCTGCTCGACGAAACGCGTCAGCTGCTTGAGGTTGCGGACCTCGACCATGTCGTCGACGTAGCGGGCGTAGTCCCACACGACCGAGTCGCCGGTCCCCCAGTACTGGATGGGTTCCGGGTTGAGCCAGTAGACGTGGCGCGCCCGGCGGTTGAGGTCCTTGAGGACCCAGGAGTTCGACGCCCGGTAGTTGTTGCGGGCGTCGCCGAGCACCAGCACGGTCGAGCGCGGGCTGACGTCGCTGGCGTGCTCGGCGTGGAAGCGTTCGAACGAGTGGCCGTAGTCGCTGTGCCCGTCGAGCCACACGAGCTCGGCCTCGGACATCATCCGCTTCATCCCGTCGGAGAAGTCACCGGTCTCGAACAGGCTGGTGACCTCGTCCAGCGTGTCGATGAACGCGAACGAGCGGACCTTGGTGAACTGCTCCTGCAGCGTGTGCACCAGCATCAGGGTGAACCGCGCGAAGGAGGCCACCGACCCGGACACGTCGCAGACGACGAACAGCTCGGGCTTGTGGTTCTTGCGCGGGCGGAAGGCCGGGTCGAAGGGCACGCCGCCGGTCGACATCGAGTGCCGGACGGTGCGTCGCACGTCGAGCCGTCCGTCCCGGCCGCGCTTGCGCTTGACCGAGGTCCGGGTGGCCAGCTTGCGGGCCAGCGGCCGGATCTGTGCCCGCATCTGGGCCTGTTCCTCGGCCGTCAGGCGGAAGAAGTCGACGTCCTCGATCGGGGGACGCGTCATCCGGTCGGCGACCTGGTCGACGCCCCGCTGCGCGGCCGCGCGGCGACGGATCTCGGCCTCGACCTCCTGCTGGAAGGTGCGCAGGCGCTCCTCGAACTCGTCGCGCCACAGGCGTTCCTGCAGCGGCGTCAGGCCACCGGAGTCCTCGACCTTGGACCGCAGCATGTCGGCGAGGATCTGCTGGATGTCGACGGCCCGGAAGACCTTGTACTGGAAGTAGGACACGCCGCCGTCGCGGCCCTCGACGCGGCCGAACTGGTCGACGGCCATCTGCGCCATCTGGCGGATCGACTCGTCGTCGCCGTCCATGAGCTGGTCGATGAGGTCGCGGACGAACTGGTCGGGTTCGACCTGCTCGCCCGGGTCCTCGTCGGTCATGTCGGGGGTGTCGTCCGACGGGGCGGGGCGGGCCGGGAAGTACAGCTCGAACAGGTCGTCGAAGGCCCGCCGGTGCGGCTGCGAGGTGATGCACACCGCGGCCAGGGCCTCGCGCAGCATCGGGCGGTCGAGCAGGTCGACGTGGCCGATGGCCTTGACGGCCTCGATCGCCTCGGACTGGGTGGTGCCCACCCCGGCACGGCGCAGCGCCGCGACGAAGTCCAGGACACGCTGGAACACGCCGTTGGTCGGCGGGGGTCCCTCGGCCAGGACCTCGGCGACGCGGTCGTTCACGGCACCTCGAGACGAAATGGCGGCTGGCGCCGCATGGTAGGGGGCGTCCCGACCGGCACCTGCTCGGCGCGCGCAGGCGTGCGCCGAGCAGGACACCGACCGGGCCGGGGGTCAGCAGGCGGGCAGCGCCGCGAGGGCGTCGTCCATGACCACCATGGTCACCTCGACCGGGGGCACGTCGTCGCTGGACAGCGTCGCCGTGTAGGTGGTCGCGTCGGTGCCGCCCTCGACGGTCACGTCGGTGGTCTCGGCCCGTGCGCCCTCACCGAGGTAGCGCAGGGCCAGGCCCTCCTCGCGGACCAGCGTGATGGTGACCTCGCCCTCGGTCGTGGCCAGGACGGCCCCGTCGGCGCCCGCGCACGCGGTGGCCACGGGGACCTCGCGACCGTCGAAGGCCAGGGTGACGGGGTCGATGGCCCCGTCGCCCTCGTCGGTGGCAGGCGCCGGGGCGGGGACGGTGTCGGTCCCGGGCCCCTCGTCCTCGACCTCGGCGGTCGCGGGAGGCGGCGTGTCGGTGCCGGGGCCCTCGTCCTCGACGACGGGCGCGGTGGCCTGCGGGGCGGGGGTCGTGGTGGCGGGGGCGCTGGCCGTGGGGGCCGGGGCGGCGGCGGTGTCGGCGACGGTGTCGGCGGCGCCGCAGCCGGCCAGGCCGATGGCGGCGAGGGCGAGGACGGCGAGGAGGGGACGGCGGGTCATCGGGAGTGCCTTGGTGGCGGGATCCGCGGGGCGGATCAGCGGGATCGGACACCTGTCAGGACGCGGTGGGGCCCCACGTGGTTGTCGGGACACACCGGGGCCGGGCACCACGGGCGCGGCGCGCACGCTGGCTAGCCTCCGGTCGCCCCTGAGCCTCGGATCGACATGGCGAGACGCCGTCTGCCCGTCGGGCCGACGCTGGTCCTCGGGCTGCTGTCGATCGTGGCGTTCGGGTCGTGGTTCTACGGCTACGGCGTGCTGGTCGAGCCGATCCGGGTGGACACCGGCTGGAGCGAGGGCCTGCTCGGGGCGACCTACGGGGCGTCGCTGCTGGTGACCGGGGTGGCCGGCACCGCCGTCGGGCACGCCCTGGATGCGCGGGGCAGCCGCACGACCTTCCTCCTGCTCGCGGCCACGTCGACCATGGCCCTGCTGGCCGCCTCGCTGGCCACCTCGCCCGTGGCGTTCGCGGTCCTCGCAGCGACGGGTGGGGGCCTGGTCGGGGCGGGCGGCTACTACAACGCCACGTCGGCGGTGATGGCCCGGCTGGTGCCGCACGAGCGCGCCCACGGCATCACCGTGCTGACGCTCTTCGGAGCCTTCGCGAGCCCGGTCTTCCTGCCGCTGATCGGCTGGGTGGTGACCCGCGTCGGGTGGCGCCCGACGTTGCGCGGCCTCGCCGTCGCCGTCGGTGTGGCCTACCTGCTGGCAGGCCTCGGTGTGCCCGACGTCCGCCCCGACGAGACCGAGCGGCCGCCGTTGCGCCGGGCGCTGCGCGAGGCCGCCGCCGGGCCGGCCAGGCGCGCGATCGTGGTCGCCGTCACGGTGGCGGGGGCGACGACGGCGCTGCTGCTGGTCCAGCAGGTGCCGGCGATGGCCGAGGCGGGGATGGCCCTGGCGACCGCGTCCGCCTTCGCCGGTGCCCGCGGCCTGCTGCAGCTCGGCGGGCGGCTGCCGCTTGCGCCCGTGGTGCTGCGGTTCGGGGGCCGCCGCACGTTGCGGGGCGCGTACCTGCTCACCGCCGTGGGCGCCCTGCTCCTCGTGGGGGCCGGCGGGCTGCTGCAGGCCGGGGCCTACGCCGTCGTCGCCGGCGTGGGGATCGGCGCCATGTCCGCGGTCGAGAGCATCCACGCGGCGCACGTGTACGAGGGCCCGTCCATGGGCGCCCACCTCGGCGCCCTGGGGATGCTGCGGGGCGTCGGCGGGGCGATCGGTCCGACGGTCGGCGGCATCGCGGTCGACCTGACGGGCAGCCGCACCGTGCCGCTGGTCCTGTGCGCCGTCGGGGCGGTGGCGGCGGCCGCGGTGCTCGGGGAGGCGGCCGAACCGGTCAGTTCATCTCGGGGCGGGGCGGCAGCCGGAGATGGCTGGACGCCTTCCAGACGTCCTGGGAGTACTTGAGCAGCACGTTCAGCGTGCTGCGCGCGACGTCCTCGTCGATGGTGTCGTAGCCGAGCTCGACCAGCGTGCGGGCCCAGTCGAGGGTCTCGGAGATCGACGGCGGCTTCTTCAGCTCCATCTGGCGCAGGCTGCGGACGATGCGGACGAGCTGGTCGGCGAGGTCGGCCGGCGCCTCGGGCACGCGCGACAGCACGATCTGCTTCTCGCGCTCGACGTCGGGGTAGTCGAGGTAGAGGAACAGGCAGCGGCGCTTGAGCGCCTCGGACAGCTCGCGCGTGTTGTTGGAGGTCAGGATCACGAAGGGTTGGCGCGACCCGGTGACGGTGCCGAGCTCGGGGATGGTGACCTGGAAGTCGGACAGGATCTCGAGCAGGAGCGCCTCGAACTCGAAGTCGACCTTGTCGACCTCGTCGATGAGCAGGACGGTGTCCTCGGTGGCGCGCAGGGCCTTCAGCAGCGGCCGCTCGAGCAGGTAGTCCTCGCCGAAGATGTCGTCGTGGACGTCCTCCCAGTCCTCACCGCCCCCGGGCGCGGCGGCGGGGGCCTTGCCGACCTGGATGCGCAGCAGCTGCTTCTTGTAGTTCCACTCGTACAGCGCCTTGGCCTCGTCCAGGCCCTCGTAGCACTGCAGCCGGACCAGGTTGGCGTCGCGGGCGGCAGCGACGGCCTTGGCGAGCTCGGTCTTGCCGACCCCCGCCGGTCCCTCCACGAGGATCGGCTTGCCCAGCCGCTCGGCCAGGTAGACCACGGTCTCGATGGCCTCGTCGGTCAGGTAGCCGACGCCGGTCAGGCGTTCGGAGACATCGGTGACGCCGGCGAACTCGTGGGACACGGGAGGGTCCTTGGCGCGGGGGTGGGAGCGGCGACGAGCCTACGGTCCCGCCGGGACCACGTCCCCATCACGCCCCGTCGCCGTGCCCCTGCCGCGACCGCATGCCTCGACCCACCCGGCTGATCAGCCCCTGGGGCAGGTGCCGCATCGCCGCGACCAGGCCCTTGTAGCGCAGGTCCGGGATCGACAGGTCCCGCCCCCGACGCAGGTCCCGCAGCGCCGTGGCCACGACCTCGTCCGCGTCGAGCCACATCGCGTCGGGGATGTCCGAGGTGGACATGCCGGCCCGCTGGTGGAACTCGGTGCGCACGAACCCGGGGTTGAAGGCCATGACCTGCACCCCGCGCGGGGCGAGCTCGGCCGCCAGCGCCTGCGAGAAGGTGGTCACCCACGCCTTGTGGGCGCTGTAGGTGTTGAGCGGGGCGAAGGCCGCCACCGACCCGACGTTGATGATCGCCCCGTGACCACGGGCCGCCATCGCCCCCGCCGCCGCGTGGCTGAGCCGCAGCACGGCACGCACGAGCACGTCGAGGTAGTGCTCCTGCTGCTCGGCGGTGGTGTCGAGGAACGGGGCGTTGAGCCCGAACCCGGCGTTGTTGACCAGCAGGTCGATCGGGGCGTCGGTGGAGGCCACCCGCGCGGCGACCCGGTCGAGGTCGTCGGGCTCGGCCAGGTCGGCCGCGAGCACCTCGGCGTGCACGCCCCGCTGGGCCACGACCTCGTCCGCCACGGCACGCAGCCGGTCCTCGGTCCGCGCGACGAGCACGAGGTCGTACCCCTCCCCCGCCAGGCGGTCCACGAACGCGCGGCCGAGCCCGGCCGTCGCCCCGGTCACCAGTGCCGTCACCACGAGCCACCTCCGCCGCCGCCCATGCCGCCGCCCGAGAAGCCGCCGCCACCGCCGAAGCCGCCGCTGGAGAACCCGCCGCTGCCGCTGGACGGCGGCGCGGTGGTCACGGCCGTGGCCATCGAGGAGGAGAAGTCGTTCATGCCGGCCGAGAACGCCATGAGGCGGAAGGGCCCGTGGCCGACGTAGAAGCCACCGACGGCGGCGCCCACGTCGATCCCGATGCCCTCGAAGACCTGCGCCCAGTGGTCGACGCAGCCGAACACGACCGCGTAGGGCAGGACCTCGACGAACAGCCGCTCGGCCTCGGCGAACTCCATCCGGTCGGCCTCGGCGGTCGTGACGAACTCGCGGAAGCCCAGCGTGCGCGTGAGCATCGCCGAGCCCTTGCCGGTACGTCGCGGCATCAGTCGGTGCACGGCCATCAGCGCCAGGCCCAGCAGCACGATCGCCAGCCCCACGACCCCCATGCGCAGGCGCATGCCCAGGAAGAAGGTCGCGACTGCCCCGGCCCCTGCCAGGGCGATGCCCAGCCCCAGCCACCGGGCACGGGTCTGGTCGGGACGGTCGGCGAACCAGCGCCGGCTCTGCCCATCGCTGTAGATGGCGGTCTCGACCTTCTGGTAGTCGGACGCGAAGGTCCCCTTGAGGTCGGACACGAGGACCTCGTGGCGGCCGTCGAACAGGCCGTCCATCATCAGCCGCTCGTACCCGAGCAGGTCCTCGCGGCTGGGGTCGGTCTCGACCAGCTTCCAGTCGGCCCTCCGGAACCAGCCGCCCTCCTGGGCCTCCTCGATCCGCAGGTGCCCGCGCACCGCCAGGTCGACCAGCGTCGAGGTGACGTCCACGGCGTCGACCCGTTCGTCGACGATCAGCCCGAGCTGGGCGGGGCGCAGGTCGTCCGGCGGTCGGTACTCGACCGGCACCGCCCGGGGCTCGAACATGCCCCGGCGCCGCTCGCCGGCCTGCGTGTCGTCGAGCTGGCCGTGGGAGGTGACGCCGCCCCGCGCCGTGCGGTCCCGCCCCTGGCGCCAGCCGAGCAGGGCCAGGCCGCCGGCACCGAGCAGCGCGATCACCACGGCGAGCGGGATCGCCGCCCGCGACCCGATGAGGAAGCGGTGCAGGGTCGCCTTCTCGTCGAGCAGGATCGGTGGCACGTCCACGGCACCGGGTTCGAGCCGCACGGTGACCGTCATCCCCTCGTGGGGCGCCAGCAGCCCGGTGGAGCGGTACCGCGCCCCGCCCTCCACGGTCGAGGCGTCACACGCGTCGGTGGAGTACTCGGGCCCCTGCAGGCAGCGCACCTCGGTCACGCCCGGGGCACGCAGCTCGGCCGTGGCCTGCTGGATCGGGACGTCCCACCCCGTGCCGATGGCGTCCCACGCCAGGGCCGGGCCGTCGTCCAGCGGCTCGACCGCCCCGCGGACGCGGTACCGGATCGTGTACTGCTGCCGGCCGCTCACGGTCGTGTCGGCGTCACCGATGCGGATCGCCACGTTGCCGTTCTGGGCCTGCGGTCCCTCGACCTGCACGTCGGTCGGGGCGCCGGTGCCGGATTCGACCTGGATCGCGTCGACCTCGATCACCCGGCGATACCGCGAGGGGTCGACGCCCTCGGGGAGCCGGGCCGCGAGCTCCGCGGGCAACGGCGTGGGCAGCTCCTCCCACACCGGGATGTACCGGAAGATGCCGTGCTTCTGGAGCGTGCCGAAGTCGACGGCGATGTCCTCGACGACCAGCAGGTCGGCGTCGTCGGTGATCTCCATCAGGACGTCGTAGGAGGTGACCGACCAGCCCGCACCGCCCTGCTGCGCCCCGGACGACGGCCCCACCACGGCCAGCCAGGCCAGGCAGGCCAGGACGACGGCGAGGACGCGACGGGGCTTCACGAGTCCATCCCGACGGTCGGGACCGCCCGGTCGCCGGCCTCGGCCTTGAAGTACTCGCGCTCGCGGAACCCCATCGGACGGGAGATCAGCACGGCCGGGAAGGACTGGATGCCGGTGTTCAGGTTCTCGACGACGGCGTTGTGGTACCGGCGCGCGAAGGAGATGTCCTCCTCGAGGCGCGCCAGCTCGCGCTGCAGCTGCAGGAAGTTCGTCGACGCCTTGAGGTCGGGGTAGGCCTCGGCCACGGCGAACAGCTGCCGCAGGGCGCCCTCGAGCTGCTCGTCGGCCTCCCCCGCCGCCCGCGGACCCGACGCACCGGCCACGGCGTTGCGCGCCTCGACGACCCGTTCGAGGGTCTCGCGTTCGTGCCCGGCATAGCCACGGACCGTCTCGACGAGGTTGGGGACCACGTCGGCCCGGCGCTGCAGCTGCACGTCGATGCCCGACCAGGCCTCCTCGGCCTTGTTGCGCAGGCGCACGAGCCGGTTGTAGACGGCGATGGCCCACACGGCGAGGAGCACCACCAGCACCACGAGCACGATGGCCCAGATCACGTGCGCCCCCGGTCGGTCGACGGTGCCGTCAAGCCTAGGGCCGGGTGCCCGTCGTCAGCGCCAGCCGCCGCTGCGGGACGGGGCGCGGACCGCGAGGTCGTCGCGGTGCACCACCTCGCGGGCGAACCCGGGGCCGAGCTCCTCGACGGCGTCCAGCGTCGACCGCCCCGCGATCCGGCCCACGTCGTCGGCGGCGTAGGCCGACAGCCCGCGTGCGATCACGTCACCTGCCGGGCCGACGACCTCGACGGCGTCGCCCGCCTGGAAGCGTCCTTCGACCTCGGTGATGCCGACGGCCAGCAGGGACCGGCCGCGGTCGACCAGCGCGTCGGCCGCCCCGGCGTCGACGTGCAGCCGGCCGGCGGGCCGCAGCGCGTAGCCGATCCAGAGCCGGCGGGCCTCGAGGCGACGTGCCTCGGCGACGAACCAGGTGCCGACGGGCTCGCCCGCGACGACGTCCCGGATGACGTCGGGCCGGCGGGCGTCGGCCACGACCGCGTGCGCCGTGGAGGCCGTGGCGATCAGGGCCGCCTCGACCTTGGTCCGCATGCCGCCGGAGCCCACGTGCGAGCCGACCCCGCCGACGGTGGCCAGGTCGACGTCACCGGCGTGCTCGACCCGGTCGATCCGCCGCGCCCCGGGGCGGGTGGGCGGCCCGTCGTACAGCCCGTCGACGTCCGAGAGCAGCAGGAGCAGCTGCGCGTCGAGCATGGAGGCCACCAGCGCCGCGAGGTGGTCGTTGTCGCCGTAGGCCAGCTCGTCGGTGGCCACGGCGTCGTTCTCGTTGATCACCGGCACGGCGTCGAGGCCCAGCAGGCGCTGCAGCGTGTGACGCGCGTTGAGGTACCGGGGCCGGTGGCCGAAGTCGTCGGGGGTCAGCAGGATCTGGGCGGCCGACAGGCCGTGGGGGCGCAGCGTGCGCTGGTACTCGTGGATCAGCTCGCCCTGGCCGACCGCGGCGCACGCCTGCAGGCTCTGCAGGTCCGCGGGCCGGCGGTCGAGGCCGAGCAGCCCCATCCCGGCGGCCACGGCCCCGGAGGACACCAGCACGACGCGGGTCCCGCTGGCGCGGACCGCGACGATCTGCTCGGCCAGGGCACGGACCTGGTCGCGGTCGAGCAGGCCGTCCGCACCCCGCAGGCTCGACGAGCCCACCTTCACCACGGCCAGGTCGGGGCGGGAGAACCGACTCACCGGTCGTCCTCCGCGAGCTCGTCCAGGTCCTCGGGGTCGTCGGCGTCGTCGGCCAGCAGCGCCTCGCGTTCGTCGACGGGCAGGTCCTCGACGGCGGGGTCGAACTCGAAGACCGTGTCGCCGATCACCACGTCGTCGCCGGCACGCACGCCAGCGGCGACCAGGGCCTTCTCGACGCCAGCGCGGCGAAGGCGGCCCTGCAGGTACCGGACCGCGTCGGGCACCTCGAGCGGCAGCATCTGCACCCAGCGTTCGATCCGTCGTCCCGCCACGCGGATCATGCCGGTCTCGTCGCGGACGACCTCGAAGTCGGGACCGCGGCGTTCGAGCCGGATGACGACCTCCTCCTCGTCCTCGTCGACCTCGGTGAGGTGGCCGTGCTCCTCGCGCTGCTCGTGGACCAGCGCCCCGAGCCGGTAGCGCATCGCATCGAGGCCCGCGCCGGACACCGCGGACACCTCGAAGACCTCGTACCCGCGGTCCTCGAGCTCGTCGCGGACCATGTCGGCCATCGCCTGCCCGTCGGGCACGTCGATCTTGTTCAGGGCGACGACCTCGACCCGGTCCAGCATCCCGGGGTCGTGCTGGCGCAGCTCCTCCCGGATGACGTCGAGGTCGGTCAACGGGTCGCGGTCGGGTTCGAAGGGCGTCGTGTCGAGCACGTGCAGCAGGACGCGGCAGCGTTCGACGTGCTTGAGGAAGCGGTGGCCGAGGCCCTTGCCCTCCGCGGCGCCCTCGACCAGGCCGGGGACGTCGGCGAGGACCACGTCGATGGGGTCGCCGGCGGCGGTGTTGCCGGCCCGCATGACCCCGAGGTGGGGCGTGAGGGTGGTGAAGGGCCACGCCTCGATCCGGGGTCGGGCGGCCGACAGGCGGGAGATCATGGACGACTTGCCGGCGGACGGGAAGCCCACGAGCCCGACGTCGGCGATGACCTTGAGCTCGAGGCGCAGGGACAGCTCCTCGACCTGCTCGCCCCGTTCGTGGAAGCGGGGCAACCGCCGGTGCCGGTTGGCGAACGCCGTGTTGCCACGGCCGCCACGACCGCCCTCGGACACGGTGACGCGCTGGCCGTGGCGAACGAGGTCGGCCACCACGGCACCAGTGTCGCGGTCACGCACGAGGGTCCCGACGGGGACGGGCAGCACCGTGTCGGCGCCCTCGGCGCCCGTCTTCAGCATGCCCTGGCCGTGGCCGCCGTCCGCGCCCCGCTGGTGCGGGTGACGGTGCAGGTCGAGCAGGGAGGTCATGCCCTCGTCGGCCTCGAGGACCACGTCACCGCCCCGGCCGCCGTCGCCGCCGTCGGGACCGCCGCGTGGCACGTGGGCCTCGCGGCGGAACGACGTCACGCCGTTGCCACCGCGACCGCCGCGCACGTGGATCGTGCACTCGTCGACGAACTCGGCGCCGGTCTCGGACATGGCAGGGCTTCCCTGTCGGGATGCACGAAGGCGGCCCGTGCGGGCCGCCCTCGAGCACGATGTGTGGCCGCGCCGTCAGGCGTCGACCGGGTCCACGTTCGCGAAGGTGCGAGCGCCGGACTTGCGGAACCGCACCGAGCCGTCGACGAGCGCGAACAGCGTGTCGTCGCCGCCGCGGCCGACGTTGTCGCCGGGGTGGATCTTGGTGCCGCGCTGACGGACGATGATGCCGCCGGCACGGACGACCTCGCCGCCGTAGCGCTTGACGCCGAGGCGCTTCGGGTTGGAATCGCGGCCGTTGTTGGACGAGCCGCCGCCCTTCTTGTGCGCCATGAGGGACTCCTAAGGGTCGTGCGCCGCAGCGCGGGGGGTCGTGCGCCGCAGCGCCGGGATCAGGTCAGAACGAGTCGACCGTGACGGTCGTGTTGAGCTGGCGGTGGCCACGCCGCTTGTGCTGGCGGGACTTGTTCTTGTAGGTGGCCACGCGGAGCTTCTTGCCGCGCCCGTGCTCGGTGATGGTGGCCGAGACGGTGCGCCCCGCCACGTCCGGGCCGGCGGTGACGGCGCCGGCGTCGTCGACGACCATGACGCAGGGCAGGTCGACGGCGTCGCCGACCTGGCCGTCGAGCTTCTCGACGGTGAGCGTCTGGCCGGGCTCGACCCGGTACTGCTTTCCGCCCGTCGCGATGACCGCGTACGACATGATGAGGCTCCTGCGAGGCGTGGTGCGAGCGCGCGTGGCGAGGCTGTGCCGGCGGCGCTGCCAGTGGACTGGCGTGGGAGGTGGGAACGTGACGAGCGGTGCCGGACAGGCGGCACCGCAGGAAGGCGAAGGGTACCGAGGCCCCTCGGGCGCGGCAACCGGGCGCCCGGCACGCGCCCAATAGGCTGCCGGGGCGCCACCGAACGAAGGGATCCTCCCGTGGCCGAGCGTCCGGACGCGTGCGCCGCGCTGGCTCGCGAGCTGCACGAGCCGCTTCCGGGGACCGCCCCGGTCGCCACGGGCTGGGTCCTGGTCGAGGACTCCGTCCCGTGGGGGCGCGACGCCCTCACCGAGGGGTCGCTGCCCGCCGACGCGGTCGCGGCGCTGCAGGCGGGTCTCGCGGCGGGACCGATCCGCCACCAGGCGATCCGACGTCCCGACCGCAGCCGGGGCGAGGGCCACACCGTCTTCCTGGTCCACGGCGGAGGGACGCCGTGGGCCCGCCGGCTGCAGGTGCCCACCGACGAGCTGGCGACGCTCGACCCGTCGGTGACGCTGTCGCCGGTGCCGCCGGACCTCGGCGAGCCCCACCACGACCCCATCGTCCTGGTGTGCACCCACGCGAAGCGCGACGCCTGCTGCGCGGAACGCGGCGGGCACGTCGCCCGCGCGGTCGCGGCCATGGAGCGCGACGCCACCTGGGAGACCTCCCACACCGGCGGCCACCGGTTCGCGCCCAGCGTGATCCTGCTACCCGTCGGGGCGGTCTACGGGTTCATGGACGAGGTCACCACGCTGGCCGCGGTGACCGCCCTGCGCGAGGGGCGGCTCGCGCTGGACGGGTTCCGTGGGCGCGCCGCGGGCGAGCGGCACGTGCAGGCCGCCGAGGTCTGGGTCCGCCAGCACTACGCCCTGGCGGGCCTGCACGACGTCCTCGTGGAGGAGACCGTCGTCGAGGGTGACGTGGCCCTGGTGCGCCTGCGCACCCCCGACGAGATGATGACCGTGCGGGTCCGGCGCAGTGAGCTCGACCCGCGCCCCGTCTCCTGCGGGGCCGAGCCCACCGTGCCGGACACCTGGGAGGTCGTCGACCGGGTCCGCTGAGTCAGGTGCCTGCCGCCGCCGCCACCCGACCGCGCCGGCGCCGAGGGCGATCGCCAGGAGTCCCGCGACGACCAGCGGCCACGCGGTGCGGCCGGTCGCGGGCAGCTCGTCGTCGGCCGCGGCGTCGTCGCCCGCGGCGAGCGAGTAGGACAGCGGGGACACGACCACCTGGCCGTCGACGGTGACGGGCCCGTCCGCGCCGGGGAACTCGTAGGTCCCGGGCGTCCCGGCATCGACGTGGAGCATCGGCCAGACCGTCTGGTCGGAGGTCAGGGGCGTGTCCATCGGCACGGCCAGGTCGCTCGTCGTGCCCTCGGGGATCGCGGCATGCCCGAGGACCGGCCCCGGCGCCCCGTCCTGGTCGGCGTGCACGACCACGAACCCGTCGCTGCCCTCGATCGTGACCTCGTCGACGACGACCGTGGTGCCGTCACCGCTCTGGTCGCTGAGGGTGAGGCTGCCCGTGGCGGGCGCCGCCGTCGACGTCGGCGACGGGGCGGGGGTCGCCGTGGTCGTCGGTGTGGGCGAGGCGCTGTCCGCGGCCTGCACCACGACGGTGCCGCTCATCCCGACGCCGCCCGCGGCGCCGTGGATGGTGCAGTGGTAGCTGTAGGTGCCGGGCGTGTCGAAGGTCTGCTCGAAGGTGTCGCCGGTGGAGACGGCCTGGTCGAAGGAGCCGTCGTCCGCGGTGATGGTGTGGGGGTTGGTCCCGGTCACCGACCACGTGACGGTGTCGCCCGCGGTGATCGTGACGGTCTCGGGCACGAAGGCGTTGTCGGTCACCTCGACATCGGTCGACTGTGCCTGGACGAGCGTGGGCAGGGTCAGCAGCGCGGTGGTGGCGAACACCACCGTCAGGGTTCGGATCGTTCTCACGGCTCCCTCGCGAGGTCGGGTCCTTGGGGTACCGGTCCCTACGCACGGGAGCGCCGTCCGGTTCAGGCGGGCGGGGCGACCTCGAACGTGGCCAGGACGAGGCCGTCGGCCTCGGCCACCTCGATCTGGGCGAGGTCGTGGCGCTGGATCGCGCTGGCGCCCCGCACGTACGCGTGGCCCGACGTCGTCCGGCCCCAGGTCCCGGCCTGCTCGCGGCGGCCGTCCTCGGACACGGTCCAGACCACGTACCGGTCCGCCGGCGGCAGGTCCTCGAGGTCCAGCTCGACGGTGGTCCCCCACTCCCACGCGAGGGCCGCGGCCGTCCCGTCCACGCCCGCGCTGGCCGTGGCGGGGCGCAGCACCCACCGGTCCGGGGCGGGGGACGACGTCCACGGCGACCACGCGACCAGCAGCGCCAGGGCGGCCGCGGCTGCCAGGGAGGTCGCCACCCGCCAGCCGCGCACCTGGCGGCGCAGGCGCTGGCCCTCCTGCAGGGTGGTCGCGGTCAGCCGGGCGGCCAGGGCCGGCGACGGGATCAGGGAGGCGTCCGCGGCCTCGGCGGCGGTGAGGTGCTCGAGCAGGGGCGGCAGGGCCGACAGGCGCGCGAGCTCGTCACGGCACGCGGCGCAGTCCGCGAGGTGGGCCTCCACCTCGCGGCGCTCGTCGGGCTCCAGGGCCCCGAGCACGTACGCCCCGAGCGCCTCCCGGCGGTCGCGATGCTCGCTCATGTCACGACTCCTGCTTCCTCCAGCGACAGCCGCAGCGCGCGCAGCCCGTAGTAGACCCGGGACTTGACGGTCCCGGGTGGGACACCGAGACGGTCGGCGGCCTCGACCACCGTCAGGCCCTGGTAGTGGACCAGCAGGATCGCCTCGCGGTGGTCCGCGGACAGCCGCGCCAGGCCGTCCGCGAGCTGCCAGGTCTCGATCGCCCGGTCGACGTCGCCGTCGGTCAGGGGCGCGTCCCCGTCCTCGATCGGTCGGACGGCACGCGGTCGGACGGCCCGGCGACGGTGCCGGTCGGTCACCAGGTTGCGGGCGATGCCGAACAGCCACGCACCCATGCTGCCGCGGTCCGGGTCGTACCGGTCGCTGGCCCGCCACGCGCGCAGGAGGGTGTCCTGCACGACCTCCTCGGCGGCCCCGCGGTCACCGAGCCGTCGGACGGCGTAGACGTACAACGCCCCGCCGTAGGCGGCGTGCAGCTCCTCGACGGAGGTGGGGTCCATGCCTTCTCGCCCGCCGGTGTCCGGTCCCATCATGCCCGGGGCTACGCGCCGCGGGGCGGTCCGGTTCACCGACGGGCACGACCCACGCGCCGTCGCGGTCGGGGACGGGTCAGGCGCGCAGCAGCTGCCAGGTCATCTTCGGCAGCAGGGTGAGGTCGCCGGTCGCCTCCCACTGGCACAGCAGCGGCCCGATCTGGGGCAGCGTGCGGCTGGTGTGGAACAGCAGCGGCTTGGTGGGCTGGCGGAAGGGACCGCGCAGCACGGCCTTCTGGATGTCCTCGAGCAGGTAGGTGTTGTGCACCTCGCCCCGCCCCGACTGGATGTCCTGGTTGGTGCTCCCGGGGTAGGCGCCCCACGGCATCGACACCGTCCCGTAGGGCAGCGCCGACCAGTGGTTGACCACCACCGAGCCGTACTCGAGCCGGTCGATGGCGCGCTCGACCGCGGCCGCGATCGCCGGGTCCTTCATCGACTGCGGGTGCACGATGATCGACGCCGACAGCGTCCCCCACAGCGTGTCGTTGGCGAAGTCCACGGCCTCGTCGAGGAAGTCCGGGACGCTGCGGGGCGCGTCGAGGCCGACCTCGCTGAACACGCCGCAGAAGGCCTCGGTGGTGAACGCGATGTCGTCGGTGTCGGTCTCGTCGACGTCGGGGATCAGCGTGAACGGCACCTGGTCGGGGCCGGCGGCGCCGTAGGTCTCGGCCTCGGGGTGGGCGTCGACGAAGGCCTGCCACCGGTCCCGGGCCCCCGGGTAGTAGGGCACCCGCGGCTCGGCGCGCTGCAACGAGTCGCGGATGGCGTCGAGCAGGTCGTTGCGGCGGTTCCACGACGCGTGGGTGATGATCGTGCGGGCCGCGATGCAGTTGAACCCGCCGTTGTTGACCAGCATCGAGGCGATGTAGTCACCGTGGTAGGCCAGGTCGCGGGGCGACCACGGGCCGGGCACCACGATCACGGGGCTGACGTTGCCGAGCTCGGACGTGATCGGCTTGGTGTTGACCGGCTCGTCGGCGGCCTTGCGGCGCGCCCCCTCCTCGCCGGTGCCGTACACGATGGCGTCGTGGGTCTTGTCGGAGCCGGTGATGTGGATCTCGTCCACGCCGTCGTGGGAGGTGCAGTAGGCCCCGATGTCCCCGCCGCCGTAGACGACGCGCAGCACACCGGCGTCGACGAACACGCGGAACGCCGCCGCCAGGTACGGGCCCACGTACTCGTTGACCGGGTTCATCTTCAGCAGGCAGACGCGGTTCTCGTCGAACAGCTTGGTCAGCACGTCCATCGGCGGGATCGAGCTGACGTTGCCCGCCCCGAGCACGCAGGCCACGCCGCCGGACGCGCCAGCCTCCGCCTCGTCCACCTCCTCGCGGTAGATGCGGCCCATGCGCGCCTCGACCTCGGCGCGGTCGACGCCGGGCATGATGCGGACCTCGCCCTTGAACCCGGGCAGGGCCACCTGGTCCTTCCAGTCGGTCGGGTAGACGTCGACCACGACCTGCCCGTCGGGGCGGGTGCGGATGCCCGGGGGCTGGGGCCGGCCGGTCGCCTGGATGTCCTCGAGGGTCTCGGCCAGCAGCCGCAGGTTGCGGATCACCGCGTACGGGCCGCTCACCCAGTCCTCGCCCATGTGCGGCGAGTCCCGGTCGATGCCCTTGTGCACCGCCCCCGCCAGCGCCCACGCAGGGGCCGCGTCGAGGGTGTCCTGCATGGCCTGGCGCAGCATCGTGATGCGCTCGGCGACCGGGGTGTCGACCCACGTCTTGGTGTGGTCACGCAGTTCGGCGACGGCCGCGTCGACCTCCTCGCGGGTGGAGGGCGGCAGGTCGTGCTGGCCCTCCGGGATCGCGATCGTGCCGCGGGTGTCGCTCATGGGCTGCTCCCAGTGCTCGAGGGGTCACGGGCCGAGGATAAGACAATCCGGCCCGAATCGTCTCACTCGCCCCCACCAAACAGAATCTGGACTCCAGCCCAGTTTCTCGCGGCAGATCGTCGCCCCCCCGGCGTGGTCGCGACGAAATCTGGGCACAGGTCCAGATTC
>CAWCLK010000039.1:0-39082 GCA_963796225.1 uncultured bacterium
GTCTTCAGCCACGGGCACATCGACCACGTTTCGGCGTCGGTCCGTTCGACGAGGAGGCGGCCGCCCCGGCCGCGCACGCCCCGAGGTGGTGGGCCACGAGGCCATGCCGGCCCGCTTCGACCGGTACCGCCTGACGGCCGGCTACAACGGGGCGATCAACCGGCGGCAGTTCGGAGTCGACGACCTGCAGTGGCCGACCGAGTACCGCTACCCGGACACGACCTACCGTGACGGCGTGACCGTCGCGGTCGGCGACACGCTCCTCGAGCTCCACCACGACCGGGGCGAGACCGACGACCACACGTGGACGTGGATCCCCGACCGTCGGGTCCTGTGCACCGGGGACCTGTTCATCTGGGCGTCGCCGAACGCCGGCAACCCCCAGAAGGTCCAGCGCTACCCCCGGGAGTGGGCCGAGGCGCTGCGCCGGATGTCGGAGCTCGACGCCGAGGTGCTGCTGCCCGGCCACGGCTTTCCGGTCGTCGGGGCGGACCGGGTCCGGCAGGCACTGACCGAGACGGCGAGCTACCTCGAGTCCCTGGTCGAGCAGACGCTGGCGCTCATGAACGAGGGCCGACGCCTGGACGAGATCGTCCACACCGTCGCCCCGCCGGCCGAGCTGGCCGACCGCCCGTTCCTGCAGCCCGTGTACGACGAACCGAGTTCATCGTCAGGAACCTGTGGCGGCTCTACGGCGGCTGGTACGACGGCAACCCCGCCCACCTCAAGCCGCCCCGAGAGGCCGATCTGGCCGCCGAGGTCGCGGCACTGGCCGGTGGAGCCCGCGTGCTCGCCGAACGGGCCAGCGAGCTGTCCGAGGGCGGCGACCACCGCCTGGCCGCCCACCTCGCCGAGCAGGCGCGCCTGGCGGCCCCCGACGACGACGAGGTCGTGGCCACGCACGGGCAGGTGTTCGCCCGCTTCCGCGACGCGGCAACGTCGACCATGGCCAAGGGCGTCTACAACGCGGCAGCCCGTTCGTCGGCCACCGGGTAGCGCTGGGAGGACGCCCGGCTCAGCGCGGCGGTCCTGCGCGCAGCTCGTCGAGGTCCATGACGTCGGCGGTCAGCAGCCAGGTGGCTCCGACCTCCTCGGCCAGCGCGTCGTAGACCGGCTGCTCGCCCTTGTCCCGCGGCAGCACGACCTCGCCGGGGTCGTCAGCGACGTCGCGGTAGTGGTCCATGAGCTCGCGAAGCTCGCCTTCGACCGTCCCCGTCGAGGTCTGCCCTTCGGGCCCGGGCTGGCCCCCGAGCAGCGCCGGCCAGAACGGCATCACCCCGTCCCAGCGTGCCGCGCGTTCGAACGGGCGCCGGTTCGGCCACCAGCCGGCGACGAGGATGGGGACCCGGGGTCGCTGGACGGGCAGGACCGGCAGGGTGACCTCGTGCAGCTGGAAGAACTCGCCGTCGAAGGTCACCGGCTCGCCGGTCCAGAGCCGGGTCACGACCTCGAGGGCCTCGTCGTACTGCCGTGCCCGCTCGCGCGGGGTGGCGGTGTCCCCGAAGCGGTCGAAGTCGTCCCCGGTCCCGAGGCCGACGCCGAGCATCATCCGGCCGTTCGAGAGCTGGTCGAGCGTGGCACCGTCTGTGCCAGCCTCCAGGGCGGTTGGGTGGCCGGCGCGGTGATCCACGTGCCCAGCGTGACCCGTTCGGTACGTGCCGCGATGGCCCCGAGCGTGGCCCAGGGATCCGTGGTCCCGTCGGTGAGCGAGTCGCTGACGAAGACCCCGTCCCATCCGCCCTCCTCGGCCGCGACGGCGAGGTCGACCACGTCCCGGACGCTCTGGCGGGACGCGTAGTTCAGCAGCCAGACGCCGTGCCTCATCCTGTGCCCCTGTCGTGTGTGGTCCGCACCCTGTTCGGACCCTAGAGCGTGCGCGCGCCACGCACCCGGAACAGGGTCCGTCCGGGGCGTCAGGGCGTGGGCGTAGGCTCCGCCGCATGCAGCCACGGGCGACGTCGAGCGAGCTGCCGGCCCTGGCGTGGCGCCGGCTGCTGCTCGTGGCGGCCCTGGTCGTCGTGGCGCTGCTGGTGGTCGCGAACCGGTACGGGTTCCACCGCGACGAGCTGTACTTCCTCGAGGCCGGGCAGCACCTCGCCTTCGGGTACGTGGACCAGCCGCCCCTCACCCCGGCCCTCGCGCGACTGCAGGTCGCGATCTTCGGGACGTCACCCTGGGCGTTGCGAGTCGTCCCGGCTCTCGTGACCGGGGGCACGACGTTCGTGGCCGGGGCGCTGGCGCGCGAGCTCGGCGGTGACCGCAGGGCCCAGCTCTGGGCCGCGGTGTCGCTCGGCGGGGCGGGGTTCGTCCTGGCGGTCGGCCACCTGCTGTCGACGGCCACCTTCGACTTCGCGTTCTGGCTCGTGCTCCTGCTGGTGGTCGCGCGGCTCCTGCGGACCGCGGAGCCACGCTGGTGGGTGGCGTACGGGGTCGTCGCGGGCGTGGCGCTGTGGAACAAGCACCTGGCGGTCATGCTGACCGTGGCAGTGCTGGTCGCACTGGCGGTCGGGCGTCGCCGCGACCTTCTCGCCACGGTGTGGCTGCCGCTCGGTGGGGTCGTCGCGCTGGTGATCGCCGCCCCGACGCTGGTGTGGCAGGCGACGCACGGCTGGCCGCAGCTGGAGATGGCCGCCTCCCTGTCCGGCCGGATCGGCGGCGAGAGCCGCGCGACGCTGCTGCCCCTGCAGCTGGTCCTGCTCGGCCCGCTGGTGGTCCCCCTGGCGGTCGCCGGGCTGCGGTGGATGTGGCGCCCCGCCGGCCAGGCCTTCCGGCCACTCGCCTGGGCCTACGTCGCAGGGATCGTGCTCACGCTCGTCTCCGGAGGCCGGCCCTACTACCCGCTGCCGCTGGCCGCAGTGCTGGTCGTCGCCGGCACGGTGGCGTGGTCCTCGGCGCAGGTCGCCCCTCGCCGTGTGGTCGCCTTGCTCGCCGCGCACGTCGTGATCGGTGCCGCGCTGGCCCTGCCGCTCCTGCCGGCGCGGGTGCTCGTCGACACGCCGATCCCCGAGCTGAACGACGCGCTGGTGGAGACCATCGGGTGGCGCCAGCTGGCGGCCCAGGTCGCGCATGTCGTCGAGGACCTGCCGGTCGATGAACGCGCCGACGTCGTGCTGCTCACCGGCTCGTACGGCGAGGCCGGGGCACTCGACCGGTACGGGCCCGCGCTCGGGCTCCCCGAGCCGTACTCGGGTCACAACAGCTACGCCGACTGGCGCCGCCCCGACGACGCCGACGCGACCGTCGTCGGGGTCCGCACGGACCCCGACTGGCTCGCCCCGTTCTTCGACACGTGTCAGCAGGTCGACCGTGTGCGCTTCGCCTTCCCCGTCGGCAACGAGGTGGACGGCGCCCCGATCGTCGTCTGCCGTGGCCTGCGGGGGAGCTGGGACGACGTCTGGCCGCAGCTACGACACCTCAGCTGACTCGGTCGGCCAGGAAGGCCAGCACGCGTTCCAGGAGCAGGGACGCGGCCGCTTCGTCGTGGTCGGCCACGGACGAGTCGGCGAACAGGTGGGCATCGCCGGGGTAGAGGAACAGCTCGGCGTCCTCGGTGGACTCGACCAGCTCGCGAGCCGCATCGAGGTCGCCGCCGTCGGCGAACCACGGGTCGTGCTCCATCCCGTGGACCTGGACCGGCACGCCCGGGGGCCAGGTCTCACCGAACTCCTCGACGGGTGCGCAGGCATGGAAGAGCAGTGCCCCCGCCGCTCCGGATCGGGTCTGCGCGAGCTCTTGTGCTGGCATGACCCCGAGCGAGAAGCCGGCGTACACCAGGTCGTGCGGAAGGTCCGCGACGGCGTCGATGCCCCGCTGCGTGACCGTGTCGAACCCGATCTCGCGTGCGTGGGCGACGCCCTCCTCCACGCTGGCGAAGGTCCGGCCCTCGAACATGTCGGGAAGGTGCACGCGATGGCCTGCCGCCCGCAGCTCGTCGGCGAAGGTGTGCATGCCCGGGGTCAGGCCCTGGGCGTGGTGGAAGATCACGATCTCGGCCATGTCCCGCTCCCGTGGCAGCCATCGCTCGGTGGTCCCGGGCGTCGACGGTAGACGGTCCGGGCCCCCGTGGCGGGGCGCAACGTCCCGCCCGACTGCCGGCGTCAGCGGGCGTCGAGCACCGCGCAGGTCAGCTCGTGCTTGTTCTGGTCGAGGTGGAACACCCGAGCGTCGGGCAGGGCCGCGAACCGCGCCGCGGCATCGTGGTCGGTGGGTCCCTGGAACTTGATGGTGCAGACCAGGTTGCGAACCCGCCCCGACTCGAGCCAGCGGGTCACGAGGTCGAGCAGCCGGTCGGGGTAGGCGATGATGTCGCTGCACCACCAGTCCACCGGCTCGACGTCCTGCGGGTCGAGTGCGAAGGCCGACCCCTCCTGCCACGTCACGTTCGGCAGGGCGGCGACGCCGGGTGCGAGGGGCGCCTTGTCGATCGCCAGCACGTCAGCCCCGCTCCTGGCCAGCAGCCACGTCCAGCCACCGGGTGCGGCTCCGAGGTCCAGGCACTGCTCACCCGGTTGCGGCTGGCGACGGAGGCGCGCGAAGGCCTCCCACAGCTTGAGGTAGGCGCGGCTCGGCGGTCCCCCACGATCCTCGACGAAGGCCGGCTCGCCATTCGGGAACGGGTTCGAGCAGCGGGTCGCCGCGAGGACCAGGTCGCGCTCGAGCAGCGTCCACGACCCGAGCGGCGCGTCCGGGGCGACCTCGCCCAGCTCGAGCGGGCGGGCGGAGACGTGCGGCAGCTTCTCCTGCACCAGCTCGGCGCGGCCGCGGTGATCCGGGGCGTACAGCGCCCAGTTGCGCTGGCGGGCCCGCAGCTCCTTCGCGGCGTGCCCGATGGACCGCACCGGGATGCGCTCGGCGTCCCACCACGTGTTGGCCGCCCAGGCGGCGTGGACGGCGCGTCCCTCGGCGATCCGCAGCCGCCCGTGGGTGGCGACCACGGCCACGCCGGCACGGCCCAGCTCCTCGTCGAGCTGGGCCTCGAAGCCGTGCGGGGCGAGGTAGGCGGTGGTCATCGGGGTGAGCGTAGGGGCGCACCGCCTCCGGCCCCGGGTGTCAGGAGTCGGGGGCCTGGTGGTCCGTCAGCGCGCGTGTGGTCGGCCCACCGCGGTGGCGTCCTACGCCCGACTCCCGTTCAGCGCTGCGGCGGCGCGGACGAGGTCCGTGAACGCGTCGTCGTCGACGTCGTCGCCCTCACGGAGGTCGAGGGCACGGCGGGTGGAGGCCTCGAGGCTCGCGTTGAACACCCCGTGCGGGTCCTCGAGCGACGCCCCCTGGGCGAAGGTCAGCTTGACCTTGTCCTTGTAGACCTCACCCGTGCAGATGATCCCGGCGAGCTCCCACACGGGAACGCCCCGGGGGTTCGACGGCTTGCGCCACTTGACGGTCTCGATCACGTCGGGCTCGGCCCGGTGGATCAGGGAACGCATCCGGGCGAGCGTGTCACCTCGCCAGTCGTCGAGCTCGTCGATCGTCTCGTCGATCAGCTCGGGGGCGGGGCGGTCGGCATCAGCCACGTGACGGCTCCTGGGTCGTGAGCTCAGCCGGCGAGGGTCCGGTCGAGGAACGCGATGATGTCCGCGGTCACCTCGTCGCGGTTGGTCTCATTGAGGATCTCGTGGCGCGCGCCCGGGTACAGCCGGACCTCGACGTCGTGCAGGCCGGCCCGTCGGTACTGGTCGCCCAGCGCCTCGACGGCTGCTCCGCCCTGGGCCAGGGGGTCGTCCGAGCCCGAGAGGATGAGGATCGGCAGGTCCGGGCGGATGCCGGCGACGCGATCGGGGTCGGCCGCCGAGGCGAGCGTGGCGATGCCTGCAAGCGGTGGAGCCTCCCAGCCGCACGCAGGATCGGCGACGTACGCGTCGACCTCGGCCTCGTCCCGGCTGAGCCACTCGAAGCCGGTGCGATGCTCGAAGGGCTCGTTGAAGGTGCTCAGGTCCGCCGGCTCGTCGGCGTCGAGGACGGGGACGAGCCAGCTCACCTCGGTGCTGCCGGACAGCACCACGGCGTCGACCTCGGCGGCGTGGTCGAGCAGGTGCTGCTGGGTGGCGAACGACCCCATGCTGTGGCCCACCAGCCCGAGCGGCAGGTCGGGTTCGTCCCGACGGACGCGTGCGCCGAGGCGCGCGACGTCGTCGACCCACCCGAGCCACCCGTCGGGTCCCCAGACGCCGTAGCCGTTGGCCGCGCTCTGGCCCGACCCGCGCGCGTCGGCCGCGTACACGAGGTACCCGGCGTCGGTCAGCGCCTGCGCGAAGCGGCGGTAGCGAGCTGCGTGCTCGGCCAGTCCGTGCTGCACCTGCACGACCGCCTTCGGGCGGCCTTCCGGTGACCAGCGGAAGACGTGCAGTCGCTGCCCGTCGCCCGTCTCGATCGTTGCCGTCGATTCCCGCACGATCGCCCTCCTGCCCGTGGACGCGCCCCGTCCGACTGTAGACGCACCGGGCCGGCCCCGCGGCCCGGCCAGCGCCGCCCACCCGTGCAGGAACGTGGGAACCAGCTCCTCGACGAACCGGTGTCGCTCGACCAGCACGACGCCCAGCAGCACGAGGCCGAGGATCCCACGCCCCGGCGCCCGCTCGAGCTGGACCCAGAGCAGGAAGCTCGCGTAGGCGAGGGTCTGCAGGAGCATCTGCACGGCGACCACGCGGGTGGCCCACCACATCGCGAGGAGGACGAGCACGACCACCGTGCTCGACACGCCGGGCAGGAACCCGACGCCGACGAGGTGTCGGACCAGACCGACCGCGACGGCGGCGTCGGCCAGGGGATCGGTGGCCGCGAGGCGACCCGGGGTGCCCGCCGCTCGCGCGAGGTGGCCGTCGAGGGCGTCGCTCACCCAGACCCACCCGACCAGGGCGACGGCCATGCTGGGGGAGAGGGACAGCGCGGCGAAGGCGAGGGCTGTGGGCCATCGGCTGGCAGTCAGCACGTCCGCGACCTGCCACCTGCGTGACGAGGGGACCGGCGCGGTCGTCGTGAGGTCGTCCATGGCTCGATGGTGCGGGTCCGGCAGGTCGGCGGGCAGGGCCACACGGCCCGGTTCGCGGGCGTTGGGGAGGCTCGTGCCGGCCCTACGCTGCGGTCCATGACCAGCGCCCCGACCACCGCCGACCGACTCCTCGACGCCCAGGTGGACTGGGCCATGCAGGAGCTGACCGGCGACCGCCTGCACGAGGTCATCGTCCGGGACCTCGACGAGCTGCTCGCCGCCGGTGCGGACGTGCCGCTCGGCGCGGTCGCGACCCCCGAGGACGTCATCGAGGTCGTCGACCTGCTGCTCGCGACGGTGCCGGCCAGTGACGTGGCGTCGTCGGCGGTGCAGGACACCGCGGACCAGCTGCACGACGGCCCCCCGACGCCGATGGTCCCGGCCGATGTGCTCGGGCGCGAGCAGGTGGCCGAGCTCGTCGATGCCTCGCTTCGGCTACGGCCGCTGGTGGCCCAGGCACTGGATCGCCTCACCGAGTCGCCGCTGGTGGGGACGTTGGCCTCACGGTTCGTGACGCGGCTGGTCGTCGACGTGCTCGAGGCGAACCGGTCGATGGCGAAGAGGATCCCGGGCGTCGGGTCGATCGTGTCGTTCGGGACCAGTGCCGCGACGAAGATGGTCGGCGTGGCCGACAAGCAGGTGCAGGCGCTGCTCGGTGACACGGCAGGACGGGGGACGGCCATCGCCGTGCGTCGCCTCAACAGCGTCGTGATGAGCACGCTCGAGGACCCCTCGTTCCGCGACGCGGTGCTGGAGGTGTGGGACACCTGGGCCGAGCAGCCCTTCGACGGGGTCGGCGACGTCGTTGCCCGCGACGACCTCCGCCGGCTCGCCTCCGCGCTCCAGGACGTCGCCCGCACGGGAGCCGCGACCGAACCGGCGCGGGTGTTCGTGGCGACGTGGGTCCGCACGGTGTTCGAACGGCACGGTGACACGGCGATCGCCACCGTGCTCGTCGACCTCGGCCTCACCCGGGACGACCTGCTGACCATGGCCACCGCGGTCGTCCCGCCACTGGTGGCCGCGGCCGCCAGCGAGGGGCGGCTCGAACAGGCTGTCCGCGCGCGGCTGGAGCCCTTCTTCCACTCGGCCGAGGTGGCCGCGATCCTGCAGGAGGACTGACGCCATGCAGACACGACGCATCGGGCAGCTGGAGGTGTCGGTCGTCGGCCTCGGGTGCAACAACTTCGGCGGACGCATCGACGCATCCCAGACGCAGGCCGTCGTCGACGAGGCCCTCGAGCAGGGCGTCACCTACTTCGACACGGCGGAGTCCTACGGCGACGGCCGGTCCGAGGAGCTGCTCGGACTGGCCCTCGGGTCCCGACGGGACCAGGCCGTCATCGCCACCAAGTGGGCCCACACGTCCTCGATCGCGGAGGGCGGGGGTCGCCCCGAGGAGATCCGGCGTCGACTCGAGGACAGCCTTCGCCGGCTCGGGACCGACCACGTCGACCACTACCAGCTGCACCGCCCCGACCCGGCGACGCCGCTCGAGGACACGCTCGGGTGCCTCGCCGAGCTGCGCGACGAGGGCAAGGTGCGCGAGATCGGCTGCACGGGGTTCTCCGCCGAGCAGCTGCGTACCTCCGCCGACGCGGCGGCGCGGACGGGAGTCGCGAACTGGGCATCCGTGCAGAACCACTACAGCCTGCTGACGCGCGACCCCGAGCACGACGGCGTGTTCGACGCCTGCGAGCAGCTCGACCTCGCCTTCGTCCCCTACTTCCCGCTCGAGTCCGGCCTGCTGACCGGGAAGTACCGGGCGGGGCAGGACCACCCCGAGGGTGCCCGACTCACCCAGATGGGGGAGGGCGCCAGCCGCTTCGTCGACGATCGCCGTCTGCAGGTGGTCGAGCGACTCATCACCTGGTGCGAGGAGCGCGACCACAGCCTCCTCGACCTCGCCATCAGCTGGCACACCTCCCACCCGCTGGTGGCGTCGGTGATCGCCGGGGCGACACGGCCAGAACAGGTCAGGGCGAACGTCGAGGCGGGCGGCTGGCAGCTGACGCAGGACGAGCGCCAGCAGGTCGGGTCCCTCATCGGCAACGGCAGCTGAGGGACCTCTGCGCGATCTGCCGGGGGGACCCGGACGAAGTCGCGGGACGTTGCTCCCGGTTCCCGCCCCTCCCGTCGTGGTAAGGGTCGATCACGACCGGACGGCCACCGTCGGGGCACGGCGTGGCCATGGGAGACGTCCATGCGCGTTCCAACACTGCTCTCCGCCCTCCTGCTCCTGCTGCTCGCGGCCCCCGCGGTGTCGCAGCCGACCCGCTCGGGTCCCCCGGGCGTGGTCGAGGGGCTGCACGCCCCGGCCTCCATCGCGCGCGACGAGCGGGGGATCGCCCACGTCGACGCCGCGAACGAGCACGACCTGTGGTTCCTGCAGGGGTGGGTGCACGCCGAGGACCGGCTCTTCCAGATGGACCTGCTGCGCCGCCAGGCCTCCGGGACGCTCGCCGAGGTCCTGGGCAAGGGGGTGCTCGCCAGCGACGTCGAGGCGCGCACCATCGGCCTGCGTCGTGCCGCCGAACGCAGCCTGCCGGCGCTGTCCGCCGATGCCCGGGCCGCGCTGGAGGACTACGCCGAGGGCGTCAACGCGTGGATCGCCGCGAACGCGCTGCCGGCCGAGTATGCGGGCCTCGGCCTGTCGACCGTGGAGCCGTGGACGGCACTGGATTCGGCGGTGGCCGGCAAGGCCCTGGCCTTCAACCTGTCGTTCGACCTCGACATCGGGCTGACCCAGGACCTCACGGCGTACCTCACGGCCGGGGCCGCCAACGGGTTCGACGGCGCTGCGCTGTTCCGTGACGTGTTCCGCATCGCACCCTTCACCGATGCCAGCACCGTCCCCGACGCGCTGGGCGCGGAGGTGGACGGGACCGAGGCGAGCGCGGCTCACGCCGGTCGGGGTCGGCCCCTGCCCGAGCAGGCGGTGGCGCTGGGCCGGCGCTACCTCGAGCGGATCGAGGACCTGCCGATGTTCGCGCCGATCCTCGACGAGGAGCAGCACCCGGGGTCCAACGAGTGGGGGGTGGGCGGCGACCTCACCGACTCCGGGCGCCCGATGATCGCCAACGACCCCCACCTGTCACTGGACATGCCCAGCACCTTCTACCCGATCCACCTGACCGCTCCCGGGATCGACGTCTACGGCGAGGGCTTTGCGGGTGTGCCGACGGTGGTGCTCGGCCACACCACGCACATCGCCTGGGGAGCGACGACCAACCCCATGGACGTGACCGACACCTTCCTCGAGCAGGTCGTGCCGAGTGCCACGTCCTCGAGCGGCCTCGCCATCGTGGACGACGGGACGGCCCACCCGATCGAGGCCATCCCCGAGACGTTCCGGTTCAACACCTTCGGGGCGGGCCTGGACACGGCGACGGCCAGCGACGGCGTCCCGCCCGCGACCCTGGTCGTGCCGTTCCGCAACCAGGGCCCGATCGTCAGCCTCGACCAGGGGAGCGGCACCGCCCTGAGCGTGCAGTACACGGGGTTCTCGGCCACGCGGGAGCTCGAGACCTTCTATCGGTGGAACACCGCCCGCGACCTCGACGACTTCCGCGCGGCGCTCGACCTGTTCGACGTGGGCAGCCAGAACTGGGCGTACGCGGACGACCGCGGCAACCTCGCCTACTTCACGTCCGCCGAGATGCCACTGCGGGAGGACCTGCAGGCAGGCACGGTCATGGGCAACCCGCCGTGGCTGATCCGTGACGGGGCCAGTGGGGACAACGACTGGCTGCCGGTCACGACGCCGCAGCCGGGCCAGGCGATCCCGTACGAGATCCTGCCGTACGACGAGATGCCCCAGCTGATCAACCCACCGTGGTTCGTGAACGCCAACAACGACCCGGCCGGCACGACGCTGGACGGTGACCCGCTGGACCAGCTCCGGCCCGGTGGCGGCATCTACTACCTCAACGTGGGCTACGACGGGTTCCGCGCGGGGCGCATCACCGAGCGTCTCCGGGAGGAGCTCGACGCGGACGGCCGCCTGTCCTTCGAGGACCTGCAGTCGATGCAGGCCGACGTCGTGATGATCGACGCCGAGGTCCTCGCCCCGCACCTGGTCGCCGCCTTCGACCGTGCCTCGGCGTCGGGCGACGCGGCCCTGCAGGCCCTGGCCACGGACGCCGACGTCGCCGAGGCGATCGAGCGCCTGCGAGATTGGGACGGCTCCACACCCACGGGGATCGACGAGGGCTGGGACGCCGGGCAGCCGGCGGGCACCCCGCCCACCGACGCCGAGGCGGAGGCCAGCGTCGCGGCCACGATCTACAGCGTGTGGCGCGGGCAGGTCCTCGACGACGTCCTCGGGGCGACGCTGGACGGCCTGCCGCTGCCCGGGTCGGGGGAGGCGATGTCGGCCCTGCGTGCCCTGGTCGAGAGCCCGGACGGCCATGGCGTCGCCTCCGGTGTCGACTTCTTCGACGTACCCGGGATCGACGACGAGGCGGCCGAGAAGGACGCGGTCCTGCTGACGAGCCTGCGGACGTCGCTCGACGCGCTGGCGTCCAGCACCTTCGCTGCGGCCTTCGGCGGCTCGACCGACCAGGACGACTACCGGTGGGGACGGCTGCACCGCATCGTGTTCGACCACCCGCTCGACGGAGCCCTCAGCGTCCCGCCTGCCGGTGGGCAGTTCCCGCCGCCCCTGCCGGGCCTGCGCGGGATCCCCACGGACGGCGGGTTCGGCGTCGTCGACGCCTCCAGTCACTCGGCCTACGCGGACGGCCTGGACGAGTTCATGTTCGGCGGCGGTCCGGTCCGGCGCTTCGTCGCCGCGCCGGCGACGGGGTACCGCGACCGGGTCGAGTCCGCCCTGCCGGGCGGCACGAGTGGTGACGTCACCTCCCCGTGGTACGTGAACCTGCTCGACGACTGGCTGGCGGACCAGAGCTACCCGCAGATCCTCCACCCCGGTCGGCTGCGGTCCACCTTCGTCGAGCAGACGCGGCTCGTGCCCGGCGACGACGGCTAACGCCCCGCGCCCCGCAGGGAGCCCAGGATCGACGACGCCCACGGGACCACGCACAGGTGGCCGCCATCCGGGCACAGGTGGAAGTGGCCGTCGGCGACCTGGGCCGCCGTCCACCGTCCGTGGTCGACCGGCACCATCTTGTCCGCGTCCCCGTGCCAGACGTGCACGGGGGTACGGATCGCACCGAGGTCGATCCGCCAGGGACGGGTGAACAGTCGCAGGTCCTGTGCCGCGGCTCGGGCGTCGGTACCCGAGAACCGCTGGGCCCCCGAGAGGTAGCGCTGCACGACCTCGGGCGTGTCGAGGACGGTGACGTCACCCGGTGGCAGCCAGCGGCGGTAGGCAGCCAGGACGAGTCGGGGCCACGTCCGCAGCAGCCACAGCCCGGCGGCGAGCATGACCGTCAGCACCGGCGTCCGCAGGACCAGCCACACGATGGGGCGGACGACGGGGGGAAGCTCCTCGGCGACGTCCCGCCACCCGAACGGGGCGACCCCCGACACGACGGCCGTCTGCGTGATCCGGTCGTCCATCGCCGCCGCGCAGGCCAGCGCATGCGGCCCACCCCCGGAGATGCCGAGGAGACCGAACCGCCCCACGCCGAGGTGGTCGGCCAGGGCGGTCACGTCGCTCGGCCAGAGCCCGAGCGTCCGGCGGGGGACGAGGTCCGAGTCGCCGTAGCCGGGGCGGTCGGGGACGACCAGGCGCACACCGGCGTCACGGGCGGGGACGTCGAGCGGGGCCAGCTGGTGCCGGCCACCGGGGGTCCCGTGGAACGCGATGACGGGCGTGCCGTCGGGGTCGCCGTACTCGCTGAAGGCGAGGTGGCGCCCGTCGGGGAAGGCCAGGATCGTGGCGTCGACGTGCATGGGTCCTCCGTGCCCGTGGGCGGTCGCAGGTGTAGCGGTTCCGGTCGGCGCGGGGGGCGGGGCGACGGCGGGCGTGGACGCGTAGGGTCGGCGGCCGGCCGGACCGATCCGACGGCCCGGGAGCCGCTGATGCGCAACCAGGTGCAGCTGATCACGTACGCCGACCGCCTGGCCGGCGATCTTCCCGGGGTGCGCGAGTTGCTGTCGTCCCCGCCGGTGGCCGGCGTGTTCGGGGGCGTGCACGTGCTGCCGTTCTTCACGCCGATCGACGGCGCCGACGCCGGCTTCGACCCGATCGACCACCGCGAGGTCGATCCTCGGCTCGGGACCTGGGACGACGTGGCGTCCCTCGCCGAGCACGTCGAGGTGATGGCCGACCTCGTCGTCAACCACGTCTCCTCCGACTCGCCACAGTTCCAGGACGTACGCGCGCACGGTGACGCCTCGCCCCACGCCGGCATGTTCCTCACCTACGACCGGATGTTCCCCGACGGCGCCACCGAGGCCGACCTGCTGCGGCTGTACCGGCCGCGACCCGGCCTCCCGTTCACGCCGATCCGGCGCGACGACGGGACCCGGCACCTGTACTGGACGACCTTCACCTCCCAGCAGCTGGACCTCGACGTCGACGACCCGGCCACGGTCGCCTACCTGCGAGGCATCCTCGAGCTGTTCGCCCGGGCCGGCGTGCGTGCCGTGCGGCTCGACGCCGTCGGCTACGCCGTCAAGACCGCCGGCACCTCGTGCTTCCTCACGCCCGAGACCTGGGAGTTCATCGACCGCCTGACGGCGTGGGCGCACGAGCTCGGGCTCGAGGTCCTGGTCGAGATCCACGCCCACTTCCAACGGCAGGTCGACATCGCCGAACGCGTCGACTGGGTCTACGACTTCGCCCTGCCCCCGCTCGTGCTCGACGCGCTGTTCACCGGTGACGCCGGGCCGCTGACCCGCTGGCTGCGGTCGCGGCCCCGCAACGCGGTGACCGTGCTGGACACCCACGATGGCATCGGGGTGATCGACGTCGGGGCCGACAGCGACGGCACCCCGGGCCTGCTGCCGCCCGAGCGGATCGACGCGCTGGTCGAGCGGATCCACGAGCACAGCGGCGGCACCAGCCGGCAGGCAACGGGGGCGGCCGCGTCCAACGTCGACCTCTACCAGGTCAACTGCACCTTCCACGACGCGCTCGGACGCGACGACCGTGCCTACCTGCTTGCACGCATGCTGCAGCTGTTCACCCCCGGCATCCCACAGATCTACTACGTCGGTCTGCTCGCCGGCGACAACGACGTCGCGCTGCTGGAGCGCACGGGCGTGGGACGGGACATCAACCGCCACCGCTACGACGACGCCGAGGTCCGTGCTGCCCTGGTGACCGACGTCGTCCGCCGGCTGCTCGCCCTGGCCCGCTTCCGCTCCCACCACCCGGCCTTCGGCGGCACCTGGGCGCTGCTGGACGCCCCGGCCCACGTCGTGCACATGCGCTGGGAGGCGGGACCGACGTGGGCCGAGCTGGTCGTGGACGTCGACCAGCGGAGCTTCCGCCTGTCCTGGCGCGGACCGGACGGTGAGGACGAGGTCGACGACATGCAGGAGCTGACGCGCCTCCCCGGCGTGGAGGACCCGTCCACGTAGGGTCGGACCCATGACCGCCCAACCCCACGTCGGGACCCTCGGGGAGAAGCCGCTGCACGCGGCACTCAAGCGCTGGTACGCCGCCCCGGGCGACCTCGTCGAGCACCCGGTCGACGGGTTCGTGATCGACCTGGTGCGGGGCGAGCAGCTCATCGAGATCCAGACGCGCAGCTTCTCGTCGATGAAGCGCAAGGCCACGACGCTGCTGGATCGCGACCACGCCATCCACGTCGTGCACCCGGTCGCGTGCGAGACCGTGCTCGTGAAGGTCGATGAGGACGGGGCGATCACGCGTCGGCGCTCGCCCAAGCGCGGCGACGTCGTCGACCTGTTCGCCGAGCTGGTGAGCCTGGCACCGCTGCTCACCCGCCCCGCCCTGACCTTCGAGGTCGTGCTGGTCCGCCAGGAGGAGCTGCGCACCTTCGACGCCACCCGGGCGTGGCGCCGCCGCGGCTGGGTCGTCGAGGAACGGCGGCTGGTCGAGGTGCTCGACCGTGTCCCGCTCGGATCGCCCGACGACCTCGCCGCGCTGCTGCCGGCCGGCCTGCCGGACGAGTTCACGACCGCCGACCTCGCCGCCGCCCTCGGTCGACCCCGCCGCCTGGCCCAGCAGATGGCCTACTGCCTGCGCCACGCCGGCGTCGTCGACGTCGTGGGCAAGCAGGGCAACGCGAGCGTCCACCGACGGGCCGCGGCGTAGACGGGCGCGGCCTATCGTGGGCCGGTCGACCGAACGGACGGTTCGTGGCGGACCTGCATCTCGACACCACCCTCGCGGCCACGGGCCAGCGCGCCGACCTCTGGGTGCGCGACGGTCGCTTCGTCGCCGGACCGCTCGACGGGGCGCCGACGCACGAGGGTGGGTTCGCTGTGCCCGGCCTCGTGGACGCCCACGCCCACCTCGGGCTCGCCAGTCCGCTCGGGTCGGGGACGCCCGACCAGCAGGTGCGCGCCTCGGCGCGAGCGCACCTCGATGCCGGGGTCCTGGCCATCCGCGAGCCGGGTGGGCCCCATCGCGCCTCGGCGGGGATCGACGCCGAGGGTGAGGGCCTGCCGTCGATCGTCACGGCTGGTCAGTTCCTCGCGCCGCCCGGCCGCTACTTCCCGGGACTCGCGCGGGAGGTCGACGATGCAGGTCTGGTCGCCGCGGCGCGCGACGAGCTGGCCCATTCGCGCGGCTGGGTCAAGGTGATCGGCGACTTCTTCGACGACCGCGGCCAGTTCACCACCAACTACCGGATCGAGACGCTGCAGGAGGTCGCGGCCGTGGTCCACGATGCCGGCGGCCGCATCACGATCCACGCGATGATCCCCGCGTCGGTCCAGCAGGCGGTCGACGCGGGCTTCGACGGGATCGAACACGGCACCGTCGTCGAGGACGAGCAGATCCGAGCCATGGCAGCCGCCGGCATCACCTGGACGCCGACGGCGCTGATCGACGACATCCTCCGGGACACGGGGGAGGGCATGCTCGGCCACGCCGGCGCGGCCTGGCTCGAGGACGGCATGCGCACCCACGGCGAGGCGATCCACCGTGCCCACGAGCTCGGTGTCCGGGTCCTCGCCGGCACCGACGCCGGCATGAACCCGCACGGGGTGGTCGCCCGCGAGATCTCGCTGTTGCATGCCTTCGGGCTGCCCGCCGACGTCGCCCTGGCCGCCGGGTCGTGGGACGCGCGTGCCTACCTCGGCCTGCCGGGCATCGAGGTGGGGGCACCGGCGGACCTGGTCGTCTACCCCGACGACCCGCGCGAGGACCTGTCGGTCCTGCAGCGTCCGTCGCTGGTGCTCCTGCGTGGGCAGCGAGTCGGGGCGCCACAGCCGACCTGAAACGGCCCGGGTCGGCGACCGCCCGACGTGGGTCGCCCACCCGGCGTGTGCGACGCTTCGCCCTCCGCCGTCCGTCAGGAAACCGTGCCGTCGAGGTTGCGCCCCGCCACCGTGGCGCCCCGTGCCCGGGCGCTCGGCCGCCGTCGCCCGCTGCTGCTGATCGCCCTCGGTGTCCTGCTGTACAGCACGGGCCCGGTGTTCGTGCAGGCGTCGGACGTCACCGGGGCGGTGTTCTCGTTCTGGCGCCTGTGGATGGGCGTGGGCGTGTTCGGGATCGCCGTGCTGGCCCAGCGAGTCCGCGGCTCGCGTCGCGTGGCGCCGGGCGCCTGGCGCTGGCCCCTCGCCGCCGGGTTGGCCTTCGGGACCCACCAGCTGCTGCTGTTCACTGCCATCAAGCTCACCACGGTCGCCGACGTCACCCTCGTCGGGGCGACCTCGCCCGTGGTCACCGGCCTGCTCGCCATCCCCGTGTTCGCGGAACGCCCCGGCCCGCGCTACCGGCTGTGGGCCGTCCTCGCGATGCTGGGATCCGCGGTCGTGGTGGTCGGCGGGGCGACGGGTCCGTCCGGCGACCCGCTGGGCATGGGCCTGGCACTGCTCAACGTCGTGTTCTTCGCCGTGTTCTTCCTGGTCTCCAAGGCCAGTCGTCCGTACCTCGGGACCCTGCCCTTCCTCGGGGGCACGCTGACCGTGGCGGCCCTGCTGGTCTCGGCCTACGTGCTGGTCGTCGGCGAGCCGGTGGGAAGTGCCACGGGCACGGACCTGCTGTTCGCAGGGATCGTGGCGGCCGGCCCCGGGTTCGTGGGCCACGTGGTGATGACGTGGCCGCTGCAGTGGGTCCCGGCCAACGTCCCCCCGGTCATGCGGCTGGCCCAGCCGGTGCTGGCCGGCACGTGGGCGTGGCTCTTCCTCGGGGAGACCGTCGGCTGGTCGCACGTCGCCGGCGGGGCGATCGTGGTGGCCGGCGTCGCCGGGGCGGTGCGGTCGCGGGACGGACGCGAGCTGGTGGCCGCGGAGGCGTCAGAGGACGGGTAGCTCCGCGGGGGCACGCCGCGTCAGCAGCTCGGGGCCGTCGTCGGTGACCAGCAGGTTCTCCTCGTGGACCATGCACCGGCCCGGGCCGATGGTCAGGCTGGGCTCCAGGGTGAGCACCATGCCCGCCCGCAGGACGGTGTGGTCGCTGGCGGTGTGGGACGGCCACTCGGTCAGCTGCGACCCGAGCCCGTGCCCGAACCGGCCGATCCCGCCCCGCGGCCACCCGTCGGCGTCGAGCACCGCGAGCATGGCACTGAACAGGTCCGAGCACCGCGCGCCCGGGCGGGTCGCGGCCAGGCCGGCGTCGACCGCACGGTGCAGGACGTCATAGGCGCGGCGTGCGTCGTCATCGGCATGCTCGATCGCGACGTTGCGGTCGAAGTCGCAGAAGTAGCCGTCGTAGACGGCCCCGGTGTCGAGCATGAGCACGTCGCCCCGCGCCAACGGGGTGTCCGGGGGTGGGGAGATCACGTCCGCGTAGCCACCCGGGCCCGCCCCGCCGACCAGGTACGGGACGTCGTCCGCGCCCCGCCGCAGCAGGTCGACGCGCACGTCGCGGAACACCGACGAGACGGCGCGGCCCACGCGTGCGTGGGTGCCGAGGTCGTCGAACGCGTCGCAGGTCAGACCGCAGACGTAGCGCACCTTGGCGACCTCGGCGGGCGACTTGCGCATGCGCACGCCGGCGACCACGCCGGTCGCATCGACGACCGACGTCCCCGGCAGCAGGGCCCGCACGCGGTCCCAGTCGGCCAGCGGCATCCGCAGGTGCGTCTCGGGCCCCATGGGGACACCCAGCGCCCCCGCGGGTCCCGTCAGCTCGCGGATCGTCGACGCGAGCAGGGTGACCCCGTCGTCGTCCGGGACCGGGGCCGGCCACGTCCGCACGTCTTCGACCCACGTCGCGGCCATGGCCTGGGCGCCGATCTCGGGCACCACCGCGGTGGGCGCGCCGACGCGTGGCAGCAGGAGGAACCACGGGCGGGTCGGGCTGAGCCAGAAACGGGTGTCGAAGCCGGTGACGTAGCGCACGTCGGGTTCGGTGGTCAGCAGGAGCAGGTCGATGCCGGCCGCGGCCATGTCGCGTTGCAGGCGCTCGGCACGGGCCTCGAACTCCTCGCGCGGGAAGCCGCGGGGCGGGGCGCCGGGTGGCGTCACCCCGGGAGCGTGAACGTCGCGACCACCGGCAGGTGGTCGGAGATCTCGAGGGTGTCGTCGCGCCGGACGGTGTGGTCACCGACCTCGAGCTCGGGAGCGTGGAAGAGGTAGTCGATCGTGCGGTCGGGGCCGTCGACGGCGGGGTCGTTGGGGAAGTGGGTGAACCACTGCTCGCGGTCCTCGCCGTTGGCCTCGGCGAGGGAGGGCACCGAGGGGTACACGTCGGTCAGCACCGACAGCTCGCTGTCCGGTTCGTAGTAGGCCTGCTGGGCGGGACCGAGGTCGTCGTACTGACGTCCTGGCGGCAGCAGGTTGAAGTCCCCGCCGAGCACCCACGGGACGCCCTCGTCGGTGAGGTCGTCGAGCAGCTCGCGGGTCCGGGCCACCTGGCGCTGCATGGTGTCGGACCCCTGGGCGAACGCGTCGAGGTGGGTGTTCAGCACCGCGAGCTCGCCGCCGCCGGCGACCGGCAGGCGCGTCTCGAGGATCGCGCGACGGATGTCGAACTGTCGGGTGAGCACGTCGTTGGGCATCTGTGCCAGCTGGTAGCGCGTCGCGTCGGTGATCGCGTACTTCGAGATCGTGGAGAGCTTCATCCCCACCGAACCCATGATCCGCGGGTGCGGGACGAACCACGCCTTCCAGTAGAAGGCGCTGGCGTGGCAGGTCCAGGTGTCCCCGAGCTCGTCGAGCAGCAGCGCGAGCTGGTCCTGTCCGTCGGTGCGGTCCGCGCCCTCGTCGACCTCCTGCAGGACGACGACGTCGGGGTCGACGTCCTCGATCACGCGGATGACCTCGTCCAGGGTCTGCGCGATGTCCTCGGGGGAGGGGCGCTCGTCCGGACCGGACTCGTCGAGCAGGTCGTACCAGAACACGTAGCCCTTGCCGGCCATGTACTGGACGTTCCAGCTCATCACGTCCAGCGACTGCCCGGGCTCGAGCTGCGGGGCGTCGTCGGGGCAGGTGACCGCCTCGTCGGCGACGGCCGGCGGGTGGAAGGTGGTGAACCAGATGGTCGCCGCGAGCAGCACCACCAGCACCACGATCCCCACGAGGATCCGACGGACCCAACGCATCGCTGCACCTTCCGTGGTCGACGGGCGAACGGTACGGGGTGGGACGCACGCCGGGGCGCGAACGGACAGGACGGTGCCGGCGGTTAGCCTGCGCCCCATGGATCAACGCAACGTGCTCGGCGGACCCCTCGAGGGATGCAGCGTCGACCCCGTCACCGGATGGTTCCGGGACGGTTCGTGCCGCACCGGCCCCGGTGACGTGGGCAGCCACACGGTCTGCGCGGTTATGACGGCCGAGTTCCTGGCGCACCAGGCCGCCATCGGCAACGACCTCTCCACGCCCCGACCCCAGTTCGAGTTCCCTGGGCTCCAGCCCGGCGACCGGTGGTGCGTGACCGCCCCGAACTGGCTGCGGGCGCACCACGACGGGGCGGCCGCGCCCGTCGTGCTGGCCGCGACCTCCGAGGCGGTGCTGCAGGTCGTGCCGATCGAGGTGCTGCAGTCCCACGCCGTCGACGTCCCCGACGATCCGGGGGCACTGGGGTCCTGACGGTCAGCGGTGGTCGCCGTCCCGTCCGCGGCCGCCAGCGAACGCGGCGATGGCCAGCCTCTCGTGTCGCCGCTACGAGAGCAGGCTCTTCATCTGCCGGGTGATGAGGTGGGTCGCCTGTCGGGGGACCAGCCGGACCAGCAGGTCCAGCAGCCGCGAGTCGCGCCCCACGAACACGTGGAAGCGGTCACCCTCGATCCCGTCGACGATCGTCCGGGCCGCGGCGTCCGGTTCGGTCATCGGGAACCGCAATTCCTGCGCCGCGGCGTCCCCGCCGGGTGTCGGCACGCCGGAGTTGCCGGAGATGTCCGTGTGCACCGCCCCGGGGAACACCACGGTCACCCCGACGGGGGTCTCGCGCAGCTCGGCGTACAGCCCCTCGGTCATCAGACGCACCGCGGCCTTGCTCGCGCCGTAGATCGTCTGCCCGGGGACGGGCAGGAACCCGCCCATGCTGGACACGTTGGCGATGTGTCCGACGGGGCGAGTCAGCAGGTGGGGCAGGAACGCCTTGACCGTGTGGATGGTCCCGTAGAGGTTCACGTCGATCACGCGCTCGATCGCGTCGTAGTCGAGGTCGTTCAGGCGCACGAAGGGCTGGATGATCCCGGCCACGTTCACCAGGCCGTCGACCTGCCCGAGGGCCGCGACGACCTGCTCGGGCAGGGCGTGCACGGCCTCGCGGTCCGTCACGTCGCACGGGAGGAGGGCGAGCCGATCGCCTGCGCCCGCGATCTCCGCCGTCTCGTCGAGGCTGTCCTTGCGCAGGTCGACGGCCGCCACCCGCGCCCCGCGCCGCAGCAGCTCCAGCACGACCTGCCGACCGATGCCGTTGCCGCCGCCGGTGACCACCAGCACCTTGCCATTGACCTTCACGGCGTCCTCCTCGCGTTCCGCGGGCGCCCTGCAGCCAGCATGCCGCGGTGCCGGGGGCACCGCAGGGCCACCGGACCCCCTGGCGGTGGTCCGAGGGGCCTTGTGCCGGACGGTGCGCCGATAGGTTCCGCGTCGCCGACGTCCGGACGAGCATGCACCTGCGGTTGACCTGCCACTACGTCGCAGTGCCGGGAGACCGCCTGCAGGTCGTCGTGGCTGACCAGCCCGTCGACCTCGCCTGGTCCGAGGGGCACTGGTGGTCGGCGTCGGTGGACGTGGCCGGGCCGTACCGCTACCGCCTCGTGGACACGGACGGGGTGGTGGTCGTCCGCGAGTCGGGGCCGGCGCACGACCCGCCGCCGGCCACCTCCTCGGACGCCGTCGTGGTCGACCGGTGGCAGGTCCACGACCCGGTCCGGCCGGCACGCCGTTCGACGCTGTTCTCCCGGGCGATGGCCGTCCACCATCCCGCGGGCCCGACGCCGGCCACCTCCGAGGGCGTGTGCCTCCGGCTGCTCGAACCCGACGTGCCCGTGGGGTGGCAGCTGGCCGTGGTCGGGTCCGGACCGGCGCTCGGGCAGTGGGACCCGGACGGCGCACACGCCCTGACGCCGGCGCCGGACGGGTACCCGTGGTGGCAGGTCCACGTCGACGGGGACCTCGGCACGGCCTACCGCTACGTCCTGCGCGGCCCCGACGGGACGGTGGTGTGGGAGTCCGGCGAGGAACGGCCCCTACCGGCGGGGCTCGACGGGCCGGCGACCGTCGTGGACGAGGCGTTCGCCGGTCGGCCGGGGTGGCGCGGCGGGGGCGTGGCCGTGCCGGTGTTCGCGCTGCGGGGCGAGCACTCGGTCGGGGCCGGGACCTTCGGCGACCTGCCGGCGTTCGTGGACTGGGCCGCCGACGCAGGGCTCGCCGGTGGTCCAGCTGCTGCCGGTCAACGACACCGTGGCGGTGCACGGCTGGGACGACTCCTACCCCTACGACCCCGTGTCGGTGCACGCCCTGCACCCGCTGTACGTCGACCTGCTCGACCTGCCCGGGGCGGAGTCGGTCGCGGACGCGGTGACCATGCTGCGCGACGAGCTCGACCACCTCGACACCATCGACTACCCCCGGGTCATGGCGGCCACGTGGAGCCTGCTGCGGCGGCTGTACCTGGCCGCCCCGCCGGACCCGGCCGTGACCTCCTTTGCCGAGGTCGAGTGGGACTGGCTCGGGCCCTACGCGCTGTGGTGCCTGCTGCGCGACCGTCACGGGACCGCCGACCACACGGCGTGGCGGGCGGACGCGACCTTCGACCCCGACCGGGTCGCCGAGGTGGCCGACCCGACCCACCTCGACCACGACGAGCTGATGTTCCACGTGTGGGTGCAGTACCACCTGCGGCGCCAGCTCGACACCGCTGCCGCCCACGCCCATGCGCGCGGGGTGGCGCTGAAGGGGGACCTGCCGATCGGCGTGTCGCCCACGTCGGTCGAGACCTGGGTCCATCCCGAGTGGTTCCACCTCGGCACCCAGTCCGGCGCCCCGCCGGACGACTTCGCCCTCGACGGCCAGAACTGGGGCTTCCCGACCTACGACTGGGACGCCATGGCCGAGGATGGCTACGGCTGGTGGCGTCACCGCTTCGAGGCGCTGGCCCGCACCTTCGACCTGTACCGCATCGACCACGTGCTCGGCTTCTTCCGCATCTGGGAGATCCCCGCCGGGGCCAGCTCGGGGCTGCTCGGTCGGTTCCGGCCGTGCCTGCCGCTGTCGGAGGCCGAGGTTCGCGGCTGGCTCGACGACGTCGACCTCGACGCGCTCACCCGACCGCCCGGCGACGACCCACGCGACGTCGCGCTGCTCGACGTCGACGGTGGCTGGCACCCGCGGATCCGCTGGTGGGAGACGACCGCCCACCAGCGCCTCACCCCGGCTCGTCGTGCGGCGTTCGATGCGATGGCGAACGACTTCTTCCACGCCCGGCACGGCCACCTGTGGCGTGGGCGAGGGCGGATGGCGCTGCAGGGTGTGGTCGGCGCCACCCGGCTGCTGGCCTGCGGCGAGGACCTCGGCATGGTGCCGCCATCGGTTCCCGAGGTGATGCACGAGCTCGGGGTCCTGTCCCTGCAGATCGAGCGCATGCCCACCTACGAGGACACCTGGCGCAGCGACCCGGCTGACGTCCCGTACCTGGCGGTCACCAGCACCGGCACCCACGACATGCCGGTCCTGCGGTCCTGGTGGGGGGCGTCCCCCGACGCGGCGGCGCGGCTGTGGTCCGACGCCCTGGAACGGGCCGGCGCCCCGCCCCTGGAGCTCTCGCCCCCCGTGGCGGAGGAGCTCGTCGCCGCCCAGCTGGCGTCCCCGGCGATGCTGTGCATCCTGCCGATCCAGGACCTGCTCGCCATCGACGCGGACCTGCGGCGCGACGACCCTGATGCCGAGCAGATCAACCACCCGGAGGACCGACACAACCGCTGGCGCTACCGGCTGCACCTGCGCACCACCGACCTGCACGACGCGACCGCGTTCACCGCACGCGTGCGGTCGCTGGTGGCCGGGGCGGGGCGGGCGACCGGTTCCGCCGACGGCTGACCCGACGACAGGAGGCACCCGTGGACATGCAGCTCGACGGCCGGACGGCGTTGGTGACCGGTGGCAGCTCCGGGATCGGGGCCAGCGTGACCCACCACCTCGCGGACGAGGGGTGCCGCGTGCTCGTGCATGGCCGGACCGCGGCATCGGCCGGGGCGCAGGTCGACCGCATCCGGGCAGCCGGCGGGGCTGCCGAGCCGGTGTGGGGCGACCTCGACAACGCGTCGGAGGTCGATGCCCTGCTGGCCGCCGTCGCCGAGCACGGGCCGGTCGACGTGCTGGTCGCCAACGCCGGTCCGTTCAGCGAGCACACCTTCGACGAGGCGACCGACGACGACTACCGCCGGTCCTTCGAGAGCAACCTCGTGTCGGTGGTGCGCTGCGTCCGCCACCTCCTGCCGGGCATGCGTGCCCGCGGGTGGGGACGGATCATCACCGTCAGCACCCGCGGGGCGGTCACGCCGCTGTCCAACATGATCGACTACTCGGTGGCCAAGGCGGCAGTGGTCAACCTCACCGGGGCGCTGGCGCAGGACCTGGCCGGGACCGGCATCACGGCCAACACCGTCAGCCCGGGGGTGATCCTGACTCCGAGCATGCAGACGATGTTCGAGGACCGCGCCGAGCGCGCCGGCGACCACCGTCCGTGGGAGGACCTCGAGGCCGATGTGGTCGCCGGGTACGCCGCCAACCCGACCGGTCGGCTCGGGCGGCCCGAGGACATCGCGGCCGCGGTGGTGTTCCTGGCCAGTCCCCGTGCGGGCTACGTCACCGGGGCGACCCTGCGGGTGGACGGCGGCATCACCGGGACCCTCAATCCCTGACCCTCCAGGCCGCCCCGGCCCGGGTCACGGGGTGAAGGTGTGCGCGCCTCCGTACACGTGCACCGGCATGCCGTCGGGCACGTTGGTGATCATCCACGCCGCGTCGGCCCGGGTGATGCGGATGCACCCGTGGCTCGCCGGCCACGGCGGCACCGACGGCGAGCCGTGAATGGCGAAGCCGCGGTAGAAGTACATCGGGTCGTACATCGTGCCCAGCGGGGCGATGCGCACGCCCTCGATGCGGCGCTCGATGACGAAGTCGCCGACGGGGGTCAGGGCCGTCGCCGTGCCGGCGGCGTTCTGGTACAGCTCGCCGCTGCCCGAGCTGACCTGCAGGGTCACGACGCGCTGTCCGTCCCGCACGAGGTGGAGCAGCTGCCGGTCGAGGTCCACCTCGATCCGGTCCGGGGCCCCGCCCGCCAGCACCGGCTCGGCCGAGCCGGCCTCCAGCGCGGCGGTCGTCTTCGGGCCGACGACCCCGTCGACGGCCAGTCCGTTCACGCGTTGGAAGGCCATGACCGCCGCGGTGGTCTGCTGGCCCGGCTCGCCGTCCACGGGACCGAGCAGGAACCCGTGGGCGCGCAGGTGCTCCTGCACCTCGGTCATCGCCATGACCGGGGCCGCCGGCGTGTCGTCCTCCGGCGGCGTGGTCGGGTCATCGGGTGTGGAGGGCGTGTCCGTCGCCGTGGGGCTCGGCGTGGGGGTCGCCGTCGGGGTGCTCGTGGGCGTGTCCGTCGGCGTGGGGGTCGGCTGGGTGGTGGGCTCGTCGGTGGCCGGTGCCCGGGGCGGGCTGCGGGGCGGGGTCGAGGCCCCCCGAGTCGGCGGCGGAGGTGGCCAGCTCGGACACGAGGGTGACGGTCCCGCCGACCAGCGCGAAGGCGAGAACGGCCATGCCCGCCGCGACCGCGAGCCGGCGACCGTCGACGGGGCGACGGCGCGGGGGCAGGAGACTGGTGCTGGTCATGGCGAACGTCCAGGTGAGGTGGTGTCACCCGAATCGACGCGCAGGCCCCGGTGGCGGTTGCGGGGACGGCTCGGCATGGGCGCGGAGCGGCCGTCCCGACCAGCCCGGGCAACCTGCCGGGCCCGTCGTGCGTCTGCTTCACCCGTCAGTGTGCGCCCCGCCCCACCCGGGCGGCAGTGCTGGAGGTCACCTCCGCGGGCGCCATCCGGCACGTGCGCCGGGTGCGACCCTCAGCTCGCCGGGACGAGGGATTCGACCGCCGCGACCAGCGTCTCCGGGGCCTCCCAGTTCAGCATGTGGCCGGCCCCGGGCACCCAGACGTTGCGCGCCCCGCGGATGTCGCGCCCCATGGACTCGGAGTGCCAGCGCGGGGTCGTGGTGTCCTCCTCGCCGCAGACCACCACCGTCGGTAGATCGATCTCCTGCAACCGGTCGTAGAAGCCGGTCGTCGCCAGCCGCGTGAGCAGTGGCACGAGCTGCTGGTGGTCCTGCTGCAGGAACTCGGCGAGGAAGGCACGGCATGCCGCGGGGGAGGGGTCCGGCCCGTAGATGGACGCGGCGAACGGCATGCCGAGCAGCTCGGTCCTGGCGATGCGCTCCATGACGCCTGCTCGGATCAGCGGGATCTGCAGCTTGTTCTGCGGCGCATCCTTGAGGGCGTCGCCGGCGAGGCTGGCGAACAGCACCAGGCCCGCCAGTCGCTCTGCCGCAGCCGGTTCGAGCAGCAGGGTGGCGATGGCCAGATAGCCGCCGGTCGAGTGACCGACGAGCACCCCGTCGGTGACGTCGAAGTGCTCCAGGACCGCGAGGTAGTCCCCGGCGATGGCCTCCGGGGTCAGCCCGTCCCGCCCGATGGTGGTCCGGCCGTGGCCACGCCAGTCGAACGCGATGACCCGGTGGCCGCGCTCCACCAGCATCGCGGACACGACGTTCCACTCGCGCAGCGACACGCCGTAGCCGTGGGCGAGCAGCACCGTCGGGCCGTCACCGGCCACGATCGTGCGGATGTGGGTCCCGTCGGGGCGGTCCAGCCAGACCGTCTCGCCGTCGGGGTCGCGCATCAGGGTCGCGAGGTCGTAGGGGTCCGGGTTGGCCTCGATCTGCGCGAGGTTCCACCGCGCGGCGCCGTAGACCGCTGCCCCGATCGCCGCCGCCGTCGTCAGTGCCCTGCGCATGTCGTCTCCGCGCGTCCGCCCCTCCCGCTGGCCACGCTACTGCTCGCTCTCCTGCGCCGCCGCCCAGAGGGCGACGAAGCGTTCGTGTGCGGCGGTGGCCCCGGCCACGTCGCCGGTCGCCAGCGCGTCGATCAGCAGACCACGCGTCACCGCGACGCCGAGCCGCAGGTCGTCGCGTCGCACCGGTGCCCCGACCTGTGACGCGGCCCGCTCGGCCTCGATCAGCCACGGCTCGACGAGGTCGGCCCGGAACTCCTCGGTGCCCGGACTGCCCGCCAGGGCCAGCCCGAGCACGTCGAAGAACAGGCGCACGAAGGGCGCCAGCGCGGGATCGCTGACCTGTGCCCACAGGAGGCGCTGGAGGTCCTGGGGACCCGTGGCCTGCGCAGCGAGAGCGGCGAGGGCCTCACGTTGCTGGGCCTCGACCCGAGCGGCGATGGCGGCGACCAGCCCCGCACGCGACCCGAAGTGGTACAGCACCATGCGATGGCTGGTCCCGGCGCCGGCGGCCAGCTCCCGCAGGCTCTGGTCGGCCAGGCCGGTGGTGGCGACGTGGGCGATCACACGGTCCAGGAGCTCCTCGCGAGCGTTCGACATCGTCGCCTCCACGCGCGTCGCCCACGGGGCACTTCCCCTGGCCGTCCTCGCAGTGTATCGTGGGCTGTACCATTTGGTACATCGGCTGGCGACGAGCGCCGGCCCGGCCGGGAGGCCATCCCGTGGACATCATGCACACCATCCTGGTCGACGCGTCCGTCGACCGCGTCTGGGCACTGACCCTCGACGTCGACGCCCTGCCGTCGATCACCCCCACCGTCACCGCGATCGAACGGCTCGACGACGGGCCGGTGCGGGTGGGCACCCGAGCACGGCTCACCCAGCCCGGCCTCGGACGCCGAACCTGGACCGTCGAGGTCGTCGACGCGCCCACGCACTTCGCATGGGCGACCCGGCTCCTCGGCACCCGGATGGTCGGCTCGCACGAGCTGGACGACGCGGGTGACGGCCGCTGCCGGCTGACCCTCCGTGTCACGCTGGAGGGCCCCACGGCCTGGCTGCTGGGCCTCGGCCGTCGGAGCATCGCGCGGTCCCTGGCCACGGAGGCAGAGGGGTTCGCACGCGCGGCAGTGGTCGCGCCTGCCTGATCCCGGTCAGCCGACTCGGTCCGTCCCGCGGGCCAGGCGGACGAGCGCGAGGACGGCCCCGATCGCCGACCCGATCACGCCCACCAGCAGCACCATGCGTACGAGCCACGCCCAGTCGTGGTCGTAGCCGGTGAAGTCGACCGGGAACACCCGCAGCAGCTGCAGGCTGACCGCGATCCCGAACGCGGACGTGGTGAGGTCCCCCAGGGCGCGGACCCGCCCGCGGTCGCGGGTGAGGAAGACGAGGTTCACCACGATCGAGGCCACCAGCGAGGCCGACAGCAACGGCAGCGCCTCGGTGAAGGCATCGGTGAGGAACCCGGGCCAGCCCCAGCCGACCAGCTGGTGCACGAGCCACAGGGTCACCGCGTTCAGGACGATGGCGAGGCTGTAGCCGAACCGGCGAGCGCCCGGGCCGAGCTGTGTGGTCGGGCGTGGAGTCGGCGCGGGGGGACGCACGGGTGCCGAGGTGGAGGTCATGGTGGCTGCTCCGGGACGACCACCGTGCATGCAACCCGGGCGCGTCCCTCCCGGACAGGGCGGAACGCCCCGATCCGGGGCGCCGAAGGGCCTAGCGTGGGCGCCGCCCCCACGACAGGCCATCGCCATGCAGGGCCAGCCACGATCACCGGCGGCGGGCCCCACGTGGGCCTGGCGGCTCGTGGTCGGCGTGGTCGTGGGCGTGCTCCGGTGGGTGTTCGGCTGGCGCGTGAAGGCCCAGCTGCCGGCCGAGCCCCCGACTCCCGAGACGCCGGTGGTCGTGGTCGTCAACCACACGTCCAACATCGACGTCTTCCCGGTCGCCGACGCCGTCTGGCGCCGGCTCGGGCACTGGTGCCAGCCGCTGGCGAAGGCGGAGCTGTTCCAGATCCCGGTCTTCGGCACCCTGGCGCGGCTCGGCGGGGCCATCCCGGTGCACCGCGGCGAGGACGCCGGGCGCGAGGCGGCCTACGCCGACGCCATCGCACGCCTGCACGAGGGCGGCACGCTGCTGATCGCGCCGGAGGGGACCCGGACCCACGACGGGACACTGCTCCCGCTGCGCCACGGCGCCGCCCGGCTGGCCCTCGAGGCGGACGTGGACGTGCTGGTCGTGACCCACTTCGGGGCCCAGCGAGGGTTCTCGCCGATCGTTCGGCTGGCCGAACGCAACGTGGTCATGACGATGACCATGGACCTGCTGCACCCGTGGCCGGAGGAGGACGCGCAGGCGCTGACGGGGCGCATCGCCGCGGTCATGCTGGACCGCAGCGAGCAGCTGCAGGCCCAGTACCCGCAGGCCGATCCGGACGCGCGCTGGTGGCCGCCGTACTCCCGCCCCGCCTCGCCGACGGCCACGGCCCGCGAGAACCTCGAGCACTACCGCGAGGCCATGGCCGAGACGGTTGCCCACGCCCGCCTGCGGATGGCGCAGTTCGCCGAGGAGCACGACGTCGAGCAGCGCGTGGCGCAGGCCCGTGAGCGCGCCGAGGAGCGGGTCGCCGTCGCCCGGGAACGTGCCGAGGAACTCGGCGAGCGCACCCGGCAGCGCTTCGAGGAGCTGTCGGACCGGGCCCGCGAGCGGGCGGCCGAGCACGGCTGGAGCTGGCCCGACCCGGACGACTCGGACCACGAGTCGCGCGACGACGACGCGGGATGAACGGCGCTGGCGCCCCGATGCTGCGGAGGTTCCGAGCACCGCGTGCGCGAAACGTCCGCAGCAACGGTCAGGCGTGCGCTCGGGTCGACGGGGCGACGAGGGGGAGGCCGGCGGCGCGCCAGGCCTCGACCCCGCCGATGACGTCGGTGGCCCGGGTGAACCCGATGTCCTGCAGGCGGGCGGCGGCCAGGCTGGAGCTGTAGCCCTGCTCGCACAGGACCATCACGAGATCGCCGAGCCCCGGGGCGAGCGGGTGGCGGTGCGACGAGGTGGGGTCGAGCCGCCACTCGAGCACGTTCAGCGAGGTCACCAGGGCGCCGGCAACCTCGCCGTCGCGACGCCGGCTCGCGTCGACACGCGTGTCGACCAGGGTGCCGGTGCCGAGCCGCAGGTGGTCGTGGGCCTGCTGCGGCGTCACCCGGCGCAGGCGGGCCCGGGCGTGCAGCAGCAGGTCGTCCACGGTGGTCCGCACGACCGGCACCTCCCTGCTCGCCGCGTGGCACGACGATACGCCTCCGCTGGTGCCGCGTGAACAGGCCCGGGGTGACGGCCACGGCCACTCGGCGGTGGCCGGCGGCGCGCCCCGCCACGTACCCCGGGCACACCCCCAAGAGAAAGCACCGCATGCGCGCCGTGGCCATCGACGAGTACGGAGGACCCGATGTCCTCGAGGTCCGCGAGGTCGACGACCCGAAGGTTGGCCCGGACAGCGTGCTGGTGCGCGTCGGCGCGGCCAGCCTCAACCCGGTCGACGCCAAGATCGTGCAGGGCGCACTGGACGGGGCGTTCCCGGTGGTGTGGCCGCTGGTGCCCGGCTGGGACGTGGCCGGCGAGGTCATCGACGTCGGTCCCGCGGTCCGCCACGTCGAACCGGGGCAGGCCGTGTTCGGCTACGTGCGCAAGGACGTCGTCGGCACCGGCACATGGGCCGAGCAGGTCGCGGTCCCCGCGCGCGGCATCGCCCCTGCGCCCGACGGCCTGGATGCCGTGCAGGCCAGCTGCCTGCCGCTGGCGGGCCTGACCGCCTGGCAGTGCCTCGACGACCTCGAGGTCGGGGACGGCGACACGCTGCTGATCCACGGGGCCACCGGCGGGGTGGGCCACCTCGCCACCCAGATCGCCGTGGCCCGCGGGGCGCGAGTGATCGGGACCTGCAGCGAGCCCAACCACGACTTCCTGCGCGACCTCGGCGGTGAGCCCGTCGCCTACGGCGACGGACTGCCGGACCGCCTGCGCGAGGTGGCCCCTGACGGCGTCGACGCCGTGGCCGACTTCGCCAACGCACTGGAGGACAGCGACGACGTGCTGACCACTCCTGGCCGCGTGGCCAGCGTGCTCGACCCGCAGGGCGCCGCCGAACGGGGCGGCACCTACGTGTTCGTCCACCCCGACGTCGGACAGCTTCGCGAGCTCGCGGCGCTGGTCGAGTCCGGCCGCCTCACCCCGCACGTGCAGTCGGTCCACGAGCTCGACCACGTGGCCGACGCGGTGACCGAGGCCACCGAGCAGTCGGTGCGCGGCAAGGTCGTGCTGCGCGTGGGGACGGCGTGAGCGAGCCCATCCGCATCAGCCTGGTCCTGTCGGGCGGGGCGTCGCTCGGCGCCTACCAGGCCGGCGCGGTGGCGGCCCTGCTGGAGGCCGTCCAGGCCAGCCGGGCGCGGGGCGTCGACGTCGCCGTCGACGCCATCGGGGGCGCGTCAGCCGGGGCCATCGTGTCATTGCTGGCGGGCCACGCCCTGGCCGACGGCCGGGACCCGGTGCGCCTCCTGCACGACGCGTGGGTCGGTCGGGTCGACCTCGACCTGCTGCTCGGTGACGCCCGGGCCCCCCTGGGCTTCGCGGAGCTGCGCGAGCACATCGACGACGTGCTCGCACCGTTCGACGACGAGGAGGGTCGCGAACCGCAGGCGTCGCCGCTGGTGCTGCACGTGGCCCTCACCAACCTGCGCGGGCTGCGCTACGACCTGCGGGCACCGCACCGCGAGGGCGTCGTCCCGGCCACGACCTACGTCGACTGGAACCGGTTCGTCCTCGAGCCGGCAGGTGGGCGGGGGCAGCTCACCGAGCCCGCCGGACGCGCCCCGCTGGACCACGTGCTCGCGTCGGCGGCAAACCCCGGCGGGTTCGCCCCGGTCCTGCTCGACCGCAGCGACGACGCCGACGGCTACCGCGCGCGGGGGATCCGGGACCTGCCGGACCCCGCGACGCTCTGGTACGCCGACGGCGGGCTGCTGCAGTCGCAACCGGTGGGGCGCGTGGTCGGGGCGGCCAGCCGCGTCACCGACCAGGCGGCCCGGCGGGTGGTGCTCCTGATCGACCCGCGGTCCGAGGACCCGTCGGGGCGGTACGCCGACCCCGACGCCGACCTGTCGTGGCTGGACGGCGTCAGCCGGTCGCTGGCGGTCATCTCCGCCCAGGCGCTGTACGACGACCTCCGGCGCCTGGCCAAGGACAACAACCGCCTGCACTGGCTCGACGAGCTGGTGGACCGGGTCGGTGACCACCTCGACGACGACGCCCACCGTGCCCTCCGGGAGGTGCTCGACCACATCGACGAGGACCGCGAGGGCATGGGGTCGGACGAACCGCACCGCGAACGTCGTCGTGACCTCGACGACCCTGCCGGCACGCTGCGTGCCGTCGTCGGCGAGATCGGGGGGCTGGCCGGCAAGCACGAGGTGCTGGCCGACGTGATCTCCCCGCTGGCCCTTGCCGAGGACGACGAGGACGACGTGTACGCCCTGCTGGCCGGCGAGGTGCTCGGGGACTTCGGTGGGTTCCTCAGCCAGTCGCTGCGCCACTCGGACTTCCTGCTCGGGTACGACTCCGCGGCGGCCTGGATGGACCACAGCTGGGCCTCGCTGGAGCTGGACGACGAGGACCATGCCGCCGTGCTGGCCGCGGTGGACCGGGCACGGCTCGAACCGTGGTCGGAGGCCAACCGCGGCGAGGCCGGGATCGGCGACCTGTCGTGGGCGGCGCGCATGGCCCTGACCCGCTTCGCGGGGCACGTCGTCGCTGCCGTCGGGGACACGGTGCTGCCCGCCCCGGTGTCGCGCTGGGCCGGCCGCGTGCGCCGCGCCGCCGGGGTGACCGGATCGACCCTCGGCCGGCTCCGGCGCGGTCGCGCGTGAGGCATGATGGGCGGACGCCGGCGACACGACGTCGCCGCCCCGTCCACACGAGACCCGCATGCTCGACGCCGCCGCCCGCGACCTCGTCACCTCCGGCGCCTACGGCCACGTGGCCACGCTCGACCCGGACGGCGCCCCGCACGTCACCCTGGCCTGGTTCGACCTCGACGGGGACGACCTGGTGTTCGCCACGCTGTTCGACCAACGCAAGCTGGCCAACCTCCGCCGGGACCCCCGCGTCGTCGTCTCCTTCGAGTCCGACGAGCTCGACCAGCACGGGCTGCGTCCCTACCTCGTGGTCGAGGGCACGGCGACGGTGACCGAGGGCGGGGCACCGGCCCTGCTGCAGCACCTGGCCCATCGCTACCTCGGCCCCGACGTGGACTTCCCCCCGATGCCCGAGCCCCCGGACGGCTACGTGACCCGCATCGCCGTCGAGCGGGTGCGGGGCGTCGGCCCGTGGGCGGCAGTGAGGTCGTCCGTCAGAGGCGCTGCAGCTCGTCCTCGGTGAGCAGGTGCCGCCACTCGTCGAGGCGTGCCGGGTCCAGGGGCTCGGGCGGCGCGAGCGGTTGTGGACGCAGCCCCAGCGCCCGTTGGATCTCGCTGGTGGTGTCCTCCGGGGCGAGCACGAGGTCCTCCTGGGCTACCTCGGCCAGGACGAGGTCGGGACGGTCGGCGGCGACGGCGTCCAGCTCGCGTTCGGCACGATCGACGAACTCGCCCAGGACGGCCACGTCGCCGCCGGGGAACGTGCGCTGTGGGTCCAGGGTCGACGCCTCCGACGCCGGGACGTAGTCCCAGCACCGTCGGGGGTCCCGCGGCAGGTGGTGGACGTGGTCGTGCTGCGCCAGCGACCGGTCCCACAACCGGCGCAGCGACGCGACCGTGGCACGACGGTCCCGCCGCGTGCGCACGACCCGGCCCCAGGGCAGCACCGCCGCCACGAAGGGCAGGCGGTGCCACAGGTGGGGGTTCTTCAGCACGACGAGGTCGGGGCGGTTCCCGGTGAGGTCGACGTGCTCGCGCAGCTGCGCGGTCAGCCCGTCGCGCACGGCGTCCACGCGCGCGGGAGTCGCGTCGTCGGCCGTCAGGGCCGGGCAGGTGCGGTCGTCCGCACCCGGTGCGGCCCAGGGCAGGCCGGTCCAGTCCGCCCACTGCTCGGACAGCTCGAAACCGAGGTAGGCCACGTCGGGACGGGAGCCGAGCAGGTCGGCGACCAGCGTGGTGCCCGTGCGCATCGGGCCGACCACGACGGCCACGTCGACGTCGATGATCGTGGGGTCGGTGTCCGTCATGCGGGGCATCCTCGGTCGGGGCGGTGCGTACGCTCGCGGCGTCGACGGCAGGGGTGGATCGGATGGAGGTGACGGTCTGCACGCTCGTGCGGAACCGCACGACCCAGCTGGTCAACCAGGTGCGCGGCCTGCTCGCGTCGACGACGCCGCCGGTGGCCCAGGTGGTGGCGGTCATGGGGGGCGAGGACCCGCGGGGCGCGGTGCCCGACACGCCGTGGCCCACGCGCTTCGTCGACGTGGCCGCCGACGGTGACCTGCCGCTGGCCCGCGCACGCAACGTGGCGGTCCGCACCGCGACGACCCCCGGGGTCGTGCTGCTCGACGTCGACTGCATCCCCGAGCCGTCGCTGGTCGCGGCCTACGCGACCGCGCTCGACGCGCTCGACGGGATCCTCATGGGCGGCGTCCGCTACCTCGGGCCCGACTGGGAGCGAGGTGACCCGCCGTCGGTCGACCCGCCCGACCTGCGAGCGGCGGGGCAGCCGCACCCCTCGCGCCCCGACCCTCCCGAGGCCGTTGGCGCGCTGCAGCGGACCGATGCCTACCACCTGTTCTGGTCGCTGTCCTTCGCGGCCCGGCGTGCCACCCTGCTCGAGGTCGCCGGCGGGTTCGACGAGGGCTACGGCGGGTACGGCGCCGAGGACACCGACCTGGCGTTCCGGGCCCGCGACCGTGGTGTCCCGCTGGCGTGGGTGGGCGGGGCGCTGGCGCACCACCAGCATCACGAGACCTTCGACCCGCCGGTCCAGCACGTCGCGTCCATCGTCGGCAACGCCCGGCGGTTCCGGGAGCTGTGGGGCCGCTGGCCGATGGAGGGCTGGCTCGCGGCCTTCGACCGCATGGGCCTGGTGGCGTGGGAACCCGACGGCGCGCACCTCGAGCTGCTGCGCGAGGCGACCGAGCAGGAACGTGCCTCCGCTCATCGCCGCACCGCGCTGCCTGGCAGCGGTCCCGAGGCCACCAGCCCCGCGTAGAGCGTGGCGTGCGCCGACCGCAGCAGTGCGAGGTCGTGCTCGCGTGCCGACAGGGGGACCGCGTTTCGGCGGCGGGGGCCCAGGGCCAGCGCCATCAGGGTCCGGTGGAGCGAATCGGCGTCGACCGCCTCACCGCGGGTGCCCACGAGGTGGCACGGGGCCTGCTCGCCGAGGAACCCGACGTCCGAGGCGACCACCGGGGTCCCCAGGTCCGTGGCCAGCTCGAGCAGCCCGGAGTGCGTGCCCCAGCGGTACGGCAGCAGCAGCGCGTCCGCGTCCAGGATCGCCTGCCACAGGTCCGGGGTGGACAGCCGCGGGGCGACGGTCAGGCGGGTCGAGGACTTGGACGCCAGCCGGGCCACCTCCTCGCCGTGGGGCGCGTCGGGGTGCAGGTGGACCTGCAGCTCCAGCGGGGGGTCCGAGGGTCCCCACCGTGCGGCGACCTCCAGCGGCGTGCGCCAGTCGAGATTGGCCCGCAGCGACTTTGCCAGCAGCAGCACCCGGAACGGTCCGTCGGCCGTGGCGGTTCGACGCAGCGACGCCGCGCGGTCCGGCGGGGCCAGCGGTCCGTGGGGAATCACCTGGGCGTGGCGGCCGACGCGTTCCTCGACCGCGGCGGCCGCGCCCCGCGTCAGCGTGACCACGGCGGAGGCCTCCTCGGCCAGTGCGTCGAGGTAGGGATCCTGCACCCCCACGTCGGGCAGGTGCGGGTTGCGCAGGTCGTGGGCCGTCCACACGACCGGCGTGCCGTGGCGCCGATGGCCGGCGAGGACGTCACGCAGGACCTCCGGCGGGTACTGCTCCCAGGTGAAGTGCAGGTGCGCGAGGTCCCAGTCGCCGGCGTGGGCGGCCAGCCACGCCGGATCGTGGAGGTGGGGCAGGCGGGGCCAGGGCTCGTCGCGGTGGACCAGCGTGGCGGCATGGCCGTGGAGCCGGTCCACGTAGTCGTGGACCGGGGGGTGGGACAGGACGCGGGGGAGTGGCGTCACGGGCGGGTGAGGCGGTCGACGAGGTCGGTGATCCAGTCCGCCGCCCGGCGCGCGGCCGCGGGGTCCACGACCTGCGACAGCGCGTCACCACGCGCACGGGCGCGGTCGAGGACCCCCGGCCACATGGCCGCGTCGGGCCAGGCGGGCAGGACCTCGGCGAGGTCGAGCGCGTCGAGCCGTGCCGCCTTGCGGTGCTGTTCCGCGAACGGACGATCCTCGGGGATGCACACGAAGGGGCGACCCAGACCGGCCACCTCCATGACGGTGTTGTGCCCCGCGGCCCCGACGACGACGTCCGCCGCCGCGAGGTAGGGGGCGGGGTCGTCGACCCAGCCGGTCGTGGTCACCCCGGGGAGGGTCGCGCGCACGGGGCCCACCACCGCCCAGCAGGTGCCGGGGGTGGCTGCGGCCGCCGCGGCCACGTCCTCGGGCGACGGGCCGTCGCCCCCCGCCCGACGAGGACCACGACGCCGACCTGGTGGGCACGCCAGCCGAGTACGTGGCGTGCTCGCTCTCGCGCCCCGTCCTCGATCGTCGGCACGCGACCGAGCCCCCCGACGTGGACGGTGCGGGCGAGGACGTCGTCAGGGACGTCGGGCTCCTCGAGCTCGGGACCGAAGGGGGCGAGCAGTCCCACCGCCCCGTCGTAGGCCGCCCGGTGCGCGGCGTCCCACCGGGCCCCGTGCTGGCGCACGACGACCGTGGGGGTCCCGGCCAGGCGGGCCAGCTGCGCGACCTCGGCGGAGACGTCGACGACGAGGGCGGCCGGGGCGCGTTCGGCCAGCACCCGGGTGATCGTGGCCGAGCGTTCCCGGAGTCCCGCCACGCCGATCGGGGCGTAGTGCAGCTGTGCGGGGCAGGGGACCGCCACGCCTGCCTCGGCGGCCTCGTCGTCGCGGGGCAGCGGCACGACCTCGGCGTCGCCGAACGTGCCGGGTGGGCCCGGCACGCTGGTCAGCACGGTCGCGGGGACGTCGAGCTCGTCGAGCACCGCGCGGGTCCGGGTGGTGTGCCCGCGGCCGTGGTGGTGGACGTAGAAGGCGACGTGCCGTCTCACGAGGCGACCAGTTGCGTGTAGAGCTGCTCGTAGCTGTCGACCATCGCCCCGATCGTGAAGTGCGTCTCGGCGTGGCGACGGGCATCGGTGCGGTCGAGCTCCCGCGTCTCGGCCGCGGCCTCGGCCAGCGCCCCGACGTCCCCGGCAGGAGCCAGCCGGCCGCACCGGTCGTCGAGGATCTCGGGCAGCGCCCCGCGGTCGAACGCCGCGACCGGCGTGCCGCAGGCCAGCGCCTCGGGGGCCACGAGCCCGAAGGGTTCGTCCAGCACGGTGTGCACAGCTGCACGGCGGCACGGCCCACGGCCTCGGCGAGCTCGGCCTGACCGAGGTGGCCCAGCAGCCGGTCGCCGGGCGCCATGCGCGGGACGACCTCGTCCTGGACGTAGTCGGAGTCCTCCGGTCCGGCCAGGTGGATGCGCATCCCTGCGCGATGAGCGGCGTCGATCGCCAGGTGCGGCCCCTTCTCGGGGACCAGACGCCCGGTCCAGATCGCCAGGTCGGCGTCGGCCTGCTCGCGGAACGGCCAGGCCTCCATGTCGATGCCGTTGTGGACGACCTGGGAGACGGGGACGCGGGTCCACGCGTCGGCGGTGTGCCGGGACACGGCGACGAAGGTGCACGGCGTCGTGGTTGGCGAGGCCGTGGTCGCGCTCTCGATCCACGGGATGGGCGGGGTGTGCAGCGTCGTGACCACCGGCATCGGCAGCGTGGGCGCCATGGCCACGGGCAGGTGGTGCAGGGAGCTGTTCTGGACGATGTCGAGGTCGTCGCGTTCGGCGAGTCGCAGCATGAGGTGGAGGTAGGCGTGGTGGTCCTCCATGAAGCGGCGCGCCAGCATCGACGGGTCCTCGGTCGCCGCCGTGCTGAGGTCCAGGCCACTGGCGTGCGGGCAGATCGGCTCGACCCCGAGCTCAGGGTCCGAGTCCCCGGAGGCGAAGACCACGACCTCGTGGCCGCGGGCACGCAGCGCGGTGGCCAGGACGTGGGTGTGCCGCTCGAGCCCACCCGCGAAGGGCTCCCGGACCGGGTGCCGGGACGAGGCGACGATTCCGATGCGCACGAGCGCTCGGACGGGCGGTGGGGGACCGACGCCAGGAACGGGGCGTGGCGGGGCTGGACGTGATCCCAGGGATCGATCGCGGGTTCGGACGAGGGTGCGCCCCCGAGGTCGCCGCCATGCCTTCGATGGGCCATGCGCCTTGCCAGCCGACCCTGTCTGCGGACGGGGGCGGCGCCGACCTTCGGACGTGCTCGGGGCCGCGGCGGGCCGGCAGTCTGTCCGCCATGTCCACCGCCAGCGTCCTCTCCTGGCGTTTCGGGTCGCCTCGGTCCCGGCGACCCACGTCTACGTCCGCCGCCTCGCGCATCCGGCCGTCGAGCGCCTACGCGACCCGTCGGGCGACGACCACCGCACGCCCTGCTTCCTCGATCCGGACTGGTGGGACGCCCCCGCCGGCCGACCGCCCGGACCTGCTGCACGTCCACTTCGGGTTCGAGTACTACGACCCTGACCAGCTGGCGGGACTACGTGCGCGTCCTGCGCCGTCGTGGCGTCCCGTTGGTCTTCACCGTGCACGACCTGCGCAACCCGAACCACGCGGCCCCGGACCTGCACGACGCGGGCCTCGACGTGCTGGTGCCGGCCGCGGACGCGCTCGTCACGCTCACGCCGTCCGCCGCCGCCAGGTCCGCCGCCGCTGGGGCCGGGCCGCGGTGGTGCTGCCGCACCCGCACGTCGCCGAGCTGGATCGGATCGACGCCGTGGGGCCCGGGCGGCCCGACGGCCGCTACCGGCTGGCGGCTGCACTTCAAGTCGTTGCGCCCGAACATGGTCGGCGCCCCGTTCCTGGCCACAACAGGCCCAACGTGGCGCGCGGAGCGGGACGACCTCGACCTCGAGGTCCACCTGCACCACGACGTGGTCTCGCCCCGGGGCGCCAACCACGACCCGGACCTCGTCGCCCTGGCCTGCGACCTCGGCGACGACGGGCTGGTCGACCTGCGTGTCCACTCGTACCTGTCCCACTCGGCCCTGGAGGACCTGGTCGAGCACGTCGACGGCTTCGCGCTGCCATACGCCTTCGGGACCCACTCGGGGTTGCTGGAGCTGTGCCGCGACCTCGGGACGGCCGTGCTCGCCCCGGCGGTCGGTGGGTATGCCGACCAGGGCGCCCACCACCTGTTCCGGGCCGACGAGGCCCGGGGGCCTGGGACACCGCGAGCCTGCGCCGTGCCGTGCACGAGGCCGTGGAGGTCGGGCCACCGGCACCGGCCAGCGTGGCCGCCCGCGAACGGGAACGGGCGCGCGTCGCCGGGGCGTACGCGCAGGTGTACGGGCAGGTCGTCCGGTCCGGTGCTC
>CAWCLK010000040.1:0-45138 GCA_963796225.1 uncultured bacterium
GTGGGCGAGAGAGGACTTGAACCTCCACCCTCTTACGAGGACACGGACCTGAACCGTGCGCGTCTGCCAATTCCGCCACTCGCCCGAGTGGAGCGCGAACGGTACCGAACGGCTGGCCCGAGCGGCAACGCGACGGCGGTGCCCGGACGACCGATCGGACACACCGGGCCGATCCCGGGCATACGCTTCGGGCGAGAATGTGACGGCCGCGATGCGGACGCGGCCGTCGTGTGCCAGCGAGCCGCGGCTGAGGATGCCATGGGCGTGCTCCAGGACTTCGAACGCCGCCTCGAGGGGGCGGTCGAGGGGTTCTTCGCGCGCGCATTCCGGTCCGGACTGCAGCCGATCGAGCTGGCCAAGGCCGTCCAGCGCTACGCCGAGGACAACCGCCACGTCGCCGAGGACGGCGTCGTGGTGCCCAACCGCTACCGCGTGGCCATCTCCGAGCGCGACCAGGAACGCCTGGCCACCTACGGCGACCAGCTCGGCACCGAGCTCGCCGGCGTGGTGGAACGCACCGCCACCGAACGGGACTGGCTCCTGCGCGGCCCCGCCCGCGTCGAGGTGCAGACCGGGGCCGTCCGCCCCGGCCAGTACGACATCAGCGGCCGGGTCGAGGCCGGCCCGCGCCCACCGCCGGCCTCGCCCCGCCCCGCTCCCTCCGCCCCCGCCCCGTCGGCACCCGACGACGGCGGACACGTCGCGTCCGGTGACGTCGGCGCGGCAACCACCGTCATGCCCGGCGTCCGGGGGACGCCGACGCTGATCGGCCCCGAGGGCGAACACGTCGCCCTGCGCGCGTCCCGCCACACGATCGGTCGCCTGCCCGACTGCGACCTGCACCTCGACGACTCCACCGTGTCGCGGCAGCACGCCGCGGTGGTGCGACGCGGCGATCAGTGGTGGGTGCTCGACCTGGGCTCGACCAACGGCACCCGGGTCAATGGTCAGTCGGCCGCGGAGCACCCACTCGCGGACGGGGACAGCATCGAACTCGGTGACGTCGTCGTCACCTTCCGAACGGTCGCCTGAATGCCGATCGGTCTGCTCACCCTGTTCAAGCTGGTGCTGCTGGCTGGTCTGTACCTGTTCCTGCTTCGGGTCGTGCGCGTGATCGCCGCCGACCTCTACGGTCCGACGCGACGCAAGCAGCCCCGGACGCGCCAGCCCGTGGCGTCGTCCAGCGACCAACGGAAGGTGCGCCGCCATCCGCGCGAGCTCGTCGTCCACCACCCGACCGGCCAGCCGGAGGTCGTCGCCCTCAACGGGGCGGCCGTGACCCTCGGCCGCTCCACGGTCGCCTCGGTGGTCGTCGACGACGTGTACGTCTCCGACGAGCACGCCCAGGTGATGCCGCTGGACGACGGGTGGGTGGTGCGCGACCTCGGCTCGACCAACGGCACCTTCCTCAACGGCGCCAAGGTCACCCAGCCGACGGCACTGGCCGCCGGGGACCACCTGCGCATCGGCAAGACGCGTATCGAGGTCCGGCGATGATGCGCGTCCACGCCAGTGGGCACACCGACGTCGGTCGGGTGCGCGAGGCGAACGAGGACGCCTACCACGTCGGCGATTCGGTGTTCGCGGTGGCCGACGGCATGGGCGGCCACCTCGCGGGCGAGGTCGCGTCGTCCACGGCGCTCGAACCCATCGCCGAGCTCGATGGCCACGTCTACTCGGACGCCTCGGAGGCCCGCGCGGCCCTGCGCTCGGCGCTCCTGGATGCCAACAAGGCCGTCGTGACCAAGGCCGCCGACGACCCCCAGTTCCAGGGGATGGGCACGACCCTCACCGCCGTCATGGTCGAGGGTCGTCGGGCCCACATCGCCCACGTCGGCGACTCCCGCGCCTACCTGTTCCGCGACCGCACCTTCAGCCAGCTCACGACCGACCACACCCTGGTCCAGCGGATGATCGACGAGGGCCGGCTGACCCGCGAAGAGGCCGCCCGCCACCCGCAGCGCTCGGTCATCACCCGGGCGATCGGGGTCGAGTCCGACGTCGACGTGGACGCGATGTCGCTGGACCTGATGCCGGGCGACGTCATGGTCCTGTGCTCCGACGGGCTGACCGGGCCGGTCGGGGACGACGCCATCGCCGACATGCTCGAGGCCATCGACTCGCCCAACGTGGACACCGAGTCGCGGGTCGACGACGTCGCCGCACGGATGGTCGACGCGGCCAACGCCGCCGGCGGTCCGGACAACGTCACCGTCGTCGTGCTCGCGTTCGAGGAGCTGGCGACCGCCCCGGCGCCCCGTGCGGCCACCAACGCCCCGCTGATCGTCAAGAGCCGCTCCGACGACGCCGAGGGCGGCGACTGGGCGTCGCGGCTGGGTCGCCTCGGCGACCTCGGCGGACGGCGCGGGGGCCCCGACGCCGACGGCGGCGGCGAACGCGGCTCGGTGACCCGGGGCCAGCGCGTCGCGGCGATCATCGTGGTCGTCGGGCTGCTGGTCGGAGCCGTGGTCGCGGGTGGCCGCTGGGTCCTGTCGCGCTCCTACTACGTCGGGCTCGACGGCGAGCAGGTCGTCATCTACCAGGGCGTGCCCAGCAGCATCGGCCCGTTCGAGCTGTCCTGGCCCTACGACGAGACCACCCTGACCACCGAGGACCTGCCCGACCGCGTCGTCCGGGACCTCGAGGAGGGCGTGTCGGCCACCAGCGCCACGGACGCCGCCACGCTGGTCGACAACTACCGCCGGTACAGCTCCGACGAGCAACCGTGAGCGACCAGCTGCTCCCCGACACGTCCGCCGCCTCCGCCGAACGGCGGCTGCTGACCGGTGCCGTCCTGCTGGCGATGGCCGCCTACACGATCCTCGGCTGGTCCCAGTCCCCGAACATTCCCGCCGGCACCTGGACCTACGGGCTGTCGATGGCGGTCGCCGCCGCCGCGGCCCACCTGCTCGTTCGCCGCACCGCCCCGGACGCCGACCCCATCATCCTGCCCGCCGCCTTCCTGCTCAACGGGCTCGGGCTGGTGCTCATCCGACGGATCGACTTCGCCAACCCGACCAACCAGGTCGCCCCCGCCCAGGTCACGTGGACCTTCGTGGGCCTGGTCGCGTTCGCGATCACGCTGCTGGTCGTGCGGTCCGCCCGCAGCCTGACCCGGTACCACTACACCATCGGGCTGCTCACCATCGTGCTGCTCCTGCTGCCCCTGGTGCCGGTCCTCGGGCAGCGCATCAACGGGGCGCAGCTGTGGGTCCGCGTCGGGCCCGTCGGGTTCCAGCCCGGCGAGGCGGCCAAGATCGGCCTGGTGGTCTTCCTCGCCGGCTACCTGGAACGCAAGCGCGCGCTGCTGTCGATCGCGACCCATCGGTACGGCCCGCTGATGCTGCCGGAACCGCGCCACCTCGGGCCCGTGCTCGGGGCGGCGGGCATCGCCCTCGGCATCGTGGTGTTCCAGCGCGACCTCGGCTCCGGGCTGCTGTTCTTCGGCGTGGCCGTGACGATGCTGTACGTCGCGACCGGCCGGCTCGCCTACCCCCTCATCGGCGGCGCGGCGTTCTCGGTCGGGGCGGTGCTGGCGTGGTGGCAGTTCACGCACGTGCAGCAGCGCGTCGCGATCTGGCTCGATCCCTGGAGCCGCCTCAACGACGCGGGCTTCCAGATCGCCCAGTCGACCTTCGCGCTCGGGACCGGCGGGATGACCGGCACCGGCCTGGGACTCGGCCGCCCCGACGACATCCCCTTCGCCGCGACCGACGCCATCTTCGCGGTCCTCGGTGAGGAGCTGGGCCTGCTCGGGGCGACGGCCGTGCTCGTGACCTTCCTGGTGATCGTCGTCCGGGGCTACCGCATCGCGCTGACGGCCACCGACGAGGTCGGGACGCTGCTGGCGGCCGGGCTGACGACCGTGCTCGGCCTGCAGGTGTTCGTGATCATCGGCGGCATCACCCGCGTGGTGCCGTTCACGGGCATCACGCTGCCGTTCGTCTCCTACGGCGGCTCGTCGTTGGTGGCCAACTACGTGATCATCGCGCTGCTGCTGCGCGTGTCGGACGAGAGCCGCCGTGCCCGTCGCCCCGTGGCCGCCTCCGGCGCGAAGGCGGGGGGTGCGGTGTGAGCCACCAGATCCGTCGCGTGGCCACGATCATGCTCGTGCTGTTCGGGGTCCTGTTCATCAACCTCAACGTGATCCAGCTCGTGCGGGGCAAGGACCTGGTCAACAACCCCGCCAACCGCCGCCTGCTCGAACGCGAGTACGAGATCGAGCGGGGCGAGATCCTCGTCGGCGAGACCGAGATCGCCCGGTCCGAGGAGACCGACGACGAGCTGACGTACCTGCGCCGCTACCTCGAACCGGCCACGTACGCGCACCTGACCGGCTTCTACTCCTTCGTCCTCGGCCGCGCGGGACTCGAACGCACCCTCAACGAGACCCTCACCGGCGCCTCCACGACCGCGCTCGCCGAGAACCTCACCGAGCTGCTGATCGGGCGCGACGAGAAGGGCAACACGGTCCGGTTGACCGTCGAGGCCAAGGTGCAGGCCGCGGCGCGCGACGCCCTCGGTGACCGCACCGGGGCCGTGGTGGCACTGGACCCGCGGTCCGGCGCGGTCCTGGCCAGCTACTCCAACCCGACCTACGACCCCAACGAGCTGTCCAGCCACGACGCCAACGCCATCCTCGAGTCGTGGCGGGCATTGCAGGACGACCCGTCGCAGCCGCTGCTCGACCGGGTCAACCGGGGCTTCTACCCGCCCGGGTCGACCTTCAAGCTCGTGGTCGCCGCAGCCGCGCTCGAGCAGGGCCTGCAACCCTCCACCGCCCTCGAGAACCGCGCCTCCTACACCCCGCCGCAGACCAACCGGGCGATCCCGAACTTCTCCCCGGGCCCGTGCGCCGACGGAGCGCCGACGATCTCGCTGCTCGACGCCCTGCGCGTGTCGTGCAACACCGCCTTCGCCGAGCTCGGCGTCCGGCTCGGCGCCGAGACGCTGGGCGACATGGCCACCCGGCTCGGGTTCAACCGCGAGGTCCCCTACGAGCTGCCCGTCGAGCCCTCCCACTTCTCGGGGGACCTCGACCCGCCGGCCCTGGCGCAGTCGTCCATCGGCCAGCGCGACGTCCGGTGGACCCCGATGCATGCCGCCCTGGTGGTCTCGGCCATCGTCAACGACGGCCAGATGGTCGCCCCGCACGTGGTGCAGGAGGTGCTGGACCCAGCGTCGCGCACCCTGCGGGACAGCGGCCAGGAGCTGTGGAAGAACGACGGCGGCGACGCGCGCGCCATGAGCGAACGCACCGCAGAACAGCTGCGCGAGATGATGGTGTCGGTGGTCGAGGGCGGGACCGGCACCAACGCCCAGATCGAGGGCGTGACCGTCGGTGGCAAGACCGGCACGGCCGAGAACCCCAACGACGACACCGCCACGGCGTGGTTCGTCGGCTTCGCCGAGGACCAGGTCGCCGTGGCCGTCGTCGTCCCCGACGCCGGCGGGCAGGGTGGCGGGGCGGTCGCGGCACCGATCGCCCGGGCCGTGATGCAGGCCGCGCTGTCGTGACCTGCCCCACCCCGACGACCGCCGGTGTCGTGTCTCGTCACCGTCCTGCGCCATCATGTGCCCCGCAGCAGACCTTCAGGAGGCGCACGTGAACGACCGGGTGCTCGGTGGACGGTTCCACCTGGACCGCCTGCTCGGACGCGGCGGCATGGCCGAGGTGTACGCGGCCTACGACGCGAACCTCGACCGGCAGGTCGCGATCAAGGTCCTGCTGCCCCGCTTCAACGACGACGAGTCCTTCCAGGAGCGTTTCACGGAGGAGGGCCGGCGCGCCGCCGGGCTCAACCACCCGAACGTCGTGACGGTGCTGGACACCGGGTTGGACCAGGAGACCGACCTGCGCTTCATCGTGATGGAGATGGTCCACGGCCGCTCCCTGCAGGAGACGATCAAGGCCGGTGGCCTGACCGAGCAGCGGGCGCTGGAGGTCTGTGCCGACGTGTGCTCGGCCCTGCAGTACGCCCACGACCGGGGCCTGGTCCACCGCGACATCAAGCCCGGCAACATCCTCATGGCCGACGACGGGACCGTGAAGGTCACCGACTTCGGGATCGCCCGGGCCATCGACTCCGACAGCAACGTCACGCAGACCGCCGCGGTGCTCGGTACCGCCGCCTACCTGTCGCCCGAGCAGGCCCAGGGACGCCCCGTCGACGCGCGTTCGGACGTCTACGCCCTCGGCGTGGTCCTGTACGAGCTGCTGACCGGCCAGCAGCCCTTCCAGGGCGACACCGCCGTCACCGTCGCCTACCAGCACGTGCAGGAGCTCGCGCGCCCGCCCCGCGACCTCAACCCCGGCCTGTCCACGCCTGCCGAGGCCATCTGCGTGCGCGCCATGGCCAAGAACCCGGCCAACCGCTACCAGTCGGCGGCCGAGCTGCGTGAGGACCTGCTGCGTGCCCTGTCGGGCGGCGACGTGGCCGCCCCGGCCGTGCTGCGAGCCACCGAGACCGCCCTGCTCGACCCGGTCGATCCGACGAGCACGACGGGGGTCCGCACCCAGCGTCGCCGTCGAGCTCTCGGCTACACGCTGCTCGGCGTCGGCTCGGTGCTGGCGGCGGCCCTGGCCGTGTTCCTGCTGCTGCAGAGCTTCGGGGACGACGGCGGCGCGTCCCGCACCGTGCCGGACGTCACCCGTCGGTCGGCGGCCGAGGCCAACCAGCAGCTCGAGCTGTTCGGCCTGCGGGGCAGCGTGACCGACCTCGAGGCCAGCGCGGACGTTCCCGAAGGGCAGGTCACCCGCCAGTCCCCCGCCGCCGGCACCGACGTGCCCGAGGGCGCGACCGTGCAACTGTGGCTGTCGTCGGGGCCACCCGAGGTGACGATCCCCGAGATCGTCGGCCTCGAGGAGGCCGAGGCCGTCGCCGCCCTGCGCCAGGCCGACCTCATCCCGGGCGAACGCACGAAGGTGTTCGACGACGAGGCACCGGTCGGGACCGTGATCGGATCCACCCCCTCGCCCGGCACCCGCGTGGGTGCACAGACCCGGGTCGACCTGCAGATCAGCGCCGGCGAGGAGGTCGTGCGGATCCCCTCGGTGAGGTTCCAGACCGAGGCCGAAGCGCGGCTGACACTGAAGGACCTCGGCCTCGAGGTGCTGGTCGTGCAGGAGTTCAACGACACCGTGGACCCCGGTGTCGTCGCCGACCAGGACCCCCCGGCGAGCACCGAGGTCAAGGTGGGCTCCGAGGTCACCCTGGTGGTCTCGCGCGGTCCGGAGGAGACCGAGGAGCCCTCGCCGACGCCCACGCAGGAGCCGTCGCCCACGCCCAGCCCCACGCCACCGCCGCCCTCGCCGACGCCGACCGAGACCGCCAGCTGACCTCGGGCTCGCGGGCCAGAGGCAGCGTTCGTTGGCGGGGGTGGCGTCGGCGGGCTCAGGCCGGCTCGGAGGCCGGCCCCGGGTCGAGCGCGAGTGCGTCGCCGCCGAGCAGGTCACGTACCCCCACCACCATGGCACCGAGGCCGGCACCGGCGACCATGCCGATGGCGACGCGCACGAGTCCGTCGGGCAGCGTCCCGGGCGGGACGATGGGGGCGGTCAGCGCCCCGAGGTTCGTCACGCACCAGCCCAGCAGCACCAGCCCGGAGGCGCCGGCGACCGCCAGAGCGAAGGCTGAGCGCGACCGCACCGAGAGGCCGGCACCGGCCACCAGCAGCGCGATGAGCGGCACCGCGACCTGCAGGGGCTGGCCCACGACACCGGGCGCCAGACCCACGACCTGCGGGACACCCACGACCAGCGCGACCACGGTCCCGCCGAACGCCCCGACGAGGACGCCGGCGGCCGGCGAGCGCCAACCCAGTGCCACGACGCCGGCAAGGGCCAGCACGGCGGCGAGGACGGCGGGCAGCGGTGACGCGTCGGGGAAGTAGGTGAGCTGGCCGACGATGCCGACCTGCTGGCCGTCGACGGTGATCGGGACCGGCTCCGCCCAGACCGGCGTGGCCTGGGCCTCGTCGAGCGACGGGTCGACCTGGGTCGCGGCCCCACCCTCGGCATCAGCGCGGTACGGCAGCGTGGTCGGCGACATCCAGTGGATGCGGTGGTCGTGCCACGCGTACGAGCCGGAGGTGGAGACCAGCTCCCAGTCCGGCGGGACACCGGCACCGACCTCACCCGGCGGCGGGACGGCGCTGGGGTTGTAGCGCGACTGGTTCTGGTAGTGCGTGGCCGAGCGAAGGTTCTCGTAGACCGACCCGTCGGCGTCGTAGCGCAGGTACAGCTCCTCGCCGTCGTACCCGCGCACGACCGCCTCGTGGCCGGGGTCGACGACCAGCTGCAGGAACGAGTCCCCGCCGAGCACGGCGGCGTGGACGCCCTCGACGTCGGGGTCGAGGCCGGTGACCTCCGCCCGGTAGTTGGTGGGGCCCGGCGCGTCGGCAGCCGCCGGGCCTGCGAGCACGGCGACGAGCAGCAGGCCGAGCAGGCTGCCCCGGACCAGGAGTCGGCGCCGCGCCGTCATGCCGACCGCTTCCGCACGGCCACGGCCGCGCCGCCGATGGCCAGCAGCGCCAGCACGATCACGGTCACCACCATCCCGGTGTTCGACGGGTCCTCGCCCTCCTGGGCGGCGGCGTCCGCGTCCAGGGCCGTCACCTGCTCGGTCGCGGTCTCGGACGACGGTGGCGTCGTCCATCGCGGTCATCTCCTGGGTGGGCTCGGGCGAGGACGCCTCGGTCGCCGTGGCCGGCTCGGACGCGTGCTCGTGCTCCTCGCCGTCCTCGTGGTGGTCCACGGTGCCGGTCTCGCCCTCGGTCAGCTCCAGCAGGATGGCGGGCGTGCTGTCGCTGTCCTCGGTCCACCGGTACGAGGAGCCGTCCTCGCACTCCTGGTAGGCCGCCAGGTGCAGCTCGTCACCCGGCGAGCCCTGCTCGACGGTCAACGTGACCGGGAACTCGATGGGGTCGGTCGTCGCCCCACCGTCCGCCGTCCAGACGATCGCCTCCCCGTCGTTCTCGGCGTTCCAGCCGTTGATCGTGTGCGGTTCGATCGTCACGCCGTCGACGAGCTGCACGTCGAACCGGGTCGTGGCGACGGCCTCGCCCTCCGCGGGCATGACGCTGTCGCCGGTGGAGCAGCCGTGCGGGACCACCAGCGTGGTCTCGACCGGCTCGCCGACCGGCACGGCGTTCGGGTTGAAGCTGGGGTGGGCCCAGGCGGCGGTGGCGGGCAGGACGAGCAGCGCAGCGGTGGCCGCGGCGACACGAGTCGGGCGCATGGACGGGTCTCCTGGTGCGGGGTGGGAGGGACGGAGCGGGCGGTCAGGGGTTGACGACGACGGGGACCTCGACGCGTTGCTCGGTGAACCGGTCGAGGCCGACGACCAGCGTGATGACCCACTCGCCGGGCACCCCGAGGTCCCGGCCGTCGAGCTGCCAGTGCCCCGGCCCGGCGACGTAGGGCTCGCGCACGATCGGTCCGATGTCGCGGGCGGGCTGGGTCAGCTCGAGCTGCACGGAGTCGAGGTCGCTGACGGGCCGGCCGGTGTCGTCGAGGACGTAGAGGTGGATCTCGTTGCGGCCGACCCGGTTGGGGTCGACCACGAGGTTGAGCTGCATGTCGGTGTCGGGGATGGCCACCAGCGTGTCGAAGGCGCCGGTGATGCCGGCCTCCTCGGCGGCGGGACGGAGGTTGACCAGGAACGCGGTCACACCGAGCACGGCCACGAGCACGCCGACCTCGAAGCGCACGGTGCGCCCGAGCCGGTGCCAGGCCAGCGACCCGATGCGGGCGCGGCGGTCGAGGTCGGGCGTGGCCGGGGCGTCGTCCTCGGTGGTGTCGACCGCCCCGCCGGCGGGGGCGGCGGCCGCAGTGATGGCGGGCACGAGCCGGCGGTTGTTGTAGGCGCCCACGAGAATGACGACGGCGACCAGCGCGACCTTGACCAGCAGGGTCCACCCGAACTCGGTGCCGACCAGCGCGCGGGGCTGGCGGACCAGCGCCCACGACATCGCCGAGCCCGCGAGCGTCACGGCCACCAGCGACCAGGTCGCCACGCGCGAGTACCGGGCCACGACGTCGGCCGCGCCCACCGGGTCGTCCTCGCGCCGGCGCGTGCGGACCACGCCGGCCAGCACGACGAGGCCGCCGAGCCATGCCGCGCCGGCCAGCAGGTGCACCGCGTCGCCGAGCACCATCACCCACGCCGGGTCGACCGTGCGGGTGTGCCCGTCGACCAGGAACGTGCCCAGCAGCACCAGACCGGCAAGGCCGGCGAGGTCACGGGTGCGGTCCCCGCCCCGCAACAGCACCAGGACGAGCACCGCGGCTCCGAGCCGCGCCAGCGCCCCGATCCCCACCGACGACCCGAGCGTCTCGGTCAGCACCCGCCCGGTGGTCAGCGCCTCGAGGCCGAGGCCGGAGGTCAGCATGGCCTGGACGGGCACGACGACCACGGCGGCCACGGCCGCGGCGATCGCCCCGCGCCGGGCCCAGCGGTCGCCCCGGGTGCCGTTCGTCCTCCCGGCCGCCGCGGGCGACGACGATCGACCACAGCAGCGCCCCGCCGAGCACCAGCGCCCCGAGGTAGCCCACCGCCCGTGCGACGCCGCCGACCACCGCGACGACGGTGTCCCCGCCACCGGCGAAGATGGCCGCCAGGGTGGCATCGTCGACCGTGGCCCCGTCGCCGACCTGGAACGTGAACGCACCGCGGATCACGTGGCCGTCGGCCGAGGTGACGCGGTAGGTCGCCACGTAGCTGCCGTCGCCGACGTCGTCGCGCAGCGCCACGGTCAGCTGTTCCGGGGCGGGGTGGGTCTGCTCGCCGGTGTCCACGCGCTCCCCGGCGGCGTCGAAGATCCGCAGCGCGCCCGTGGTCGAGGTCACCTCCTCGTTGAAGGTCCACGACACCTGCTCGGGGGCCTGCTCGACGGTCTGGCCGTCGAAGGGCGTGGACTCCTCCAGCGAGGCGTGGGCGTGGGCCGACGGGGCGGCCAGCACGAGCACGCACAGCGCCAGCAGGCCACCCAGCAGGGCGGCCGTCAGACGGGTGCGCGGTGCGGGTCATGCGGCCGCGGGGCGCAGGCTGGCCCGCCCCTGGTGGCGGTCGAGCGTCCACAGCAGGGCCGTGCCGCCGATCTCGAGCAGGTGGGTGGTCTCGCGCAGCAGCGTGGTGGAGCCGGCCAGCAGGTCACCCAGCGACGTCAGGACGATGAGCCCGGCGACCACGGCGGCGACGGGCAGCAGGCCGCCGGCCCGGGCGGGGCGCCGGGCCGCGACGAGGAAGCCGATCCCCAGCGCCACCTCGAAGATCCCGACCTCACGGGTCACGTGGGTGGCCAGCGCCCCGACGGCCAGCAGCGCCGGGCCGGCGAGGACGAGCTGGAGGACCCCGGCGAGGGCCAGCACGCCCCGCACCTGCCCGTACCGCGCCCGGGCACGCGCCGTGTCGGGGGTGTCCACGGCGGCGAGGATGGACGCGGTCAGGTCGGGGACCGCCTCGGCCGGGGCGACCCGGGTGCGGCGCGCGAGGTCGCCCAGCGCGGTCGCGAAGGCCGCGCACGCCCCGCAGGCCGCCAGGTGATCGTCGAGCTCGGCCGGGGCCAGACCGGTCGGCTCGCCGTCCGCGCGCGCGGACAGCGCGTCGCGGACGGACTCGCAGGTGGCGGACATGGGCTGGCCTGTCGTCGGCTCGGGCAGGAGGTCGTGTGGGCCGGGCGGGTGGTTCCACGGCCCCGCGCGGCGCGCAGTGACCGCACACCCCGTCCCGGCCGTACGCTGGGACCGGTGGACGAGCTGACGCACCTCCTGCTCCGCGCCGGCGAGGGTGACCGGCAGTCCCTGCATGCCTTCGTGCAGCGGACGCAGGCCGACGTGTGGCGGTTCTGCGCGCACCTGGTCGATCGCGGTGCCGCGGACGACCTCACCCAGGAGACCTACGTGCGCGCGATGGGGTCGGTCCACCGCTTCCGCGCCGACGCCTCCGCACGCACCTGGCTGCTGTCGATCGCGCGGCGGACCTGCGCCGACGAGATCCGCCGGCGCCAGCGCCGGCGTCCGTGGGAGCGCCTGACCGACGAGCCGCCGGAGGTCGAGGTGCCCGACCCCAGCGACACCCACGACCTGCAGGCGCTGGTCGACGCGCTGGACCGCGACCGGCGCGCCGCGTTCGTGCTGACCCAGCAGCTCGGCCTGTCCTACGCCGAGGCGGCCGAGGCCCTCGAGGTCCCGATCGGCACGATCCGGTCGCGGGTCGCCCGCGCCCGGGAGGACCTGGTCACGATGCTCGCGGAGCCGCCGGCCGCCGCGTCGGGGTGACCTGCCCGTCGTGCCGGGCGGCCTCCAGCGCCAGCAGCCGGCGCTTGCGCGCGACGCCCCACCGGTAGCCGGACAGCGCCCCGCTCGACCGCAGCACCCGGTGGCACGGCACGAGCACGGCGAGGCGGTTCGCCCCCACCGCGCTGGCGACGGCCCGGGCCGCCTCAGGGCGGCCGATCGCACGCGCCAGCGCCCCGTACGACGTGGTGGTGCCCTCGGGCAGCGCCAGCAGCGCCTGCCACACCTGCACCTGGAGGTTCGTGCCGCTGACGAGCACGGCAAGCGGGGCGTCCTCCTCCGTCTCGCCGAACACCCGCGCCGCCACCTCGGCGGTCGCGTCGGGGTCCTCGACCAACGTGGCCGCGGGCCAGCGGTCGCGCAGGTCCGCAGCAGCCTCGTCCGGGTCGTCCACGAAGGCGAGGTGGCACACGCCCCGCTCGGTGGTCCCGACCAGCACCGGGCCGAACGGGGTGGGGTGGATCCCGGTGCGGATCGTCATGCCCTCGCCCCGCCGTCGGGCCTGCCCCGGGGTCACCGCGTGGACGGTCACCATCAGGTCGTGCAGCCGCCCCGGCGACGACAGCCCGCTGACGTGGGCCGCGTCGAGGACGGGCAGCTGGTCCTCGACCAGCAGGCGCCCCGCGGTGGCCGCGGTCAGGGCCTGCACGTACTGCTTGGGGGACACGCCGGCCCAGCGGGTGAACACCCGCTGCAGGTGCCCGGGGCTCATCCCCACGTGGGCCGCGAGCTGCTCCAGCGTGGGCTGGGAGCCCGCGTGCTCGTCGAGCCAGGCGATGGCCTCGGCCACGAGCTCGTGGTGCGCATCGGCGGTCGTCGGGGTCACCGGTGGGCCTCGGGTCGGGGGGTGGACCCCCACGATGCCTGCTCGCGGCCCGCCGCGCGACCCGGATCGTGCGCGGGCCGGCCGACCGACGTGGCACCCTGCGGACGAACGAGGAGGTGCCGGGTGGAACGCGCCCGAGCGGTGGGCCCGCCCCTGCGGGTCGTGGTGGTCGACGACCACGAGGTCGTCCGATCCGGCCTGCGCGCCGAGCTGGTGGCCCGCCGGGTCGAGGTCGTGGGCGAGGCCGCCACCGTCGACGAGGCGGTGGCCGCCGTCCGCCAGCACCGCCCCGACGTCCTGGTGCTGGACGTGCGCCTGCCCGGCGGCGGGGCGCCGGCGGTCCTGGCCGCGCTCGGCGAGGACGCCCCGCCGACGCTTGCCGTGTCGGCCTCCGACGAACGCGACGACGTGGTCCGCACGGTCGTGGCCGGGGCGTCCGGCTACCTGCTCAAGACCGCTCCCGTCGACGAGATCGTCGCGGCGATCCGGGCCACCCACGACGGCGAGCCGGTGTTCTCGGCCGAGCTCGCCGGCCACCTGCTCGAGCTCGACCTGTCGGACGCCATCGAGGACCCGGAGTGGGAGGCGCTGACCGACCGGGAGCGCGAGGTGCTGCGGCTCCTCGCCCGCGGTCACCCCTACCGCCGGATCGGTGAGCAGCTGCACGTGGCCGAGAAGACGGTCGAGACCCACGTCCGCAACATCCTGCGCAAGCTGCAGCTGACCAACCGCCACGAGGCGGCGCGGTGGGCGATCGACCGCGGGTTCGACTCGGCCTGAACCGGATCGGGGACGTCCGGGGCATCCCTGACGATCCGTGGCCGTCCTCGGGCGATGGTGGTCTCGTCACCGAGACGCGAGGTCAACCACCGTGAACGCCCCCGCCCCCACTGACCCGACCGAGGCCCAGCCATCGCGGCGGGGCCCCGCACCGATCGATCCCACCGCGGACCCGCAGGCCGCGGCCGCACCGCACGACCCGCCGCCCCCGCCGCCGCCGACCGGCCCGCCGCTGGGCGCGCCCCGCACCGCACGACCACCGCGTCGTCCGTGGCGTGACCGGCTGCCGGAGGTCGTCGCCACGATCGGCGCCGGCCTGGTCCTGCTGGCCCTGGCCGGCTGGGTGTCGTCGTCCTGGCAGCTGCTGGACGCCTACGGGCAGGCCGTCGCGCTGGCCGCGGCATCGGCGGCCCTGACGGTCGCCGGGCTGTGGGCCGACCAGTCGGGGCGCCGCACCTTCACCGCCCTCGTCCCGCTGGTGTGGGCCACCGGCACCGCCGTGCTCGTCGCGGCCGTGCACGTCGCCCTGGTCACCGCGATGCCGGAGACCGCCCGCATCGCCATCGCCCTGGCCGGGACCGCCGGCGTGGCACACGCCGCCGCGCTGTGGCGCCGCCGCCCCGACGCCGTCCTGAGCCAGGTGGCCACGGTGGCCGCTGCCGTGTTCGCCGCCGGCCCCATCGGCACCGCCCTGGCCGACCGCTTCGAGGCGTCCCTGCTGCCCGAGCTCGTCCGTCCGCTGGCCGGGCTGGTCGACCCGACCGTCGCCACCGACGCGTTCCTCGTGGTCGCCCTGGCCCACCTCGCCATCGCCGTCGCGTGGCTCGGCCTCGGCCGGGTCCTGAGCGGGCGCCCCGCCCACGTCGCCCGCATCGGTGGGTCGGCACTGATCGGCTACGCCGCGATGGAGCTCAACGTGCTGGAGCTGCCGATGGGCGCCGTCCTGGCCCTGCTCGTCGTGCTCGGCTACCTGATCGCCGGCATCGTGCTCGACGACGTCTTCCTGGTCGTGGTGGGCACCGTCGGCGCCCTCGCCACGGGCGTGAAGGTCATCTGGTCGCTGTTCAGCGGCGAGGTCGCGGTCACCCTGACCGTCTTCGCCGCGGGGCTGGCCATGCTGGCCTGGGCCTACCGCCAGGCGGGCCGTCGCGACCGCCACACCCCCGCCACCTGACCGGTCCGGCCCCGCGGCCGAACCGCGCACCTCGACGTCCGGCCCCCGCTCGGGGGCCGGACGTCCACTGTGCCGGGAGGACTGCGCTGCCGACATGTCGAACACCACTCGGTACGCGACTCGTGGGGGCACACCATGATCGACGCCATCGCCATCGTCCTGCTGCTGGCCACCGCCGCCACCTGGCTGTGGCTCGCCACCCCGCAGGTGGTCCGGGCCTGGCTCGGGGTGGCCCGCGAGCTCGACCCCAGCACCGCCACCCAGCACGCCGTGCTGTTCGCCCCGACCGTGGGCAGCCAGTCGTAGCCCACCGGCATCGACCGCGTCCGGGGCATCCCTGACGCCATCGCGTCCCCCGCGGCGGAGGATCTCCTCAATCGAGGAGGCCCGCCGTGCCCGCCCTGCTCCGTCATCCCGTCGCCCGTGTCGTCACCGCCACCGCCCTGATCGGGTCGCTGGCCGACTGGACCCTGTTCGCCACCCTGGTCGTCACCGTCGACCGGCTGCTGGGGGGCGGTCCCTGGGCCACCGCGCTGGTCCTGCTCGTCCGCATCGTCCCGGGCGTGCTGTTCGCCCCCCTCGCCGCCCGTCGGGTCGACGGGGCGGACCTGCGCACCACGCTGCGACGCCACGAGCTGCTGCGGGTCGGTGCCGTGGCCACGCTGCTCGGTGCGGCCGTCCTGCGCTCCCTGCCGCTGGCCGTGACCGGCCTGGTCGCCCTCGAGTTCGCCGCCGCGATGCAGGCCGCCGCCCGCGAGTCGACGATCTCCCGCCACGTGCCCCCGGCCGCCTTCACCGCGCTGAACACCGCGACGGCGGTGCTCGCCTACGGGATGCTGCCGGTCGGTCCGCTGGTCGTCGCGTTCGGCGGCGCGGTGGCCGGCTGGACCGTCGCGCTGGCGGGGTACACGACGCTGGTCGTGGCCTACCGCCGCTGGCTGGTGCTCGACGCCCAGGACCACGAGGCGGCGAGCAGCGGCGTCTCCCGCCCCGCCGACGTCGCCAGCACCACCGCCGCCACGTCCGACGCCACGTCGTGGCGCCGGGTCACCGTCGCCGCCGCGCTCGGCGTCGTCCCGGCCGTGGCGCTGTTCGCGGTCGGGCCGACCTTCGCGGGTGCCTGGCTCGGTGACCGCACCGCGACCGCACCGCTGTACGCGGTGGTCCTGGGTGGCGGGGCCGTCGGGTTCGCGCTGGCCAACCTCCGCCGTGCCCGCGCCGACCTGGCCATGGCCGTCGCCGCCGCGGGACTGCTCGTCGCCGCGGCCGGGGCGTGGATCCCGGGCCTCGCCCTGCTCGGGGTCGGGGCCGGCGCCGCCTACCTCGACCTGCAGACCCGGCTGCAGCACGCCGCGACCGACCCCAGCCAGTTCGCGCGGGCCTTCGCCATCCTCAAGGGCGCCAGCGCCGTGGCCGTCGGCGGGTCCCCGGCCCTGGTCGCGCTCGCCGGTCCGCGGGGCGTGCTGCTCGCCGGGGCGTGCTCGGCGGTGGTCGGGGCGGCGCTGGCGAGCCCCGCCCCGTCCCGGCTGGCCCGTCGCGCCGTGCGTGGCCTGCTCCGCTGGGTCGCCGGGCGGGTCCTGGACCTCGAGGTCGACGCCCACGCGCCCCGCGTCACCGGCCCGGCGGTCGTCGTCTCGAACCACCCGCACTGGCTCGACGGCGTGGTCGCGCTGCTCGCCGACGACGACCTGCGCCCCGTCGCCCGGCGCCAGCGCCACCTCGGGGCGCGGATCGGGATCTGGGCCGCCGACGCCGTGGTCACCACACGTCCGGCGGACCCCGATGCCGGCCCGACGGGGCCGCGGCGCCCCGCCTTCGCCGAGGCGGCCGCGCACCTGCGCGGCGGCGGCCGCATCTGGCTGGCCCCCGAGGGCGGGGCGCACACCGGCACGACGCTGCGTCCGCCCCGTTCCGGCGCCGTGCGGATGGCCCACCTGGCCGGGGCGCCGATCCAGCCGCTGGCGATCCGGTGGGCCGACCACCGCACCGGACCGGCGTTGCACCGCTGGCGCCCGTGGGCCCGGCGATGCGTCCGGGTGACCTGGGGCACGCCCGTCGTGACCACCGGCGACGTCGCCGCCGACAACGACCGCATGATGGCGGCGCTGGCGGCGGCCACCGGGATGGACCGGCCCGCCCCGACGCCCGTGCCCGCCGCGGCCTGACCGTGGCGGCCCGTCCCCGGTGGTGGCCCGCGCCCCGACGGGGCGCGACACTGCGGCCATGGTCGCCGATCCCGCTCCCGCCCCCGGCTCCGTCGAACGCCTCCGCGACGACGCACTGGGGTTCCTCCGCCGCTTCGGGCTGGTCACGGCGCTGTGGTCGACACTGCTCGCCGGTGCCGTGCCCGACCGTGGCGTCGGCGTCGACACCGTCCGTGCTGTGGGGCGGCATCGTGCTGCTGTGGGTCTGGGCGATCGCGTCCCAGTTCGTCGAGCCCCCGGTCGCCTGGTGGTGGGGGTGGCTGCTGGCCGCCTCGGCGATGGAGCTGCTCGGTCCGCTGGCGGGGACGCAGGGGTGGTCGTTGGTCGGCGGGGCGTCGTTCATCGTCCTGGCCGGCGTGGCCCTGTCGGGGCGACGCTGGTACGTGGTCGGCGCCGTGGCGTGGCTCAGCGTGATCGCGATCGCCCGCGGTTCGATCGCCACCGGCTGGAACGTCGGGGGTGGGATCGGGACGCTGCTGATCTTCGCCTTCGGGGCGCTGGCCCTGACCTGGCTGGTCGAGCTGCTGCAGGGCACGCTCGAGTCGCGCGACCGGCTGCAGGCCGCGCTGCTCGAGGCCGAGACGGCCGCGGCCCGCTCCTCCGAGCGCGCCGAGAGCGCCGCCCGGTTGCACGACACCGTGCTCCAGCACCTCACGGCCGTGGGGCGCGCCGACGACCTCGTGGCGGCACGTCGGCACGCCGTCCGGGCCCAGAACGAGCTGCGCGGGTTCCTGCGCACCCCCGGGGACGCCCGACACGTCGCTGCGCGCCGCGCTGGAGGCCACGGCGACCCGGGCTGCAGACGGGGTCGAGCTGTCGGTCGGCATGGTCGGCGACGCGCCCGTCGGCGAGCGCGAACGGCTGCTCCTCGACGCCACCGCCGAGGCGGTCCGCAACGCCGCACGCCACGCCGGCGGCCCCATCCGGGTGTTCGCCGAGGCGCAGCGGCGACGGCGACGTCGTGGTGTGGGTCAGCGACCGGGGCGACGGGTTCGACCTCGCCACGGTCCCCCCGGACCGGCTCGGCGTGCGCGAGTCGATCGTCGGCCGCCTCGAACGCGCCGGCGGTGCCGCCGAGCTGCACTCGGGCGACGACGGCACCGAGTGGGAGCTGCGCCTGCCGCCACAACGGGACGGCTGACGTCCCACGACGGCAACCGACGGGCACGACCAGGCGTCACACCCACAGGGGCACGAGAGGCGAACCATGCGACGCGACGACCACGGACGGCGTCGACGCGCGTCTGCCTCCCTCGTCGCGATGGCACTGGCGACCGCGTGCATGACCGCCCCGCAGGCGCGACCGGGGAGCTTTTCTGACGGGTCGTCAGAAACGGGTAGGACTCGCGACGACACCATCGGTCCGGGAGGATGCCGACTGCCTGCTGGGATGGGAGTTCGACGGGGTGTTCGTCGAGGACACGTGCCGACCGGTCCTCGACGCCATCGGGGAGCGCCCCGTGGCGATCGGCGGGGACCCGGGGGTCCCGCGGGAGGCGCGTGCCATCGACGGGGTGTCGCCACACCTGCTCGTGGCCATCCGCGCCGTGTCCGCTGTGTGCGGCGACGGGGCACGCTGGGTGGGCGGCGTCGTCCACGTACCGGACCGCTCGCTGGCGGACGAGCTCGTCCTCTCGGTCGCCGCGTGCCGATCGCTGCAGGCTCCCCATCGCGACGACCAGTCGTGCGAGGAGGGTGGACCCGCACGGCACCAGGGCTTCCTGGACGAGGACACCTACGCCGTCGACTTCGGGTGGTTCCCGCAGGTGGTCCAGCAGGTGAACGCCGACCTGGCCGGCGGGGTCGACTCCCCGCACGCAGACCCGACAGCAGCCATCGCCGACTTCGAGCGTCGGGTGGGGTTCCCCGACTGCTGGAACCGGCCCTCACACCTCCAGCTCTGCAGGATCGGCCACGCGCCTTTCGGGGCCACGTCGTCGGACATGGTCGTGGTCGAGGGCGTGACCCAGACCCGGAACGCCGACGTCGGCTTCGACAGCCAGGCCTACGCCTGGACGGTCGAGCAGCTGGGCGGTGGGCCCGGGTGGTGGGTGACGCGCAGGAGCCATCAGCCGTCCCGCTACCTCTCCGACCTCGAGGCCGAGCAGGTCTGGGAGGCGTGCTGCTCCGAGGTCGTGGTCACGACGGGCGCTGTGCCGCGCTAATCTGACGACCCGTCAGATCACGTCAGAGGAGCCATGGCACACGAGGACGCCCCGCTCGCCGGGGTGCGGGTGATCGAGCTGTCGATCGCGGGACCGGCCGGCACGACCACGCACCTGGCCGACCTCGGGGCCGAGGTCATCAAGGTCGAGCCGCCGTCCGGCGACTACATCCGGCAGATGACCTGGCCCATCATCGAGGGCACCTCGCTGATGCACCTGCACCTCAACCGCGGCAAGAAGTCGGTGGTGCTGGACCTGCGCACCGATGCGGGGCGCGAGGTGTTCCTCGACCTCTGCGACACCGCCGACGTCGTGCTCGAGGCCATGCGCCCGGGCGTGCTCGACCGGCGGGGCGTGGGCTACGAGGTGCTGCGTGAACGCAACCCGTCGATCGTGTTCTGCTCGCTGTCGGGCTACGGGATGACCGGCCCCTACACCACGATGCCGAGCCACGGCATCGCCTACGACACGTGGGCCGGGGTGGTGACCCCCGAGGTCGACGAGGACGGGTTCACCGTCATCCCCGAACACGTCTCCATCGGCATGTACGCCGCCCCGATGATCGCGGCCACCTCGATCCTCGCGGGCGTGGTGCGGGCACGGTCCACGGGCGAGGGCTGCTTCATGGAGCTGGGCCAGTCCGACGCCGCCGCCTTCTTCGACTGGTACCGGTCCGAGACCTGGCTGGCCTACCGCCGCCCCGAGGACGAGGTGACCGGCAACCCCTCCGACGACTTCGTCCGCCGCGCCCCGGGGACCGCCGGCATGCGCGAGGGCGTGCGCTACCAGATCTACGAGACCGCCGACGGGCACGTGCTGTTCATGGCGTCCGAGCAGGCCTTCTGGCGCAACTTCTGCGAGGCGCTGGACCGCATGGACCTGTTCGAGCGCTGGCCCGGCGCGACCTACGCCGACCACGCCCGCGGCAACCGCGAGCTGCAGGCCGAGCTGCGCGACATCTTCAAGCAGCGCACCTCGGCCGACTGGATCACCTGGTCCGACGAGGTCAACACGCCGATCGCGCCGGTCAACTCGCCGCAGACGCTGCCCGACGACCCGCAGTTCCGCGAACGCTTCCCCCTGCTGCCGCACGAACGCCACGGGGCGGACATGCTGCCGTTCCCGGTGAAGTTCGCCGGCGAGTCGCTGCCCGCCCCGTCGTGGGCGCCCACCGTCGGGCAGCACACCGACCAGGTGCTGGCCGACCTGCTCGGCCACGGCGAGGCGACCCGCGCCGAGTTGCGGGCCCGCGGGGCGTTCGGCGACCCTGCGGCGTGACGCCGACCCCCGACACCGAACCGCCCCCTCCCGACGACGGCCACGAGCCCGCGGGGCTGGCGCGCGTCCGGATGATGGTCACGGGCGAGCGCGCCACACCGGGGATGTGGGCGACCCTCGGCATGCGCCTGGTCGAGGTCGAGCTCGGCCGGACCGTCGTCGAGGTGGTCCCCGGGCCGCGGCACGCCAACGGCAACGACATCGGCCACGGTGGGCTCGTCGCCGCGATGGCGGACTCCGCGACCGGGGCCGCCGTCTCCACCACGCTGGACGCCGGCTGGCGGATCTCCACCGTCGACCTGCAGGTCGACTACCTGCGCCCCGTGGCCCTGTCCCACGGCGTCGTCCGCGCCACCGGCACGGTGGCCCAGCGCGGTCGGCGGCTGGCCCACGCCGACTGCACCGTCACCGTCGGCGACCGCCCCGTGGCCACCGCCCGGGCGATCTTCGCGGTCTTCCGCCGCGGCTAGCCCGTCGGCAGCGCGTCGCCCCACGCGTCGGGGCCACGCACGTCGACCTCGTCGAAGCTGGCCCACAGGTCGAGGGTGAGGTCGTCCGCCTCGAGGTGCAGGTGCAGGTGGTGGCGGATGCCGTCGCCGACCGAGGCCTGGCCGCGCATCGACAGGCGAGGGCTGATCGCATCGAGGTCGGCGGGGCGCTCGGGCAGTGGGTCCCCGGTGGTGGTCCCCCCGTCGAACAGGGCGACCACGTCCGGCAGCTGGTCCTCGGCGAACTCCCGCACGACCGGCCCGTCGGCGGTGTCCTCGACCAGGGAGGCCGCGACCGCGGAGATCGGATGGAGCAGCACCTGCAGTCGCCGATCGTCCCGGGTCGGGTCGGGATGCACGTCGGCGGCCGGTTCGACGGTCAGGGCGAGCACCCGGAACCGGATGTCGATCTCGGCGCCCCACACGGGCCCGGAGGCGAGCAGGTCACGCAGCTGGTCGCGGTCGACCTCGGGCACGCGGCAGCCTTTCTCCCCGGGATCTGCCGGGGGCGGACGTTCGACCGTAGTGCGCCTGCTGGGGGCCGTTCGGCCGTGGTGGTCGCCCCTGACCGTGGGTGCGTCGGCTTCGTACGTTGAGTGACAGCTTGGCCCTGCCCCCGCCGAGGACGTGTCACCCCGGAACCGACGCGTCGACGTCACCCCGCCGCTCTGGCGGGACCCCCGGGACCAGACCGGACACCGACTCCTCGAGGCAGGACCCCCACCGTGGCCCCACTGGCGACGACCCGCAGCATCGTCCGTCGACTCACCGACCCCGAGCGCCCACGGGTCGCCGTCGGGCTGATGGTGCTGGCCAGCTCGCTGCTGTTCGCGGCCGTGCTGGTCGCCCTGCCGTCGCCGGCGGAGGGGACCGACAGCGACCCGGTCGTCGACGTGGACACGGTGACGTCCAGCACCGAGCTGATCAGCGCGCCCGGCAAGGTCGTGCTCCCGATGCCACGCAACGACCAGCACCGAGGGTCGGTGATCGTCAACCACCGTCGTGCCGGCGTCGACGTGAAGGCCAAGCTGGCCAACGGGAAGGGGCTGTCGGTCGAGCTCACCGAGGCCGGGCCGCGGGCCACCAACGTGACGGTCAGCAGCGAGGCCGTCCACATGTGCGGTCGCTACGCCGGCACCCTGATCCTGCAGGCCAGCGCCCCCGACGCCCCCACCGACATCGTCGTGCTGGACGTCCGATACGCCGAGTGCGGCGACGCCGAGGCCCCCACGATGGCGCCCGACAGCGTGAACGACACCTCGCCGACCTGGGCCGACGACGGCCGCGCCCCGTGGAAGCACTCCACCCCGAGCGCGCCCCCGCCCCCGCCGCCGGCACCGGAGCCGCAGCCGCAGCCGCAGACCGCGGAGGCCGCCGCGGCACCCGCGCCGACGACCGAGGACTCGTCCTCGTCGGAGCCCGTCGTCACCGAGGTCCTGGACCCCAAGCCCGAGGACACGAGCAGCGAGACCGCCTCCCCGGAACCCGAGGACACGAGCAGCGACACCGCCTCGCCGGAACCCGAGCCGACGGCGACCAGCGAGCCCACGTCCGATCCCTCGCCCACCAGCGAGCCGACGACGACCGCGGCGGACACGTCGTCCGACACGACCTCGCCGTCACCGACCACGTCGTCGACGTCGGGCTGACCACGCCGTCCCGACGACCAGCAGGCTCCCCACCATCACCCCACCACTACGCCGGGCGGGGGTAACGCAGGACGGTGATCGTGCCCTCGCGGTCGAAGGCCGCGGCCATGCGCCCGTTGGCGCTGGTCGCGTTGACCTTCGTGGGCCCGTAGATCTCGCCGGACGGGCCCGGGACCGCGATGTTCTGGAAGCACTCGTTCCAGGTCGGCACCACCAGCTCGGGCAGGCTCGGTGGCGGTGGCGGGGCGGGGACCTGCTGTGCCAGGGCCGGAGCCGCCACCGACCCCAGCAGGAGGCCGGCGGCGACCACCACGCCGGTCAGCGTGGTGCGGGCGTGGGTCCTCACGCGCCCTGCTGCTGGGCCGTGCCGAGGATGTCCCGGACCGTCGGCGAGGTCTCGACCTCGGACGGGTCCGGGGTCGTGCGGAAGGCGATGTCGGGGTAGGTCGCGGTGAACGCGAACCAGTAGTTCTCGTTCTTGTAGTGGTGCAGCCGGTGGTGGGTCCACAGCGTCCGGTACAGCCACCGCTTCGGGCGGTAGTCGGTGTGGACGAGGTAGTGGGTCCACTCGTAGACGATGCCGATGAACCCGATGGTGACCAGGAACGTCAGGCCCAGGCTGACCCGCGGGAAGGCGAACTGGGCGGCGAGCACCACCAGCACGGCGAGCTGCACGACGACCACGGTGGGCAGGAAGGTCAGCTCCATCACCCGTGGGTCGGCGTGGTGCTCACGGTGCTTGCGGGCGAACAGCGGGTCGAACGTGAAGCGCCCGACCTTGACCGGCTTCATGTGCAGCAGGGTGATGTGGGCGGTCCACTCGACGAAGGGCTGCGCGACGATCATGCCCACGGCGACGTAGAGGTCCACCATCGTCCAGCCCGCGGTCAGCGAGCGGGCGATCACGGCGCCGAGCAGCAGCGCCGAGATGATGCGGGGCGAGGGCCAGCGGGTGAACTCGGTGAAGGCCTCGCCCAGCGTGATGCTGCGCCGCTTGCGACCGTCGGTGGTGCCGGGGCGGTCCCCGGTCGTCGTGGTGGTGCTCATCGTCAGGCGTCCTCGTCGGTCGGGTCGGGGGTGGCGAGCAGCTCGTCGATGAGGGAGACGGTGGCGGTCGTGCCGTGGTCGACGACGGTGCGGACGGCGGCTGCGGCGGCGTCCGGGTCGCCTGCCCGGACGGCCGCGGCGACGCCGGCGTAGCCGTCCACGTCGGCGACCTCGGCGCGCATGACCACGACCAGGGCGTCCATGACCGGCTCGTAGGCGCGGCGCAGGGCGTTGAACAGCAGGCGGTGCACGACGTTGTGCGACGCGTCGACGACGCGGTCCCAGAAGTCCAACGCCAGGCGCTGTCGTTCGCGGTCGTCGGTGGCCTCACGCAGGGCGTCGACCAGGGCGTCCATGACCGCGAGGTCCTCGACCGTGGCACGTCGGGCGGCCCCGGCCGCGACGGGCGGACCGAAGTCGCGACGGGCCTCGACGATGCCGCGGGCCACCTCGAGGTCCAGGTCGCCGTTGCGGTCCAGCAGCAGCTGGCTGAGCAGGTCCGGCCCGGCGGTCCGGCGGTAGTCGTTGACCAGCGTCGCCCCGCCGTGGCGGATCTGGACCAGCCCGGCGTGGGCCAGCCGCTTGAGGGCCTCGCGGACCACGGGCCGGGACACGCCGAGGCCCTCGGCCAGCGACCGCTCCGACGGCATGGCCTCGCCGGCGGTGACCTCGCCTTCGACGATGGAGGCCACCAGCCGCTCGTACACCTCGTCGGAGGCCGAGGAACGGGCGATGGGCTGCAGGTCCATGCGGGGCGACCTCGTCGGGTGCGGGGACACACGGAGGCGCATGCTGCCACAGACTGGACAACAGGTCAACAGGTCAGACCAGTTGCACTCTGCGGGTCGCCGCGTGTGGCATACTGATACCCATTGGTATTCGAGTGTGGAGGGGATGCCGTGGCGGGAGCGCGTGTGCGGAGCGTGGTGGCCCTGGCGGCCGTCCTGGTGGTGGCGATCGCCCCGGCGGCACGGGCCGAGTTCCCGGCCGACCCGCCGAACGACCCCGAGTTCGACGTCGCCGAGGAGGACCCCACCTGCACCACGCCGGTGACCGAGCAGCAGTACCAGCTGTTCTCGTTCCTCCCGGCCTGCGCCCCGCTGGCGACGGCACCCGACGGGGCGTCGGGGTTCTCGGCCGACGCCGCCTGGCGCGACTACTCGATCGGCGACCCCGACATCACCATCGCCTACGTCGAGGGCGGGGTGAACTGGCACGAGGGCGGGGACGCCGCCGGGCGCCTGGACTTTCACGAGAAGGTCTACGTCAACCCCGGTGAGATGCCCGCCCCGACCGCGGCGAACGGCTACGTCGACAACGGCGACCCGTGGTTCAACGCGCTGGACTGGCCCGACACGCCCGACCACAACGGCAACGGGATCATCGACGCCGAGGACCTGATCGTGCAGTTCTCGGACGGCGTGGACGACGACGGCAACGGCTACGTCGACGACATCTCCGGCTGGGACTTCTACGACGACCAGAACGACCCGGCGGTCACCGACGACGCCTACACGCACGCCAACGCCCAGATGCGCGCCGCGGCGGCCACGACGAACAACGGCCTCCGCGAGGCTGGCATCTGCCCGAACTGCACCCTGCTGCCGGTCAAGGCGGGCACCGAGGCGCTCGACCGCACCGACGACCTCGCCCAGGCGTGGCTGTTCGCGGCCGACGCCGGCGCCGACGTGATCGTGTCGGTGACGGCGGACCTCGGCTACTCGACCTTCATGGAGGAGGCGATCCGCGACATCACCGACCGCGGTGTCGTGATCGTCGAGGCGTCCAACGACTTCAACTCGCAGGACCACCAGGGCGGGCAGTTCCACCCGTACGTGCTGCCGGGCAACGGCATGGTGGCCAACACGGTCGGCATCGACACGGTCCCGGAGTTCGCGGGGGGCGTGGCGACCAACGCGGCCACGACGCGCTACGACGTGCGCAGCGGGTTCACCTCCTGGGGCACCCAGAACGTGTTCACCCCCACGACCAACGGCGGCACGACCTCCGAGTCCACGCCCACCATCGGCGGGATCCTCGGGCTCGTGCTGTCCGAGGGGCTCGAGCAGGCCCGGAGCGGGGCACTGGACGCCCCGCTGTCGGGATGGGAGGCCGTGCAGGTCCTGCGGGCCACCACGACCGACATCGACGACCCCACCAACCCGTGGCCGAACCAGGCCGGCTGGGACCTGCAGTACGGGTACGGGCGCCCGAACCTGCACCGCGCGCTCGCCGCGGTGGACGCCGGCGAGATCCCGCCGGTGGGGATCCTGCGCTCGCCCGACTGGTACACGCCGGTCGACCCGACCGTGACCGACAGCGTCGAGGTCAGCGGCGAGGTCCACGCCCCGCGGGTCACGGACCCGGGCGCGGTCACGTGGGAGCTGCAGTGGGCACCCGGCCCGGAGCCCCGCGAGGAGCAGTTCGAGGCCTTCGCGTCCGGCACCGGGACCGGCGAGGTCGCCGGGACGTTCGACACCTCGGCGCTGCCCGACGAGCTCTGGCGGACGCCCCACGCCATCTCGCAGACCAAGACCTACGAGACCGCCGAGCGCCCCGCGGTGACCTTCCGCCTGCAGGTCCGCGACGCCGACGACCGGCTCGGCGAGGACCGCCGGGCCGTGTACGCGCACCACGACGACACGCTGGTGGACGGGTTCCCGCTGCGGATCGGCCCGGGTGGCGACTCGGCGCCCGTGCTGGCCGACGTCGCGGGCCTGGGACGCCTGCAGGTGCTGCACGCCGACACCGACGGCCGCGTCCACCTGATCGACCCGGCCCGTGCGGCGGGGGCGACGTCCGTCGAGGACGCCGAGGTGCCCGGCTGGCCGGTCACCCTGGACCCGACCACCGTCACGCGCGCCCACGACGGCGTGGACCCCCGCCACCAGCCGGGCGTGATCCCGCCCGCCGTCGGTGACCTCGACGGCGACGGCTACCTCGAGGTCGTGGTGACCTCCACCTCGGGCACCCTGTACGTGCTCGAGCACGACGGCACCCGGCGCGACGGCTTCCCGGTCACCCTCGACACCGGCGTCGTGCCACCGGCCACGCCCCGTCCCCAGGTCTCCTTCGCGCGTTACCCGTCGCAGGGCGCGTTCGCCTCGCCGGTGCTGGTGGACCTCACCGGGGACGGCCGACTCGAGGTCGTGCAGGCCGCCTGGGACGGGCACGTCCACGCCTTCCTCGCCGACGGGTCCGGGGAGGCCCCGGGCTGGCCGGTGAAGGTCGAGCTCCCCGACGGCTACGAGCCGGGGCCGGGGCGGTTCGTCATCCAGGACGAGAAGGTGTCGGTCACCCCGGCGGTCGCCGACCTCGACGGGGACGGCGACCCGGAGCTGGTGGTCAAGACCCAGTACGGCGAGACGCGGGGCGCGGACCTGCAGCCGCTGGGCGCCAACACGATCATGGCCTACCACCACGACGGCACCGTGGTCGACGGCTGGCCCGTCACGCTCGAGGCGATCATCCAGTTCTACGGCTCCGCCCAGGAGTTCATCACCGAGGGCATGGCCGGCGTGGTGACTCGCCGACGTCGACGGTGACGGCGACGACGAGGCCGTGACCAACCCGCTGTTCACGTTCCCCTACGTGATCCAGGGGGACGGCTCGGTCGGCGGGGCGTACGCCGCCGCCCCGTCGCTGGACCCCGGGTCGGTGCCGGACCTGGCCGCCCTGGCGGGCGACGACCCGCAGCTCGGCGACCTGCTGCAGTCCCTGCCGGCCGACCTGGCGGTGGGCTTCACCACCACCGGGGCGTTCGGCGAGTTCGGCGGGACGCTGGGCTACGCCCAGGCCGGCTCCACGGCCGCCTCGATCGCCTCGGGCCTGCTGCTGGCCGGCTCGGGCCTGCCGATCAACGGGGTGGAGCGGGCCTTCGACGCCGCGACCGGCGCCCCGCTCCCGGGCTTCCCGGCCGTGTACCAGGGGCTCGACTTCCTCGGGGCGCCGCTGTTCGCCGACGTGACCGGCGACGGGGAGGCCGAGATCCTGGAGGGCTCGGACAGCAACACCGTCCACGCCTACACCGCCGACGGCAGCCAGGCACCCGGCTGGCCGAAGTTCCACACCGGCTGGAACCTGTTCTCCCCGGCCACCGGCGACCTCGACGGCGACGGCGACGTGGAGGTCGTGGTCACCACCCGCGAGGGCTGGCTGTATGCCTGGGAGACCCCCGGCACCGCCGCCGGCAACGACCAGTGGTGGTCGATCAAGCACGACGAGTGGAACACCGGCCGCTACGGCACCGACACCCGCCCGCCGGGCGTGGCCCGCGACCTCGACTTCGCCCCCGGGAACACCACGGCGTCCTTCGTCGCCCCGGGTGACGACTGGTACGCCGGCGACGCCGAGGGCATCGAGGTGCGCTTCGACACCCCGGCCGACGCCCCGACCGCCGGGGATCCCGACCTGATCGTCACCGCCGCAGCCGGCGAGACCGTCACCGTGGAGGTTCCACGTGGCACTCGCCGGGTCACCGTGGCCGCCGTCGACGACGCCGGCCTGCGCGGTCGCCCCGTCGCCGCCGGGGCCGGTGCCACACCGGCGCCCGCCAGCCCGCCGCCGCGCCTGCGCCCGCGCCGAGCGCCCCGCCGCTGCCGACCACCGGTGGCGGCCTGGGCCTGGCGGCGCTGCTGGCCCTGGCCGGGGCGGCCGGGGCGCGGCGGAGCCGGACACGCCCCGCCCCGTAGGCTCGCGGCCGACCGTCGACGCAGGAGGCCGGGCATGCGCACGCGCACGTGACCACCTCCGTGCTCGTCGACGTCGACGGGGTCCACCTGCACGCCCTGGCGTGGGAGCCGGTCGACCCCGACCCGGACCTGCCGGGCGTCCTGCTGGTGCACGGGCTGTCCTCCAACGCGCAGCTCTGGGCCGGGGTCGGGGCGGTGCTGGCGGGGCGCGGGCACCGGGTCGTGGCCGTGGACCAGCGCGGGCACGGGCTGTCGGCCAAGGTCGACGGGGCCCACGCGTTCGGGACGCTCACCGACGACCTGCTGGCGGTGATGGACGCCCTCGTCCTCGACCGCCCCGTCGTGGTCGGCCAGTCGTGGGGCGGCAACGTGGCGCTGGAGCTGGCCGCCCGTCACGGCGACCGGCTCACGGCGCTCGTCGGCGTCGACGGCGGGCACATCGACCTGTCGTCCCAGTTCCCGGACAAGGCCACCATGCTGACGGCGCTGACCCCGCCCCGCCTGGTGGGCCTGCGGCTCCAGGACGTCGAGGACGGGCTTCGCGAGCAGCACCCGGACTGGCCCGAGACCGGCATCCGCGGCCAGCTCGCCAACTTCGTCCGGCGCCCCGACGGGACGGTGGCTCCCCACCTGACCCTGGACCGGCACCTGGCGATCCTCGACGGCCTGTGGGACCAGGACCCGGTCGAGCGATGGGCCCAGGTGCCCGTCGCCAGCCTCCTGCTGCCGGTGCGGGGCGGACACCCGCCCGGCGACGCCAAGCAACGGGCCGTCGAGGCGGTCCAGCGGTCCAACCCGCGCGTGCAGGTGACGTGGCTCGACGGCGACCACGACGTCCATGCCCAGCGCCCCGACGAGGTCGCCGAGCTCGTGCTCGCGTTCCTGTCCGACCCCACCTCGGCGCCGAACGTCTAGCGTCGTGGGCAGCCTCGAAGGCGACACGACGGGACATACCCGGCCCAGGCGCGAGGTGGACGACGTGGCACGACGGCTGGTCCTGATGGGCTCCGGCGAGACCACCCCGACGATGGTCGAGACGCACAAGCGCGTCCTGGCCGAGGTGGGGCCGGCGCCCCGCGCCGTCCTGCTCGACACGCCCTACGGGTTCCAGGAGAACGCCGACGAGCTGACCGCCCGCACCGTCGAGTACTTCGCGCGCAGCGCCGGCACCACCGTCACCCCCGTGTCCCTGCGCGACGCGGCCGCCCTGTCGGCGGCCGAGCTCGGCGACGTCGCCGCCCGGGTGGAGGAGGCCGACTGGGTGTTCGCCGGCCCCGGCTCCCCCACCTACCTGCGTCGCCAGTGGGACGGCACCGACGTGCCCGATGCGCTGCGCCGGCGCCTGGGGCGGGACGGGGCGACCGTCTTCGCCTCCGCCGCGGTGTGCTCGGTGGGCCTGCGCACCGTCCCGGTCTACGAGATCTACAAGGTCGGGCAGCCGCCCCACTGGGAGGAGGGGTTCGACCTCACGGGCGTGCTCGGCCTGCGGTGCGTGGTGATCCCCCACTTCGACAACGCCGAGGGCGGGACCCACGACACCCGGTTCTGCTACCTCGGTGAACGGCGGCTGGCCGCGATGGAGGCCGAGCTGCCCGACGACGTGTGGGTGCTGGGCATCGACGAGCACACCGCACTGGTGATCGACCTCGAGGACCGGACCACGCGCATCGAGGGGCGGGGCGTCGTGACCGTCCGGCACCGCGACCACCTCGCCACCTTCGCCCCGGGCGACACCCCCACCCTCGACGACCTGGCCGCGGCGGCCACCGCCGCGCCCCGCGCCGGCGGGGCGGGGAGCTCGGCCACGGCGACCGCCGAGCCCGCCCCGTCGCGGGAGGCCCCGGCGAGCAACTCGGCCCTGCTCGACGAGGTCGAGGCGCACGTCGCCGCCTTCGACGCGGCCCTGGCGGCCGACGACGCGCTGGCCGCCGCGGACGCGGTCGTGGCCCTCGAGGAGACCATCCACGCGTGGGCCGCGGACTCCAACGAGTCCGACGAGATGGACCGGGCCCGGCGCACGCTGCACCGCCTGGTGGCCCGCCTGGCTCGCACGACCCAGGCCGGGCTGCACGACCACCGCGAGCTCGTCGCCCCGCTGGTCGAGGAGCTGCTGGACCTGCGCGCCACCGCCAGGGCGGACCGGGACTTCGCCGTCGGCGACCGGATCCGCGATCGGCTGGAGGACGCCGGCGTCGAGGTCCGCGACACGTCCGACGGCGCCGACTGGGCCTACGCCGACCCGCTGGACGGCGGACTAGCCATCCTGGGGGATGTTCAGGTCAGGCCTGTTGCGGCCGAATGGACGTCGTTACGGTCGGTCTCGACCTTGCTGACGAGGACGTCGTGGACGACCGCCACCGTGGCACCGACCTGCTGGCCCTGACCACGTTCGCCGTGCTCAACGCCCTGGCATGGGTCGCCGGGTTGCGCCTGGTCGCGGGGGTCCTGCACAGCACCGTGCCCAGCCCGGTGCTCGGGACGGTCGCCCTCGTCACCGGCCTGGCCGTGCTGGCCTCCGTCGGCGCGCTGCGCCGTGTCCCGGAGCCGACCCCGCGCTAGACCGCCACCCCGCGGCGAGCCCCGAGGCCACCCCGGGAACCGCCCCGCCACCGTCCTCGTGCACGGCCTGGACGGCTCCGCCGCCAACTGGCTGGACGTCGCTCCCCTCCTGACGCCGTCCCGGCCGGTGGTCGCACCCGACCTCCCCGGGTTCGGCCGAACCCCCCTGGCGGGGCGCCGTCCCGGCCGAGCTCGCCGGTCAGGCGGGCACCTCGGCCGGGTCGGTGGTGCTGCCGGTCCGACGCCACGGGCTCGCCACGGCGCCGGTCGGTCCAGCGGGCCCACAGCGCCAGCAGGGCGGGCAGCACGGTGACGCTGGTGACCAGCGCCAGCGCGATCGTGATCGCCGTGACCAGGCCGAACTGCTTCATCGGCGGCACCGACGACAGGACCAGCACGCCGAAGCCCGCGACCGTGGTCAGCGCCGAGCCGACCAGCGCCCCGCCGGTGTGCGCCAGCGTGTGGTACATCGCCGTGTCCACGTCGGGGCGGGTGGCGCGGTCCTCGAGGAACCGGTTGACGACGTGGATGCCGAAGGGCACGCCGATCCCGATGGCGAGCGACGACACCATCGCGGTCATCACGTTGAAGGGGATGCCGATGGCGGCCATGAGGCCCAGCACCAGGACGGCGGTCACCCCGACCGAGGCGATGGCCAGCACGCCCAGCATCGGGGCGCGGTCCCGGATCCAGAACACCAGCGCGAGGATCAGCATGCTGGCGATCAGGGTGATGGCCAGCCCGCGGACCTGCGAGTCGCGGAGCTGGTCCATGATCTCCTCGATCACCAGCTGGTCCGAGGTGGCCTGCTGCTCGAGGCCGGCGGGTTCCAGGGTGCGCTCGCCGAGGTCCTGCAGCTGCGCGGTGAGGGTGCGGGCCTGCTCGCCCGCAGCGGTCGAGACGCGCACGACGGTGGCGTCCCCGTCAGGGGTGACCACGCTGCCGAGGGTGGGGTCGGCGGCGGCGAGCTGCTGGACGGCCTGCTGGGCGGCCTCGTCGGACGCCATGGCCTGCTCGAGCAGCCCGGCCTGGCCCAGCCGGGCGACCAGCGAGTCGGCGCGGGCCTGGCCCTCGAAGGCACGCACGTCGGCGACGTCGGACAGCCCCTGCTGGAACGCAGCCAGGGACTGCAGCCCGTCGGAGGACACGACGTCGCCCTCGACCAGCACGTTGGTGGTCTCGTCCAGCCCGCCGCCGAAGGCGTCGGTGACGACCTGGACGGTCTCGAGGGCACGGGAGTTCTCGGGGAAGAAGTCGGTCTGGGAGAACTCGGTCGACAGCTGGGTCGCGCCGGCCCCGGCCGCGAGCGTGATCACGGCCGCGACAGCGAGGACGATGCCCGGGTGCCGCACGGCGGTGGGGGCGAACGCGGCGGTGATCCGTCCGAGGGCGCCCACGGGCGCCTCCCCGTCCTGGACCTCGACGGTGACGGGCTTGCCCTTCTTCACGCGGCGGCGGTCGACCAGCAGGCGGACGGCCGGGACGAAGCCGGTCATCACGAGGAAGGCCGACACGACGCCGACGGCGGCGATGGCGCCGAAGTCCTTCAGCGGGGGCAGCGGGTTGAAGACGTTGGTCATGAACCCGACGACGGTGGTGATGGTCGCCAGGAACAGGGCCGCGCCGACGGCCATGATGGCGCCGTGCGCGGCGTCCTCGGGCGTGCGGCCCGCAGCCTTCTCCTCGCGGGTGCGCATGGTCAGGTGGATGCCGTAGTCGACCCCGAGCCCGACCAGCAGGATCGGCACGGCCATGGCCATCTGCGACATCCCGCCGGTCCAGCCGAGGTAGTTCGGGCCCATGAGGGTGGCCAGCCCCTGCATCCACACGATCGAGAACACCAGGCCGACGAGGCTGGCGAGGATGTCGGTGACCGAGCGGTAGACGAAGGCGAGGATCAGGATGATGAGCCCGAAGGCGGCCAGCAGCAGCGTGCCGAGCTGCGACTCGATGGCGCCGTTGGCCTCGTCGGCCAGCATCTCGAAGTCGAAGCTGTAGACCTCGGCGCCGCTGTCGAGGGTCCCGGCCTCGGCGTTGATGACCTCGCGTGCGGCCGCGATGTCCTCGTCGCTGGCGCTCCCGTCCAGCTGGACCAGGATCATGCCGGCGGTCGCGTCGGCGCCGTCGACCTCGCCGCCGAGCAGCACGGACAGCTGGGCGGCCTGCTGCTCGGGCAGCTGGCTGGTGGCGGCCTGGTAGAGCTGGTCGACGGTGTCGTCGTCGACCGTGGCCACGTCGATGCCCTGGGCCGCCGCGGCGCCCAGGACGGGCCCGGCGTAGCTGATCACGGGCGGGGTGCCGGGGGCGGGGGCCACGGCCACGGCCTGCACGGCCGGGTCGCTGGACAGCGTCCCGATGATGCGCTGGACGTCCGCGAGGACGTCCGGTGCGAGCACGTCGCCGCCCTCGTCGACGACGGCGAGCTGGGCGGTCTCGGACCGCCCGGCGCCTGCGAACAGGCCGGAGATGCGGTCGCTGGCCTGCGCGGCGGGCGTGTCGGTGGCGAAGTCCTCGAAGTCGCCGGTGGCCTGGGTGGCGGTGGAGGCGATGGCGCCGAGGATGACGGTGAGCAGCACGATGGTGGCGACGACGACCCAGGGTGCACGACGCACCGGATCGGCCACGCGGCGAAGCATGGGGGTCACGAGAGCAGGCTCCAGTCGGACCGCACGGGGCGGGAGGGAGGGGGCGACGGGCAGGGTCGGGAGACGTGCCGCAGTCGCGCGGAGCCGGTACGGTACGCCTCATGCTTGCGTCACGCAACTGTTGTGGGGATCACACATGCCAACCGGGACCGGGGCGACCACGCGCGCCGAGGCGGCGGTCGTCGCCGAGCGCCTGCTCGCCTCGTGGGGCGAGGTCCAGACGCTGATGACCCGCATGCCGGGCGTGATCGAACGGCGCTTCGGGATCCCGCCCCACCGGCTGCAGGTCCTCGACGCCATCCAGCGCGGCGCCACGCGGATCCAGGACATCGCCGAGGCCAGCTGGACCAGCGTCTCCGCGGCCTCGCGGACCGTGGACGGGCTCGTCCGCGACGGGTGGCTGGACCGCTCCCCCGACCCCGAGGACCGGCGGGCCACCCGGGTCACGATCACCGACACCGGGGCGGCCCACCTCGGCGAGGTGCAGGCGTGGGGCGAAGGACTGACCACCGAGCTCGTGGCCGAGCTCGGGATCGACCGGGCCGAACGCATGGCGGCGGACCTGGCGGCGTTCGCCCACCAGGTCAGCGCACGGTTGGACGGCGAGGACGCCTGACGGCGTCCGCGAGCCGTCACCAGCGCAGCAGCGCCGCCAGTCCGTCGTGCTGGGCGAGCGTGGCGACCGCCTCGTCCCCGTCGATGCGGGTGACGCGGCCACCCATGGAGAGCACCTTCTCGACCAGACGTTCCACGAGGTGGGGTTCGGCCGTCATCGTCAGGCCGGCCTGGGCCGCCGCCCCGTGGACGCTGTCGTGGACGGTGCCGTCCTCGGCCACCTGCCCGTCGACCACCGCGTCGTGGGTGAACAGCAGGTGCTCGATGCGGCCGACGTTGGCGGCGTCGCACACGCGCCGGGCGCCCGAGCGCGCCGCGGCCGCCCGCGTTCGCGGCATCGGCCGCGCGCTGGACCAGGCGTTCCTCGCGGGTGCGGTGGACCTGGCGCAGCAGGGGCCAGGCCTCCTGGGCGATGCGCCCCGGGCTGAGGTCCTCCCAGCTGGTGTCGCCGGCGGAGATCAGCTCGGTGCCGTGGTCGCCGTTGTGCAGCAGGCCCGACAGCTCGTCGCGGATCCGGTCGGACCCGGCCACGACGATCCGGTCCCAGCGGCGTTCCGCCGTGATCTCGGCCACGGTCGCCGCCACGTCCTTGAGGAAGCGGTGGCGGTTCTCGTCGACGCGGTCCTCGAACCGCTCGCGGTGGCTGACCGTCTGCTGGCCCCGGGACGGGTTCGGTTCCACCGGACCGCCGCGGTAGTCGGCCAGCTGGGCGTCGGACAGCTCGAAGTCGAGGTCGGCGAGCTGGCGGGTGGATGCGAGCGTCCACTCGAGCAGCCGCGCCCCGGAACGCGTCCCGACGACGATGCCGGCGGAGCGGCCCTCGTCGATGGCGGCGACCAGCGGGCGCACGTAGGCGCGGTCGTCGACCACGACGCGGTTCTCGAAGGGCACCTGCAGGCTGAGGCTGCGCCGTTCGCCGTCGGACAGCGTCACCACCAGCACCCGGCCTCGCCCCGAGGAGCGGGGTGAGAGCAGGCCGTCGAGGTCGTCGCCGAGCTGGCTGGCGACCTTCTCGAGCGCGCGGGCCCGGTCGGTGCGGTCCTGCTCGTCCAGGCGCTGCTGCGCGTCGCGCAGCTGGTTCTGGAGGTCGATCCGGGTCGCGTCCTGGTCACCGGCCGTGCCGGGCACGAAGCCTGCAGTGACGGTGAGGACGCCGATCGGGTCGGTGAGGTCGAGCAGCTGGCGGAAGGTGTCGTCGTTGAGCTCCATGTCGCCGACCGTACTCCCCGCCCGTTCCGAACGTCGGGGGAAAACGGCCGGGTTTCCACCCACGATCGGTCGCCGTCCGGACCGACGGTCCGGACCGACAGCCCGACCGACGGGAACGATCCCGCGCCCCGCCTCGTTAGGTTCGCTGCATGTTCCCCCGCGCGCTCCGCATCGCGACCTTCCGCGGCGTCGACGTCCGCCTGGACCCGACGTGGCTCGTCATCGCCGTGCTCGTGGTGTGGAGCTTCCTCGTGCGGTGGAGCATGACGGGACGTCCCGGCGTGGTCGCGGTGGCCATGGCCCTGGCCGCCAGCGTCGGGTTCTTCGGGTCCGTGCTCGCCCACGAGCTCGGCCACGCCGTCGAGGCCCGGCACCGCGACCTGCAGGTCCACGGCATCACCCTGTTCCTGTTCGGCGGGGTGACCGAGATGGACCTGCACACGCGGCGGCCCCGCGACGAGTTCACCGTCGCCGCCATCGGCCCGTGGACCTCGCTGGTCCTGGCCAGCGTGTTCGGGCTCGTCACCGCCGCGCTGGACTGGTACCTGCCGGGGCGGGCGGTCGAGGTGGCGACCGTGACCGGCACCCTCGGGTGGGTCAACCTCGGACTCGCGCTCTTCAACATCGTGCCGGGCGCCCCGCTCGACGGCGGGCGCGTGCTCCGCGCCGCGTTGTGGGCCGCCACCGGGGACCGCCACCGTGCCCAGCTGATCACGGCCCGGGCCGGCGAGGTGCTGGCGGTGCTCATCTGGGTCGCCGGCGTCTGGTGGGTCGTGCGCAACCCGGCCGGGGTGCTCAACGCCCTCTGGATCGGGTTCGTCGGCTACTTCATGTTCAACGCGGCCCGGGGCGAGCGGGCCCAGGCCCTGACGATGCGGCTGGTCGAGGGCCACACCGCGGGGCTGTTCGCCAGCAGCGACCGTCCCGCCGTCGCCGCCGACACCCCCCTGGACCAGCTCGACCTCGAGATGACCACGACCCGGGGCGAGGACCGCTACGCCGTGATCGCCGACGACCGGATCGTCGGCGTCCTCACCACCGCGGCGGTCGCGGACGTCCCCGCCGTGGACCAACCCCTGCGCACCGCGGGCGACGTCATGCTGCCGGCCGACCAGCTGCCCACCGTGCCCCACGATGCCCCCGTGGTGGACGCGCTCCTCGAGCTGCACGACCACGACGTCGTCGGGGTCGAGCGGGACGGGGTGGTCGTCGGGCTGGTGGACCGGGCCCGCGCCGACGCTGCCCTCCGACGGCTGCAACGCCTGCGTCGCGAGGGCCGCACGCCTCCGGCCGGGGGCGCCCCGGTACCGGCACCGGAGGGCGAGCGGTGACCCCCGCCCCCGCGACGACCGCCACCGCCGAGCCCGCCTCCCCCTCGGGGCGGTCCCGCCTGCTGCGCACGGCCCTGCTGGTCGGCTCGGTGGGCCTCGTGCTGCTCGGGGCGCTGCTGGTGCCGATGCCGCTGGTGGAGACCGCACCCGGCCTGGTCACCGACATCCGCCCCCTCATCAGCGTCGACGGCCCGACCACCGACCTCGACGGGCACTACGGCCTGGTCGCCGTCCGGGTGGACAGGCCGTCGATCCTCGAGACGCTGCGTGCCAGCCTCGACGACCAGCGCGAGCTCGCCCGCGTCGACGACGTCATCCCGGCCCACCTGCCCCAGCGGACCTACGTCGAGCTGCAGCAGCAGGAGTTCCGCCGCAGCTTCCGGGTGGCGGCCGCGGTCGGGCTGGCCGCCGCCGGCTACGACGTCGGCATCGTCACGGCCCCGCAGGTCGCCGGCGTCCTGCCGCAGGGCCCCGCCGACGGCCACCTCCAGGTCGGCGACGTGATCCGCACCTTCGACGGCACGCCGGTGCGGTCCACGGAGGACCTCATCGGGCTGGTGCGGCAGGTGTCGGTCGGTGACGAGCTCGTGCTCGAGGTCGACCGGGGCGGGCAGCGCGTCGAGGCGGTCGTGCGTGCCGGTCGCGTGCCCGGGCTGGAGCACCCCGGCATGGGCGTGTCGCTGCAGACCCTCGAGGAGGACATCGAGCTGCCCGTCGACGTCGGGCTGCTGGACCAGCGCGGGATCGGCGGGCCGTCGGCCGGGCTGATGGCGGCCCTGACGGTCTACGACACCGTGGCCGACGAGGACCTGGCCGCCGGCCGGCACATCGTGGGCACCGGCACCATCGAGGGGGACGGCACCGTGGGCCGGATCGGCTCGATCCGCGAGAAGGCCTGGACCGCGGTGGCCGCGGGCGCCGACGTCATGCTCGTGCCGGCGACCCAGGCCGCCGAGGCCCGCGCGGCCGCCGACGGGCGCCTGCAGGTGATCGGGGTGCTGACCTTCCAGGACGCCCTGCGGGCGTTGCGGTCCTGACTAGGCCGGCTGCGGGGCGGCGAAGGACCGGCAGGTGGCGAGGAAGTTGCCGAGCAGCTGCATCCCGGCGGAGGTGAGCACCGACTCGGGATGGAACTGCACGCCCTCGAGCTCGAGCTCGCGGTGGCGCAGGCCCATCACCAGACCGTCGGAGGTCTCGGCGGTGACCTTCAGCTCGGCCGGTACCGAGTCACGGTCCACCACCAGCGAGTGGTAGCGCGTCGCCTCGAACGGCATCGGCAGGTCGGCGAGCACCCCCGCCCCGCGGTGGTAGATCAGGCTGGTCTTGCCGTGCACGAGCTCGGGGGCCCGCACGATCCGGCCGCCGTAGACCTGCCCGATGCACTGGTGGCCGAGGCACACGCCCAGCAGCGGCCGGACGGAGGCGACGGCCCGGATCACGTCCATGGAGAGCCCGGCGTCGTCCGGATCGCCCGGACCGGGGCTGATGACGACGCCGTCGGGGAGGTCGTCGAGCAGCTCGTCGACGGTGAAGGCGTCGTTGCGCACCACCTCGACGCGGGCGCCGAGCTCGCCGAGCTCCTGCGCGAGGTTGTAGGTGAACGAGTCGTAGTTGTCGACGATGAGGACACGCGTCGACGCGGGCGTCACGGGGGGTGGCTGCGTCATCCCGCGACCTCCTCGTCGAGTCGGGTGGACCGGCCGTCGGGGCGGCGCCGCACGACGTCCGGGGCGGCCGGGGCCGGGAGGGCCTCGACGACCTCGACGTGCACGGGCACCGCGTGGGCCGGCAGGTGTGCCGCGCAGTGGACCACGAGGGCGTCGGGCCCGCCACTCGCGTCGTCGCCGCGCACGACCTCGGCCACGACCTCGTCGGTGCCGTCCACGGTGGGGCGGGCGTGCACTCGGGCGTCGACGACGTCGGGGTGGGTCCGGAGCACCTGCTCGACGTCGGCGGGGAAGACCACCCCGGCGGGGGTGACCACCACGTCGGCGAGGCGGTCGACGACGCCGACGTGGCCCGCGGCGTCCATCACGGCGAGGTCGCCGGTGAGCAGCCACCCGTCACGCAGGACCGCGGCCGTCGCGTCGGGGTCCTGCCAGTAGCCGGCCATGACCTGGGGGCCGGCCACGGCCAGCTGCCCGACGGTGCCGGCCGGCAGGACCCGGGTCGGGTCGTCGGGGTCGACCACCACCGACACCGTGCCGGTGACGGGCAACCCGCCCCGTCCGACGTGGGCCCGGCCGTAGACGGGGTTGGCGTGGGTGAGCGGCGAGGCCTCGGACACCCCGTAGCCCTCGCGGACGCGGCCCTGCCCGGACAGGGCCCGGAACCGGGCCGCGACGTCGGGGGCCAGCGGCGCCCCGCCGACCAGGGTCACCCGCAGCGAGGACAGGTCCGGACGGTGGTGTTCGCCCGCGTCGACGATCGCCTGAAGCAGGGCGGGGACCGCCGGGAACAGGGTGGGACGCTCGGAGGCGATGGTGTCGGCCAGGGCGACGTCCTCGGTCGCCGCCGGCACCACCAGCGTGGCGGCCGACAGCGCGCCGGTGAGCAGGCCGAGGGTGAGGCCGAAGGGATGGGTCAACGGGGCGGCGAGCAGGACCCGTTCCCGCCCCGCCTGCACGTCCGGGACCCACAGGCGGGCCTGGAAGGCGTTGGCGACCAGGTTGCGGTGGGTGAGCGTGACGACCCGGCGGTGTCCGGTGGCCCCGCCGGTCGGCGCGAGCACCGCCGGCGCATCGGGGTCGACCACGGCGTGGTGGGTCGCGGGTGCGTCGGCCAGCCAGGGGCCCCAGGCCACGGCCGGGCCGTCCCGGCGCGGCGGCGGGGTGGCGGCCGGGTCCCGCCGGCCGGGCCGCACGCGGGCGGTGAGCCGGGCCCAACGCCCCGCGGGGCGCCAGTCCGCCTCGGTGGTCACCACGACCGTGCCCGCAGCGGCGGGCAGGTCGGCAGCGTCGGCGGCGATCGTGCAGCGGGGCGTGGTGGCCTCGAGGACGTCGTCACGCACCGGGGCGGGCAGGTCGGGGTCGAGCAGCACGAGCACGGCCCCGGCCCGCCACGCACCGAAGGCGACGACCACGGCCGCGGGACCGTTGGGCAGGGCCAGGGCCACGCGGTCGCCGGACGCCACACCGTCGCGTCGCAGGGCTGCGGCGACATGGTCCGCCAGCTCGGCGACCCGCGCCCAGCTCCACGCCGCGCCCGCCCACCGGACGGCGTCGAGGTCGGGGTGGTCGCGGGCGGCGTCGTCGAGGAACCGCGGCAGCGCGACGTCCGGCCACGCGTAGGTCGCGGGGACCCCGGGCGGGTAGGAGGACAGCCAGGGACGGTCCACGCCCTCCGGGTCCGGCATGCGCGACGCGGCCACCCGACCCGGCCTTTCGTTGCGGCACGACCGGCCTGGCAGTCTACCGTCGGGTGCCATGAGCCCTTCCCTGCCCGAGGCCGCGACCCGGCACGCCGCCACCGTCGACGCCGCCCTCGCGTCGTTCCACGACCGGGTGCTGCCGCGACTGGCCGCGCTGCACCCCGCACTCGAGCCGCTCGCGGACGAGCTGCGAGCCTTCGTCGAACGCGGCGGCAAGCGGTTGCGCCCCGTCCTGCTGCTGCTCGGCCACGAGCTGGTGGGTGGCCGGGCCGACGACGTGGTCGGGGCGGCGGTCGCCGTCGAGCTGCTGCACACCTGCGCCCTGCTGCACGACGACGTGATCGACGCCGCCGAGACCCGGCGGGGCCATCCGACCTCCCACGTCGCCTTCGCGGACCAGCACCTGGCCACCGCCGGGGCGGGTGACGCGGGGCGCTACGGCGAGGCCGTGGCGATCCTGCTGGGCGACCTCGCCTTCGTGCACGCCGACGAGGCGCTGCTCGAGTGCCGCGTGGCACCGGACCGGCTGCTGGCGGGGCTGCGCACCTTCGTGCAGCTGCGCGAGGAGGTGATGGCGGGGCAGGTCCTCGACGTCCACGCCGCCGCGTCGCGTGCCACCGACGTGGAGCTGGCCCTGCGGGTGGCGACGCTGAAGTCGGGGCGCTACTCCGTGACCCGTCCCCTGCAGCTCGGGGCGGTGCTGGGTGGGGCCGATGCCGCACTGCTCGACCAGCTCGAGCAGGTCGGCGAGCCGCTCGGCCGCGCCTTCCAGCTGCGCGACGACGTGCTGGGGGTGTTCGGCGACCAGGCCGCCACGGGCAAGTCGGCCTCGGGGGACCTGGCGGAGGGCAAGCGAACACTGCTGGTGGCCGAGGCCTGGGCCCGCACGGACGACGCGGGGCGGGCACGCCTGGCCGACCGGCTCGGCGCGGAGGACCTCAGCGGGGCGCAGGCCGCCGAGCTGCGCGCGATGATCGAGGCCTGTGGGGCCCGGGCCGCCGTGGACGCCCGCATCGGCGCGGAGGTCGACGCCGCCCGCGACGCCCTCGCGGCGCTCCCGGCCGGCTCGTCGCGTGACACCCTGGACGCGCTGGCGACCTGGTTCGTCACCCGCGAGTCGTGACCACCGGCGTCACCGCGGCCCCAGGGACGTGCGTGACGGTGACGACGCCCATGGTGGGGTTGGACAGGTTGCGTTCCAACCACGGGAACACGACGGTGAACAGCACCACCAGGACCACCACCGCGACCACGGCGATCACGATCCAGCGGGTCAGCCGCGACGGCTGACGGGGCGCCTCGTCCGTCACGCCGCGTCCTCCGGCTGGCCGACCAGCTCGGCGAACACGATCAGCCGCTGCGCCGCCGACAGGCGGGGGTGGCAGGTCGTCAGGGTGAGCATCGCCCCGCCGGTGCCGAGCGGGTCGTCGCCGACCACCCACAGCTCGGTGGGCTGCACGACGCGCTGTTCGCGGACCTCGTAGACCCACTCGTGGTTGGAGCGGTCGACGACGTGGACGGTGTCGCCCGGCTCGAGCTGGTCGAGGTGGTAGAAGGGCGCGCCGTAGGTGGTGCGATGCCCGGAGATCGCGATGTTGCCGACCTCCCCCGGCTCGGCGCTGCCCTCGTAGTGGCCCGGTCCGCGGCGCAGGTCGGGCACCGACGTGCCCTCGACGACGAACAGCGTGTCGTCGTGGACGATCCGTTCGCCGTCCCGTTCGAACCAGAGGGCGGCGTAGGCGTCGCCGGGCGTGACCGGCTGTGCCTCGACCTCGGTGGCGCCGGGGTCCTCGGCCGGCAGGGCGTCGTCGGGCGCGCCGATCTGCAGCTCCCACTGGTCCAGCAGCTCGTCCTGGGCCTGGTCGGTGCGCAGGTTCGTGAAGAACAGCAGGTAGACGAGGTAGAGCAGGATCAGCACGCCGGTCGCGATCAGCGTCCACCCGAGTCCCCGGACCAGCCGCACCCCGAGCCCCGGCCCGTCGGGGCCGCCGTCCGGCGTGGCGGTGAGCAACTGCTGGTCGGTCACGGTGTGCTGGTCCCCAGAGACGTCCGGATCGCCCCGCGATCCTACCGGCGCGGGGCCGCTGCGCCGGGGGGTGACGGGCACGGCGATAGGATCGTGCGGTCCACCCGACGCCCGCGAAGGTCGACGTCCATGCCCGAGTCCAAGCACCGCCGCAAGGGGCAGGTTCGCAAGCGCCCGACGCGCAACGCGCCGCCGCCACGCAACCCCCCGCCGTCGCCGGGCTGGATCCCCGTGGTCGGCACCGCCCTGCTGGTCCTCGGGCTCGTGGTCATCCTCGCCGGCTACCTCGTCACCCCCCTGCAGACGTGGACCGCGTCCTGGCCGCTGCTGCAGCAGAACTGGCCGCTCGCGATCGGGTTCCTCTCCCTGCTCGGTGGGTTCGCGTTCCTCACGCAGTGGCGCTGACCTCGTCACGGTGGCCCCACACGGTTCCCTGTCCGTACGGACGGTGAACGAAAGATCACACAGGAGTGACTTGCGGGGCCGGGGACGAACAACACGAATGTCCTTTTCTTCCCCACACTTCTCCCCAACCTGTGGACAAGCGCGGGGCCACGGCCGGACGATCCCCTCGGCCATGGCCCGCAGATCCCGGGTCACCCGCCGGAATCTGTGGACAACCTGCGGACAACTCGCGAGAAGGTGTGGATGTCCTGTGCCTGTGTATGAATACCTCTGCAAGCACTGTGGATCGTCGGTCGATCGCATCCTCTCGCACGCCATGGCCAAACGGCCAGGGGCGTGTCCGTCCTGCGGACGCGACGAGCTGCAGCGTCGGTTCTCCCGCGTCGCCGTCCGGCTGAACGGCTGGGGCTTCGCCGCGACCGACGGGATGGTGCCCGACCGCCCCGGGCGGGGCGACTTCCAGCAGGTGCGCGAACGGGCCGAACGGATCAGCGAGGGCGACACCTCGAGCGGCTGACCCCGCTCAGTTCGACAGCAGCTCGGCGCGCTCGTGCATCGCCCCGCCGCAGTGGCGAGGGGCCTTGCCCGAGCCCCGCACCAGCAGCACCAGCTCGGTGCCGCACTCCTCGCACCAGTACAGGACGCGCTCGTCCGCGGCGACGGGGCGGGGCTGCTGCTCGTCGGCCGCCACCCGGGCCTGGCCGTCGTGGACCATCGACCGCAGCGTGCCGGTGGCCCAGCGGTAGATCGCGTAGCCGAGCAGCGGGGCGAACACCCACTTCCAGCCGAACGACAGGCCGACGAGCACGGCTGCCAGGACCATCGGGATCGCCAGCAGGATCATCGGGCAGCCACACGTCTCGTCGACCGGCCACGACGGTACCCGTCCGGCGCATCGCACCCCCACGGCGAGGTGGTGCTGGCACGCAGCCGGCCAGCCCGGGCGGACCCGGACGTGGTCACTTGTGACCAGCCCATGAATGGCCCATCCTCGTCTGGCACGTCCCGGCCAGTCCACGTTGACTCGGTGGTGCCCAGAGCGGTGCGACAGGGGTGGAGCACCGGGGGCGCGAGCAGTGGGGCCCACATGCGTTCGACCGACCCGGCGGGTCACCGAGGATCCGCCACGCGACAGGCGCGGGACCTGGCCGCCGCGGTGCACGAGCTGCGCACGCCGCTCGCGACCGTCCAGGGCTTCCTCGAGACCCTGCACGACCGCGACGACGAGCTCGATCCGGACCTGCGCCGGCAGATCACCGCGATCGCGCTGCGCAACGCCCAGGTCCTCGGGCAGCGCATCGACGGCCTGCTGGCCTTCCAGCGGCTCGAGGGCGGTGAGGGACTGCAGGTGGCCTCGGCGTCGCTGCACGACGCACTGGTCCGCCTCGTCGAGGACTGCGCGGGGATCCTCGACCACCACGACGTGGCCCTGGACGTCCCGGAGGACACCTGGGTGGCCGTCGACCTCGACGGGCTGGCCCACGTCGTGGCGAACCTGCTGGCAAACGCGGTCCGGCACAGTCCGGTGGGGTCCACGATCACCATCGTCGCCGACGCCGACGACGCCGACGTGGAAGTGGCCGTCGTCGACCAGGGCGAGGGGATCCCCGAGGACGACCTGCCCCTGCGTCTTCGACGCGTTCTACCGGGGCGGCGAGCACCCCGGCGCCGGGACCGGGCTGGGGCTGGCGGTGGTACGCCGCTACGTCGACCGGTGGGGCGGCCAGGTCGCCATCGAGTCCACGCTCGGCGAGGGGACCCGGGTGACCTTCACCCTTCCCCGCGTCCCGGCCGGCGGGGCGTCCGACCGGCACGCCGGGGTCGGGGCGACCCGACGGATGCCCGGCTCGTAGGTGCCGTCAGTAGGACGCGCGCCACGCCTCGGGCCAGAACTGCTCCTGCAGGTGCCACGCCGAGCGGCGGTGGGCCATGGCGTGGAGGCTGGCGACCAGCCGGTCGTCGGCCAGGACCTCGATCAGGTACGCCCCGGTCCGCCGTGTGCGGGAGCGTTCACGGTCCGTGCGACCAGCCCCGCGCCGGCGGGTGGGGCCGCCAGGAACTGCACGTCGACCGACAGGGCCACGGCGTGGCGCCCCCAGGAGTTGCACGCGACCGAGAACGCCACGTCGCCGGCCGCGAACAGCGCCGCCCCGTGCACCATCCCCATGAAGTTGTGGTGCGCCGCCGTGGGGACGAACGCGACGTCGGCCCAGCCGCAGCCCCAGTCGGCCAGCTCGAGGCCGGTGCGCCCCGCGAAGGCGTCCCCGCGGAACAGGGCGTCCATCGCCGCGCGGTTGGGGTGCTCGGGGGTGGGCTCGGTCACCGCGACTCCTGACACGTCGGGACGGCTCGGGGCGCCGGTGAGTCTGCCATCGCGC
>CAWCLK010000041.1:0-36302 GCA_963796225.1 uncultured bacterium
TGGTCCAGCGGCGTGCCCTGCGGGATCCAGCCGTCCCCGACCTCGGCGACACGACGCAGGGCCGGGGCGCCCGACCCGCCGATCCAGATCGGCACGTGGTCCTGGACGGGGCGGGGACCGACGTGCAGCCGTGGCATGGCGAACCGCCCGTCGAGCGTCGGGGCGGGCTCGTCGAGCAGGGTCCGCAACGCCGTGAGCGCGTCGTCGAGGATCGCGCCCCGCTGGTCGAAGGGCACCCCGAGCGTGTCGAACTCGGCCTCGACGTGGCCGGCACCGACGCCGACGATCACGCGGCCCCCCGACAGGCGGTCGAGGGTGACGAAGGCCTTCGCCGCCTCCAGCGGATGGCGCAGCGCGAGCACGTAGACGTGGGTCAGCAGCCGGACGCGAGTCGTGGCCTGCGCCACCCAGGCGAGCGTGGTCAACGGCTCGTACCAGGTCGGCTGCATCACGTCGACGTGGCTGTCGGGCACGCCGAGGTGGTCGCACACCCCGACGTAGAGGAACCCGGCCTCGTCGGCGGCGCGGGCGGCGGCCACGATCGCCTCGGGGCCGGCGTCGGCCTCCCAGGCCTCGGCGAACCGGCGCGACTGGGCCTGGACGGGCAGCTGCAGGCCGAGTGCCGTGGTGCCCTCGGGGACGATCCGCACGGCAGGTCCTCGTCGGTCGGGGTCGGGGATCGAGTCGGGTGGCGGGTCAGGCGGCCGTGACGTCGGCGCCGGGCAGCACGGCGCCGACGGGGCGGCCGTGGCCGAGGACGACCTCACGGGTGGCGGCCATCGCGGCGGACACGTCGACGCCGGCGCGCGGCCGAGCAGGGCCAGCGCGGCCGTCATCGCCGCCCGGTGCGCTCCCGTCGAGGACCTTGAGCACGGCGCCGTGGCCGTCCTCGGTCATCAGCAGCTGCACGCCATCGGCCCCGGTCTTGGCGAGCAGCTCGTCGGCGGCGCGCATCGCGCAGGGTGTCCTCGCGCGCAGGCCCGGCGACCAGCTCCGGATGGGCGCGCATGGCCGCGACGACGGCCCGCTGGTGGTCGTCGCCTCGTGGGAACGCCGCGGCCGCCCGCGCCAGCCCGTCCAGCGGCACGGCGAACAGCGGCGCCCCGCACCCGTCGACCGCCACGTGGAGCGACCTCGGCGCCCATGGCCTGTTCGAGGTCGGCGCGGATCGCCTGCTGCAGCGGGTGGTCGGGGTCCAGGTAGGTGGCCAGTGGGCCAGTCGTTGGCCAGGCACGCCAGCAGCATCCCGGCGTGCTTGCCCGAGCAGTTGTGCGCGACACGTGCCGGACCGCCGCCGGCACGCACGACGTCGTCGCGGGCGTCGTCGTCGCCCGGCCAGTCGGGCGGGCACTGCAGGGAGGACTCGACGTCCAGCCCCGCGCCCTCGAGCATCGCGGCGACGAGCTCGACGTGGCTGACGGCGTCGCTTCGTGGCTACCAGCGGTGATCGCCAACACGGCCCCGTCGAGGGCGGCCCCGTCGTGACGCGCCCCGACGCGCCGGATCGTCGCGGCCTGCCACGGCTTGACGGACGAGCGCGGGTAGAACGCCGTGGTCGGGTCGCCGACGGCGGCGACGACCTCGCCGTCCGGGTCGACCAGCGCCCCGTGCCCCACGTGGCGCGACTCGATGGCACCCGACCTCACCACGATCGCCACCTCGCCGGCGCGGCTCGCCGGGGCGACGTCGGCAGGGTGCGGGGCGTGGTGCAGGAGCTCGTCGGGCAGGGGCACGGTGGTCCGGCGGGAGGCGATGCAGGACGGCGCCAACGCTACTTCACCGCCGGCCGATGCTCCGTCGCGATCAGTCGGCCAGGAGGGTCCGCAGGAACCGCTCGGGGGCGTCGAGGAAGGAGCGGTACAGCTGCACGTGCGCGAGGTCGTCGTAGGCGACCTCGTGGATGCCGTCGTCGTCCAGCTCGAGCAGCCGCGCCCCGGGGTAGGCCATCAGCAGTGGCGAGTGGGTCGCGACGACGAACTGGCTCCCCGCCGCCGACGAGGTCGTGCATCGCGGCGATCAGCGCCAGGCACCCCTGGGGCGACAACGCGGCCTCCGGCTCGTCCATCACGTACAGCCCGTCGGCCCCGAAGCGATGCAGCACGAGGCTGAGGAACGACTCGCCGTGCGACTGGTCGTGGAGGGAGCGGCCGCCGTACGAGCCGGCCACCCCGACGTCGTCGACGGCGCTGGCCACGTTGAAGAAGCTCTCGGCCCGCAGGAAGAACCCCGTGGCCGGGCGCCGGGGCGAGCGGACCAGGCGCAGGTGTCGGTGCAACGGCGAGACCGACGGTCCGGTCGAGAAGGTGAAGTTGGCACTGCCACCCTCGGGGTTGAAGCCCGCGGCGACGGCGATGGCCTCGACCAGGGTCGACTTCCCGCTGCCGTTCTCCCCCACCAGCACCGTCACGCCGGGGTCGAGCGCCAGCTCGTCCAGCTCCCGCACCGCGGGCAGGTCGAAGGGGTACCGGGTCAGGTCGGCGACCCCGTCCCGCTCGAACCGCACCGACCGGATCCAGCCGCCGGTCACCATGTCACGCCGCGTCAGTCCACGAGCGACAGGAGCAGGACCACCAGCAGGGCCACCAGGACGATGGCGGCGACTGCGGCCGCGAACCCCATGCGCCCGGCCCCGTCCTGACGCGAGGTGGCGGGCCGCTGACCCGCCTCATGCGAACGTCGAAGCACGTCCTCCGAGTGCTTCATTCCCTCGCCCATGTCGTGACCGTGCACCGTGGCCTCCCCAGCAGGTCGTTGCCCCCGCAACGCACCCTATCCCCGCCGTGCCCCCGCCGGGCCACATTGGCCCGGCGAGTCGGCGTGGCGGGCGGCGCGTCTGTCCGGCCCGCGTCGGCGTTCAGATGCCGGCGTCGACGCCCACGAGCGGGCGCTCGTCGTCGAGCTCGGCGACGGCGATGCGGTCGGCCAGGGTGCGCGGTTCGAACCAGTCGAGCTCGAGCTGCTTGGCGCGGCGGAAGTAGAGCTGGACGTCGATGGCGCGCGTGAAGCCGATGCCGCCGTAGACCTGGTGGGCGCAACGGGTGGCGCGGCGGTAGGTCTCGCAGGCGTAGCGCTTGGCGAGGGCGTGCAGCGCCCCGCTGGTGCCGTGCTCGGCGCGCGCCCAGGCCGCCTGCAGGACGAGCGTGCGGGCGCCCTCGAGCTCGGTGGCGATGTCGGCGATGGGGTGGGCGACGCCCTGGAAGTTGCCGATGGGGACGCCGAACTGCACGCGCTCGGTGGCGTAGTCGACCATCATCTGCAGCACGTGGGAGGTGCCACCGACGGCCATCGCGCCGACGGCCACCAGCGCGTCGTCCATGACGTCGACGAAGGCCTCCCAGCCGTCGCCGGCCGCCCCGACGCGGTTGGAGGCGGGCACGCGCACGTCGTCGAAGCGGACCTCGTACTGGGCCGACGAGTCGGCGACCGTGGTCTGCTCGAGCGCCAGTCCGTCGGCGTCGGTGGGCACCAGCACGATGCTGACGCCCGCGTCCTCGCGCACGAGCACGAGCAGCGCGTCGGCCGACGAGGCGAAGGGCACGACGATCTTCGTCCCGCGGACGACGAGGTCATCGCCGTCCGTGGTGGCCGCGACCGCGATCCCCTCGGCGTCGTCGGTGCGCCCCGGCTCGTGCCAGGCCAGCGTGGCGATGGCGTCGCCCGAGGCGATGCGCGGCAGCCAGGCGCCCTGGAGCTCGTCCGACCCGGCCCGGGCCAGCAGCCCGCCGGCGACCACCGAGCTGACGAGCAACGGGGTCGGGACGAGCGCGCGGCCGAGCTCCTCGAAGACGACCATGGACTCGAGCGCGGTCATGCCGGAGCCGCCGTGCGCGACCGGCAACGTCAGGCCGATCAGGTCCATGGAGGCGAGCTCGCGCCAGGCGTCGCGGTCGAAGCCGACCGGGTCGTCCTCGAGCTCGCGCAGGCGGTCGGGGTCCCCGTACTTGGCGCACAGGTCGCGGACGGCGTCGCGCAGCATCTGCTGCTCGGGGCTGAGCTCGAGGTCCATGGTCGGTCCTTCTCGGGCGGTCGGGTCAGGCGGTCGGGTCAGGCGGTCGGGTCGGCAAGGGCCGTTGGCGTCCAGTCGGTGCCCCGCCGGCGCCAGGGCTGGTCGTCGGCGGTCGGCGGGCAAGGCGAGCCGGGCGCGGCAGGCGGTGGCGAGCTCGTCGTCGACGGTGAGGTCGACGTCGACGTCCACCCAGCTCGTGCCCGCGTCGTCGGTCCCCACCCCCGCGACCGTGCCCCGGAAGATCATCGTGTGGCCGGGCGTCACGGTCTTCTTCATGCGGAACTGCAGCCGCCCCAGCCGGGCGTGCGGGCCGGCCCAGTCGGTGAGGTAGCGCTCGAAGAAGCCGGCCTGGTTCGGCGTGTTGAGGAAGATGTCGGGGAGGTTGGCGACCTCGGTGCAGTGGCGGTGGTCGTGGTGCTGGGGCTGCCAGTCACGCGAGGCGGACGCCCCGATCACGACGGTGCGCGGGGTCACCTCGACGGCCAGCTCGGGCAGGGCGTCGCCGACGGCGACGTCGGCCGCGAGCAGGGTGGGTGCGAGGGTCATCGGCGGCTCCTCACGCGTAGCAGAAGAAGTCGTAGGACTCGGTGCCCACCACGGCGCCGTCCTGGTTCGTGCAGGTCACGTCGATCGTCCAGAAGCGCCCCGTGCCCAGGCGGATCTCCTTGATCGGCGAGATCGACCGCACGGACTGGACGGTCCGGATGCGGTCGCCGAGCACGACCGGGTCGCCGAACACGATCTCGTTGCTGGCGACGATCCCCTTGGGCAGCTCGAAGGCGTCCTTGAGCTGGAAGTGCAGCTCGAGCGGGCGGACGAACTCGGTGCGCCCCGGCCGGAACATCAGCGGGCGCATCCACACCGACAGCATCGTCGGTGGGGTGACGTCGTCGCCGGTGACCTCGCGGCGCAGGTCCGGGTCCCAGAAGATCGGGTTGGCGTTCTCGACCGCCTCGTTCCAGTGCAGGACGTAGCCCTGCTCGGCGACGATCTCGCCGAAGCCGGCGTCGAGCTCGGCCCCGACCCACGCCTGCACCTCGTCCTCGGTGCGTGCGGGGTTCGGCAGGTGCGCCAGCTGCTCCTCGACCGAGGCTCGGGACGTCGCCGGTCGGTCGGTGACATCGGAGCCCGTCGCAGCCGACGATCGTCCCTCGAGGTGTGTTCCACTCATCGGACGACCTCCGCGGTCTGCAGGTCCTGGATCTCGTCGTCGGACAGCCCGGCCTCGCGCAGCAGCGCGTGGGCATCGGTCCCGTCGGGTCCCGAGCCCACCTCGCGCGGGGCACGCGGGGCGCCGGCCAGCACCCGCCCCGTCTGGCGGAACACGTGGCCGTGCACGTCGACGTCCACGAACCGGTCGCCGAGGTGGCGGTCGGCGGGGACCTCGTCGAGGTCGAGCACCGGCGCCACGCACGTGTCGGCTGGCCCGAGCTCGGCCACCCAGTCGTCGCGGTCGCGCGTGGCGAACGCGGCCGCGAGGTCGGCGCGGACCTCGTCCTGGACGGCGTCGTCGTGCTGGTGGGTGATCCACTGCTCGCAGCCGAGCGCCCGGCACAGGTTGGCCCAGAACTTCGGCTCGATCGCCCCGACGGCGACCCACCGGTCGTCGGCGCAGCGGTAGACGTCGTAGCAGGCGTAGCGGCCGGTCAGCAGCGTGGCGCCCGGCGCCGACCTCGCGACCGGTGGCCAGGTGCTCGTCGAGGGCGAGGCTCATCAGCGAGAGCATCCCGTCGACTGCGGCCACGTCGAGGACGGTGCCCTCCCCCGTCTCGGCGCGGTGGACCAGCGCGGCACAGATCGACAGCGCGGCGTGCATCCCGCCGCCGGCGGAGTCCGCGAAGGTCGCCCCGGGCAGGGCCGGACCTCCGTCGGGACGGCGCCCCGCGGTCGCCAGCGCACCCGTGACGGCCTGGTAGTCCAGGTCGTGGCCGGCCCAGTCCGCGTAGGGACCGTCCTGCCCGTACCCGGTCAGCGACACGTAGACGACCGACGCCGTTGACCGCCCGGACGTCGTCGGGGCCGAGGCCGAGGCGCGCGGCCACGCCGGGGCGGAAGCCCTCGAGCACGACGTCCACGCCGGCGGCCAGGCGCAGGCAGGCCTCGACACCGCGCGGGTCCTTGAGGTCGATGCCGATCCGACGCACGCCCCGCCCCGCCCCGTACGCCCACGCCGCCGGGACGATGCGCTCGGCCGAGGCCGGAGGGCCGACGCGCACGACCTCGGCGCCGAGGTCGGCGAGCAGCGCAGCGCACCGCGCCCCCGGACCGACCGTGGTGAGGTCGAGGACACGCGTGCCGGACAGCGGCGCGGCCACGTCAGCCCTTCGCGCCGTCACGCGAAGAGCGGGCCTTCACCCCGTTGTTCACGGGAAGGCCGAGGCCACGGCGCGCGATGATGTTGCGCTGCACCTCGGAGGTGCCGGCGCCCACGGTGTCGACCACCGAGTAGCGGAAGGTGTGCTCGAACATGCCGTCCATCGGGGCGGCGGCCTGGTCGCGCTTGAGGGTCCCCTGCGCCCCGTAGAGCTCCATGAACGCCTCGGACACGGCCTGCCCGATGGTGGTCGTCCAGAGCTTGAACATGGCGGCCTCGATGTTGGGGACCTCGCCCCGGGCCGCCTTGTCGATCACGCGCTGGGTCAGCATCTTCGCGACCTCGACGCGGGTGGCCAGGTCGACCACCTGCGCGCGCACGAGCGGGTCGTCCTTGAGCGGCCGGCCGTTGCGCGTGGCGGTGCGGACGTGGTCGCGGTAGCGCTCGTAGCGCTTGACGTAGGCGGAGACCGTGAACAGCGTGAAGCGTTCGAAGTCCAGCGCCTCGGAGACGTAGACGAAGCCCTTGCCGACCTCGCCCACCACGTAGTCGTCGGACACGAAGACGTCGTCGAGGTAGACCTCGTTGACGCGCTCGTCGCCCATGGTCGGCATGTTGGTGATCTGGATGCCGTCCTGCTCCATGGGCAGCAGGAACAGGGTGACGCCCTTGTGCTTGGGGCCGTCGGCGTCGGTGCGGGCGGCCAGCCAGTACCACTCGGCGAAGTGGGCGGAGGTGGTGAAGCGCTTCTGCCCGCTGATGCGCCAGCCGCCGTTGTCGTCGTCGCGGACGGCCTTCATCTCGAGGGCGGCGAGGTCCGAGCCGGCGTTCGGCTCGGTGTAGCCGATGGCGAACTCGATGTCGTTGGCGAGGATCTTCGGCAGGAACTCCTGCTTCAGCTTCTCGGAGCCGTGCCGGATGATCGTCTTGCCGACGATGCCGATGCCCTTGCCGATGTAGGGCGCCCCGACGGCGGCGAGCTCCTCGTTGAGCACGTACTCGTACAGGCCCGAGCGGCCCGACCCGCCGTACTCCTCCGGCCAGGACATCCCCAGCCAGCCCTGCTCACCGAGCTTCTTCATGAAGGCGCGGCGCTTCGGGGTGTCGACCAGCTGCGCCATGCCCTCACGGCGCGGGTCCATGATGTCCGGGTCGTAGTTGTCCTTGATGAACTCCCGGACCTCCTGCTGGAAGGCCTGGATCTCCGGGGGGTAGGCGAAGTCGACCACGGGCATGCGTCCTCACGTCAGGCCCGCCACCGTTTCTGACGGGTCGTCAGAAACCGTACCTGACGCAGGCCGTCAGGGGACGCAACGCGCCCCGCCGGGCGGAGCCAGACGGGGCGGCGGGTTCCGGTGCTCGACGGGCGCCTACGCGTCCCGGGCGCTGAGGTCGGTGGCCAGGGCGACGACCTCGTCGCCGACCATGGCGAGCTGGAAGGCGGCCTTGTCGTCGGAGACGGTGCCGTCCTCGGCGAACTTGGCCTCGAGCGAGTTGATGCCCGCCCCGAGCGGCGTGGGGTGGCCGCGCAGCGCGTGGGCGATCTGGCGCAGCGTCTGCAGGGTGGCCACGACCCCCTGCCAGCCGTAGCCGGTGGCCACGACCCCGACGGCCCGGTTGGAGAAGTAGGCGCGGTCGTCGTCGCGCATGTCCTCGGTGTAGTCGAGCGCGTTCTTCACGAGGCCGGAGATCGTGCCGTGGTAGGCCGGCGAGCCGATGATGATCCCGTCGGCGCGGCGCAGCTCGGCGACGAGCCGTTGGGCGACCTCGACACGGTCGGGGAGCTCCGGCGCGTACATCGGCAGCTGCGCGAGGTCCTCGCCGGTGAAGTGCGCGGTGGTGGCACCGGCCTCCTCGGCGGCGACCAGGGCCAGGCGCACGGCGCGTTCGGTGGACGAGTTCGGGCGCGTCGTGCCGCCGATGGCGACGATGTGGACGCTCATGCGATCCCCCTCATGGGTGTCGGTGCAGCGGTCGGGGTCGGGGCGGGTGCCCCGTCCAGGACGTGGCCGAGCCGGTCGCGCTTGGTGCGCAGGTAGTCGGCGTTGGCGGGGCGCGGGTCGACCACCAGCGGGACGCGTTCGGCGACGTCGAGCCCGCAGGCGGCCAGGGCCGCGCGCTTGGCCGGGTTGTTGGTCAGCAGCCGCACCCGGCGCAGGCCGAGGTCGCGAAGCACGTGGGCGGCGGGCAGGAAGTCCCGGGCGTCGGCGGGGTGGCCGAGCTCGAGGTTGGCGTCGACGGTGTCGCGGCCGCGGTCCTGCAGCGCGTAGGCGCGCAGCTTCTCGACCAGGCCGATCCCCCGCCCCTCGTGCCCGCGGGTGTAGACGACCACGCCCCGCCCCGCGGCGTGGATGGCGCGCATGGCGGCGTCGAGCTGTTCGCCGCAGTCGCAGCGGTGCGAGTGGAGGACGTCCCCGGTGAAGCACTCGGAGTGCACGCGCACCAGCACGTCGGAGGCGCCCTCGACCTCGCCGACGCAGACGGCGACGTGCTCGACGCCGTCCCGGTCGCGGTAGCCGACGGCGCGCGCCGGCCCCCAGGAGGTCGGCAGCGCGGTCGTGACCACGCGCTCGACGAGCAGCTCCTGTCGGCGGCGGTACGCGACCAGGTCCTCGATCGTGATGAGGTGGAGCTGGTGCTCGGCGGCCATGCGCAACAGGTCGGGCAGCCGCGCCATCGTCCCGTCGTCCTTCATGACCTCGCAGATGACGCCCGCGGGTGGCAGGCCGGCGAGCCGGGCGAGGTCCACGCTGGCCTCGGTGTGGCCGCGCCGCTCGAGCACGCCGCCGGGGCGCGCCCGCAGCGGGAACACGTGCCCGGGGCGGCGGAACTCCTCCGGCCGCGCGTCGTCGGCGACCGCCCGGGCGATCGTGCGGGCGCGGTCGGCGGCGGAGATCCCGGTCGAGCCGTCGACGTCCAGGTCGATGGAGACCGTGAAGGCGGTCTCCTCGCGCCCCGCGTTGCGCGGGACCATCGGGCCGAGGCCCAGCGCGTCGCAGCGTTCCGGGGCCAGGGGCAGGCACACCAGCCCGCGGCCGTGGGTCACCATCGTGTTGATGGCCTCGGGCGTGACGTGGGCGGCCGCCATGACCAGGTCGCCCTCGTTCTCCCGGTCGTGGTCGTCGACGACCAGGACCAGCTCGCCCCGGCGGATCGCGTCGATGGCCTGCGGGATGCTCGACAGCCCCTCCCCGGGCTGGTCGGCGGCGCCGCGCGACGGCAGGATGCGCGGGGGCGGGTCCAGCGGCCGCGGCCCGGCGAACCCGACCACGGCGTCCGCGCGCCGATCCCCCGGACGCAGATCATGGCTGAGCTCGTCCACGGGCACTCCTCGCGTCGCCAGCACTGTTCGAAATGACGAACAGTGGTTTGCTATCGTGAAACAGGCTACGAACCACGGGCCATGGGGTCAAGCGACGTCGCCTTCGAATCTGACGGGTCGTCAGATATGGTGCCCTCCCCCGGCGGCCACCGCCGGCACCACGCGAGGAGACGCCCATGGCCACCGACGTGCTCGACATCTTCGACCTCTCCGGCCGCACGGCCATCGTGACCGGTGGCGCCAGCGGCATCGGCGAGGCCACCGCGGAGGTGTTCGCGGCCGTCGGGGCGAACGTCGTCGTCGCCGACCTCAACCTCGAGGGCGCCGAGGCCACCGCCAAGAAGATCGTGGCCGACGGGGGCACCGCCATCGCCCACGAGGTGAACATCACCTCCAAGGACGCGATGGACGCGCTCGTCGACCGCGCCGTCGACACCTACGGCGGGCTCGACGTGATGGCCAACGTCGCCGGCATCGCCCACGAGGCCCCGGTCGCCGAGATCACCGAGGAGGACGTCGACCGCGTGGTCGCGCATCAACCTCAAGGGGACGCTCTTCGGCTGCCAGGCCGCGATGCGGGCCATGAAGGAGTCCGGCGGCGGGTCGATCATCAACGTCGCGTCGGCGTCGATCGACATCGGGGCGCCCAACTACGGCCTGTACGCGATGACCAAGGCCGCGGTCGCGCAGCTGACGATGTCGCTGACATGGGAGGCGGGGCGTCACGGCATCCGCGTGAACACCATCGCCCCCGGCGCCACCGTCACGCCGTTCACCGCCCGGCACGCCTACGAGCCCGACGGCACGCTGAACCAGGCGGCCTACGACGAGTTCGTCCAGCGGATGCGCAACATCTCCCCGCTGCGCCAGGTGGGCGAGGCCATGGACCAGGCCTACCTGCTGCTGTACCTGGCCTCCGACGCCTCACGCTTCTGCACCGGTCAGGTCTGGCGGGCCAACGGTGGGCAGGCCATCGTTCGCTGAGGCTCGAAGGCCTCGACGACCGGTCACCACCGTCGACGAGGTCCCGTTGACGCCCACCGCCCTCGCGCTCGTCGCCGCGGCCGTCCTCGCCGCCGTCCACCTGCTCGGCGACCGCCTCGGCGGCCTCGACGTGGTGCCGCGGAGCGCGGTGCTGTCCGCAGGCTCGGGCGTGTCGGTCGCCTACGTCTTCGTGCACCTGCTGCCCGAGGTCGCCCGGGTGGAGGACGAGCTCGGCGAGCTCGTCACCGCCGGGCCACTGCGGTACCTCGAGCACCACGCGTGGCTGCTCGCGCTGGCGGGACTGGTCGTGTTCTACGGGCTCGAGCTGGTGGCCCGTCGCGGCTGACGGCGCCGACCACGGCCGGCTCTACCGGGACCGCGGCCGCTGGCTGGTGGCGTCCGCCGTGGTGGTCGGCTGGGCGCTCGGGGCGCTGACGGGGGTCACCACCGCCGTGCTCGGGATGCTGCTCGCCTTCCTCGCGGGCGGTGTGGTGATGAACGTCCTCAAGGAGGAGCTGCCCGAGGACCGCGAGTCGCGCTGGGGCCCCTTCGTCGTCGCCACCGTCGCCTACGCGGCCCTGCTCCTGCTGCTGTAGCCGCCCATGCACGCGACAGAATCTGGGACCACGCCCAGAATCTGCCGCAACCACCGCCGCGCCGCCCCGTGCACGCGACAGAATCTGGGACCACGCCCAGAATTTGCCGAGGGCGGGCGGCGGGGCGGGGCGGGGCGCGGTCAGGCTGCCGTGACGGCGGCGCGCACGGGCACGCTCGGTCGCTGGGTGATCCCCAGCGTCACCGGGACGTGGTCGGTGCGCGACTCGAGCCGCACGCGACCGATCACGGTGGCGATCCCGAGCGTGGCCTCGAGCAGCGCGAAGTGGTTGCCGATGCACGACCGTGGACCGCCGCCGAAGGGCAGGTAGGCGTAGCTGTCGCGGGCCTTGACGGCGTCCGGCAGGAACCGGTCGGGGTCGAAGCGGTTCGGCTCGGGCCACAGGTCCGGGTGGCGGTGCAGCGCGTGGAACGACGTGGCCACCACGCCGCCCTCGGGGATGGCGAACCCGCCCACCTCGGTGTCCCGGGTGGCGCTGCGCGAGGTGATGTAGGCCGACGGGTGCAGGCGCAGGGCCTCGTCGACCACCCGGCGGGTCAGCTCGAGGTTCGCCGCGTCGTCGGTGGTGGCGGGGCGCCCGGCGAGCACCTCGCGGACCTCGTCACGCACGGCCTCCTGCCAGTCCGGGTGGTGGCCGAGCAGGTGCAGGGCGAAGGTCATCGCGGTCGAGGTGGTGTCGTAGCCCGCGAGCAGCATCACCCCGGCCTGGTCCCGGATCTGGTCGTGGGTGAGGCCCTCGCCGGTCTCGGGGTCCTCGACGGTCAGGAGCAGGCTGAGCAGGTCGTCGCCCTGCTGCGGGTCCGCCCCGCGCTGCTCGATCAGCGTGTCGAACCGCGCACGCAGGTCGGCGGTGGCCTGCGCGATCATGCGGTTGTCCTTCGTCGGCACCCAGTCCGGCAACCGCACCGGGGCCGTGCCGCGACGGACCACGGCGGCCGAGACGGCGTCGGTCGCGTCCACGATGGGCGCCACCTGGTCCGTGACGTCCGTGCCGAACAGGGTGACGCTGACCGACCGGAGCCCCGAGGTCAGCATCTCGCGGTTGAGGTCGACGATCCCGCCGTCCGTGGGCCAGTCGTCGACGACCGACGACATCGCGGCGACGAACGCGTCCCCGTACGCCGCGACGCGACGCCGGGTGAACAGCGGCTGCAGCGTGCGACGCTGGGCCTTCCAGTCCTCGCCCTCGCTGGTGAGCAGCCCGTCGCCGAGCACGCCGGCCATCTGCTCGTACACCGGGGACGACTTCACGAAGGTCGAGGGATCGGTCAGGACCTGGCGGATCGGCTCGGGCGCGCAGGCGAACGCGAAGGTGGGGACGAACATGCCCGCCGGCGGGACGAGCGCGAACACGTCGCCCCAGCGCTGCCGGCGGTCGGTGACCCAGGACAGCTGGTCGCGGCGCAGGGCCGCGAGCTCGCGCAGCGTCGCCAGCCCGGTGCTGCCGGGCGGTCGCGTCGGTGGGGCGACGGTGGCGGTCATGGCGATCCCCTCGATCGGTCCCACCGAGGCTACGGCCTCGCGACCATCACGATCGCCACGACCGGCCCGGCCGCGAGGCGTCAGACGACCGGGATGACACCCCGCAGGCCGGCGGTGACCTCGGTGGCCTCCTCGACCAGCCGCTCGGCGTAGCGCGGCACCTCGTCGGCCGCGATCTGCCCGCGGAAGCCGATGAGGAACAGCGCCAGCGCGACCCGACCGTCCGGACCGAACACCGGCGCCCCGATGTGGTTGAGCGTGTAGGGGACGTCCTCGGCCAGCTCGACCAGGGCGTACTCCTCGCCGGGGGCGGCGGAGCCCGGCGGACGGGCGCGCGGGGCGCGACGCGCGGCCCGGGCCGTCATCGACTCGACCATGCGCTGCTGCTCGTCCCCGCCCAGGCCGACCGAGTAGCCGCGGTGGCGCACGACCTCCAGGGCCCGGCGGTAGCGGTCGAGGTCCTCGTCGCTGGCGTCGGGGCCGAGGCGGTTGAGCCAGGCGTCGATCTCACGGGGCCCCGACCAGGCCACGAACACCGTGCCCAGCGGCGGCACCAGCGGCATCCGCAGGCCCGGCTGGACGTTGATGCCGAGGGGGCGGGGCGTGCCGGCCGACGCGAGGATCACGATCTCGCTGCCGATCCCGGCGGACGCGACGACCGAGAGGTCGAGCTCCTGCGCCAGCCGGTCCATGGGCTCCTGGGCGAGCGTCGCCGCGGGGTAGGACTGGAGCGCGGCGTTGCCGAGCGCGATCAGTGCCGGCCCCAGCGCGTAGGACTTGTCGTCGTCGTGGCGCACGAGGTAGCCGACGTCCACCAGCGTGGCCAGCAACGCGTGGGCGGTGGCCTTGTTGAGGTCGAGGTCCCGCGCCAGCTCGCTGAGGGTGAAGCGTTGACGGGGCGCGGCCGCGAGGTGGTTGAGGACGGCCACGGCCCGGTCGACCGCGGGGGAACGTCGTGCCATGGTCAGCCCTCCCGCCGGGCCCGCAGGTGGGCGACCACGGGCAGGTCGGCCGCCGACGGGACGCGGTCGAGCAGCCCGAGCAGCTGGTCCACGTCCACCGTGGGGTCGTCGACCACGCGGTCGGCGATCTCGCGCTGCTGGTCGTCGGGGACCCGCCGCAGGGCGTCGGCCGCCACGGCCAGGTGCTGGTCGTCGAGGTCGACCAGGACGGGCAGCAGGTCACCCCACGCGTCCTCGGCCAGCGCGGTGTGGACGGCCTGCTCGATGACCTCGGGGCCCGCCTCGGCCGCCATCGTGGCGAGCCGCGCCCGGTTGTCCGGGCCGAGGTCGGTCAGCAGGGTGAGCATCCGGGCGACCTCGCCGCGGGCGACCGCCACCTCGATCATCGCGGCGATGCGGTCGTCGCTGATGCGGCGCACCAGGTCGTCGAGGCGGTGGCGGGCCTCGATGGAGGTCGCGATCCGCAGCAGGGCCACCGGGTCGGTGATGCGGGCGGCCATGTCGTCGAGGACGCTGGGGCTGACCACGTCGACGAACTTGCCGAGGGTCACGAACTCCTCGCGCTCGAGCAGCAGCATGCCGACGTCCAGGACCTGGTCGTCGGCCATGCCACGCACGGTGTCGGCCACCCGCGCGGGGTCCAGGGACAGGCACACGTCGGCGAGGAACTCCACGTCGAGGTGGCCGGCCAGCTTCACCGACCGGTCCGCGGGCATCTCCGCCGCGATGCGTGCGGCCAGGTAGGGCCCGATGATCGTCTGGGCCAGCTTCGCGGTGAGCGCCGTCGGCAGCAGGGCGCTGGCCGACGCGGCCCGCTGGAAGGCGGGGCGGTGAGCGTCGTGCAGCGCGTCCCCCACCATCCCCCGCAGCCGACGCAGATCCCCCGCATCGCAGACGGCCAGCCCGTCCAGTGACCCGGGGTCGGCCTGCAGCTCGCGGGTGAGCTTGAGGACCTCGTCGTGGGCATGCAGCGACATGGTTCAGCCGCCCATCAGGAGCTTGCGGACCCGCCCGCGGAGCGGCCGTGGCACCACGTTGGTGGTGCCCTCGAAGGCCTCGCGCAACGCGTCCTCCTGCCGCGCGTGGGCCGCGTCCAGCGCCGCGTGGAGCCGGGCGAGGGTGGCGTCGTCGGCCGCGTCGAGCCACGCGATCTGCTCGCGCGGGACGCCGAGGTCGTGCGCCAGCGCGGTCACGGGGTCGTCGCCGGGAGTGCTCACGTGCTCGCCAGGGGTCGTGGGGGTGCGCATCCTGTCACACCGCGGGGGTCCGGCCGGGGAGCCGCCTGCCGACGCCCGGACGGGTGGGTGCACATTCGGCCAACGGTCCGCGGGGCGGCCGCGTCCGTACCTCGGACAGGGAACGAGCCCGACTGATGTCCTACCGACGAGGAGCCCGACATGAACCCCATCCGCATGGTCGCCCGACCGATGCTGGCCTCGATGTTCGTGGTGGGAGGCCTCGACTCCCTCCGCAACCCCTCGCAGAAGGCGCCCGTCGTCGACGAGGTCGCCGAACCGCTGGGCCAGGCCATCCCGCAGCTGCGTGACGCCGACAACGCCGACCTCGTGCGCATCAACGGGGCGGCGCAGGTGGTCGGCGGGGCGCTGCTGGCCATCGGCAAGCTGCCGCGCCTGGCCTCGACGGTGCTGGCCGCCACCCTGGTCCCCACGACCGCCGCCGCCCACAAGTTCTGGGAGGAGGACGACCCGACCCAGAAGGCGCAGCAGCAGATCCACTTCTTCAAGAACGTGAGCATGCTCGGCGGCCTGATGATCGCCGCCATGGACACCGAGGGGCGCCCGAGCATCGCCTGGCGCGCCGGCCACGCGATCGAGCACGCCGAGCAGCGCATCGACCGCACCCGCCGCGAGGCCAAGCTGTCCCGCAAGCTCGCCAAGGCCGAGGCGAAGCGTCGCGCCACGAAGGCGACCAGCCGCAGTGCCCGCGAGGCGAAGCTGGCCGCGAAGCTGGCGAAGGCCGAGGCGGGGCGTCGTGCCGCCGAGGGCAAGCGCACGCTGACCCCGGACGTGCTCGACATCGGCAAGGCGGTCAAGAAGATCCGTTCGAACGACTGAGCCCGAGGGCCTGCCGCGACGACCTCCCCGATGGCGTCGGCCATGATCTCGTGGCCGCCGTCGTCGGGGTGGATGCCGTCACCCAGGTTCGCGGCGGTCAGCATGTCCGCGCCCTCGACCAGGTGCAGCCGGTCGTCGCCGGCCGCGATGCGAGTGCGGACCACGACCTCCATCGCACGGCGCAGGTCGGCCAGGGTCGCACCGAGCCGGTTCGGGGTGGACTCGGCGTCGGGGCGCAGCACCGGCGAGGCAACCACGATGGGTGTGGTGGGGTGGTCCTGGCGCAGGACCTCGAGGAAGGCGTCGGTGTTGGCCTGCATCTGGGCCACCGAGTGCGGGGTGCGGGTCCAGCAGTTGGTCCCGTGGCACACGGTCAGCACGTCGGCGGACAGCTTGGCGACCTGCTCGGCACTGGCCGTCTCGCCCCGTGCCGCCCCGGCATAGCCGAGGTTGACGTGCTCGATCCCGAGGCGGCGCCCCGCCACGGCCGGCCAGGCCCGGGCGGGCTCGCTGGCGATCCAGCCCTCGGCGACCGAGTCGCCGTACACCACCCAGCGAGGGGTCGTGGGTGCTGGCGCAACGTCGCCGCCACTGCCCCGCACGGCCAGCACCCACGGCTTCATGCCCTCGGGCAGGTAGACGATCGTGTGCTCGTCGCCGCCCGCCAGCGGAAGTGTGACGGTTCCCTCGCCCAGCTGCGCGGGTGCCGTGCCGATCGGCCCGTCCCGTGTCCACGCCGCGAACGTCACGCCGGCCCCGTCGCCGCGATAGCCGGTCTGGTCGGTGGTGGTCCGGTACTCGATCTCCACCGCGTCGGCGTCGCCGACCAGCTCGAGGCGGGCGCCCACGGGCAGCTGCGCCATCAGCCAGGTGTCCCCGGGGATGCGCATCCGGTCGATCGGGTTCGCCCGGGGGTACGGCGCCTTCGAGGTGCCCGGCCACACGACGCCCCGCAGGAACGGTTCGGGCTGGGCGGGGCGGGTGCCCCGGAGGGCATCGCCCTCCGGGGGGACCAGGTGCGGGGCGGACTCGGAGGACATCCGATGGGTCGTCATCGTCATCAGTCCCCCAGCGGGTAGGGGAACTTCACGCCCGTCGCCCCGTCCACCGACAGCACCTGGCCGCTGACGAACGCGGCGAGGTCGGAGACGAGGAACAGCAGGGCCGAGGCCACGTGGCGCGGTTCGGCCACGCCCCGCATGGGGGTGTTCGCCACGTTGCGTTCGCGCCCCGCCTCGCCGACCATCGCGGCGATGCGGGGCGTCCACACGAAGCCCGGGGCGACGGCGTTGGCGCGGATGCCCATCGGGCCGAACTCCACGGCCATGGTGCGCACCAGGCTCATCAGCCCGGCCTTGGCCGCCCCGTAGGCGGCGTGGAACGGGGCGGAGGACTGTCCGGACGCGGACGCGACGAACGCGAACGCGCCCCGCTGCCCGTCGTCGCGGCGGTCCTGGTCCTTCATGATCGCCCCGCCGGCCTGGGCCAGCAGGTAGGCGTGGCGCAGGACCATGTCGAAGGTCCAGCCCCAGTCCTCGTCGGAGGTCTGCAGCAGCGGCACGTACTTGGCCATGCCGACGATGTCGACCACGGCGTCGAGGCGGCCGAACTCCCGCCGCGCGTCGGCCAGGGTCGACTCGATGTCCGACCGCTCCCGCACGTCGGCGGTGGCGGGGATCCCGTCGACCTCGCCGGCGACGTGCTCGGCCGCGTCGCGGTCGTAGTCCAGGCACAGCACCCGCGCCCCGTTCTGCGCCAGCGCGTGGGTGACCTGGCGGCCGATCCCCTGCCCCGCCCCGGCCACGACGATGCCCCGGCCGTCGAGCCGCAGCATGCCCGGCGTAGTCGGGCACCTCGGAGGTGTCCAGGCGCCGCTCCTGGTCCACGCCCGCGTCCTTGTCGAACGCCATCAGCTCCCTCGTCCCGCACCCCACAGGTCGAGTGTGCTCCTGACTCGGAACTGCTCCGAGTCAGGAGCACACTCGACGAGGGCTTAGCCGGTCAGGCGCTCGCCGCCTGCGTCCTGCAACGCCGGGTTGCTGCGAGGGGTCGGGCTCGTAGGCGTCGATCTCGGGCATGACGTGCTCGTTGATGAGCTCCATCGACTTCATGATCGCGTCGTGCTGGAGGTACCCGAACTGCTTGTAACAGAGCAGCTGGTCGACCCCGCAGTCGGCGTAGCGCTTCATCTTCTCGACGATCACGTCGGGCGTGCCGAGCATGATCATGTTGTAGTCGTTGAAGACCTTGGGGTCGATGTCCCCGTCGGCGAAGCGGGTCAGGAGCGGGAACAGCTTGTCCTGCTGCTCCTGGGGCATGTGGGACAGCTCCCACTCGAGCGTGAACTCGGCGATGTTCTTGTACCACCACCACACGCTCTCCCAGGCGCGGTTCTTCTCGAGCTCGGAGTCGTCCTCGACGCAGTGCACGAGCGTGTAGCAGGCGGCCCGGCCGTTCTGGACCTTGGTGACGGGCACCGCCTCGGCCGCCGCCTGCTTGTAGGCGTGGATGAGGCCGGCCATCTGCTTGAGCGGCTGCATGATCGAGAAGCTGAGCAGCCCGAAGCCGTTGTGGCCGGCGTCCACCGACGAGCCCATCGAGGTCGCGGCCTGCCACGCGGGCGGGTGCGGGTCCTGGACCGGCAGCGGGGTGACCATGCGGCGCGGCATCGAGAAGGTGTCCGACTCGTACTCGAAGTACTCGTTGGTCCACATCTCGGAGACGATCTTGGCCGCCTCGACCAGCTGCGCCTTGGAGGTGTCGGCGTCGACGCCGAAGGCGAGCTGCTCCATCGGGGTGGAGCGACCGAGCCCCCACTCCACGCGACCGCCGGAGAGCACGTCGACGGTGGCGACCTTCTCGGCGATGCGGGTCGGGTGGGTGAAGTTGAACGGCGCCAGGGTCACGCCGAAGCCGAGCTTGATGTTCTCGGTCAGCTGGCTCAGCGCCCCGTGGACGGCCTCGGGCGTCGGGCAGTGCGACCGGCCCTCGCGGAAGTGGTGCTCGACGAGCCAGACGGTGTTGAAGCCCAGCTTGTCCCCCAGCACGATCTGCTGGAGGGCCTCCTTGTAGGCCTGCTGCTCGGCCTGCTTCTGGCCGTTGGGGAACTCCCCCGGCCACGGCCGCGGGACGTCGATCTCGTAGAACAGGTCCAGCTTCATGGTCGCGTGCCTCGTGACGGTCGCGGACGGTGGTCTGCAGCATCGCCGTTGTTCGCAGTTTCGAACATCCGGTCGATACTGCGAAAAGCCTACGGCGGGACCTGACGGGGTGTCAAGACGGCGGCGACGGAAATCTGACGAGCCGTCAGGAATCCGTCGCCTCGCGCCCCGCATGCGTGCCGAGGAGGGCACGCAACGCCCGCCGGTCGACCTTGTCCGTGGCCGTGCGGGCCAGCGCGTCGACGGGCACGCACCGCTCGGGCAGCTCGTGGCGAGCCAGGCGCGGGGCGGCGAAGTCCCGGAGGGCGTCGAGGCCCGGAGCGGGGCGCCCGGGAGCGGCCACGACCACCGCCACGCCCACGGATCCCATCACCGGGTCGGGCACGCCGAGGACGGCGACCTCGGCGACGTCCGGGTGGTCGGCGAGCACCGCCTCGACCCGGTCCGGGTGCACGTTGTGCCCGCCCCGGACGTAGGAGTCGGCGACCCGCCCCGCCAGCCGCAGGCACCCGCGGTCGTCGACCAGGCCGAGGTCGTCGGTGCGGAGCCATCCGTCCACCAGCGTGCGGGCCGTCGCGTCGGGGTCTCCCCACCACCCGGCCATCACCGCGGGCGAGCGCAGGTGCACGCGGCCGACCTCCCCGACCTCCGCCACGCCCCCGTCGTCCCGGCGGACCTCGAGGTCGACCCCGTCGCGTGGGCGCCCGACGGTGTGCAGGGCCTCCTCGTCGGGAGCGTCGAAGGCGGTGCCGGTGCCGACCCCACCCGACTCGGTCGAGGAGTAGCGGATCGAGTACGGGGCGTCGAAGCGCTCCCGCGCGGCCCGCACCAGTGCCGGCGGCGACGGCCCCCCGCCGACGACCAGCGCCTGGACGTGGGACACGTCGGCGTCGGCCGCCGGCCCCTGCAGCTCACGCAGCAGCAGCGCCACCTGCGACGAGATCGCCCCGAGGACCGGCACGCGCTGCTCGACCACCACCCGCAGCGCGTCGGGCGCCCGCCAGCGGTCGAGCAGGTGCAGCGTGGCCCCGGTCGCCCAGTACCAGACGGGCTTGGTGACCATCCCGACATGGACCAGCTCGGTCGAGGCCAGCATCGGGCCCCCACCGTCGCGGCGGGCCCCCACGTCGAGGTGCCGGATGGCGGCGAGCTGCCGGTCGGCGAAGACCGCCGCACGTGGCGGACCGGTCGTGCCCGAGGTCAGCACCAGCGCCACGGGGCGGTCCGGGTCGGGCGGCACGTCGGGGACCCGCTTCCCCGGCGGGCCCAGTCCCGTCAGCAGCCGATCACCGCCGAGGCGGACGTGCACGGTGGGGACGTCGGCGGCGGGGTCGAGGTCCTCGGTGGTGAGCAGCAGGTCGGGGGCGAGGTGGGTGAGCACACGCCGGCGGTCGTCGGGCGGCAGCCGGCGGTTGACCCCGACCGTCACGGCCCCGAGTCGTGCCAGGCCGACGTAGGCGGCCAGGTGGTCGGGCGAGGACGGCAGCAGCAGCGCGACCAGGTCGCCGGGCCGCACGCCCCGGGCGTGGAAGGACGCCGCGGCGGCGAGGCTGGCACGAGCCAGTCCCCGGTAGGACACGACCCGCCCGTCAGGGGCGACGACACAGGGGCGATCCCCGAAGCGCCGTGCCGCGTCGTCGAGCGTGGCCGGCAGCAGCGGTCCGCGCTCGCCCCCCGGAATCGGTCCGCCGATCAGTCGGTGGGCGGCTTGCGGCCGGTCAGCGTCCAGTGGACGACGCCCACCATCATCTCGCGCGTGCCGTCGAGCCCCGCGCCCCAGTTGGCCAGGCCGGACTGGTGCTCGGCGACGTGGGCGAGCATCGACACCAGCACGGCGCCCGCGGCGGCGGGGTCGTACTCGGTGCGGTCGAGCTCGGCGGCGGCATCGCGCAACGCCGCGGTGATGGGGCCGAGCAGGTCGTTGCGGATGGCGCGGAAGCGCTGGTCGCCCTCGGCGATGGCGAGGTCCACGACGCGCATCACCGCCCCGTGGGTGCGCCAGAACGACAGGAACTCGTCGACCACGCGTTCGGCGGACTCGCGCCCCGCCTTCCCCGTCCACGTCGCGTCCGCGACAGCGGTGCGCAGCTGTTCGCCGTCCTCGACCATGCGCCCCGCCAGCACCAGGATCGCCGCCTCGACGTCGGCGAAGTACTGGTAGAAGGTCGCGGGCGAGGTCCCGACGCTGCGAGCGACGTCCACGACCGACAGGTCGCGGTAGGACGTCGTCTCGAGCATGGCCGCCGTGGCGTCGAGCAGCTTGTCGCGCGTCTGGCGACCCCGGCGGCCCGGGATGCGCCCGTCGGCGGCACGCAGCTTGTCCTCGGCCACGGGGTCGTCGCCCCGGGTCGCGGTGGTCTCGGTCTCGGAGGAAGCACTCATGCGCGCGATCCTACCCGTCCTGACGGATCGTCAGGATCAGCCGCCCCGCCCCAGACGGCCACGACCTCGTCGGTGCGGGTGACCGTCGCCAGCAGCGCGAGCGTCTGGTCGACGACGGCGTCGGCGTAGTCGGCGGGGATCCCGGCGACGGCGTCGCGGGGCAGCACCACGCGGTAGCCGAGGTTGACCGCGTCCATCACCAGGTTGGTCACCGCGACGTTCACCGACACGCCGGTCACGACCAGCGTGCCGACGCCGAGGTTGCGCAGCACGGGGTCGAGGTCGGTGCCCGCCATGGGCCCGAGGCCGTGACGACGGACCGAGACCAGGTCCCGGTCGTCGCCGGCGAGCTCGTCGACCAGCGCCGCGGCGTCGCTGCCCGGCTCCAGCGCGACGGGAGCGCGGGCCGCCGCCGCGAACAGCCGCGCGTTGGTGTTGCTGCCCGCGCCGTCGGGGCGCCGCACCGCCAGGGCATGCACCACCGGCACGCCCGCCGCCCGCGCCGCCCGCACCAGACGTACGACGTTCGGCAGCATCACCTCGCGGGCGTGCGCGGCCAGCTCCGGGAAGACGGCCGGGTCGCCGAGCACGCCCCGCTGGCACTCGGAGGTGACCACCGCGACACCCGGGGGCGCCAGCAGGTCCTCCAGCGACGGGGCGGGCACCGCAGCGCCTCAGGCCGGCGCGGTGTTCAACAGGCCCCGCCCCGTGGTGGGGGGCAGGTCCAGCGCGGTGACGATGCCCGGCTCGGCGGCGACCACGGCCGGGATGGCGGTGACCAGGCGCATGGCCGTGGCCTGGATGCCGGCCGTGTTGTGGTCCCCGTCCTCCCCCATCATCTGCATGTCGACCGTGTAGCTCGGCGACCCGGTGGCGATGACCCGGTAGCCGCCGTGGCCGGTGGGCTGCGGCCAGTCCGGGGCGAGGTCGTCGTGCAGGCGGGTGACGTGCTCGAGCACGATCCGCGGGACCCCGTTGATCATCGCGCGGACCTCGAACCGGACCGCGGCGCGGGTGCCCTCGCTGATCGGGCCGGCGTCGATGTCGAAGTCGGCGTGGGCCGGCAGCTGCTCGTACTGCTCGTCGAGGGTGACGTCGGCGAGGTCGATGCCGAGCCCGACGGCGAGCTGGCGCACGACCTGTCCCCAGGCCAGCGACAGCACGCCGGGCTGGAGCAGCATCGGGATCTCGTCCATCGGCTTGCCGAAGCCCATGACGTCGAAGAGCACGAGCGCGTTGTCGTAGGTCGCGTAGTTGACGACCTCCTGGCAGCGCAGCTCGTCGATGCGTTCGCAGATCGTGCTGACCGCCAGCGGCAGCATGTCGTTCGCCCAGCCCGGGTCCACGCCGTTGACGAACAGCGACGCCCCGCCCTCGCGCGCCGCCTGCTCGACCGGGTCGGTCAGCTCCGGGGGCAACCCGCCGGGGAACTGCAGGAACACCGGCGAGGACGACACGACGTTGACGCCGTTGCGCAGCAGCATGCAGAGGTCGTCGATCGCCTCCATCAGCCGGTTGTCCGCCATCGCCGTGTAGACGACGCAGTCGGGCTCGAGCGCCAGCAGGGCGTCGACGTCCTGGGTGGCCGTGACGCCGAGCTCGCCGATGCCGGCGATGGTCCCGAGGTCCTGGCCCTCCTTGGCGTCCGACGAGCACCATCCACCGACGAGCTCGAGGTCGGGGTGGGCGGTGATGCCGGCGACGGCCTTCTTGCCGACGGTGCCGGTGCTCCAGGCGACGACGCGCTGGGTCATGGTGCGTGCTCCCGAGTGGTGTGGGGGTGGGTCAGACGGCGCCGGGCTCGAGGTCGGGCAGCGGGATCTTGAGATTCGGGTTCTCGATCCCCCCGTCGACCTCGACCACCTTGCCGGTGACGAAGTTGCCGGCGTCCGAGCACAGCCACAGGGCCGCACAGGCGATGTCCTCGGGGTCGCCCAGCCGGCGCAGGGGCGTGCCGCCCTCGAGCTCGGCGAGCAGCTCCTCGTTGCCGGCCACGATCTCGAGCGCGGAGGTCAGCACGCTGCCGACCGCCAGCCCGTTGACGCGGATGCGGGGCGCGACGTCGGCGGCCAGCAGGCGCGTCATGTGGGCCAGCGCCGCCTTGGCGGTCCCGTAGGCGAGGTAGCCGCGCTCGCGCAGCCGGCCCATCACCGACGAGATGTTGAGGATCGACGACCCCTCCTGCTCGAGCAGGTGCGGGATCGCCGCGCGGGACAGCGCCAGTGCCGTCGAGACGTTGAAGTGGAACGCCTCCTCGAGGAACTCGTCAGAGGTCTGCATCACCGGCATCGGCAGCGTGCCGCCGACGTTGTTGACCACGATGTCCAGCCGCCCGAAGGTGTCCACGGCGGCGGTGGCCAGGCCGGCGACGGCCTCGAGGTCGCTGAGGTCGGCGGGGACCACGTGGGCCCGCCGCCCCGTGGCCTCCACCTGCTCGGCGACCTCGTCGAGCTGCTCCCTGGTGCGCGACGAGATCACCACGTCGGCGCCGGCCTCGGCGAAGCCCACGGCCATCGCGGCCCCGAGCCCACGCCCCGCGCCGGTGATGACGGCGACCTTGTCGTCGAGGCGGAAGCGGTCCAGGATCATCGACGGCTCCTCGTCGTGCCTGCAGCAGCGACCTGACGGGTCGTCAGGTCTCGGGGGAACCGTAGCGGACGGGACCATGCCCCCGCGTACCGGCGCGGGCGCGTCCTACGCTGCCCGCCCACACGACGACCCGCCCACACGACGACAAGGCCCGCCCCGTGACCGTCCCCCTTGCTGCCTCCGTCGGCGTCGCCGGTGTCTCCCCGCGCGACGACGTCGAGCTCGTCCGCCGCACCCAGGACTGGGGGTACCGCGCCGCCTGGGCCGCCGAGGTGGACGGACCCGAGGCGTTCTCCATGCTCGGGGCGCTGGCGATGGCCACCGACATGGACCTCGGCGTGGCCGTGACCCCGGTCCAGACCCGCACCCCGTTCGTCCTGGGCATGGCCGCGATGACCGTCGCCGGGCTGACCGGTGGGCGCTTCGCCCTCGGCGTCGGGGCGTCCAGCGAGGTGATCGTCAACCGCTTCGGTGGCCAGCCCTTCGACAAGCCGCTGACCAACGTCCGCGAGGTCGTCACCGCCCTCAAGCCGATCCTCGCCGGCGAGCGCAGCACCCACCACGGCGAGTACGTCGACATCGGCGGCTACAAGTTCCCGAAGCCGGTCGACACGCCGGTCCCCCTCTACCTCGGATCGCTGAACCCGAAGTCGCTGCGCATGGCCGGCGAGCTCGGCGACGGGGTGTGCTTCAACCAGATGGCCCCGCACCACGTCCCGCGCATGCTCGACGAGGTCCGCACCGGCGCCGAGGCCGCGGGGCGCGAGCTGCCCGACGACTTCCCGGTGGTGGCCCGGCTGTTCTGCCTCGTCACCGACGACGTCGCGAACGCGCGGACCATGGTCCGGCACGTGTTCGCCCCGTACATCGCGACCACGGTCTACAACCGCTTCTACCGCTGGATGGGCTACGAGGAGGAGGCCACGGCGATCGCCGACGCAGCCGCCTCGGGCGACAAGGACGCCATGGTGTCGTCGATGTCGGACCGCATCGTCGACGACCTGTTCGTCCTCGGCGACGCCGACACGGTGGCGGGGCGCGTGCAGGAGTACGTCGACGCCGGCGTGACCGTGCCCGCCATCGCCCCGATGGCCATGGGCCTGGACATGGCCGCCGACACCTTCGAGGCCCTCGGGCGGGCCTGGACCTCGTGACCGTCCGCATCGCGACCTGGAACGTCTGGTGGCGCTTCGGTGACCACGAAGCCCGTGCCCCGGGCCTCGCCGCCGAGCTCGCCCGCGTCACCCCGGACGTCGTGTGCCTGCAGGAGGTCTGGGGCGAGGTCGGCGACCGCGAGCCCGACGGTGACGACGGGGCGGTGATCGACGGCCCCGGGGCCGCCGGGGCGTTCCACGCCGCCCAGCTCGCCGAGCACCTCGGGCTGCCCGAGTGGCGGTACGCGTGGCGCCGCGCCCACGAGGGCGTGGCGTTCGGCAACGCGATCCTGTCGCGCCACCCGGTCGTGCGCGCCGAGGCGCTGCACCTGCCCGCCGGCGACCACCTCGACGAACAGCGCACCGCCCTGCTGCTCGTCGTCGACACGCCCGAGGGACGCTGCAACGTCGCCACCACGCACCTGAACTTCCTGTGGGACCACAGCCACGTCCGGCAGGAGCAGGTCGGCGCGATCTGCCGCTGGCTGGCCGACCGGCGCGAGCCCGACGCCCCGCTCGTGCTGACCGGGGACCTCAACGCGGAACCGATCAGCGACGAGGTGCGGATGCTCACCGGGCGGGCTGCCGTCCCGGTCGTGGGCCTGGGGTTCCACGACGCGTGGGAGGCCGCCGGCGAGGGTGACGGGGCGACGTGGTCGCGGTCCAACGCCCACACGCCGGACCCGCCCTTCGAGGGCGACAAGCGCATCGACTACGTCCTGTGCGGCTGGCCGCTGCCCGGCGGCCGCGGGGTGCCGACGGGCGCCGAGCGCATCGGCACCACCGCCGACCCGGACGCCGGCCATCCCAGCGATCACTACGGCCTCGTGGTCGACCTCACCGTCTGAGACGACCGGCCCCGCCCACTAGCGTCGTCACCACCGACCGTGACGGGAGCGACGACCATGGGCGCCATGCCGTACGACAAGCAGTCCACCGAGGTGCTGGGCCAGCGGATGGCCTACGTCGACGAGGGCAGCGGTGACCCCATCGTCCTGCTCCACGGGAACCCGACGTCGTCGTTCCTCTGGCGCGACGTGATCCCGCACCTGACCGACCGCGGCCGCTGCATCGCCCCGGACCTGATCGGGATGGGCGACTCCGACAAGCTCGCGGGCGAGGGCGACGACCGCTACCGGTTCGTCGAGCACCGCCGCTACCTCGACGCGCTGCTCGACCAGCTCGGCGTCACGTCGAACGTGACCCTGGTGATCCACGACTGGGGCTCGGGGCTGGGCTTCGACTGGGCCAACCGCCACCGCGACGCGGTCCGCGGCATCGCCTACATGGAGGCGATCGTCCGGCCGGTCACCTGGGACGACTGGCCCGAGGATGCCCGGAAGATCTTCCAGGCCATGCGCTCCGAGGCCGGCGAGGGGATCGTGCTCGACAAGAACGTCTTCGTCGAGCGCATCCTGCCGTCCTCGATCATCCGCGACCTCACCGACGAGGAGATGGCGGTCTACCGCGCCCCGTTCGCCACGCCGGGCGAGGACCGCCGTCCGACCCTGACCTGGCCGCGGGAGATCCCGATCGACGGCCAGCCGGCCGGACATGCACCAGATCGTGTCCGACTACGGGCAGTGGCTGGCGTCCAGCGACGTGCCCAAGCTGTTCGTCAACGCCGATCCCGGGTCGATCCTCACCGGACCGCAGCGCGAGTTCTGCCGGTCGTGGCCCAACCAGACCGAGGTCACCGTCCCCGGAATCCACTTCGTGCAGGAGGACAGCGGCGACCAGATCGGGCGCGCCGTGGCCGACTGGCTCGACGGCCTGGCCTGACCATGGCGGCCGAGACCTGGGTCCACCTCGACGACCGCTCCCCCTTCGGCCTGGAGTGCCTGCCGTGGGGCGTGGTGACCGACGGCGAACGCCGGCACCCCGCGGTGCGGATCGGCGCCCACGCGCTGCTGCTCGACCTGGTCTGGCACGCCGGCCTGCTCGCCGGGGTCCCGGGCCTGGACGACACCACCTTCGCCACCGGGTCGCTGGACCCCCTCATGGACGCCGGCCCGGCGACGTGGCGGGCGCTGCGGGACCGGGTGCGCGAGCTGCTGGCGGCCGACTCGGTCCTGGCTCCCGACAAGGTCGTCCGGGAACGGGTGTGCAAGCCGCTCGGGGGGCGGATCCAGCCGGTGATGCCGTTCACCGTCGCCGACTACGTCGACTTCTACAGCTCGCTCCACCACGCCACGAACATGGGGCGCATCCTGCGCCCCGACGACGAACCGCTGCTGCCCAACTGGCGCCACCTGCCGGTCGGCTACCACGGGCGGTCGGGGACGGTCGTCGTGTCCGGGACCCCGGTCCAGCGGCCGCACGGGCTGCGCCCGCCCGACCCCGCCGGCGGTGGCGACACGCCCACCTTCGGCCCGACCCGCCGGCTGGACCTCGAGCTCGAGGTCGGCATGGTCATCGGGGCGCCCTCCGCCCCCGGCGTCCCCCTGCGCCCCGACGAGCTGGACCAGCACGTCTTCGGCTTCTGCCTCGTCAACGACTGGTCCGCCCGGGACGTGCAGGCCTACGAGTACCGGCCGCTCGGACCCTTCCTCGGCAAGTCGTTCCAGACCAGCGTCAGCCCGTGGATCGTCCCGCTCGAGGCGGTGCGCGGGGCGTTCACCCACGCCCCGCCCCAGTCCCCCACCCCCGCGGCGTACCTGCGGGGCACCCGGCCCTGGGCCCTGCCCGTCACCCTCGAGGTCGCGATCCAGACGGCGCAGATGCGCGCCACCGACATGCCCGCCGCCCGGGTGTCGCGTACCGACTTCGTCGACATGTACTGGACGATGGCCCAGATGCTGGCGCACCTGACCGTCAACGGGGCGCACGTGCGGCGGGGCGACCTGGTCGCCTCCGGCACGGTCTCGGGTCCGGACCCGGGCACCGCGGGATCGCTGATGGAGCTGTCCTGGGGCGGCCAGCAGCCGATCGAGCTGCCCACCGGCGAGACCCGCACCTTCCTCGAGGACGGGGACACGGTGGTGCTGCGGGGCGTGACGACCCGCCCCGACGGGGCGCGCATCGGCTGGGGCGAGGTCCGCGGGCACGTCGAGCCGGCCGTCGACCTGCCCGGGGACGCCTGACCACCGTGCTCGTCAGGCCTGCCACGGACCGATCTCGACCCCGGCCCGCCAGGACCGGATGGCCTCGGCACCGAGGCGCCGGCCGTCCTCGATGAGCTGGCGTGCCCGGGCCGGGTGGAAGTCCAGCAGCTCGCCGATGCCGGAGCGGTCGTCGTCCCCGGGCACGATCGGCACGAGGTCGACCTCCTCGTGGCGCGTGGCGTGCGGTGCGGCCCGCACCAGCTCGTTGACGGTCTGGGCGTGGTCCATGTCCTTCACCATCCCGAACCGCATGATGTGGTCGATGATCTGCGAGACGGCCTGGCCGAGGGAGCGGGGCGGGTGGCCGGACTGGTCCACGGCGCCGGTGGCCACGACGATGGCGGCGTCCGGGTCGTAGGTCATGGCGGCCGACAGGGGCGTGTTGGCGACCAGGCCGCCGTCCCACCATGTGCCGCCGTCGATCTCGACGGGCGCGAAGATCCCGGGGATCGCGGCCGAGGCCAGCAGGTGGTCGACCGTGAGGGTGACCTCGCGGAACCCGGGCTCGGCGCGCGGGCCGGTCGGGGCGCGGCTGGTGAACCGCACGAGCTCGCCGCTGCCCGCGTCGACGCAGGCGACCGTCAGCACGCGGTCGTCACGGATCGGCAGGACCTCGCCCCCGAAGATCGACACGAGCCGTCGCCGCAGCGGGGCGGTGTGGAACAGCCAGGTCCACCCGATCGAATCGAGCAGGTGCTCGCTGGCGGAGTGGCGGCCCCAGCCGAGCAGCGCCCACGGGTGGCTGACGAAGTGCAGCGGGCGGACCAGGCGGTGGACGTCCCGCCGCACCCGGTAGACGTCGCCGGACTCCAGCGACCCCCACAGCCCGGTCAGGCGTTCGACCGGGATGCCGCAGGCCACGGCCGCGGCGTTCAGGGCCCCGGCCGAGGTCCCGCTGACGACGTCGGGGCGGACGTCCGCCTCGTCGAGCGCAGCGATCACACCGGCCTCGAAGGCGCCCTTGGCGCCCCCGCCGGACAGCACGAGTGCGGTGGTCACGAACCTCCCTGGTGTCGGGGCATCACCCCGCGGTTCGGGCCTCGAGGCCCGACCAGACGTGTCGGGTCGTCCACAGCATGCGAGCGGCCAGGGCGTAGGTGGCTGCCGCCGGCAGGCGCAGGGCCGCCGAGACGCGGTCGTCGACGGGGCGCTCGTCGTCCGCCAGCTCGTACAGCACGTCCTCGACCGTCCAGCAGTCCTGGCTCTCCCCGCCCCGCCACAGGTGGACGGCCACGTCCATGAACGGACCACGCTGCGGGTCCAGCACCCAGCGGTCGAAGGCGGCCACGAGGTCGTCGTGGGAGGTCATGGTCGTGCCGTCATGTCCGGTGCCCCGACGCGTGTGGGGCGTGCACCCGGTATGACGCACACGGGGCCCCTGGGGTTGCAGGACGCCGCCCCGTGCGCCGCGCGTCCCCTGCCTGCCTGCGCGGCACCCGCGTGCCATCATCGTCGCATGCTGACCGATCCCCACGCCCTGCACGCCCACGCGGCGCACAACTACCACCCCCTCCCGGTCGTCCTCGCGGAGGGCCAGGGGGTGTGGGTGACCGACACGGAGGGGCGTCGCTACCTCGACGCCCTCGCGGGCTACTCGGCGCTGAACTTCGGCCACCGCCACCCCGACCTCGTCCGGGTCGCGCACGAGCAGCTCGACCGGCTGACGCTGACCAGCCGGGCCTTCCACCACGACCAGTTCGCCGGCTTCACCCGCGAGCTGGCCACCCTCGCCGGCAAGGACGCCGTGCTGCCCATGAACACCGGGGCCGAGGCGGTCGAGACCGCCATCAAGGCCGCCCGGCGGTGGGGCTACCGGGTCCGCGGGATCCCCGACGGACGCGCGCCGCATCGTCGTCGCCGACGGCAACTTCCACGGCCGCACCACGACCATCGTGTCGTTCTCCACCGACCCCGATGCCCGCGACGGGTACGGGCCGTTCACCCCCGGGTTCGACGTGGTCCCCTACGGCGACCTCGACGCGCTGACCGCGGCGATCACCGACGAGACCTGCGCCGTGCTGCTCGAACCGATCCAGGGCGAGGGCGGCGTGGTGATCCCGCCCGACGGGTACCTCGCCGGCGTGCGCCGGGCCTGCGACGACGCCGGCGTGCTGTTCATCGCCGACGAGATCCAGTCGGGCCTGGGTCGGACGGGGCGCACCTTCGCCTGCGACCACGAGGACGTCGTGCCCGACGTCTACGTGCTGGGCAAGGCGCTGGGCGGCGGGATCGTGCCGGTCTCCGCGATCGTCGCCGACCGGGACGTCATGGACGTGTTCACGCCGGGCTCGCACGGCAGCACCTTCGGCGGCAACCCCCTGGCCTGCGCCGTCGGCCACCAGGTCGTGCGGATGCTGGCCACCGGCGAGTACCAGGAACGTGCCCGCACGCTCGGGGCGCGGCTGGCGGACGGGCTGGCGGGGATGGACGGCCTCGGCGCGGTCCGCGTCCGCGGGCTGTGGGCCGGCCTCGACGTCGACAGCGGGCACACGGGGCGCCAGGTGTGCGAGGCGCTGCTGGAGCGGGGCGTGCTCGCCAAGGACACCCACGGCTCGACGATCCGCCTCGCCCCGCCGCTGGTCATCGAACCCGACGAGGTCGACCTGCTCGTCGAGCGCCTCGGCGACGCCCTCGCGACCACCTGACCCGGGGCTCGACTGAGCGCCGGCTGGCCCGGACGTCCATACTCGTGCCTCCGCACCCCACGGGCAGGAGCACGACCATGGGCGTCGACGAGCCCTCCCCCGACCCCCGCGACTGGCGACCCGACACGATCGCCGTGCGGGGCGGACTGGACCGCTCGCACTTCGACGAGACCGCCGAGGCGCTGTACCTCACCTCCGGGTTCGTGTACGGCTCGGCCGCCGAGGCCGCGGCGGCGTTCTCCGGCGAGAAGCCGCGGTACACGTACTCGCGCGTGCGCAACCCCACGGTGACCATGCTCGAGGAGCGGATGGCGCTGCTCGAGGGCGCCGAGGGCGCGTGGGCCACCGCCACCGGCATGGCCGCGGTGTTCAACGCCCTGGCGGCCGTCCTCGACCAGGGCGACCGCGTCGTCGCGGCGCGCGGCCTGTTCGGGTCCTGCTACCAGATCCTCGCCGAGATCCTGCCGCGCTGGGGCATCCACACCGACTTCGTCGACGGGGGCGACCTCGACCAGTGGGAGCAGGCGCTGGCCACCCCGGCCCGGCTGGTCTTCTTCGAGACGCCGTCCAACCCCATGCAGGACCTGGTCGACATCGAGGCCGTGTGCCGGTTGGCCCACGACGCCGGGGCGCGGGTGGTCGTCGACAACGTCTTCGCCACGCCGGTCTTCCAGCGTCCCCTCGACCTCGGGGCCGACATCGTCGTGTACTCGACGACCAAGCACATGGACGGCCAGGGCCGCACGCTGGGCGGTCTCGTCGTCGGCCCACGCGCGTTCCTCGAGGACGAGCTCAAGCCCATGATGCGCCACACCGGCCCGGCGATGAGCCCGTTCAACGCCTGGGTGATCCTCAAGAGCCTCGAGACGCTGCGCCTGCGCGTCGAACGGCAGGCCGCCACCGCCCTCGAGGTCGCCACCTGGCTGCAGGACCGTCCCGGCATCTCCTGGGTGCGCTACCCCACCCTGTCCTCGCACCCCCAGCACGAGCTCGCCCAGAAGCAGATGACCGGCGGCGGCTCGATCGTCACCTTCGAGGTCGACGGCGGCACCGACCGCGCCTTCGCGATCCTCGACGCGCTGCAGGTCGTCGACATCTCCAACAACCTCGGCGACGCCAAGTCGCTGGTCACCCACCCGGCCACGACCACCCACTACCGCATGGGCGCCGAGGCCCGCGCCGCCATGGGCGTCACCGACGGCGTCATCCGCCTCTCGCTGGGCCTCGAGGACCCCGCCGACCTCCTCGACGACCTCGACCGCGCCCTGCGCCACCTGACCCCGCGCCCCGCCCCGCCCCCGTCGAGTGTGCTCCTGACTCGGATTGTTTGAGTCAGCGGCACACTCGATCGGCGTCGGCGGCCGCGAGGGCGTCTCGGACGGTGTGGACGACACGCGCCCCGTGGTGGGCGACGTCGTCCCAGCTGAACCGGAGGAACGACCGCCAGCCGGTCAGCACCACGTCGTTCTCCCGTCGCAGGTCGTCGTGCCAGTCCAGCAACGTCCCGTGCGCGAGACGCGAATCGAGCTCGACGGGGAGTCGCTGGGGTAGCCATACGGCGTCGAGGACACGGCGACGCCCCGCTGCGTCCGTGACCGGGTGGTTCATCGCCGTGGGAGGCATGCCCGCCCCGACCATCAGTCGCAGGAACCGGGTCTCGAGCTCGGAGCGGCAGTCGCGGTCGAGGGGATGCAGCTCGTCGAGCAGCGCCGCCAGCAGGCGCTTCCCGCGAAACCGTCCGAGCCGGCTCACCATCACCCGCAGCTGACGCGCATCCGTCCAGCCTCGGCGGATGGCCTCGGCGACGGCCGTGCGCAGGGCGTCGGGTCCGAGCCCGCCGGCCAGGTCGCAGATGGTCCGGGCCACCGACGTCGTGGGGAACGCCCCGACCCTCGTGACGTCGTCCGCATCCAGCACGCGAGTCCGGTGGATGCGGACGTCCGCCAGTCCGGTGAACGTGCGCGTGCCCACCAGGACGGCGATGGGCGCGTCGTCCCCGGCGCGGAGCCCGTGGACCCGGGCAGCGCTGCCGCGGGCCAGCACCGCCTCCCCACCGACTGCCAGGACCGCGGCCATCGCCCGTGCCTCCCACGAATCCGGGGCGGCAGCCTCGGCGAGGACACCGGTCAGCACCTTTCGGTACCGCCCCGACTTCAACCGCGACCCGAGGGTGCCGTCCGGCACACCGCACGAGCGTGCCTGGTCCCAGGAGAACACGGCGTGCTGTCGCCGCGAGACCGCAGCGAGCAGTTCGTCGGGTGGCGGCTGATCGTCGTCTGTCATCCCCCCATGGTCGGCGACGGACGACCCGCGCCGGCTCCCGAGCTGCCGGCCTGTGGATCCACCACGCACCGCGCGGTCGAGTGTGCTCCTGCCTCAACTATTCCGAGTCAGGAGCACACTCGATGTGGAGGGCGTGACGAGGCGGGGGCGGGGCGCGGTCAGAGGTTGCCGCGGCGCTCCTGGGCGCGCTCGATGGAGATGAACAGCGCCTTGAAGTTGCCGACGCCGAAGCCGGTGGCGCCGTGGCGCTCGATGATCTCGTAGAACACCGTGGGGCGGTCCTCGACGGGTTCGGTGAAGATCTGCAGCAGGTAGCCCTCGTCGTCGCGGTCGACGAGGATGCCGTGCTCCTGCAGCTCGTCCCAGGACTCGTCGACGTCGCCGACGCGTTCGCGGGCCTCGGCGTAGTACTCGTCGGGGACGTCGAGGAACTGCACGCCCCGGTCCCGCATCGCCTTGACGGTCGAGATGATGTCACCGGTGGACAGGGCGATGTGCTGCACGCCGGGGCCGCGGTACCACTCGAGGTACTCCTCGATCTGCGACTGCTTCTTGCCCTCGGCGGGCTCGTTGATCGGCAGCTTGATCCGGCCCTTGCCGTCCCAGACGACCTTGGACATCAGCGCCGTGTAGTCGGTGGAGATGTCCTCGTCGGAGAAGTGGCGGAACTGGCTGAACCCGAACACGTCGGCGTACCAGCGCGCCCAGTGGTCCATCTTGCCGAGCTCGACGTTGGCGACCACGTGGTCGATGCCGGACAGGCCGACCGGGTCGGCCAGACGCGGGGCGTCGACGGCCTCGTAGCCCGGCAGGAACGGACCGGTGTAGTCCTCGCGGCCGACGAAGGTGTGCAGCGTGTCGCCGTAGGCCTTCACCGAGGCGACCACGACCTTGCCGGACTCGTCCTCCCAGACCTGCGGAGCGGCGTGCGGGGCCGCGCCCCGCTCGACGGCCAAGCCGGAACGCCTCCTCGGCGTCGGGCACGGTGAACGCCACCGAGCGCACCCCGTCGCCGTGCAGGGCGACGTGCTGGGACATCTCGGAGATCGGCGACAACGGCGTGGACAGCACGAGCCGGATGCCCCGCTGCTTGAGCACGTACGAGGCCCGGTCGCGGACGCCCGTCTCGGGGCCGGCGTAGGCCACCAGGTCGTACCCGAAGGCATGGCGGTAGTAGTGGGCGGACTGCTTGGCGTTGCCGACCCAGAACTCGAGGTGGTCGTAGGCCTGGATCGGGAAGGCGTCCGGTTCCGTGCTCATGCATGTGCTCCCCGGTCGGCGCGGCGCCGGGTCACGGCGGGGCGCGGTCGACCGTCGCGGTCGGTGGGGCGGGATGTGCCGGTGCCGGTCCGACACCGGGCGACCCCGCGGGTGGTTCAGTGTGACGGGTCCACGCGCTGCTGTCGCGCCTCGCGTGCCCACGACCAGACATAGTCCGGGTCCTCGCAGTCACGCGCCCCCGGGCCGAGGTCCAGCGGTCGGAAGGTGTCGATCATCACGGCCGTCTCCTCGGTGCGCTCGGCACCGATGGAGGCCTCGACGCTGCCGGGCTGCGGCCCGTGGGTGAACCCGTGGGGGTGCAACGACAGCGACCCCGCCCCGATCCCGGAGCCCTTGCGGCTCATGAAGTCCCCGTCGACGTAGAACAGCACCTCGTCGGAATCGACGTTGGCGTGGTTGTACGGGGCGGGGATCCCCTGCGGGTGCCAGTCGAAGGGCCGCGGCACGAACGAGCAGACGACCACGCCCGGTCCGGCGAAGGTCTGGTGCACCGGCGGTGGCTGGTGGATGCGTCCGACGATCGGTTCGAAGTCGGCGATGTTGAGCGCGTACGGGTACAGGCACCCGTCCCAGCCGACCACGTCGAACGGGTGGGTCAGGTGGACGTACCGGGTCACCCCGGCGCGCGTGCGCACCAGCACCTCCACGTCACCGCCGTCCACGTCCAGCAGCTCGTCGGGAGCACGAAGGTCGCGTTCGCAGTACGGGGCGTGCTCGAGGAACTGGCCCCGTCGCGAGAGGTACTTCTCGGGCGGCCCGACGTGGCCCCGTGACTCGAGCACCAGGACCCGCAGCTCGGGGCCGTCGACCACCCACCGGTGCACCGTCGAGGTGGGGACCACGACGTAGTCGCCCGGCCCCACCCGGAGCCGGCCGAAGGTGGACTGCAGCTCGCCCGTGCCGGACTCGACGAAGACCAGCTCGTCCCCGACCGCGTTGCGGGTCAGGGGGCTGTCGGCGACCGCCGCGACGTAGGAGACGCGCACGTCCTCGTTGGCCAGCAGCAGGTGCCGCCCCGTCACGACGTCCCCACCGACCTTGAGGTCATGGGCCTTCAGGTGCCGGGGCGTCAACGGGTGGTTCGCCGTGACGTCCTCGGGCTCCACCTCCACCGCCTCGACGTCGACCACCGCCGTCGGCGGCTCGCGGTGGTACAGCAACGACGAGTCCGACGAGAAGCCCTCGGCCCCCGCCAGCTCCTCGGTGAACAGGCCCCCGTCGGGGCGGCGGAACTGGGTGTGACGCTTGCGCGGCACGTCCCCGAGCTGGCGATAGTGCGGCACGCGCGACCCTCCGTCTCCCTCCCCGCAGTCATGCGCGAACGTGCGCTGCCGTCAAGGTCACGTCCGCTCGACGCGCGCGCGTGCAAGGCCAGATGAGGCAGGTGTCCCTACCGCGGGCCCGGACCCCGCGTGCCCGGGTCGCTACCGTGAGCGATGTCTTCCCACCCCCATCGAGGCATCCATGGCGCGCGGCCGCTCTCGTCCCGTCGGTACCAACCGGCGGCCGGCCGCGGGGGTCCGACGCGCCCCGCGTCGCCCTGCCCGAGACGGTCCTGCCCCGTCACCACGTGGACCTCTACGGCACGCGCCTGTCCTTCGTGGACGCCGGCGAGGGTGACCCCGTGGTGCTCCTGCACGGCATCACGTGCTCGGCGGCATCGTGGAACCGGCTGCTGCCCGCTCTGGCGGAGCGCCACCGGGTCATCGCCCCGGACATGCCGGGCCACGGCTGGTCCTCGCGGGCACGCGGCGACCACTCGATCGCCGGCTTCGCGCTGCACGTGCGTGACCTGCTGATGGGGCTCGGGATCCAGCGCGCGACCTTCGTCGGCCACTCGCTGGGCGGGGGCGTGACGATGCAGACGGCCTACGCCTACCCCGAGCTCGTCGGCCGCATGGTGCTGGTGGCGTCGGGGGGCCTCGGCGAGTCCGTGGGCCTG
>CAWCLK010000042.1:0-17477 GCA_963796225.1 uncultured bacterium
GCGCCCCGTCGCCGGTGACACCGCGGCCGACCGGGTCGTGGCCGTGCTCACCCGCGGCATCCAGGGCCTGCAGCGCGACCCCGACCTCAGCGAGGCCATGACCCGCGCGCTGATGTTCGCCGACGCGTCCGCGGCGGCCGACGTCCACGCCGTGACCGAGCTGACCACCCAGGCGGTCATCGCCGCCATGCACGGACCCGACCGCGAACCGACCCCGGACGACCACGCGATCGCGCGCGTGCTCGAGCAGGTGTGGCTGTCCTCGATGCTGGCCTGGCTGTCGGGGCGCTCGTCGACCACGCAGCTGAGCGAGGACATCGACGTCGCCGCCCGGCTGCTGCTGAGGTAGCCCGAGGGATGACCGGCGGCTACCGGCGTCCCGATGACGCAGGCGACCGCCGGCATCCCGAGCATCGGCCGAGGGATACCAGCGGCTAGCGTCCGATGGCGGCGACCGCCGGTCCCGGCATCGGTGTCCTGCTCGGCCAGCAGCCGCTGGGCCCAGCCGTAGTCGGGCTTGCCGGCCGGCGACCGCATGACCTCCTCGACGACCGCCAGGGCCCGGGGCGTCTTGTAGCGGGCCAGCCGGCTCTCGCAGTGGACACCGATGTCCTCGAGCGTCGGGGCGTCGACCACGCCGGGGCGCAGCTGGATGACCGCGCCCACGCGCTGGCCCCACCGCTCGTCGGGGACGCCGGCGACGATGGCGTCGTCCACCGCACGGGTGGGCCTTCAGCGCGGCCTCGACCTCCTCGGGGAAGATCTTCTCGCCGCCGGAGTTGATGCACACCGACCCGCGTCCGAGGAAGTGGATGATGCCGTCCTCGTCGATGGTGGCGGCGTCGCCCATGAGGACCCACCGCTTGCCGTCGACCTCGACGAAGGTCTCGGCGGTCTTGGCCTCGTCGCCGTAGTAGCCGACCGGGATGTGGCCGGTCTGGGCCACGCGGCCCACCTGGCCCGACCCCGGCTCGACCAGCGTGCGGGTCTCGGGGTCGATCACGTTCGTTCGCGACGTCACCCGGAACTTCAGTCCCGAGTCGGTCGAGGAGTCCTCGGTGGCCGAGCCGTTGTAGCCGGTCTCGGAGGAGCCGTAGCTGTCGATCACGTAGAGGTTGGGCAGCTGGGCGGTCAGGCGGTCCCGCACCGACTGGGACATGATCGCGCCCGCCGTGGACAGGACCCCGAGGCTGGACAGGTCGTAGTCGCGCTCCTCGAGCGCCTCGATCAGCGGGATCGCCATCGCGTCGCCCACGAGGTTGATCGTGTTGAGCGTCTCGCGCTCGATCAGCTCGCACGCCCCGTGCCCGCTGAACTTGCGGATCAGCACCAGCTTGGCGCCCTGGAAGAACCCGATGAAGGTGGCCAGGAAGGCCGCCCCGTGCATCAGCGGCGGGGCGGCGAACATGCCGAGCTGGAAGTCGGGGTTGATCCGGGTCGCGATCTCCTCGGGCGAGCTGACCGGCTCGGCCACCGGGTTGCCGCCGCCCATGCCGGCGAAGAACATGTCCTCGTGGCGCCACACGACGCCCTTGGGCATGCCGGTGGTCCCGCCGGTGTAGAGCATGTACCGGTCGTCGGGCGAGCGTCCCTCGAACAGGCCGTCGCGGGTGGTGGGCTGCTCGGCGAGCGCCGGCTCGTAGGCGACCGCACCCTCGGGAAGGGTCGCTCCCGACGTGTCGCCGGTCACCAGCAGGTGCTCGAGCGTGTCGATGTCGGGGGCCACGGCCGCCACCCGATCGGCGAACTCGACGTCGAACACCAGGGCCTTGAGGTCCGCGTTGTCGTAGAGGTACCGCAGCTCGTTCTCGACGTAGCGGTAGTTGACGTTGACCGGCACCGCCCCGATCTTGAAGCAGGCGATCATCGTCTCGACGTAGGGCGTCTGGTTCGCCATGTGGCACCCGACGTGGTCCCCCCGCCCGATGCCGTTGGCGAGCAGGTGGTGGGCGAGCTGGTTGCAGCGCTCGTCGAGCTCCCGATAGGTCAGTCGCACCGGGTCGCAGACCAGCGCCTCACGGTCGGGCACGGTGTCGACGACGCTCTCGAACAGGTCCGCCAGCTGGTACTGCATGGTGTGGTGCCTCCCTCGGCGAGCGATGCTCGCCGGCTCCCGGTGGGTGGTGTGGTGCGCTCGTGTCGATCGTGTCGTGGAAGGTCAGACGGGTTCGTCGGCCAGCACGGCTCCCAGCCGCACCAGCGCGCGTGTGGGCGTGCCGAGCGTGTGCTCGACCTGCTTGGCCCAGAGGAAGTAGCGGTGCAGCGGGTAGCTGACGTCGACGCCGATCCCGCCGTGCACGTGCTGGGCGGCGTGGACGACCCGCATCGCCCCGTCGCCGGCCCAGAACCGTGCCGACTGGACCTCGGTGTCGGCCTCCCAGCCCTGGGACAGGCGGAACACGGCCTGCCAGGCGGTCAGCCGCACCATCTGCGTGTCGATGAACGCGTCGGCCGCACGCTGCGAGACCGCCTGGAACTCGGCGATGCGCTTGCCGAACTGCTGGCGGGTGGAGGTGTGCTCGGCCATGCGCCGCAGCGCCCCCTCGCACACCCCGGCCTGGAGCGCGCACCAGGCGGCCGCACCCCGCTGGATGACCCAGCGCACGGCCGCGTCGCCGTCGGGGCCCGGGGCGACCAGTGCGGTCGCGGGGGCGTCGGCGAGGTCGAGGTGCCCGAGCGGGGCGCGGTTGGTGGACACCAGCGGCGTCACCGTGACGCCCTCGCCGGGCTCGACGAGGAACAGCCCGGTCCCCTCGTCGGTGGTGGCCGGCACCAGCAGCAGGTCGGCCTCGGCGGCGTACGGCACGAAGGGACGCTCACCCGCCAGGGACCATCCCGCGTCCGTGGAGGTGGCTCGCACCGTGGGGGCCACCAGGCGGTCGGGTTCGGTGGACTCGAGCGCCGCGGTCAGGATCGCCTCGCCCGCGACCACGCGCGGCAACCAGGCCGCCTGCGTGGCGTCGTCCCCGAACTCGACCAGGGGCAGCGCCCCGGTGACCAGGGTCGGCACCAGCGGCACGGGGGCGACGTGGTGGCCGGCCTCCTCGAGCACCAGCAGCAGCTCGAGCAGCCCGTACCCCGCCCCGCCGTGCTGCTCGGGCACGACGACCCCGAGGATCCCCGCGTCCGCGAGCGACTGCCACAGCGCACGGTCGAACACCGTCGCGTCGGCTGCCTCCAGCTCGGCGAAGCGCTCGTGGGTCGCGCGGTCGTCGAGGATCTCGCGTGCGAGGTCCCGCAGCGCCTTCTGTTCGTCCGACCAACGAAAGTCCATGGGTGCAGTCTCCCTCAGCGCAGCGGGCGCGGCATGCCGAGGCCGAACACCGCGATCAGGTCACGCTGGACCTCGTTCACCCCGCCCCCGAAGGTCAGGATCAACGTCCCGCGGTAGGCGCGTTCCAGCGACCCGCGCAGGGCGGTCTCCGCCGAGTCCCGTCGGAGCAGGCCGGCGTTGCCCATGACCTCGAGCAGCAACCCGTAGGCCTCGCAGTACAGCTCGGTGCCGTAGACCTTGGTGGCCGAGCTGTCCTGCACCCGGGTGATCCCCCGGGTGGCGTCCGAGGCGACCTTGTAGTTCATGAGGCGCAGCGCCTCGAGCTTGGCGTGGACCGTCGCGAGGTGGACCTGGGCCCACTCCTGGTCGATGACCCGGCGCCCGTCGGCCAGCTTGGTCTGCTGTGCCCAGCGGCGCACGTCGACGTACTTGCGCTCGAGCTGTCCGGCCGAGCACAGCGACACGCGTTCGTAGTTGAGCTGGGTGACGATCATGCGCCAGCCCTGGTCCAGCCCGTCCTCGCCACCGACCACGTTGCTGACCGGGACCCGCACGTCCTCGTAGTAGGTCGCGTAGGTGCGGGCGTCCCCCATCGTGTCGATCGGGGTGAACGAGAAGCCGTCGGCGTCGGTGGGCACGATCACCATCGAGATGCCCGCGTGCTTGTCGGCACCGCCCTGGTCGGGGTCCATGGGCGTGGTGCGGCAGGCCAGCCACACGTAGTCCGCGTGGTCGACCAGCGACGTGTAGATCTTCTGCCCGTTGATGACCAGGTCGTCGCCGTCGCGTTCGGCACGCGTGGTCAGGGACGCGAGGTCGGTGCCGGCGTTCGGTTCGGTGTAGCCGATGGAGAAGAACAGCTCGCCCGCCAGGATCTTCGGCAGGAAGAACTCCTGCTGGTCACGGGTGCCGAACTCCTGCAGCGCCGGCCCGACCGTGTTGATGGTCAGGAACGGCACCGGGGCGCCGGCGCGCTGGGCCTCGTCGTAGAAGATGTACTGCTCGAGCTTGGTGCGGCCCTGCCCGCCGAACTCGGTGGGCCAGCCGATGCCCAGCCAGCCGTCCTGGGCCATCCGACGCACGGCCTGCTTGGCCAGCGGGCCCCCGCCCTCGGTGACCGCCAGCTCGGCCGCGAGCTCGTCGGTGACCAGCTCGGTGAAGTACGTGCGCAGCTCGTCCCGCAGGGCCTGCTGCTCGTCCGTCAGTGCCAGGTACATCGTGCCTCCGCCCTCGTCGAGGGGGTCGTCAGACCGTGAACCCGCTGGACGCGGACGACCCCGCCGTCGACGCTGACCTCGGACGCCGGTCATGTAGGACGCGTCGTCGGAGGCGAGGAACGCCACCAGCGCGGCGACCTCCTCGGGCTCCCCGAAGCGCTTCAGCGCGGTCTTGCTGGCGATGAACTGCTCGCCCTCGGGCCCGAACCCCGGCTGGCCCGTGACCATCGGGCGTGCGGATCGCGCCGGGGTGGATCGAGTTCACCCGGATGCCCTCGGCGCCCAGCTCCCAGGCGGCGGCCTTCGTCATGCCACGCACCGCGAACTTGGTGGCGGTGTAGCGCGCTGAGGAACGCCCCGCCGCCGAGGCCCTCGACCGAGGACACGTTGACGATCGGCGGACGTGCCGCCCGCGCGGCGCAGCGCCGGGATGGCGTGCTTCATGCCGAGGAACACGCCGACCTGGTTGACCTCGACGAGGCTGCCGGTAGTCCTCCAGCGGCAGGTCGGCGATCGCCCCGAAGCTGAGGATCCCGGCGTTGTTGACCAGCACGTCCAGCTGGCCGAACTGGCGCTCGGTGGCCTCGACCGCCGCGGCCCAGTCCTGCTCGCTGGTGACGTCGAGGTGGACGAACACCGCCGCGTCGCCGAGCTCGTCCGCGAGCTGCTTGCCCTCGTCGTCGAGGACGTCGCCGCACACGACGCGGGCGCCCTCCTCGACGAACCGGGTGGCGCTGGCGCGGCCCATCCCGCGTGCCGCCCCGGTGACCAGGACGACCTTGCCGTCGAGTCCGCGCACAGGCGCTCCCTCTTTCCCTGACAGTGTGTCAGATCGTACGTGCTGGTGGATGTGTCAGGGGCGGTCGCTGCCGACCACCCAGGTCGCGAAGAACTGGCTGCCGCCGCCGTAGGCCTGGCCGAGGGCCAGGCGCGCCCCGTCGACCTGGTGCTCGCCGCACCGGCCGCGGACCTGGTCGGCGACCTCGAGGAACCGGATCATCCCCGACGCCCCGATCGGGTTGGACGACAGCACGCCCCCCGACATGTTGACCGGGAAGTCGCCGTCCAGCGCCGTGACCCCGTCCTGGGTCAGCTTCCAGCCCTCGTGCTTCGGGGCGATGCCGTGGCTCTCGAGCCACATGGGCTCGAACCAGGAGAACGGGACGTACAGCTCGGCGCAGTCGAGCTGGCTGCGCGGGTCGGTGATCCCCGCCTGGCGGTACACGTCGTCGGAGCACTCGCTGGCCGCCCACGGGGCCACGCGGTCGCGGCCGGCGCCGATGGTCGGCTCGGAGCGCACCGAGGTGCCGCGGACCCACGCCAGCGGGTGGTCCCCCATCGTGTCGGCGTGGGACTCGGAGACCAGCACCATCGCGGCCGCACCGTCCGAGGACGGGCAGGTCTCGTGGTAGCGGATCGGGTCCCACAGCATCGGCGAGTTCGCGACCGCCTCGTAGGTGAGGTCCGGGTCCTTCAGGTGCGCCTTGGGGTTCTTGAGCGCGTTGCGACGGTCCTTGAAGGCGACCTTGTAGCCGGTGTCGAGCGGGGCGCCCGAGCGCTGGATGTAGCCGCGCACGATCGGGGCGAAGAACCCGCCGGCCCCGGCGACGGCCTGCTGGCCGAAGGGCGCCTTGACCGACAGCGCCCACATCGCGTTGGACTCGGACTGCTTCTCCCACGCGACGGTGAGCACGCGGTCGAACCGCCCGGAGCTGACGTGGTGCGTGGCGACCACCGCGGTCGACCCCCCGACGGAACCGGCCGTGTGGACGCGCAGCAGTGGCTTGCCCGCGGCACCCAGCGCGTCGGCCAGGTACAGCTCGGGCATCATCAGGCCCTCGAACATGTCCGGGGCCTTGCCCACCACGACGGCGTCGATGTCCGCCCAGTCCATGCCGGCGTCGTCGAGCGCCTCCTGGGCCGCCTCGCGCAGCAGCCCCGCGATGGAGACGTCCTGGCGCTTGGCGGCGTAGGCGGTCTGGCCGGTGCCGGCGACGGCGACTCGTGTCGATCCCATGCTCAGGCCTCCAGCATCGTGACGAGGTTCTGCTGCAGGCACGGTCCCGCCTGCGCGTGCGCCAGGGCGCGTCGTCCCTCCCCCTCCGCGAGGCGGCGCGCCGCCTCGCCGATCCGGGTGAGCCCGGTGGCCATGAAGGGGTCGGAGGCCAGCGCCCCGCCCGACGGCGTGACCCGCAGGTCCTCGGCGTCCAGCCCCATGGCGCGGCGGAGCAGGACCTCCTCGTGGGCGTAGCGGGTGTGCAGCTCGACGAGGTCGACCGGGTCGCCGTTCAGCCCGGCCTGCCTCGCGGCGTCGCGTGCGGACGTCGAGTCCGTGAGGTCGCGGGTGCCGAGGGCGTGGGACTCGACCCGGTGGTCGATGCCGCGGATCCAGACGGGCGTGTCGGTCAGCTCGCGGGCGCGGTCACCGGCGGCCAGCACGATCGCTGCGCACCCGTCGGTGGTCGGGGGCGCCTGGCCGACCCGGAGGGGGTCGGCGAGCATGTCCTGGGCGAGCACGTCCTCGGCGGTCCACTCCCCCGCCCGGACGGCGTGCGGGTTGTCGCGGGCGTCGCGGTTGGCCCGGGCCGCGACCTCGGCCAGCGACTCCTCGGTGGCGTGGCCGGCGTCGAGCAGGGCCCGGGCCTGCAGCCCCGCCAGCGCGTGGCTGTCGGGGAACAGCGGGCCGAGCGTGTAGGGCTCGAGCTGCAGCGCCAGCGTCCGGGAGACGTCCGACGGACTGGTCTTGCCGAAGGCGTACACCAGCGCGGTGTCGGCGTCGCCGGCCTGCAGCCACAGCCAGGCCTCGTACAGGGCCCACGCGCCGTCCATCTCGACGTGGCTCTCGGCGATCGGCGGCCACGGGCCGACGGCGTCCAGGGCCGCGACGAACGAGAACGGGGCGCCCGCCAGGTAGTCGCTGGAGCCCGAGCAGGTGAACCCGATCTCGGTCTTCTCGAGCCCGACCCGGCCGGCCACCTCGTCGAGGACGGGAAGGAGCAGCTCGGGTTCGTTCAGGCGGGTCTCGGGGAACGCGGCCTGGGAGAACGAGACGATCGCGACGTCACGCATGCGGGATGCCTTTGCAGGGGGTCGGCGGCGGTGGCGGGGCGGCGGTCAGCCGTAGGCCTGGACGTCCTCGTACGGGACGTCCGGTTCGTCGATCGCCTCGACGTGGGTGACGTTGGACAGCGTCGGCGTGAGCTCGTCGGCGTCGTCCCAGACGGCACGCACGCGCATGCCGATGCGCACGTCCTCGACCGGCGTGCCGAGCAGCAGGAACTGCGAGGTGATGTGCGCCCCGTCGAAGAGCACCTCGACCGCGGTGTAGGGCGGGTCGATCTCCTGCGAGGCGAAGGGCACGTTGACCACGAGGAAGGTGGCCACGGTCCCGTTCGGGCCGCACGCGACCTGCTCGTCGGTGAACGCCGCCCCGCACATCGAGCACACGCCGCGGGGCGGGAGGTAGACCTTCTCGCACTGCGAGCACCGGCGACCCAGCAGCTCACGGCGCTGGGTGCCCAGCAGGAACGGCTCGGCCGCCTCGCCGGGGCGGTAGGTCATGGCGATGCGGATCGGCGTGGTGACGACCTCGACCTGGTCGGCGTCACCCGCGCGCCCCGCGTCGGTCGGCCCGGTCACGGCGTCGGGCGTGGGTTCCGCCGGCTCGAAGCCCGCGATGTCGTGGATCGTCCCCTCGCGCTCGTCGGCCCAGCGGATCCGGACGCGCATGCCCGTCGACACCTCGTCGGGCGAATCGACGTGCAGGGCGTGGAGCATGGGCGTGTCCGCCCCGTCGAGCTTCACGAGCGCCCAGGCGAACGGCCGGTCGGTGGGCTGGCCCTCCTTGGGCGTGTGGTTCCACGTCCACGTGGTCACCGTGCCGTGGTCACCGACCTCGACGAGCTCGTCGATGCCGTGGGAGGTGACCGGGTCGTACTCCTGCGGCGGCACCAGCACCCGCCCGTCCTCGGCCTTCACGCCGAGCACGCGCCCCGCCTTCAGCCCCGCCAGGAACGCCCCGAGGACGGGCCCCGTCGAGCGCGTGTACGGGAACTCGAGGACGTGCGGCGCCTCGAGGACACCCGTCGACTGCGCCATGGCTCTCCCTCTCCACTGTTCCTGACGACCCGTCAGGGATACTAGAACACGTTCCACTCGGAAGGCAACCGCGCGGTCCCGACGACCCCGCGGACCATCCCCTGGGTGCATGGGTGGCCGCCGGTGGCCTCGCTCATGCCCCCAGTACCGGTGACGGACCGGCCGGCAGGCGTCCACTGGGTGCATGGGCACGGTGCCAGAGCCTCGTTCATGCCCCCAGTACCGAGCGGGTCGGGACGCGCGGCGGGGCGCACGAGACCCGCGCCCCGCCGCCCGACGCTGCGGGTCGAGGAGGCGGGACGCGCCGTCAGACCAGGGCGCTCTCGCGGCCCTCCCAGTAGGGGTCGCGCAGGGTGCGCTTGACGAGCTTGCCCGTCTCGGTGCGCGGGAAGTCGTCGTGGAAGTCGATCGAGCGCGGGACCTTGTAGCCGCCGAGGTGCTCGGCGAGGTAGGCCAGCAGCTCCTGCTCGAGCTCGGGGCCGGCGGGGGCGTCGTCGGACGGGCTGGACCGCGGCCTTGACCTCCTCGCCCCAGTCGTCGTTGGGGATGCCGAAGACGGCGCAGTCGAGGACCTTCGGGTGCTGCATGAGCACCGACTCGATCTCGGCCGGGTAGATGTTCACGCCGCCGGAGATGATCATGTCGACCTTGCGGTCGCGGAGGAACAGGTAGCCGTCCTCGTCCATCTCGCCGACGTCACCGACGGTGAAGAAGCCCTGGTCGTTCCACGACTTCTTGGTCTTCTCCTCGTCGCCGTGGTACTCGAACCGGTGCTGGCCCATCCGCATCCAGATGGTGCCGACCTCGCCCGGGGGCAGCTCGTTGCCCTCGTCGTCGGAGATGATGACCTCGGAGATGGGCCAGGCCTTGCCGACCGTGCCGGGCTTGGCCTCCCAGTCCTGCGGCGAGGAGATCGTGCCCCCGCCCTCGCTGGCCGCGTAGTACTCCCAGATCGCCGGGCCCCACCAGTCGAGCATGGCGCGCTTGGTCGGGACCGGGCACGGGGCGGCCGAGTGGATCATGTGCGACACGCTGGAGACGTCGTAGCGGTCGCGGACCTCCTTCGGCAGGCGCAGCATGCGGTGGAACATGGTCGGGACCATGTGCGAGGTGGTGACGCCGTACCGGTCGATCTTCTCCAGGCACCCCTCGGGGGTCCACTTGTCCATGAGCACCACGCGGTGCCCGGCATGCAGCGACGCCTGGGCGAAGTTGGTGACCGCCGTGTGGTAGAGCGGGGCGACGGTGAGCTGCACGTGGTCGGGCGTGGCCATCCCGAACAGGTGCGTGAGGAACGACCCCTGCGCGGACTTGGTGTCGGCGTCGATGTCGGCCAGCGGGCGCTCGACGCCCTTCGGGCGGCCGGTGGTGCCGGAGGTGTAGGGCATGATGTCGCCGGCGGGGCGCTCGGCCGGTTCGTCGGCCGACTGCTCGGCCTGCCAGGCGGCGAAGTCGCGGTAGCCCTCGACCGCCCCGCCGACGGCGAAGCGGGCGTCCTCGGGCAGGTCGACCTCGTCGAGCACGGTGGCCAGCTGCTCGGCGAAGCGGACGTCGCCGACCAGGGCCTTGGCGCCCGAGTCCTCGACGATGTAGGCGACCTCCTTCCCGGAGAGGTGCCAGTTGATCGGCACCATGTGCATGCCGGACTCGCCGGTGCCGAGCAGCAGGTCGAAGTACTCGACGCGGTTGGGCAGCAGCACCGCGACCTTGTCGCCCCGCCCCAGCCCCATCGCCTGCAGGCCGTTGGCCGTCCGGTGCGCCCGGGCCACGACCTCCGCGGCGGTGTAGGCGGTGTCGTCGGGTTCGACCAGGCAGTCCGCGTCGGGCGTCGCCCGGGCGATGTTCCAGATGCCGAAGACGGGCTGGGCGTCGGTGGTCTGCTCGCTCATGGGTGTTCCCTCTCCCTCACCGGTCAGCTGGCGAAGCGGACCGGCAGCTCCTTGATGCCGTTGATGAAGTTGGACTGCAGCCGCCGGGGCGCCTGCGTCGGCGCGATGCCGGGCATGCGCTCGGCGATCGCCTCGAAGACCTTGCGGACCTCGAGGCGCGCGAGGTGCGATCCGAGGCAGAAGTGCGGTCCGCCGCCCCCGAACGCGATGTGGGGGTTCGGGTCCCGCCCGATGTCGAAGGTGTACGGGTCGTCGAACACCGTCTCGTCGCGGTTGGCCGAGATGTAGTAGACGACGACCTTGTCCCCCTTCGCGATGGGCACGCCCCCGATGGCGGTGTCGTCCATGGCCGTGCGGCGGAACTCCATCACCGGGGTCGCCCACCGGATCACCTCGTCGGCCATCGTGGCCGACAGTCCCTGGGGGTCCGCGACGAAGCGCTCCCACTGGTCAGGGTGGTCGAAGAACGCCTGCATGCCGTGGGAGATCGCGTTGCGGGTGGTCTCGTTGCCGGCGACGGCCAGGAGGAGGAAGAAGAGGTTGAACTCGAGCGGCTCGAGCTGCTGCCCGTCGACCTCGGCCTGCGTCAACCGGGTGAGGACGTCGTCCCGCGGCTCGGCCTCGCGCTGCTGGCGCATCTCCTCGGAGTAGACGTACATCTCGGCCGCCGCCTGGGTGGCCTCCTCCTGCGAGGTGTTGAACTCGGGGTCGTCGAACCCGATCAGCCGGTTCGACAGCTCGAAGATCTTGCCGCGGTCCTCGAGTGGGGCGCCCATGATCTCGGCGATCACCTCGAGCGGCAGCTCGGCCGACACCATCTCGACGAAGTCGCCCTCGCCCTTGGCGATGGCACGGTCGACGATCTCGGCCGCGTACTGCGCGATCCGTTCCTCGAGCCGGCCGATCACGCGGGGCGTGAACCCCTTGTTCACGATGCTGCGCAGCCGCGTGTGCTCGGGCGGGTCCTGGTTGAGCATCATGAGCTGCTGCTGCACGAGCTCGTCGGGGGTCGACTCGCGGAACAGCGAGGTCCGTTCGTAGGACGAGAACAGCTCCGGTTGCCGGGACACCGCCACGACGTCCTCGTGGCGGGTGACCGCCCAGAACGGCACGCCCTGGATCGGGTCGTCGAACTTGTGCACCGGGGCGTGGGCACGCAGGTGGTCGAACCACTCGAAGGGCAACCGCTCGGCGAACACGGCCGGGTCGTGCAGCCGGATGTCGGACAGGTCCACGTCGTGGGGCCTCTCGATCGGGTGGGCGTCGCGTCGGTAGAACACGTTGCAGTTCGTCGGCCAGCGTAGACCTGACGGGTCGTCAGGTCCACTCCGGTCCGAGAGGGCGCCGCTCAGCGACCCAGCGCGGTGTCCACGGCCTGCGACGCCGCGGCGCTCTCCTCGCGCAGCGACTGCATGATCTGGGCCACGGGCCGAGTCTCGTGGATGGAGCCGAGGATCTGCCCGCCGGGCGTGCCGACCAGGTCGTACCGCCCCGCGGCGCGCATCCGGGCCAGCGCATCGATCGTCAGCAGGTACTGCAGCGGCATCGGCAGCGGGTCCGGGTTGGCCGGGTCCTCCCAGGCGTCGATCCACGGTGTGCGGAGCTGGCGGGCCGGCTTGCCGGTGAGGCTGCGCGAGCGGATCGTGTCGCGTGCCTCGGCCCGGGCGAGCATGTCCTGGATCATCTGCGGCTGGTGCAGCTCGGTGGAGGCAAGCCAGACCGAGCCGGTCCAGGCGCCCTGGGCGCCGAGCGCCAGTGCGGCGGCCAGCTGGCGCCCGCTGCCCACACCGCCCGCGTGCAGCACCGGTGCGGGGGCGACGGCGTCGACGACCTCGGGGGTGAGGACCATGCCCGCGATCTCGCCGGTGTGGCCCCCGGCCTCGGTTCCCTGCGCGACCACGATGTCCACGCCCTGCTCGCGCTGCTTGAGGGCCTGGTCGACCCGCCCGACCAGCGCGGACACCGGGATGCCCTTGTCGTGGGCGGCGTCGATGGACTCGCGGGGCGGCGGGCCGAGCGCCGAGGCGAGCATGGCGAGGTTGGACTCCATCGCGACCTCGAGCTGCACCGCCCCGGTCTGCGGCGTCCACCCGAGGACCCCACGAGCCTCCTCCTCGGCGTCGTCGGGCATCGGCGGGATGTCGTGCTCCTCGAGGAACCGCTCGACGAAGTCGCGGTGCTCCTGGGGGATCATCGCCTCGAGCTTGGACTCGAGGTCGTCGAGGTCGCTGGTGTCGACCACCTCCGACGAGACCGGCATGACCACGTTCAGGCCGAACGGCCGGCCACCGGACTCCTTCTCGAGGAAGCGCACGGCCTCGCGCATCTCGTCGGCGTCCCCGCCGAAGCGGATGCAGCCGAGGACGCCGAAGCCTCCCTCGCGCGAGATGGCGGCCGCCACCTCGGGCTCGTAGGTGAAGCCCCACACGGGGACGTCCATGCCGAACTGTCGCTGGAGTTCCGTGCTCATTCGTCTGCTCCGAGGATCAGGCCGCTGGTCGGCACGCCGGTGCCCGCGGTCACGAGGACGTGGTCGACGTCGTCGACCTGGTTGACGGCGGTGCCCCGCACCTGGCGGACCGCCTCGGCCACGCCGTTCATGCCGTGCAGGTAGGCCTCGCCGAGCTGGCCACCGTGGGTGTTGACCGGCAGGTGGCCGTCGATCTCGATGCCGCCGTCGGCGACGAAGTCGGCGGCCTCGCCCCGTCCGCAGAACCCGAACTCCTCGAGCTGGGACAGCACGAACGGGGTGAAGTGGTCGTAGATCACGGCGGTCTGGACGTCGTCGGGGCCGATGCCCGCCTGCGCCCACAGCTGCCGGGCGACGACCCCCATCTCGGGCAGGCCGGTGAGGTCGTCCCTGTAGTAGGAGGTCATCTGCTCCTGGCCGGCGCCCGAGCCCTGCGCGGCGCCCACGATCAGGGCCGGCACGTTCGGCAGGTCACGAGCCCGCTCGGCCGTGGTGACCACGACGGCCTGGCCGCCATCGGTCTCCTGGCAGCAGTCGAGCAGCCGCAGCGGCTCGACGATCCAGCGCGAGCTGTGGTGGTCGTCGAGGGTGATGGGGCGCTCGAAGAAGTGGGCGGCCGGGTTGGTGGCCGCGTGGCGACGCGCGGCCACCGACACCGGCCCGAAGGCGTCGGGGGTCAGCCCGTAGGTGTGCAGGTACCGGGTGGCGAACATCGCCACCCAGGCCGCGGGCGTCATGAAGCCGTAGGTCGTGTACCAGCCGAAGGCCACGCCCTCGGCGGTCGGTTCCCACTGCTTGGAGCCGGAGCCGAACCGACGTCCGGACCGCTCGTTGAACGCCCGGTAGGCGACGACGACCTCGGCCATGCCGGTGGCCACGGCCATCGCGGCCTGCTGGATGGTGGCGCAGGCCGCCCCGCCGCCGTAGTGGATGCGCGAGAAGAAGCTGAGGTCGCCGATGCCGACGTTGCGGGCGACCTCGATCTCGGGGTTGGTGTCCATGGTGAAGGTCACCAGCCCGTCGACGTCGGACGGCTGCAGGCCCGCGTCGTCGATGGCGGCACTGACGGCCTCGCAGGCGAGCTGGAGCTCGGAGCGCCCCGAGTCCTTGGAGAACTCGGTCGCGCCGATCCCCGCGACGGCGGTGCGGCGGCTGAAGCAGGATCCATCAGCATCTCGTTCGCTCCATCGCTCAACTGTCCCCCATCGGCAGGCTGGCCACGACCGTCCCGGTGAGGTGGTCGCCGGTCGAGATCCGGCCGCGAACCGACACCTCGACCTCGCCGTCGCCGGTCTCGGGGCGGGGCGTGACGCGGACGACCTCGGCCCGCATCTGGAGCACCTCGCCGACGTAGGCGGGCAACCCCAGCCGGACGGAGGCGCGTTCGACGACCGCGTCGGGTCCGAGCCAGTCGGTGACGATCCGCAACGCCAGCCCGTTCGAGGTCAGGATGTTCGGGAACAGGTCCTCGCTCCCACGAGCGCGGGCGATCTCGGCGTCGTGGTGGACCTCCTCGAAGTCCTGGCTGGCCAGCGCCGCCGACACGATGAAGGTCGGGGTCATGGCGACGTCGAAGCCGGGCAGCTCGGTGCCGACCTGCGACGTCCTCGAGCACGCGGGGCGGGGGCGGCGGTTCGGGCAGCGCCCCGGGGGCCGGCGCGAACGCCGGGACGACCAGTCCCGGGCCCCCACGCCCGTCGTCCTCATCGATCGTCTTCCAGGTCAGCTCGACCGGCATCCCGATCCGCACGTCACGGTGGGTCATCCCGTCGACCTCGGAGAGGAACCGCACTCCCTCCTCCAGCTCGACCAGCACGACCGTGTGCGGCAGCTCGATGCCGGGCAGCGGCGGGTGGTGGTGGACGGCGTACGAGAAGATCGTCCCGCGCCCCGACGCCACCACCCAGTCCCAGTCGGTGGACCGGCACTGGGGGCACATGGGCCCGGGCGGGTGGCGCAGCTCGCCGCAGCCGGTGCAGCGTTGGATGCGCAGCTCGCGGGCCTCGACGCCCTCCCAGAAGAAGGCGTTGTCACGGTTGATCGGCGGACGCGGACGACGCATGGGTGGACGCGACGACCCACCCTTCGCCTTCGGCGCGTCCGGCGGCCGGAACTTCAGCAGCCGCATGCGGCCGATGCCCACGAGCGTGCCGTCGGCGGTGTGGTAGTCGTAGCGCGACGTGACGAAGAAGCCCTCCCCCAGCGCCGTGCGCTTGGGGCCGACGAGGTCCTCGATCGACCGGCGTTCGTGGATGCGGTCACCGGGGCGGACGGGTTCGAGGTACTCGTGCGTGTAGTCGGTGGCGACCACCGAGGTGAACCCGGCCGCATCGAGCCGACGGAGCACCTGGTCGCGCGGCCCGCCCGCGTTGCGTGCCGTGCCCATCGTCCACACGCCCAGCATGGCCGGTGGCGCGATCAGTCCCTTGTGGCGGGTCTGCGCCGCCTCGTCCTCGTCGAGGTAGACCGGGTTGGCGTCCCCGATGGCCTCGCAGAAGTGGCGGACCATCGGGACGTTGACGGGGTCGGGCCCGTGCAGGGGCTCGCCGACGACCCCGTCCTCGACGTACGCCCGCGCCTGCGCGATCAACGTCTCGGTGTCCAGCCCACGCAGCTCGGTGAGCAGCTCCTCCGGGGTGGATGGCACGAGGGTCTCCCTGCCTGTCGTGTCGTGCGGGCGCCCCGCCGGCGTCCCGCGACGAGAACGATAACACGTTCTAGTTTGCTAGTCTGACACACCGTCAGGTCTTCCGCTCGGCGGCACGCGCCCCGGGCCCGTTCGAGAACAGGACGTCTCGTGGCTGCCGACCCCAACGAACCCGTCATCGTCGCCGCCGTGCGCACCCCCATCGGCCGGCGCAAGGGAGACCTCGCCGGCCTCCACACGGCGAAGGTCCTCGGCGCGACGCTGCGTGAGGTGATCGCCCGCGCCGGGATCGACGCCACGGACGTCGAGCAGGTCGTGGGAGGGTGCGTGACCCAGGCCGGCGAGCAGGGCGCCAACATCACGCGCTACGCCTGGCTGGCCGAGCACCTCCCCCAGACCACGGCGTGCACGACCGTGGACTGCCAGTGCGGCTCGGCCCAGCAGGCCAACCACTTCGTGGCCGGGCTGATCACGGCCGGGGCCATGGACGTCGGGATCGCCTGCGGGGTCGAGATGATGAGCCGCGTGGGCCTGGGCGACAACGTGCTCAACGGCCCCGGGGTCCCCCGCCCCGACGACTGGGACGTGGACCTGCCCAATCAGTTCGTCGGCGCCGAGCGGATCGCCACGGACCGCGGCGTCACCCGGCAGGACGTGGACGACCTGGCACTCGCGTCGCAGCGCAACGCCGCCCGGGCGTGGGAGGAAGGCCGCTTCGACCGCGAGGTGTTCCACCTCGACGCCCCGGTGCTCGACGAGGAGGGCAAGCCCACCGGCGACACCCGCCCCGTCACCCGTGACGGCGGCCTGCGCGAGACCACCCCGGAGGGACTCGCGAAGCTGAACCCAGTCGTGCCCGACGGCGTGCACACCGCCGGGAACTCGTCACAGATCTCCGACGGGGCGGCCGCCGTGCTGTGGATGTCGCGCCGCCGGGCCGAGTCCCTGGGACTGCGTCCGCGGGCGCGCATCGTCGCGCAGACCCTCGTCGGCGCCGACCCCTACTACCACCTCGACGGTCCGCGCCAGGCGACGACGAACGTGCTCGGCAAGGCCGGGATGGCGATGGGCGACATGGACCTGTTCGAGGTCAACGAGGCGTTCGCCGCGGTGGTCTGCTCCTGGGCCCGCGAGCACGAGCCCGACATGGACCGCGTGAACGTCAACGGCGGGGCGATCGCCCTCGGACACCCGGTCGGCTGCACCGGGTCCCGGCTGGTCACCACCGCTCTGCACGAGCTCGAACGCACCGACGGCGAGCACGCCCTGATCACGATGTGCGCGGGCGGGGCGCTGGCCACGGGCACCGTCCTGCAGCGCCTCTGAGCCCCCCCACCCGCCACGACACGAGGCAGACGCCGATGATCACCTCCCCCACCGACCACCTGCTCGTCGAACAGGACGGCCACGTCGTCACCGTCACCATGAACCGCCCCGACAAGCGCAACGCCTGGTCGGGCGAGATGATCCACGGCATGGCGGAGGTCTGGGACGCCATCGACGCCGACGACAGCGTCCGGGTCGCGATCCTCACCGGGGCCGGCGGCAACTTCTGCGCCGGCGCCGACCTCACCGCCATGAGTGCCAACCGGTCCTCCGGTGACGACGGGTTCGCCGACAAGGTCGGCGGGGCGACCCAGGCGTTCCGGGGGATGCTGCGCTCGTCCCGCCTGTCCAAGCCGCTCGTCGCGGCGGTGGAGGGCTACGCCCTGGCCGGGGGCACCGAGATCCTCCAGGCCACCGACATCCGCGTCGCCGCCGAGACGGCCACCTTCGGCCTGGCCGAGGTGCAGCGTGCGCTGTTCCCCGTGGGCGGATCCACGGTCCGGCTGCAGCGCCAGGTCAGCTACACCAAGGCCATGGAGATCCTGCTCACCGGCGA
>CAWCLK010000043.1:0-12499 GCA_963796225.1 uncultured bacterium
GCACCTCGAAGCCATGGCGCTGGTCGGACGCCAGGGCCGGGGCAGGCGCGTGCACGTCCAGGATGCGGCCGCAGTCGACGCAGACGAGGTGGTGGTGGCGCTCGTCGACGTTGGGGTCGTAGCGCTTGCGCCCGTCGGCGTGGGGCAGCTCGAGCAGCTCGCCGATGGCCACCAGCTCGTTGAGGGTGTTGTAGACGGTGGCCAGGCTGACCTCGGGGAGCACCGCGCGAGCGCGGTCGAACACCTCGTCGGCCGGGAGGTGGACGTGATCGCCGGTCATGGTCTCGGCGATGACACGCCGCTGGGCCGTGAGGCGCCAGCCGCGGTCACGAAGCCGATCCACGAGCGGGGCCATCTGCCTACAGTCCTTCGACGAGCCGGGAGCGAGCGCGACCCTACCAGAATTGCGGTTGCTCCAACTCTTGAACTGTTCTAGGTTCAGAACCACGACGAAGCGGGAGCCATTCGTCTCCACCTCCGTCGGTCGTCCGTTCGACCCGACATCCCCGAGGAGCACACCGTGTCCGACAGCTCGTCCACGAAGCCGGAGTACGGCGCCCGGACCACACCCAGCCTGCAGGGCAACGAGCACTGGTGGCCGGACCAGCTCAACCTCAACATCCTCCACCAGAAGCACCCGGGTTCGAGCCCCTTCGGGCCGGACTTCGACTACGCCGAGGCGTTCGCCCAGCTCGACGTCGACGCGCTGACCCGCGACGTCGATGCGCTGATGACCGACTCGCAGGAGTGGTGGCCGGCCGACTGGGGCCACTACGGGCCGTTCTTCATCCGCATGTCGTGGCACGCCGCCGGCACCTACCGCCAGCACGACGGCCGCGGCGGTGGCGGCACCGGGGCGCAGCGGTTCGCCCCGCTCAACAGCTGGCCCGACAACGGCAACCTCGACAAGGCCCGTCGCCTGCTGTGGCCGATCAAGCAGACGTACGGCGAGACCATCTCCTGGGCCGACCTGATCGTCTTCGCGGGCAACCGCGCGATGGAGACGATGGGCTTCAGGACCTTCGGCTTCGGCTTCGGCCGCGCCGACATCTGGGCACCCGAGGACGACATCTACTGGGGCCCCGAGACCGAGTGGCTGGCCGAGGAGGACGAGCGCTACACCGGGTCGTGGGAGGACCAGAACCGCGTCCTCGACAACCCGCTGGCCGCGGTCCAGATGGGCCTGATCTACGTCAACCCCGAGGGCCCCAACGGCGTCCCGGACGCCATGAAGTCCGCCCAGGACGTCCGCGAGACCTTCGAACGCATGGCGATGAACGACCGCGAGACCGTCGCGCTGACCGTCGGTGGCCACACCTTCGGCAAGATGCACGGCAACGGTCCCGCCGAGGCGGTCGGCGAGGCACCCGAGGGCACGAAGATCAACGAGATGGGGCTCGGCTGGGCCAACGAGCACGAGACCGGCCTCGGCGAGTACACGATCACCTCGGGCCTCGAAGGGGCCTGGACCCCGACGCCGACCACGTGGGACAACTCCTACCTCGACACGATCTTCGCCCACCAGTGGGAGGTCAAGAAGTCGCCGGCCGGCGCGAACCAGTGGGAGCCGGTCGAGGTCAAGGACGGGTACTGGGTCCCCGACGCCCACGTCGAGGGCAAGAAGAACCCCCCGGTGATGACCGCCGCCGACATGGCGATGATCACCGACCCCGCCTACCTCGAGATCTCCAAGGAGTTCCACGAGCACCCGGACCGGCTCGCCGACGAGTTCGCGCGTGCCTGGTACAAGCTGCTGCACCGTGACATGGGGCCGCGGTCCCGCTACCTCGGGCCCCAGGTGGCCGACGAGGTGCTGATCTGGCAGGACCCGGTGCCCGAGCACGAGGGACCGCTGGTCGGCGACGCGGAGATCTCGACGCTCAAGCAGCAGATCGCCGACTCGGGCCTGTCCGCGGCCGAGCTCGTCTCGACGGCGTGGGCGTCGGCGTCGACCTACCGGCAGACCGACCACCGTGGTGGGGCCAACGGGGCGCGCATCCGCCTCGAGCCGCAGGTCAGCTGGGACGTCAACGTCCGCTCCGGCGTGTCGAAGGTGATCGACCAGCTCGAGCAGATCAAGGACGCCTCGGACGCGACCATCTCGCTGGCCGACATGATCGTCCTCGGCGGGGGTGTCGGCGTCGAGATGGCGGCGAAGGCCGCCGGGCACGACGTCACCGTGCCGTTCACCCCGGGCCGCACCGACGCGACCCAGGAGATGACCGAGGTCGACACCTTCCAGCACCTCGAGCCGCGGCACGACGCCTTCCGCAACTACCTGCAGAAGGGCAGCGGGCTGCCGGCCGAGCACCTGATGGTGGATCGCGCGTTCATGCTGAGGCTCACCGCCCCGGAGATGACGGCCCTGCTCGGCGGCATGCGCGCCATCGGCTGCAACGCCGACGACGACACCCCCGACGGGATCCTCACCGACCGCCCGGGCCAGCTCACGAACGACTTCTTCGCCAACCTGATCGACATGGGCACCGTGTGGGAGCCCGTCGGCGAGGGCGAGGAGCGCTTCGAGGGCCGCGACCGTGCCTCCGGCGACACGCGGTGGGCCGCCACGCGCGTGGACCTGGTGTTCGGGTCCAACTCGCAGCTGCGCGCCATCGCCGAGGAGTACGCCGCGGCCGGCGGCGAGCAGCGCATGATCGACCAGTTCGTCCAGGGCTGGGACAAGGTCATGATGAACGACCGCTTCGACGTCTGACCCCGCGCAGACACGCACGCACCACGACGCCCCGGGGCCGGCTGCCCCGGGGCGTCGCCGTGTCGGTCAGCTGGCTCGCGAGATCTCCGTGCCGAGCGCGGCGACGAGCACGTCGTCGACGGCCTCGAGGTAGGCGCCGGGGCGGTCGAACTGGGGGACGTGGGCGACGCCGTCGAGCACGCGCAGGTCCCAGTCGGGGCGGCGGTGGCGGACCTCGTCGAGCATGCCCGGGGGCAGCAGCCGGTCCTGCGCGCCCCACAGCACCACCGTCGGGGCGGTGACCCGCTGCAGCTCGCGCCAGGCCCAGGGCTTCACGGTCGCGGCGAGCACCGACCGGGTCATCGACAGCAGCGCGCGCCGTCGCCACGGGGCGCCGAACAGCTCGACCTCCTCGGCGTACAGCTGCGCGTAGGCGTCCGAGGTGAGCTCCTCGGGGTTGGCGAAGGTGGCCTCGAGCATGCGCTCGTTGGCCATCATCGGGTCCTCGTCCTTGCGTGAGGCCCAGGCGAGCAGGCCCTCCCCCAGCCCGGGCACCGCCATGGTGCCGATGCCCATCAGGGTGGCCAGCGGCAGCGGCAGGGCACGGTCGGGGCGCACGGGCAGGGCGGGCGAGGCCAGCACCAGCCCGGCGACCCGGTCGGGGTGGCGTGCCGCGACCAGGGCCGCCAGGTAGCCGCCGAGCGAGTTGCCGTGCAGGATGACCCGGTCGTGCCCCCACTCGTCGACCAGGTCGTCGAGCAGGGCGATGGCGCCGTCCACCGCGGTCTCGACGGTGACGCGGTGGTCGGCGGGTGGCTCGGACAGGCCGAAGCCGGTGAGGTCGGGGGCCAGCACCGGGCCCCGCCCCGCGAGGGCGCCCGCGACCTCGACCCACGACAGGCTGCTGGCCCCGAGTCCGTGCAGCAGCAGGTGCGGGGGTCCGTCGCCGGCGTCGTCGGCACCGAGGACGCGCAGGCGGGTGTCGCCGACGGTGCGGGTGGTCAGGTGCAGGCCGGCCCAGCGCGGGGCGAGGGACTCGAGGTCCATGGGAGGCGCTCGCAGGTCGGGGGTGGGGAGCTCACCCCGGTGTTCGGGGCCGGCCACCGGGGCGGGACGGTGACCGGCCGGTCAGGGCAGGGCCGTGGCGGCACGGTCGTCGACGTCGCCGAGCCGTTCGACGACGCCCCGCTCCGGGTCGGGCTCGACCGGGTGCTGCGCGTCCAGGCGGCGGGCGCGTCGCCATGCCGTCGGGGCGGCCACGAGCAGGACGACGCCGGCGACCAGCAGGGCGCGTTGCACCCCGAGCATGCCCGCCAGCGCCGGTGCGACCGCCAGCGGCAGCAGCTCACCCACTGAGTGGTGCACCATGAACACGCCCGACACCCGCCCCACGTAGCCCTCGGGGGTGTGCAGGTGGAGCATGGTGCGCAGCAGCGGCATCAGCACGCCGAGGACCGTGCCCCAGGCCAGCCCGCCGACCACCACGACCGGCAACGATGACGTGCCGGCGTAGGCGAACACGCCCAGGCCGCACAGGGCGGTCAGCACCACCAGGGCACGCAGCGAGGTCAGCCGCCCCGCCGCCCGGTCCAGGGTGACCGCCCCGACGAACAGGCCCACGCCGAACACGGCGTTGACGTAGCCGAGGGTCTCCGCGGCCGTGCCCAGCACGTCCCGGTAGAACAGCGGCTCCAGCGCCCCGAAGGTGCCGAACGACAACCACGTCAGCAGGCCGAGGGCCAGCACCAGCGCAACCGCCGGGGTGTGGTAGGCCACGGTGAAGCCCTCGACGAGCTCACCCAGTCCCCGCCGGTCGGTGCGGTGCGCCACGGGGCGCACGCGCACGCGCCACACGATCAGCAGGCCGAGCACCGAGGTGATCGCGTCCACCACGAACACGGCCGGGATCCCGAAGGTGCGTGCCGTCAGCCCGCCGAGCACGGGCCCGAGGATGAAGGCCAGCGTGCCGGCGGCCTCGACCCGGGCGTTGGCGCGCTCGAGCGAGATCGGCGCCACGCTTCCCTCGGCCGCCCCGACCAGGTACGGCGGGAACGAGGTCACGGCGGTGGTCACCAGCGCGCTGCCGAACCACGCGATCGGGGCGCGCAGCGTCAGCTGCCCCATGGACTGCGCGGTGGTCAGCAGCAGGATGGTCGGGACGAACAGCAGCTCCCCGGCGATCAGGACCCGGCGCGGGTCGAAGCGGTCCACGAACACGCCGGCCAGCGCCGACGCGACCATCTGCGACAGCGACATCGCGCCCATGAGCAGGGCCAGCGAGCCCGGGTCGGCGTCCAGCTCGTAGGCGGCCATGCCCCACAGGCCCACGAAGAAGCCCGCCGAGCCCCCGAGGTGGGACACGAAGCGCGCGGAGACGACACGGGTGACGTCGGGGGACATGGCTGCCCCTCCTGGTCACGGCGTGAGGCAAGCCGGCGATGCTACGACGAGGACGCGCGACCCGGGAACGTCTCGGCCGCCCCGCGCGCGCCGGCGGGTGGCGGCGGGGGTGGGGGCGGCTCCTCGTCGCCCTCCCCGGTCCCGTCCGGCGCGGCGGGCAGCGCCATGGAGACCACCGCCCCGCCACCGGGTGCCGCCGCGGCGGAGGCGGTGCCACCGTGGGCCGCGGCCACCTGGGCCACGATGGACAGGCCGAGCCCGGACCCGGGCGCCCCGCGGGCCTCGACCGACCGGTAGAAGCGGTCGAAGACGTGGGGCAGGTCCGCGGCGGCGATGCCGGGCCCGTGGTCGCGCACCCGGACCGTCCCGTCGGCGACCGTGACCTCCACGGGCCCGTCGGCGCCGGCGTACTTGACGGCGTTGTCGACGAGGTTGCTGACCGCCCGCTCGACCCGGTCCTCCTCGACGTGGACCGTGCTCGGGCCGGGCGTCGAGCACCAGCTCCACCCCGTCGGTGCCGTGGGTGCGGGCTCGTGCGACCACCCGCTCGACGAGGTGGTCGAGCCGCACCGGGACCACGCCCCGCGCCGGCCGGTCGCCCCGCGCCAGCTCCACCAGCCCGGTCACCAGTCGGCCGAACTCGTCGAGCTGCAGGACCACGTCGTCGAGCAGCGCCCGGCGGGCCTCCGGGTCCAACCGGTCGCCGCGGGCCAGCACCTCGATGTTGGTCCGCAGGCTGGTCAACGGCGTCCGCAGCTCGTGCGAGGCGTCGGCCACCAGCTGCTCCTGGGCCGATCGGGCCTGCTCCAGCGCCGCCAGCATCGCGTTGAAGGTGCCGGCCAGCCTGCCGATCTCGTCGGTTCGATGCTCGGGGCCGCCGAGATCCAGTCGCCGGGACAGGTCCTGGGTCGCGGCGACCTCCTCGGCCAGGTCGGTGAGCCGGTCCACCGGGCGTACGGCACGGCGGGCCACCACCATGCCGAGCGCGGCCGCCAGGCCGATCCCGAGCAGTCCGAACAGGACCAGCCGCCGTCGCAGGGCCGCCAGCGTCGCCTCGACCTCGTCCAGCGGCCGGGCGACCTGCACCGCCGCGTCGCCGCGGGTCGGGGCGGTCAGGACCCGGAAGGCGACGCCGTCGACCCGCTCGGTGGCCAGGTACTGCGGGGCGTCGCCGCGGGCGACGGCCAGCACGCGGTCGGTGACCGGCAGGTCCAGGCGGTCGGGGCCGAGGTCGCCGAGCACCCGGCCGTCCGCCCCGACCGCCCGCACGTAGCCGCCCGCCCCGCCGAAGGCGCCGGGGCGCACGCCGCCCTCGATGCCCCCGGGGCCCGGGCGGCCGCCCATCCCCCGCCCGACGTCGCGGACCAGCGCGACGAGCGACCGGTCGACCTGGCCGACCAGCGTGCGGGCGGTCACCACGTACAGCCCGGCGAAGGCGAGCACGACCGCGACGGCCACCGCCACGGCGGCGGTGGTCGCGATGCGCCCGCGCAGGCTCATGCCGGTGCCGGTCGCAGCACGTACCCGACCCCGCGCACGGTCTGGATGAGGCGCGGCTCGCCGTCGGCCTCGAGCTTGCGGCGCAGGTACCCGACGTAGACCTCGAGCGTGTTGGACGACGTCGCGGCGTCGTAGCCCCACACCCGGTCGTGCAGCACGTCGCGGGTCAGGACCCGTCCGGGGTTGGCCAGGAACAGCTCGAGCAGCTCGTACTCGGTGCGGGTCAGCTCGAGGTCGCGGTCGCCCCGGCGGGCCCGCATCGCGGCCGTGTCCAGCTCGACGTCGGCGACGCGGAGGACCTCGGTGTCCTCGCCGTCGGTGGCGGCCTGCTGTCGCCGCAGCAGGGCGCGGACGCGGGCCAGCAGCTCCTCGAGGGCGAAGGGCTTGACGAGGTAGTCGTCGGCGCCGACGTCGAGGCCGGCCACGCGGTCCGCCACCGCGTCGCGGGCGGTGAGCAGCAGCACGGGCACGTCGACGCCGTCCTGGCGAAGACGGCGCACCACGCCCAGCCCGTCCACGCCGGGCATCATCACGTCGAGCACGACGAGGTCGGGCGGGGTGTCCTGGACCCTGGCGATGGCCTCCATGCCGTCCGCGGCGAGGTCCACCTCGAGGTCCTCGAGCTGCAGCGCGCGCCGCAGCGACTCGCGCACGGCGCGGTCGTCGTCGACGACCAGGACACGGGGCGAGGCCATGGCGGGTGCCCCTCCTGCGGGGTGGGCCCCAGGCCCGGGGCCCTGATGCCGTCGCATCCGGGCCCGCGCGGGCCCGGATGCGAGGGTACGACGGGGTGGGGTTCAGGCGTCGGGCATACCACCCATCGGGCCGCCGAAGCCGCCCCGCATCCCGTGGTGGCCACCGAAGCCGGGGCCGCCGCCCGGGCCGCCGAACTCGCCGCGGAGCACACCGCGCTCCTGGATGTCGGCGAGGGTGTCGGCCTCCTCCTGGGTCAGGTCACCGGAGGCGACCAGCTCGTCGAGGCGAGCCTGCATGCGGGCCTGCATCTCGGCCTGGCGGGTGGCCTGCATCTCCTCACGGACCGCGTCGAGGGCGTCGGCGACGGTGTCGGTGTCGAGACCGAGCTCGGTGGCCAGCGCCTCGGCGAAGGCCTGCTCGTGCTCGGCACGCAGCTCCTCGCGGGTGGTCGCGTCGTCGGTGGCGGTGCTGTCCTGCGACGTCGTGGTGTCGTCGGTGCCGTCCTGGGCGAGCGCCGGGATGGTGGCGCCCGCGGCCAGCACGCCGGCGACGCTGACGGCAGCGATGGTGCGGCGAGAGATCGTCATGGGGGTGCTCCTGCTGGAGTGGTCGTTTCCGGGGACGAGGAGATGGTGTGCTCGCCACCTGAGCATCATCTGAGATGCACCTGAGAAGCACCTGAGAACGTCAGGGGTGACCGATCACCCCGCCCGGGACCCGCGCGACGGCGGTCAGCGTGGCCGGTGCCCGAGTGCCACCACCCAGGGGCGACGCCGGTCGACGATCGGGTCGGGGCGCACCTCGACCTGCACGTCCGCGAGGCCGTGGCTGACCAGCAGCGCCTCGACCTCGTCCTCGGTGGCCTGCGACCGCCACGTACGGCCGAGGACCGGGTCGTCCACCGGCTCCATGTCGGACGCGCCGCGGTAGCAGGAGAAGTAGACGGGGCCGGTGTCCAGGGTTGCGAGCAGGGCGGCGAAGACCTCGCGCCACTGACCTCGCGGCAGGTGGGTGAACGCCGAGGACAGCCACAGGCCGCCGAAGGAGCGCGGCCGGAACGGCGGGTCGTGCAGCGGGGCGCACACCAGCGGGTGGCGGGGCAGCAGCATGCGGGCGTGGCGCAGCGCCCCCATGGACAGGTCCAGGCCGACCGGGTGGACGCCGAGGTCGGCCAGCACGCGCAGGTCCGTCGCCGGGCCACAGCCGGCGTCGAGCACGAGGCAGCCGCGCTCGGCGAGGTCCCCGAACCGCCGCACGTCGGCGACGGGGCGCTTCAGGCGGAAGGCCTCCTGGTAGGCGGCGGCGTGCTCGTCGTACGCGGCGATGCTGGTCCGCGTGCGCTCGTCGATCTCCACGGGTGCTCGTCGGTCGTCGTCAGCCCGGGAGCCTACTTGCGTGCCTGCGGACGGGGTCGTGCCGTGCGGTTGGCCGGTGGGGCGTGCGGAGCGTCCGCTGATGGGGTTGGTACCGTCCCGGCGGCCACGACACGGGGAGCCTGACGGTGGTGCCACCCGCCCGCGCACGACGCGCGACCGCGCTGGTGCTGGGTGTCGGCCTGCTGCTGGCCGGGTGCTCGAACGACGCCGACCCCACCGCCGCGACCAGCACGCCGACCGACGCGGCGTCGCCGACCCCGTCGCCGACGCCGACGTGGAAGCTGCGCCCCGTGCTGGGTGAACGCACCACCACGGTGCTGCCGCTCGGGTCCCGGCCGCTGCTGGGGCTCGGCGCGAACCCCGACCCGGACCAGGCGTCCATCGAGGAGGTCGTCGCGGCCGTCGGGGACTGGCTCGACGCCCACCTCGACGGGCTGCAACGCACCGGCGAGGGCGCGTGGGGCGTGGTCGCCGCCGACGACCTGGCCACCGACAAGCAGCGCCGGCAGGTCACCACCGACCTGGCCTCGCCCGACGAGCCGATCAAGCGGGCCCGCTACGTCATGACCGTCTACCAGGACGGGACGCCGCAGTACGTGACCGCCCGGGTCGAGGTGGTCCACCCTGACGGCTCGAAGGCCGATGTCGGGCTGGTGTTCGTCGTCGCCGACGACGGCACCCCGCGCCTGTCCATGTTCGGTCCCGACCCCGCCCCCAAGGCCGCCGAATGACCGCCGCCTCGCGCCCCGCCCGCCGCCGTCGGCCCTCGCGCCGCGTGCTGGTCGGCCTGCTCGCGCTGGTGCAGGTCGTGGTGCTCGCGACGGCCTCGACCGCGGCGGTCGGCCGCTGGGTGGCCCGGCCCCTGGACGACGACGGCTACTACGCCCTGCTGGTGATGGGCTCCGACCAGGGCCCGCCCCGTTCGGGCTCGGTGCTGAACGGTCGCGCCGACGCGATCCACCTGCTGGTGGTCGACGAGCCACGCGAGCACGTCTCGATCATCTCCTTCCCCCGGGACAGCTACGTGCCGGTCCGCGGGATCGGGACCACCAAGATCAACGCGATGCTGACCCGCGGTCCCGAGAACGCCGTCGGGACCATCGAGGACCTCACCGGCATCCACGTCGACGACTGGATCGTCACCGGGTTCGACGCGGTGATCATCGGCGTCGACGAGTTCGGCGGGGTCGAGGTCGACGTCGAGCAGCGCCTGCGCGACGCCGCCTCCAACAGCGACCTGCAACCGGGCGAGCAGCGCCTGTCCGGGTGGAAGACGCTGGCCTACTCGCGGGACCGCCACTCGCGCCCCGACGGCGACATCGGCCGGTCCCGCGGCCAGTCCAACGTCCTGCGCGCGATGCACCGCGAGCTCATCCAGGACGCCACCTCCCCCACGCGGCTGATGGACATCGCCGGCATCCTGCGTCGCCACACCGTGTCGTCGATCTCCACCGAGCGGATGGTCCGGCTGGGCCTGACGGCACTGCGGATCGACCCGGAGAACGTCGCCCAGGAGATGGTCCCCGGCTACATCAGCACCGCGGGGGCGGCGTCGGTGATCCGCCTGACCGACGGGGCGTTCAGCCTCTTCGCGGACGTGCGCGAGGACGGGCTGCTGTCCGAGCTCGAGGGCGAGGGCTGAGCCGATCCTCGACCCGCGTGACGTCCTCGAGCTCGTCGCCCGGACCGGGGCCTCCGGGGGGACCGGCGACCGCGCGGCCGACCACGGCTCCGACGGGGACGCCGCCCACGACGAGGGGCTGACCCACCTCACGCGGGTGCCTGCCCGCGACGCCCGCACGGTGCCGCTGCCCGACGACCTCCCGGCGCTGCTGCGGTCCCGGCTCGAGGTGGCGGGCATCGACGGGCTCTACCTGCACCAGGCCGAGGTGCGCGACCGCGTCCGTGCCGGCGAGCACGTCGTCGTGGCGACCGGGACCGCGTCGGGCAAGTCGCTCGCCTACCAGCTGCCGGTGATCGAATCGATCCTCGCCGACGACACCGCGTCGGCCCTCTACCTCGCCCCGACCAAGGCGCTGGCCCGCGACCAGCTGCGGGCGGTGCGGTCGCTGAAGCTGCCGCAGGTCCGCGCCGCGGTCGTCGACGGGGACACCGACCGCGCCGAGCGCGACGCGATCCGGCGCACCGCCAACTGGATCCTGACCAACCCCGACCTGCTGCACCACTCGCTGCTGCCGGGCCACGCCCGGTGGGGCGACCTCCTGCACCGGCTGCGGTACGTCATCGTGGACGAGGCCCACGTCGCGCGGGGCGTGTTCGGCGGCCACGTCGCCCTGGTCCTGCGGCGGCTCCGCCGGCTGTGCGAGCGCTACGACGCCGACCCGCAGTTCCTGCTCGCGTCGGCCACCATCGGCAACCCGGGCGAGCACGCCAGCCGGCTGGTCGGGGCGCCGGTCACCGAGGTCACCGTCGACGGCGCCCCGCGCGGGCCCATGGACCTCGGCCTGTGGCAGCCGCCCTTCACCGACGTGGACCTCGGCACGCGCCGGTCGCTGCTGCGCGAGTGCGGCGACCTGCTGGCCTCCTTCGTCGCCGCCGACGTGCAGACCCTGGTGTTCACCAGGTCCCGCAAGGCGGCCGAGCTGATCTCCTCGATGGCCCGCGACCGGCTACGGGGCGGGGACTCGTTCACCGACGACCAGCTGACCGACGTCCTGCGGACCTACCGGGCCGGCTACCTGCCCTCGGAGCGCCGCGAGCTCGAGGAGGACCTGCGGGCGGGGCGGATCGTCGGGCTGGCCGCGACCGAGGCGCTGGAGCTCGGCATCGACGTGTCCGGGCTCGACGCGGTCCTGCTGGCCGGCTACCCCGGGACGATCGCACGGTTCTGGCAGCGGCTGGGACGGGCGGGGCGCACCGGCGGCGCGGCGGTCGGGGTGCTGGTCGCCGCCGACGACCCGCTGGACCAGTACCTGGTCCACCACCCCGAGCAGCTGCTCGAACGCGACCCGGAGGACGCGATCGTCGACCCGGCCAACCCGTACCTGCTGCTCCCCCACCTCGAGTGCGCGTGCCACGAGAAGCCGCTCGACGCCGACGAGGCGGTGCGCTGGTTCGGCCAGTCCGCGACCGCACTGCTCGACGCCGACGTCGCCGAGGGACGGCTGCGCGAGCGGGGCGGCCGCTACCACTGGACCGCGCGGCGGCGCCCATCGCTGGACACCGACATCCGCTCGGCCGGCGGCATCGAGGTACGCATCGTCGACGGCGAGACCGGGGCGCTGGTCGGCACCGTCGACGCCTCCCGCGCCCCGTCCCAGGTGCACGACGGGGCGATCTACCTGCACCAGGGTGTCACCTACGAGGTCGCGACCCTCGACCTCGACGGCGGGCTGCCCATCGGTCATGCCCGCCGGCGAGGTCCACCACGCCGCCCGGCCGCGGTCCGACACCGACGTGTCGATCCTCGGCGAGACCCACGCCGCCTCGTGGGGGCCGATCGAGGTGCGGCTGGGGCCGGTCGAGGTGACCACCCAGGTCACCGGGTACGACGTGCTGCAGCTGGGGTCGACCGAGGTCCTGGCACAGGTCCCCGCTGGACCTGCCCGCCCAGCACCTGACCACGGTCGCGGTCTGGTACGTGCTGACCGACGACCTGCTCGCCGACGCCGGCATCCCCCCGGCCCGCGTCCCCGGGTCCCTGCACGCCGCCGAGCACGGCGCCATCGGCCTGCTGCCGCTGATCGCCATGTGCGACCGGTGGGACATCGGCGGACTGTCCACCGCCCGGCACCAGGACACGATGGAGCCGACGGTGTTCGTCTACGACGGCTATCCCGGCGGGGCGGGCCTGGCCGAGCGTTCCTACCTCCGA
>CAWCLK010000044.1:0-17412 GCA_963796225.1 uncultured bacterium
TGCAGGCGGGCGTCAACCCCAAGGTGGTCTCCGAGCGGCTCGGTCACAGCTCGGTCGCCTTCACCCTGGACACCTATGCGCACGTGATGCCGGGCATGCAGCCCGAGGCTGCCCAGCGCTTCGGCGACCTCGTCTGGGACGCCGAGGACGAGGACCCCGGAACGGCCTGACCGCGGTCATTGCCCCGCCGACGTGCCGCGACGTCGTCCGGGGCGGGCCTCCGGCTGCCGGCACATGCGCTCAGGATGCGCTCTGAGATCCGTCTCAGTGGCCTGTCCGTCGCGGGCGCCAGATCGAGAAACCGGGCCCTGAGCAGGGACGATGCGTTCGGAGCGGGTGAGGGGAATCGAACCCCCGTCGCCAGCTTGGGAAGCTGGAGCTCTACCATTGAGCTACACCCGCGAGGGGCGGGAGCCTACCGACGCGCTCGGTCGGGGACCAACGTCGGCCTGGGCGACGCCCGGCCTACGCTCGGGCCCGTCCCCGACGCCGTGAGGGCCGCCCGTGATCCTGTCGGACCGCACCATCCGTGCCGCCCTCGACAGCGGCCGGATCACGATCGACCCGCTGGCCGACGGGGCGATCCAGCCGTCGTCGGTGGACGTGCGGCTGGACAGCCAGTTCCGCGTCTTCGCCAACCACAAGTACCCCTACATCGACGTGCGCGAGGAGCAGCCCGAGCTCACCGAGCTGGTCGAGGTCGACGAGGACGAGGCCTTCGTGCTGCACCCGGGCGAGTTCGTCCTCGGCGCCACGCTGGAACGCATCGCGCTGCCCGACGACGTGGTCGCCCGGTTGGAGGGCAAGTCGTCATTGGGGCGCCTCGGCCTGCTCATCCACTCGACCGCGGGCTTCATCGACTGCGGGTTCGACGGCTACGTGACCCTCGAGCTGTCCAACGTGGCGACGCTGCCGATCAAGATGTATCCCGGGATGAAGATCGGGCAGTTCGCCTTCTTCCAGCTCGACCAGGCCTCCGAGCACCCTTACGGCTCGAAGGCCACGGGGTCGAAGTACCAGGGCCAGCGCGGTCCCACCGCCTCGCGCAGCCACCTCAACTTCGTGGACCCGGCCTGAGGCGTCGCTCGCGAGGCGCTCATGCACGGTCGGCCTGTGCATGAGCGGCGCGCGGCTGTCCACAGCTGTGGGTGATGTTGTGGATGTTGTGGATGTTGCTCCTGTTCAAATGGAGGCGGGTGGGCTAGACTCGGTCTGGTCATCGAGGACCATTGCATCGTCGGTGCCGAGCACGTACAACTATCCGTAGTTTCACGACTACCAGTCGTGAGTCCACCTCGGGTGAGGCGCGAGCCGAACCCCGGGAGGCTGTGAACCTCGGCCGGGCCATCCGGTCGCCTGGGGCCCCGCGCCCCACCCGCCGAGGGGAGCCAGTGGCGAGCCCGCCCCGTGACGACCATCCGGTCGCGAGGGGGTGGGTCGACCACAAGGACTCGGGAACCATGCGTCGAGGACTCGTCGCCGCCGCGGTGGGGCTGCTGCTGTGCCTGCCGTCGGCCGCCTTCGCGCAGGAGGCTTCCTCCGACACGTCGGGTGTGGGGGAGGCGTCGTCGGTCGAACGTGACCCGGCGCAGTCGGCCGAGACCGGCCAGGACGAGGTCGGCATCGGCGACTCCGACGCCGTCGAGTGCCACGGCACCGTCACCGCCTCCGTGGTCGACCTCGACGGGGCGAGCGTGGACGGGGCGGTCCTGACCGTCGCCGGCGAGCGGCTGACCGGCTCGGGCTCGGTGGAGTCGACGTGCGGCGAGGTCGCTGCGACCCTGCTGGCGGCCCCCGACGGGTACGCGCCCGCCGGTCCGACGACCCTGAACGTCCAGGTGCGCCGGACGGCGACGTCCGCCGTGACCTTCACGGTGGACCCGGTCGAGGTGCTCGGGGTCCAGTTCGAGCAGCCCGCCGAGGCCCCGGCCGCCCCGGCGGCCCCGCAGGTCCAGGACCAGGCCGACGCCGCCCCGGCCGAGCTCGCCGCGACCGGACCCGAGGACGCCCCCACGCTGCTGCTCCTGGCGCTGGTCTGCGGCCTGCTCGGCACCGTGCTGCTGGCGGCTGCGCCCGCGCCGGCACGACGCCCCACCTCCCGCACCTGACCGGACGCGAGGTCCGCGGACGGACGGCCGGCGACACCCCGTGACGCTTGGTTACGGTGCTGGATGCCCACCGGACCGTGAGCCAATTCGTGACCGATCTGGACCTGACCCGCTACGACGCCGTGCTGTTCGACCTCGACGGTGTGCTGACCGACACCGCATCGCTGCACGCCGCCGCGTGGAAGGACATGTTCGACGAGTTCCTGAAGCGCTGGAGCCGCGAGCACGGCCACCCCTTCACGCCCTTCCGCATCGACCCCGACTACCTGCAGTACGTCGACGGCAAGCCACGCTTCGAGGGTGTGGCCAGCTTCCTCGAGTCGCGCCGGATCGTGCTGCCCGAGGGCGAGGCCGGGGACGCGCCCACGGCGGACACCATCCACGGGCTCGGGACGCGCAAGAACGAGCTGGTGCTGCGCCTGATCGAGGAGGAGGGCGTGACGTCCTTCGAGGGGTCGATCCGGTTCGTCCGGCACGTCCGTGACGCCGGCCTGAAGACCGCGGTCGTGTCGTCGTCCAGGAACGCCGGTCCGGTGCTGGCCGCCGCCGACCTGAACGAGCTGTTCGACGATCGGGTCGACGGACTGGTCGCCGACGAGCTCAACCTGCCCGGCAAGCCGTCACCCGACACCTTCCTCGAGGCCGCACGCCGCCTCGGGACCACCGCGGCCCGTGCCGTGGTCGTGGAGGACGCCGTGGTCGGCGTCGAGGCCGGACGCCTCGGCGGCTTCGGCTTCGTCATCGGCGTGGACCGCGAGGGGGACTCCGACCGCCTGTTGGAGCACGGTGCCGACGTCGTCGTCGACGACCTCGGCGAGCTCGTGCCTGCCTGACCCCACCACCCGCACCGTCTCAGGGGGCCCTGACCCATGCTCCATCGCGAGATCGTCGGCCTGCCCACCACCGTCTATCCCATCGACGAGTGGGCCCTGGTCGAGACCGCCTTCGAGGAGGACTACCTCGCGCGGGCCGAGACCATCTTCGCCCTGGCCAACGGCTATGTCGGAATCCGCGGGTGCGCCGACGAGGGGCGGCCGTACTTCGACCGCGGCAGCTACATCAACGGCTTCCACGAGACCTGGCCGATCCACCACGCCGAGGAGGCCTATGGGTTCGCCAAGGTCGGCCAGACCCTCGTGCCGGTGCCCGACGCGCGACGGTTCCACCTCTACATCGACGACGAACCGCTGCACCTGCCGGTCGCGGACCTCGAGCACTACGAGCGCCGGCTGGACTTCCGCGACGGGCAGCTGCGCCGCGAGGTCCTCTGGCGCACGCCGTCCGGCAAGCTCGTCAAGGTCACGTCGACCCGGCTCGTGTCGATGCAGCACCGCCACCTCATCGGCATCCGCTACGAGGTGACGATGCTCGAGGGCGACGCCCCGGTGGTCATCTCCAGCCAGCTGCGCCACGAGCTCTCCGGCGGCTCGGGCAGCGCCGACACCTTCGACCCGCGCCAGGCGCGCAACCTCGGCGACGTGCTCAAGGGGGTGCACCAGCACTGCCAGGACCGGCGCGCGACGCTCGAGTACCGGGTCGCCGAGTCCGGCATGACCCTGGCGTGCGCGATCGACCACGAGGTGACGGTGTCGGTCCCCGGCGCCGACGGTCCGTGGCCACCCTTCGACCCTGAGCTCTCTCAACCGTTCGACGAGCACTGCGAGGTCGACGCCGAACGCGGCAAGCTCGTGGTCACCCTCGACGCCCCCGAGGGGACCTCGATCCGCATCGACAAGTTCGCGACCTACCACACCTCGCGGTCCGTCTCGACCGGGCAGCTGTCCGACCGCTGCGCGCGGACGCTGGACCGGGCGATGCGGGAGGGCTTCGACGCCCTCGCCGACGCGCAGCGGGCCCGGTTCGACGAGATGTGGACCACCAGCGACGTGGTGATCGAGGGCAACCCGGTCGTCCAGCAGGCGGTGCGCTGGTCCATCTTCCAGCTGCTGCAGGCCACGGCCCGGGCCGAGACCACCGGGGTGCCCGCCAAGGGCCTGACCGGGTCGGGCTACGAGGGGCACTACTTCTGGGACACCGAGATCTACGTCATGCCGTTCCTGACGTACACGATGCCCCACGTGGCCCGCAGTCTGCTGCGGTTCCGGCACGGCATGCTCGACGCGGCACGGCGACGGGCCGCCGAGGTCAACCAGCGCGGGGCGCTGTACCCGTGGCGCACGATCAACGGCGAGGAGGCCTCGGCCTACTACGAGGCCGGCACGGCCCAGTACCACATCAACGCCGACATCATGTACGCCCTCAAGCAGTACGTCGACGTCACCGGCGACGGCCCGTTCCTGCACCGGTACGGGGCGGAGATGCTCGTCGAGACCGCGCGGCTGTGGGCCGACCTCGGCTTCTTCGACGGCGACGTCTTCCACATCTTCGGCGTGACCGGCCCGGACGAGTACACGACGCTGGTCAACGACAACGCCTACACCAACCTCATGGCACGGCGGAACCTGCGGTACGCCGCCACGGTGGTCGGCCACCTCCAACGCACCGACCCGGACGGGTACGCGCGGCTCGCCCACGCCACCCGTGTCACCCCCGACGAGGTCGACGTGTGGCGCCGCGCCGCCGACGGGATGCACATCCCGTACGACGAGGAGCTCGGCATCACGCCGCAGGACGCCAACTTCCTCGAGAAGGCGATCTGGGACTTCGAGCACACGCCCCGCGACCGCTACCCGCTGCTGCTGCACTTCCACCCGCTGGTCATCTACCGGTTCCAGGTGCTCAAGCAGGCCGACATCGTGCTGGCCATGTTCCTGCTGGGCGACGAGTTCACCCCCGAGCTCAAGCAACGCAACTTCGACTACTACGACCCGCTGACCACCGGCGACTCCAGCCTGTCCACGTCGATCCAGTCGGTCGTGGCCGCCGAGCTCGGCGACAGCGCGAAGGCCATCGAGTACTTCCGCTACGGGCTGTTCATGGATCTGGCCGACGTGGCCGGCAACGTCGCCGACGGCGTGCACGTGGCCGCGGCGGGCGGTGTGTGGCTCTCGCTCGTGTACGGCTTCGGCGGGATGCGTGACGACAACACCGGACGCGTGTCGTTCTCGCCCCACCTGCCCGGTGGCTGGGACCGGCTCTGCTTCGCGGTGACCGTCCGGGGCAAGCGCCTGCGCGTCGACATCACCCGCTTCGAGGTGACCTACACCTACGAGGCGGGCGAGGGGCCCTTCGAGCTGCTGCACCGCGGCGAGCTCATCGAGCTCACCGTGGGGGCCACGGCCACACGCGCCCTGACGGTCCCCGCGGCCTGACCGGCATCAGCGGCGCGCGACGACCAGGCGCTCGGCGGCGAAGGGGTCGGTCAGCGGGGACCGCCCCGCCGCCCGGGCCCAGTCGGCCGGGCCGGTCACCTCCACGTCGCGGAAGCCGGCGTCCTCGAGCAGGGCCGTGGCGTCGTCGTCGTCGAACGTGCTGCGCAGCGGTTCGCCGATGCCGGCGAACAGGCCGCGAGCGGCGGGGCTGAGCAGCCGGCTGACCGGGCCGCTGCCGATCAGCTCGGGGCGCGCCACGGTCATGGCGAGGTGGCTGCCGTCGGCCGAGAGGTCCGCGACGGCCGCCACGGTGGTGCGCACGGCGTCGGCCGGCAGGTACGGGGCGACGGCCTCCCACAGCCAGAGGGTGGGCGTGCTGCGGTCGTGGCCGGTGGACGACAGCGCGTGCGCGAGCGTGTCCTCGGAGAGGTCGGACGCGGCGAACACCACGGGCGTGACCGGCGTCAGCCCGTCGAGGCGACGTTGCTTGACCGCCTGGGTGGCGGGCAGGTCGACCTCGACGACGTGGCAGCCGGCGAGCTCGGGCAGGCGCCAGGCGCGGGTGTCGTAGCCGGCACCGAGCACGACCATCTGCCGGCACCCGTCCTCCAGCGCCCCGCGGGTGGCCCGGTCGACGGCGTCCATGCGCAGTGCGGCGTGGCCGGCCAGGCCGGCGGTGAGGGTGTTGACCACGGTCTCGCCGGTCGGGGACGCCTCGATGGTGGCGCGCAGTGCGTGCACCAACCGCCGGCGGCCGTCGCTGAGCACGCGGTGGGCGATCGGGTCGTGCAGGTCGCGCAGCCCGATCGCGCGCCCCGCGGCGATGGCCTGGGCCGTCCGGGACGGTCCCCCGCGTCGTCGCCCCGGCGGGGGCGTCACGCGGTGTCCGCGGCGGCGGTCGCGAACAGGGAACGGCCGCGCCAGAGACGGGCGAGGGCGAGACCGGTGACCATGTGCCAGAGACCCCAGGTGGCGGCGACGAGGGCAGCGGCACCGAGGTCGCCGAAGAACTGCAGCGCGAGCGTCAGGGCGAGGGCGGAGTTCTGGATCCCGACCTCGATGCTGACGGCGCGCCGGTCCCGGACCGGCAGCCGGAGGGCCGCCGCCGCACCGTATCCGAGGGCCAGTGCCCCGGCGTTGACGACCACGACCACGAGGAGGGTGGCCCGCAGGGTGGTGACCGCTCGGCCGAGGTTGGCTGCCCCGGCGCCGACGATCAGCGTCAGCAGCCCCGCCACGGCCAGCACGCGCATGGGGCGGCGCAGCCGGTCCGCCGCCGCGGGGCGGTGGCGTGCCACCAGCACGCCGGTCAGGACCGGCAGGCCCATCACCAGCAGCAGCGCGACGGTGAGCTCGACCGGGTCGAGGCGCACGCCGAGCTCGTCGAGCGCGGGGACGCGCGACCCCCAGAAGGCCAGGTTCGCCGGGGTGGCGACCAGCGCGAGGAAGGTCGACACCGTGGTCATCGCGATCGACAGGGACACGTTGGCGTCGGCGAGGTGGGTGATGACGTTGCTGACGGTGCCGCCCGGGCAGGCGCAGACGAGGAGCACGCCCAGCGCGACGGCTGGCTCCGGCGCCAGCAGGCGGACGGCCACGAAGGCCAGGGCGGGCAGCAGGAGGAACTGGGTGACCAGCCCCACCGCCGGGCCGCGCGGGGCACGCAGCGTGCGCCGGAACTCGGACAGGTCGAGGTCCAGGCCGACCCCGAACATGATCACCGCGAGGATCGCGTTGACCGCGACCACGCCGTAGGTCGGCAGGGTCAGCGACAGCTCGTCCGCGGTCGCCGCCAGCACGACCTCAGTCATACTGCAGGGCGATCTCGCGCATCTGGTCGATGAAGTGCATCGGGGAGTCCGGCGCGAGCTCGCCCGGGACATAGGCCACGTGCCGCAGGGTGCCGGTGTAGGGGAACGCGCCCGGCTCGGCCTCGTGGACGCGCCACGAGACCGGCGACCGCGGGTCCCTGCCCACGGTGATGCCCTCGAAGGGCGCCATGGGGAACAGCGCGACCCAGCGGTGCTCGTCCCCACCGGCCACGACCTGCCCGTCGACCTCGAGGGTCGGTGTCCACTGCCCGCCCCCACCGGCGTAGAGGTCGAGCACGATCTCGCGCGCCCCGTGGGGCAGCACTCCGCCGTCGAGTACCTGGACGGTTCCGTGCCCGTCGTTGTGCACCGCCACGACGTGGTCGTCCGACGGGGCCAACGGCCCGCCGACGTAGATCGCGTAGCCGCCGCCCTGGTCGCCGTGGGCGACCAGCGTCCCGCGGTCGCGCCGGGTGTGTTCGAGGGAGGCGATGATCCGGCACGACCGCAGCAGCACGAGCTGCAGCGAGCGCCAGCGTTCCAGCGTCGGGGTGCCGGCCGGGATGGTCACCGGTGCGGCGAAGCGGTCGGTGCCCTCGGGGCGGATCAGGTACTTCAGCCCCGAGCCCTCGTCGACCGGGTAGACCTGCCCGGCCCACGCGGCCTCCTCCCACGCCTCCGCCAGCTCGGCGACCCGCTCGGGGTGCTGCTCGGCCAGGTCGGTGGTCTCGGTCGGGTCGGCGTCGAGGTCGTACAGCTCCCACGGGTCTTCGTCGAGGTTGCGCAGCGGCTGGTGCAGCGACACGATCTCCCAGCCGTCGCGGTAGTAGGCGCGGTTGCCCGCGAGCTCGAACAGCTGCTCGGTGTGGCCGGACGGGGCGTCGGCGTCGAGCAGCACCGGGAGGAACGACGCGCCCTCGGGCTGCTTGAGCGGCAGGCCGTCACGGTGGTCGGGCCACGCTGCCCCGAGCGCGTCCATCACGGTCGGCACGACGTCGGACAGGTGGACGTACTGCCGACGGATCGCGCCCGGGTCCTCGATCCGGGCGGGCCACGACACGACGGCCGGGACCTGCCGGCCGCCGGCGTGGGTGGTGGTCTTGTAGAGCCGGTAGGGGGTGTTGCAGGCCATGGCCCAGCCCTGCGGGTAGTGCGGCATGCACTGCGGCCCGCCGATCAGGTCCAGCCGGGCGTGGTCGCGCTCGATGCCCACGTCGCCGCCGAGGTGGGTGTAGTAGGAGGTGGTGCCCGTCGTCCCGCCCTCCTTGCTCGCCCCGTTGTCGGAGGTGAACAGCAGCAGGGTGTTGTCCCACTGGTCGAGCTCCTCGAGCGCGGCCCGCAGGCGCCCCAGGTTCGCGTCGACGGACTCGATCATCCCGGCGTAGGCGGCCATGTACCGGGCGAACACCTCGCGCTCCATCTCGGACAGCTCGTCCCAGGCAGGGGCCTCGTAGCCGGGTTCGCTGTTGCGGGGCGGCAGCGCGACGCCCTCGGGCACGACCCCGAGCTCCTGGGCGCTGGCGTGCCGGCGCCGCCGGATCTCGTCCCAGCCGACCTCGTACACCGAGGCGTAGCGCTCGACCAGGTCGGCCGGGGCGTGCAGCGGGGCGTGGCCGGCGCCGTGGGCGAGGTAGAGGTGGAACGGCCGGGTCGGGTCGGCGACGACCGCCGACCGGATCATGGCGATGGCCTGGTCGGTGATGTCGTCGGTGAAGTAGTAGTCGTCCGGGTAGCGGTCCACGTCGACCGTGTGGTTGTCGCGCACCAGCCGGTGGGGCTGGTGGAGGTTGGTGAAGCCGTCGAGGATGCCGTGGAAGCGGTCGTAGCCCTGCTGCAGGGGCCAGGACCGGCGCGGGCCTGCGTCAGCCAGGTCGCTGTCCTTGGCCAGGTGCCACTTGCCGACCATCAGCGTCGAGTAGCCGTGTCGGTCACGCAGCACCTCGGGCAGCGTCGCGGCGTCGTCGGCCAGCTCGGCCGCGTACCCCGGGAAGCCGGGGTCGGAGTGGCAGACGTGCCCGACGCCGGCGAGCTGGCTGGTGAGCCCGGTCAGCATCGTCGCCCGCGACGGCGAGCACATCGGCGTGACGTGGAAGTTGGCCAGGCGCAGCCCCTCGGCGGCCAGCCGGTCGAGGTTCGGCGTCGAGATCTCGGACCCGAAGCAGCCGGGGTCGGAGAACCCCATGTCGTCGCACAGGATGACCACGACGTTGGGGGCGTCGGGCGGGGCCGTGGGGCGAGGTGGCCACCACGAGGTCGACCGGGCCATCGTCCGTCCGACGGTCCCCTGGAACCCCGCGTAGGGCTCCGCCGTGCCCGCCGGGGGGAAGTCCCGCCGCACCTGGTTCGATTCGTCGCTCACGTTCGCCCGCTCCCGCCGATGGCGGGGCGGAGCCTACTGTGCGGCCTGACGACCCGTCAGGTCGAGCCCGGTGGGAACGCGGGCGTGTCAGGCCTCGGGGCCATGCCGCTGTCCCGACAGGGCGTCGACGATCGGCTGCACGCTGCCGAAGACGCTGCGGACGAAGGTTCCCTGCTGGTGGACGACGTCGCGGGCAAGGGTGGAGCGGGGCGCCAGCGCGTCCTCGACCGACTCGAAGACCTTGTCGACGATGGCGGTCGGGGCGTCGAGTGCGTCGGCGGGGAACCCCGGCATGGCGGGGAGACGGTCGGCGGCGAACTCGGTGGCCTGGCGCGTCACGCCGATGGCCAGGGCCTGGATCCCGCCGATGGCGCCGAGGACCTTCTCGGCCGGGGTGGGTTCGGGCGCGGCGTTGGTGGTGGACATGCGAACACCTGACGTGGACGAGGGACCAACCGTAGGGTTCGTGGTCGCGAACCCACACCGTCCAACGACGGGCCGACCGCCCGGACACGAGCACAAGGAGCCACGCATGGCCGCGACCGCCACCGCCCGCTGGGAAGGCAACCTCGACGACGGCAAGGGCACGATGTCGACGGCGACGGGCCTCGAGGGCCCGTTCACGAAGGCCTCACGCTTCGCCGACGGCGAGGGCACCAACCCCGAGGAGCTGATCGGGGCGGCCCACGCCGGCTGCTTCTCGCAGTTCCTCGCTGGCGTCCTGTCCAAGGCCGGCACCCCACCCACCTCCATCGAGACCACCGCGAAGGTGTCGCTCGACATGTCCGGCCCCGCGCCCCGCATCGGCAAGATCGCCCTGACCACGGTCGCCGCGGTCGAGGGCGTGTCCGACGAGGACTTCCAGAAGGCCGCCCAGGAGTCCAAGGAGAACTGCCCGATCTCCGCCGCGCTGGCCTCGGTGCCCGAGATCACCCTCGACGCCAGCCTGAAGGGCTGACCCGGCCGCTGGGTACGCTCGCCCCGTCCGAGGGATGGGGCGAGCATGACCCGGGGAGTTCCACGACCACGTGCGGTGGTCGCCATGGCGGCGGCCGCCGTCGCCATCGGCACGGCCGGGGCGACGACCGCGTGGGCGGCACCGGCCGATCCGCCCTTCTCGGTGGACGCACAGGCCCTCGACCAGTCGCTGGACTGCCCGACGTTCACCCACCCGGAGCACGAGCCGGTCCTGCTGGTGCACGGCACCGGGACCCGCGGGCACGAGCAGTTCGACTGGAACTGGCTGCAGGTCCTCCCCGACATGGGCTTCGACGTGTGCGTGGTCACCTACCCCGACCGGGGCCTCGGTGACCAGCAGGTCTCGGCCGAGTACGTCGCCCACGCGGTGATGACCATGCACGCCGCCACGGGGCGCCAGGTCGACCTGATGGGCCACTCGCAGGGCGCCTCGATGCCGCGGTGGGCCGTGCGGTTCTGGCCGTCGGTCCGCGACGCCATCGACGACTACGTCGGGATCGCCGGCCCGTACCACGGCACGGACGTCGCCGGACCGCAGGAGGGCTCCGACGGCGTCCCGCAGCCCGAAGCCGCCTTCCAGTTCCGCCCCGGCTCGCGGTTCGTGACCATCCTGAACGAGGGCGACGAGACCCCCGGGGACATCGACTGGACCGCGCTGGCCAGCACCTTCGACGAGCTGGTGCGGCCGACCACGACCGCCTTCCTCGACCGCGGGATGGACAACCCGCGCGTCGCCAACGTCCTGCTGCAGGACCTGTGCCCGGGGCGCGTCGTCGACCACCTGTCGATCGGGACCACCGACCGGCTGGCCTTCGACCTCACGTGGATGCCTTCACCCACGACGGCCCGGCCGACCCGGCGCGGCTCGACCTGGGCCCGGGCTGCTCGGTCGCCGACCAGCTCGTCGACGGCCCCGACCAGGCCCTGTCGCTGCCCGACCTGCTGTTCCAGGGCGCCGAGGCCGGCTTCCCCGACCTGCACCTCGCGACCGACCGAGCCACCGACGAAGGACTACGCCGTGGCGGGCGAAGCGGCCCCGTCGCCGGCCCCCACCACCGAGGACGCGGATCCGGCACCCGCCGCCGCCGACGCCGACGTCGAACCGGAGGCCGCCCCGGTCCCGGCCGCCGCGCCGGCCCTGCCCGCGACCGGCGGCGGGGCGGGACTGCTGGCGATCGGCGCCCTGCTGGGCGCCGTGGTCAGTCGGCGATCGCGGCGCGGACCTGGTCACCCACCCGCGGGCTGATCGCCCGGTCCCCACCGACCAGGATCGCGGTGTCGATCCCCTCGGCGTGGCGTCGGAGGTAGGTGCGCGTCGCGGGTGACGCGCCGAGGTCGTCCGGGGCGACCAGCAGCAGCGTGCCGCCGAGGTGCGCGGCCGCCGGACCGGCGACCAGCGCGTCGGCGAACGTCGCGCCGGAGACCAGCAGGGTGGGCTCCCGGCTGGCGCCACCGGCGACCGCCGCCTCGGCCAGTGCCACCGCGGTGCCGTAGCGGTCGGCCCCCTCGCGACGGACCGCCTCGAACCCCGCGTCGGTCACCGCGGCCTCGACCTCGTCGTGCAGGGCGACCGGACCGCCGGCCAGGGTGACCCGGTCGCCCTCGGTCAGCAGGCGGTCGAGCGCGTCCGCGGACGCGTCCGGCAGGGCGTCGGGGCGGCTGAGCAGGATCGGGGCGCGCACCGACGCGGCCAGGCTGGACGCGGCCAGCGCGTCCGGCCACGCGTCGCGGCCGTCGTCACGGGCGCCCAGCGCCACGATCACCTGGTCCACCGCGCCCCGCGACACGACCTCGTCGGCGATCAGGGCCGCGGTCGCGAACCGGTCGTCCCCGCCGATGCGGCGGTGGTCCAGGTCGCGGGCGTCGAGGTCGTCCTCGACCTGGCGTGACAGCGCGGCCGTGCCGCCCAGCAGGATGCACATCCTCGGCGCCGAGCCGCTCGATCTCGTCACCCACCGCCGGGTCCAGCCCGGTCGGTGGGGTCAGCAGGACCGGGGCGTCGAGCTCGGCCGCGAGCGTCGAGGCGGCCAGCGCGTCGGGGAAGGTGTCGGAGCGCGCGAGCAGGACGGTCGCGGCCTCGTCGAAGGTGGCGACCGACGTCTCGACGGAGGTCGCGATGCGGTCCTCGCCGTGCACGCGGCTGACGGCGTCGGTCTCGGCGCCGGCGGTGCCGGGCGGCGGGACGGGCGTGATCGCCTCCTCGGGCAGGTCGACCGAGTAGACGTCGAGGCCGCGCACGAGGTCGGCGGTGATGACGAAGTTGGTGTGGGTGCCGGTCTGGACCCCGTCGGCGTCGCGTTCGGGGATCCAGTAGGCGTCCCAGACCTGGGAGGCGCCGGCGTACGCGAAGCCGTAGGCCTTCAGGTCGGTGGGGTCACGCACGTCGATCAGGTGCAGCCCACCCTGGTAGAAGCCCTCGGCGACGATCCCGGTCTCGTGGAAGTCGAACCAGTGGGCGGAGCAGAACCCGCCTGCGGGCAGGCCCTGCTCGAGCGGCGGGCTGATCGCGTCGAGGACGCGGATCGAACCCGTGCCCGGCACGGCGTCGGCCGCGTCGGCCGGCACGTCCGACCCGTCGAGGTTGGGCACGTACCAGGTCTCGAACAGCCCGGACTCGCTGCAGGACACCTCGTCGCCGTCGTTGAGGTAGTCCTCCTCGGTGACCAGCGCGACGTTGCCCTTCGCCAGGTTCGGCTCGTTCGCGGCGCGGTCGTCGTCGTACGCCGCCGCGAACGGCCGCTTGGCGTTGTGGAGGATGAAGTCGTTGAGGGGCGGCGAGATCGAGCTCTCGTCCCCCTGGTTGAGCAGTCGCGGGGCCAGCGGGTCGCTGACGTCGAACGCCGCGATGCCCCCGGACCCGGTGTGCCAGCCCACGCCGGCCTCGTCGAACCACCAGTCGTGCCCGGCGCCCGAGGTGAACACGGCGTTCGGGCCGGCGGCCGGCGACGCCAGCGTCTCCTTGCCCTCGACGGGCTTCGGGTCGTCGAGGTCGGTCAGGTCGATGATCGTGAAGACCCCGTCCTCCCCGACGGCGTAGGCGTACTCGCACTGCAGTCGGGAGACGCACTGGACGGTGTGGGTGGAGGTCGGGATCTCCCCGGTCGCGCGCACGTGCGCGTTCGTGGGATCGGTCACGTCGATGATGACGACGTTGTGTCCGCCGGTGTGCGCGCCGTCCTGGTGGGCGCTGACCGTGTCCTCCGCCACGATCACGAACCGGTCGGTGATCTCCCCGGCGGCGTCACGCCGCTCGCCGTAGGTCATCGACTCGTTCTCGAAGTTGACGATCGGCAGGACGCTCTCGAGCAGCCAGTTCGTCGGCGCCCCGTCCACCATCTCGTACGAGTAGACGCTGAGCGTGTCGGTGCTGGACGCGTACAGGTAGTTGCCGGTCTCGGCGAACTCCGCCGAGATCATCGCGGTGTCCGGGATGTTGCAGACGTGGGTGAGCGGGCTGGTGTCGCTGCCCGGCGCCCCGCCGGTGACCACCTCGCCGCCGGGTCGGCAGACGGGCACACCCTGGGCCTGGCTGGCGGGCACGGCGACGGCGACCAGGGCGGCCACCGTGCCGAGCACGAGCAGCGCGGCCGGGACACGTCGCAGGGGAAGGGCGGTGGGCATGGTCGTCCTCGGTTCCACGTGGAGCCAGTAGGGAGCACTTCCGCGCCGGCGGACAGGATTCCTGCCGACGAACGTCGAAGGTCCCGGACAGTCCCGTGCCCTCCCGCTGGAAGACGTCCCGTCGTGACCGCTCCCGTCCTGACGTCCGTGCGACGTGCCGTCCGCCTCGGCCTGCTCCTCGCCGTCCTCGCCGCAGCCGTTCCGCTGGCCGGACCAGCCGGTGCGTCGTCCGTCGTGGTCATCGAGGTGGTGTCGGGGCGGGGTGACCTCGTCAGCGGCGGCGACGCCCTGCTGCGGCTGACCGCGCCCGACGGGGCGTCCGTCGAGGACCTCACGGTCACCGACGACGGTCGTGACGTGACCGAGGCGTTCCGCACCCAGGACGACGGGACCGCGCTGGGCCTGGTGGCGGGGCTGGACCTCGGCGACAACGTCGTGCAGGCCGAGCTGCCCGACGGGCGGGGCGCGCGGATCACCCTGACCAACGCCCCGCAGGGCGGGCCGGTGTTCTCCGGGCCGCTGATCGAGCCCTGGAGCTGCACGAACGGGTCGGATCAGCCGGACTGCAGCCAGGAGCCGACCGTCTCCTACTGGTACCGGCCCGCGTCCGCCGGCGACACGGCGGTCAGCACCCCGATCGGTGGCGGCATCGGGACCCTGCAGGAGTACGACCCGGCCAACCCGCCGTCCGACGTCGCGATGGTCACGACCGACGAGGGCAACGAGGTCCCCTTCATCGTCCGTGAGGAGGTCGGGTACTCCCTGCGCGACCAGTACCGCATCGCGGCCCTGTGGGACCCGGCGGAGGGCGACTGGCCCGATCCCACCGCGGACACGCCGGGCTTCGCGAACAAGCTGGTGCTCACCCACGGGGCCAGCTGCGACACCGCCTACGAGTCCGCCGAGGCGCCCGACGTGCTGTTCGAGGACGCCCTCTCGCAGGGCTTCGCGGTGGCCAGCCACGCCCTGGACAACGCCGGCCACAACTGCAACATCGTCACCCAGGCCGAGTCGCTGATCATGACCAAGGAGATGGTCGCCGAACGCTTCGGCCCCATCCGCTACACGATCGGCAGCGGGTGCAGCGGTGGCAGCCTCGTGCAGCAGCAGGTCGCCAACGCCTACCCGGGCGTCTACCAGGGCATCACCCCGCAGTGCTCGTTCACCGACGCGTGGAGCTCCGCCCAGCAGTACGTCGACTACGTCGGCCTGCGCGCCTTCCTCGAGGGCGAGGGGTCGGTGGAGTCCGGGATCCTGCCGGCCCAGTGGGCCAGCATCTACGGGCACGCGAACCCCGCCAACGCGATCGACTTCACCACGGCCATTCCCAACAGCGGCGACCCGTCACGGGACTGCCCGGGTGTGCCGGCCGAGGACGTCTACGACGCCGAGGCCAACCCCGACGGGGTGCGCTGCAGCTTCCAGGACTACATGGTCAACGTGTTCGGCGTCCGCCCCGACGGCAAGGCCCGCCGCCCCATCAGCAACGTCGGGGTCCAGTACGGGCTGTCGGGCCTGCTGGCCGGGCTCGACCCGACCCTGTACGGCGGCGACCCGACCCGTCCGCCGTTGACCGCCGACCAGTTCGTGGCGCTCAACGCCGGCGTGGGCGGGTTCGACATCGACTTCGAACCGATCCCCGGTCGCACCACCGCCGACCCGGTCGCCATGGAGCGGGTCTACCGGTCCGGCGCGGTCGACACCGGCGCCCACCTCGACCAGGTCGCGATCATCGACCTCGGCGGCCCGGAGCCGGGGGCGTTCCACGACGTCTACCGCAAGTACTCGATGCGGGACCGCCTGATCCGCGAGCACGGCACGGCGGCCAACCAGGTGTTCTGGGAGGGCCAGACCCCGCTGATCGGCGACATCTCGTTCACCGACGACGCGATCACCGCCATGGACGAGTGGCTGGCGGTGGTGGAGGCCGACACGCGCGACGTGCCGCTGCCCCAGAAGATCATCGACGCCAAGGAGGCGGCCGGGATCGCCGAGCGGTGCGTGGGCGCCGACGGCGCCGACGTCCCGCTCGAGGTGTGCGACACCACCGTGGACCCGACGATCTTCTCCTCGCCCCGCATCGAGGCCGGCGGCGGTGACCCGATCGTCGGCTTCACCGACGACCGCCTCGACTGCCAGACCATGCCCCTCGAGGACTACGACTACGCCGGCCAGTCCTTCGACGAGGTGTTCACGGCCGAGCAGCAGGCCACCCTGCGGGAGACCTTCCCCGACGGCGTCTGCGACTACTCGAAGCCGGGCAAGGGGTTCCAGGCCGCGGTGCCGTGGCTGACCTACCAGGACGACCAGGGCAACGTGGTCCACGGCGGCGAGCCGATGGGCGCCGCCCCGGTCTCCCAGCCCTACGGCCCGACGACGCCGGTGGCCGACACGCCCGCAGCCGACACCCCGGCCGGGGCGCAGGCACCCGCACGCGCCCCGCTGCCCACCACCGGTGGTGGTGGGGTCGGGGTCGCGGCGGCGAGCCTGGCGCTGGTCGGGGCGTGGGCCCTGCACGACCGGCGCCGTCGGGTCACGCAGGCGTGAGCGTCCGGTCCCGCGGCGCGGGGGCCGCCGGCGTGCGCGAGCGCTTCACCGCGGTCGTCACCGCCATCGCCACGGCGGTGGCGGTCGCCAGCATGAACAGTGCGACGGCCACGACGAGGTAGGCGACCAGGCCGGCGTCGACCACGTCGCCGGCCGACACGCGCACGTCGGCCGGCACGTCGCCGGTGACGTCGATCGTGTAGGTCCCCGCCGACGGGGCGTCGAAGGTGGCCAGCGCCACCGCGACCCGCGAGCCGGCGTGCAGGCGCAGGTCGGCGGCGTACGGCGCCGCGTCCAGGTCGGCCCGTCCGGACCGGTCACCGCCAGGTCGACCGGGGAGAACCGGAGCGTGTTCGCGTCGCCCGCCCGGGCCACGAAGCCACCCTCGGCTCGGGTCCTCGTAGAAGATCGTCACGCCCTGCGGCCCGTCGACGTCGACGGTGACGGTGCCGGGGACGTCGGTGCGCGGCAGCGCCTCCAGGCGGTCCTGCAGCTGTACGTACCCGACGGCGCCCAGTGCGATCGCGCCGAGTACGCCGATCAGGGCCAGCCCCGCGGCGATCCAGTACCACGCGGCGGACGGATGTCGGATCGGTCGATTACATGTTCCTTCCCACGGGCGGCAACCCCCCCCGCGGACGTAGCGACTCTCCGTTTTCTGCCGCAGGCGGGCCTCGGGCAGGCCGGTCGGCCCCGTCAACGACGGGACGGCCGAC
>CAWCLK010000045.1:0-21071 GCA_963796225.1 uncultured bacterium
GTGGACGACGGTTCGCCGAGGACGTCCTCGGCCTGTGTGGAGCCCGTTCAGGCGAGGTCGTCGAAGACGGCTGCGTAGGCCGCACCCGCCCGATCCCAGGTGAAGCCGGCCGCTCGCGCCCGCCCGGCCGCTCGGTGCTGGTCACGCGCCGCGTCGTCGGCCAGGAGCCCTGCGACGCGACGCGCGAGCGCCTCGACGTCGCCCACGGGCACCAGGGCGCCGCCGTCGCCGACCACTTCCCCGATCGCCGTGGCGTCGTACGCGACGACCGCCGCCCCGCAGGCCATCGCCTCGAGCGGGACGAACCCGAAGCCTTCGTAGTGCGAGGTGACCGCCACCACGCGTGCCCCGCGCAGGAAGGCCGGCAGGTCGGCGACGTGCCCCCGGAGGACCGCACCTGCGTCGCGCAGCCGGCGTCGGCTGGCCTCGCCGAGCGTCCCCGCCACGTGCAGGCGCACGTTCCCGTCCGCCAACCGTGCCGCCAGCCCGGCGAGGTCGGCCACACCCTTGCGCGGGTCGTCGCCGGTCACGGCGGCCACGTAGGGCCGTCCGCCACCGTCGTCGACCGGCCCCTCGGGTCGGAACGCCGGGTCGACGCCGTGTGGGACGACCTCCACGCGGGACGGGTCGAGGCCCAGGACGCGACAGCCCTCGTCCGCGGCGAACCGGGACACCGCCACGACCCGGTCGGCGTGGCCGACGCGGGGACCCAGCACCCGCCACGTGGCGCGGAGGAACCCGTAGCCGGGCAGGTCGAGGACGAGCGGGGCGAGGTCGTGCAGGGTCTGGACCCACGGTCGCCGCGACCGCACGAGGGGAAGGGTGCCGGGCGACCACGCCACGTCGTGCGGCACGCGCGACAGCTCGGCGGGCAGTCGGGTCACGTGCTCGACGATGCCGGCACGAACCCGGCCGCGTGGCACCCGACGCCGGACGGGGCGGGCCCGGCACCCCGCCGGCAGCGTGACGACGCCCACCTCGGTCGCCGGCTGCAGGACGACCACCTCGGGCCCGTGTGCCACGACGGCCGGGAGCACGCCTTCGAGGAACCGCCCGATGCCCCGTCGCTGGTCCGGCGGCATGAGCTCCCAGCCGTCGACGGCCACCCGCATGCTCATGCCCGCCGTGGGAGCGAGAGACCGGCCAGGGCGAGGACCAGCCAGCTGGTCTCGAGCATCTGCCAGGTGTGCAGCAGCAGGCCCCCGACCGTGAGGCCGATGACACCCGAGACCGCCCCGACGGCCAGGTCGTCCCAGGGCCGCTGGCGCCACAGGTGCCACCACAGCAGCGCCACCACGACCACGAAGACGACCAGGCCGACGACACCCACCTGCAGCGCGACGTCGAGGTAGGCGTTCTCGGCGATGCGCGCGTCGGCACCCGCCCTGGCCGAGGCGGCGAACCCCGTTCCGAGCCCGTGCCCCCACGGACGAGCCATCACCGCGCGCACCGCCTCGCCGCTGGCGGAGAGGTGGATGTCCGTCGAGGCCTCGCCGCCCCGAAACGTCTCGAGCAGACGCACGAGCAGGCCCGTGGGCACCGCGACGGCGAGCAGTGCGACCGTCGCCACGCCCCCACCCACGAGCAGGCGTCGCCGCTGGGGGCCGGCGGGACGGGTGACTGCGAGCACCAGACCCACCAGCGCGGCGCTCGCGATGGCCGCACGTCCGAGCGACGCCGCGATGCCCGCCGCCAGCAGGGCCACCAGCATGACCCTGCGCCACGTGGGTCGCCGTGCCGCGCGCACCAGGCCCATCCCCAGCGCCGGGAGCAACCAGAAGCCGAGCTGCAGGTACTCGAACAACAGCGACCCGGCACGGACCAGCGAGCGGCCCGCGACAGGGGTGCGCACCACCAGCGTCTTGGGCACGACGACCCCGTACACCTCCCGCTGGACGTCGTGCATGCCGAGCACGACCGTCCCGAACCACTCCCAGCCGTCGGCCCAGAGGGCTTCGAGCACCGCCACGGCGGCGACCACCCCGGCAAGCGCCAGGACCACCCTCACCACGCGCTCGCGGTCGGAGGCCGGGGCGTCGACGCACCGCAGGGCCACCATCAGGACGAGCCCCCAGACCATGGCACGGGCACCCAGCAGGCGCAGCGTGACCGACGCGCCGCCCCCGACCACGCCGAGGAGGAACGCCACGACCACGACCCCGGCCAGCGCCCCGACCGCCAGGTCGAGCCCGTCCGGACGCTGGCGGCGCTGCCACGCCACGCCGAGCCCTGCCACGACCAGCGCAGCCAGCCCCAGGTCGGGGAGAAGCCCGACCGCGCGGACGACGACGCTCGGGGCACCGAGCCGCCAGAGCAGCCCCGTCGACGGGATCACCGCGACGGAGAGGACGACGAACGCCGCCACGCCCGTGGCCACCCGGTCCTCGACCCGGCCGGAGGTCGACCACCAGCGATCCATGGGCGCGAACCCTACAACGGGACCGGGCGGCACCTCAGCGGCCACGGGCGGTCTGACTACCGTGCGCAGCCCGGTGCCGGCACAGGGAGGCGGCCGTGTTCGTGGTCGACGCCCTGGTGGCGGGGCAGCGCGCCGGCATCGGTGTCGTCGCGCGCATGGCGCTGTCCGGGATGGCCGACCGCGGCGACGTCCTCGCACTCGTGCCCCCGGGGGTCGAGCCGGACGTCGACCACCGGGTCGTGCGCCTCGCCGAGCACCGGGCCGGCCGGCTCGCCCTGCAACGGTCGGGCGCCGTCCTCGGGGTCGCCGCGTCCGAGATCCGGGACGGGGCGCGCTTCGTCGGCATGGACGCCTTCAGCCTCCCGCTGGCCCTCCCCCGGACGGCCCACGTGGTCGTGCACGACCTGCTGCCCTTCACACATCCCACGTACTGGGGCGCGGTGGACCGTCGCCACAAGACCTCCAGCTCTCGCACGGCCTTCCGCCGTGCCGCGCGTCTCGTGGTCGCGTCCCAGCACAACGCCCGGCTCGTGCGGGCCGTCAGCGGTCGCGACGACGCCGTCGTCGCGCCCTTCGGCTGCGGACAGGTGGACGACCACGACGCCGATCGCCGACTCTCGACAGGCCCTGCCGCGGAGCGCCAGGACCGTGTCGTCGTCGTCGGCACGCTCCAGCCCCGCAAGCGTCTCGACCTGCTGCTCCGGGCCGTCGACCACCTCCGTCGGACCGGCCACGACGGCCTCGAGCTGGTCGTCGTCGGCGGGGGGCGACGGGACCACGTCGAGGCCCTCCATCGACAGGCCCGCGGCCTCGACCTGCCGGTGACGTGGGCCGGCCCCCTCCCGTGGCCGGACGTCGCGCCGCTGGTCGCGACCGCCCGAGCCGTCGTCTATCCCTCGCGCCACGAGGGCTTCGGGCTGCCCCTGCTCGAGGCCCTCGCACTCGGCACCCGGCCCGTGGCCCCCGCGGTCACCGCCATGCGCAGCTGGGCCGGCGACTGGCCGCGGTGGTTCGACCCCGACGACGAGGACGACCTCGCCGCCGCCATCGACGAGGCGGCCTGCGACAGCTCGTGGGACGCGCACGGCGCCATGCGTGCCGTGGCCGGCCACCGGTGGACGGCCTTCGCCGAGCGCCTCCTGGCCGGACGATGACCGGCGCGACCGTGCTCCTCTCGCACCGGCTCGCCGAGCCCCTGCAGCGCCGGACGGGGCTCGGCCGGTACCAGCAGTCGCTGACCGCGGCGCTGGCGACGGCAGGGGGGCGGTACGTCCTGGCCGCACCTCGTGAGCCCGGGCCCGACCCGACGTGGTGTCCCGTGCCCGTGGTGCGTGTGCGCGGACCACGCAACCTCGTGCAGGCCGCCTGGGCCGCCGCCGGCCGCCCGCACGTGGAACGGCTGCTGCCCCGGGACCTCGCCCCGGCGCTGGTCCACGTCCTCGACGCGACCGTCGCCGCCCGCAGTCGGGTGCCCCTCGTGCACACCGTCCACGACCTCTTCCCGCGGACGCACCCCCACTGGGAGACCGTCCGAGGTCGCGTCCTGTTCGCCGCCGTCGCCCGGGCCGTGCGGGCCGCGGACCGGGTGATCACCCCGTCCCGCGCCGTGGCGGACCAGGTGACCCACCACCTCGAGGTCCCCGCCCGCCGGGTCGACGTGGTGCCCGAAGGCGTCGACGACCGCTTCCGGCGCGCCGAGCCCCGCGTCCCGGCGTCCCTGGCCGCGCGGGGCGTGACGGCCGGCGGGTACTGGGTGGCCGTGGGACGGCCGGGGCCGCGCAAGAACCTCGCGGTGCTGGTCGATGCACTCGCGCGTGCCTCCTCGCGCCGGCCGCTCGTGCTGGCCGGACCCGACGGCCCCGAGACCGAGGCCCTCCGCTCCCGCGCCTCCGAGCGGGGCGTGACGATCCACCTGGCCGGGTTCGTCTCCGACGACGACCTCCCCGGCCTCCTCGCGGGGGCCCGCGCGCTGCTGCACCCGGCCCTCGAGGAAGGCTTCGGCCTCCCGCCACTGGAGGCCATGGCCACGGGCGTCCCCGCCGTGGTGTCACCGAGCGCCGCCGTGCTCGAGGTGGTCAGCGACGCCGCGATGCGGTGCCCGCCCGACGACGTGACGGCCTGGGCCGCGGCCCTCGACGTGCTCGACCGCGACGACGCACTCGTGGCCGACCTCGGACGGGCGGGCCGGGCACGCGCCGCGGGCTACACCTGGGACGCGGCGGCCGCCGCCACCGCGGAGGTGCACGCCACATGCCTGCGCTGAGGGTCCTGCACGTGCTCGAGGCTGCCGGCCACGGCACCGGCCGGCACGTCGTCGACCTCGTGACCCACGCACCCGACGTCACCCACGAGGTGGTGCTGCCGCTGCGGCCGACGCCCCGCGGCGAGGACCGGACCTCGCGCACGGCCGAGGAGCTCCGGGCGGGCGGGGTCGTCGTGCACGAGGTGCCGATGCGTCGCTCGCCCGTCCATCCCGACCTCGCGCGCGCCGTGTTGGCGGTCCGTCGCCTCGCCCGGGACCGGGCCGTCGACGTCCTCCACGGACACGCGACCGTGGGCGGGGTCGTCGCACGGCTGGCGGGGCGGTCCCTCGGCCGGCCGGTGGTGGTCACCCCCAACGGGGTCCATCCCTCCCGCATGGTGCAACGGGCCGAGCGCGCGCTCGCGCCGCTGACGTCCGCGATGATCGCCGTGTCGGCCAGCGAGGCGTCCCTCGTGCGGGACCTCGGGCTGTGCCCGCCGGCTCGCATCCACGTCGTCCCCAACGGCATCGACCTCGCCCTGCCCCCGACGCTCGACCGCGACCTGCGCGCCGGGCTGGGCCTCGCACGGGACACGCCGCTGGTCGGCTGGATCGGACGCCTCGCGCCCCAGAAGGCCCCCGAGGTCCTGGTCCGCGCCGTCGCCCAGCTGCCCCCGCACGTCCACGCGGTGCTCGTGGGCGGCGGACCCGACGCCGAGGCCGTCGCCGCCACCGTGGCGGCCTCCGCGGTGGCGGACCGGGTCCACCTGCTCGGCCACGTGCCGGGCGCGGCCGGGTTGCTCGGGCAGTTCGACGTGCTGGCCCTGCCCTCCCGGTGGGAGGGCGCCCCGTACGTCCCGCTCGAGGCCTTCCGCGCCCACGTGCCCGTGGTCGCCACGGACGTCGTCGGCACCCGCGACGCGGTCGTGGACGGCGAGACCGGCTGGCTGGTCCCCCCCGACGACCCCGCCGCGCTGGCCGGTGCGCTGCAGGCGGCGCTGGCCGACCCGGAGGAATCCGCGCGGCGCGCGTCACGCGGGCACGCCCGGCTCGTTGCACACCACGACGCGCGGTCCATGGGCCGCGACACGACCGATCTGTACGTCCACCTGACGTCGACCACAACACGCAGCCGCTAGGGTTCGCGCTCACTGCACGCGTGCTCGAGGAGGGGGAGGCTCATCAGCACCAGCGCCGTCGCCGAGCTGTACGGGGGAGACAGTCCCCAGTCGGCCACCACGCTGCGCGCCGTGGCCGCGCCGATGCCCGTGCCCGTGGCCAAGCGGGCCCTGGACGTGTCCGTGGCCGTCCTGGGACTGGTCGTGCTCACCCCCGTCCTGCTGCTCGTGGCCCTGCTCATCGCCGCGACCTCCCCGGGCCCGATCGTGTACCGCCAGCAGCGCTACGGCCGCGGTGGTCGCACCTTCACCATCCTCAAGTTCCGCACCATGGTCGAGGGCGCCGACGAGCGCATTCGCAGCCTGCTGGTCGACCCGGCCCAGCGCGCCCACCTCGCCGAGCACGGCAAGCTGCTCGACGACCCGCGCATCACCCGGGTCGGTCGTTTCCTGCGGCTGCTCAGCCTCGACGAGCTGCCCCAGCTGCTCAACGTGCTGCGGGGCGACATGAGCCTCGTCGGCCCGCGCCCGCGCTGGGACGTCGAGGAGCTCGGCCGCTACGGCGACGACCTCGACGCCTACCTGTCGGTCCTGCCCGGCCTGACGGGCCCCTGGCAGGTCGCGGGGCGCAACCGGCTCCCCGACGCCGAACGCATCGCCCTCGACGTCGCGTACGCCCGCACCGGGACCCTGGCGACCGACCTGCGGCTGCTCCTGCGCACCGTGCCGGTCCTGCTGTGGCCCTTCGGTCGCGGGGCTGCCTGACCACCCCGTCGTGGCGGACTGCCTGTTCTGCCGGATCGTCGCCGACGACCCGGACAGCCACGTCCTCGCCACCGACGACGCCGTCGGGTTCCTGGACATCCGCCCGCTGTTCCCGGGGCACGTGCTGGTGGTCCCCCGCACCCACTGGGTGACCCTCGACGAGGTCCCCACCGACGCGCTCGCGCCGCTGCTGTCCGCCGTGCAGCTGGCGATGCGCGCCCTCACGCGGGCGACCGACTGCGAGGGCCACTTCGTCGCGGCCAACAACGTCGTGAGCCAGTCGGTCCCCCACCTGCACTGGCACGTCGTCCCGCGGGTGAAGGGTGACGGCCTGCGAGGGTTCTTCTGGCCGCGGACCCGCTACGAGGGCGACGAGCTCTCCCAGTGGCGTGCGCGCCTGCGCGACGCCGTCCGGGCCGAAGCGCAGGGGTAGGCGCCAGGACGGGTACCGTCCGTGCCGCGCGCCCCGGCCGGGTTCGGTCGGGGCGCCGTTCGTGCGCCGATCACCAGGATCCCCCCATGGCCACCCGTGACGACCTCCGCAACGTCGCCATCATCGCCCACGTCGACCACGGCAAGACCACGCTGGTCGACGCCATGCTGTGGCAGTCGGGCGTGTTCCGCGCCAACCAGGACGTCGCCACGCGCGTGATGGACTCGGGTGACCTCGAACGCGAGAAGGGCATCACGATCCTCGCGAAGAACACCGCGGTCACGCGCGACGACGTGACCATCAACGTGGTGGACACCCCGGGGCACGCCGACTTCGGTGGCGAGGTCGAGCGCGCCCTGGCGATGGTGGACGGGGCATGCCTGCTGGTGGACGCCTCCGAGGGACCGCTCCCGCAGACCCGGTTCGTGCTGCGCAAGACGCTGGAGAAGCGCCTTCCGCTGATCATCGTCGTCAACAAGATCGACCGCCCCGACGCACGCATCTCGGCGGTCGTGGACGAGGTCTTCGACCTGCTGATCGACCTCGGGGCCGACGACGACCAGATCGACGTCCCGGTGCTGTTCACGAACGCCAAGGAGGGCACGGCGACCACCGACCCGGACGTGCCCGGCACCGACCTCGAGCCGCTGTTCGACGCGCTGCTCGAGCACGTCCCCGCCCCGTCGTTCGACCCCGACCAGACCCTGCAGATGCTGGTCACCAACCTCGACGCGTCCGCCTACGTCGGACGGCTGGCCCTGTGCCGCATCCACCACGGCACGGTCAAGCGGGGGCAGCAGGTCGCCTGGTGCCGCGAGGACGGCACGGTCGAGAACGTCCGGCTCGGCGAGATGTACATGACCGAGGCCCTCGACCGGGTGCCGGCCGAGGAGGCCGGCCCCGGTGACCTCATCGCGGTCGCCGGCATCGACGAGGTCATGATCGGCGACACGCTGGCCGACCCGTCCGACCCGACACCGCTGCCGCGCCTGACCGTCGACGAGCCCAGCCTCGGCATGACCATCGGCGTCAACACCTCGCCGCTGGCGGGCCAGGACGGGTCCAGCATGACCGCCCGGCTGATCGAGAACCGCCTGACGAGCGAGCTGGTCGGCAACGTCTCGCTGCGGGTCCTGCCCACCGAGCGCCCCGACACCTGGGAGGTCCAGGGCCGCGGCGAGCTGCAGCTGGCCATCCTCGTCGAGACCATGCGTCGCGAGGGCTTCGAGCTGACCGTCGGCAAGCCGCGGGTCGTCATCCGCGAGGTCGACGGCCAGGTCCACGAGCCCTTCGAGCACATGTCCATCGACGTGCCCGACGACTACGTCGGTGTGGTCACCCAGCTCATGGGGCTGCGCAAGGGCCGCATGGAGCAGCTCATCGCCCACGGCACCGGCTGGACACGGCTCGAGTACCGCGTCCCCGCCCGTGGGCTGATCGGGTTCCGCACCGAGTTCATGACCGAGACCCGCGGCACCGGCATCCTGCACCACGTCTTCGACGGCTACGAGCCCTGGCAGGGCGACATCCGCACCCGCCCCAACGGCTCGCTGGTCGCCGACCGTCGCGGCCAGTCCACCCAGTACGCGCTGCTCAACCTGCAGGAGCGCGGGGCGCTGTTCATCGGCCCCGGCGTGGATGTCTACGAGGGCATGATCGTCGGCGAGAACGCCCGCGCCGAGGACATGGACATCAACCCCACCAAGGAGAAGAAGCTCACCAACGTGCGCTCCTCCACCGGTGACGAGCTGGTCCGCCTCGCCCCGCCCCGCCAGCTCTCCCTCGAGCAGGCGCTGGAGTTCATCCGCGAGGACGAGGCCGTCGAGGTCACCCCGCACAACGTCCGACTGCGCAAGGTCGAGCTCGACCTGCACGTGCGCGGCCGCCAGGCCAAGCGCGCCAAGTGGGGCGCCGCCCCGGACCAGGACTGACCACCGGGGGTCAGATGAGCTCGCGGGCGACGCGCGCGATGCGCGGGATGGCCAGTCGGCACACCGCGGCGTAGGGCAGCGCCCAGACCGGCACCTCGAACACGACACGACAGGCGTCCGGGCCGTCGGCCTCGACGCGGTGGCCGGTGGCGGGGATCCCGGCGACGTGCCAGGTCCATCGCCGGCCGGGGGCGACCTCGTCGACGCGGAAGGGGATCCACGGCCCCACCGCGGCGCGCACGTGGCCGGTCGCCCCGGGCGACACGTCGCCGCGGGGCGGGTCCACGGCGGCCACGCTGGGCCCCCAGCTCGGCCAGTGCTCGAACCGGCTGATGGCCGCCCACGCCGCCGCGTCGGGCACCTCGATGCGGGCCCCGACGTCCACGGTGGGCGGGACGCGGATCACGACAGGTACTTGCCGAACTCGCGGCGAGCGACCGACATCTCGTGGACCTCGTCCGGGCCGTCGGCCATGCGCAACGTGCGGGCGTGGGCCCACATCATCGCCAGCGGGGTGTCGTCGGTGAAGCCCTTGCCGCCGTGCACCTGGATGGCCTTGTCCAGCACCCAGGTCGCCATCGACGGAGCGACGATCTTGATCGCCGAGATCTCCTGGCGCGCCCCCTTGTTGCCCACCGTGTCCATCAGGTGGGCGGTCTTCAACGTCAGCAGCCGGGCCTGGTCGATCCGCGTGCGGGCCTGGGCGACCCAGTACTGCACCTTGCCCTGTCGAGCCAGGGGCTTGCCGAACGCCTCGCGCTCGATCGCACGGCGGCACATCAACTCGAGGGCACGCTCGGCCATGCCGATCAGGCGCATGCAGTGGTGGATGCGACCCGGACCGAGACGGGCCTGGGCGATCATGAACCCGTCGCCCTCCTGCGCGATCATGTTCGCGACCGGCACGCGGACGTCGGTGAAGCGCATCTCCGGGTGGCCGCCGAGGGCGTCGTAGGCGCCGAAGACGGGCAGTTCGCGCACCACCTCGACCCCGGGGGTGTCCATCGGCACCAGGATCATCGACTGCTGGCGGTAGGGCTCGGCGTCCGGATCCGTGACCCCCATGAAGATGCCGACCCTGCAGTCGGTCGCGGCCGCGCCCGAGGACCACCACTTGCGGCCGTTGATCACGTACTCGTCACCATCGCGCACGATCGACGACTGGATGTTGCGGGCATCGGACGAGGCCACGTCCGGCTCGGTCATGAAGAACGCGGATCGGATCTCGCCCTCGAGAAGCGGGTGCAGCCACTCCTCCTGCTGTTCGGGCGTGCCGAACATGTGCAGGACCTCCATGTTGCCGGTGTCCGGGGCGCTGGAGTTGCACGCCTCGGGGGCCAGCAGCGGCGACCGGCCGAGGATCTCGCACAGCTGCGCGTAGTCCACGTTGGACAGCCCCGCGCCGTGCTCGGCGTCCGGCAGGAAGAGGTTCCACAGGCCCCGCTCGCGTGCCTCGGCCTTGAGCTCCTGCATGATCGGCGGACGGGCGTGCGGGTTCTCGGCCGCCTCGAGCTGCTCACGCAGGGTCGACTCGTTCGGGTAGATCCGCGCGTCCATGAAGTCGAGCAGCTCGGTGCGCAGCTCCTGGGCGCGGGGCGAGAGGGAGAGGTCCACGGCGAAAGGGCCTTCGGGTCGGCTCGGGCCGACACGCTACTCCGGCCGCACATGGCGACGCCCCGCCCCTGAAGAGGGGCGGGGCGTCACTGGCCGGGCCACGGGGCCGGACGGGCCCGACCAGGTTGGAGGCTGCGCGTCAGCGCAACCCGAGCTTGCGGCTGCAGACGGGCCATGCGCCCCAGCCCTGGGCGGCGAGGACCCGCTCGCCCACGGCGATCTGCTGCGCGCGGCTGGCCTCGTAGGCCGCCCCGGGCATGCCCGGGTCCTTGTAGGCGTCCCAGGTGTCGGGGTGGAACTGCAGGCCACCCTCGAACATGCCTGCGGTGGCGGACCAGTTGGCCGAGCCCTCGACGAAGCCACCGTCACCGGTCCACGAGCCGGACTCGCAGTCGGCGACGCGGTCCCAGACCGAACGCTGGGGCTCGGGCTCCGGGGCCGGCTCGGGCGGGGCGGCCTCGGCCGCGACGTTCTCGGGTTCGGGTGCCGGCTCGACCTCGTCGGCCGAGGCCGCGATCAGCAGCCGGTCACTCAGCGGCGAGGAGGTCACGACGGAATTGGTGACGACCTCGACCACGGGGCGGGACGCCGGGTCGGCGGCGCGCACCGCGGCGGTGTCGTTGGACGAGGTCGCGGCGGCGCCGGCTGCGGCGGTGGCGGCCAGGCCGAGGACGGTGAGGGCGGCGGCCGAACGCAATCGGCGCACGCCAGTGGACGGGGTGGTGGTCGACATGAGCGGGAGGTCGCTTGGTCGGGGCACGGGGAGACGAGCAACCGCATCGCGGGGAGACGTACGGGGACGGGGCGACGGGCTGCTAACTACTGCAAGCAGTGTTGCCATTCACGCCGCGAGGTTCCACCCCACCACCACGGACGGATGGTCGGGGCGGTGGTGACCGCACTGGTCAGTCGGCCACGGGTCGGCGGGGAATACCGGCGAATCCGGTCGATTCCGGCCGCTCAGCGGCTGATGGGCGCGGCCTCCCGCGACTCGCGGAACCCCTCGGCCGCAGCGGACGCATACGAGCGTCCCGCGCGCATGGTCGCCTCGACCACGCCGACCGCTTGCTGGCGTCCCTGCGCGAGTGCCCAGTGGCGCGCCTCGACCCGCCGGGCCTCGCCGTGGTCGGGGTCGGCCAGGTAGGTCACGCCGGCCCCGACGGCGGCGCCGGCGCCGAGGGCCAGAAGGGTCCGGATTCGCACGTCGACCTCCTCGGGGGCCGTCAGCCAGGGCCGGCACGGTAGCGACCGTCCCGCGGGCGCTCGAACGCTCGACCACCAGCGCCCCGAGTGGACCGGACGTGCGCGGTCCTCGCGTCTACCGTGGCGCGGATGGACGGCACATCGCGCCCCGGGACGGTCGATCCCGGCCCCGACCCCGGCACCGCGGCCACCACGGCGGGTACCGGGCTGCCCGCGCGCCGCCGGCTGGTCGAGACGGCCGAGGGCCGTTCCGACGACGCCTACGGCCCCCGCGAGTGGGGGCTGCTGGCCTTCACGGCGAGCGTGTGGGGATCGTCGTTCCTGTGGATGGACATCGGCCTGGACGCGTTCGCGCCGGGCGTGATCACCATGGCCCGGATCGGGCTCGGGGCGCTGGCCCTGTCCCTGTTCCCCCGAGCACGCCGTCCGCTGCCCCGCGACGACTGGCCACGGGTGGCGCTGCTGGGCCTGGTGTGGATGGGCATCCCCCTGACGCTGTTCCCGATCGCGCAGCAGTGGGTCGACTCCGCCCTGACCGGCATGCTCAACGCCGGGGTCCCCCTCACGAGCGCGGTCTGGGCGACCGTGCTGCTGCGCCGCCTGCCGGGGCGCATCCAGCTGGCGGGGATCGTGATCGGGTTCGCCGGCATCGTCACCATCTCGCTGCCCGAGCTCGGCAGCAGCGGCAGCACCGCCCTCGGGACCGCCCTGGTCCTGACGGCGATCGTGCTGTACGGCCTGGCGACCAACCTCACCGTCCCGCTCCAGCAGCGGCACGGCTCGCTGCCGGTCATCCTGCGGATGCAGCTGGTCGCCTTCGTCCTGGTGACCCCGCTCGGCCTGCTCGGACTGGGGCGCTCGACCTTCGCCTGGGGCCCGGCCCTGTCGATGCTGCCACTGGGCATGCTCGGCACCGGTCTCGCGTTCGTGGCCATGGCCACGCTCGTCGGCCGCGTCGGCAGCGCCCGCGGCTCGATCAGCATCTACTTCACGCCGATCGTCGCGATCGTCCTGGGTGTCGGGTTCCGGGGCGACCACGTCTCCCCCACCGCCATCGTGGGCACCGGGCTGGTCCTGCTCGGGGCGTGGCTGACCTCGCGGCGTGAGGTGCGGCGGGGCGGCACCACCCCACCCCGCTGAACGCGGCCTGCCGGATCAGAACCCGGCGATGCGCTCGTTCTTGTGTGCGAGCAGGTCGCCACGGTCGGGGCGGTGGTCGATCTTGACGACGACCGACACGCGGGGCGCCACGGCGGCGACGTGGTCGACACACCGGTGGATCACGTTCATGACGGCGTCCCACTCCCCCTCGACGTTGGTGAACATGGCGTTGGTCTCGCACGGCAGGCCGGAGTCCCGGACGATGCGGACGCACTCGCCGACGAGGTCACCGACCGAGTCACCGGCACCGAGCGGCGTGATGGAGAAGGCGGCGATCACGAAGTGGCTCCTGGTCGAGTGGCGCCAGTGAAGCCGAGCCACCCGACCACGCGCAGGGTCACTCGGTCGTGACCGCCTCGAGGACGTCCAGGCGGGCGGCACGACGGGCCGGGAAGACCGCGGCGAGCACGCCGGCCAGGCCCGCGACGACCATGTAGACGACGAGGCGACCGGCCGGGAACTCGAGGACCTGCAGGCCTTGGTCCGCCGAGGCGCGGACCAGCGCCCAGCCGAACACCGACCCCACGGCGACCCCCAGCCCTGCACCGAAGACGGCCACGATCACCGACTCCCACCGCACCATCGACCGGACCTGACGCCGGGTCATCCCGACCGCGCGGAGCAGCCCGATCTCGCGGGTGCGTTCGAACACCGACAGCGCCAGCGTGTTCACGATGCCGATGAGCGCGATCACCAGCGCCAGGCCGAGCAGGCCGACGATGACGTTGAGCAGCTGGTCCACCTGGCTGCGCAGGCTCTCGGCGAGCTCGGCCTGGTCCTGCACCTGCACACCGGGGAAGTCCTCGAGCACCCCGTCGATGGCCGTCCGGGCGTCGGAGGCGTCCACGCCCTCGGCCACGTCGGCGAGCACCAGGAAGGTGGTGCCGTCACCGATGAGCTGGTCGAAGGTCTCCTCGCTGGTGACCCAGGTCGACCCGATCACGTCCGTGTTGGCGAAGGTGCCCACCACCTCCAGCGACTGCTGCGAGGTGACGAACTGGGCCTCGACCGTGTCGCCGACGGCGAGACCACGCTCGGCCGCCACGTCGGCCGGCAGCAGCACGCCGCCCTGCGCGAGCGCGTCCAGCGCCCCGTCGCTGGGGTCGAGCGACACCAGATCCTCGACGTCGACGGGATCGATCGCGGTCAGCGACGACGACGTCCCGTCGCTCTCGAGCGGGGCGGTGCGGATCGCCATGACGGCCCCGGTCTCGTCCAGCTCGTCGATGGCTGCAGCCGCCCCGGACGGGATGCTCGACCCGCCGAAGCCCTGCGGGGTGATCGTGTAGTCCGAGCCCAGCTGGGCCGCGAACAGCTCGTTCACGGACGCCGTGGCCGAGGCGGCGAAGATCGACACGAAGCTGACGAGCGCCACGCCGATCATCAGCGCCGAGGCCGTGGACGCCGTGCGCCTGGGGTTGCCAGCGGCGTTGTTGCGGCCGAGCCGACCCGCCACGCCCAGGCGTGCCGGGAGGGCGCCCACGACGGCGGCGACGGGGGCCGCGAGGTACGGGGCCAGCAGCGCCACGCCCACGAAGGTCGCGGCCACGCCGGCGCCGACGATCGCCGCCGGCTGGGGCACGTCGAGCGCCAGCCCGGCGGCGATGGCCGCCGCCCCGCCACCCGCCAGCACCGCACCGGCGACCGTCCGCCCGGTGCCCACCCGGTCCTCGTCGGCACCGGCGCCCTCACGCAGTGCCTCCATGGGCGAGATGCGGGACGCCCGGCGAGCCGGGAACACCGACGCCACGGCGGTCACGACCAGACCGAGGACCAGCGACACCACGATGGTCCGCGGCTCGATGATGAGACCGCCGTCGGGGAACCCGAGGCCGATCGCACCGAAGATCATGCGCATCAGCTCGCTCAGCCCGATGCCCGCCAGCAGGCCGAGCACGCCGGCGACCAGCCCGACGGCGAGGGCCTCGATGACCACGGCGAGCTGGACCTGGCGCGCCGATGCCCCGACGGCCCGGAGCAGGGCGAACTCGCGGGTGCGCTGGGCGACGATGATCGAGAACGTGTTGACGATCAGGAACAGGCCGACGAACAGGGCGATGCCGGCGAAGGCCTGCAGGCCGATGGTCAGGAAGGACAGGCCCTGGGTGATCTCCGCCTGGTCCTCCGCCTGCTGGTCCTCGGCGGTGACGACCTCGGCGGAGGCCGACCCGAGGGCCTCGTCGATCCGGTCGCGCAGCGTGGCGGCGTCGACGCCGGGGTCGGCACTGACCGAGATCGAGGTCACCTCGCCCTCGCGGCCCAGCACCTGCTGGGCCGTGGCGAGGTCGAAGGTCACGATCGTGGCGCCCAGCAGGTTGTCCTCGGACCCGAACCCGGTGATGCCCACGAGCTGGAACTCGCGGATCCCGTCGGACAGCGCGACCGGGACCGTGTCGCCGGGCTGGTAGCCGGTGGTCGCGGCGGTGCCCGCATCCATCGTGATCTCGTCCGGACCGCGGGCCTCGCGCCCCGCCTGCAGCGTCAGCGGACCGGCCTCGTCCGGACCCGCCCACGAGAACGCCAACGTCGGCGGGCCCATGCCTCCGACCGGTTCGCCGTCACGGTCGATGACCTGTGCCGATCCCTCCACGCTGCCGACCGCCTCGGCCACACCGTCCACGGCCGCCACCTGGTCGACCAGGTCGTCCGACAGGGCCGGGCCGCCCCCGGGCTGGGCGGTCGTGACGTTCTGCTCGAGGACCTCCACCGGGTTGACGTAGACGTCCACGCCGGCGGCGGCCTCGCTGAGCAGGGTGCCGAAGGCGGCGTCGATGGAGTCCGTCAGCACGAAGCTGCCGGAGACGAACGCGACGCCCAGGACGATGGCCAGGGCCGTCAGCGCGAGGCGGATCTTGTTGCCCAGCACGGATGCGAGCGCGACACGGAACATGGCGGGACCTCGAGGGGAGTGCGGGCCGTCAGGCCGTGGGCGCGCTGGTGTGACCGTGCTCGAGGCGCTTCATGCGCTCGAGGACGGCATCGGGGTTCGGGGCGCGCAGCTCGTCCACGATCTTGCCGTCGGCGAGGAACAGGATGCGCTCGGCGTAGGACGCGGCGGTCGGGTCGTGGGTCACCATGACGATGGTCTGGCCGAACTCGGTCGCGGCCCGACGCAGGAAGGCCAGCAGCTCGGCCGACGAGTTGGAGTCCAGGGCGCCCGTGGGTTCGTCCGCGAACACCACGGCGGGGCGGGTCACAAGCGCGCGGGCGGCGGCCACGCGCTGCTGCTGGCCGCCGGAGAGCTGCGCGGGGCGGTGGTCGAGCCGGTCCGCCAGCCCGAGCACCTCGACGATCTGGTCGAACCAGGCCTGGTCGACCGTGCCGCCGGCGAGGTCGACGGGCAGCGTGATGTTGGACCGTCCGTCCAGGGTGGGCACGAGGTTGTAGGCCTGGAACACGAAGCCGACCTGCTCGCGGCGCAGCACGGTGAGCTGCTTGTCGTTGAGGGCGCCGAGCTCCGTCCCGGCGATCGTGACCGTCCCCTCGGTGAGGCGGTCGAGGCCGGCCATGCAGTGCAACAACGTCGACTTGCCCGACCCCGAGGGGCCCATGATGGCGGCGAACTCGCCGGCGGGGATGTCGACGTCGATGTGGTCCACGGCACGCACCTGCGTGGAACCGGAGCCGTAGACCTTGACGGCGTCGCGGACGTGCACGGTGGAGCCGGAGGTGGAGGGGGCCATGCGAGGGTCCTTGGGACGGGCAGCCGCGCATCCTTGCTGGCGCGGGTCGGTGTGTCGATCACCAGCATGCATCACGACGAAGGGCGCACACCCCCGGGATCGCCCCCGGGTCACCCTGAGATGGTGCGGGGCACGTCCCGGGCTCGGGTGGGGCCCGAACGCCCGGGTAGCCTCCCCCCGGTCGTCGATCAGGCCTCGCCGTGCCCCCACGCTCCCGTCTCCTGCTTCGCCGATCCGGAATCGTGCTCCTGCTCGTGGTGCTCGCCGGATCGATCAACCTCGCCGTCGCCCTGGCCCAGGACAGCGGCGAGCCAGCCCTCGACCCGCAGCTGGTGCAGCGGGGCGACGAGCTGTTCCAGACCAACTGCGCGATGTGCCACGGTTCCAACGGCACGGGCCTCGACCAGCAGGGACCCGCCGGCGGTCCGCCGCTGGTGGGCGTCGGCCCGGCGTCGGTGGACTTCATGATCCGCACCGGCCGGATGCCGATGAAGACCCAGGACGACCGCCTGCGTCGCGGTCCCCAGCAGTTCACCGACACCGAACGGGCGGCGCTGGTGGCCTACGTGTCCAGCCTGGCACCGGGCGAGGGACCCGAGATCCCGAACGTGCAGGGCTGGGAGTCCGCCGAGCTGTCCCGCGGGTTCGAGCTGTTCACCACCAACTGCGCGGCCTGCCACGGTCCGACCGCGGCCGGCATCGCCGTGGGCCAGAAGGACGTCTCCTCGAACCTCGACGTGGCCACGCCGCTCGAGATCGCCGAGGCCGTCCGTTCCGGCCCGGGGGTCATGCCGGTCTTCGGTGACGACGTGGTCGACGAGGAGGACCTCAAGGCCGTCACCGCCTGGGTGATGGACCTGCGCGACCGCGAGACGCCGGGGGGGATCTCCGTGGGGCGCTCCGGGCCCGTCAGCGAGGGCTTCATCGCCTGGCTCGTGGGCCTGGGGCTGCTGGGGATCGTGATGTACCTGCTCGGCGAGAAGGCCGGCGACACCGAGGCGACCGACCATGAGTGACACCCCCGACCAGGACAACCAGTTCGCCCAGCAGCAGGCGCGGGAGGACCGCGCGACCCGACTGGCCGCCCTGGCCTTCGGGATCGCCATCCTCGCCGCCCTGGGGCTGCTCGCCGTCTACATCAGCGGTGGTGACACCCAGTGGGAAGGCGTCCTGCTGTTCGTCACCTTCGCGGCTGTGGGCACGGGCCTGGGCATCTGGATCCGCACCGTCGTCGGCCCCGAGACCATCGTCGAGGAGCGCTACCCGATGCGCTCGGGCGACCAGGACCGGGAAGCCTTCGAGGCCGAGTTCGCCAGCTCGCTGGGCGAGGCCGCCAGCGGGGGTCGTCGGCGGTTCCTGCTGCGGCTGCTCGGCGGCGTCGGCGCCTCGTTGGGGCTGGCACTGACCGCGCCGCTGCTCTCGCTCGGCCCGGTGTTCTCCCACGACGCGCGCAACGACCTGTTCGTCACGGCCTGGCGCCGTGGGATCCGCCTCGCGACCGTCGACGGCGAGGAGCTGAAGGCCGAGGACATCGTCGCCGACCAGCTGGTCACGGTGTTCCCCTCCGGCTCGGACAACCCCGCCGACGCCCAGGCCGTGCTGATCGGCACCCGTCCCGGGCTGCTGGACCGCTCGGCCCTGCACGCGCCGGACGGCACGGTCGACGGCCTGGTCTGCTACTCGAAGATCTGCACGCACGCCGGGTGCCCCGTGGGGCTGTACCGCGCCGCCGTCGGCGAGCTGCTCTGCCCCTGCCACCAGTCCACCTTCGACGTCAACGAGGGGGCCAAGGTGCTGTCGGGCCCGACCGGTCGGCCGCTGCCCCAGCTGCCCATCGGGGTGGACGACGAGGGCTACCTGATCGCGCTCGGCGGGTTCACCGAGCCGGTGGGGCCGACCTTCTGGAACTACACGCAGGAACCCCCCGCAGCGCAGGAGGGTGAGGCATGAGCGCCGACACCGACGGCCGCACCCGCCAGTCCCCCGTCGACGACCTCGCGCGGTGGATGGACGACCGCCTGCGGCTGGCGCAGGGGTCCCGGACCTACCTGCGCAAGGCCTTCCCGGCCCACTGGTCCTACCTGGTCGGCGAGGTGGCGCTGTTCTCCCTCGTCGTGCTGCTGTTCACCGGGACCTTCCTCGCCTTCTTCTACACGCCCGACACCACGCCGGTGATCTACAACGGGCCGTACGCGCCGTTGTCCGGCGCGGAGATCTCGGCGGCCTACGACTCGGTCCTGCGCCTGTCCTTCGAGGTACGCGCCGGGCTGCTGATGCGACAGATCCACCACTGGGCGGCGCTGGTGTTCGTGGCCGCGATCGTGGTCCACATGCTCCGGGTGTTCTTCACCGGGGCGTTCCGGCGACCGCGCGAGCTCAACTGGGTCATCGGGGTGGCGCTGATGCTGCTGGCCTTCGGTGCCGGCTTCACCGGGTACTCGCTGCCCGACGACCTGCTGTCCGGGACGGGGCTGCGCATCGGCTACTCCGCCCTGCTGTCCATCCCCTTCGTGGGCCCGCTCGCCGGGTTCCTGGCGCTCGGGGGCGAGTTCCCCGGCGTGGGGATCCTCGGCCGACTGCACATCCTCCACGTCATGCTGATCCCCGCCGGCCTGATCGGCCTGGTCGGGGCGCACCTGGCCATCCTCGTTCGGCAGAAGCACACCCACAAGCCCAGCCCCCGCGCGACCGAGACCAACGTGGTCGGCGAGCCGCTGTTCCCCAACCAGACCCTGACGTCGCTGTCGCTGTTCGCCTTCGTGATCGCCGTGCTGGCGCTGATCGGCGGGATCTTCGAGATCAACCCCGTGTGGCTCTACGGGCCCTACGAGCCCTTCCAGGTCTTCGCGCCGTCCCAGCCCGACTGGTACATGGGCTGGCTCGAAGGGCTGCTGCGCCTGTGGCCGGCGTGGGAGTTCACGATCTTCGGGGTGACCATCCCCGCGGTGTTCCTGCCGTCGGTGGTCGTCCCGGGCGCGCTCTTCACCATCGTGTTCGCGTGGCCGTGGATCGACGCCCGCTTCATCACGAAGGACCGTGAGGAGCACCACATCGCCCAGCGCCCGCGCGACGTGCCCATGCGCACCGCGATCGGCGTCGGCGGCCTGACCCTGCTGCTGGCCATCTTCGTGGCCGGGTCCAACGACGTCCTCGCCTCCAGCACCGCGACCGGCCTGCAGCAGATCACCTGGATCCTGCGCGTGGCCGTGTTCGTGCTGCCCGTACTCGCTGGCCTGGCCGCCCACCGCATCGCCACCAGCCTGCAGGCGCGCGAGGTCGAGACCCCCGAGCCGTCGGCTCCGTCCGGCGGCGGGACCGAGCCCGCATGAGCACGGCGCGGCTCCACGGGCTGCTCGGGCTCGGCATCGTCCTGGCGTTCCTGACGCTGACGGTGTGGGGCCTCGTGCTGCGACTGATGCGCCGCGACGAGGCGCCCGTCGCCTACCGCGCCGTCCAGCACTGGACCGAGAACCTGCTCGCCGTGCAGGTCGTCGTCGGCGTGGTGTTCCTGCTCATCGGACGGCGGGTCGTCGGTGACGACCTGGTGTTCCTGCACTACCTGTACGGGTCGCTGTTCCCGCTCATCGCCGTGGTGGGCGGGCGCATCGCCGGACTGCGCCGTGAGGAGCACGAGTACGTGGGCTGGGCCTGGGGCGCGTTCTTCGCCTTCGGCCTGACCACGCGCGCCCTGATGACGGGCTGCGGTGGCGTGATCGCGCTGTCCTGCTTCGGCTGACGGGCCGCGCGCAGGAGGTTCGTCAGTCCTCGATGCCGAGGGCGGACTTGGCCGAATCGACGTCGTCGCAGACCACGACCAGGCGGTTGTCGTTGGCGAAGTAGGCCTGCTCGATGTTGACGCCGGCCGCCTCGACCTTGTGGCACGCCTCGGCCAGGGTCCCGGGGCGGTTCTCCAACTGCGCCACGGCGACGCGACGGGCAGCCTTGACGTCGAACCCGGCGTCGGCGAGGACGCCGATGGCCTCCTCGTCCTTGTCGACCAGCAGGTGCACCACGCCCTTGCCGCCGCCGGTGAACGCGCTGCAGGCCTCGATGTTGATGCCCGCCTCGCCGAGGGTCTCGGCGAGCCTCGCGAGCACACCGGGCTCGTCCTGCGGGATGATCACCAGGTCCTTGCGCGTCATGCACCGGCTCCTTGTCGCCTGGCCGCAGGCTAGACGCGAGACCGGGTCCGGCGCGGGTCAGGGCGCGGTGCGCGGACGACCACCGAGCCCGGTTCGTCTGCCCCGACGGCGCTGGTACGCTGCGCCCCGCTCGCCCTTCACCCGGCGGGCGCACCCTTTCCGGGGTAGCTCAGTTGGCAGAGCGCTTGACTGTTAATCAAGATGTCGCCGGTTCGAGCCCGGCCCCCGGAGCCACGGCTCACACTCGTCCGCGTCCGACAGGCCGCGGACGAACTGCATGGTGCGGAGCTTTCGATCACCACATGAGCACAAGCTCCGCAGCAACGCCGGTCCGACGACGTCTTACCCGCTGTCAGTCGC
>CAWCLK010000046.1:0-14234 GCA_963796225.1 uncultured bacterium
GAGTCGGGGCGGCGTCTCAGGCGCCGTCCAGGTGGTCTCCCAACCCGGCTTCAATGACCGCGGCTCGCACCTCGTCCCAGTTGGCGATGTCCGACGACGGTCGGGACGAGGTGCGCCGCAGGTTCGCCGCGACCGATGCCGGTGACAGGCCGAGGTGGTCGAACACGCGGTTCGCCGTGGCCTGGTGGCCGGCCGGGTCCAGCAGGTCCCGCTCGTAGACGACGGTCACGTGGGGTAGTCCTGCAAGGGCATGCCGGTCCGACTCGAGGTTGCCGAGGCGGAGCCGTATCCCCTGCACCACGAGCTGCGGGTCGACCGGGATCGGACCCGCCGGCGGCTCGTCGTCACGCCGGTGATACGTCCCGGTCACCGACGCCACCGCCGTCGAGAGAGTCTGGCGGAGCACGTCATGTCGTTCCAACGCCACCAGGCCCCAGCCGTCGGCCACCAGGCCGGCCAGCCACGCACCGGGATCGACCACGCGCTGCTGGATGCGCAGCTGGTACGGCTTGACCTTGAAGCCATAGCGCGCGCCAGGGTGGCGTGCCGCAAGGCCGCGGACCCACAGTCGAGGCCAGCGCACCGGTGCGTACAGCACTTCGTCGTCGTGGACCACGTCGGGATGGCAGTCCAGCAGCGAGGCCAGCAGCGTGCTGCCCGATCGTCCCTGCGCCACAAGCGCGAACCCCGGTCGCGCACGGCCTCGTCCACGGCACGCGCGTACGCCCGAACCTGGGTGCGGGCGGGCACCGCCGGACGACGGCGGTAGCCGAGCTGTGCCGGGGTCGGGACGCCCACACGCCCTCCTGGTCGCGTCCGACGGAAGCGTAGACCGCTCCGGACGATGCCCCACGGGCCCATAGGGTTCAGCGCGGTCGCCAGGGAGGCCGCGCATGGAACTGCAGACACTGCTGTACGACGTCGACGACCGCGTCGCGACGATCACCCTCAACCGCCCCGAGCGGTTGAACACCATCGTCCCGCCGATGCCCGAGGAGTTCGAGCGGGCCGTCCGGGAGGCGACGCTCGACGACGCCGTCAAGGTGATCGTGGTGCGGGGCGCGGGGCGGTCGTTCTGCGCCGGCTACGACTTCGGGGGTGGGTTCGAGCACTGGGACCGGTACATCACCACCGACGGGCGGTGGGACCCGGGCAAGGACTTCGCCTTCGCCACCGCCCCGCAGGTCGCCCCGACCCAGCAGTTCATGAGCATGTGGCGCTGCCCGAAGCCGGTGATCGTGCAGGTGCACGGCTGGTGCGTGGGCGGCGGCAGCGACACCGCGCTCTGTGGCGACCTGGTGATCTCCAGCGAGGACGCGCGGATCGGCACGCCCTACGCGCGGATGTGGGGCGCCTACCTGTCGGGCATGTGGCTGTACCGGCTGGGGCTGACGAAGGCCAAGGAGTACGCGCTGACCGGGAAGCCCCTGTCGGGGCGCGAGGCTGCCGACGTGGGGTTGATCAACGAGGCCGTCCCCTTCGAGCGACTCGAGGACACCGTGCGCGAGCGCGCGGCCCAGCTGGCCTCCATCCCCTCGTCCCAGCTGGCCGCGATGAAGCTCATCGTCAACCAGGCCTACGACAACATGGGCCTGGCGAGCACCCAGACCCTCGGCCCGATCCTCGACGGGCTGATGCGCAACACGCCCGACGCCCGCCACTTCATCGACCGCGCGGAGGCTGAGGGCGTCGGGGCGGTCATCGCCGACCGCGACGGTCCCTTCGGCGACTACAGCCAGGCCCCGCCGGAGGACCAGCCCGACCCGCGCAACGTCATCGAGCCCTGACCCCGCGCCCCGTCTTGCCCCGGGCGGGGTTCCTGCGGAGGTTGCGATCACGAGGCGAGCGAAAGCTCCGCACCAACCTGCCAGCCGGCCGGCGGCGTCCCGTTGGTGCGGAGGTTGCGATCACCGAGTGCGCGAAAGCTCCGCAGCTCCCCCCGGGGCGGGGTGGTCGAGGGCGGTGAGGTGCCAGCCGAGAACCCCGAGCAGGACGAACCCGACCGCGTTGGCGAGGCCGTGCCACAGGGCCATCGCGGGGATCGACAGCGCAGGCGTGCCGAAGGCCGAACCTGCCGCCCACTGGACGGCGAGCACCATCGGGGCGAGGGTGGCCAGCGCCGACACCACGAGCAGGATGCGGGGCGCGCCGGCGAAGCGGGGCGCGACGTGGCGCACGACCTGCCACGCCAGCGCCCACAGGCCGACAGCCAGCAGCAGCGCCCCCAGGACCTGCAGCACGCCGGAGGTGAGGAACCCGACGGCGACCACGGGCGGGCCGGCGAGGATCATCGCCAGGGCCGCCCCCGCGCCCCGCGACGGGCGGACCTGCCAGGTGCAGGTGGCCAGCACGGCCGCTCCGAAGCCCGCGTGGTGGAAGTGGATGGCGGTCAGCTGCACGAGCGGGGCGGTCACGCCCACCGGGGCCAGGTCCAACCGGTCGGCGAGCAGCCATGCTGCGCCGACTGCGAGGTAGGCGGGTGCGACGACCCACGCCCCGGCGGCCCATCCCGGTCGCCGACGCCACCACCATGCTGCCGCGGTCATCGCTCCGACGAGCGTGGCGAGGAGCCACGGGAGGGCGAGTAGCCCGGCCACGGGCCCCCGTTCGATCAGGAGCGCGGCGGCAAGTGGCAGACCGGCGACCAGCGCGATCGGGGCGGCGGCGGATCCGCGACCATGCGGGGACCAGGGGTACGGCGAGGGGAACGACGCACAGCACAGCCAGCAGCAGCAGCGCATCGACGAGCGTGAGGTCGCCCGACACCGGCGAGGGCGAGGCCCGACGACCCCGAGCAGCAGCGCGCCGCCGGTGACCCCCGGGCCCACGCCGAGGCGACCGACCAGCCGCACGCCGCCGGTCACCACCCGGTTCGCGACGACCCCGACCGCCCCGTTGGCCGCCCCGAGCGCTGCCGCCGCGGGAATCCCCGACGGGTCGATGGCACCGACCCCGAGCACCACGAGCGGCCAGCCGACCGCGGCACCCAGCACGACCTGCCACCACCAGCGGCCCAGCGCCACCCCGACGAGCAGGACCGTGGGGATCATGGTCCCCACCCCTGCGTACCGCACGCCATCGCCAGGCTGGTCGGCACGACCAGCAACCACAGGCCGGCGACGGGCGCCATCACCACCAGCCAGAACCCCGTACCGGCCCTCGGCGGCTGGCCGAACCGCATGCCGCCGAGCAGCGCTCCCGTGATCGCCCCGGTGGCCCCGCCCATCAACATGAAGACGGGTGCGTACAGGACGATGGGCATGCATCCCCCGACGCGGTGAGCGACTTCCCCGAGGAGGCCGAACCGGAGGTCCAGGGCCACACCGGTCACGAGACCCGCGAGGAGCCCCGCCACGCCCCCGCCGAGGACCCGCCCGACCACAGCCATGTGCCACCATCCTCGACTTGAACGACCGTTCAAACGCAACCGTACATGATTTGAACGATCGTTCAAGTAGGATGCAGGCATGGCGGACGACACGCGGGACAGACTGGTGCAGGCGGCTGTGGCCGTGCTCGCGGAGGCGGGCATCGCCGGGCTGTCCGCGCGTGCCGTCGGGGCGCGCGCGGGCGCCAACCCCGCGCTGATCTACTACCACTTCGACGACCTCGACGGGCTGCTCGTCGAGTCCTCGCGGACGGTCACCGCCGCGCGGGCCGACGCCTACGCCGCACGCCTCGCCACCGTCGAGGACCTGCGCGGACTGGCCAGCGCCGCTCGCGAGCTGCACGCCGAGGAGCAGGCCAACGGGAACCTGGCCATGCTCACCCAGCTCTTCGCCGGCGCTCGCACCCGCCCCGCGCTGGCCCCGGTGCTGTCGGAGAACTTCGAGCTGCTCGCCGCCCAGGTCTCGGGGGCACTGGACCGGATCCTGGTCGACACGCCCCTGGCAGGTCTGGTGGACACCCGGCAGCTCGCCCGCACCGTGTCCGCCGGGTTCATCGGGGTCGAGCTGCTCGACACCGTCACGGGTGACGACGTCGGGCTGTTCGACACCCTCGACACGCTGGCCGACCTCGTCGACGTGGTGCTGTCGGCGGGGACGATCCCGTCCGCGCTCATCCGGCGTCGGCTGGACCCCGGGCGTCGAGGAACCGGCTGACCGCGCCGGCCCACCGGTCCGCGTGCGTCGTCGATGCCTCGACGTGCCCGGCGTCGAAGAGCTCGAGGGTCGCGTCCGGGGCGTCGTCGGCGAACTCGACGGCGATCGACGCCGGCACCTGGTCGTCGTGCTCACCGGCCAGCAGCAGGGTGGGCAGCTCCCAGTCCCCGGCGCGGAACAGCGGTTCGGCCGCCGCGGCGTCGAGGCCGCCGAGCGCCCAGGCCCATGCCTTGGTGCTGGCCAGGATCGGTCGGACCAGCGGGGCGGGGATGGAGCGGTTGGCGGCCTGCTGGCGCAGGGTCGCGGTGAGGCTGAGCAGGGGCGAGTCGAAGACGGCCCCGGTGACGAGGTCGGGGTGCGCGGCCCGGCCGACCTGCTCCCACCAAACTGCGGCGACCATGGCGCCCTGGCTCGCCCCGCCCAGCACGACCTCGTCGACGCCCCGCTCCTCGAGCCAGCGGATCGCGGCGTCGAGGTCGGGCCACTCGCGCGTGCCGAACCCGGCCACGCCGTCGGCAGGGTCGGACGCGAGCCCGTCACCGCGATGGCTGACGACCAACACCGACCAGCCCGCGTCGTGGGCGACGGTCGCCATGGGCAGCATGTCGTCGAGCCCCGCGCCCCGCCCGTGCACCAGCACCACGGCGCGGTCCGGGTCGGCGGGCGCCCACCACGCGGGCAGCTGGTCGGGCACCGGCGGCAGGTCGGCGGCCGCGGGCAGGGCCACGGCCGCCCCGGCCACGTCGACCTGCTCGACGCCGGGCAGCGCGTCGGCGGGCAGCGGGGCGGGCTCCTGAGGCTCGGCCGTCGCGAGCACCACACCGGCGAACACGTACCCGACCGCCACCAGCACGAGCACCAGCACGGCCAGCACCGCCCCGACGATCCGCCACCGCCGCGCCCCGAACCGGCGGGGGTGCTTGTCGACGTGGCGGTGACCGGGGATCTCGGGCCAGGCCGGGCGTCCCTCGCCGAGCAGGTCGCGAGGCCGGGGGGCGGCCCCCGACCGGGTCGGGCTGTCCGTGCCGGCGCTCATCAGGCGGTCTCGACCGCGACGTCGGTCGGGGCGCTGGGCGTGGTCGCCGGGGCCATGTCGGGCTGCCAGCCCGGACCGCGCCACAGCCGCTGCACGCGCGTGCCCCAGTCGGGGTCACCCCGCATGTCGCGCACCATGTCCGCGTACTCGTGGGTGGCGATGCGCAGCGGGTTGTAGGTCCGCAGCGGCTTCGTGATGCCGTAGACGGGGCGCTCGACCTCGGCCTCGAACGTGCCGAACAGGCGGTCCCAGACGATCAGGATCCCGCCGTAGTTGGTGTCGAGGTACTGCTCCTGCACCGCGTGGTGGACACGGTGGTGGCTGGGCGTGTTGAACACGGTCTCGACCGGGGCGGGCAGCCGGTCGACCGCCTCGGTGTGGATCCAGAACTGGTAGAGCAGGTTGATGGCGGTCGACATCGCCAGGATCACGGGGTTGACCCCGAGCAGCACCAGCGGGAGGTAGAAGATCCAGCCCACGAGCGGGGTCCACGACTGGCGCAGGGCGGTCGAGAGGTTGTAGTGCTCGGAGCTGTGGTGGACGACGTGGGCCGCCCACAGGAACCGCCACTCGTGGCTGAACCGGTGGAACCAGTAGTACATGAGGTCCTTGCCGACCAGCGCGACCGTCCAGGCGAGCACGCCGCTGCCGAGGTCGACCATCCGCAGCTCGCGCCAGACGAGCAGGTACCCGCCGAGCCCCAGCAGTGCGAGGATCGCCCGTGGGACCACCAGGGACCCGATGCCCATCGCCAGGCTGGCGGAGGTGTCCTTGAGGGTGTAGCCGAGGACGTCACCGTCCTCGTCGCGGGCCAGCAGGAAGGCCTCGACGAGCATCAGCACGATGAACGCGGGGATGGCCGGCGTGATCAGGTCGACGAACGGCACGTCGGCCAGCGAGCCGAGCAGCTCCATCATGCGGGGACCTCCAGGGGTGTCGTGGGGGGGCTCGCGGGCGGGGTCGCGGGCAGGGTCGCGTGACCGGTGGCCAGGGCGTCGATGCGCTGGCCGTCGGCCGGGTCGATCGGTGGGGCGTCCAGCAGTCCGAGGACGGCGGCCCGCAGGACCGCGAGCCGGGTGGCGGCCGTGCCGGCGCGACGGGCGGTGCCGATCGTGGCGACGCCGTCGATGACGAAGTCGACGACCTCGGCGACGTCGGGACGGTCCGCGATCACGGGCGGCAGGACCTCCCGGGCGAGGGCGTGCAGCTCGTCGCGGTGGGGACCGTTGAGCTCGTCCAGCAGCGAGTCCAGGTCGGGGTCAGTGCGCGCGGCCATGAACAGCTCGTGGACGGCGACGAGGTCCTCGCGCGCGTACTGGGCCCACACCACCGCGAGCGCGGCGTCGATGGCCTCCACGGGGCCCGCCGCGGCCAGGCGGTCGCCGTCGGCGTGCAGCGCGCGAGCCGCCTCGCCCCGCACGTCGGCGAGCACGTCACCTGCGGTGGCGCACAGCAGCCCGGCCTTGGTCGGGAAGTGGCGGAAGATCGTGCCCTCGGCCACACCGGCACGGCGAGCGATCTCGCTGGTGGTGGTCCCGGCCACGCCCCGCTCCACGAGGCACGCGCGCGTCGCGGCCAGGACGCGCGCGCGGGTGGCGGCAGCAGACATGGGCACCTCGGGACGACACGAAAGTGAGTGAGCACTCACTCATGGGTGCGGCAGCATCGCAGCCGCTCCCCCGCGACGCAAACCGGCCCGGTCAGGCCCCGCCGTGCCAGTCCGCGATGGCGTGGTGCAGTCGCTGCCGCTCGTCGTCGCTGCAGAACGCGGCGTCGGCGGCGTTGCGCAGCACCTGGACGACCCGGTCCACCGACCACCCGAAGGTCTCCGTGCAGACGACCAGCTCCTCGGTCATGGTGGTCGCGCTCATGAGCCGGTTGTCGGTGTTCACCGTCACGCGGAACCCGAGGTCGAGCAGGCGATCGACGGGGTGCTCGGGCAGGGACGCCACGGCGCCCGTGTGGACGTTCGAGGACGGGCAGACCTCGAGCGCGATCCCCTCGTCGCGCACCCGAGTGGCGATCGGCCCCAGCTCGGGCCCGTCCAACCCCTCGGTCACGTCCTCGATGATCCGGACCCCATGACCGAGCCGCTCCGTGCCGCAGACCTCGATGGCCTCGGTGATGGACGGCAGCCCGTAGGCCTCCCCCGCGTGGATGGTGACGTGCAACCCGCCGGCTCGTGCAGTCTCGATCGCCGACAGGTGGTCGGCCGGCGGGAAGCCGTCCTCGGCCCCGGCGAGGTCGAAGGCGACCACGCCCCGGTCGGCCCACCGCACCCCCGCGGCGGCAGCGGCGTCGGCGTTGTCCTCGGTACGCATCGCCGCCACGATCGTTCGCACGACGATGTCCCGGTCGCGCATGGCGCGGTCGAACCCGGCGGTGGTCGCCTCCAGCACCTCGTCCAGCGACAGGCCGCGATCGGTGTTCAGCTCGGGCGCGAAGCGCAGCTCGGCGTACAGCACGCCGTCGTCGGCGAGGTCGACCGCCGACTCGTAGGCGACCCGTTCCAGGGACGCGGGCGTCTGCATCACCGCGACGGTGTGCGCGAAGGTGGTGAGGTAGGTGGGAAGGTCCCGGCGCGCCGCGCCCTCGTGGAACCAACGGGTCAGCCCGGCGAGGTCGGAGGCGGGCAGCTCGTGGCCGATCTCGTCGGCCAGCTCGAGGACCGTGGCGGGGCGCAGCCCACCGTCGAGGTGGTCGTGCAGGACCACCTTCGGGGCGGCACGGAGTCGGTCACGCGTCAAGGTCTGGGTCACAGGCGCCGTCAACTGTCGTCAGAGGGGGAGGGATCCCGCAGTCAACCATCCGCACACGCACACCACCTGCCCACCATCGCTCTTCTGAGGGGGAGAGACGACATGGGATCGTCCGAGGGGCTCCGTGCCCTGGTGCTCACCGTCGCCTGCGCGGTGGCCGTCCTGGCGGGGCGAGAGCTCGCCACGCTGCCGGCGCTGCTGGCCGTCGCCGTCGTCGTGGCCGTCACGGTCGTCGTCGACCGGCGCGCGCAGCGTGCCGTGCCGACGCCGCCGGACACCGACCCGCTCACCGGCACCGCCACCGTCCCGACCATGCGCGATCGCCTGGCCCACGCCACGGCGTCGAGCTCGCGCAACGGCCAGGCCGTGGCCGTGATGGTGCTCGCACTCGACGACTTCGCCGAGGTCGACGCGACCTTCGCCCACCCCGTGGGCGACCGCGTGCTGCTGGAGGTCGCGTCCCGTCTGGAGGCGGGGGCGCGGCGCACCGACCTCGTCTGCCGGTCCGCCGGCCACGAGTTCGTCCTGGTCGTCGAGCACCTCGACGGCCAGTCGGGCGCCGCCGTGGTCGCCGACAAGGTGCTGGCGAGCCTTCGAGACCCGATCGCGGTGGGCCACGCCACGGTCCTCGTCACCGCCTCGCTCGGCATCGCCCTGTGCCCGCAGGACAGCGAGTCGCCCGAGGAGCTGGTGGCACTGGCCCGCGGGGCGCTGGACACCGCACGCGACGCCGGCGGGGACACCTACCGCTTCTCCAGCGTCGACCTGCGCGCCGAGCAGGCCCAGCTGCAGGCCACGTTGGGCGAGCTGCGTGCGGCCCTCGACGGCGACCAGCTCGAGCTGGCCTACCAACCCCAGATCGACCTGCGCACCGGCGCCGTGGTGGCGGCCGAGGCGCTGCTGCGCTGGCGGCGAGAGGAGGGGCAGGCCGCCGTCCCGGCGGGCCGGTTCATCGCCATGACCGAGAACTCCGAGCTGGCCGAACGCATCGGCCGGTGGGTCGTCGACCGGGCCGTCGCCCAGGTCGCGGCGTGGCAGGCGGCCGGCCCCGGGGCCCCGGGTGTGGCGGTCAACGTCGGGCTGCGGCACCTGCGCCACGGCGACCTCGCCGGCGAGCTGCGCACCGCCCTGGACCGGCATGGCGTCGCGCCGGCCCGCGTCGAGGTCGAGGTGCCGGAATCCGTGCTCGGCGCGGACCCCGACCGGGTCGTGCCCGTCCTGCACGAGCTCGCCGCCCTCGGGGTGCGGATCGTCCTCGACGAGTTCGGCACCGGCCAGACGTCACTCGCACAGCTACCGGACCTCCCGCTGCACGCCATCAAGCTGGACGTGACCCTCGGCGACCGGCTCGCCGGCGCCGGAGCGGGCATGGTGGCGGGACTGGTCGGGCTGGGCCGTGAGCTCGGCCTGCAGGTGGTCGTCCCACGGATCGAGCACGCCGGCCAGCTGCGACGTGCCCGCGAGCTCGGCTGTGCCCGCGCCCAGGGCTACCTGCTGTCCCCGCCCGTGTCGGCCGACCGGCTGCTCGCCGAGATCGCCCGGCGGGGCGACGCGGCCGTGCGCCCCGGCCGCTGAGACGCGTCAGGTCGTGGTGGCCCGCGCCAGCAGCCGTCGGGCGTTGCCGGCCAGCACGCCCCGCAGCGCCTCGTCGTCGAGCCCGAGCCGGGCCACGCCCCGCACCTGGGTCACGTAGGCGTGCGGGATGCTGGGGAAGTCCGAGCCGAACACGAGCCGGTCGGGCATCGCCGCCAGCCGATCGCAGGTCGCGGGGTCGGGGCGCTGTCCCTCCAGGGCGGGCTCGTCGGCCCACGTGTCGTGCAGGGTCATGGACAGGTCGAGGTGCACGTCGTCGGCCTCGGTCGCGAGGTCGATGGCGGCGTCGAACTCGGGCATGCCCACGTGGGCGACGACCACCGTCAGGCCGGGATGCCGGTCGAGCAGGGCACGCACGGTGTCGATCCCACACCAGGCGTCGCCGCCGTCGACGCCGTAGACGGCGGTGGCGTGCAGCATCACGGGCAGCCGCGCCCCGGCGATCAGCTCCCAGGCCTCGTCCAGGCGCGGGTCGGCGGCGTGGAACCGCCCGACCTGGGTGTGGACCTTGACCACCGCCCCGCCGCGGCCGATCGCGTCGGCGGTCGCCTCCGTCACACCGTCCTCGGGGAAGATCGTGAAGGTCGGCACGACCTGCGGGTGGGCGTCGGCGAGGTCGAGGGTGTAGCCGTTGAGCCAGTCCAGCATGCCCGGGCGGTGGGCGTAGGCCAGCGCGGTGTGGGCGACCACACCCACGCGTGCGAGGTGGGCCAGCCGTGCCTCGGCGTCGTCGCGGTACCGGATCGGCCACGGCGGGTCCTCGAGCGCGTCGAAGAAGCGCCACACGGCGGCCTGGAGGCGGTCCGGCATGGCGTGGACGTGCAGGTCGACGATGCCGTCGAGCCCGAGGTCGTCGAGGAAGGCCGGCACCTCGGCGTCGGTCGCGGGGTAGCCGTCCGGATCCCTCGCGGTCACGACGCGAACCGCGCCTGGACGCGGGCCTCGGCCTCCTCGAGCCGCAGCAGCCGGTCCTCCCAGTCGGCCATCAGCTGCCCGGCGCGGTCCTTGGCCTCGCCGTGCGCGACCGCGAGGTCACGGGCCCGGTCGGGGTCGTCGTAGACCGCGGGGTCCGCCAGCGCCCGGGTCAGCTCGGCGACCTCGGCCTCGGCCTTCGCCACCGCGGACTCGAGCCTCGACACCTCGTTGCGCAGCGTGCCGGTCTCCTGCTTCAGGGCCTGGCGCAGCTCGGCCTCGCGCCGCTTGCGGGTGGCCTTGTCCTCGCGGGGCGGCGGCGTGGCGGTGCGGCGAACGGGCGCCGCGGCCGCCGAGGGGGTGTCGGGGACGCTCTCGCCCCGCAGCTCGCGGGTCGCGAGGTAGTCCTCGTAGTCGCCGTCGTGGACGGTGACGGTGCCGTCGCGCACGTCGACGATCATGTCGGCGACGTTGCGGATCACGTGCCGGTCGTGGGTGACCAGCACGATCGTGCCCGGGTACGCGATCAGCGCGTCCACCAGCACGTCACGGGACGGGATGTCGAGGTGGTTGGTCGGCTCGTCGAGCACCAGCAGGTTCACCGGGTCGGCCATGGTCCGGGCCAGGGCGAGGCGGGTGCGCTCGCCACCCGAGAGCTGCTTCACCAGCCGGTCGGCGGCGTCGCCGGAGAACCCGAAGGCGCCGAGCATCGTGCGGACGTTGGCGCCGCGGTGACGCGCCGAGAGCCCGCCCGAGAACTCCTCGAGCACGGTGCGGTCGAGGTTGAGCACGTCGACCTGGTGCTGCGCGAACGTCGCCACCTGGACGTTGTGGCCCAGCGTCGCCGTCCCGTCCCGCGGTTCGAGGTCCCCCAGCAACAGGTGCAGCAATGTGGACTTGCCCGCCCCGTTGGGACCGATCACGCCGACCTTGCGCCCGCGCTCGACGACGAGGTGGACATCGGTGAGCACGTCGGGGTCGTCGTCGTAGCCGACGCGGACGCCGTCGTACTCGACGACCACGCGGCCCGCACGGGGCGGTTCCGGGAAGCCGAACTTCGCGATGACCTGGCGATGCTCGGGGACCTCGACACGGTCGATCTTCTCGATCGCCTTCACCCGCGACTGCACGGCCTTCGCCTTGGACGCCTTGGCACGGAAGCGGGTGATGAACTGCTCCTGCGCCGCGATCTGGCGGTCCTGGGTGGCCTTGGCCCGGCGCAGGTGCTCCAGGCGCTCCTCGCGCTGCGCGACGAACTGGTCGTAGGCCCCGAACTCGCCGCCCGGCTTCGCCACGTACTCGGTGGCGGTGCCCGCCGCGAGCTCGACCACGCGCTCGGCGACCCGATCGATGAAGTCGCGGTCGTGGGACACGAACAGGATCGCGCCCTCGTACGCGGCCAGCGTGTCCTCGAGCCAGGCGATCGAGTCGAGGTCGAGGTGGTTGGTGGGCTCGTCGAGCACCAGCACGTCGGGGCGCGAGAGCAGCAGGCGTGCCAGCGCCACACGCACGCGCCACCCACCGGACATCTCGGTCACCAGCCGGTCGGCGTCCTCGGGCGCGAACCCCAGCCCGTGCAGGACCCGGTGGGCGTCGGCCTCCAGGGCGTACCCGCCGAGGTTCGCGAACCGCTCCTGGAGGTGGCCGTACTCGTCCAGCGCCGCGGGGTCCTCGGCCAGGCGCGGTTCGAGCTCGTGCATGCGGTGGGCGACGGTCTGGACCTCGTGGGCGCCGGCCAGGGTCTCGTCGAGCACGGTCCCGGTCACCGTCTCGGTCAGGTCCTGCGGCAGGTAGCCGACGCGCACGTCCTTCGCCCGGGCGACCTCGCCGTCGTCGGCCTGCTGCAGGCCGAGGGCGATCTCGAGCAGGGTGGTCTTGCCCGCCCCGTTCCCGCCGACCAGCGCGACGCGACGCCCGGGGACGAGCTGCAACGTGACGTCACGGAACAGGACGGCCTGTCCGTGCGCCTTGGAGACACCTGCCAGCGTGATCATGGTGTGCGAGGCTATCCGCGCCGGATTCGGAGCCCGACATGGCCGACGCCCACCTCTCCCCCGCCCTCTTCGACTTCCTGTTCGACCTGGACGTGAACAACGAGCGGCGCTGGTTCGAGGCCAACCGCGACACCTACGAGGCCGTCGTCCGCGAGCCGGTCCTCGGGCTGATCCGCGACCTGGCCGACCCGATGCACCGACGGGTGTCGCGGCACCTGGTCGCCGACGACCGCAAACAGGGCGGGTCGATGTTCCGCCCCCACCGCGACACGCGATTCTCGAAGGACAAGCGCCCGTACAAGACCCAGGCGTCCTTCCAGCTTCGCCACGAGGCCCAGGACCGCGACGTCTCCGCCCCCGGGATCTACGTGCACCTGGAACCGGGCAACGTGTTCCTCGGGGCGGGGATGTACCGACCGGCGACCGCGACGCTCACCCGGCTTCGCGACGACATCGTCGAACGCCCCGCCGTGTTCCGCCGCATGCGGACCCGACTGGACCGGGACGGCTGGGACTGGGGTGGCGACACGCTGGCCCGCGGACCGAAGGGCTACGACCGCGACCATCCGCTGATCGACGAGCTGTGCCGCACGTCGTGGATCCTCGTGCACCCCTTCACCGAGGACGAGGCCACCTCCCCCGGCTTCGCCGACGCGCTGGTGGAGCACGCGGCCGAGGTCCGGTCGCTGCTCGCCTGGCAGTGCCGGGTGCTGGACCTGCCGTGGTGAGGCGCGTCGGGCTCCTAGTGTGCTGTAAGGCTGAAACGTGTCATTAATCGGTCTCTGTGGTGGCGTCGAGGACGGCGCCGCAGTAGCGGCCGATCGCGTCGAGGATCTGGTCGGCGGTCTTGGTCCACACGAAGGGTTTGGGGTCGGCGTTCCAGACCTCGACCCAGTCGCGGATGTCGGCGGCGAGCTCGCGGATGTGGCGGTGGGCGGAGCGTTGCAGCTTCTTGGTCGTGAGTGCGGAGAACCATCGTTCGACCAGGTTCAGCCAGCTGCTGTAGGTCGGGGTGAAGTGCAGGTGGAACCGGCGGTGGCGGAGCAGCCAGCGGTGGACCTTGGGGGTCTTGTGGGTCTGCAGGTTGTCCAGGACGATGTGCACGTCCAGCCCCTCGGGCACGGCCCGGTTGATCTTGTTGAGGAACCGGATGAACTCGTCCGAGGAGTGGTTGGGCCGTAGGTCGGTGATCACCGTCCCCGAGGCCACGTCGAGCGCGGCGAACAGGTCCAGGGTGCCGTGCCGGACGTAGTCGTGGGTGGCCCGCTGTGGGGTGGTGGGCAGCATCGGCAAGGTCGGTGCGGTGCGGTTGAGCGCCTGGATCTGGGGTTTCTCGTCCACGGCGAACACCACCGCGGCCTCGGGCGGGTTGAGGTACAGCCCGACGATGTCGCGGGTCTTCTCGATCAGCTGCGGGTCCGGGGAGAGCTTGAACTCGTCCTGCCGCCACGGCTTGAGACCGAACGCCCGCCAGATCTGGGCCACGGTCTGATGCGAGATCCCATGCTTGGCCGCCAACGACCGCGTCGACCAGTGTGTCGCATCCGCCGGGGTCGACTCGAGCGTGTCGATCACCACCGCCTCGACCGTGTCGTCGTCCACCGTGCGCGGCGCCCCGGGACGTGGCGCGTCCGACAGTCCCTCGAGCCGCTGCTCGGCGAACCGGCGGCGCCACTTGCCCACCGTGGCCTCGTGCGCGCCCACCTGCGCGGCGACCTCGCGGTTGGACAGCCCCTCGGCACATGCCAGCACGATCCGGGACCGCAACGCCAGCGCCTGCGACGAGGAGTGGCGACGGCGCCACCGCTGCAACGTGTCACGCTCGTCGTCGGTCAGC
>CAWCLK010000047.1:0-29731 GCA_963796225.1 uncultured bacterium
CCCGCTGACATCGAGTGTGCCGCTGACTCGGAATGCTTGAGTCAGGAGCACACTCATCCGGGTCGGTCACACGTCCACGCGCCCCATGGCGCAGCGGTAGCCCTGGTCGGGCGCGATCGCGTGAACTGGCCGCCGTGGATGTCGAGCATCACGACGCAGCCGGCCGCCTCCTGCGTGCCGACGTGCTGGGTCGGGATCAGCCCGTCGGCGTCGTAGCCGTCGACGCCCTTCAGGTACTCGAGCAGCTTCGCACGGGTGGGCTCGGGGCCGATGTCCTTGAGCGCCTGGACGAACAGCTTCGCGGCCGACCACGAGTACATGCCGAGGCCGGTCGGGCGGGCTCGCGGGTTCACCCGCGCCAACCACTCGGCGTACACCTGCAGCTCGGGGTTCGACTCGATCTCCTCGAACAGCGCCGCGTTCTGGGAGACCATCACGAAGGCCTCACACGCCTCGCCGCAGGTCTCGATCAGGTCGGGGCTGTAGTTGTTCTTCTGCAGGGCGAAGACCTTGGGCGCGTAGTTCTGCTGCTGCATCGACTGGGCCAGCCGCGCTGCCTGCTGGTAGGCGCCCTGGAACCCGACCAGCTCGATGCCGGCGTCCTTGAGCTCGGTCACGATCCGGGCGTAGTTGGTCTCGGCCACCGCGACCTGGATCTGCTTCTTCCACTGGTAGCCGAGGTCCCGGGTCGTGCCCTTGATGTAGATGCCGACCTGGTAGTTGGTGGTCTGGTTCTCCAGCCACACGAACCCGGCGTTCTTGATGGCGTCGGGGTACTGCTGCTTGTAGTACTCCCACTCGGCCCTCGAGTACTCGCCGGTGCGGACGGCCTGGAGGCCGAAGACGTTGTCGAGCTGCTGCACGGGCTTGCTGGTGCGCACGTTGCGCAGGTCGGGCATGCCGCAGGCTCGCAGGGGCTCGGCCGCGCCCTCCTCGAACGCCGACATCGACCCGACCGCCGTGAACGCGTTCTCGCACGCGTCGAGGTAGGCGGCGCGGTTGCCCTGGGCGGACAGCTGGGTGTCGCGGGACTCGAGGACGATCTGGCGCCCGTAGACGGTGCCCTCGGTCGCGGTGAAGTACTGGATGTAGGCCAGCGTGGCCTCGTAGGCGTCCCGGAACAGCCCCGGCACCGCACCGGTGAGGTCGGCGACGTTGTAGATCAGGATGCGGTCCCCGGTCACCCCGACGTCGGTGGCCCCACCGTTGCCACCGGGCGGGGCGGCGCGGGTGTCCGCGGACGGGCTGCCGCTGCTGCCGCCCAAGCCGCCGTCCGGGGCGCGGCCGTCGCCCCGACGCCTCCCTGCTCGGCGCCGGTGTCGCCACCCGCGTCGCCTGCGCTGGCCCGTCCAGCGCCGGAGCCGTCATCACCGCCGCCGTGGCGCCCCCCCGCCGTCCCCGGCACCCGCGCCTCCATCGGCACCGTCGGCACCGTCGGCGGCACCGACACGCGGGGCTGCGACGTGCCCCGGGTCGGCGTCCTCACCGTCGGCGGTGGCGCCCGCGGCCGTGCCGGCGACGGCCCCCTGGGCGGACGTCCCGGCGTACGCGGCGACCTCGTCCTCGGTCAGTCGGGACCCGCACGCGGTCAGCAGCAGCGCCCCGGTGGCGGCCAGGACCACCAGCCGGGACGTTCGGTCCCGGCGACGACGCACGGACGTGTGGCGCATCGGTCTCCCACCCTCACAGACTGCGGCGACGCGGTCGAGTCGACCGACGACGTCAACGACTCGGAACCCTCACCGCGACGGCTCGGACTTCGATCGACTTCCGGAGGACCGCGTCCTGGGCACGCCGGGCACGCTGCAGCCACGCGCTGACCGTCCCGCTGTCGGGCAGCGGCGCGTCGTCGAGCACGACCTGCATCTCACCGATCGCGGTGCGCAGCCTGGCGGTGCCGGCTGCGTGGACCGCCAGGCGCGACGAGGCCTCCACCGGCCGGCCGGCTTCGAGAGCGGCGATGGCGCGATCGAGGAGGTGGAACCCCTCCGCCGCGACCGCCTCGCCCGGGACGACGAACGCCCCGTGCGGGGTACTGAGCGTGTCGAAGATCCACGCCTCGCCGAGACCGATCCCCGAGCGGAACGACCACCGCTGGGCGGGATCGTGACGGAACCACCAGATGTCGTTCTGGGCGTGTTCGGCATCGCGGTCGAGGATGCCCGCCGTCGGCAGCTCGTAGTGCAGCTGGTCGCGCGAGCGGTCCAGGGTTCGGGTGTCCATCAACGCCAGCGGTTGGGTGACCTGCTGCAGCGGCATCCAGAGGTTCACCAGCAGCAGCGGTGACCGACGGTTCGCGGAGTCGATGCTCTCGTGGCGGAACAGCCGGTGCCCCCATCCCCGGGTGAGGTGGTGGAACGGTCGCCCGAGCGCGTCCTGGTCGGCGTGGACCACCGCAGCGCCGCCGTGGTCGGCCATCAGTCCGCGGCCCCCGAGGTCGATGCCGTCCGGGCCGGCACAGCGGAAGATCACGCCCTCGCCGGCGACGTGCACGATGAGCAACCTCGAGCCGTCGGCACTGCGCAGCCGCGCGCCGGTGAGCGATCGGCGGATGGCGCCGACGTCCGCGTCGTCCATGCGAGCGACCTCGCGGATGGCCCGCAGCCGGTGGTGCAGTCCACGTCGGTCGGGCAGTCGCATCGACTCGAAGCCGTCGCTCGGCTGAGCGTGGCGACGCGGCCCGACGCGTCGAGGTCCTCGATTTCGCAGGCGTGCGGGGCGAGGTCCTCCGGCTCGACCGGCTCGGACACGGTCCGGGCCCAGTGGCCCGGACGTCCGTCGCGAGGGTCGAGGACGTTCTCGGGCCGCGCGAACCCGAGCGGGGCCGTGACGTGGGTGGCGGTGGCGGTCGTGGGAGTCATCATGGTCCCGAGTATGCAAGACTCGTCTTGCAGATGCAAGAGCTATCTTGCATCCGTGGCGACCGACACCCGGAACCGGATCCTCGAGCGAGCGCTCGAGCTCTTCATCACGCACGGGGTCGCCGGGACGACCGTGGTGATGATCGAGGAGGCCGCCGGCCTGTCGCCCGGCAGCGGGAGCTTCTACCGGCACTTCCCCGACAAGGAGGCGGTGCTCCGGGCCATCATCGAGCACGAGCTCGACCGGGTGGCCAGCGAGCGCGAGCGCCGCGTCACGTCGGAGCAGGGGCTGGCGGACGACCTTCACGGCGCGCTGCAGGGCCTGGACGACATGAGTGGCCTCATCCAGCTGCTCGCGCGCGAAGGGACGAGCCGTACCGAGCTGTTCGACCCCGTGCGGACCGTGCTGGCCGAGGAGGGCGCCCGCCTCGAGGCGGGGCGCCTGCAGGTGCGGATGGAGCGGGGCGAGATCCGAGCCGGCGACGCCGTCCGCCATGGCCACCGTGGTGGTGTACGCGCTGGTCGGCTTCCACCTGGCCCAGGAGTTCTTCGGCGCGCCCGTCGGCGTCGGTCGCGACCGCTTCGTCGACGCCCTCGTCGATCTCCTCGCCCCGTAGCTCCCCGAGTGTGCCGCTGACTCGACCACCGAGTCAGGAGCACACTCGACGCAGGTCTCAGCCGGCGGTGGGGAGCCAGTCGGCGGTCGAGGTCGAGATCGGGGCGGGGCGCGCCCCGGTGCGGGCGGCCAGGTGGTCCACGATGCGGCGTGCGTCCCGGCCCACGCCCCGGATCATCCCGGACGACAGCGAGTACAGGAACGGCAGGCCCACGAAGTACAGGCCCGGGTGGGACGGCACCAGACCGGCCTCGTGGGTCGCGCCCGCGTGCGGGGCGTGGACCGGCAGGTCGATCCAGTCGAAGCCGGCGTCGAAGCCGGTGCACCACACCACGTTGGCGACCTCGAGGGTCCGTCCGTCGTCCAGCACGGGCAGGCCGTCCTGCACCCCGTCGACGTGCCCGGCGAACCTCACGCCGGCAGCAGCGAGGTCGGGGCGCTTGGTGCGGATGAGGGGTCCGCTGCCCGTCAGCACCTTGTCCCGGGCCTTGCGCCCCGGCGGCGTGTTGATCGTCAGCACGTGGTGGAAGAGCCCACCGACGACCAGCCGCACCCCGACGGCGCGCCCGAACAGGCCAGTGATGCGGAACGGGATCGCCCCGACGTTCCGACCGGCGACGACGACCTCCCGTCCGGGGTCGGCCCGCAGCAGGTCCATGGCGATCTCGGCCCCGGAGTTCCCGGCGCCGACGACCAGCGTCGCCCCGGGCTGCAGCTGTGACGGGCGGTGGTAGTGCCCCGCGTGGACCTGGACGATCCCCGGGTCGAGGTCCTCGGCGAAGTCGGGCGTGCGGGGGCGCTGGTACCCGCCCATGGCCACGACGACCTGCTCGGCGAGGATGCGGCTGTCGTCGGTCTCGGCGACGTACCGGTCGCCGTCCCGGCCCAGCCGTCGAACCCGCGTACCGGTCCGCACCGGCAGCTCGAAGGTCGACGCGTAGTGCTCGAGGTAGTCCGCGAACTCGTCCTTGGTCGGGTAGTCGTTCGGGGCCGCGGGGTACGGCATCCCGTCGAGTCCGTCGTACATCGCCGGCGAGAACAGGCGCAGGGAGTCCCACCGGCGGCGCCATGCATCGCCGACCCGGTCGCTGCCGTCGACGATGAGGTGCGGCAGGTCGTGGCGGGCGAGGTGGTGGCCGACCGACAGTCCCGCCTGGCCCCCGCCGATGACCAGCGTCTCGACCCGTTCGGTGGTGTGCGTGTCCATGGCGTCTCCCGCTCCCTCGCCGCCCCGGTGGGCAGCGCGAGATCGACGCTACGGACGCCCGGGGCTGCCGACGTCGCGGGAAATCGCCATCTTGAGCGAGATCGGGCGATGGTCAATCCTCACCATCGCGACGGCGCACCGTCACGCACGGTCGTGCTCGAAGGCCCACGCCGCGGCGGCCGTGCGTGAGCCCACGTCGAGCTTGACGAAGATGTTCTGCACGTGCCGCGCGACGGTGTGTTCGCTGATCACCAGCTCCTCGGCGATGGCGCGGTTGGACCGCCCCGCCGCGACCAGCCGCAGCACCTCGAGCTCGCGGGGCGACAGGCCGCCGTCGTCACGAGCCCGGGCACCTCGGCCGCCCCGTCCCCGCAGCTGGTCGAGACGTGCGAGGTCCGGGCCCGCCCCGAGCGCGGTGAAGACCTCCGCGGCCGCGTCGAGCTCGAGCTCCGCCCCGTCCCGGTCACCGAGCTCGCGGCAGGCCAGCCCGATGAGCACCCGCACGCGGGCGGACTCGTACGGGGCGTCGACCCCGCGCCATCCCTCGGCGGCCCGGCGCAGGCGTGCCAACGCCCCGCGCGCGTCACCCTCGGCCACGAGCACCGCCCCACCGACGTGGTCCGCCATGGCGTCCAGCATCGGGGCGTCCAGCGCCCCGGCCACCTCGTCGAGCTCGTCCGCCGCGGCCCGCGCGGCCACCACGTCGTCGTCGGCGAGCGCCACCTCGGCGGCGACCGCGAGCTGGCGGGCCCGCGCAGCGGGCGGGGCGGGCTCGGACAGCACGCGGTCCATGCTCGCGGCGGCGGTGCCGAGCTCGCCCCGCGCGGCGCGGAGCTGGGCCAGGCCAGGCTGCGGGGTGCGACCGTGCCGGTTCGCCTCGCGGTAGTCGGCCTCGGCCGCGTCGTACCGGCCCTGGAGTCGCAGCAGCTCGGCGCGCTGGTAGTGGGCGTCGCCGATGGCGGACTGGCCGGGCGGGTCCGCGAGCCGTTCGCAGGCCCGATCGGCCTCGCGCAGTGCGTCGTCCCAGGCCCCGTGCAGCGCCATCAGCTCGGCGCGGTGGACCAGGCACTGGCCACGGAACGGGACGAGGTCGGGCTGGCGCTCGCACCACGCCGACAGCGCGTCGGTCCAGGCATGCGCCCGGCGCAGGTCGGAGACCAGGTGACAGACCGAGATCACCGCGCAGTAGATGATCCCGGCGGGCTGGGGCGACACCGCCCCGGCCTCGACGGACAGCATCACCTCGTCGAGCAGGGCGAGGCCGTCGGCCACCTGCCCCGACAGGATCGTGGCCTGGCCCACACCGAGCTGGGTCAGCGCGCGCGCGTCGACGTCGTCGAACCGGGACGCGACCTCGTGGCCGGCTCGGAAGATCTCCAGCGCCTCGGCCGCGTCGCCCCCGTACAGCGCCCGCAGGCCCCCGGGGATGCGCAGGTACGCCTGCTCGACACCGTCGTGGTCGTCGGGCACCAGCCGTCGCGCGCGGCCCAGCCAGCCGCTGCCGCGCGCCTCCTCGCCCCGGTCGAGCAACCCCATGCCCAGCCAGAAGGCGGCGGTGGCGGCCCGGATCGGCTCGCCCCGCTCCACCCACGCGTCGTGCGCCCGCTCGAGGTGCGCGTCCCGTTCGTCGTCCCGGCCCAGCAGGAAGGCGCTGGTGGCCAGGTCCACACGATCGGCCGGGTCCAGCGCCCCGCTGACGTCGGCCTGCGCGTAGAGGTCGTGGGCGTCACGCCACCGGCGGGCCCGGAACGCATCCCGCGCCCGGGCCAGGACGTCCTCGGCGGTCTCCGCCACGGCCACCTCCCGTCACGACGACGACCGTCGCACGGCAGGGCGCAGGACGCAAGGTCAGGGCACGTCCACCCGCCCCGCGCTGCAGTTGTAGCCCTGTGGCGGGGCGATGCGCTTGAACTGCCCCCCGTCGATGTCGAGCATCACGATGCACCCGGACGCCTCCTGGGACCCGACGTGCTGGGCCGGGATGAGGCCGTTGGCGTCGTAGCCGTCGACCCCCTTCAGGTACTCGAGCAGCTTGGCGCGGGTCAGCTCGGGTCCGATGTCCTTGAGTGCCTGCACGAACAGCTTGGCCGCCGCCCACGAGTACATGCCGAGGCCGGTGGGGCGGGCGCGCGGGTTCACCCGCGCCAGCCACTCGGCGTACAGCTGCAGCTCGGGGTTGGACTGCATCTCCTCGAGCAGGGAGGCGTTCTGCGCGACCATGACGAAGGGCTCGCAGGCCTCGCCGCAGGTCTCGATCAGGTCCGGCGTGTAGATGTTCTGCTGCAGCGCGAACACCTGCGGGGCGTAGTTCTGCTGCTGCATCGACTGCGCCAGTCGCGCTGCCTGCTGGTAGGCGCCCTGGAACGCGACGAACTGGATGTCCGCGTCCTTGAGCTCGGTCACGATGCGGGCGTAGTTCGTCTCGGCGACCGCGACCTGGATCTTCTTGTTCCACTTGTAGCCGAGCGACTCGCTGGTGCCCTTGATGTAGATCCCCGTCTGGTAGTTCGTGGTCTGGTTCTCGAGCCAGACGAAGCCGGCGTTCTTCACGGCGTCGGGGAACTGCTGGGCGTAGTACTCCCACTCGGCCTTGGAGTAGTCGCCGGGGCGGAAGGCCTGCAGGCCGAAGACGTTGGGCAGCTTCTGCAGGGCGTTGGAGGTCGGGACGTTGCGCAGGTCGGGCATGCCGCAGCCCTGGAGCGGCTCGGCGGCGCCTTCCTCGAACGCCGACACCGATCCCACGACGGCGAAGGCGTTCTCGCACGCGTCGAGGTAGGCCGAGCGGTTGCCCTGCGCGGACAGCTGGGTGTCCCGGGACTCCAGCGCGATCTGGCGTCCGTAGATGGTGCCCTCGGTCGCGGTGAAGTACTGGATGTAGGCGAGCGTGGCCTCGTAGGCGTCCCGGAACAGGCCGGGCACGGCCCCGGTCAGGTCGGCCACGTTGTAGATGAGGACCCGGTCAGCGGTGACGCCGACGTCGGTCGCCCCACCGTTGCCGCCCGCCGGCGCAGCACGCGTGTCGGCGGCAGCGCCGCCCCCTGCACCGCCACCCTGCTCGCCGCCGGCCGTGTCGCCCCCGCCAGCACCGTCGGTCCCACCGGCGCTCCCGGTTCCTCCGGCCCCACCGGCTGCGGTCCCACCGCCGGCGCCACCGGACGTGCCTCCTGCGGCGCCGCTCGCCCCGGCCTGCGCCCCGCCGTCGGACGCCCCGCCCGAGGTCCCGGCCCCCCCGGTGTCGCCTGTCCCACCGGCCGCGGTCCCCCCGGCCGTGTCACCCGCGCCAGCGCCGCCCTGGGTCCCCGGGGCGGCCGCCACACCGCCCTGGCCGCCGCTGCCGGCGTAGGCGGCGATCTCGTCCTCGTTCAGCCGCGACCCGCAGGCCGTCAGGACCAGCGACCCGACGGCGGCCAGGACGACCAGCCGCGACGTGCGTGCGTGTCTGCGGCGCGCAGGGATGTGTCGCATCGAACTCCCACCCTCGTTGATGCGGTCGACAGGGTATAACACGTTCTAGTTCTGACGACCAGTCAGGAATCGGACTGGCGACCATCCCCGCGCGGCAGGAGCACGACCATGAGGAGGACGGCGTTCGTGTCCGGAGCGGCCGGTGGCCTCGGGCGTACAACGACCGAGCACCTCGTCGGTCACGGCTGGGACGTGGTCGCCGCCGACCTGCCCGGGCCCCGGCTCGACGAGCTCGCCGACGTGCCGGGCGTGACCGCCGTCCCCGTCGACGTCACCGACCCGGACAGCGTGGCCGAGGCCGCCACCCGCGTGCCGGCCGACGGGCTCGACGGGGTCGTGACCTTCGCCGGGGTCCTGCGCGTGGGCTCGCTGGCGGAGGTCGCCGACGAGGACATGCAGCTGATCCTCGACGTGAACGTGCTCGGGACCTACCGCGTGGTCCGGGCGCTGTTCGACGCGGTCGTGGCACGGCAGGGACGCATCGCCGTGATCAGCTCGGAGACCGGCTGGCAGACCGCCGCCCCGTTCAACGGCCCCTACGCCGTGTCGAAGCACGCGGTGGAGGCGTACGCCGACGCACTGCGCCGCGAGGCCGCCCTGGTCGGCGTGCACGTCACCAAGATCCAGCCGGGCCCGTTCCGCACCGACATGGTCGCCGGGATCCTGCCGGCGTTCGAACGGGCAGCGGACGCCTCCACCCACTTCGGTCCGCTGCTGCGTCGACTGGGACCGCGCGCCGCGTCCGAGGCGCAGCGAGCCAACGACCCCGCGGTCCTCGCCGCCACCGTGCACCGGGCACTGACCACGCCCCGCCCGCGGGCCGCCTGGTCGGTGCGTCCGGACCGCACGCGCTCGATGCTCGAGTGGCTGCCCGACGCAGTGGCGGATCGGCTCGTCGTGGCGGCGTTGCGACGCTTCGGCGCGCCAGGTGACGCAGCGCGAGGATGACCAGCCCGCTGTCCATGGCCCGGTGAGGTCCGTTCGGCCGTTCGACGCGCGAATGCCGCGTTCATGCCACCGGGACCCGCCGTCCGGCCGCCCGAAGGGGGACCATGCCGGGGGACGGGGGCGGCCGAACGGCCGAGGTGACTCACAGCGGCGCCAGGGGTGCGCGATGACGGAACTCGACGTACAGCTCTCCCGCACGGTCGCGGCGATGGTCGCCCACCGCCACGAACGTCGCGACAGCTGGACGACCACGGGCACCCTCGTCGGGGCGTGGTGCCTGCTGCTGGTGGCGGTCGCCAGCCTGCTGCTGCGCTGACCGGCGTCAGCCCGGCAGCGGTTCGAACCTGGGCCTGGAAGAACCGCAGCTCCTCGGGCTCGTAGGTGAAGCGCAGGCCGCGGACCCGGTCGGCCTCCTCGACGACGGCGACGACCGACTCGGCCACCACGTCCATGTGGGCCTGCGTGTAGACCCGGCGGGGGATGGCCAGGCGCACCAGCTCGAGCTTCGGACGTCGGTGGTCGCCGGTGGCCGGGTCGCGCCCCGCCGACACGATCCCGCGCTCCATCCCGCGCACGCCCGCGTCGGTGTACAGCGCGGCCGTCAGTGCCTGGGCGGGGAAGTGCTCCTGCGGCAGGTGGGGCAGGATCGCGGCGGCGTCGAGGAACACCCCGTGCCCGCCGATGGGGCGCACGACCGGGACGTCGGCCTTGATGAGCTGGGTTCCGAGGTACTCGACCTGGCCCACGCGGGCGCGGACGTGGTCGTCGGTGGCGACCATCTCGCGGATCCCGGCGGCCAGCGCCTCCATGTCCCGCCCCGACATCCCGCCGTAGGTGTGCAGGCCCTCGAAGGCGACCAGCAGGCTGCGGGCCTTCCGGGCGAGCTCCGGGTCGCGCAGGGCCAGGAAGCCGCCGATGTTGACCAGGTTGTCCTTCTTGGACGACACCGTCGCCCCGTCGGAGTAGGAGCACATCTCGCGGAGGATGTCGGCGACGCTGCGGTCCTCGTGGCCGGCCTCGCGCTGCTTGATGAACCAGGCGTTCTCCAGCGCCCGGGTCGCATCGAGCATCACCGGGACGCCGTGCCGCCGGCACAGGTCGTACACCGCCCGCATGTTGGCCATCGAGGCGGGCTGCCCGCCGGCGAGGTTGACGTTGGTCTCGAAGGAGACGTAGGCGACCCGGTCGGCCCCGTGCTCGTCGATGACCGCCTGCAGCTTGTCGAGGTCGATGTTGCCCTTGAACGGGTGGGGGTCGGCGGGGTCGTGGGCCTCGTCGACGATGACGTCCACGAACCGGCCACCGGCGTACTCCTGGTGGAACCGGGTGGTGGTGAAGTACATGTTCCCGGGCACCACGTCGCCGGGCTCGATCATGATCTGGCTGAGGATGTGCTCGGCGCCCCGCCCCTGGTGGGTGGGGATCAGCTCCTCGTACCCGTAGACGTCCTGGACGGCCTCGACCAGCCGGTAGAAGCTGCGGCTGCCGGCGTAGGCCTCGTCGCCGACCATCAGGGCGCCCCACTGGCGGTCCGACATCGCCGAGGTGCCCGAGTCGGTGAGCAGGTCGATGTAGACGTCGTCCGAGCGCAGCAGGAACGTGTTGTACCCCGCGTCGCGGATCGCCCGTTCGCGCTCCTCGCGCGTGGTCATGTGGATCGGTTCGACCATCTTGATGCGGTAGGGCTCGGCCCAGCTGCGTCGTTCGGCCATGCGGGGACCTCCTCGTCGACCCGCAGCATGCGCCGGAGGTGTTCCCCGCGCCCACGGGCATGAGACCCGCCCGGCCGGGGCCGATCGGCCCGCGGACGGCGACCGTGGCCATCGGGCCGGTACCCGGCCCGCGGGGACGAGCGACACTCACCACGTTCGTGACCGACGATGGACAGACGCATCGCACGCCCGACCCGCACGACGTCCGAGGAACGCGACCGACTGTCCAGGCGTGTCTTCATGGCCTGCCTGGCACTGGTCGTGCTCGGCGGAGCGATCGCCTACGGGGTGTTCGCGCACGCCGACGACCTGCCCCCGGTGCCGCAGGTCCGGGCGGCCTACGACACGCTGCGGACCATCGGCGACAACGACGTCACGGCGGACGGCACGCGCCACCACCTGCAGCCCACCCGCGACCAGGGCGACGGGGTCGTGGTCGACGAGGTCCCCGACGACGGGGCGCTCGTGATGATGGCGGGGTTCTTCGACGGCGAGAACCAGGTCCGGCTCGTCCGTCGCGACGGGTCGGTGGTGCGCACCTGGCCGCTGGACTACTTCGAGCACTTCCCGGACCCGGACACGCGGCCGTGTGACCTCGCCTCGCCCCTGCGGGTGGACACCCACGGGATGTACGCGACGCCCGACGGGGACGTGGTCGTCAACTACGAGTACTGCGGCAGCGTCCGGCTCGACGCGTGCGGTGGGGTCCAGTGGGCCCTCGACGAGCGCACCCACCACTCCGTGGCGCCGGCAGAGGCGGGTGGCTTCTGGATGCTCGGTCGGGACCACTGGCGCTCCGGCGACGACCCCGACCGCTTCCCGGCCTTCACCGCGGACCCCGAGGACCGCGGGAACCGGCTCATGCTCGAGGACACCATCCTCCGGGTCGACGAGGCCGGCGTCGTCCAGGAACGCATCTCCGTCCCCGAGCTGCTGCGTGACGCGGGCCTCGAGGCCGTCCTGACCGCCAGCGGCCCGCGCCGCTTCCCGCTGACCGAGACCCTCGACGGCTGGGAGCTCGTCCACGCGAACAAGGTCGCCGAGCTCCCGTCCGACGTCGCGGACGCCTACCCGCAGTTCCGGGCCGGGGACCTCGTGGTCTCGCTGCGCACGCACAACCTGCTGGTCGTGGTCGACCCCGAGACCCGGGAGGTCCGGTGGCACCAGACCGGCCCGTGGTTGCGCCAGCACGACCCCGAGTTCGGCCCCGACGGTCGGATCTCGGTGTTCAACAACAACGTCTACGTGACGGCCTACGACCACGACCAGACGGTGCTGTCCACGCCCCGCACCACCAACATCATGGCCGTGGACCCGTCGAGCGGGGACACCGAGGTCGTGTTCGGGGATGCGCCCGGCCAGGAGATGCTCTCCGTGGTGCGTGGCGACCACCAGCTCCTGGACGACGGCGGGATGCTGATCACCGAGTTCGACGCGGGGCGCGTGCTCGAGGTCGACGCGGACGGCCAGATCGTCTGGTCGTACGTCAACGCGTACGACGACCAGCACGTGGCCGAGGTCACCAACGCCGCGCTCCACCCGGCCGGCTGGTTCCGGACCGACTGGTCGTCCTGCGACACCTGAGCCCCAAGGAAGGAAGCACCCCATGCTCGCCTACATCGGACCCGGCGCCGGCCTCGGCGCCCTCCTGGTGACGATCGCCCTGCTCCTCGGCGTGGTCCTGCTGGTCGTGGGACTGGTCTGGTACCCGCTCAAGCGGATGATGAAGGGGCGTTCGACGGAGACCGTCACCACCACCGGCCGCCCCGACGACCCCGCATGATCCCCGCCCTCGCCATCTCACTCCTGGCCGTCGCCGGGTTCGCGCTGGTGCTGTCGCGCTGCCAACTCGGCGGCGTCATGGAGGACGCCGTCGAGCTCAGCACGGCCGGGGTGATGGCGATGCTCGACCGGGACCTGGACGACGCGGAGAAGGAGGTGGCCGTCCGCCGCGCCGGGCTGGACCTGATCGTGGCGAGCTGGCGACTGCTCTGGCGGCTCGGCCTCGCGCTGGCGGCGGCCGCGGTGCCGGTCCTGCTGGCAGACGCCGTCGGCCTCGTCCCGCGGCACACCGTCCTCGAGCTGATGCTGCGACTGGACTACGTGCTCGCGGTCTCCGTCGTCGCGGTGGTCGGCACGATGGTGGTCCGACGCTGGCGCCCCGCCGACGCCGAGGCGACGCCCGAGACCAACGCCTACTCGACGGCCGACCGGCTCCTGCACGCCATGGCGTTCGCCCGGCCGGGCGTGCTCCGGGCTGCCTCCCGGCTCGAGGACCGGGTCGTCCGCGACGCCGCCGACGAACCCACGGCCCCGCCGATCTTCGTCACCTCGCTCGCGCGGGCCGGGACCACGGCGCTGCTCAACGCGCTGCACGACGTCCCGGGCATCGCCACCCACACCTACCGGGACATGCCCTTCCTGACCGCCCCGAGCCTGTGGTACCGGCTCGCGGGTGGCGACCGGCGCCAGGTCGCCCGGCACGAACGGGCGCACGGGGACGGACTCGAGATCGACCTCGACAGCCCGGAGGCCTTCGAGGAGGTCGTCTGGCGACTGTTCTGGCCCGACAAGTACGGGCGATCCGCCATCGGCCTCTGGGGACCGGACGACCGGTCGGATGAGGCCGAGCAGTTCCTCCGCCGACACATGGGCAAGGTGATCCGCGCCCGACGGGTCCAGGGGCAGGACGACCTCGCTGACACCGCCCGCTACTGCTCGAAGAACAACGCCAACATCGCCCGCCTCGACCTCCTGCCCGAGGCCTTCCCGGACTGCCGCATCGTCGTGCCGGTCCGGCGCCCCGAGTGCCACGCCGCCTCGCTGCTGCGCCAGCACGACAACTTCCTGCGCCAGCAGGCCGACGACGACTTCGTGCGGCGGTACATGCGCGACCTCGGCCACTTCGAGTTCGGCCGGATCCATCGGCCGATCCTGTTCCCCGGGTTCGACCCGGGCCGGCACGACCCCGCGACCGGCGACTACTGGCTGGACTACTGGATCCACACCTTCCGCGAGGTCCTCGCCCACGCCGACCGCTGCGTGCTCGTCGCCCAGGACGACCTGCGCGCGGCCCCGCAGGAGACGATGCGGGCCCTGTGCGACGAGCTCGCCCTGCCTGGTGCGGCGCGCCCGTTCGCGGACTACTTCCGTCCGGGGCGCGACGAGGCGTCCACCGACGGGTACGACCCGCGGCTCCTCGACGAGGCCATGGACGTCTACCGCGAGCTCGCGTCGCTGACGGTGGGCGCGACGTCCCGGACGTCGTCCCGCGGGTCGTAGGCGCGTCCGCACCCGGGATCCGGTGAGCCGGGAGTAGCGTCGCCGCCGATGGCTGCGGACACGGCGACGACGAGACCGGCTGGCGCCGCCACGGGCCCGTACCACCCACGGACGGACCGGCACCAGCAGCGTGGGCGCGGGAAGCTGCGGTTGCGGGACGCCTCCGCCATGGCCATCGGCGGGATGATCGGCGGCGGCATCTTCTCGGTGCTCGGCGTCACCATCCAGCTGGCCGGGCACCTCGCCTTCGCGTGCTTCGTGCTCGCGGGCCTCATCGCGCTGGTGACCGCCCACGGCTACGCGGGGCTGACCCGGCGGGCGGGGCGGTCCGGGGGCCCCTACGCCTACCTGTGCGAGGCGGGCCACCCGCAGCTCGCGGCGCTGACCAGCTGGTTCCTCGTGCTCGGCTACGTCCTGGCGCTGGCGGTCTACGCCTTCACGTTCGGGCACTACGTGGCTCGCGTCGTCGACACCGGCGAGCTCGTGGCCCGGATCGGGGCGCTGGTCGTGCTGGCTGGGTTCTGGGGGCTCAACGCGCGTGGCGTGGGGGCCTCCAGCATCACCGAGGACATCGTGGTCGGGGCCAAGCTGCTCGTGCTCGCGGTCATCGCCGGCATCGGCGTGGTCGCCTGGACCACGCCCCGCCTCGAGCCGCTGGCCGACCAGGGGATCCTCGGCGTGTTCGTCGGGGCGGCCTCGATCTTCGTGGCCTACGAGGGCTTCGAGCTGCTCAGCTACGACTACGACGACATCGACCAGCCCGACCGCACGCTGCCCCGGGCGCTGTACCTGTCGGTCGCCGCGGTCGTGGCGATCTACGTCATCGTGACGCTCGGGTCGCAGATGCTCGTCTCCGACCAGCTCATCGTCCAGCAGCGCGAGGTCGCCTTCGCCACCGTCGGCCAGCACGCCCTCGGCACCGCCGGGCGGTGGTTGGCCACCGGGGCTGCCGTGCTGGCCACGTCGTCGGCCATCAACGCCACGCTGTTCTCGACGGGGCGGCTGGTCCGGGACCTCAGCACCAACCACGAGCTGCCCGAGCGGCTCGGACGGACCCACCGGGGCCTGCCCACCACCGCGATGCTGCTGCTCAGCCTGCTGGCTGCGGCGTTCGCGATGCTGCCGGGCATCGAGCAGCTGCTGGCCTTCGGCTCGATCACCTTCCTCGGTGTCTTCGGCCTCATCAACCACCTGCACGCACGCACCAGCGACCGGCGCGCCGAGCAGGTCCTCGGCCACCTCGGCACGGTCGCGTGTGGCGGGGCGGTGGTCGTGGTGCTGGTGCGCCTGGCCAGCACGGACCCCGCCACGCTCGGGCTGATCGCCGGGTGCCTGGTCGGGGTCGGGGCCCTGCGCCTCGCGTTCGTCCGGCTGGCGGGGCGCGCGACGGCCTGAGCGGACCGGGAACGACGACGGGCCCCGGCGCGTGCCGGGGCCCGTGTCTGTGGCGGAGGGAGAGGGATTTGAACCCTCGAGACCCGTAAGGGCCTACCCGCTTTCGAGGCGGGCGCACTCGGCCGGACTATGCGATCCCTCCAGTGGTGCGTGCGGAGGGTACGGGGGGCGCCGGCGGGGCGGCAACACGGGGCGGGTCGCCGGTCGGCCGGCGCCCGGGGTTCAGCATCGGCCGCCGTTCAACCGGACCTCGAACGCGGTCCGCACGGTCTCGGACAGCGCGGCCGTGCCGCCGTAGGCGTACCCGCCGCTGGCCTGGCTGCCGACCGTGCAGGCGTAGGCGGCGACCGCGTCCGCGAGCTGCGTCGTCGGGGTCAGGACCACCGGGCCGCCCTGCGTCGCGACGTGGAGTCCACCGGCCAGCGCGTCCGGGAACCGGTCGGCGCGCGACAGGCCGATCACCTTCGGCGAGCCGAAGAACGTCCGGGCGACCTCGAGCGCCGTCTCGATGCGGCTGGCCCCCACGATGGACCGGGCGGACGGGTAGGCCCGCGCCGCGGGTCCACCGACCGCCCAGACGCGCGTCGGCGAGGCCTCGGTCAGGTACCCGGTGGTCGCCCCGGCCGCGGCGCCGTCCCCGGTCAGCAGCACGGCGGCGCCGGACTCCACCGCGGCGGCACCGGCAGCCAGCCCGTCGGGCCAGTTGGTGCCGGTCGCCAGCAGGACCGTGTCGGGGTCGCCCATCTCGCGGGCGATGGCCACGGCGGTCTCGTAGCGGTCGTCGCCGAACACGCGGCGCACCCCGTAGCCGAGATCGGCGAGGCGATCGGCGACCGACGGCGCGACGGCCGCCTCGCCACCGAGCACGACCACGGTGCGGCCGCGGGGCAGCACGCGGGTCAGCTCCGCCTCCGTCTCCGCCGGCAGCTGCGACGGGGCGGTCAGCAGCAGCGGACCACCGAGGTCGGCGGCCAGGGGCGTACCGGCCAACGCGTCGGCGAACCCGTTCGGGTCGTCCCCGCGGGCCAGCACGACCGCGGGGGCGGAGCCGGGCGCCGGGAAGGCGTCCGCCGAGATGCGGGCGGCCGTGCCGTAGCGGGTGGCGCCGGACAACCGCGTGACCTCGCGGTTGACCACGGTGACCCCACTCCCCGACGCGACCATCTCGGCCCGTGCGCCGGCGAACACCTGCAGCTCGGCCGCACGGACGATCTCGGCGTTGGGGCTCGCCGCGTCGCAGTCGGGGTCGTTGGTCGGGTCGTTGTCGGGGTTGGCCTCGCCCTGGTAGTCGGGCGCCCCGGTGCACTGGTTGTCACGGACGACCAGCCGCACGTGAGTCGCGCGGGTCGCCGGGAGCTCGAACCCGCGCAGGTTGGCCTGCGGCACGCGCGGACGGGGCTTGACCGCCGGGAAGGCGTCGTCGGGCGAGGCATAGGCCTTCGTGAAGCCCTCACCCGCGTCACAGTCGGCCCCGGTCGTGGCGTCACAGGTGAGGATGTCGAAGGACCGCAGCTGCGTGAACCGGTTCTGTGGCCCCGGGTCCGGGTCGGGCTCGCCCGTCTCGTCGTCGGGAGGGCACACGCCGGTGATCTGGTCGGGCTCGCAGCCGGGCCGCGTCATGGCGCTGACCTGGACGTCGCGGATCGTGGCGGGCCGGAACAGGGCGACGGTGACCTGCCGGCCCTCGACCTGCTGGCCCTCGCCCTTGCCCTCGCTGGCGGTGCCGGCCCCGACACGCGACGCCCAGTTGGTCGCCTCCGTGTCGTCGACCAGCCCCTCGAGGTTCACGCCGTCGCCGCTGACCTCGGCCGCACTGTGGACCGACGCCAGGTTGCGGCGCATGGGGACCGCCACGGTCGCGTCCGCCCCCGGCTCGACGAGGATCCGGAACCGCCGCGCCCCGAAGCCGTCGGCGCGCGCCAGCATCTCGTAGAGCCCGGGCGCCATGCGGAGGCTGTCGCCGACCTTGGTCTCGCTGCTGGTGTCGGCGACGGGGTTCAGACGCGCCTCGTACCGGCCCACGTAGACCTCGAGGTTGTCCGGCACGCCCTGGCCGACGTCCCGTGTCGTGAAGCGCACGGTCCCGTTGCCCCCGTAGGGGGTGCGGAAGTCCGCGCGCGGCTGCTGGTCCTCGGCGCCCTTGGTGGAGGCCTTGACCCCCATCCCGAACCGCGCGAAGGCGCGCCACAGGACCTCCTGGTTCTCGCCGTCGTAGCGCATGAGGTCGGCGGCCAGGATGGCGTCGCGGGCGTCGATCATGCTGGTCTCTGCAGGCTGCAGCAGGAACCCGTCGAACAGCAGCTGGATCCAGCGGCGGTTGCCCGGGCAGGTGTCCGAGGCCCGCTCACCGCGGGCGCAGCGGACCTGCAGGTCCGCGTCGCTGGACGGGTAGGCGCCGTCCCAGGCGTCCACCAGCTCACGGCGGACCTCGTACTGCACGCCGTTCCAGATCTCGCCGTCGGCGTGGAACTCGGCGCCGGTGGTGTCGTACCCGATGTCGCCGTAGTGCAGCGGGTTCTGGTCCAGCGGGTAGTTGCGGATCCCGGCCTGGCCGTCGCCCGTGGCGTAGGCGCCGATGACCCACTCGAGCCCGGGCGGCGCGACGCCGTACTCGAGCTGGATCTCGATGGCCGCCAGGTCGGACCACGACTCGCCCATGGAGTCGGCCTGGAAGCCCGACAGGTTCCCGTCGGGACCACCCGTCATCCGGTTCGAGATGGCGTGGGTGTACTCGTGGCCGTAGACCGAGAAGTCGAACGCCCCGTCCACGCACGGCGGGTAGAAGGCCGAGGCCAGCGGCTGCCAGAGGTACTGGTTGGTCACGCCCGGCACACCGTCCTGCAGCGAGATCTGGTTGGCGTTGTCACGACCGTTCGGCGTGGCCCGCCCCGCCTGGGCGGACCCGAGCTCGGGGTCGGACTGGCGGTCGGGGGAGGTGTTGCCGAAGTTGGACACCTGCATGGTCGAGTTCACCTCGGTGAACCCCAGCATGTAGGCCCAGTCGTGCATCCGGTTGTGCCCGACGAACAGGTTGGTCACCGAGGCGTCGTCGTCGTTGCCCCCGGGTGTCGCGTACACGGACGGGTCGCAGGCGGACTCGTTCCAGGTGTTGTTCCAGGCGAAGTCGTAGTTCCGGTCGACCGCGACGGGGCGCTGGGCCGCGGTGTCCGGGGTCAGGAAGCTCGCGTTGGAGATCGCCGTCGAGGCGTTGTTCCCGTCGGTGGTCTGCGTCGGCGCCTGGCCGGCCTGGACGTCCCAGGGCAGGCGCGAGGCGATGTTCGACACGTCCACGTCGCAGCCGAACGGGTCCTCGGCCTCGACCGTCCAGCACAGCAGCGAGCGGACGTCGACGGACGGCTCGGGCGAGTCGGCCAGGCGCGGGTTGCCGAAGAACGACCGCCACTTCGGCGGGGTGAACTCGGTCGATTCGCCGGGCTGGGCCTCGAAGGTCCCGACGTAGGCGAGGATCACCTCGCCCGCGTTGAACCGGCAGACGTTGACGGTGTAGTCACCGGCGTCCAGGCCGCCGGAGGGGCTGTAGGTCAGCACCTCGGGGCTCTGCAGGAGGTCCTGGGTGGCGACGACCTCGCCGTCGTGGCTGAGCTTGATGGTCAGGTCGCCGGTGCCCGGTTCGCCGGCCCCGACCGCGCCGGTGGGTTCGGGCGTCGGTGAGGTGGCGGACACGGTGATGGTGCCGTTGCCCTCCGCCACGGCGAACACGTGGTCCTCGCCGCAGGTGCCGGCCGACCCGCCCGGGACGGCGCCCTGGAAGACCTCGCCGGACGGTGTGCCGAGCTCGGGCGCCTCCTGGTGGTGGACCTCGTTGCTGCGGGTCCAGACCTTGCCGGTCTCGGCGTCGACGTAGGAGACGAACGCGATCGGGTTGCCGTGGCCGTCGGCGTCCGGGCGGGTGTCGAGCAGGGTGACCTCCCACACGCGGCGCGAGGCGGCCCCCGGGACCGGCAGGAAGGCGGGTCGGACGCGCTGGACGTCGGGGGTCGCGCTCGAGGTGAACTCGATGAAGGCACGCCCGGTGGCGTCCGCGGTCGACGGGACCACGGCCAGGTCACCGAGGCTCACACCCGCGTCCGCGGCTGCCGCCAGCACGGCCTGGACGGGGGGCAGGACGCGTGCGCCCGCGAGCTCGGTCGTGGGCGTGACCGACGAGCTGGCCCAGGCGATGCGACCGTCGCGACCGACGCCGACGACGAGCTGCCCGTCCCGGAAGGGCCGCAGCCCGTCGAGGCGCTGCTCGAACCGGACCACATGCGGGACGGTGTCGGCGGTTGGCTCGCGCCCCGCCGCCACCCGTGCCCAGTCGGGCGACTCGTACATCGGCGAGTCCTGCACGACGACGAGGTCCTGGACCCCGCCAGCCGACAGGCCGAACAGGTCACGGTGCGCCGCGACCCAGGCGCGGGCGACGTCGGTGGGCGCCCCGGACGCGGGGCTCGACAGCCACGTCCCGTCGCCGGTCACCACCTGTGGGGTCCCGAATCGGTTCCACCGGACCGTCGCCCCGAGCGCGGACGCGGCGGCACGGCGTGCGGCCGTGGGGGCCACGCGGTCCCGCACGTCGACGTCGCCGACGCGGGCTGGGCCCTCCCCCTGGAACCCGTAGTCCAGGAAGGCCTCCACGTCCTGCGAGGGAGGCAGCGGCGCGGCCCCCTGCAGCAGTGGGAGGATCGCGGCGAGCGCGAGGACGGGAAGGAGGATGCGGGCACGGTTCACGTCGACCCCGATGGTCGGGAGGTGGTGCGGACGAGGCCGGAGGGAGCCCGGCGGGCCACTTCGACGCGCCGCGGGTCGACGCCTGCCGGGCCCGCGCAACGAACCGGGAGCCGCGCAACGTGCGCACGGGCGTGGTGCACAGGATCCAGCGAGCAGGAAGCCGCCCCCGGGGTGGCGAAGGGTCCGGGGCCGCGTCTGGCGCCTTGTCCGGGAGACGACTGCTGCGGTGTCCCGTCCCGACCCCGGAGACCTCATGGCCGCCATCGCCTCCCCCGCGTCGCGCCCCACCCCCTGGGAGCGTGTGACCACCGGCGTCGCCGCCCTGCGGGCGCGGCTGGGCGGTCGTCGCCACACCACACTGGCCACGCTCGCCGCGCTGCTGGTGGCCCTGTTCGTGGTGTTCGCCGTGTCCCTGGCGGCGCTGGCCCCGGACGCCATCGGGACCGAGCTCACCCTGACGGACCTTCGCGCCCACCTGTCCGACGGCGACCTCACCGCGACGACCTTCCTCGACGAGGACGCCGTCGTGGTGGGCGAGCTGGCCGACGGCAGCCGCTTCTGGGTGGCCTACCCACGCTCCGACGCGGTCACGGCCGTGCTGATCGACGACCTGTCGGGGGCCGGCGTGCCCGTCGACGTGGCCCCCCAGGTCGGCAAGGGACGGATCCGCATGGCGGTGACCGTCCTGCTGCCGCTGATGATCCTGGCCAACCTCTTCGCCCTGTTCCTCGCGGGCAGCAAGGGCGGCGCCGACGGGATCGGCGAGGTCGTCGACTTCGGACGGCTGGCCGACTCGCGCAACCCCGCCGGGACGACGCGCGTGGGGTTCGCCGACGTGGCCGGCGTCGACGCGGCCGAGGTCGAGCTGCGCGAGGTCGTCGAGTACCTGCGTGCCCCCGAACGCTACGCACAGCTCGGCGCGACGCCGCCCAAGGGCGTGCTCCTGTTCGGGCCCCCCGGGACCGGCAAGACGCTGATGGCCCGGGCCGTCGCCGGCGAGGCGGGCGTCCCCTTCTACTCGGTGGCCGGGGCGCAGTTCGTCGAGTCCCTCGTCGGGGTCGGCGCCGCGCGTGTCCGTGACCTGTTCGCGCGGGTGCGCACCACGGCGCCCGCGATCGTGTTCGTCGACGAGCTCGACGCACTCGGTCGCCGCCGGGGCGGCATGGCCGGTGCCGGCGGCTCCGACGAGCGCGAACAGACCCTCAACCAGCTGCTGGTCGAGCTCGACGGCTTCGCCACGGGCAGCGGCCTGGTCGTCATCGGGGCGACCAACCGCCCCGACATCCTCGACCCGGCGCTCCTGCGCCCGGGCCGGTTCGACCGGCACATCCACGTCCAGCCACCCGACCTGGCCGCCCGCGAGGAGATCCTGCGCCTGCACGCCCGCAGCCGTCCGATCTCGCCGGACGTCGACTGGGGCGACCTCGCCCGCCGCACGCCAGGCTTCACCGGGGCGGACCTGGCCAACGTGATCAACGAGGCGGCGCTGCTGACCGTGCGGGCCACCCGCACCGAGGTCGGCCCGGACGAGCTGGGCGAGGCCGTCCTGCGGGTGATGGGCGGCACGTCGTCGCGTGGCCACCTGATGACCGACGCCGAGCGCCATCGGGTCGCGGTGCACGAGGCCGGGCACGCGGTGGTCGCCGCCGCCCTCGGGTTCGGCGACCGCCTCCACCGGGTCTCGGTGGTCGCGCGCGGACCCGGGCTGGGGCTCACGGACGTCACGCACGACGCCGCGGTCGTCGCACGCTCCGAGCTCGAGCGCCAGCTGGCCACCACGCTCGCCGGGCTGGGTGCCGAACAGGTCCTGCTGGGTGAGACCTCGACCGCAGCCGAGGACGACATCGAACGGGCGACCGGCCTGGCGATGGCGATCGTCGCCCGGCACGGGATGGCCGACGAGATCGGGGTGCGCCGTCTGCTGCGGCCGACCGTCGACGTGCACCTCGGCATCGAGGAGCAGCTCGCCGACCTGTCCCCCGACCTCCACGCCCAGGTCGACCGCGCCGTGGACGGACTGCTCGCCCGGGCCCGCGAGCAGGCCGAGGCCACCGTCACCGCCCATCGGGAGGCGGTCGACCGGCTGGTGGACGCCCTGCTGGAGCACGAGACCATCGACGGGCTCGCGCTGGCCGAGTACCTGCCCGACGTCGCGACGGCGTGACGGTGCCTCGCAGGAGCTGGCGACGGGCCCTCGGCACGGCCGTCGTCGTCGCCGCGGCCATGGTCCCACTGGTGGCGCAGGCCCGGGCCGCCGGGGGCGGCGCGTCGCTGACACCGGCCAGCTCGCGGCTGGAGCTGGAGCCCGGCGAGCGCGCCACCGTCGTCCACCAGCTGCGCCTGCCGGCGACCACGCGCACGGTGGACGTCTTCTTCCTCGTCGACTCGTCCAGCTCCATGGACGCGACCATCGACGGGCTGGCCGACGGGATCTACGACGTGGCCAACCAGCTGCAGGCGTCCGGGGTCGATGCCGCCTTCGGTCTGGCCGAGTTCCAGGACGCCGGCACCGGCGGCGGGGACCCGGGCCTGCGCTACCGGCGCCGCCAGGACATCGCGCCCCTCGGCGACGAGCTGCTGTTCCAGCTGAAGTCCATGGTCACCCACGAGGCCAACGACAACGAGCCGCACCTCACGGCGCTCGACCAGATGGTGACCGGGGCGGGGATCGTCGACCCGCCCTCGGGGCGGGGCGTGAACCCCGGGCAACAGGCGACGTGGCGCCGCGGGGCGCAGCGCGTGGCCGTCATGATCACCGACGAGCCCTACGGGCGCGACGCCGCTCCCGACTGCGAGGGCAACCCCACCCGGGCGAACACCGGCGACCCGGTCGCGCCCGGCGAGCCGACCGTGCTCGGCCGCCTGTCGGGTGCAGGCGTCGCGGTGGTCGGCGTCGGGGTGGTCCGGCCGCCGGAGGGCACCATGTCGACCGGGTGCATCAACCCGGACGGCCACGTCCAGCAGCAGATCGCCGACGCCACGGTGGCCGACCTGCGGCGCTGGGCCGGGGGCACCGGCGGGCGCGCCCCGGCCGGCGGCACCGACTGCAACGGCGACGGGCAGGCCGACCTCGCGGCCGGGGACCCGCTCGTGTGCACGATCCGCGAGCAGGACGGGGCGCGCGTCAACGACCTCCGCGGCCCGCTGGTCGGCCTGGTGCTGGCCCAGCGCGTCGAGGCTCCGGTCGTGCTGGAGGCCGAGCCCCACGGGGCGGTCGTCGAGGTCACGCCCGACGGTGACTACCGCGCCGTGGACCTCGCCTCGGACCAGGCACTGACGTGGCGGGTGGTGCTCGCCTGCACGGAGGACCAGGCCGGCGACGACGTCACCGTGCCGGTGCGCGCGAGCGTGCGGGGCGAGGTCGTGGCCACCGCCACCACCACGATCGCCTGTGCGGGCCCACCGGCGCCTGCCGAGAAGGCCGCGGTCGAGCTCGCCGGCGCCCCACCACCGGCCCCGGGCCCACCACCGCCACCGGCACCCGTGAACGCGCCGGCGCCCGCGAACGCGCCAGCGCCCGCACCGGCACCCGCCCCGGCGCCTGCGGCTGCCCCGGCACCCGCCCCCGCGCCGGCACCCGCCGCAGCGCCCGCTGCGGCGCCGGCGCCGGCCCCGGGACTGGCGCCCCCCGCACCCGGGGTCGTGGACGCGGGGCCCGCCGAGACGCAGGCCCGGTTGGCGAACGCGTCACGGCACGACCGCCTGCTGCGGGCCACACCGGCTCGCCGACCGGGTGGCCCCAGCGCGGTCCTGTGGATGGGCGCCGCCGCGGTGACGTCGGGGGCCGGCGTGCTCGCCCGCCGCCGCTCGGCACGCTGGCGCACCGCCCGCTGAGCCCCGCGCTGCGGTCGACCCGCACTACCTCCCGATGGCGGCCAGCACCTCGTTCGCGAGCACCTCGTCACCGGTCATCGTCACGGTGTCGAGCGGTCGGCGACGCCACAGCGCGAGCAGCAGGTCCTGGCCCGCCCCGTGGATGATGACGTCGGCGGCGCCCTCGGTGATGTCGTCGGTGGTGGCCCGCTCGCCGGGTTCCAGGCGCAGCCGCCAAGTGCGCCCCGTGGTGTCCTCGGTGACCTGGATGGTGGCGCGCTGCTCGCCCTCCCAGCGGGTCCCGGCGGTGGACAGCACGCCCATGACCTCGGCGACCCCGTCCGCGGCGACGTCGTCGGGGATGGGGGTGGTCGCCCCGTGCAGGGCCTCCTCGAGGTCGTGGCGGTGCACCGCGGCCTCGTGGTGCATGCGGCGCAGGACCCACGCCCCGTCGTGCGGGGCGCGGGTGAAGTTCCACACCGGGTCGTGCGGCTCCAGGCCCGCCAGCACCCGGTCCATCTCGGCCATGCGCTGGCGGAACCAGCCGGGCAGCGCCCCGTCGTCGGCGGGGCGCTCGATCGAGACGACCTCGCGGACCTGGTCCTTCTCGGTCATCCGCTCGCCCGCGATCTGGCGGAAGCGGTCCAGCACCCAGCCGAGGTGGTACGCGAGGTCGGCGACGTCCCAGTCGGGACAGGCGGGTACGCGGGCGTCGAGGTCGGCCTCGTCGAGCAGGTCCGCGAACCGGCCCACCTCGGTGCGCCAGCCGTCGAGGTGGTCCATGCGAGCGCTCCCGGGGTCGACACCAGCGGTCGGGTCCGTCCCGACGCTACTTGCCCTCGGACGGCGGTGACCCGCGCCGGGCCCGGAAGAACGTCCGCAGCAGCTCGCCGCACGCGTCGGCCTCCACGCCCCGCACCACCTCGACCACGTGGTTCAGCCGCGGGTCGCGGGGGATGTCCCACAGCGCCCCGACCGCCCCGGCCTTGGGGTCGTCCGCCCCGAACACCAGCGTCCCGAGCCGGGCCAGCACGGTCGCCCCGGCGCACATCGCGCACGGCTCGAGGGTGACCACCAGCGTGCAGTCGTCCAGCCGCCACCGTCCCAGTGCGTGGGCCGCCTGGCGCAGCGCCAGCACCTCGGCGTGGGCGGTCGGGTCCTGGTCGGCCTCGCGCCGGTTGTGCCCTCGGCCGACCACCGCCCCGTCGTGCACGACCACCGCCCCGATCGGCACGTCGTCGTGCGCCGCGGCGGCCTCGGCCTCGGCGATCGCCTCGCCCATCCAGCGGGCCTGCTCAGCGGGGGTCACAGCGCTGCGGACCCTACTGGGGGCACGACCGGGGCCAGAGCCCCATCCATGCCCCCAGTACGACTCCCGGGCCCCGCCCCGACCTGCACTGGGGGCACGACCGGGGCCAGAGCTGCATCCATGCCCCCAGTACGAGGACCACCCTGCGACGGCGCCCCGCCGTGTGGAGGGCGCCGGGCGGTGCCGGGGCGGTGCCCTAGCCTCCGCGAGCGATGGCCACGTCCCCCGCCCCGACCCCGTTCCCGGGCCCCGCCGCGCTCGGACGCAACGTGATCGTGGGGGCCGGGGCGCCGACGCCGGAAGGCTTCGACCCGGATGCGCCCCGCCTGGTCGTCGACGACACCGTGCTGGCCCACCCGGGACCGGCGGTTGCGTTCCTGCATGCCCGGTGGGTGCACCGGCAGCCGACGGTGATCGAGCTGGTGGCCGACAACGCCGAGCTCCAGCGCCCCGAGGTCGACGACCGCGCCCCGTGGGACCTGCCGCGCGGGTTCACGTTCCTGCGGGAACGGCTGGCCTTCCTCGTGTGGGCCAACAGCTACGACGCCCGGCGTGCCGACCGCGCCCCGGTCTGGTGGGACGCCGAGCTGGCCGTGCGGGGCGGGGCGCAGCCCGGGGACGGAGCGACCCACGACGTCGTGGTCGACACGCGTGACGGGCCCCGCCCCGCCTGGTGCGACGGCGGGCCCCGGGGGCCCGTGGCCGGCCTCCCCCCAGGGCCCGACGGCACGGCCCCGGGGCTGCTGCACCGGGAGACGATCCGCCTGCACCGGCGCGCCCCCGACCGCTTCCCGCTGCGGGTGCTGGGTGGCGGGGCGCCGAGCGACGACCTCGCCGACGACCAGCTCGACGCGGTGGCCCACGCGTCGGGTCCTGCGCGGGTGATCGCCCCGGCGGGGTCGGGCAAGACCCGCGTGCTGACGGCCCGGCTGCGCCACCTGCTGCGCGACCGTCGGGTCGAGCCGGGTTTGGTCACGGCCGTGGCCTACAACACCCGCGCCGCGCAGGAGATGCGCGACCGGCTGGGTGACCTGCGGGCGAACGTCCGGACGCTGCACTCGCTCGGCCTGTGGATCTGCAACCTCGAGCAGCGCCGCACGCTGATCGACGAACGCCAGCAGCGCGCGATCCTCGACCGGCTGGTCCGCACCGCCAAGATCCCCAACCAGGACCCGTTCCAGCCCTACCTCGACGCGCTCACCGAGGTCCGGCTCGGGCTCCGCCACCCCGACACCGTCGGGGTCGAGTACGAGCTCGACGACTTCGACGACGTGTTCCGCCGCTACCGGGCCGAGCTCGACCGCCGCGACGCGATGGACTTCGACGAGCAGATCTTCCACGCCATCGAGCTGCTGCTCACCAACGCCGAGCTGCGCGCCCACGTCCAGCAGGTCGGCACCCACCTGCTCGTCGACGAGTTCCAGGACCTCACCCCGGCGTTCCACCTGCTGGTGCGGCTGGTCGCCTCGCCCAGCCTGCAGGTCTTCGCGGTCGGCGACGACGACCAGGTGATCTACGGCTACGCCGGGGCCGACCCCGGCTACCTCATCGACTACGCGGCCGAGTTCCCCGGAGCGGTCCCCCACCCGCTCGAGGTCAACTACCGGTGCCCGCCCGAGGTCGTCGGCCAGGTCGGTCGGGTGCTGTCCCACAACCGTCGTCGCGTCGACAAGGTCATCCGGGCGGGGCGCACCGAGCCCGCCCCGACCACCCCCGGCGACCGCTGGAAGGCCGGCGTGGCGATCCACGGGGTCGACGCCGGGGCGATGGCGGCGCGCACGGTGGCGACCATCGAGGACCGCCTCTCCGCCGGGGCGCACCCGCGCGACATCGCGGTGCTGGCCCGCGTGAACGCCACGCTGCTGCCGGTCCAGGTGGCGCTGGGCGAGGCCGGGATCCCTCGCACCGCCCCGCTGTCCGCCGACGTGGTCGGCCGCACCGGGGTCCGGACCGCGCTGGCGTACCTGCGGCTCGGCCTGGACCCGGAACGCCTGCGTCGCGAGGACCTGTTCGACACGCTCAACCGGCCGTCCCGCAAGGTCAAGTCGGCCGTCTCGGAGCTGCTGCGGGGCCCACGGTTCTCCATGGACCAGCTCCGCGCGATCGAGGACACCCTCTCGACCACGCACGCCGACCGGTGGCGCGGCTACCTCGACGACCTGCAGGTGCTGACCGACGCGATCACCGACGGGGCGGACACAGCGCGGGTGCTGTGGCTGATCCGCAATCACGTCGGGTTGGGCGAGGCCATGGCCACCCTGGACTCGGCCAAGTCCCGGCCCGAGGGCTCCAGCCACGGCGACGACCTCGACGCCCTCGACCAGCTCGCCGCCCTGCACGACGACCCGGTGACCTTCCGCGAGTGGCTCGTGGAGGCGCTCCGGCAGCCGGGCGACGACGACGGGGTCGTGCTGTCGACGGTGCACCGCGTCAAGGGCATGGAGTGGGACCACGTCGTGGTCTTCGCCGCCAACCAGGGGCTCATGCCGCATCGGCTCGCCGAGGACGAGGAGGAGGAACGCCGCGTCTTCCACGTCGCCGTGACCCGCTGCCGCGAGACCGTCACCGTGGTCAGCGACCGCACCTCCACCTCCCCGTTCGTTGACGAGCTGCGCCACGACCCGCCGGAACGCCGCCCCGCCCCCGCGCCCCGCACCCCCACCGCCGACATGGCCCGTCCCCCACGCCCCGGCGCCGACGGCGTGCCCGTGGTGGCCGCCGCCCCGGGCACCGCGCTCACGGCCCCCGGCGGGGTGCCGGCCACGATCGTGCGCACCGACCGGTACGGCACTGAGCGGGCGCTGGTGGTCGAGGTCGGCGGGGCGTGGGCCCCGCTGGCCCTGGACGCCCCGGTGCGGGTCGACGGCGATCGCGTCCGGCTCGAGCTGCAGGCCACCCGCGTCACGCCGCCACCCGCGGGGCGCGACGCCGGCGGGGCGGGGTCGGGGCGGCTGCTGCCCGGCGGCGACGACCAGCTCGACGGTGCCGACGCCGTGCGGTTCGAGGCGCTGCGGGCGTGGCGCACCGGGCAGGCCCGCGAGCAGCAGGTCCCGCCCTACATCGTCTTCAACGACACCCACCTGCGCGAGATCGCCCGGCGCGCCCCGGACACGCTGCCCGAGCTGTCGCGCTGCCCCGGCGTCGGCCCGAACAAGCTGGAGCGGTACGGGGATGAGCTCCTGGAAGTGATCGCGGACGCGTGACGCCCGAGTCGTAGGCTCCACGGCCACCGACGCCAGGACCCCGCGTGACCGACGAGCACGACGCGGCGTCGAGGATCCTCGGACGGGTCCGCGACGCGCTGGCGCAGGACCGAACCCGGCCGCTGGAGGCCGTGGCGGACGCCAGCGACCTGGACGTCGAGGACCTGCGCCGACTGTTCGCCGCCGCCCAGCGACTGGCGGTCGACGACGCCTACGGCGAGGCCGACGTGGCCTACGCCCACGATCTCGCCGCCCTCGTCGAGCGGTCCAACGTCGAGGTGGTCGAGCGCGCACTCCGGCTGCGCCTGCGGCTGGTCACGCAGATGGTCGTCAACGACCTCGCCACCATCCGGCTCGACGCGGCCGTCGGGGAGATCCTCGAGCAGGGCGGTGTCGCCGAGGAGCTCGGCGACCAGCTGGGCACCATGGCCCAGGCCGTGATCCCGGCCGTGGAGCGCCAGCTCGGCGCCGACTACCGGGCCGCGCTGCTGCGCCTGCTCGAGTCCGACGTCGTCAGCCAGGTCGCCGGGGACACCGAACGACACCCGACCATGGCCGTCGGCTTCGTCGACCTCGTGGGCTTCACGCGCCTGTCGGCCCAGACGGACCCGGAGGGGGTCGGGGTGGTGCTGACCGCCTTCGAGGACACCGCCGCCGCGGTGGTCGACGACGTCGGTGAGGTGCTGCTGGCCAAGACGATCGGCGACGCGGTGCTGCTCGTCGGCGGGTCGCCGGACCTGGTGGCCTCGGCCCTGCTGCGGGTGGTCGAGGCCGACCACCCCGAGCTGGTCGACGTGGAACGCCGCGCCGGGATGGCCTACGGCGAGGTGCTGGTCCGCGAGGGCGACTACGTCGGCACCACGGTGAACACCGCCGCGCGCCTGACCGACCTCGCGTTCCCGACCAGCCTCCTGGTCACCAACGAGGCCTCCGAGGCGCTGGCGGACGACTGGCAGCGCTCCCGCCTGCCCCCCAAGCACCTCAAGGGCCTGCCCACCGACCGGCACATCCGCATCCGGTGGCCGGAGCCCGACGACGGATGACTCGGTCCTGGTCGTACCTAGTACGGCAGCGTGGTCCGGCCGCCGGTCTGCCACGCCGACGCGGTCATGGTGGCGTGCTCGGCCCAGGGCTGGATCAGCTCGTAGGTGCGCGTGTAGCCGGTCTCGGCGATCTGCCAGCCGGCGCC
>CAWCLK010000048.1:0-46327 GCA_963796225.1 uncultured bacterium
TAGCGGGTGTGGCGGGTGGACACACCGGCCGCGGCGAGGCGGTCGGCGTAGGCGGTCCCCTCGTCGCGCAACGGGTCGTGCTCGGCGGTCTGCACCAGGGCGGGGGCCACGCCGGCCAGGTCGTCGACGAACCACGGCGACACGCGCGGGTCGGCCGGGTCGACCTCGTCGGCGAGGTAGTGCCCGCGGAAGGCGTCGATGTCCTCCCGGGTGAGGATCGGGGCGTCCGCCAGCTCGCGGATCGACGGGAACGACGTGGTCAGGTCCACGCCCGGGTAGACCAGCGCCTGTCCCGCGACGTCGAGGTCACCGGCGTCGCGCGCGGCGATCGCGACCAGCGCCGCCAGGTTCCCACCCGCGCTGTCCCCCGCGACCACCAGCGGCCCCGTGGCCCCGAGCTCGGCGGCGTGGTCCGCGATCCACCGCGTGGCCGCGATCGCGTCCTCGGTCGCCGCGGGAGCGCGGTGCTCGGGGGCCTTGCGGTAGTCCACGGCGACCACCAGCGCCCCGGCGTCCTCGGCGATCGACGAGCACGCCCAGTCGTACTGGGCCGGTCCCCCCAGCACCCAGCCCCCGCCGTGGAACCACACCACCAGCGGGGCGTCGGCGGCCACCCCCGGTGGGCGGTGGACCCGTGCGGCCAGCTCGCCTGCGGCGCCACCGACGGTCCGCGTCTCGATGGCGACGTCGCGCCGCGGGTGGCCGAACAGCGCCAGCCCGAGGCGCTGGACCACCGGGTCCAGCCCGGGCACGTGCGGGAGCCGGGTCACCCGCGACCGCTGGATCTCCTCCAGCGACATGTCCTCGATCGAGCCGCCCAGCGCCCGGCGGGCACGGTCCAGCAGCAGCACACTCGGGAATTGAGACGCACGACGGACTCCGGGTGGGGACGGGGCGGGACGACCTGGCGGACGCTACTCGTCGCGCACGAGGCCGTAGGCGTGGGCGGGGCGAAGCCGGATGACGAGCCGGCAGTCGCGGACCATCGCGGCGTCGTACTCGTCCCAGTCGTCGTGCTCGCCCTGGATGGACCGGTACACCGACCGCAGCTCGCGGCAGGTCGCATCACCGGGCTCGCTGGCGACCGGCGACAGCTCGGCGTCGCCCTCGAGCACCACGTACTGCCAGAAGTCGTCGCTGGTGACGTGCAGGCTCGCCCGGGGGTCACGACGCAGGTTGGCGGTCTTGGCCCGGTCGTCGGTCACCGACACCCGCACCACCCCGTCGTCGAAGCCGTACATGATGTTCGACGCCTGCGGCCGGCCGTTGTGGCGCAGGGTCAGCAGGTACTCCGGCGCGGCGGGCGGCCACGAAGGTGAGGGCACGGTCGAGGTCCATGGGCAGGTCCTTCTCGGGGTGGGCTCAGGGGACGACGACACCGGGCTGGTCCATGACCACGCAGGTGCCCGCGGACAGCTCCACGAGCTCGCCCGGGACGGTGCTCGACACCGCGTCCACGGGCACGGATCGGACGCGCAGGTCCGAGCAGATCACGTCGACGCGCTGGCTCGGGGGCAGCGGCGGGGACGTCGGTCGGGTCGGCGTCGGCAAGGGCGGGGCGGGCGGGTCCTCGGCGAGGACGACCGCGGTGTCGTCGAGTGCCGTGGGTGCCGCCGTCGGCGCGGCGTCGGGGCGGCCGAGCACCACGACCGCGGCCAGTGCCGCCGCGACGGCCGTCCCTCCGGCGGCGGGGGACGAGCCACCGGCGACGGGCCCGGGGCGGGGCGACGAGGTCGGCGATCGGTCCGCCGCACCGGTTGCACCAGCGCCCCGCCGGCACCTCGTGCCGGCAGGTCGGGCAGCTCGTGTCCTTGCGCATGCTCGTGGTTCGGCGCCGACGCCCCGCGGGTGGCACCGTGTCCGATCATCGACGACGAGGCACGATCGTGGCACACATCGGGATCGTCCACCCGGGCGAGATGGGCAGCTGGGCTGCGACGGTGGCGATTCGTGAACTGGCCACGCCAGCCGGGTCTCGGCGGCGCTCTGCTGCAGCGGAGCGCTTCACGTGGCCGGGCTCGTGGACCGGGGCACCATCCGACGAGCCCGGCACGACCCGGCTGTACCTGTCGGGGTCCCGCGCCGCCGAGGTCGGGGCGTGGTTCACGACGGGGCGCCCCGCCCCGGTGGTGCTCGACGGCGACGTCGGTGCCGCGTCGGCGGTCAAGGTCGGGTTCGCGGGCTGGACCAAGGGCTCCGCGGCGCTGCTGCTCGCCATGCGTGCCTACGCCCGGGCCGAGGGCGTGGAGCCGGCGGTCCTCGACGCCTGGGCCCACGGCCTGGACGGGGTGCGGGAGCGGTCGGACGCGGTGGCCGGCTCGGTGCACCGCAAGGCCTGGCGCTTCGTCGGCGAGATGGAGGAGCTGGCCGAGGCGCTGGCCGTCACGCTGCGCTCCGCGGTGTTCGCCTCCCTCGCGGACCTCAAGGACGCCCCGGTCCCCCAGGACCCGGCCGTCGTCCTCGCACGCCTCCTCGGCCAGGACGACCCACCTACCGCGCGGTGGGCGACGACCGCACAATCTCTTTGCAGAATTTCTCTGCAGAGATAGTGTGCGATCCATGGACACCGACTACACCACCCCCGCCTCCCGTCCGGCCACTACCCTGACGCCCCGACGGGGCGGGTCCGGCTCGACAGCCAACGGCTGCGTGCCCTGGCCCATCCCCTGCGGCTGCGCCTGCTCGCCGCGCTGCGGCTGTTCGGGCCGGCGACGGCCACCGAGCTGGCCCGGCGGCTCGACACCAACTCGGGCCAGACCAGCTACCACCTGCGGCAGCTCGCCGAGGTGGGCCTGATCGAGGACGACCCCGACCACTCCACGGCCCGGGACCGGTACTGGCGGGCGGCCCACGACACGACCTCGTGGTCGTCGTCCAGTTCCGCGACGACCCCGACGACTGGGCCGCCGACACGCTGCTGCTGGGCCAGGTCACCCGCGTGCACGGGCGATGGATGGACGAAGCGCTGGCCGCCCGCGACACGTGGGACCCCGCGTGGCTCGCGGCCAGCGACATCGGCGACGCCGAGCTGCACCTGACGCCGGAGCGGCTGCGGGCGCTCAACGACGACATCCACGCGGTCATCGAGCGCTACCGCACGCCCGCGGACCACGACGCCCCGGGCGCCGAGCGCGTCACCGTCCTGTACGCCTCGTCCCCCTACCCGGAGCCGACGCTGTGAGCTGCCACCACGACGACAACGGCTCCGCGGAGCCGACGCTGTGACCGCCCTCGACGCGCGATCGGTCCGCCGACGCTTCCTGCTGCTCCGCGGCCTGCGCTGGCTGCCCACCGGCCTGTTCATCCCGGTGATCATCCTGATCACGACCGGCCGCGGCTTCACGCTGACCCAGATCGGGGTGGTCGCGGCGGCCCAGGGGCTGGTCGTGCTGTGCCTCGAGCTGCCCACCGGCGGGCTGGCTGACGCAGTGGGGCGCCGCCCCGTCCTGCTCGGTGCCACGGCGGTCGACCTCGTCGCCGTCGCCGTGTTCGCGTTCTGGGGCCGGTCGCTGTCGCTGCTGCTGCTCGTGTGGGCACTGCAGGGCGTGTACCGGGCGCTGGAGTCGGGGCCGTTGGACGCCTGGTACGTCGACGCCGCGCTGGCCGCCGACCCCGACGCCGACATCGAGGCGGGGTTGGGCCACGCGGGTGCCGCGCTCGGGGGCGCCATCGCCCTCGGGTCGGTGGCGTCGTCGGTGCTGGTCGCCGTGGCCCCCTTCCCCGGGGTCGACCCGCTGGTCGGGCCCCTGCTGGTCTACCTGGCGCTGCGGGTCGTCGAGATCGCCATGCTGGCCACGCTGATGACCGAGGTCCGCGCCCCCGTGGGGATGCGCGGCCTGGCCCGCACCGTGCGCCAGGTCCCGACCGTCGTGGCCGACGGGGTCCGGGTCGTGCGCCACTCGCGGGCGCTGCTGGCGCTGGTGGCGGTCGAGCTGTTCTGGGGCTTCGGCATGGTGACCGGGAGAACCTGGTGCCGCCCCGGCTCGAGCAGGTGGTGGGGTCGGCAGACCGTGCCGCGTCCCTGCTCGGCCCGGTCGGGGCGGCCGCGTGGGTCGCCAGCGCGCTGGCCGCGGGCCTGGTCCCGCGACTGGCCCGACGGTTCGGGTCCGCCCCGACCGCCGCCGCAATGCGGGTCGGCCAGGGGCTGACGGTCCTTGGCATGGGCCTGGCCGCCGGACCAGTGGACATCGTCGCCGGCTACGTCGGCACCTACGCGATCCACGGCGCGGCCAACCCCGTCCACCAGGCGATGCTGCACCGCGAGGTGGACGGTCCGCACCGCACCACGGTCCTGTCGGTCAACTCCATGGTGGCGATGCCGGCCGGGGCGATCGGGGGGATCGCCCTCGGGGCGCTGGCCGACCGCACCTCGATCACCACGGCGATGGTCGTCGGCGCCGCCGTGCTGGCCGTCGCCGCGCCGCTCTACTTCGTGGCCAGGCCCGCGAGCAGGTCGAGCGTGGTCTCCAGCACCATGTCACCGAAGCAGCGGTCGATGGCGTAGCTGTCCTCGTAGTTGAAAAGGCGAACCCGCCGAACGCGAAGCCGAGGCCCTGCTGGCCGACCGGGTTGAGCTCGAAGCTCTGCGGGATGTAGCCCAGCGCGTCGTTGGCCTGCGCCAGCGGCAGGGTCACCGCCGCCGGGGACTTCTCCTTGATGGTGTTGGTGAGGTTGGAGAAGAGCTCGCCCGGCCCCGTGGTCACGGCCAGCCCGTCACCGATCATCGCCGCCGCGACCGGCACCTCGGCGCTGAACACCGACGCCGACGTGCACGGGGCGGTGTCGGGATGCTCGCCGGTGACCACCTGGGCGGGGATCGGGTCGAACTGGTGGTCGAAGAACCCGGGCGTGGCCAGGGCCGTCAGCGGCACGTTGGTCGCGGGCTGCCGGTAGGTGATGCGGGTGGTGCGGATGTCGGTGTCGGTCAGGATCGTGCCGTCACCGGCGGCCGGCAGCTCGTTCGCCAGCGCCACGCCCATGTCGGTGCCGCCGGAGGTCGACATGTTCCCCAGGCCCGTCATCATGTGCAGGCCGACGCCGCCGAACCGCTGCTCCAGGCGCTGCTCGAAGCGGCCCACCCAGTCCGGGTCCGCGACGCCGGACTCGTGGTCCCGCGTGGTCGGGTGCGCCGCGTAGCCGCCCAGCGTGGCGACCACGGCCGGGGCGTCACGATCGGCGTCCACGACGTACCGGCCGTCGCGCACGGCCAGGGCGCGCAGCCACCCGACCTGCTGCTCCTCGGCCGCCCGGTAGGTGTCGCGGCGCTCGTGGTTGTGCTCGCGGGCGCGCTCCTCGCCAACCTCCAGCACCGCCGGGACGGCCTCGTTGACCGAGGTCCGGATGACGTCCTCGATCGTCGACGTGACCTGCTGCATGTACCAGTCGGGCACGAAGCCCCAGCCGCCGATGAAGTCCGGTGAGGTGTGGGAGTGGGTGGCGGCGATGACGATGCCGGACGGGTCGATCTCCAGCTCCTTCCCCATGCGCTCGCTGATCTGCTTGATGCCGCAGTCGTCGCACTTCGAGGCGTAGTCCCAGAACCAGCCCTCGCCGTCCACGATCACCAGCACCAGCGCGTCGCCCTCGGCGTCCTTCACGGCCATGCCGCGCACGCCGAGGCCGTACACCTCGTCGAAGGTCGTGATCGGGAACATCGGCCCGATCCCGTATCCGCCCATGTAGAGGCAGTCGGGGTTCTCGGGCCACGGCGTGCCCGTGGACGCCACGTGGTCGAGCAGCGACAGGTCGCCGCCGCCGATGGCCTCCAGCGTGCTGGGGGCGAGCACGGCGCAGGCGTCGTAGTCGGTCTCCCAGGTCGCACCCTCGGGGACCTGCGGGGCGATGGAACGGGACGCGGCCCCGACCTGCACCACCGAGGCGTCGGCGGGCAGGGGTGCCCCGAGGGCGTCGTCCGTGCCGTCGTCGTTGCCTCCGTTCCCGTTGCCGTTGCCGTTGCCCCGGCGCTGCCCCTGCGCCCCGGACGGGTCCACGGTGTCGGCCATCGCCGGCGGGGCGGGCGTCGCGGGGTGAGGACGTCGGCGACGTCGACCCCGACGGGGCCAGTGGCGGCCACGCCGAGGGCGGCGACGGCCGTGAGCGCCCCGGTGGTGACCACGAGGACGATGCGACGGAGGACGGGCGACATGAGGGCTCCTGAAAAACCGGTCGGTATCCAGGTTCGCCGGGGCCGGCCGTCGTTCCTCCCCACGTCCTACGCTTGCGCGCCGCAGCAAGGACCGCGATGGACGACCTCGCACGGGCCCACGCCCTCGAGCACGACTGGCTGCGGAGGCTGGCGACCACAGCCGCGCCGGTGCAGGTCGGCGGCCGCGTCGTCGGGACCACCCTCCTCACCGCCCCGGTCCCGCGGGTCCGCGACCACAACGCGGTGCTGCTCGACCCCGCCCCGGAGCTGGCGGGCGAGGACGTGGCCGACCTGCTCGACGCGGAGCTCGGCGGTCGGGGGGTGGCCCACCGCCGCCTGTACTGCGACCCGGACGACGCCGACCGCTGGGAACAGGACCTCGCGGGGCGAGGGCTGCAGCGGGCCGACACCGTCGTGCTGCGGTGGCCCGGCGGCACGCTGGACGCGCCCCGCGACATCACGATCGTGGAGGCCGACGACGACCTGACCCGGACGCTGGTACGACGCCTGCGCGCGGACGACGCTCCGGACCCCGCCTTCGTGGAGCAGCTGGTCTGGCTGGCGCACGCCCAACAGGCCGCCGGGGCGCGCGTGCTCGCCGCCCTCGACGGCGACCGCCCCGTCGGCGGGGTCCGGGTGTTCCCCGGTCCCGACGCCGCCCAGGTCGAGGAGCTCGACGTGCACCCCAACGCCCAGGGACGGGGACTCGGCCGGGCCCTGCTCGCGCGTGCGCTCGCCGTCGCCGGCGACGTGGACCTGGTGGTCCTCACCGCCGAGGCCGACGACTGGCCCCTGCACTGGTACGAGCGGCTGGGACTGGTGCACCTGGGACGTTCGTCCGGGTTCGTCCGGCCTACCGACACGACGAGTGCCTAGGTTCGAACGACATCCCGGACGCGACCAAGGACCCTCACGTGCGCGTGGCCATCGCCGGAGCCCACGGCCAGATCGCTCGCCTCCTGGCTCGCCGGCTCGTCGCCGACGGCCACGAGGTGGTGGGCCTGGTGCGCAACCCCGACCACGTCCCGGACCTCGCCGAGGACGGCACGCAGGGCGTCGTGCTGGACCTCGAGGCGGCCGAGACCACCGACATCGAGGAGGCGATCGCGGGCGCTGACGCGCTGGTGTTCGCAGCGGGCGCCGGCCCGGGCTCGGGTGCGGCGCGCAAGGAGACGGTGGACTTCGGGGCGGCGCTGCGGTGCCTCACCGCCATGCAGGTCGCCGGGGTCCGTCGGTACGTCATGGTGTCGGCCATGGGGACCGACGACCCACCCCAGGACGACGAGGTGTTCAGCGTCTACCTGCGGGCCAAGGCACGCGCCGACCAGGCCGTGATGGACTCCGACCGCGACTGGACGATCGTGCGCCCCGGCCGCCTGACCGACGACGAGGGGCGCGGCACCGTCCAGCTCGCACGGCACGTCGACCGGGGCGAGATCCCCCGCGACGACGTGGCCGCGGTGCTCGCCGCCGTGCTCGGCGACCCGCGGACCGCTGGGCACGTGGTCGAGGTCGTCGGCGGGGACACCCCGATCGACGAGGCGCTGGCCGCCCTGACCGGCTGACCACCCCGGCGGCCCCGTCCGCGGCCGCGGTTGGTCCCGGACCACGGACGAGGCCATCCCGACGCAGCCTGCATCGAGGCGCCCACCTGTGGCGCAGGAAGGCATCCGCATGAGCCCGCTCTTCTCCGGCACCGTCCACGGCAACGGACTGACGGCCCCGTCCCTCGGCTTCGGCACCTTCGAGCTGTCCCCCGAGGACGCCGAGCGGGGCGTCGCCGACGCCCTCGACCTCGGTTACCGCCACATCGACACGGCGTCGATGTACGGCAACGAGGAGGCCGTGGGAGCGGCGATCCGCGCCTCGGGCGTCGACCGCGACGACATCGTGGTGACCACCAAGGTCGCCCCCGAGGACGCCGACGACGTCGTCGGGTCCGCCGAGGCCAGCCTCAAGCGGCTCGACCTCGACCACGTCGACCTGCTGCTGATCCACTGGCCCAGCCACGACGCCCCGATCGAGCAGGTCGTCTCGGACCTCGACACCGCCCGCGAACGTGGCCTCACGCGTGCCATCGGCGTGTCCAACTACACGGCCGCGCAGGTCCGCCAGGCCGCGACCGTCGCCCCGCTGGCGACCAACCAGGTGGAGTACCACCCCTTCCTGTCGCAGGAGGCGGTCCTCGAGGCCTGCCGTGACAACGAGATGTTCGTGACCGCCTACTCCCCGCTGGCCCGCGGGCTGGTCATGAAGGACTCGGTCCTGAACGAGATCGCGGCCGACGTGGACCGTGGCCCGGCCGAGGTCGCACTGCGGTGGCTGCTCGACCAGCGCGACGTCGCCGCCATCCCGCGCTCGTCCAACCGCGACCACATCGCCGCCAACCTCGGGGTGGACTTCGCCCTCACCCAGGCCCACCGCCTGCGGATCGACCAGCTGCCCAAGAACATCCGGCAGATCGACCCGCCGTTCGCGCCCCACTGGGACGAGGTCTGACCCACCCGCTCAGGCGGCGTGGACGACCACGCCGCCCACCACCGTGGCGCTCACCGTGCCGTCCTCCTCCAGCACCACGAGGTCGGCCGGGGCGCCCACTGCCACACCGGCGGCCTGTGCGATCCCCAGCACGGCCGCCGGACGCGTGCTGGCGGCGACCCACGCATCGTCGGCCGTCGCACCGGTGGCCCGGGCCCAGGTCCCCACGCCGACACCGAGCCCGGCGACGGCGCCGGCCAACTGGCCCTCCGGATGGCGCGCGGCCCCGTCGGCGACCCGGACCGGGTGCCCCGCGAGGCTCCCCGCCCCGTCGGCGCCGGCCGCGACCCGGTCGCTGACGAGCACGACCCGCTCCCCCGCTGCCCGATGGGCCAGCGCCAGGGCGACGTCGCCGACGTGGTGGCCGTCGGCGATCACGCCGACCCACAGGCGGTCGTCGACCAGCGCCAGCCCGGCCAGCCCGGGCGCGCGGTGGTGCAGGGGCGCCATGGCGTTGGGCCAGTGGGTGACGAGCCGCGCCCCGGCGTCGACGGCGGCGCGGGCCGTGGCGACGTCGGTGTCGGTGTGGCCGAGCGCGACCACCACGCCCCTCGCCGCCAGGCCAGCCACCAGCCCCAGCGCCCCGGCACGTTCCGGCGCCAGCGTGACCACGCGGACATCGGGACGGGCCCACGTCGCGACCTCGTCCGGCAGGACGTCCCGCAGCGCGTCCGGGGGGTGCGCCCCGCGTCGCCCCGGCGCGAGGTGGGGGCCCTCCACGTGCCAGCCCAGCGGCCGCGCCCCGACCCACCCGGCGGGCGCCCCGGCACGCAACACCGCGACGGCTTCGTCGACGCGCGCCCGTGACGGCGACACCAGCGTCGGCAGGAACGCCGTCACGCCCTCGGCGGCCAGCGCGGCGCCGACCTCCCAGACCCCACCCGGGTGCGTCGTGAGGTCGACGGTCCCGACACCGTTGACCTGCAGGTCGACCAGCCCGGGACGCACGACGTGATCGGCGTCGCCGGGGCGGGGCACAGCGACCTCGTCGACAGCGGCGATCACCCCGTCCTCGCAGGTGACGGTCACGACCGGCGCGTCGGGTGCCGTGCCGGTCCGCCCCACGACGCACGTGGTGGTCACGCCAGGTCGCGCACGAGCAGCCGGACCCGCTTGGCCCCACCCTCGGTGTCCTGCTCGCCGACACCAATGAAGCCGTGCGCGGCGTGGAAGGCCAGCGAGGCCTGGTTCGGCGGCTGCACGTTGACCTCGGCGGTGACGACCGGCGCGCCGGCCGCCTCGGCGTCCGCGGCCACCCGCTCGTACAGCGCCGACCCGATGCCGTGCCGGCCGTGGGCCGGGTCGACCACGACCCGGTCGACGTAGCGGAAGGCCGGGTAGCGGTCGGCGAAGAAGCGGTAGTTCGGGGACTCGTACTCGGCGCCCGGACCGAACACGATGGCGAAGGCCACGACCCCGCCGCCGTCGCCCTCGGTGGCGACCAGCGTCGTGGCCGACTGCTCGACCAGGCGCCACAGCTCGCGCTCGTCCACGTCCCCGACCGCCGGCAACGCCCCGCGGTTGAGCCACAGGATCGTGTCGAGGTCCTCGCCCCGGGCCTCGCGGATCTGGATGTCGGTGTCCACGGTGCATGCTCCCAGACCGGCCCCGGGACGGGACCCGGTCGGTCACGGGTCCACCGGTCCCCCGGGGGCACGGTCCTAGTATCGGGTGCGACCGGGGCACAGGACCAAACCCGGGGCGGGAGCCAGCGTGGGCGAGGAGATCGAGCGGGTGCAGTTCACCCGCGAGGACCGCCAGCGCTACCGCGACAAGGTCAAGCGCTGCCTCGGGGTCCTCGAACGCATGCTGGCGGCCGACGCGTTCGAGATGGAACGCAAGCTCGCCGGCCTCGAGATGGAGTTCTACGTCGTCGACGCCGACGGGCGCCCCGCCAACGTCAACGCCGAGCTGCTCGACCGCATCGCGTCGGAGGACTTCCAGACCGAGCTCGCCCAGTTCAACATCGAGTTCAACCTCGCCCCCCACAAGCTGTCGGGGACGATGTTCCGCGAGATGGAGGAGGAGCTGGTCACCTCCTTCGAGCACGCCCAGCGTCGAGCGGAAGAGATGGACGCCGGCATCGCCATGATCGGGATCCTGCCGACCCTGGCGGACCTCGACATCACCATCCAGTCGATGTCGGCCAATCCCCGGTACCACCTGCTCAACGAGCAGGTGCTCGAGGCGCGGGGCGAGGACCTCGTGGTCGACATCGAGGGCCCCGAGAAGCTGCGGCTCGAGGCCAACTCCATCATGATCGAGGCCGCCGCGACCTCCGTGCAGCTGCACCTGCAGGTCTCCCCCGACGGCTTCCCCACGGTCTGGAACGCCGCCCAGGCCATCGCCGGGCCCCAGGTGGCGATGGCGGCGAACTCCCCGTTCCTGCTGGGCAAGGAGCTGTGGCGCGAGACGCGCATCGCCGTGTTCGAGCAGACCATCGACACCCGCCCCGAGGAGCTCACCGCCCAGGGCGTGCGGCCCCGGGTGTGGTTCGGCGAACGCTGGATCGACGCGGTCACGGACCTCTTCGACGAGAACGTCCGCTACTTCCCGGCGCTGCTGCCGCTGCTCGACGCGGAGGACCCCGAGGAGGTCCTGGCCCGCGGCGACGTCCCGCACCTGCGCGAGCTGACCCTGCACAACGGCACCGTCTACCGCTGGAACCGCCCCGTCTACGCGGTGGCGAGGGGCAAACCCCACGTGCGCATCGAGAACCGCGTGCTGCCCGCCGGCCCGACCATGGTCGACGCGATCGCCAACGCCGCGCTGTACTACGGGCTGGTGCGGGGCGTGGCCGAGCTGGACCCGCCCATCACCCGCCAGCTGTCCTTCCAGGCCGCCCAGCAGAACTTCGTCGCCGCGGCCCGGGACGGCATCGACGCGTCGCTGTTCTGGCCGGGCGTCGGCGAGGTGCCCGCCACCGAGCTCGTCCTCCGCACGCTGCTGCCCATCGCCCACGACGGGCTGGACCGCTGGGGCATCGACCGGCGCGACCGGGACCACTACCTCGGCATCATCGAACAGCGATGCCTGCGCCGCACCAACGGGGCCAGCTGGCAGGTCGCCACCTACCGCGCCGGGTGCGAGCGCGGCCTCGACCGCCCCGACGCGCTGCTGGCCATGACCCAGCGCTACCTCGAGCACATGCGGTCCAACGAGCCGGTCCACACCTGGTGAGCACCGGGCCCTCCGGCCCTTCTCGCACCTCGCCGGCAGGCGCACCATGGGAGGAGCTGTGCAGGAGGGCACGACCATGCAGGTCACCGACCTGGTCCACGAAGCCCGCGAGAGCATCACCGTCCAGCGTGTGTTCGCCCCGCCCCACGAGGTCGACGGTGTCACCATCATCGCTGCCGCCCGCGTGTCGGGCGGTGCGGGGGGCGGCGGCGGCCAGGGCAAGGACGGCGACGGGGGCGAGGGCGGTGGCTTCGCCGTGGGCGCTCGCCCGGCTGGCGCCTACGTGGTCCGTGGGGGCGAGGTCAGGTGGCGCCCCGCCGTGGACGTCAACCAGGTCGTGGGCACCGTCGGGGCGGTGGCGATGGTCTGGATGGTGACGCGCATGCTCACCCGCCGGGCCCGGTACCGCGTGGCCGCAGAGCATGTGGCATCACGGCGTCACGGCTGACCCGGTCCTGCGTCGGCGAGCTCGTCGACGGACGTGCCCGGCGCCAGCTCGGTGCCGGCGCGGTAGGCGGCGCGCCCGACGAGGTGTGACCCGACCGGGGCGGTGACGAACTGCAGGACGACCACGAGCAGCAGCTTCGCGCGGCTGCCGGTGTCGGGCACCAGCAGGGCCGCCCCGCCCAGCACCAGCGCCAGGCCCAGCGTGGCCGGCTTGGTCGCCGCGTGCATGCGGGCGAACACGTCGGGGAAGCGCTGCAGCCCCAGTCCGGCGATGACGGCCAGCGCCGCCCCGACCAGGATCATGGCGCCGCCGAGGACCTCGAGGATCATCGTGCCCCCCGTCGCTCGACGAACCGGGCCACGAGGGCCGTGCCGGTGAACCCCAGCAGGGACGCGACGACGAGCACGTCGAGGAACTCGCCGGACCCGGTGCGCACCGCGCCGACCGCGATGCCGCACACGACGATGACCAGGAGGGTGTCCAGCGCCACGATGCGGTCCGGGAACGACCCGCCACGCACGAGGCGGACCAGGCACAGCGCGGCCGCGACGGCGAGCAGGCCGAGGGCGGTCGAGGTGAGCAGCATCATGACGGGGTCTCCTCCCGTGCGGTGGCGGCAGGGGGCTCGTGGCCGAAGGCGGCCAGGGCGACCGCCTCGAGGCGATGGATGTCGGCGCGCACGTCCTCGATGGCGCGCAGGTGCAGCACGTGGACGTAGAGCGTGGGCGGCTCCCGGCGCACCTCGAGGGTCAGCGTCCCCGGCGTCAACGAGATGGCGTTGCCGATCAGGGTGATCAGCCCCGGCGAGCGGGTCCGCAGCGGGACCGCCACGATCCCCTCGGTGATGTCGTTGGTGGGGGTCACGACCTCCCACGCGACCACAGCACTGGCCCGGACCAGGGCCCAGAGGAACACCAGCCCGAACCGCGCGATCGCCACGGGCCGGACCGGCAGGCGGTGCTCCTTGTGGGTGACGGGCCGCAGGCGCAGCGTCAGCAGCCCCAGCACGCCGCCCCACAGCACGTTCGCCGCGGTGGGCGCGCCCCACAGCGCCGTCCAGACCACGATCGACCAGACGACCACCGCGAGGACCCGCAGGACGTCGCGGGACCCGGCGGGCGGGGCGGGGCGGGGCGAGCGGCTCATCGCAGCACCGCCTCGATGTAGTCGGTGCGGTCGAGCAGGACGGTGGCCGCCCGCTCGCTGAACGCGTACAGCGGACCGGCCACGACCACGAACCCCAGCGACACGGCCACCATGACCGCGGTCGACGCGGTCATCAGCCGCGGGGCGCGGAAGCTGCCCTGGACCGACTCGGCGTGGGGCGGCAGCTCGTCGGGCGCGCCCCAGAACACGCCGTTCCAGATCTTGGTCATCGAGAACAGCGTGAAGAGGCTGACGGCCAGCGCGACGCCGGCGGCGGCCCACTGCTGGGCCCCGAACCCGGCCTGGACGAGCGCGAGCTTGGCCACGAAGCCGGACAGCGGCGGGATCCCGGCCAGGCTGAGGGCCGGCAGCAGGAACAGGGCGGCCAGCAGCGGCGCCCCGTGCAACAGCCCGCCGAGCCGGTGCAGCTGCCCGGTGCCGGTGGTCTCCTCGATGATCCCGCCGACGAGGAACAGGGTGGTCTTCACCACGATGTGGTGGACGATGTAGAGCACCGCGCCGGCCACCCCGGCCAGCGAGAACAGGCCCAGCCCGAAGATCATGTAGCCGATCTGGCTGACGATGTGGAAGGACAGGATGCGCTTGACGTCGTCCTGGGCGATCGCGCCGAACACGCCGACGGTCATGGTCAGGGCGGCGAGCACCAGCAGGATCGTCGAGGCGGTCCCGCCCGTCGGGAACAGCAACGTCTGGGTGCGGATGATCGCGTACACGCCGACCTTGGTGAGCAGGCCGGCGAACAGCGCGGTCACCGGGGACGGGGCGGTCGGGTAGCTGTCGGGCAGCCACTGGAACAACGGGAAGATCGCGGCCTTCACGCCGAACACGACCAGCAGGAGGAGGCCGAGGGCGGTGCGGACCGCCGGGTCGACCTGCTCGAGCGCGCCCGCGAGGTCGGCGAGGTTGACCGTCCCGGTGGCGGCGTAGACCAGCCCGACGGCGGTGATGAACAGCGTCGAGGCGAGCAGGCCGATGACCACGTAGGTCATGCCGTGCCGCACCTGGGCGCGCGACCCACCGAGCGTGATGAGGACGTACGAGGCGGTCAGCATCACCTCGAACGAGACGAACAGGTTGAACAGGTCGGCGGTGAGGAACGACGCGGCCACGCCGGCGGCGAGCACCAGGTAGACGGGGTGGAAGGCCGGCGCCTGGTCCTTCGTGCGCGTCGAGCCGATGGCGTAGACCATCACGACCAACAGCATCAGCGACGACACCACGAGCATGATCCCCGACAGGGGGTCGGCGGCGATCACGATCCCGATCGATCGGATCGCGCCCGCCGATCGGCACCGATGCCACCGAGCCGTCCCAGACGTGGGCCAGCACCCAGCCCGACAGCACCAGCAGCGTGGACAGCACCAGCAGGCTGAGGACACGCTGGGCCACCAGGCGTCGGGTGGCCAGCAGCAGGGACAGGGCGGCCGCGCCGAGGGGCAGGGCGATGAGCAGCGGCAGCACGAGCTCGGGGGTCACGACGACTCCTCCGCCGTGCGCTCGCGCGTGTGTGCGCGGTCGGCCTCGCGGTGCCGCAGCGCCTCGGCGATGCGGCGGTCCTCGATGTCGTCCTCCACGGCGTCGTCCTCGCCGAAGCGCCAGCTGCGGTAGGCCATGGCCAGGAGGAAGCCGCTGACCCCGAAGGTGATCACGATCGCGGTCAGGGCCAGCGCCTGCGGCAGCGGGTCCGCCGTGGTCGCCGGGTCGGCACCGGCCACCGGCACGCCGCCCGCCCGGCCCCCCGCCGCGAGCAGCAGCAGGTTGGCCCCGTGCCCGAGCACCGCCAGCCCGATCACGATGCGCGACAGCGAGCGCTGGAGGATCAACCACGTGCCGACGCCGTACAGCACGGCGACGGTGACGGCGAGCAGCAGGGTCATGCTGCCCCCTCCTCGTCCGCTGCGGCTCCCAGCGAGCGCAGGAGGGCCAGGCCCAGCCCCACGACCACGAGGTAGACCCCGACGTCGAAGGGCAGGGCCGAGGTCGCCTTCAGCGTCCCGAGCACGGGGACGTCCACCTCGAGCTTCGCGCTGGACAGCAACGTCCCGCCCGCGATCCAGCCCGTGGCGCCCGTCAGCGCCGCCAGCAGCAGGCCCGTGCCGAGCAGCGTGTTCTCGTGCACGGCGGCGAGGGCGTCGACCTCGTCGGCCCCGCCGGCGACGTACCGCAGGACCAGGGCGGTGGCGGCCACGAGCCCGCCGACGAACCCGCCCCCGGGGGCGTTGTGGCCGGCGAACAGCAGGAACGCCGAGAACAGCAGGGCGGTGCGGGTGACCATGTCCAGCACCGTGTCGAGGATCAGGCTGCGGGGCGGGGTCGTCATGCCTGCTCCTCCTCGTCGTCGGGCGGCGTGGGCGTGCGCACCATGAGGCTGATCCCGATGGCGGCGATCAGGAGGACGGTGATCTCGCCGAAGGTGTCCAGGGCCCGGAAGTCGGTGAGGATCACGTTGACCACGTTGCGCCCCCCGCCCTCCGGTGCCGCGCGGGCCAGGAACTCGTTCGCCGCCGTCCCACCGGTCCGGGCGGACGAGCTCATCAGCAACGCCCCGCCCACGAACAGTCCGACCGCCGCCGAGATCGCGATGCGCAGGCGCTGGCCGAAGCGCCACGGGTGGTGCCCGAAGTCGACGGGCAGTCGTCGCAGGACCAGGACGAAGACGGCGAGCGAGAGCGTCTCGACCAGCATCTGGGTCAGGGCGAGGTCAGGGGCGCCCTGCAGCACGAACAGCACGGCGACGCCGTACCCGACAGCGCCGAGGAGCAGGACCGCCGCCATGCGTCGGCGCACCCACGCCGTTCCCAGGGCAGCCCCCACGACGAGCGCTCCGACGGCGACCTGCAGGGGCGACTCGGCCAGGACCAGGTCGCCGGGCAGCCGGAACCCGCGCAGGACGGCGATGCCGGGCAGGGCGAGGACGGTGGCCAGGACGACCGCGGCGTAGACGGGCAGCGAGCCCGGCTGGGCGACGGCGGTGACCCGGTCGGCCAGCCGCAGCAGGCCGGGCAGCGCCCGGCGGTAGGCATGCTCGGCCGATGGCACACGGCCGGTCCACACGGCCCCTCGCCGCACGCCCGCGGGCCACCGGTACAGCCCGTACCCACCGACCAGGGCGACCAGGGAGAGCAGCAGCGGCGGGCCGATCCCGTGCCACAGCTTCAGGTGGATCTCGGCGGTCTCGGCCCCGTGCAGCACCCCGGCCGCGGAGGACACCAGCGCGTCGGCCGGGCCGACCAGCAGCCCGAACCCGACCGTGAGCACGGTCAGCACCAGCGCGGGCAGCTCGAACGACAGCGACGGCCGGGCCACCTCGGCGGCGTCCACGCCTCCGTCGATCAGCTCGTGCTCGTCCTTGGTCGCGAAGGCCCCCCACAGGTAGCGCAGGCCATAGGCCGTGGTGAACAGCGACCCGACCACGATCGCCGCGGTCATCGTCCAACCGCCGACCGCCGCATGCAGGGACGACTCGAGCGCGGCCTCCTTGGAGATGAACCCGAACAGCGGGATCACGCCCGCCATCGACGCCACGGCCAGGGCCGCGGCCATCCCGGTCCGCGGCATTCGGCCCCACAGGCCGGACAGGCGACGCAGGTCACGCGTGTGGGCCTGGTGGTCGACGGTCCCGGCGGTCATGAACAGCGTGGCCTTGAACAGCGCGTGCGCCAGCAGCAGGGTGACGCCGGCGTGCGCGAGCTCCGGGTCGCCGTGCCCGACCAGCAGCACGATGAACCCGAGCTGCGACACGGTGCCGTACGCCAGCAGCGCCTTGAGGTCGGTCGCCTGCAGGGCCTTCCAGCCGCCGACCAGCATCGACACCGCCCCGACGGTCACGACCGTAGGGCCCCACCAGTCGACGGTGGGGCCGGCGGCCGGGCCGACCCGCGCGAGCAGGTAGATGCCCGCCTTCACCATCGTCGCCGAGTGCAGGTAGGCGGACACCGGCGTGGGTGCCGCCATCGCGCCGGGCAGCCAGAAGTGGAACGGCGCCTGGGCCGACTTGGTCGCGGCGGCCAGCAGCACCAGCACCAGCCCCGCCTGTGCGACCCCGTCGGCGGGTTGGGCGGCCAGGATCTCGGCCAGGGAGTACGACCCGGCCGACTGCCCCACCAGCACCAGGCCGCCGAGCAGGGCCAACCCGCCCAGCGCCGTGACCAGCAGCGCCTGCAGGGCGGCGGCCCGCGCGACGGCGTCGCGGTCGTCGAACCCGATCAGCAGGTAGGAGGTGATCGACGTGAGCTCCCACGCCACGAAGAGCACGAAGACGTTGTCGGCGGCCACCAGCAGGAGCATCGCCCCGGCGAACAGGACGAGCATCGCCGCGAAGCGCCCCAGGTCGTTCCGCGGGGCGAAGTACCGCGTGGCGTAGGCCATCACCAGCAGGCCGATCCCCGCGATCAGCCACCAGAACAGCAGCCCGAGGCCGTCCAGCCGCAGGTCCAGCGCGAGGCCCATGCCGGGCACCCACGACGCCGACTCGGTGACCACGCCCCCGTCGAGCACGCCGCCCGTGCCGACGACCAGCCAGACCAGGGCCGCCACCGGGCCCAACGCGGTCAGCCACAGGACCGACCGGCCGAGCCGCCGCCCCGCCAGCCCTGCCGCCAGGGCCAGGACGCCATGCCACGCGACGATCGCAGTCAGCACCATCGCGCCTCCGTGGGACCGGTCGTGAGTTGACCACACCCCGTTCGGGGGTGAGGTGCCGACCAGGCTTCCCGGCGCGCCGGGCGCGAGTCTACCGGTCCCCGCCCGTGTCGATGCCGGGGACGTGGTCCAGTCCGGTGGCCACGTCGTCCAGGGTGCGGCTGGCCTCCTCCGCGATCGGCGTGAGCTCCTCGGCGTGCCCCTCGAGCCGCTCCATGTCCTCGGTGGCCCGCTCCATCCGCGCCATGGCCTGGTGCGACAGGCCGATCAGCTCCTCGAGCTGCGAGGACGCGTGCTCGACGACGTGGCGCGTGCGCGCGACCTCGTCGTTGGCGCGGCGCATCTGCTGGTGCAGCTCGCCGAGGTCGTCCAGCAGGCGGTCACCGAGGGCCAGCACGGCACCGGGCATCGTGACCAGGCGGCGGACCAGGGACAGGACGGGCATGGACATCCTCGGCTCGGCTCCTCGCAGCGTCGCGCCCGTACCCCACGACCGTCCACCGTCGAACGGCCGGACCTCCCGACGTGCTCGTAGACTCGTCCGCCCCGACGACCCACCTCGAGAGGCCGCCCCGCCCCGTGACCTCACCCGACACCCACCACGAGTTCCTCGACGGCCCCCCGGCCGAGCTGGTGCACGGCAGCCCGCTCGACGTGGTCCGGTGGCTGCAGCGACCGACGCTGGTCCGGGTCCCGGGGCGCGGTGACCAGGCCCCCCGGGCGATCTCGTGCCTGCTCCACGGGGACGAATCCACGGGGCTCGAAGCCGTGCTGCAGGTCCTGCGTCGGCAGCGCACCTACGCCTTCGACCTCTACGTGGTGATCGGCAACGCCCGGGCGGCGGCCGCCAGCCCGGGCTTCGCCCACCGCTTCCTGGACGACCAGGAGGACTTCAACCGCGTGTGGGGACTCGGCGAGCCCACCACCGCGCAGCGGCTGGCGGCCGACGCGATCCTCGAGCGGCTGCAGGCCGCCGGCCTCGAGGCGCTGGTCGACGTGCACAACAACTCGGGCAACAACCCGTTCTACGCGATCGCGACGCGGGACGAGCCGCGCGACCTGAACCTCGCCACGCTGTTCACCAGCACCCTGCTGCGGTGGGACCTCGCCGCGAACACCCTGATGGAGGCACTCGCGGACGACACCGCGGCGATCGCCGTCGAGTGCGGCCTGCCCGGCCGGCCCGAGAGCCTGGCCTTCGCCGTCGACGGACTGCGCCGGTACCTCGGCGAGCCCCCGCTCCCCCGGGACCGCGTGGTCCGTGACTTCGACCTGCTCGGCGGCCTGCGCAAGGTCACGATCCGGCCGGAGGTCCGCTTCCGGTTCGGCCGGCACGCCGACGACCGCGTCGACGGTGACGAGGTCGACTTCGTGGTCGCGGCCGACGCGGACCTCGTCAACTTCGTGGAGGTCCCGGCCGGGCACGTGCTCGGGCACGTCCGGCGGGGCGCGGGCCTGCCGCTGCACGCCGTCGCCGCCGACGGGACCGACGTGACGGCGGCCCACTTCGCCGTCGAGGAGGACCGGGTGGTGACCACGGTGCCCACCACGCCAGTGATGATGACCCGCACGGTGGCCGCTGCCCGCAAGGACTGCCTGTTCTACGTCTCCACGGAGCTGCCCGCCCCGGAGCTGTAGCGGCGGTCGAGGTGCGCCCCGACGGACGTACGAGGCACGCCGTCGCCCGCGCCCCGAACCTGTGGGTGATGCGTCTCCCACGACCCTGGAGCAATCCATGGAGCTCGACCGCACGACCCTCGACCGCCTGACCACCACGCTCGGTGAGCGTCTCGACGACGTCGAGACGGCAATGCGCGACCGCGTGCCCACCGACCTGTTCCGGCCGGAGCCCGTGATCCGCACCACCTGGCCCCGCCGCCTGCTGTGGACCGCCGTCGGGTTCGCCGCCGGTGCCGCCGCGGCCTACCTGGCCGACCCCGACCGCGGGCGGGCCCGCCGTACCGAGCTGCAGCAGCGCGTCCAGGGCACCGGGTCCGACCTGGCGTCGACCGCTGCCAAGCGCGCCGACCACGCCGCGGGCCGGGCCAGGGGCGTCGCCGCCGAGGCCGCCGGCACGCGTCTCGTCGCAGGACGTCCCCGGCGACGTCAAGACCCTCGAGGCCAAGGTCAAGAGCGAGGTCTTCGGGCACCGCGACGACGTCGATCGCGTCGTCCTGCGCGCCGACGCCCCGGGTGTCATCGCCGTGAAGGGCACGGTGCCGACCCCCGTGGCCGAGCGTGAGCTGCTGGCCGAGATCGCCGACGTCGAGGGCGTCACCGACGTCCACTCGGAGCTGACCGTCAGCACGGCCGGCTGACCGGGCCCCTACTCCGACGCCTCGGGCCACGTGGCGGTCGCACCCGTGTCGGGTTGCACCAGCGTGGCCCGTCGTCGTGCCTCGGCGGCAGCGACCCGGGGCCGCACGACCGACCGCACCCACCATGCGGTCGCCAGCGGCACGGAGGCCAGCAGCCCCGCCGCCACTCGCGGGTTCACCAGGTCGGCCACCGCCCCGTCGAGCAGCGCGACGAAGGGCCGCGAGCCGATGAAGCACACCGACCACAGCGCCATCACCCGGCCCAGCTGCGCGTCCGGCACGCTGTTCTGGATGCGCGTGGTGGCCCGCGTCAGCGTGGCGAGGTAGCCGGCCCCGGCGATCGCCAGCCCCACCAGCGCCACGGGCAGGGTCGGGGCGACGGCGAGCAGGCCCATCCCCACCGCGATGGTGACGAGGCTGGCCACCAGGATGTACGGGAGCCGGGCCAGCCGCGACGCGGCGAACACCGCCGTGAGCACCGCCCCCGTCCCGAAGGCCCCGACGAGCAGGCCGGTGGTCGTCTCGTTCCCGCCGAACACCTCGATGGCCAGCTCGGGCGTCAGCGTGTAGACCGGGTCGATCGCGATCGAGCACACCGCCACCACCACCAGGAGCGGCACGACGGTGTCGGTCTCGCGGACCAGCGCCACGGCGTCACGCAGGCGCGGCCGCGTCCCCGGCGCGGCCCGGTCGCCGGCCCGCGGACGCACGATCGCCAGCAGCAGGACGAACACGGCGAAGGTGGTGGCGTTGATGGCGAACGCCGGCCCGTACCCCAACCGGACGATGGCCGCCGCGGCAAGCACCGGCCCGACCGCGCGGGCGAGGTTGAACGAGGCCGAGTTGATCGACAGGGCCGCGTCGAGGTCGTCGGACGGGACCAGCAGGGGCACCAGCGACAGCATGGACGGGGCGAAGAACGCCAGCGCCAGGCCCAGCAGCGCGGTCGAGGCGACCAGCAGCGGGGCGGTGACGTGCCCGGTGATCGTCACCACGGCCAACGCCCCGGCCACGGCCGCGGCGACGGCCTGGCTGACCATCAGGACCACACGGCGGTCGAAGCGATCCGCCGCCGACCCCGCCACCGGCGCGAGCACCAGCGCCCCGACGAACTGGGCGAAGTTCACCACGCCCACCATCAGCGTCGAACGGGTGAGCTCGTAGATCAGCAGCGACGCGGCGAGGTTCTGGAACCACGTGCCGATGCTGGAGAGCGCGTTGCCGGCCAGGTACGGCCCGAACTGGCGGTCGACGAGGAGCTGTGGACCGCTGCGGGCGCTCACGCGTCGTCGAGCCCGGCGAACAGGTCGTCGGCGCCCGGCGGGAACGGCTCGCCCCGCAGCAGCACGAAGGTCTCCCAGGGGTAGACCTCGGACTCGATCTCGCGCGGGATCCCGAACCAGTGCCCGGCCGGGTCGACCTGCGTGGCGTGGGCCCGCAGCGCCTCGTCCCGCCGCGGGAACCAGTCGGCGACGTGCACCCGCACGTCCGGGTCGGCATCGGCGTCCCGGGGCGGCCGCTCGTCGAGCTTGTCGATCCAGTCGGCGAAGGGGCTGTCGAGGCCCTTCTCGACCATGGCCTCGTGCAACGCCTCGGTGCGTTCGCGGGGGAAGCCCGTGATGAACACCGTGCGCGGGACGTCCCACGCCGGCCCCGCGACGTCGGCCGCATCGGGGTCGGCGGCCAGCTCCACCGCCCGCATGGTGACGTCGTACGTGCGGATGTGGTCGGGGTGCGGGTAGCCGCCGTCGGCCGGGTAGGTGATCACGACATGGGGGCGTTCGTCCCGGAGGATCGTGGCCAGCTGGGAGGCGGGCCCGTCGACGTCGACCGCCGCGAAGGTGCCGTCGGGGACGTTGGCGAGGTCCTCGTGCCAGCCGGAGTCGAGCTGTCCGAGGCCGGTGGTCCGGGTGAACCCGATCGCCGCGACGGCTTCGGCGAGCTCGAGGGCGCGCACGCCCGGCAGCTCGGCCGGGTCCACGGCGGGGTGGCTGGCGTTGAGCACCTCGCCGGCCTCGCCGCCGGTGCAGGTGACCAGCACGACCTCGGCGCCCTCGTCGACGTAGCGGGCCGCGGTGGCGGCCCCCTTCGACGACTCGTCGTCGGGGTGGGCGTGCACGAACAGCAGTCGGCGGGTCACTCCCGCTCCTCCATGGCCGAGAACCGGCGGGTCCAGGCCGCCGCCAGGCGCGCCCCGCCCTCGGAGGCCAGCAGGTCGTCGAGCTGCTGGCGCACGAAGGCCTCGGCGGCGGCGACGTCGTCCGCCTCGCCGGACAGGCGGATCAGCATCGGCGTGCCCGGGTACGACCCGAGCTTGACGTCCGGATGCCGGTCCAGCAGCGCCGCGAAGGTGAGGTTCAGCGCGGACTCGGGCAGGCCGTGCTGGATCTCGGCGACGGTGATCTCGGGGTTGCGGCCGTCGATGAGCTGCGGGGCGACCAGGTCGTCGAGGATCCGGCGGAACTCCGACGGGATGCCCGGCAGGATCACGATCGTCACCCCGTCCTCGTCGACCCCGCCGTCGACGTCGACGCGGATGCCCGGGACCCAGCCGTCCTCGCCCAGCAGGTGCCCGCCCTCGGGCACTCGGGCCATCCGCAGCATGTGCCAGCGGAAGTCGTCGGTGACGTCGACCCCCTGGTCCGCCTGCCACTGCAGCGAGGTCTCGATCCGCGACGCGATCACCGGCTCCTCGGCGAGCCCACGCCCGAGCGAAGCCGCCACCGCCTCGAACGTGACGTCGTCGGGGGTGGACCCGATCCCGCCGGAGGTCACCACGAGCCGGGGTCGGAGGCGCGCCAGCTCGGCCTGCAGGGCCTCGTCGATGGCGGCGAAGTCGTCCGGGACGGTGTGGACCCGGTCGAGGGGGACGCCGGCAGCCTGCAGGTGGCGGGCGAGCCACGGGGAGTTCGTGTCCTCGACGAACCCGCCGAGGATCTCGTCCCCGATCACCAGCATGGAAGCTCGCAGCATCGGCTCGGCACGTCCTCGATGGGGGTCGTTGGGGGTCGGCGCGCGAGGGTACTCGCCGGACTCCTTGCTACGGTCCGACGCCATGTGGATCTCATCCGAGGACGCCAAGAGCGACTTCATCCTCGCGGCCGCCGCGGTCTTCCTCGGCGTCCAGCTGGTGTCGCTCATCACCGCCATCCCGGGCTACCCGCGGACGGGGGCGCCGTTCCTCGTCCTCAGCGTCCTGTGGTTGGTCCTCATCGCCTGCGGGGCGCCATGGGCGTTGGCCCGGTACCGCAACCAGGTCCCGGCCGCCTTCGGCCTGTCACCCGAGGACCGGGGCGGGATCGTGCCCGCGCTGGTCGTGGCCTCGCCGTTGCTGATCGGCTACGTGCTCGCGACCCTGTTCACCGGGGACCTCGGTGCGGTGCTGCTGGCCCTGGCCGGACGGTTCACCATCCTGACCCCGACGATCGCGGCCTTCCAGCTCACGTTCGAGCTGGTCGTGATCATGCTCTCCGTGCTCGTGCTGGCCGTCGGGTCCGCGATCACCGGCAGCTTCCTGGCCGTGCGGGCACGGGACTCGTTCCGGTCACCGGACACCGACCTCACCGAGCTCGTACGCACCTACGGCCTCGGCGCGGTCGGCCTGTCGTTCGTGATGGGTCTGCTGGTGGTGGTGCGGGACAACGGCTCGTTCACGACCCTGCTCGTGCGCACCGCCGCGCTCCTGGCCATCGTGCTGCTGGCCGACCAGTACGTGCCGCCCCGCATCACCCTGCCGCGCGCCACCGTGATCGGCCCCGCGGTCGCGGTGCTGGTGCTCTGGATCATCGCGTTCGGCGGGCCCTTCGGCGGCGACCTGCTGCTCGGCCTGGCCGCCGGCACCGCTGCCGCCGCGATCATGGTGGCCGCGTCCGCGCTCGTCCACGTCCGCCACGGGTGGGCAGCCGTGGTCCTGCTCGCGGCCAGCGCCGTCTACCCCATCGGCGGCACGCCGCTGCAGCCGCTGCCCCTCGGCCTGCTCATCGGCTGACACGACCAGCGGCCATGGGGGACAGAATCTGGGACCGGTCCCAGCTTCTGCGCCGGGCACGGCGACGCCCCGCACCGGAACGAACAGAAGCTGGGCCGCAGCCCAGCTTCTGTTCGTGTCGAGGTCCCGCGGATCAGGTCAGCTTGCGCCACTTCTCGATCTCGGGCAGGACCTTCTGGCGCAGCTCGTCGTTGGTCACGCCCAGGCCCTCCTTGGGCGCGTTCACGAGGATGCCGATCTTGCCGGTGTGCAGGTTGTTGTGCATCTCGTACGCACCCTGCGCGGCGCCCTCGAGGTCGTAGGTCTTGGACAGGATCGGGTGGATCATGCCCTTCTCGACCAGGCGGTTGGCCTCCCACGCCTCGTTGTAGTTGGCGAAGTGCGACCCGTAGATGTTCTTGAGGTTCATCCACAGGTAGCGGTTGTCGTACTCGTGGCGGTAGCCGGAGGTCGACGCGCAGGTCACGACCGTCCCGCCCCGCTTGGCGACGAACACGCTGGCGCCGAAGGTGGCGCGGCCGGGGTGCTCGAAGACGTAGTCGGGGTCCTCGCCGACCAGCTCGCGGATCTTCTTGCCGAAGCGCTTGTACTCGGAGTAGTCCGGGTCGCCGTTGTCGTCCCAGAAGCGGTAGCCCTCGGCCTTGCGGTCGATGATGTGCTCGACGCCCATGGCCTTCAGCAGCTCGACCTTCTCGGGCGAGGACACCACGCACACCGGGATGGCGCCACCGTTGAGGCAGAACTGGACGGCGAAGCCGCCGAGGCCACCGGTGGCGCCCCAGATCAGCACGACGTCACCCTGCTTGATGCGGACCTCGTTCTGGCCCACGAGCATGCGGTACGAGGTCGCCATGACCAGGCCCAGCGACGCCGCCTCCTCCCAGGTCAGGTGGCTCGGCATCGGCATGAGCTGGTTGGCCTTGACCATGGAGATCTCGGCCAGCGACCCGAAGTTGGTCTCGAAGCCCCAGATCTTCTGGTCCGGGTCGAGCATCGAGTCCTCGTGGCCCTGCGGCGCCTCGAGGTCGACGTAGTTGCAGTGCACCGTGACGCGGTCACCCGGCTTCCAGCGGGTGACGCCCGGGCCCACGCGCAGCACGACGGCCGCCGCGTCGGACCCGACGATGTGGTACGGCAGGTCGTGGCGCTTGCCGAGCTCGCCCAGCCGCCCCATGCGCTCGAGGAAGCCGAAGGTCGGCAGGGGCTCGAAGATCGACGTCCACACCGTGTTGAAGTTCAGCGCCGAGGCCATCGGGGCGATCAGCACCTCGTTCGGGCCGAGCGGCGGGATCGGGACCTCGTCGACGTGCAGCGACTTGCGCGGGTCCTTCTGGTGGGACTCGAGGCCTTCGAACATGTCGACCTCGTCCTTGCGGACGACGGCGGCCTGCATGGTCTCGGGCAGGGGGATCGCGGCGAGCTCCTCGCCGGACTTGCCCTCGAGGATCGCGCTGCGGATGGCGTCCATCGACACGGTGGGAGCCTTTCGGGGGATGGGCGTCAGTGGGAGGTGGGACGGGTGGGGGACGATCAGACGTTACCAAGGGTCACACCCCGCCCAGAAAGCCGCGCTAGGCCCCCTGGCCCCTGTTCTCGTCCGGCTCGCTGCCGTCGGCGTCGGTCTCCCCGGGCTGTTCCCGCTGGATCTCCACGACCTCGACGTCGAGGGTCTCGCCCCGCGGTTGCGCCGGTTCCGGACGGCGTCGGGGGTCCGCCGCACCTGCCCCGGACCCGGCAGAGCCGCCGAAGGAGACCATGCGGATCGCGCCCTGCCGGAACCGCGACCGGATCACGCCGGCCAGCAACGCGCGGGTGCGGCGGCAGCACGAACGCGAGGCCCATCACGTCGGTGACGAACCCGGGCGTCAGCAGCAACGCCCCGCCCACCAGCACCAGGGCGCCCTGCGCGACCTCGTCCGCGGGCCACCGCCCCGCCTGCAGGGCCTCGCGGAACGCACTCCAGGCCCGGCGGCCCTCGCGACGGACGATGACCGCCCCGATGGCGGAGTCCACGAGCAGCAGCAGGACGGTCCACCAGCCGCCGATCGCGTCGCCGACCTGCAGGATGACCCACAGCTCGACCAGGGGCATGACCAGGAAGGCCAGGAAGAGCAGGGCCGGCACGCGAGCACCTTCGACGGGGCGCCCGACGAGCCTACGAGCCACCCGCCGGCGTCGCCTACGGTCCGGCGGACCCGCCAGCAGGAAGGCTGCGCGCATGGGACTCGGGTCCGGCCACCGCCCCGCCCCGCCGCGCGGGGTCCAGCGGGACTGCGACGCGGCCCGGCGCGACCCGGCCCGGGTGGTGCTCGAGGGCGTGCACGCGCTCAAGCACGCCGTGCGCTTCGGGGCCCGCCTGGCCCGGGTCCTGTCCCCCGACCCCGCGCGGCTGCACGCCCTGCTGGACGAGCTCGCCCCGGACGTGGTCCTGCCGGTGGACGTCGAGACGGTGGACGAGCACACCTGGCGCACGGTCACCCGTGGCGGCCTGCCGTCGCCGTCGCTGGCGATCGCCGACCGCCCCGCCGCAGACCCGGTCGCGATCGCCGCGCGGATCGGCCACGACCCCGTCGTCCTGCTCGACCACCCCACCCACCTCGGCAACGTCGGGGCGGTGGTGCGGGTCGCCGCCGCCGCAGGTGCCGACGCCGTGCTCGTGCGGGGGCGGTCGGACCCATGGCACCCGACCGCGGTGCGGGGCGGGGCGGGGCTGCAGTACGCGGTGCCCACGGGGCGGGTCGACACCCTGCCGGCGACGCCCCGTCCCCTCGTCGCCGTCGACCCGCACGGGGAGGCGCTGGGCGCCGTGACGGTGCCACGGCACGCGGTCCTGGCCTTCGGCACCGAACGGGGCGGGCTGTCCGACGACCTGCGGGACGCCGCGGACCTCCACCTGGCGATCCCCATGCGCGCCGGGGTGTCCAGCCTCAACCTCGCAACGGCCGCGGCCGTCGTGCTCTACGCGGTCGGGGCGAGCGGCACCTCCACCTGATCGTCCGGGGCCAGGGGCAGCACGACACGGAAGAGCGCCCCGCCACCGGGCCGGGCCCCGACCGCGACCCGCCCACCGTGGAGCACGGCGAACTGGCGGACCAGCGCCAGCCCGATCCCGGTCCCCGGTGACGGCGCGGTCCGGCTGGCCGGCCCCTGCCAGAAGGGTTCGAACACCCGCTCGCGATCCTCCGGGGCGATGCCGGGGCCGTCGTCGGCGACCTCGATGGTGGCGTCGGCGGCCCCGGTCCGGCAGGTGACCCAGATGGTCGCGTCCTCGGGCGTGTGCCGCGCCGCGTTGGCGAGCAGGTTGTGCAGCATCCGTTCCACCATGCGCGGATCCACCTCGGCCGGCGCGGGGGCCGGGGTGATGACCAGGCGTCGCTCGCCCGAGGTCCACCTCGGCCGCGGTGACCCGTGCGAGCTCGGTCAGGTCGGTGGCGACGCGGTCGAGGTGGACGGCCCCGCGACTGAGTCGGCCCACGTCGAGCAGGTCGCCGAGCAGCTGGTCGAGGCGCACGGCGTTGGCCACGAGCCGGTCGTGCAGCTCGCGGACCTGCTCCGGGGCGAGCTGCTCGCCCCGCGACGAGAGGGTCTCGGCGTACCCGAGCACGGAGGTCAGCGGGGTCCGCAGCTCGTGCGACACCGCGGTCAGGAACGTGTTCTTCAGCTCGTCGGCGGCCCGCAGCCGCTCGGCCGCGCGCCGTTGGGCGGCCAGCGCGATCTCCATCGCCTGGCGGGTGCGTTCCTGGCGCGTGACGTCACGGACCACGCCCTGGACGCCCACGGCGCGACCGCCCTCGACGATCAGCGAGCGGTTGTCCTCGAGCCAGATCCAGTGGCCGTCCGCGTGCTGGAACCGCAGCTGGACCGTGGTGGTGGTCCCTCGGTCGGCAGCCGGGACGGGTCGAGGGCGGGGGCGTCCTCGGGGTGGGCCCGCTCGAGGTAGAGGAAGGGGTTGTCGCGGAAGGCGGCCACCGGGAACCCCGAGATGGCCTCGACCGCCGGGTTCATGTACTCGAAGGCGAGCTCGGGCTCCAGCCGCAGGCGGTAGATGGCGTCCTGCGCGGACTCCGCCATCGGCGCGGAACAGCTGCTCGCTGTCCGCGAGCGCCTCCTCGGCGCGTGCGCGGTCGGTGATGTCGCGCATCGAGTCGACAGGTGCACGCCGGGCACGATGTCGGCGACGGCGCGGAAGTCGGTGACGACCACGCGGCCGTCCCGCCGGCGGAGCGGGAACTGGCCCTGCATCTCGCCGTCCGCCACGAACTGGCGCCACATGCGCCAGGGCCGTCATGGCGTCCGTGCCCGCCTCGTCGGCCGCGAGGTCCCAGGCGTGCAGGGTGAGCAGCTCGTCGCGCCCGTACCCGGTCAGCTCGCACGCCGCCGGGTTGGCGTCGACGTAGGCCCCGTCGTCGTCGGCCAGGATCATCGCGTCACTGGCGTTGGCGAACAGGCCCTCGAGGCGCTCGCGCGTGGCGTCGAGCTCGACACGCTGCTCGTGCTCGGTGGTCACGTCCATCGTCAGGCACACGGTGCCGGCCACCTGGCCGCGCTCGTCACGCTTGGGCGCGAGGTGGTTGCGCCACCGGCGCCCCCGCCAGGGCCGTTCGAACACCACGGTCTCGCCCTGCAGGGCCTGCTGGAACATGCCGATGGTCTGCTCGGCGCTGCCCGCCCCGACGATCTCGGCGATCGGGCGCACCGATGAGGTCGTCGCCGGTGATGCCGACCTCCGCCAGGGCGGCCCCCGCGTACGAGGTCGCGCGCAGGTCCAGGTCGGTGGTCCAGATCATCCCCGGCAGGTGCGAGATCAGCACCCGCAGCCGTTCCTCGTCCCGGACGAGCCGGTGCAGCGCATCGCGGCGGCGCAGCCAGCCGGTGACCGCGCCTGCTGCGGCGTCGACCAGGCGCTGCTCCTCGGGCAGGAGGAACCCGGCGTCGGGGACGGCGTAGCCGACATGGACCTGGCCGCGGACGTGCCCGCCGACCTCGATGCCGGCGACGAGCCTGTCGGCGTCGGCGTCCATCGCAGGTCCGGCCACGCCGACGACCCCGTCGACGTCCACCTCGGCGTGGCACGCGTCGGGCCACTGCATCGCACCCGCCAGGTGGACGGCCACCTGCCGGCAGGTCTCGTCGGGCTCCGCGTCCTCCAGCAGGGTCCGGTTGATGGCCGCGAGGCCCGCCATCTCCTTGATGCGTTCGCCGAGCGCCGTCCCGAGCCGGTGGCGTTCGATCGCGTGCCGGATCGCCCGCCCGATGGTGTCGCCGGTGACCGACCCCTTGACCAGGTAGTCCTGGGCCCCGCGTTCGACCGCCGTCCCCGCCAGCTCGTCGTCGTTCATGCCGGTGAGTACGACGACAGGCACCCGCGTGAGCCCCAGCAGGCGGTCCAGGGTCTCGAGCCCACTGCTGTCGGGCAGGCTGAGGTCGAGCAGGACGACGTCCGGCGCCGGGCGAGCCGCGAGCTGCTGCTCGGCCTGCGCCAGGGTGGTCACGTGGTCGAGGTGGTGGCGACCGGGCCCCCGCTCGGCAAGCCCCTCCTGGAGCAGCCGCGCGTCAGCAGGGTCGTCCTCGACCAGCAGCACCCGGACCTCATCCATCTCCCGATCAGCCCCCCGGACGTTCCGTTGGGCAGCCGAACGACCTCGAACCAGAAGCCCTCGATGGCGCGGACGACCTTGCCCATCTGCTCGAGCCCGATGGGCTTGGTCACGTAGGCGTTGGCGTGCAGCCGGTAGCTCTCGACGATGTCGGCGTCCTCGTCCGACGTGGTGACGACCACGATGGGGATCGTCGCCAGGTCCGGGTCGGCCTTGACCTCGGCCAGGAACTGGTGGCCGTCCATGCGAGGCATGTTGAGGTCGAGCAGGATCAGGTCGGGCGTCGGCACGTCGGCGTACTCGCCCTCGCTTGCGCAGCATCGCCAGGGCCTCGACACCGTCCTTGGCCCACGTCACGCGGTTGCGCAGCTTGCTGTCGGCCAGCTGCTCGGTGGTCAGCTGCACGTCGACGGGGTCGTCGTCGATCAGCAGGATCTCGGCCGTTCGCGGGGTCACGGGACCTCCTCTGGTGGCGGGGCGGGCAGCACGACGTGGAAGACGCAGCCCCGGGGTTCGTTGGCGGTCACCCAGATCCGTCCCCCGTTGGCCTCGACGAACCGTTGGGTGATGGACAGGCCGATCCCGGTCCCGGGGTACTCGGTGGGACCGTGCAGGCGGCGGAAGACCTCGAAGATCTGCTCGCGGTACTCCGGCTCGATCCCGATCCCGTCGTCGGCGACGGTGAGCTCGACGGCCCGACCGTCGTCGACCGGACGACCGCCGACCACGATCCGGGCACCCCCGGGGTGGTACTTGACGGCGTTCGCCACCAGGTTCGTGAGCACGATCCCCAGCTGTTCCACGTCGCCCCACACCGGGGGCGGCGCCTCGATGGTGACCGTCGCGCCGGTGTCCTCCAGGGCGAAGGCCAGCGTGTCGACGACGTCGGCCGCCAGCGCCCCGACGTCCACCACCTCGGCCGTGGGGGTGGAGCGCCCCGCCCGCGAGAACGCGAGCAGGTCCTTGATGAGCTGCTGCATCCTCCGCGCCCCGTCGACGACGTACCCGAGGTACTCGCTGGCCTGCTCGGAGAGCTCGTCGCCGGTGCGCTTCTCGAGCAGCTCGGAGAACCCGACGATCTTGCGCAGGGGCTCCTGCAGGTCGTGCGAGGCCACGTAGGCGAAGCGCTCGAGCTCCCGGTTGGACCGTTCGAGCTCGAGGGTCCGGTCGTCGAGGGTCGCGAGGACACGTTCGCGTTCGACGACGCTGCCGAGCTGGCCGCCCACCGTCACGAACAGCGCCTGCAGGTCCTCGTCGAGCTCGACGGCGTCGGCCGACGTCGAGTTCGAGCACCGTCGCGACCTGGCCGCCGGACACCACCGGGACGGCCACGTGCCAGGTCCCGTCCTGCGCTCCCACCTCGGGGCGGGCACTGGCCAGCGCCCGCGCGACGACCTCGCCGGCCGACGACACGTCGGCGGCGGGCACCACGGCGACCGGCGCCCACCCCATGGTGGACGCGATGTCGCGGAGGGCACGCTGGAGCAGCGCCGGCGTCGCCGAGGTGTCGTTGGCGGCCTCGGTGAGCCGACGCAGCAGCCTGGCCTCGCCCCCCGGCCCGCCCATGGCGGCTGGGGGCCCCGGCCCCTGCTCCACCACGTGCGTCCCCTCGTCGTCGCGAACCTCGGCCCCGTCACCTTGCACGGTAACGCCCGACGGGGTGGACGTCAGGCGAACTTCGGACCAGTCACGCCGCGTTCTCCAGGGCTGCCAGCTCTTCCTCCAGGTGGCTGAGCATGCGCTGCAGGTGCGGCACGTTGCGCCGGCACCCGAGGATCCCGAAGTCGAGGCTGCCGGCGTAGCTGGTCGCCGTGATGTTCATCGCCTGGCCGTCGACCAGCACGGACACCGGGTAGCTGCCGGTCAGCCTCGCCCCGTTGAAGAAGAGGGGGTTGCGGGGTCCCGGGACGTTGGAGATCACCACGTTGAAGGCGGGGCGCATCACCGGGCCGAGCATCTCGACCGCGGACCCGCCCAGGATCGGCACGGCCGCGGGCGCCAGCGACAACGACGACAGCATGAGGATCTGCAGCGGGGTGAGCCCCTCGAACTGCTTCTTGGCTCGCTGCATCGAGGTCATGATCAGCTCGAGCCGGTCGACCGGGTCCGCCAGGTGCGTGCCGAGGTTGCACAGCACCGCCCCGACGGCGTTGCCGCCGTCCTCGTCCCCATCGACCTTGGCCTTCAGCGACACGGGCACCATCGCGATGAGGGGGGTGTCCGGCAGGGCGTCCTGTTCGAGCAGGTAGGAGCGCAGCGCGCCGGCCGACATCGCCAGCACCATGTCGTTGACCGTCGCCCCGTGCGGGGCGCCCGCCTTGCGGACCCGCTCCAGCGGCCACGACTCGGCGGCGAACCGGCGGGCGCCGGTGATGGGCACGTTGAGCATGGTCCGCGGGGCGCGGAAGGGCGAGGTGGCCGCCTGCTCGCGGAAGGAGCTGACCAGCGAACGCAGCGCGACGTAGGACGCCCCGGCCACCAGGCCGGGCAGGTCGGCGGCGAGCCCGACGCCGGCCAGCAACCGGTCAGTGACCGACGGCGACGGGCGTGGGTCGCGTGCGGCACTGGGCCGCTTCTCCCAGGGGTAGGGCATCCCGGTCTCGTCGGGGTCCTCCGACAGGGAGCTGGCCATCAGCCGCATGGCGGAGACACCGTCGACGAGCGCGTGGTGGACCTTCGTGTACAGCGCGAAGCGGCCGTCGGCCAGGCCCTCGATCAGGTGCGCCTCCCACAGCGGTCGGTTGCGGTCCAGCAGCGAGCCGTGCAGCCGGGAGACCAGCGCCAGCAGCTCGCGGATGCGGCCCGGCTCCGGCAGGGCCGAGTGGCGGACGTGGTACTCGAGGTCGAACTTCTCGTCCGGCTTCCACGCCCACGGGCCGATGCCGCCGGGCTTGTAGGGTCGCTTGAGGAACAGCGTCCGCGGTTCGTTCGCGTCGTGGATCGCGTGCTCGTACAGCTGCCCGAGGTAGTCCGGCGTGGCGTCCGCCGGTGGCTCGAACAGCTGCAGTCCCCCGACGTGGGCGGGCTTCTCGCGCGCCTCCATCATCAGGAACATGGCGTCCAGCGGACCGATCGTGGCCATGTCGCTCCTCCCACCCGGCGCGACCGTACTCGATGCCTGATCCCCGCACGGGGGGCGGTCGCGCGGGACCGTACTCGCCCGCCCGAGGCCCGGGGGCACGGACCACGGCAGCGGTATCGTCGCGGGTACGGACCAGACCGCCCGGGTGGAGGGGACTCGTGACCACGATCGACCAGACCGGCTTCTTCCAGGACGGCCCCCGTCTGCACGACGAGTGGGCCGACGACCTCGTCCTGCAGCGCCACCTCGAACGGGTCCTGCCGGCCGACGTGCTGGCCGACATCACCCCCTCGCTCGCCGAGATGGGACAGCTGGCCGCCGGCGAGCTGTTCGCCCTCTCCCGCGAGATGGACCGTCGCGAGAACGAACCCCGCCTGAAGCCCTTCGACGCCTGGGGCCGCCGGGTCGACGACATCGAGGTCGCCCCGCAGTGGGAGCGCATCGGCCGGTACGCCGCCACCCACGGCGTGGTGGCGACGGGCTACGAGCGCGCCCACGGCGAACACTCGCGGCTGCACCAGTTCGCGCTGGCCTACCTGTACGGGCCGTCCTCGGCGCTGTACTCGTGCCCGCTGGCGATGACCGACGGGGCGGCGAAGACGCTGCTGCACCACGGCGACCAGGACCTGGTGGACCGGGCCCTGCCGCACCTGACCAGCCGTGACCCCGAGACCTTCTGGACCTCGGGCCAGTGGATGACCGAACGCACCGGCGGCTCGGACGTGGGCCTGTCGGAGACCACGGCCGTCAAGGACGGCGCCACCTGGCGACTGCACGGCACGAAGTGGTTCACCTCGGCGATCACGTCCCAGATGGCGCTGACCCTGGCCCGCCCCGAGGACAACGGCCCGGGCGGCAAGGGCCTGGCGATGTACTACCTCGAGGTGCGGGACGACGCGGGGCGGCTGAACAACATCCGGGTGCTGCGCCTGAAGGACAAGCTCGGCACCCGCCAGATGCCGACCGCCGAGCTGGCGCTGGACGGCACGGTCGCGCACCTGGTGGGCGAGCCCGCCAACGGGACCCGAAACATCACCCCGATGCTGACCGTCACCCGCCTGTGGAACTCCGTCATGGCCGCCGGCGGGCTGCGCCGCGTGGTCGCCCTGACCACCGACTACGCCCGCCGTCGCGAGGCCTTCGGCCGCCTGCTCGTCGACCAGCCCCTGCACCAGGCCACGCTGGCCCAGCTGCGGGTACGGCACGCCGCGTCGACCGCCATCGCGTTCCGCGTGGCCGAGCTGCTCGGCCGTGAGGAGGCCGGCACGATCACCGAACCGGAGGCCCGCGCGCTGCGACTGCTGCTGCCGGTCACCAAGCTGCTGACCGGCAAGCAGGCGGTCGCCGGGGCGTCGGAGGGACTCGAGGCCTTCGGCGGCGCCGGGTACATCGAGGACACCGGGCTGCCGGTCCTGCTGCGTGACGCCCAGGTCCTGTCGATCTGGGAGGGCACGACCAACGTGCTGTCGCTGGACGCGCTGCGTGCCGTGCAGCGCGAGGACGCCCTGCCGGGCTACCTGGCCGAGATCCGTCGCCACGCCGAGGCCGCCACCGACCCGCGCCTGGCACGGGTCGGGCGCGAGGCGGTCGACGCGGGCGACCACGCCGCCGCGTGGCTGCAGCAGGCCATGGCCGGACCGGGCATCGAGGCGGTCCAGCACAGCGCCCGCCGATGGGCCATGACGCTCGGCCGGGCCATGCAGGCCGCACTGCTCGTCGCCCAGGCCCAGCACGACCTCGACACCCACGCCGACGCGCGGGCCGCGGCGGTCGCGCTGCGATTCGCCGCCGCGGGCATCGACGACCTCGAGGACGCGGGCGCGATGCAGCCGGCCGATGCCGCCCTCACGGCCGAGCACCCCCTCGACATCGCGGATCTGGCAGACTGATCAGACCTGACGACCCGTCAGGTCCGTTCCGTTCCGCCGCCCCGAGGAGCCCCCGTGCCACCGCTGCGCCTCACCGGCCCGGTCGTCTTCGCCGCCGCGAGCCACCGCTACACGACCACCGTCGACCTCGACTGCACCCCGGAGGCGCTGTTCGACGTGTTCGCCGACGCCGAGGCGTGGACGGTGTGGGCCGGCCCGATCCAGCAGGTGGAGTGGACCTCGCCCCTGCCGCCCCACGAGGGCGCGACCCGGGTGGTCCGGCTCAGTGGCGGCATCGAGCTGACCGAGCTGTTCACCGCCTGGGAGCCCGGACGCCACATGCAGTTCGTGTTCACGGAGTTCCCCCGCCCCGGCATCGACGGCTTCGGCGAGGACTATCGGGTGACCGACCTCGGCGACGGGCGGTGCCGGCTGCGATGGACCATGGCGCTGGTGCCGGCGCCCGGCCTGGCCGCCGCGCTCATCGGGCTCACGGGCTGGACCACCGGCCCGCTGTTGCGCCGGATGGCGGCATCGCTGCAGTCCTACGTCCGCGACCGCGTGGTCGAGCCGGTCGCCTGAGTCGCACGTCGGTCGGTCGAGCCGCCCCTGTTGCGCTGGCGAGTCGTCGGGTACGGTGATCCGCGCGCAACCGGTCGGGGGAGTCGTGTTCCCGACATGCGGAACGACCCGATCGGCATGCAGCACGACAGGAAACACACCATGCCAGAGGGAACCGTCAAGTGGTTCAACGCCGACAAGGGCTTCGGGTTCATCACCCCGGCCGAGGGCGGCGACGATCTCTTCGTCCACTTCTCCGCGATCGAGATGGAGGGCTACAAGTCCCTCGACGAGGGGCAGCGCGTCAGCTTCGAGGTCGGCCAGGGCCAGAAGGGTCCGCAGGCGACCAACGTTCGCCCCGTCTGATCCCATCGATCGCCGGGTTCGCCTGAGCACCCATCACGCTTTCGAACGAACTCGCGACATCGGACAGGCCCCGCCCTCGCGGCGGGGCCTTTCTGGTGCGCCAGGCCTCAGGGTTCGGGGAGGGCCAGGGGCAGCTCGAAGGAGAACCGGGCGCCCCGCCCGTGCTCCGACCACACCTCCATGCGGCTGCCGTGCGCTTCGAGGATGCGCTGGGACAGGGCGAGCCCGAGTCCCAGCCCCCGGCTCTCGCGCGTGGTGCTCGGTCCGCCACGGAAGAACCGGTCGGTGAGCCGCGGCACGTCGTCGGGCGCGACGCCGGGCCCGTCGTCCTCGACGTCGACGCGTGCCACCGGCCCGGTGGCGCGCACGCGTACGGTCACGGTGGTGCCGGGTGGGGTGTGCCGCGCGGCGTTCAGCAGCAGGTTGTCCACGACGCGGTCGAGCTGGCCCGGGGCCCCGAGCACGTGCACGGCACGGTCGGCCTCGACCCGCACGTCGTGGCCGTCGAGGACGCTCGACAGGCGATCGATGCCGTCGCCGACCAGTCGGGTCAGGTCGACCGGCTGCAGCGAGGCATCGACGGCGCCCCGCTCGATGCGCGCGAACTCGAGCAGTGCCCCCAGGGTCGACTGCAACGTCTCGGCGTTGGCGATGGCACGGCGCATGAGGTCGTCGCGGATCTGCCTGGGGAGCTGCCCCTCGCGCTGGTACAGGGTCTGCAACCCCCCGAGGATCACGGTGATGGGCGTACGCAGCTCGTGGGAGACGTTGGACAGGAAGTCGTCCTTGAGCCGGCCCAGCTCGTCCAGCTCGGCCACGGCCGCCCGTTCGGCTGCGAACCGTCGGGCGTTGCCCAGCGCCTGGGACACGAGCCGACCCAGCAGGGTGAAGGCCTCCAGGCGTGACTGGTCGACCTCGGACTCGCACAGACCTCCCACGAACAGGGCCACGACGTCCCGGTCCACGACCACCGGCGAGATCACGACGGCGTCGATCCCGCGGGCCGCCATCTGCGGGTTGGGCTGGGGCCCGTCGAGGTAGTGGTCGCGCACGACCTGCCGCCGCGATTCGACGACCTCGCGCACCAAGGGCCCCAGGGGGAAGAACTCGGTGTCGAAGACCGGGCCCACCCGGCTGCGCTCGACGACCATCCGGTGGTGGTCGTCGGCGCGCTCGGTGACGACCACGACGTCGAACCCGAGCCGCATGGCCGCGTCCGCGACGCGTTCGGGAACGAGGGTGGGGTCGAGCGTCGAGACCTGCTCGGCCGAGGCGGCCACCGTGGCGATCAACCCGGCACGCCGCCGGGAGTCCGCCAGCACGCGAGCGACCATGTCCCCGATCCCGTGCCCCACCAGGCCGACGGTGACGATGACGATGCTGGCGGTCACGAGGAGCGGCTGGTCGGACCCGGCGGCCAGCTCGGTGATGACGGCGCCGATCAGCGACAGCGCGGTCACACGCAGCGCGCCCGGGGTGGGCAGCAGCACCGCGAAGAAGGACCCGATGATCAGGAAGTAGAGCCACGACCCGGGGCGCGGGATCGCCAGGCTGAGGTTCACCGTCACGACGAGGATCATCGTCAGCGCCCACACCTCGGCGTGGGCGTGGGCGCGGCCGGCCCGGATGGCGTCCTCCCAGTCGTGGCGAAGCACGACGAACGCGGTCCCCAGCAGCAGGAGGATGCAGGTCCAGAAGACGACGGTCGACCGCACGTCGTGGGCGAGCGCGAACGTCAGGGCGACGGTGCCGACCAGCGACAGCAGCAGCGCGGCAACGCCGAGTCGCACCAGACGGCGGCCCACCGCGTGGACATCGGGCGACAGCAGGCCCGAGCCCGAGGGCACGGACCAGGGCCGTCGCCGTCGTTCATGGTCGGGCTGCAGCCGAGACCTCCCCGTGTGCCCCCGGTGACGCTACCCCGCGATCAGGCCGAGACGCCGCCGAAGCTGCGCGCAGCGCCCCACCGCGCTCAGGCCGAGACACCGCCGAACGATCGCGCGATCTGGCGGCCGATGACCAGCTGCTGGATCTCCTTGGTGCCCTCGAAGATCTCGTAGATCTTCGAGTCGCGGTGCCACTTCTCGACGTCGAACTCGCGCGAGTACCCGAACCCACCGTGGATCTGGATGGCCTCGTCGGTGACCCGGACGGCGGTGCGCCCCGCGTGCAGCTTGGCCATGGACCCCTCGCCGTAGCGGTAGGTCGCGCCGGTGGTGCCCATGTTGATCCCGCGCCAGCACAGCAGCCGGGCCGCGTCGATCTCGGTGGCCATGTCGGCGAGCTTGAAGGCGATGGCCTGGTGGCGGATGATCGGCACGCCGAAGGTCTCGCGCTGCATGGCGTACCGGACCGACTGCTCGAAGGCCGCACGGGCGATGCCGACGGCCTGGATGCCGACGATGGGGCGGGTGGCCTCGAAGGTCGACAGCGCGCCGGACTTGGACTTCTTCGCCTTCTCGGGGTTGGTGGCCCGCTCGATCTTGGCGTTCAGCTTGTCCTCGCCGCCGAGCAGCTGGTCGTCGGGGACGAAGACGTCCTGCAGCGCCAGCTCGGCGGTGTGGGACGCCCGGATGCCGAGCTTCTTGGTCTTGGCGGTCTGGGAGAAGCCCTCGGCGTCGGAGGTGACGATGAACGAGGCCTGGCCGCGGTGGCCGAGCTTGGGGTCGACGGTGGCCACCACGATGTGCACGTCGGCGATGCCGCCGTTGGTGATCCAGATCTTCTCGCCGTTGAGCAGCCAGCCGCCGTCGACCTTCTGGGCGCGGGTGCGGATCTTGGACACGTCCGACCCGGCGCCCGGCTCGGACACGCAGTACGCCCCGACCTTGATGTCGTCGACGGTGCCGAAGATGCGGGGCGCCCACGTGGCGATCTGCTCGCCGGTGCCCGCCGAGGCCAGGCCGGCGAGGGCGAGGCCGGACCCGAAGATGGCCAGGCCGATCCCGGCGCAGCCCCAGAACAGCTCCTCGATGATCAGCGCCGACGTGATGCCGGTCGGGTCCTGGCCGGCCATCGTGTAGTAGTCCATCCCGTACAGCCCGACCTCGGCGGCCTTCTGCACGATGGGCCACGGGAACGACTCGGTCTCGTCGTAGTAGCGGTGGGCCTTCATGCCCTCGACCTCGGCCTCCCGCATCTCGTTGTTGGCGAAGTCGTGCGCCCAGCTGCGCGCGGCTTCCTGTTCCTCGGTGAGCGCGAGGCTGAAGGTCATGGGCGGATCCTCGTCGACGGGGCGGCAGGACGTCGACTCTAGGTGGCGAGCACGCTGGTACCCTCCTGACGTATCGAGACGCGCCCCTCGCCATCGAGGTGGCGCACATCCAGGGCCCCCGGGACATCGTCCCGGCCGGCCCAGCAGAGAGCGCGACGGCCGAGTCGCTCTTCGCGGTCCACGCGATGACGATGTCTGGCGGTCGCACGACAGAGACCACCGGACTGACAATTGAGTGAAACCGCACCCACCTTCACCGACTTCGGCGTGGAGGAGGTTCTCGCGAACGCGCTGCGTTCCAAGGGGATCATCCACCCGTTCCCGATCCAGGAGCTCACGCTCCCGATGGCGCTCAAGGGCGCCGACCTCATCGGCCAGGCCCGCACCGGCACCGGCAAGACGCTGGCCTTCGGGCTGCCGCTGCTCCAGCGCGTCGACCCGGACCTGAAGAAGACCCAGGCCCTGGTCATCGTCCCCACCCGCGAGCTGTGCCTGCAGGTCGCCGACGACCTCACGGTCGGCGCCGACCGGGGCGTGAGCTCCATCGCCATCTACGGCGGCGTGGGCTACGACGAGCAGATCGAGGCCCTGACCGGCGGCGTGCACGTCGTCATCGGCACGCCCGGCCGCACCCTCGATCACCTCGGCCGTGGCAACCTCGACCTGTCGAACGTCCACACGGTCGTGCTCGACGAGGCCGACGAGATGCTCGACATGGGCTTCCTGCCCGACGTCGAGCGGCTGCTGACCGAGGTCCCCGACGACCGCCAGACCCTGCTGTTCTCCGCCACCATGCCCGCGGTGATCGTCAAGCTGGCGCGGCGCTTCATGTCCAAGCCGACGTTCATGCGGGCCGAGGCCGAGGAACGCCAGACCTCCACCAACGTGGACCAGCACTTCTTCCTCGTCCACCGCATGGACAAGCCGCGAGTGCTCGCACGCATCCTGCAGTCCGACGACCGCGGGGGGGCCTTCGTCTTCACGCGCACCAAGAACATGGCGGACCGGCTCGTGCGCGAGCTCGAGGACCTCAAGGTCAGCGCCATCGCCGTCCACGGCGACCTGCGCCAGACCACGCGCGAGAAGAACCTCGACCGCTTCCGCGCCGGCAAGGCCGACGTGCTCGTCGCCACCGAGGTCGCCGCCCGCGGGCTCGACGTCGACAACGTCACCCACGTCTTCAACTACGACTGCCCCGACGACGACAAGATGTACCTGCACCGGATCGGGCGAACCGCCCGCGCCGGCAACAAGGGCGTCGCCGTCACCTTCGCCGAGTTCAACGAGATCGACCGGCTGAACGTGATCCGCAAGGCCGTCGAGGCCGACACCGAGGTGGCCGAGGTCTTCTCGACCTCCGACCACCTCACCGAGCTGTTCGACCTGCCCGAGGAGACCCCCTGGGACCACATGTCCCGCACCGGGGGCAGCAGCAAGGGCAAGGGCGGCAGCAGCAGGAGCGGTGGCAGCAAGGGCGGAAGCGGCAAGAGCGGAGCGGTGGCGATGACCGGCGCCGGTCGTCCAGCGACGGCCGCAACAAGTCGCGCCGCGGCTCCGACGGGTCCCGCCCCGCATCACGGGACCGGCAGCGCGACCAGGCGTCCACGACCGAGACGACCGAGAGACCAGGACACGGGCCGCTCGCGTGACCAGGGGCGCGACGACGCACGCACGTCCGACGACGGCTCGCGCGGTCGCACCCGCACGCGCACCCGGACCCGGGCGCGATCGACCGAGTCGTCCAGCAGCAGCGACGACCGCGGGTCCTCCCGGTCACGCTCCGGCGGCGACGAGAGCTCGTCGGGCTCGGGGTCGTCGACGTCCGGCTCGTCGCGGTCGTCGTCCTCGGGGCGCACCCGCGCCCGGACCTCGCGTTCGACGTCGTCCGACGGGGCGTCGTCCCGGGACAGCTCGTCGAAGGGCGACTCGTCCAGGAGCAGCTCGTCGAAGAGCAGCTCGTCCAAGGGCGGCGACACGTCCTCGGGGTCGTCGAAGGGCGGGTCCTCGAAGGGCGGCTCGTCCCGGTCCCGCGGCAACGGCTCGTCGAAGGGCAACGGCCGCAGCGGCGGCGGGTCCGGGTCCAACCGGGGTGGCGACGGCGACGGCAGCCCGGTTCGCACCACCCGGCGCGGCGAACCGGCGCGCGGCGACGGGACACCTCGGCCGCGTCGTCGCGTCCAGGTCGACCACCTGCCCTGACCTCGAGGCGAGGGGGACCTGCGGCGGTCAGCGTCGCAGGTCCGGCCGCCGGTCCAGCAGGGCCCGCAGGGCCTGTCCGGGCGAGCCGTCGAGCCACGACCGGCGACCGCAGGAGGGGCACCGGGCCCACAGCGTCCCGGTCAGCGGGTTCGCGAGCATCGGCGGGCGGAACAGCCGTAGCGCCTCGCGCATCGTCAGTCCGCTGGTCACGCCGCACCGCCGGCAGGTGACCTCCAGCGGCTTGGTCGGGGCTGCGGTCGGGGCGGTGGAGTACAGCGCCTCCTTGCCGTCCGCGTCACGGCGTTGTGCCCCGGGCGTCGGCCGCGACACGCGGTCGAAGCGCGATGACCGGCCGTCCTCAGCCATGCTGCGGCTCCTCCTCGAACTCGACCACCTCGATCACGCCGTCGTCGTCGAGGTCCGACGCCGGCACCTCGGCCTCGTCGAGGATGTCCGCGCGGCGCGCCGCGTCCCAGAGCGCGTCCTCCCACATCGCCTCGGGGATGGGCTCGTCGAGCAGCTCGCGGGCGATGATGCGGTAGGCAGCGGTGCCCGGCACGTCCTGGCCGATGGCCAGCACGCTCTGCCCCTCGGTGGGGGCCTCGGCGAAGCGGATGGACTTGCGGACCGGGGCGCCGATGAGCGGCAGCTCGTAGCGGTCGAGCAGGTCGCGCAGGACCTCCTTGCCGTGCCGGGTCCGCGGGTCGAACATCGTGGCGAGCAGGCCCCGGACCTCCAGCCCTCGGTTGGTCAGGCGCCGGACGTCGTGGATGGTCTCGAGCAGCTGGGCCACCCCACGGTGTGACAACGTCTCGCACTGGACCGGGATGATCACCTGGTCGGCCGCGGTGAGGCCGTTGATGGTCAGCACGCCCAGCGACGGGCGCAGTCGACGAGCACCGCGTCGTAGCTGTCGAGCAGCTCGTACAGCTCGCCCCGCAACAGGTACTCGCGCCCCGTGCGGGACAGCAGCGTCACCTCGGCGCCGGCGAGGTCGATGTTGGCCGGGCGAGGTCCACCTCGCCGTGCTGGACGATGGTGTCCACCAGGTGCGTGCGCCCCGTCACGGTGTCGTGCAGCGACGGCTCGACCTGGTCGGGGTCGTAGCCCGAGCGAGAACGTCAGGCACGCCTGCGGGTCGAGGTCGACGACCGGCACCGCCCGGACCATCTCGGCCATGGCGGCCGCGACGACAGGGTCGACGTGGTCTTGCGGCGCCGCCCTTCTGGTGGGCGAACGCGTAGACCGTGGCGGTCATGGAGTCGGTCGCTTTCTCACGTAGGGTACAGGAACACAGCGCGCGCGGAGGGTGCCGCGGTACGCCTCGATCGACGGTGGCGGCTCAGCCACCCGTCCGGGACCCAGGTCCCCGGCGACAGCTTCGTCGCGCGGCGCGCCGACCCCTTCCTCCCGTGCGGGGGATGGCCGCGGTCACGTCCTCGGCGGTCCCCCAGCCTCGGCGGACCGAAGCCCGGTGCCCACCCCGTCGCGGGCTGGCCGCGGGTGCCGCGGGCGCGGGGCGGCTCGCCTGCTCGGCGGCGACCTCCTCCTCCGCGCGCTGCTCGGCCTCGCGCTGGGCCATGCGAGCGGCGAGCACCTCCGCGGCGGACTCGCGGTCGACCTCGGTGGCGTAGCGCTCGCGCAGGTCCCCGGCAGCGACCAGCTCCTCCACGGTCGCGTCGTCGACGACGTCCATCGTGGACACCGGTGCCACCAGGCGGCACGGGACGTGGGGGTGGGCACACCGTCGGGTCCGAGCACGGTGACCAGCGCCTCGCCCGTCCCGACGGACTGCAGCAGCTCGGCCACGTCGTAGTGGTCGGTGCGCGGGAACGTCGCGGCGGTCCGCGACATGGCCTTCTGGTCCTGCGGCGTGTAGGCGCGCAGGCGTGCTGGACCCGGTTGCCGAGCTGCCCGAGGACGTCGTCGGGCAGGTCGGTCGGCGACTGGGTGACGAGGAACCCCGACGCCCTTCGAGCGGATCATCCGCACCGTGGTCTCGATGGCCTCACGCAGCGCCTTGGACGCGCCCTCGAACAGCAGGTGGGCCTCGTCCAGGAAGAAGACCAGCTCCGGGCGCTCGGGGTCGCCGAGCTCGGGCGAGGTCTCGTACAGCTCCGCGAGCAGCCACATCATGAAGGTGGAGAAGATCCGCGGCTTCGTCTGCACGTCGGTCAGGTTCATGATCGTGATCACGCCCCGACCGTCGCGCTGGCGGAGCAGGTCGACCACGTCGAAGGCGGGCTCGCCGAAGAACTGCTCGGCGCCCTGCTCGTCGAGCTCCATCGCCTTGCGCAGCAGACGTTGAGGCTGGAGGTGGCCATCCCGCCGTAGGTCTCCTGCACCTCGCGTCCCTCGTCGGAGGTGAGGAAGCGCAGGACCGCGACGAGGTCCTCGAGGTCGAGCAGTGCCATCTGCTGGTCGTCGGCGAAGCGGAAGACGACCTGCAGGACCGACTCCTGGGTGTCGGTGCAGTCCATCACCTTGGCCAGCAGCAGCGGTCCGAACTCGGACACGGGCACGCGCAGCGGGGTGCCGCGTTCGCCGGTCAGCGACAGCAGCTCGACGGGGAAGCCCTCGGCGTCCACCGGGATGTCGAGACCGGCCATCCGCTCGTCGATCTTCGGGTGCCCGCTCGACGGCACCGCGAGCCCCGTCAGGTCTCCCTTGAGGTCGGCGAGGAACACCGGGATGCCCTGCCGGGACAGCTGCTCGGCCATCACCTGCAGGCTTGGTCTTGCCGGTGCCGGTCGCCCCGGCGACCAGGCCGTGCCGGTTCAACGACGCCAGCGGCACCTGCACGACGCGGAGGTGATCGGCGTCTCGAGGTCGGGCGCCAGGGCGCGGCCGAGCACGATCGCGTCGTCCTCGAACCCGTACCCGGCCTGCAGCTCCGCTGCGAGCGCGTCCTGTGCTGCCATCCCCATGGTCCCGTTCCGCCGGTGCCTGCCGGGAGCGTAGGCAGGCCCCGTCACCGGCGACCCGTCCGCGTGGTAGGAACGCGGCATCGCCCCTCCCGAGGTCCTGCCCTGCGCCTGCATCCTGCTGCCGTTCCCGACCCCGACGACGTGTGGGGTCCGCCCTGGACCATCCAGCTCGACGAGGTCCTCGAGGAACGTCGCCGTGGCGACGCCGAGACGCTGGCGCTGTCCGGCCCGCCCGACCCGGTCGCCCACGTCGAGGACCGCCAGGTGGGCGGCGTCCCATGCCGCGTGTACGACCCGGATCCCACCGGGCCCGCCCGCCCCGTCGCGGTCTACGTCCACGGGGGCGGGTGGATCGCGGGCTCGACCACGAAGCTCGACGGCGTGTGCCGCCGACTGGCGAACGGCTCCGGGGTGACCGTGGTCTCGGTCGACTACCGGATGGCGCCGAGCACCAGCACCCCGCGGCCCTCGACGACGTCGACGCCGTGGTGGCCGCGGTGCAGGGTGGCGAGATCGCGGGGACCGACGCGGGGCGGGTCGCGGTGGCCGGCGACAGCGCCGGCGGCCACCTCGCCACCATCGCGGTCCGGCGCGCGCGGGCGACGGCCGCGCCGTCGCGTTCCAGGTGCGGCTACCTCGTCGTCGACGGCTGCGGATCGTCGAGGGCGACGCCAGATCGGCCTCGACGTCGGCTTCGCGCCGGCGCCATGGCCGCCTACTTCGACGCCTACGTCCCCGCCGACGTCGACCGCCACCACCCCAACGTCTCCCCGTCGCAGGCCGACCTCACCAGCATGCCGCCGACCTTCCTGCTCCTCGCCGGGCACCACATCCTCACCCCGAGGGCGCGGCCTACGCCGAGGCCCTGGTCGACGCCGCGTCGAGGTGTCCGTCACCACCTACCCGCGCATGCCCCACGGGTTCCTCCGACGGCTCGCGATCTACCCCGAGGCGGTCGTCGCCACCGACCAGCTCGCGTCGGACCTGCGTCGCGCGCTGCACCGTAGCGGGCGGGGCGGGGTCAGGGAGCGATCGTGAGCGGGGCGCAGAACTCGTCGCCCGCGTTCGCCGTGCAGATCCGGTAGGCGCCAGGGGCGAGGCCATCCGACAGTCGGACGTGATCGGGACCGGGCCCGCCGACCCCGACGTCCTCGACCCCGTACCCGTCGCTGTCGGCGGGCACGGTGACCGGGTCGCCACCGTTGGCGTCGGAGGTCATCCACGCCACGGTCTCCCATCCGCCACCCGTCTGGCGGTCGAGCTGGAACGCGACCCGCGGGAGGTCCCTTCTGGGAACCGCATCGCCACGACCTGGCCGGGACGCGCGGTGGAGGGGTCGAGGACCAGCAGGTCGGGGCGCATCGACGGGGCGGGCTCGGGCGGGTCGGCGTGCGTGACGTCCGCTGCACCCCACGGAGCAGTCGGTGGCGCCGGCCAGCGCGTGCGCCTCGGGCCCCTCCCCGCCGTGGGGATCTCCTCGAATGTGAGCCGGGGCGTCAGCTCGGCCGCGGCCGCGTTGGCAGCCGTCCATGCTCCGCGCCCTCCACCTTCACCGAGCTGGCGACCGGGGACGCGGCCACCTCGCCCATCTGCCCGTCCTCGGTCACCAGCGTCGTCGCGATCCCACGACTGTCGGTCGTCGGTCGCGTCGACCGTCGACCAGCGGCCCACGGTCGAGGGCCGGGTCGAGCTCGGTGACGATCCGCCCCGCGACCTCGCCATCGGTCCCGGGCGCGCCCTCGGCGACCCGACACGCGGTGGGCTGGCCGCGCAGCAGGCCGTCGCCGTGGAAGCCGTTCGCGACCAGGGCCGCCCGCTGCTCGTCGGTGAGGTCCATCTGCTCGTCGACGACGTCGAAGCCCGCCGGTGCGCCTGCGGCTGACGAGGCACTCGGCCCCGTCCCGGTCACCTCCACCGTCGGCGCCCCGCACCCCGCCACGGCGACCGCGCCGAGCGCCAGCACCCATGCCACCCGAGTCGACCGCATGCCGCGTCCTTCCCCGTGACGCAGGGTACGACGCCGCGGATGGCGGGGCGGTTGCGGCGGGGCGCGCGGTCACCGGACCGGTGGTGCGCGAATCGTCCGGA
>CAWCLK010000049.1:0-17396 GCA_963796225.1 uncultured bacterium
GACCCGCCCCGTCAGCACGACCCACACGGTGCGGAACAGGATCTCGAGGTCCAGCACCGGCGACCAGTCCGCCAGGTACTGCAGGTCGTAGCCGAGCTTGTAGGCCGGGTCGGTGTGGTAGTGGCCGTGAACCTGGGCCAGCCCGGTCAGCCCGGGGGCATCGCGGTGCGCCGGGCGTAGCCGGGGATCTGGTGGTCGAACTCGGCGGTCAGCTCGGGGCGTTCGGGGCGGGGGCCGACCAGCGACATCTCGCCGCGCAGCACGTGCCAGAGCTGCGGCAGCTCGTCGAAGCGCATGTTGCGCACCCAGCGGCAGGCGTCGATCACGCGCGGGTCGGACTTCGTGGCGAGCTGCGGGCCGAGCCGTTCGGCGTCGAGGACCATCGTGCGGAACTTGATCATGCGGAAGACCCGGCCGTCGCGGCCGACGCGGTCCTGCACGAACAGCAGCGGGCGCCCCGCCACGGCGGCCTGGTACGCGAACACGGCCAGCAGCAGCGGCAGCAGCACGGTGCGAGCAGGACCACCATCAGCAGGTCCCACACCCGCTTGGAGCGACGGCGTGACGACGGCACGGCGTGGGTGCGCAGCAGCGCCATCGGCATGCCACCGACCTGGCGGATGCGTTCGATCCCGAGCAACGTCTCGACCGGGCCGACGCGCTGCAGGACGCTGAGGCCGTTGTGCTCGCAGGCCTCGATGGTCCCCGGGAACAGGATCTCGAGCGCGTCGGCCTGCAGCACCAGCACGTCGGTGGCCCCGTGCCGCAGGGCGGCCCCCACGACGTCACCGTCGACGCCGACGTCGCCGACGACCTCCACCTGGTTGGGGTCCTCCTCCAGGTGTCGCGTGGCCAGCCCGACCTCGTCGGCGTTGCCCACGAGCAGGACCCGGGGCGGACCCTCGCGTCGCCGACGCCGCCACACCGCCAACCACCGGTTGGCGGTGAGGGCGAAGGCCTCGAGCACCGTCACCGCGATGAAGTTCGCCGTCGGGATGGGCAGGGCGCGGACCTCGCCCCCGCCGTCACCGACGCTGGTGGCCACGAGGTTCAGGGCGGCGACGATCACCGCAGCCAGGGCCACGAGCCGCACCACGCGCGGCAGCACCGAGGGGGCGCCGAGCCGGGGTTCGCGGTCGTAGAGCCCACCGAGGTACAGCACCGTCATGGTGACGGCGGTGATGATCGCGAACGACGCCGCGTAGCGAGGCATGGTGTAGGTCGGCCAGTCCCACCGGTCGCGCACGACCATGCTGGCCACCAGCAGCACCACGATGGCGAGCCCGTCCATCACCTGGACGAGCCGGAACCCACGTTCGTTGAGACGTGCCAGGTAGGGCGTCAGCGCGTCGGCGCCCCGCGGTCGCTCGGGTGCACTCATGCCTGCACCCGGCGGTCGGCCCCGCTGCGCCCCGCCGCCCCGAGCAGGTGTCGCGGTCGGGAGGTGAGGAACCCCGTCCCCCAGGCAAGGTGCATGACGGCGATGGCCACGACCACGCCCGGTGCCAGACGCGGCCCGGCGGGCAGGGCGGCGGCGACCAGCGCGATCCCCCACGCGGCCAGGAGCACCCCGAGCGGCCACCAGGTCAGGGCCACACCGACCACCGCGCCGGCGGCCAACCCGACGACGAGCACGGGCGCAGCCAGCTGGCGGACACGCAGCGACCCGGGATGCAGGCGCGCGGTGACCCGTCGCCAGCGGCCGTACCCGAGGTACTGGCGGGCGAGCGCCCCGATCGACCCCCGCGGGCGGTAGGCGACCCGCAGGCCCGGGTCGAAGAAGACCTGGTGGCCGGCGGCGCGCAGCCGCACGTTGAGCTCGGCGTCCTGGTTGCGCAGCATCCGTTCGTCGAAGCCGCCGACGGCGTCGAGCACGGAGCGGTCGAAGACCCCGAGGTAGACGGTGTCGGCAGGCTGGGGGCGGTCCGCCCCGCGATAGGCCGCACCGCCGGAGGCCACGGGGACGCCATCGCGGCGGCGACGGCCTGCTCGAACCACGTCTCGCCCCGACCGGCCTGCACGCCACCGACGTTCGCGGCGCCGGTGGCACGCAGCAGGTCGACGGCGCGGGCGACGTAGCCGGCGGGCAGGACGCTGTGGGCGTCGACGCGCACGATCACGTCGGCGGTGGTGGCGGCGATGGCCGCGTTGAGCGCGGCCGGGGTGGTGCCGGCCGGGTTGGGCACGACGCGGACGGGGACGTCGAGGTCCGCCGCAGCCCGGTGCACGGCGTCGGCCGTGGCGGTGTCGGACGGGGGCACGGCGACGACGACCTCGTCGACCGGCGGCTGCGCGGCCGAGCGGACCGCGGCGCCCACCACGTCGGCGGCGTCGCGGGCCGGCACGACGACGGCCACCGACCCCGGCGAGGTCACGACGGGCGGCGCAGGCGCCGAGCCACGGGCTGCCCGAGCTGGCGCAGCGCCCGGTAGACGGCCCACGGCAGCACGGCGTGGGCCACCTGCACGAGCCCCCGCACGACGTCGCCCGGGGACCGTGCCCCGGCCAGCACCTTCAGCGCGGTCAGCAGCATCATCAGCCGTCGGGCGAGCTTCATGGCCAGCCGGCGCTGGGCGGGACCGAGCAGCTCCATCCCGGTCCTGGCACTCCGCACGATCATGTCGCGCTCGGCCGGGTCGAGCTCGCGGAAGACCTCCCAGAGCCCGGCGACCTCGTCGAGCTGCGCGGGCGCGGCGGCCGGGGTGGACGGCGCGGTCGAGGCCGGCAGTTCGAAGTCACGCTCGCGGACCCCGAGGTCGCTGCCCGGCATCCACTCCTCGCCGAACAGGGTGCCGGCGACGTCCAGGGGGTCCTCGTCGGGTCCGGCCACGCGTTCGGCCCGGCGGCGTGCGCGCGTGAGCCAGGCCTGGACGATCCCGTCCGGCGTGTCGGGGGCGCGGCCGGGGACGGTGAGGTGGACCACGCCGACCGGGTCGGTGCGGGAGGTGAGCCGGTCGACCAGGGTGCCGAGGGTGGACTCGCCCACGACGATGCCGGCGTCGACCACGACCCAGGCGGGGGCGTGCGGGACGGCCGCGTCCCGGTCGAGCCCGCCGAGCACGACCTCCACGGCCGGGTCGGGTTCGAACTGCCGCTGGAGCCAGACGAGGTCGGGGTGGTCGGGGTCGAGCTCGACCAGCACGCGCACGTCGGTGAACCGGGACCCGAGCAGCGACTCGACGGTGTCGACCACGGTGGCGCGGTCGACGTCGGCGGGGGCCGGCACGTGGACGGCCAGCCGGGGCACGACGTAGTGGCGCCCGGGGCGGGTCGAGCGGAACCCACGGTGGGCGATGAGATGGGCCAGCTTGGCGCGCTGGTCCTCGAGCGAGGCCTTCTCGGCCTCGGTCGGTTCGTGGCCATGCCCCTGGTGCCAGCACCGGGCGTCGCGATCGGGGATCAGCAGGTCCCCGTCGGTGAACAGGCGGAAGCCGAGCTCGGTGTCCTCGGCCCCCCACTGGGTGAAGCTCTCGTCGGACCCGCCGACGCGCCAGTAGGTGTCCGCGCGCATGGACAGGTTCCCGCCGGTCACCGGACGGAACAGGTCGTCGTGGGCCGAGGTGAGGTCGTCGGTGCGTTCCATGTGCCCGTCGATCCAGACGGGCACCTGCACGTCCCGGTCGGCGAACAGCGGTGCCAGCCCGACGGCGGGGTCGAGCGTGCTGAGCTGGTCGACGTCGATCCCGTCGAACTCGACGTGGCGGCGGAACCCCAGGACGACGGCATCGGCGGTGGCGTGGTGCCAGCGGGCGTGCGCCTCGACGTGCCACGGCTCGGGGACCATGTCGCAGTCGACGAAGATGAGGATCTCGCCGTCGGCGGCCTTCGCGCCGGTGTTGCGGGCACGGGCCAGCCCGAAGCCGAGGTCCTCCTGGTGGACGACCGTCACGTCGAGCCCGGCGGGGCGCAGGTCGTCGGTCAGCTCGAGCGGCGGGTTCGACCCGTCGTCGACCACGACCACCTGCAGCAGCTCGGACGGGTACGTCTGGTTCGCGAACGCCGCCAGGGTGAGCCGGAGCGGGTCCGGGGCCTGGTAGTAGGGCATGACGACGGTGACACGGCGCGACGGCGTCCACTGCCCGAGGTCGGGCACGTCGAGCTGGCGCCAGTTGTTCCCTCCCACGCGGGGCGAGGGCGGGTCGGAGTAGGTCGTGGTGGCCATGCCGCGCATGCTAACCACGGACCGGAGCCGATCCCGGCGGCCGCTGGCGCCGGCTGGTCAGCCCAGCTGCTGCAGGACCACCGCCAGCGTCCCGACGCTGACGATCGACCCCAGCATCGAGAACATCACGGTGCGCGTCTGGGCCGTGATCGCGGCGTTCAGCTCGCCCCGGAACGTCGCTGTCAACCGGTGCTCGAGGACCTCGAAGCGGGAGTCGATGCGCTCCAGATGGCGTTCCACCTGCTCGAACCGGCGATCCACCTGCGCGAACCGGGCGTCCACCTGCTCGAACCGGGCGTCCACCTGCTCGAACCGCGCGTCCACCTGGCCGAACCGGCCATCCGTCTCCACACCCATCTGCGCGAATCGGCGCTCCATGTCTTCGAAGCCCGCGTGCATCTCGTCCCGCAGCGCGTCGAGGCGCTCGTCAGGTGGGAACTTCTCGATGAGGGCCATGGCCGCGACGTCTCCCAGCAGCTCGCGCAGGCGTCGGCGCAGCTCGCGCTCGACCTGTTCCGTGGCCATCGTGCCTCCCGTCAGGACCGGTGGCAACCACTCTGGCACACGGCTGGCTCATGCGGGAAGGGGTGACGGGCCGGGTGTGGACGGCGAGGCGACGCGGCGGTCACCCGTACCGGTCGCCCCGACGGACGAGCCCCGCGACGCGCTGCACCAGTGCGACGACCCAGGCGAGCACGCGCCGGGTGCGAGGCCCGATGACGCGCATCGCCAGCCGGCCTCCGCTGACCACGACCCGGCGCTCGGCCGGCCCGAGCGTGCGGAACAGCTGCCAGAGCTCGGCGACCTCGTCGAGGGTCGCGGCCTCGCCCACGGCGGCGACGGAGGTGCGCGGGGCGTCGGTGACGTCGGGACGGTCACCCACGTCGACCTCGTCACCCGCCAGCCGGCGGCTGCCGAAGAGGTCGGCGACGCCGCGCAGCACGTCGTCCGTGCCCGCCCTCGCGACCCGACGCTCGGCGCGTGTCAGCCACCAGGTCATGGCCGGGGCGTCCCACCCGTCCAGCTCCACGGTCACGACGCCGACGGGGTCGCCGGTGGACTCGAGCACGGCCACCAGCTGGGCGACCGCCGATGGTCCCGCGACCGCGCCCGGACGGACCAGACCGCGGATCGGCGCGTGCGGGGCGACCTCGTCGGCGATCCCGTCGTGTGCCTCGACCGTCGGCGCCCCGCGCACGAGCACCTTCTGGTCGGGGGCGAACTGGCGGGCGAGCCAGGTCCGGCTGGGGTGGTCGTCGGCGACCTCCAGCACCACCAGCAGGTCGGTGAAGGACCCGGCCAGCAGGGACTCGGTCGTGGCCACGACCGCCTCTCGCGGGGTCGTGGTGGCGACGGGGACGCGCACGACGGCGCGCGGCATGGTGAAGAACCGCCCGGGCCGGGAGGAGCGGAACCCGCGGTCGGCCACGAGGTGGGCGAGCAGGGCACGTTGGTCGTCGAGGGAGGCCTGCTCCTCGGGGCTGGGCTGGTGGCCCTCTCCCTGGTGCCAGCACATCGCGTCGCGGTCGGGCACGAGCACCGCCCCGTCGACGAACAGCCGGAACCCCAGCTCGGTGTCCTCGCCGCCCCACTGGGTGAAGTGCTCCTCGTCGAATCCGCCGACCCGCCAGTACTGCTCGGCTCGCACCGACAGGTTGCCGCTGGCCACGGGGCGGAAGAGGTCCCGGTCCGGGGTGGTGAGCTGGTCGGTGCGGACCATGTGGCCCTCGATCCACTCGGGGATCGACACCTCGCGGCCGTCGAACAGGGGCGCCAGCCCCTGGTCGGCGTCGACGCCTGCGACGTCGCGGGCGGAGAGGCCGTCGACCTCCACGTGCCGGCGGAACCCGAGGACGACGAGGTCCGCCGCGACGTGGTGCCACCGGGCGTGCGCCTCGACGAACCACGGTTCGGGGACCATGTCGCAGTCGAGGAACACGAGGACCTCGCCGTCGGCGGTCCGCGCCCCGAGGTTGCGGGCCCGCGGGGCGCCGAAGCCGCGGTCCTCCTGGTGCAGGACCTGCACGTCCAGGCCGTCGAGGTCGAGGTCGTCGGGCAGCTGAAGCGGCGGGGTGGAGCCGTCGTCGACCACGACCACCTGCAGCAGCTCGCGCGGGTAGGTCTGGTGGGCGAGGGCGGCCAGCGTGAGCCGCAGGGCCTCGGGCGCCTCGTAGTACGGGACGACGACGCTGACGCGTCGTTCGGGCTGCCACGCCCCGAGCGCGGGCACCTCCAGCTGGTCCCAGCAATTCCACGCCAGACGAGGGGTCGGGGGCGTGGCGGGAGGGGTCGCAGGCATGAGCTCTATGCTACGGCGCAGACGGCACCCCTCTCGCCCCGACCACCCGCTTCGAGGCCACTTCGTGAACGCGGCCGACCACCCTCGCTGGTACGTCGAGGACGGAATCGCGCACCAGCGACTCCTGTCGCTCGCGGACGACGCCGAGGCGATCCGCCTCGACCGGCCGGGGTGGCGCGACGTCGCGGCGGCGGGCACGGCGGCGACCGGCCTGGTCGTCGGCGCCGAGACGCGCGTCCCGGACCTGGCCGCCGCCCTGGCCGACCTGGCGCGCGGGCCCGCCACCACCCTGGTGCTCCCGGCCGACGGCGGGGCGGACGCCGCCTGGACCGTGGCCTGCACTGGTTGGCGGCTGCAGGCGGACCCCGAGGTCCGCGACGACCTGCTCGTGCTCCAGCTCGGCCCCACCGGCCCCGGCCCGACGCTGGCCACGATCACGTCCCTGCACCAACGACGTGCCCGCGCCACGCTGCGCCGTCGGGCGCCGTGGCGGGTCGAGCTGCTCGACGCCACGGCCGAGGCGTGGTTCGGCGACGTCACCGCCTCGACGAACCGACCGGTGCTGCAGGTGCGTGGGGCCGACGGCGACGGGGCCCACGACCGCGTCCGCGTGGCACGGACCGCGCCGGGCGACGACGCCGAGTCCATCGCCGCGCGCGTGGTGACCGACGACCCGCTGCTCGCCGACGAGGGCGTGCAGGTCGTCGCCCGCCCCGTGGACCTGCGCCGGTTCTCGCCCGTCGGGTGCGACCCGCGGGGCGCGACCGGGGCGCCCGTCCTGCCGATCAGCGCCGACGGCCACGCCGACGGGATCGCCCGCGCCCGCGCCGCCGCGCAGGAGGTCGTCGAGCAGGTGGCCGACGCGGCGACCGACCAGGCCCAGCTGACCGAGCTCGCCGTGACCGGCGACGGCACGCCGTCGGGGCGTGACCTGCACGCCCTGCGGGAGGCCGTGGCGCTGCTCGACCACCCCGACGTCCACGCCAGCCCGGCCCACCACGCGCGGTGGCTGCTCTGCGCGGTCGCGGCCGGGGTGCCGGTCCTGCCGCTGGCTCCCCTGCCCGCCCCGGTCGCGGGCCTCGTCGGCCAGGACGTCGCGGACGCCCTGGCCGCCACCACCCTCGACGACGTGCGGGACCCCGACCTGCGCGAACGCGCCAGCGTCCTGCAGCGCCGCCAGGTCCTGGCCGCCCACACCTCGACCACCCGCCTGCGCCAGCTCGGGCGCGAGCTGGGCCTGCGGGTGCCCCGCCCTCGCACCGTCACGGTGGTGCTGGCGACGAACCGCGAGTCGTTCCTCGACCACGCCTGCACCCAGATCGCCCGGCAGGACTGGCCCGCGCTCGAGGTGGTCGTGGTCACCCACGCCGACCTGCCGACGGACGCGCCCCGCCGCTTCGTCGACGAGCACCTCGGCCACCTGCCGACCACCCTGCTGCAGATGTCGCCGGACCACTCGCTCGGCGAGGCCCTCAACCTGGCCATCGAGCACGCCAGCGGCGAGCTGGTGACCAAGATGGACGACGACGACTGGTATGCCCCGACCCACGTCACCGACGTGGTCACGGCCCTCGACTACAGCGGCGCCGACGTGGCCGGCAAGGGCGCCGAGTTCCTCTACCTCGCCGGCGCCGACACCACGGTCCGCCGGTGGGGGCGGGGCGGGGAACGCCCGTCGACCACGATCGCCGGGGCGACGCTGACCTTCCCACGCGAGGTGTGGCGGGACATCGCCGGGTTCCCCCACGTCAGCCTCGCCGAGGACCGCGGCTTCGTCGAGGAGGTCGTGGCGGCCGGCGGCACCAGCCACCGCGGCACCCCCTTCGGCTTCCTGGTCAACCGGCACGGCCAGCACGCCTGGGCCGTCACCGACGAGGAGTTCCTCGGCGACGCCGTGGCCACCCGTGCCGGACTCGACCACGACTGGACGCTGACGTGACCGCCGCCCCGACGACCGCCTGGCTGGTCGCGGCCCTGGCGGGCCACGACCACGTCCACGTGCTCGGCCAGGGGTGGGACGAGGTGGTGGGCGCGCTCACCCACCAGGGCGTGGAGGTGACCACCGACGGGGCGGACGCGGGCACGGCCACCGCGGTGGCCGTGGACCTGGGCGCTGCCGGCGCGCTCGACGACGCCGTGGCGCTCGAGCCCGAGGTCGTCGTCACCCACCTCGACCTGGGGTCGGTCACCGACGCCGGGGCGCTGGCGGGGACCTGGCCCCTGGCGCTGCGGGGCGAGACCAGCATCGACAGCACCTGGGTCGCGGCCTGGACGCGGACGGACGCGGCCACCCACGAGGTGACCCGGCGCCTGCTCACGGCGCTGCACACCACGGCGCTCGGGCTGCGGGTGCTCGCCGACGCGGCGGTGGAGGACCGGGAGTCCGCCGCCCGGTCCGCGGCCGTCGCCTCGCGCCGGCAGGGCGCCGCCGAGGCCCGCGCTCGCGCGACCTCCACCCTCGCCGACCGCTGGGCCGCCTCGCAGGACGTCCTCGTGGACTCGCTGGTCCGCAGGCTCGACCAGCCCCCGGCGACGACTCCGACCGCCGGGCCTGCCGCGTCGGGCCTGCGGGCACTGTTCGGCCGCGGCTCCGCGGGAGGCCGAGACCGTGCCGGCACCGCCGCGGCCACCCCCGTCCCGGGACCGCCAGCGGCTGGCGGGTCGCCGCCGTGGCCGGACCGGCCGCGGAGTGGCTCCAGGGCTGGGTGCAGGCCACCGAGGTCGCCCCGGACCCGACGACGGGCCGCGGACCTGGTCGACGACGTCGGCGGCCACCTCGACGTCCTGGTCGTCGGCCGCGTGGCGACCGACGACCGCGCGGGCGTCGTCGCGCTCGTGGACCGTGCCCGCGAGGCCGACGCGTTCGTCGTGGGGGTGGCCAACGGCGGGATGCCCTGGGCCGGGTTCGAGGACCTCTGCGACGTCGTCCTCACCGACCACCCCGGCCGCAGCGCCGCCCGCACGGTCGCGGCGCCGCAGCCGGTGGACCCCACCGTGGTCAACCCCACGCTGGGCTTCCGGTGGAGTGGGACCGGCCTGCTCACGGTGTGCACCGGCGAGGGCATCGACCCCACCGCCGTGACCACGGCGCTGGCCGCTGCGGGTGTCGACAGCGAGCTCGTCGGGGCGGGCACCGACCAGCCCCTCCCCCATGCCCTCGACGAGCGCGCGCGACGCCTCGCCCGCTGCCTCGGGGTGGTCGACGTCCCCGCCGCCCACGCCACCGTCGCCGAGCACGCCCGCACGCTGGTCGGCCTGGCCGCCGCCGGGATCGCGGTCGTGGCCCTGGACCTCCCGGAGGAGGTCCGCACCCTGCTGGGCCCCGTGCTGGCCACCGCGCTCACCGACACGTGCCCCACCGACCTCGACGACCCCACCACGCGGGAACGCACCTCCGTGCGCCAGCGCCGGGCCGCGCTGTGGACCCACACCACCGAGGCGCGGTGGCGCCGCCTCGGCCGGGCGCTCGACCTCGCCGTGCCGACGCGCCCCACCGTGTCCGCGGTCGTGGTGACCAACCGCCCGACCCACCTGGCCCACTGCGCCGAGCAGCTCGCCGCGCAGACCTACCGCCCGCTGGAGGTCGTGCTCGGCCTGCACGGCACGGCGTTCACGCCGGCCCAGGTGGACGCCTTCGCCGAACGCGTCCAGGCGCCCGTGACCGGCGTCGCGATCGAGGGCCACCGGACGCTGGGCGAGGGCCTCAACGTGGCCTGCCGGGCCGCCGGCGGCGACATCCTCACCAAGTGGGACGACGACGACCACTACGGCCCCGACCACGTCATCGACCTCGTGCAGGCGCTCGAGTACTCGGGCGCGACGATCGTGGGCAAGGGTGCCGAGTTCGTGCACCTCGGCCAGCTCGACCTCACGATCCGGCGGTTCGTCGGCCGGGCCGAGTCGGGCTCGCGGTCCCTCGCGGGCGGCACGCTGGCGCTGCGCCGCGAGGACCTCGCGGCCGCCGGCGGGTGGCGGCGCATCCCCCGCAGCGTCGACCAGCGCCTGCTCGACGACGTCGAACGCGCCGGCGGACGCATCCACCGCACGCACGGCTTCGGCTTCGTCCTGGAACGCCGCGCCGACGGCCACACCTGGTCGGTGGACGTCGACTACTTCCTGCGCCAGTCCGAGGCGCAGTGGCGCGGGCTGCCGCGCCACGTCGCGGGGCTGGACGACTCCGTCCTGGCGCCCGCGCGCCGCGACGCGGGACCTGCGTGACCACCGCCCCGTCCTCGACCTGGTCGTCCGGTGACCGGTCCGCCACGTGGGGCCGGGTCGCGGTCGGCGTCATCACGCTGGTGGTGGCGGTGACCTGGCTGCCCAGCCTGTTCGCGCCCCTGGGCGACAACCACGAGGGCCGCATCTACGGGCTGGTGTCCCTGCAGGTCAGCAACCTCTGGGACCTGGGCTGGTCGGCGTCGTCCTGGGGGACGTCCATGGCGCCCTTCGGGACGGCCTACTCGCACCACCCGCCCGCCTTCAGCCTCTGGTACGTGCCGGCGTGGCGGCTGCCCGGCGACTCGACCGTGTGGATCCGGGTGGTCCCCTACCTGCTCGGCCTGTCGTTCCTGCCGGCCTCGGCCGCCGTGCTGGCCCGCCGCGGCCTGCGGTGGGGGTCCGCCGCCGTCGCGGTCGGCCTGGTCGCCGCCACCCCGCTGTACTGGGTGTACGGGCGGATCTGGCCGGCGCTCGGGCTCGTGGCCCTGCTCACGTGGGTGGTCGCCGACCTGCGCGAGCGCGACCACGTCAGCGGGGCGCGGCTGGCCGGCGTGTGCGCCCTCGCGGCGTTCACCATCGCCGCGAACTGGTTCTCGCTGGCGGCCGCGGCCCTGCTGGGGCTGTGGCTGCTGGCGGGGCGGGGCCTCGACCGCGTCACCGTGGTCGTGGGGACGACGATGGCGGTTGCCGCCGCGGCGACCTTCGCCTGGGTGGTCGCCGCACCGGACGCCGTCGGCGTGCTCGACCAGTTCGCGCTCCGGACCTCGGGCGGGCGGGTTCACGGCCGCCGAGTTCGCCCGCCGCATCGGCCGCTGGCTGTCGGAGCTGCTGCCCTGGTGGTCGGCCGTCGCCGTCCTCGGTGCGGTCGTGGGGCTGGTGGACCGGCGTACCCGAGCCCTGGCGGCTGCGGCGATCGTCCTCGGCATCGGGTGGATCGTCGGGTTCTCCGACGGGGCGTGGGTGCACGACTTCTGGATCGTGTCGCTGGCCCTGCCCCTGGTCGTGGGCCTCGCGGTCGCTCGTGGACCGGGTCGCCGACCTGGCGGGGCGGGTGCCGGGACTCGCCCTGGCCGTCCTGGGGGCCGTCGTCGTGGCGGTGCCGCTGGTCGCCGTGCTCGTCGGTCCGGTGCCCGAGCACTACATCACCGACCCGGTGCAGGCGGGGCGGCTGGTCACCACGACCCCCGCCCCGGACCAGCCGACGGCGTGGGTGAGCCGCGGCATCGCCGAGCCGACCTGGATCGGCCACGCCTGGGACACCCCGGTCGAGGTCGTTCGGAACGCATCCGACGCGGCCGAGGTGCCCGCCGCGGACCTCGTCCTGGTCGAACCTCGACCGCGTGCCGTGGGTGGAGCGGCCCGAGGAGCTGGTCGCCGACGCCGTCGCGGCGCGGGGCCACTACGTGCTGGTGCCGGGGTCCACGCTGGCGGCCGCCGCCGGCGCGTAGCCGGCCGTCACACGTCGGCGTAGCCGAGCTCGCGCGCCAGCACCCGGACGGCGTCGGCCTCGGGCACGTCGGGGAGGCCGTGGGCGGCGGGGCGGGGGCGGGCGTTGGCCGAGGTGTCGACGGCGGCGAGGGCGTCGGCGGCGACGTCCGGTTCGATCGTCACGCCGAGCCGGCGGCCGAGCTCGAGCACCAGCCACACGTCGACGTCCTCGACCCGCCACCACCGTTCGGCGCGTGCCAGCGAGGCCCGGTTCCACTGCACGTACAGCCGGCACGCGTCCCGCCACGGGTCGCCGGTCAGCTCCATGTGGTCGGTGCGCCACGGCAGCCACGGGCCCTCGACGAACTCGTTCTCGGCGATCGACGCCACGCACGCCACCGGGTGGCGGACCTGGGCCCAGACGATCGCCGGCAGCCGCGCCTCGAAGGTCGCCAGCCACGACGAGTCCACGTCGAGGAACGGGTACTTGCGGTAGTCCCAGTAGGCCCAGAAGTTCTCGTGGCCGGCGTGCAGCCCGACGGCCTCGAGGACCCGGTGGATGTAGCCGGACCCGGACCGTCCCGTGCCGAGGATCACCGCCCGCGGCCACGACGCCGGGGCGTCCTCGGCCGCGTTCGGCGGGGCGCGCCCCGGCCACCGCCAACGCGTCGGTGGCGGCGAGCAGGTCGTGGGCGGCGGTCATGGCGGCCAGCCTACGTGCGTCGCCCCGGGCCGCTGGTGCGGCCCGGGCCCGGGCCGCTGGTGCGGCCCGGGGCGACGTGGAGCGCGACCGTGGTCGCCGTGGGTCAGGGGGCGATCACCTGCGCGTAGCTGCCGTGGCCCTCGTCGTCGGCCACGGTGTCCGGGGCCAGGCCCACGAGCACGGCGCCCGCGGCGATCTCGGCGTTGGTGCCGGTCAGCGGGCTGGTGCTGACGGTGACGACGGTGGGGTCGTCGCTGTCGCGGGTCGGCGTGCCGGTGATGGTGTACCGGCGGCCCTGGTCGTCGTACAGCGACACGGTCTCGGCGTAGAACGTCTCGCTGACCGGCTCGTCGAAGGTCAGCGTGACGGTGTAGGTGGTGCCGAGGATCACGTTGGTGCTGCTGATCTCGACGTCCGTCGGGGCGGGTGCCAGGGTCTGCCCCGCGGCGTAGGTCAGCTGCGGGCTGCGGGCCATGGCGTCGACGCGGTTGACCGGCTGCGACCCGCCGGCCGCACGGACCGCGCTGTCGAGCACGGCCGCGCCGGTGGCGGTCTGCAGCGCCCCGTCCTCGAACTCGACGACGACGACGCGGGCGTCGGAGCTGGAGCGCTCGACCGGGTCCTCGGTGCTGTCGGCCAGGGCCTCGTTGACCGTCGGGGTCAGCTCCGACCCGTCGGCGGTGACGAGCACGAAGTCGTCGATGTTGTCGGCCTCCTCGAGCACGGAGACGTCGAAGACGAACCGGACCTCGTCGACCTGGACCGTCTGGTCGTCGCCGGCGTCGGTGTCACGCACCCGGGTGGCACCCGGGACGTAGGCCACGCTGGCCAGGTCCGGGGCGGCGGTCAGGCCGCTGGCGGCGACGTCGAGGACGGTGACGGCGTTGGCGTCGCTGCCCTCGCCGGTGGCGGCGCCGGACAGCGCTGCCGCGCGGGTGATGGTCTTCGCCGTGTAGTCGGGGAAGGTCACGGTGACGTCGTCGCCCGAGGCGCTGGCCGCCGTGCTGGTGAACTGCGAGCCGTCCGACGCGATGAGGCGGTAGCCGGTCGCGGCGGTGGAGGCGATGGTCTCGTCGAAGGTGAAGCGGACCGTGGTCGCCGTCAGCGCGGTGATCGAGACCAGCTCGGGGGCCGTGGTGCCGGACAGCGTGACGTCCTTGGTGCCGAGGGCGCCCTCGGGGTTGCCGAGGTTGCCGACGTCACCGACGGTGTCGCGGCGGACCGTGACGGTCGTGGCGTTGGTCCAGTCGTCGATGTCGAAGCAGACCAGCGCCACGCTGTCGTCGGTGCCGGACAGCTGGGCCGCGGTGGCGGTGCCGCGCGAGGCGTCGAAGCCCACGAGCTCGAAGCCGTCGGCGTTGGCCGGGACGCTGCGGCCGGTGATGGCCTCGTCGAAGCCGAGGGCCAGCTGGACGGCGCCGGCGGCGTCCGCGGTGGTGCTGGTCCCGCAGGTGTCGTCGGTGAAGTACGCCGGCTCGGACACGGTCACCAGCTCGGGCGCGTCGGTGGTCACCGGCGCCTTGTCGGCCGGCGTGAGCAGCAGCTCCTGCTCGACCAGCTCGGCCATGCTGCGGGCGATGAACCGGGCCATCTGCCCGCGGGTCACGTCCTGGTTCGGGGCGTACTCGGTCTCGGACACGCCGGCGGCGATGCCGAGCTCGGCGACCTGGTTGATGAAGTCCTCGAAGATGCCGCCGTCGTCGTCGGTGAAGTAGTCGTCCGACGGCTCGGGGATCTCGGCGCCGACCGCGGTCAGCATGTTGACCAGGAACTTGGCCATCTCGCCGCGGGTGACGTTGTCGGACGGCGAGAAGGTGGTCTCGCTGGTGCCGTCGGCCACGTCGTGCTTGGCGACGAAGTTGATGTCGTCCTCGAAGATGCCGCCCTCGTCGTCGACGAAGAAGTCCTCGGTCTCGCCCGGCTCGGCGAAGGGCGTCTCGGAGGACCGCATGACGCGGGCGAGGAAGGCCGCCATCTCGCCGCGGGTGACGTCACCCTCGGGCTCGTAGGTGGTCGCGGTGCGCCCCGTGGTGACCTCGAACCAGGCGAGGCAGTCGACGGCGGTCTCCTGCTCGGTGCCGTCCTGCCCGGCGTCGGTCAGCCCGTCCTCGGGGGCGTCCGCGCACGCAGGGTCGAGCGTGCGGGGTTCGACCGCGGCGATGGCCGGCACGGTCGCCAGCAGCCCCATCGCCACGGTGGTGGCGGTCAGGGCCGTGAGTCGGCGTCGGTTCAACATGGTGCGCAACCTCGGGGAGGAGAGATGGACGGGGACGGTAGTCCCACGGGCAGGTTCGCCGAAGGGACCCCCTTCCCCTCCCGTGCAGGTCAACCGCGTGCGATGCGGTGGATCTCGTCGACGACGGCCTGGTCGACGGCGACGCGACCACCGGCGACCAGGGCCCGGCGCACGTCCGCGCGGGACAGCCACGCACGGGTCGGGGCGGGCACGACGCCCCGCGCGGTCAGCACCAGCACGTCGCCGGTGTGGACCACGAACCCGCCGGCCCCGAGGGCGTCGGGGAAGGTCTCGCCGGAGGCGACCAGCGTCCGGGAGGCGTCCGCGCCCCGCGCCACGGCAGCGGCCGCGAGCTGGCGGGCGGTGTCGTAGCGGTCCGGCCCCGCGATCCGGCGGGTGGACCGCCCCGTGGCGTCCAGCACGGCGTCCGAGATGGCGCCCGGCCCGCCCACCGCGACCACGTCGGCGCCGCGCCGGTCGGCGAGCGCGTCACGCGTCGCGCCGGGCAGGTGCCCGGGGTCGGTGAGCAGCATCGGGGTCCGGGTGGCGGCGACGTACGGGCCGGCAGCCAGGGCGTCGGGGAAGGCGGTCCCCGACGCGAGCAGCACCTCGTCCGCGACGGTCGCGCCGGCCCGCTCCCAGCGCTGGATCGCCGTGCTGGCGATGGCGGCGGCGGTGGCGTAGCGGTCCGGGCCGGCGATGCGACGCACGTCGGCATCCGGCAGTCGCGCCGAGATGGCGTCGAGGACCTGGGCCGTGACCGCACTGGGTCCGCCCGAGCACGAGCACCTCGGACGGGGCGAGGCGGCGCAGCTCGTCGGCCAGCGCCGGGACGAGCCGGTCGGGCTCGGTCAGCAGCATCGGCCCGTCGACCGCATCGGCAAGCTGCACCCCGGCCAGTGCGTCGGGGAACCCGCGAGCGCTGGCGACGACGACCGTGTCGGTCCCGTCCTCCCAGCCGAGCTCGCTGAAGGCGGTGCTGGTGGCGACGCGATCGGGTCCGGCGACCCGCCCCGTGGCGACCAGCACGCCCTGCGCGGTCGTCGGTGGAGGTCACGCCGTCGGGCGAGGTGGCACGGACCCAGACCCACCACTCCCCCGGGGCGAGGCGGGACAGGTCCAGCCGGGCGGTGTTGATGCCGGCGCGCTGGGGGATGTCGGTGGCGACCGGCGTGCGTCGAGGTGTCGCCCCGCCGCCGGGAGACGCCGATGTCGACGGTGGTCCCCGGCTGGTGGGCGCGGTCGCGCCACTGCACGTCGAACAGCCCGCTGGCCTCGTGCGGGGCGGCCAGGCGGATGTCGTCGACCCGCCAGGTCCGGGCACCCGGGTCCTCGTTGGGGTCCCACCGCAGGCCGGTGATCGTCGACCCGGTCCAGCTCGGGAAGCCGGGCTCGACGGTCGAGCCGAAGCGGCCGTCCTCGAGGTCGTAGGTGACGGTCGGACGGGACGGGTAGGTGACCAGCTCGCGGCTGTCGGCCCAGGCCAGGCCGTTGTCGGCGCGCCGGAACAGCCAGCGCCCGTGCATGCCGCCGCCGGGCCCGAAGCCCAGCGAGAACGGGCCGTCGTAGGTCGTGGAGATCGTCAGCAGGTGGTAGCGCGACGGGTCGATGCCGGGACCGTGGGGCAGCTGGATCCACGGGTTGTCCTGCTGCGGCGGGGCGTTGGTGGCCTCGAACCGCCCGTCCTCGAAGTGGGCGTCACGGACGTTGTGCGCCCCGACGACGTCGGCCGCGTCGAGGAAGTCCCACGCGTTGCCGACGACCACCTCGGCCGCGTCCTCGCCGCCCGCGGGGTTCGGCGTCAGGACCTGCGGCTGCGGGGCGCCGGCCGGCGGCGTCGGCGACGAGTCGGCGGTGTGGATCCGGAACCAGTCGAGCCTGAAGTCGGTCGACCCGGCACCGGACGCGAGCCGGATGCCGAGCAGCTTCCCGCGCCAGTCCCCACTGATCTGGCGCATGGGCAGGGTGATGGTCTGCCACCCCTGCTGCACGCGGAAGTCGTGGTAGGAGAAGCAGGGCGTGTAGTCGTACGAGCAGGTGAACCACCCGACGCGGAACGCCTGGCCCTGGCTCGCGTACAGCCGCATGCTGACGTGGGTGTAGCGGTCGGCGTCGACGGGGTTCCACCGCCCGTCGCGCGAGTCGGGCAGCGCCCCGGGCACGGTCATCGGGTGCAGGTCGATGGACCCGGTGTCCGAGCGTCCACTGGTAGGTGCCGTCGTCCCGCAGCCGCGCGTTGGTGACGTTGAAGCTGACCGGCGGCCCGTGGGCCAGCAGCGCGTCCTCGGCGTTGGAGAAGTCCCACGGGTCGCCGAGCACCTCGGTGGCGAAGTCGTGGTTGACCGGGGCG
>CAWCLK010000050.1:0-64871 GCA_963796225.1 uncultured bacterium
GGCGGTGGCCACGTGCTGGCGCAGCGCGGCGGCGTACGGGTTGCGGTGCTCCCGCGGCAGGGTGCCGCCTCGGTCGGCCAGGGTCCGCGACACGAGGGCGAGGTGGTCGACCTCGTCACGGGCGATGCCCGACAGCCGCCCCACCCAGCGGACGGGGTCGGCGCCGTCGGGCCAGCGGCGCACGAGCGACATGGCGTTGGCCGCCGCAGCCCGTTCCAGGTGGGCGTGGTCGGCCAGCAGGGCGAGCTCGTCGGCCAGCGCCCCGTCGGTCCAGGCCGGCGGCGTGCGCCACCGCAGCTCGTCGCGTGCGTCGGTCACCGGTCCTCGCCCATGTCGTCGACGGCGGGACGGTAACGCGACGCGTGGGTCAGGCGACCCGCCTGCTGCCACGGCCGCCGCTCGCAGCCTCGGCCACCCCGATCAGCAGGACCGCGGCAATCACGGCGACGACGAACCCGACGACGTTGAGCTCGAAGATCCCGCCCGTGCCGAGCAGGTTGGCGACCACGCCCCCGATCACGGACCCGACGAGGCCGAGGATCAGGGTCATCAGCAGGCTGAGGTCCTGCTTGCCGCGCTTGAACAGCCGCGCGAGCGCGCCGATGACAAGGCCAGCGATGATGAAGCCGAACATGGGGCCTCCGAGTGTGAGCTGCTCGGGCTTCGAGTGACGGACGGCGGCCGGACTCCCGTCCGTGCGGTGGCACGGCCATCGGCCGGCGGGTCAGCGTCCCTCGCCGTCGTCCTCGTCACCCTGCTCCCACGGGTCGTCGCCCCGCACCGCGCCCAGCAGCCGCCGGTAGCTGGCCAGCCGGGCCGGGTGGATGTCGGCCTCGTCGATCCGGCAGCCGGGCTCGCCGTCGTGCAGGCAGTCGTCGAGGGCGCAGTCCAGCGCGGCCAGCTCCGGTACGTGCTGGGCCAGCTCCACCGGGGTGATCGCGCCCAACCCGAAGGCCCGCACGCCGGGCGTGTCGACCAGCCACGCGTCGACGTCGGCGACCTCCATGGCGCGGCTGGCCACGGTGGTGTGTCGCCCGCCCCGCCGCCCGATCTCGCCGACGTCACGGTCCGCCTCGGGGACCAGCAGGTTGAACAGCGACGACTTGCCGACCCCGGAGTGGCCGGAGAACACCGTCCACGCAGCCGCCAGCGCGTCGCGCAGCTCGTCCAGCCCCTCGCCGGTCGTGGCCGAGGTCAGCACCACCCGCAGGCCGAGGTCGCGGTACCGGTCCAGGACGTCGTCCAGGACGACCGGGTCGTCGACCAGGTCGAGCTTGTTGACCACCACCAGCCCGTCCAGCCCACCGACGGACCCGGCCACCAGCACGCGGTCGAGGAACCCCACCGCCTCCTCCAGGCGGTCGGCCGGCAGCACGACGGCGACCTGGTCCGCGTTCGCGACGACCACGCGCTCGTCCGCGTCGGTGTCGTCGCCGGTGCGCTGCAGGATGGTGCGGCGGTCGAGGCGTTCGAGGACGCGCGGGGCATCGGTCTCGTGGCGGGGCGGGCGCACCCGCACCCGGTCCCCCACCACGACCTTGGTACCGCGCATCGACCCGGCGTACCGGGCGGTGGACACGTGCCCCTCGTAGAGCACGTCGACGTGGCCGCGGTCGAGGCCGACGACCCGGGCGACGTCGTGCTCGGCGATGCGCTCGCGGGCCTCGCGGGAGTAGACGACCTCGCGGCGAGGAGGTCGGCCTCGGCGGCCCACCTCCTCCTCCCACTCGTCCTCGAGCGCGTCGATGTCGATGCGTGGCATGGCGCGATGGTGCCACAGGTGGTGCCCTAGCCTCGCCCTCCACCTCGTCCCGCCTCCAGAGGACCGCCATGGACCCGACCCTGTTCGCCGTCGCCGAGCGGGGGGTGCAGGCCGCCCTCGACGCCGGTGCCCACTACGCCGACGCTCGCGTGGTGTGGCGCCGCCAGCGGGCCCTCAGCGCCCGCAACGGCCAGCTCGAGTCCCTCGACGAGCAGGACGCCCTCGGCATCGGCATCCGGTCGCTGATCGGGTCGTCGTGGGGCTTCGCGGCCACCAACGACCTCGCCGACAGCGCCGTCGCCGACGCCGGCCACCGGGCCACCCTGACGGCACGGGCGTCGGCACGAGTGCCGGGCGACCACGAGCTGCAGCTGGCCGACGTGCCGGTGACGCAGGACCACTGGGAGACGCCGGTGGTCGAGGATCCCTTCGCCATGTCGGTCACCGAACCGGTCGACCTGGTCACCTCGGTCACCGCGACGATGCACCGGGCCGGCGCCCCGCTGGCCACCGCGTCGCTGCGGTTCTGGGACACCCACCAGTGGTTCGTGTCCAGCCAGGGCCACCGCATCTCGCAGCGCATCGTCGAGTCCGGCGGCGGGATGGCCGCCACGGCGGTCTCCGAGACCGAGACGCAGGTCCGCTCCTACCCGCAGTCCTTCGGCCACTACCTCACCGGCGGGTACGAGGTGGTGCGCGAGTTCGACCTGCCCGGGCACGCCGAACGGCTGGCCGACGAGGCGCAGGCGCTGCTGACCGCCCCGGCGTGCCCGGCCGGCACCATGGACCTCGTGCTCGGGTCCAGCCAGGTGGCCCTGCAGATCCACGAGTCGGTGGGCCACGCCACCGAGCTCGACCGCATCCTCGGGTGGGAGGCCGCGTTCGCCGGCACGAGCTTCCTCGACCTCGACCAGCTCGGCTCGCTGCGGTACGGCTCCGAGCTGATGACGATCACCGCCGACGCCACCCTGCCCCGCGCGATGGGCTCGTTCGGCTACGACGACGAGGGCACGCCCGCGCAGTCCGTCGACATCGTCCGCGACGGCACGTGGGTCGGGGTGCTGTCCGGGCGTGACTCCGCCCACGAGGCCGGCCTGCCTCCCGGCGGGATGGTGCGGGGCGACGGGTACAACCGGCTGCCGATGGTCCGCATGACCAACGTCGGGCTGGTGCCGGGTGACTCGTCGCTGGAGGCCATGATCGCCGACACGAAGCGCGGGGTGTTCATGGAGACCAACCGGTCGTGGTCGATCGACGACCGCCGCCTCAACTTCCAGTTCGGGTGCGAGGTCGGCTGGGAGATCGTGGACGGGCAGCTCGGGCAGATGGTGCGCAACCCCACCTACACCGGTATCACGCCCCGCTTCTGGGCGTCGCTGGACCGCCTCGCCGGGCCCGACGAGTGGACACCGTGGGGCCTGCCCAACTGCGGCAAGGGCCAACCGATGCAGACCGCCCACACCGGCCACCCCGCCGTGCCGGCCCGCTTCCGCGACGTGCGCGTGGGGGTGACCGGATGACCTCCTCCCCCGACCACCTCGCCGACCTGCCACCCGCGGACCTGGCCGACCGCGTGCTCGACCTCGTCGACGGCCGCGCCGACGCGCAGGTGCAGGCCACCCACGTCGACCACGGGCTGACCCGCTTCGCCAACTCCCGGATCCACCAGCACGTCGGCGAGTCCACGGGCTCGGTGTCCCTGCGCGTGTCCCGCGAGGGCCGCGTGGCGTCGGCGTCCACGTCCCGCCTCACCGACGACGGGCTGGCGGCCCTGGTCGACGGTGCCCTCACCCAGGTCGCCGTCACGCCGGTGGACCCCGAGGACCCCGGCCTGGTCGAACCGCACGAGGTGGCGGTGCTCGACCACGTCGACCCCTCCACCATCGAGGCCACCCCCGACGACCGCGCCGAGGTCGTCGCCGGGTTCGTGGACGCGGGGCGGCAGTTCGACGCCGCCGGGTTCTGCGAGACCCGCCACGTCCGCATCGCCTACGCCAACTCACGCGGGCACCGGGCCGCCGACGCGTCCACCCACGCCGTGTGCAACGGCATCCACCAGCGCGGCCTGGCCGCCGGCATGGCCCACCGCGAGTCCCGCGGGCTGGCCAACCTCGACGGGGCGGCGATCGGGGCCGCGTCGGTGCGGCTGGCCGAGCGCGCCACCGATCCGGTCGACCTCGACCCGGGCCCCTTGCCGGTGGTGCTGGGTCCCGAGGCGGTGGCCACCCTCGCCGTGTTCCTCGGGCTGTACGGGTTCAACGCCCGGGCGGTCGCCGAGGGGCGCTCCTGCGTCGTGCTGGACGAGCAGCAGTTCGACCCCACGATCTCCCTGCGCGACGACGTGTTCGACGCCCGCAACGTCTCCTGGGGCTTCGACGCCGAGGGTGTCGCCCGGCAGCGGGTCGACCTGGTCCGCGACGGGGTCTCGGTCGCGTTGGCCCACGACCGGCGCACGGCAGCCGCGGCCGGCACGACCACCACCGGGCACCACGTCCCGGGTTCGGAGGTCTACGGACCGATGCCCACCGACCTGGTGCTGGCCCCGGGGACGTCCAGTCCTGCCGACCTCGTCGCCGGGATCGACCGGGGCCTGCTGGTCACCTCGTTCAACTACTGCCGCGTGCTGGACCCGCGCACGCTGGTCGTCACCGGCCTGACCCGCAACGGCACCTTCCTCATCGAGGACGGCGAGCTCGGCCCCGCGGTCGGCAACCTGCGCTTCACCCAGTCGTTCGTCCAGGCCCTCGCGCCGGGGCGGGTGCGAGGCATCGGGAACGATGACCGCTACGCGATGAACGAGTTCGACGCCGGTATGACGATCGCCCCCAGCCTCGCCCTGGACCAGTGGAACTTCACGGGAGGGTCCGAGGGATGACGCCGGCTGCAGCAGGTCACGATGCCGTCGCGCGACCGGCGGCATCCCGAGCATCGGACGAGGGATGACGCCGGAGTACCGACGGGCCCTGGTGACCGGGGCGTCTCGCGGGATCGGCGAGGCCATCGCACGCCGCCTCGCGGCCGACGGGATCGACCTCGTGCTGGTCGCCCGCGACCGCGACGCCCTCGCGGCACTGGCCGACGAGCTCGAACGCACCCAGCACGTCACGGTGGAGCTGCTGGCCGCCGACCTGCTCGACCGCGACGACCTCCGACGCGTCGCCGAGCGCATCCCGGCCTCGCCCACGATCGACCTCGTCGTGAACAACGCGGGGTTCGGCACGGCGGGGCGGTTCCACGAGCTCGACGCCGACACCGAGCAGGCCGAGGTGGACCTCAACGTCGGGGCGCTGCTGCGGCTGTCGCAGGCCGCGGCGACGACCTTCCGCGAACGCGGGTCCGGCGGCATCTGCAACGTCTCGTCGCTGAGCGCCTACGCCCCGGCTCCGCACGCGGCGACCTACGCCGCCTCCAAGGCGTTCGTGAGCTCGTTCACCGCAGCCCTGCACGAGGAGCTGCGCCCCGCCGGCGTGCACGTCACGACGCTGTGCCCGGGGTTCACACGGACGGCGTTCCACGACGCGGCGTCCATGAACGCCGCCGGCATCCCCGACCTCGCCTGGGGCACGGCCGACGAGGTGGCCGACGCGGCGATCGCCGGGGTCCGCGCCAACCGCGCCGTGGTCGTGCCCGGGGTCGCCAACCGCGCCGTCGCCGGCTTCGCACGGCTGCTGCCGCCCGGGCTGGTGCGCAGGACGGCAGGACGGATCGCGAGCCGCCTGCCCGGCTGATCGGTCGGGGCCATTCCCCGCGACGACGGGCGCGGTGGCTCACTAGGTTCGTCAGGGACCGGGACCACCGACAGGGAGCACGTGGATGTCCGAGGCCATCGAAGACCTGCTGAGCGAGGACCGCACCTTCCCGCCGCCGTCGGAGTTCAAGCAGCAGGCGCTGGTCACCGGGGCCGAGATCTACGACGAGGCGGACGAGGACCGCGAGGGGTTCTGGGCCCGCCAGGCTGCCGAGCTGGACTGGTTCACCGAGTGGGACACGATCCTCGAGTGGGACCCGCCCTACGCCAAGTGGTTCGTGGGCGGGACGCTCAACGTCGCCTACAACTGCCTCGACCGCCACGTGGAGGCGGGCAAGGGCGACAAGGTCGCCTACCACTGGGAGGGCGAGCCCGGCGACACCCGCACCATCACCTACGCCGAGCTGCTCGACGACGTACAGAGGACCGCGAACGCGCTCAAGGAGCTCGGCGTCGGCAAGGGCGACCGCGTCGCGATCTACCTGCCGATGATCCCCGAGCTGCCCACCATCATGCTGGCGTGCGCCCGGATCGGGGCGCCGCACTCGGTGGTGTTCGCCGGGTTCTCCGCACAGGCGCTCGAGGACCGCATCAACGACGCCGAGTGCAAGGTGCTGGTCACCGCCGACGGGGCGCACCGCCGCGGGGACGTCTTCCCGCTCAAGGCCAACGCCGACGAGGCGCTGGGCAACACCCCGTCGATCACCAACGTGCTGGTGGTCAAGCGCTGTGAGAACGACGTCGAGATGGCCGAGGACCGCGACCTGTGGTGGCACGACGTCGTCGACCGCCAGGACGCCGACTGCCCCGCCGAGCCGATGGACTCCGAGGACCTGCTCTACCTGCTCTACACCTCGGGCACCACGGGCAAGCCCAAGGGCATCATGCACACCACCGGCGGGTACCTCACCCAGGTGGCGTTCACCCACAAGCACGTGTTCGACCTGCACCCCGACGAGGACGTGTACTGGTGTGCGGCCGACATCGGCTGGGTGACCGGGCACTCCTACATCGTGTACGGGCCGCTGGCCAACCAGGCCACCTCGGTGATGTACGAGGGCACCCCCAACTTCCCCAACGAGGCCCGGCACTGGGACATCATCGAGAAGTACAAGGTGTCCCAGTACTACACCGCCCCGACGCTGATCCGCACCTTCATGAAGTGGGGCGAACAGCACCTCGAGGGCCACGACCTCAGCTCGCTGAAGCTGCTCGGGACCGTCGGCGAACCGATCAACCCCGAGGCGTGGGTCTGGTACCACGAGAAGGTCGGCGGCGGCCGCTGCCCGGTGGTGGACACCTGGTGGCAGACCGAGACCGGCGGGATCATGATCTCGCCCCTCCCGGGGGCCACGACCACCAAGCCCGGGTCGGCGACCTTCCCGCTGCCCGGCATCTCGGCCACCATCCTCGACGACTCGGGGCAAGAGGTCGGCGTGCCCGGCGGCGGGTACCTCGTGCTGGACAAGCCGTGGCCGGCGATGCTGCGCGGCATCTACGGCGACGACCAGCGGTTCCGCGACACCTACTGGTCACGGTTCGATGAAGGCATCTACTTCGCCGGTGACGGCGCCAAGCGCGACGCCGAGGGCTACTTCTGGCTGCTCGGGCGCGTCGACGACGTCATGAACATCTCCGGGCACCGGCTGTCGACCACCGAGGTCGAGTCGGCGCTGGTCAGCCACCCCAAGGTCGCCGAGGCGGCCGTGGTCGGCCGCGCCGACGAGCAGACCGGCCAGGCCATCGCCGCCTTCGTCACGCCCCGCGAGGGCGTCGAGGCCAGCGAGGAGCTCGCTCAGGAGCTGCGCGACCACGTCGCGCACGTGATCTCCCCGATCGCCAAGCCCGCCAACCTGCTGTTCACCAGCGACCTGCCCAAGACCCGCTCGGGCAAGATCATGCGCCGGCTGCTCAAGGACATCGCCGAGGACAACAAGCTCGGCGACACCACCACGCTCGCCGACTCGTCCATCGTCGACGACATCAAGAACGACTACATGACCCGAGCTGAAGCCAACGGCTGACGCCGCGTGGCCGACCGCTCGGCCGAGCGAGAAGCCAACGGCTGAGGCCGCGGCTGCCCACGGCTGACGGTTCCGGTACTCCATCCAGTACCGGAACCGTCGGGTCAGCCGGCGGGGCGGGCGACGGCGAGGAACATCGGGAAGTCCTGGTCGTGCTTGCGCACCGACCCGCAGGGGTGGAAGGCGACGTCGGTGAACCCGGCGGTCTGCAGCCGCCCCTCGAGGTCGCGGTGGCGGAAGCCGTGGAAGCCGGTGAAGTCGTCGTGCTCCTTGTGGAACTCGCCCTCGACGTCCTCCTCGAGGTCGGCCACGGCGAGGTGCCCGCCCGGGACGAGCAGGGCCGCCATGCGTTCGAGGACCGTGTCGAGGTCCTCGGTCTCGATGTGGTGAAGCGCCAGGACGGTGAGCACGAGGTCGAACTGCTCGTCGGGGGCGTCGTCGGTGACGAGGTCGACGTCCCAGACCCGGGTGCCCTCCGGGAGGGTGCCGGCGGCGACCTTGCCCTCCATGACCTCGCGCATGCCCGCCGACGAGTCGGCCAGCGTGATGGCGCCGACGCGGTCGGCCAGCGCCTGCGAGGCCAGGCCGGTCCCGGCGCCGTACTCGAGGACGCGCGTGTCCGAGGACAGATCCACGGCCTCGGCGACGGCGTCAGCGACGGTGCGGCCGCGTTCGACCTTGGCCGGGTCGTCGTCCCAGGTGGCGGCGCGGTCGTCGAAGGTGTTGCTCACGGTGGGCTCCTCGTGGGGACGGTTCGGGGTGGTCGGGTGCGGGGCGTGGGGTCTGGCGGGGCGTTGGGGGTGGCGGGGCGTGGGTCAACCCTGCCGTGTGGAGAGCATGGCCACCTCGACCAGACGGACCTCGGCCGGCTGTCCGATCGTGTGGACGACCTGGTCGGCCACGGCCGATGGGGCAAGGCCCTTGGACGACGTGCGCGACTCGTACTCCTCGTCGACGCCCTCGAAGATCGGGGTGTCGACGTAGCCGGGCGAGAGGATCGCGACCCGGACGGGCCCGTCGGCCAGCTCGATGGCCAGGCCCTGGCTGATGGCGTGGACGGCGTGCTTGCTGCCCGAGTAGATGGCCATGGCCGAGCTGGCGACCCGGCGCCCCGACATCGACGAGATGTTCACGACGTCGGCGAGCTCGGCCTGCTGGAGGTACGGCAGGGCGACGCGGGTGGCGTACAGCAGCCCGAGCACGTTGACCTCGTAGGTCGTGCGCCAGTCGGACGGGTCGCCGTCGAGCACGCCGCCGGGGAACGCGACCCCCGCGGCGTTGACCAGCCCGTCGAGGCCGCCGAGTGCGTCCGCGGCGGCCTCGACGGCCGGCGCCAGCGTGTCCGGCACGGTGACGTCGGCCGCGGCCACGTGGGCGTCGGTCAGATCGGCTGCGACCTCCTCGAGGCGTCCCGTCGAGCGCGCCAGCAGGGCCACGCGCGCCCCGGCGGCATCCAGTGCGCGGGCGGTCGCGGCCCCGATGCCGGAGGAGGCGCCGGTCACGAGGATGCGGCGGCCGGCGAGGTCCATGGAGTGTCCTTGGTCGTCAGGCGTGTCACCGCCGAAGTGTAGAGTCGAACGCATGTTCGCCCGATCTCGGCTGCAAGGTCCCCATCGTGCCCTCCCCCACCGCCGCCGTCGACGCTCGCCCCCGCCATCTGGCCGACCTCGACGACGCCCAGCTGGCCGCGGCGACCCACGGCGAAGGTCCGCTGCTCGTGGTGGCCGGGGCAGGCACGGGCAAGACCCGCACGCTGGTGGCGCGCGTGGCCGAGCTCGTGGAGCGGGGCGCGCGCCCCGAACGCATCCTGCTGCTCACGTTCACGCGGCGAGCGGCCGCCGAGATGCTGCAGCGGGCACGGTCCCTGACCGGTGACGACCGGCTGCGGCAGGTGCGGGGCGGGACCTTCCACTCCATCGCCCACCGGGTCCTGCAGCGGCACGGGGCGGCCGTGGGGCTGGCGCCCGGTTTCTCGGTGCTCGACGAGGGCGACCTCCGCGACGTCGTGGCCCTGGTGCGCACCGAGTCGGGTGTGGCCGACGGGCAGACGCGCTTCCCGCGGGCGGACACGATCGCGGCGATCGCCTCGCGGGTGGCCAACACGCAGCGGCCGCTCAGCGAGGTGGTGGACCGGGCCTTCCCGTGGTGCCGCGACCACCTCGACGGGATCCGCGAGGTGCTGGTCGGGGCGCGGGACCGCAAGCGGGCCATGAACGCCGTGGACTTCGACGACCTGCTGCTGCACTGGCGGGCGCTGCTGGCCGCGGGTGCGGGCGACGTGGTGCGCCAGCAGTTCGACCACGTGCTCGTCGACGAGTACCAGGACACCAACGCCGTGCAGGCCGACATCCTCCACGACCTCGTGCGGGACCACGGCAACGTCACCGTCGTCGGCGACGACGCGCAGGCGATCTACGGGTTCCGCGCCGCCAGCGTCGACAACATCCTCGGGTTCGCGGACCGGTTCCCCGGGACCACCACGGTGCGGCTGGAACGCAACCACCGGTCGGTCCAGCCGGTGCTCGACGCCGCCAACGCGGTCATGGCCGGGGCGCGCCGTACCCACGGGATCCAGCTGGCCGCGGTGCGCGGGGGCGGGGCGCGCCCACGGCTGGTGACCTGTGCCGACGAGGCGGCCCAGTCGGAGGCGGTCTGCGACGCCGTGCTCGAGCTGCGCGAGCAGGGTGTCGACCTGCGTGAGCAGGCCGTGCTGGTGCGCACCGGGCACCACAGCGACGGGCTCGAGCTCGAGCTGGCCCGCCGTGACGTGCCGTTCGTGAAGTTCGGCGGGCTGCAGTTCCTGCAGGCCGCCCACGTCAAGGACCTCGCCGCGATGCTCCGGCTGCTGGACAACCCCGCGGACGAGCTGGCCTGGCATCGCGTGCTCGGGCTGGTCGAGGGCGTCGGCCCGGCCACGACCCGGCGTGTGCTGGACCAGCTCGGGGTCGGGGCGTGGCGGGCCGGGGCGGCGGACCGCTCCCCCATGGCCCGGTTCCTCGACGACGGCGCCGACGTCCCGTCGACCGCGGCCGAGGGCGTGGCGGCGCTGCGGGGCGCGTGGGCGGCCATCGCGGCCGACGGCGGGGACGGCATGCCCGTCGGGGCGCAGGTCGACGTCCTGGCCGGGGCGTGCCGGACCCTGTGGCCGCACGTGTACGACAACGCCACCGCCCGCCTCGCCGACGTCGACCGGATCGGGGCGCTGGCCGCCGGCCATCCCGACCGGGGCCGGTTCCTGGCCGACCTGACACTCGACCCGCCGTCGTCGACCTCCGAGCTGGCCGGTCCGCCGCACCTGGACGACGACTGGCTGACGATCTCGACCATCCACTCGGCCAAGGGCGGCGAGTGGCGCGCCGTCCACCTGCTGCACGCCACCGACGGGAACATCCCCTCGGACATGTCGCTTCGTGACACCGACGCCGTCGAGGAGGAACGCCGGCTGCTGTACGTGGCGATGACCCGGGCCAGGGACGACCTGCGCGTCCACGCCCCGCTGAGGTTCCACATCGACCGGTTCGCCCACACCTCGCGCCACGGCTACGCCCAGCTGTCGCGCTTCCTCTCCCCCGTCCGCGACCACTTCGACGAGGTCGCGGTCGGTGGACACGACGCCGACGGTCAGGGTCCCTGGGGCGGGGCGGTCGCTGCTGGCGGGGCGACCGTGGTGGACGGGGCGCTCGAGGAGCTGTGGGGCGCCTGAGGCTCAGGCGGCGGCCGTGGCCGAGGGTGCCAGCAGGTCCAGCTTCTGCATGCCGGTGAGGACCGCCAGCAGCTCGACGTCGGCCTCCGGGGCCGTGTCCACCTGCTTGCCGCCCCGCACACGCAGCAGCGAGCCGACCTGCAGGATGTCCAGGACCTTCGGACCGCCGTAGTCCGAGGTGACCTCGTAGGCGAACGGCAGCACGCCCTTGCGGCTCATCCGGTAGCGGCCGGTGTGGACGTTGATGGCCGTGACGTGGTGGGCCATCGGCCGCACCGAGGCAACCCGCGCCCCGGTCGACACGTTGACCAGGTCGAACCCGCCCTTGCGGGCCTCGGTGCGGAACAGCCGCTCGCCGATCTCGACCTCGCCGGCGCGGGCCGTGGCCAGCGCGCCGTCGCCGTCGGTCAGGTCGTAGCCGGGGCGCACGCCCTTGACGGCACGCCACGACAGCGTGGAGGAGGTCAGCGCGTCACGGATCGACACCCGGGGACCTTTCGACACCGGCGGGACCCGGACGGTAGCCCGCCGATCGCCGGCGGGGCCACCCGGGGAGCCCCGTCAGGCGTCCTCGGCCTCGTCGACGACCACCAGCACGTCGTCGGCCTCGACCTGTGTGCCGGCCTGCACCTTCACGGCCGACACCACACCGTCGACGTCGGCGGCGATGCGGTGCTCCATCTTCATCGCCTCGACGACCACGAGCACGTCCCCCCTGGTCACCTGCTGGCCCTCCTCGACCAGCACCTCGACGACGGAGCCGGGCATCGGCGACAGCGCCGCGCCGGGCTCCTCGACGGTGCGGGCGTGCGGGAAGCGCGGCTCACGGCGCAGGGTCACGTTGCCGCTCGGCAGGACCACCTGCACGCTGGGACCGTCGACGTGGACCCGTGCGTCCAGGCGGTGCCCGTCGACCTCCACCCGCAGGCGCCCCGGGGCCCGTGCCAGCACCCGGACGCCCACGGCGTGCTCGCCGCGGGGCGCGACGTGCCAGGTGCCGTCGCGATCACGTTCGATGGTGGCCTGCTGCTGGTGGCCGGCGACCAGCACGTCGACGGCCATGGGGCCGAGTCCCGTGTTGGAGAAGCCCGACGGCACGCCGCCCCACGCCGGGGCGGGGTCACGCAGGTGTTCCTCGACCAGGGCCACGACCACCGCGAGGTCCGCCTCGTCCTCCCGCGGCGGGAACACCCGGTCGGCGGCCGCGGGGAAGCGGCGGTCGAGGTAGTCGGTGGTGGTGTCCCCGGCGAGGAAGGCGCCGTCGCGCAGGATCGCCACCAGCAGGTCGCGGTTGGTGGTCACGCCCTGGATGACGGTCCGCTCGAGCCCGCGGGCGAGCAGGGCGGCAGCCTCCTCGCGGGTCGGCGCCGACGCCACGACCTTGGCGACCATGGGGTCGTAGAAGGGCGAGACGGCGCTGCCCTCGACGACCCCGCTCTCCCACCGCAGCGCCACGTCGTCGGCGGGACGGAAGCCGGACAGGGTCCCGGTGACCGGCAGGTAGTCGTTGCCGGGGTCCTCGGCGTAGAGGCGCACCTCGATGGCGTGACCCGACGTCGAGATCTCGTCCTGTGCCAACGGGAGCGGCAGGCCCTGGGCGACCAGCAGCTGCCAGCGGACCAGGTCGACACCGGTGACCTGCTCCGTGACCGGGTGCTCGACCTGCAGGCGGGTGTTCATCTCGAGGAAGGCGAACTCGCCGGTGTCGTCGTCCAGCACGAACTCGACCGTCCCCGCCCCGACGTAGTCCACGGCCCGGGCCGCCTCGACGGCTGCGGCGCACAGCGCGTCGCGCAGCGATCGGGTGAGGCGGGGCGAGGGTGTCTCCTCGACGACCTTCTGGTGGCGACGCTGGATCGAGCACTCGCGCTCGAACAGGTGCACGACCTCGCCGTGCTGGTCACCGACGACCTGCACCTCGACGTGCCGGGCGTGGGCGACGTAGCGTTCGAGGAAGACCCGGTCGTCCCCGAACGCCGAGGCCGATTCGCGCCGGGCGGAGGCGACGGCGTCCACGAGTCCGTCGGCGTCCTCGACGACGCGCATGCCCTTGCCCCCGCCGCCGGCCGCGGCCTTGACCATCAGGGGGAACCCGATCTCGGTGCCGGCGGCACCCACGTCGCTGTCGGCATCGAGCTCGGCCGACGGCAGCAGCGGGACACCCGCGTCGGCCATGCGCCGCTTGGCCTCGACCTTGTCCCCCATCGCCGCGATGGCCTCGGGCGACGGCCCGATCCACACCAGCCCGGCGTCGAGGACGGCACGGGCGAAGTCGGCGTTCTCGGCGAGGAACCCGAAGCCGGGGTGGACGGCGTCGGCGCCCGTGCGACGGGCCGCGTCGAGCAGGGCGTCCTGGCGCAGGTAGGAGGTGGCGGGCGTGTCCCCGCCGATGGCCACGGCCTCGTCGCAGGCGGCGACGTGCAGTCCGTCGGCGTCCGGGTCGGAGAACACCGCGACCGTGCCGATGCCCATGGCGCGACAGGTTCGGGCGATGCGGACGCCGATCTCGCCGCGATTGGCGATCAGCACCTTCTGGACGGTCTTCCTGATGGCGGGGGTCATGGGTGAGCTCCTCACATCCGGAAGACGCCGAAGGCGTCCGTGCCCTCGACGGGTGCGTTGTGGCAGGCCGACAGCGCCATGCCGAGCACGTGCCGCGTGTCACGCGGGTCGATGACGCCGTCGTCCCATCCCTGCCCCGTGGCGAACAGGGCGTTGGACTCGGCCTCGATCTGGGATTCGACCATCTGGCGGATGCCCGCGGCCTGGCCCTCGTCGAAGGTCTCGCCCCGGTTCTCGGCGGCCGAGCGGGCCACGATCTCGAGCACGCCCGCCAGCTGCTGTGGACCCATGACCGCGATGTGGTGGTTGGGCCAGGTGAACAGGAACCGGGGGTCGTAGGCGCGGCCGCACATCCCGTAGTTGCCCGCCCCGTAGCTGGCCCCGGTCATCACCGTGATGTGCGGGACGGTCGAGTTCGTGACGGCGTTGATCAGCTTGGCACCGTCCTTGATGATCCCTCCCTGCTCGTACTGGGTGCCGACCATGAAGCCCGTGATGTTCTGCAGGAACAGGATCGGGACGTCCATGCGGTTGCACAGCTGGATGAACTGGGCGCCCTTCTCGGACTCCTGGCTGAACAGCACGCCGTTGTTGCCGAGCACGCCGACGGGGAAGCCGTGGATGGATCCCCACCCGGTGACGAGGTTGGTGCCGTAGGGGCCCTTGAACTCGTCGAACCGGGATCCGTCCAGGACCCGGGCGAGCACCTCGCGGACGTCGAAGGGCTCGCGCAGGTCCACCGAGGCGATCCCGAGCAGCTCCTCCGGGTCGTGGACGGGCTCGTCGGCGGGTTCGGTCGGGCCCGGACCCTGCTTGCGCCAGCCGAGGTGCCGGACGACCTGGCGGGCCAGGCGGATCCCGTCCCGCTCGTCCTCGGCGAGGTAGTCGCCGAGCCCGGAGACCTTCGCGTGCATCTCGGCGCCGCCGAGCTCCTCCTCGGTCGCCTCCTCGCCAGTCGCCATCTTCACCAGCGGCGGGCCACCGAGGAACACCCTGGAGCGTTCCTTGATCAGGATCGCGTAGTCGCTCATGCCGGGGACGTACGCCCCGCCGGCGGTGGACGAGCCGAAGACCAGCGACAGCGTGGGGATGCCCGCCCGGGACAGCGCCGTGAGGTCGTGGAAGGTCCGTCCGCCCCGGACGAAGATGTCCTTCTGGGCACGCAGGTCGGCGCCCGCCGACTCGGTGAGGTTGATGGTGGGCAGCCGGTTCTCGCGTGCGACCTGCAGTGAGCGCAGCGACTTGGTCACCGAGAACGGGTTCATCGCCCCGCCCTTCACGGTCGGGTCGGCGCCACCGACCAGGCACTCGACCCCGCTGACCCAGCCAATTCCCGACACCGACGACCCCCCGACGGGGTAGTCGCTGCCCCAGCCGATCAGGGGCGAGAGCTCCAGCCATGGCGAGCCGGGGTCCAGCAGCAGCTGGATGCGTTCGCGCAGCAGCAGCTTCCCGCGGTCGCGGTGGCGGGCGACCTTCTCCGGTCCCCCGCCGGCGCGGGCCTCGCCGAGCAGGTCACGGATCTGGTCGACGAGCTCGAGGTTGCGGTCACGATTGCGCCGGAAGCCGTCGCCGTCAGGGTCGACGCGGGACCCGAGGACGGTCCCGAGGTGGTCGGTCAGCACGGACGCCTCTTCCAGCCGGCAAGGAACGAAACTCTAGGAATCGTTCCGCGCCCGCGCCGAACCCGCAGTACATGTGCCCCTGTCCCCCGGCCGGACCCCGGGCGATGCTCGGAGCCGGCCCGGTGGTTGCCCAACGGCAGGGAGTGCCCCCCGCTCCTCGCCCCGACACGGACGAATGCCCCCAGCGTCCGACGTGGATCGGGGCCCACCGGGCCTCTCCACGCCCGATCGCTCAGGGAGCGGGGCCGACGCCGTCGACGACCCCGGCGGCGGGCAGGGCCACACGGAAGACCGTGCCGCCGGCCGTGCCCTCGAGGGCCTGGACCTCGCCCCCCAGCAGCTCCACGCCGGCCCGGACCAGGGCGAGCCCGAAGCCCATCCCGTCGCCACAGGCGCCGGGGGCTCGCATGCGCGGTCGGAAGACCTGGTCCCGCAGGTCCTCGGGGAGCCCCGGACCGTCGTCCTCCACGTCGACGACGACCCTGCCGTCCCAGGTCCCGGCCGAGACCCGCAGTGCCGTCCCTTCGGGCGTGTGGTCCACGGCGTTGCGCACCAACCCGACCAGCACACGCCGCAGCAGCTCCGGGTTCGTCTCGGCGACGACGTCGCCGGCGTCGACCTGGACACGCCCGTCGGTCGTCCCGACCTCGGCGACGACCTCGGCGACCAACGGGGCGAGCGGCACCGGACAGGTCGGGACACCATCGCCGACCGGCATGTCCCAGAAGCTCGCGAAGTCGTCCACCAGCGCGATGATGCGTTCGCCCGCCGCCACCATGCGCCCGAAGATCCGATCGCGGTCCTCCGGGGGGAGCTGCTCCGCACGGTCGTGCAGCGTGCGGGCCAGGCCGGCGACCGCCGTCAACGGGGACCGCAGGTCGTGCACGAACAGCTGCACGGTCGTGTCACGGACCGACGTCGCGCGGAGCAGCCGCCCGAGCGACGACAACCGCGCGTCGTGCAGCTCCTCCAGCACGTCGTCCGCCCGCCGGTGCTCGGTCAGGTCCACCACGAGGCCGCACATCGCATCGCCCTCGAGGTGGTCCTGCACGGCGACGTCGTGGACCCAGCACACGTCGCCGTCCACGGTCCGCACGCGGTACTCGAGCTCCATGCGCCCGGTCCTCGCGGCTCGCCGGCGCTCGGCGATGACCCGTTCACGATCAGCTCGGTCGATCATGACGACCCAGCGACTGGGATCGCCGCACAGGTCGTCCGGTCGCACGCCCAGGCGCTCGAGCAGGCCACCCTGGACGTTCGTGTACCCCCATGCGTCATTCGCCAGGCTCGCCCGGTAGGTCAGGGCCGGCAGCGCCGCCACGACCTCGCGTTCCATTGCCCCCATTGCTGCACCCCATGCCCCGGTCATGTCTCATCCCACCCGCCGCAGGCTCACCCTGGACGTCCGTTGGTCGTTCCGTCTCTGTGTGAGGTACACGGCGGCCTCGGTCCGGTTGCGCATGCCGAGCTTGGCCAGGATGGTGGAGACGTAGTTGCGGATCGTCTTCTCCGCGACGTTGAGCCGCAGCGCGATCTCGTTGTTCGTGGACCCCTCGGTCATCATCTCGAGGATCCGCCGTTCCTGTCCCGTCAGCTTGCGGAGCAGGACGTCCTCACCGAGCATGTCGGTGCGGCGACGACGGAACGCCTCGACGTCCTGGGGACGCAGCAGCGCCTCCCCCTGCGCGATGCGCCGCAGCGCGTCCCAGACCTGCGCGCGGGGCGTGGACTTGGGCAGGAACCCCACGGCGCCGGCGAGGATCGCCGCGTACAGCGCCTCGTCCTCGGGGAAGGACGTGAAGACCAGGCACTTCGTCAGGGGCAGTCGCGACCGGACCTCCCGGATCACCGTGACCCCGTTGCCGTCCGGCAGGGCCGAGTCGATGATGGCCAGGTCCGGTTCGGTCCGCAGGATCCCCTCGAAGCCGCTCGCCGCGGTCGAGGCCTCACCCACCACCTCGAAGCCCGGCGCGTCGTCCAGCAGCAGGCGCAGTCCCTCACGGACGACGTCATGGTCATCGAGCAGGAAGACGCGTTGTGTGCGTGTCATTGTCTCCACGGCAACTCCTTGTCCAACTCACTGGGAATGAGCAGGTTCCCGCGGACCGTGTGATGCCAATAGGGCAATAAGTCCCTTCAATGCCCCGGGGCGATGGCGTCCACGACCGCACGCCGGACATCCCTCCCTTGCCGGGGCGCCTGCATGGGCCACGTTCACGGGTGGGACGAAAGGTGGCCTCATGGCCAGAGGAATCCAGGTCGGCGCGACGATCGATCCCGCGGACGTGATGACCCTTCCGGGCGCCCGGTCGTGCATGCTCCTGACCTCGCTGGATGCCGAGGGACTGGACATCCTGCTGCGTTCGGCGACCCTTGCCCGCTTTGGGCCCCGGGACACGATCTCGTCCCGCCACGCGCCCGACGACGCACTGCACATCCTCGTCCGGGGCTCCGGGTTGCAGCAGTCCTGGTCGTCGCTGAACACCTCCGAGTACTACGCCCGGCCGATCGCTGCGGGCGAGGTCGTCGGCCTCACGGACGTCCTGTCGGTCGACCCCGTCCCGCGGGAGACGCGTGCACTGGTACCGACACTGAGCGTCCGAATACCCGGCCCGACCGTGCGCGGGTTGCTCGCCACCTCCCGCCCGGTGGCCGAGAGCCTCACCCGCACAGCGGTGCACATCGTCCGGGCATCCGAGGCAGACCAGGTGGTCCTGGGGACCGGTGACGCCATGGCCCGTGTCACCCATCGGTTGCTCGAGCTCGTGGCGGGCTGGGGCACACCCGGCGAGCACGGGGTCGACGTGGACCTGCCCATGACCCAGGCCCAGCTGGGGGCGTGGGCCGGGGTGTCCCGGGAGAGCACGGTCAAGTGCCTGCAGTGGCTGCGTGCCGAGGGGATGATCCACACGTCCCGGCGACACATCAGCGTCCTCGACCTCCCGGCGCTGGAGCACCTCGCCGGACGCCGGGGCGCGAGCGACTCCATCCGGCTGCGCGCCGATCGACCGCGGCACGGCCTGCTCGCATGACGCCCCGCCCTCGTGCGTCGGGCCGGCACCGCCCACCAGCACCAGGGACCTTCGACCCTGTCGACGGCGATGACGGGCGGTGACACTCGAGCTCCGCAGGGGAACGAGGGCGTGATGGCGACGATCGGGGCCAACCGGGTGGCCGAGGCTCGACTGCTGCTCCGGCAGGCGCTGCGACTGCTCGACGACGATGGTCGCGTCGCCCACGACGTGCATGCCCGGACGTCGCTGCGCGAGCTGGCGGCCGACCTCGCCCGCGATGCCGCGGACACACTCTGCCTCGCCGACGCCACGATCGAGGAGATCGCCACGGACGGCCGGGCCCAGGGCTGGGCGGGCTGACCGCACGCCCGGCGGCGTGAGCAGGACGTCAGGCGCGCGTGGCGGGCCCGTCGACCTCCGGCGCCTCGGGCACCGCGAGCCGGAAGGCGGCACCACCCCCGGACGCGTCCTCGACCCAGACGTACCCGTCGAGGGAGTCGACGAGGTCATGCACGATCGCCAACCCCATGCCTGTGCCCGGGCCACGATGGAACAGGGGCTCGAAGACCCGGGCACGGTCCGGTTCGGGCACACCGTCCCCCTCGTCCTCGACCGAGATGCACACCGCGCCGTCGTCCGCTGACCGTCCCAGCCAGACGTGCACCGTGGTCCCCGCGGGGCTGTGCCGGAAGGCGTTGTCGACGAGGTTGGCGACGACGCGCTCGAGCACGAAGGCGTCGACGCGGGCCGTGACGTCCCCTTCGACCACGACGTGGTGGTCGAGGGGGTCCAGCATCGCGAGGGCCCGGTCGACCACGTCCCGGACCGGCACCGGCCCGACCGACGGAGCGGCCGCCCGGGCCACCAGGCGTTGGCGCTCGTGCACGGCCTCGAGCATCTCGCCGAGACGTCGCAGGTCGTCCCCGACACGTGCCAGCATGTCCCGCTGGATGGCCTGGTCCACGCCCGGACCTCCCCGAGCGGCGCGGTCCACCCACTCCCGGGCCACGACGAGGGGACCACGCACGTCGTGGACGAGCACGTCGAGCAGGGTCGTCTGCGTGTCGAGCTGCGTGCGCAGCTCGGACCGCTCGGCCCGCTCCGCCTCGCAGAGCTGCTCGAGCACCCCGACCGAGCGGTGCCGGCTCGTGACGTCCGACAGGACGCCGTGGGCACGCACGGCGACGCCACGCCGGACCTCGAACCACGCCATGTCGTGGAGCCACCGCACGCCACCGTCGGCGTCGCGGATGCGGTAGTCGACCTCCAGCGGTCGGACGTCCTCGAGGGCACGGACACGCGCCTCGAGCAACCGTTCTCGATCAGCCGGATGCACCTGCGACAACCACAGTCGGGGTCGGGACACCCACTGGTCGGCGACGAAGCCGAGCAGGCCGTCGATCCCGGGGGTGACCACCTCGCACGTCCACTCCTCGTCCACGCGACAGCGGTACCCGACGAGCGGCAGGTGGCGGAACCAGTGCGGGGCGTCCGGCACCCACGCCTCGGCTGCGTCCTCCCACGACGACCGGCTGAACAGCAGTCGCGCGCCGCCCTCGGCCGTGCTCGCCAGCGCCAGGTCCGTCTCGAGGTGGTCACCGCCGCGAGCGACCAGGACGACGGGCGAGAGCCGCCGTGGGCCCTCGCCCACGTCACGAAGCGCCTCGTCCACCATCGACCGGTGGGCGCGCGCGACCAGGTCGAGCACGCCACGGCCCACGAGCTCCCCCGCGGTGTCACGACCGAGGAGCTGGGACGCGGCCCTGTTCGCGGTGACCACCACGCCGGTCGCGCTCGTGCGCAGGTGGCCGTGCACGAGGGACGATGCGACCAGGTCGAGCGCACGGGACACGCGGGGGCCGGACTGGCGAGCCACGAGGCCCTGCAGCCCCTCCAGCACGTCCCCGACGTCGACGGCGTCCGGGACCCCATCGACCGGGACCAGGTGCGGGGCGTCGAACCGCGGCACCGCGGGCCCCGACGTCATCGCCCGACCGCCCCGTGCTGTGCCCGCAGCCGGACCACGTGCGTGGCCAGCTCCGTCCGATTGCGCATGCCCAGCTTCGAGAGGATGTTGGACACGTTGTTGCGCACCGTCTTCTCGGCCAGGCGCAGGCAGTCGGCGATCTCGCCGTTGGTCAGGCCCTGCGACACGTACTGCAGGATGCGGCGTTCCTGGGCGGTCAGCTCCGAGAGCACGTCACTCGTCGGCAGGGCCGTCGCCCGACGGCGGAGGTCGTCGATGGCCTCACGCCCCATCAGGTTCTCGCCCCGTGCCGCCGCACGCACGGACGCGTCCAGCACCTCCGGCTCGGCGTCCTTGACCAGGTAGCCACAGGCGCCGGCGACGACCGCGTGGAAGAAGGCCTCGTCGTCGGCCGCCGTGGTCAGGATCAGGCACTGCACGCTCGGCTGGCGGGCTCGGATCTCGCGGACGAGCTCCACCCCGTCGCCGTCTGGGAGGCGCACGTCGACGATCGCGACGTCCGGACGACTCGCAGCGACCCCATCCAGGGCCCGCGCCACCGTGCCGGCGTCGCCGACGACCTCGATCCCGGGCCGTTGCCCCAGCAGGTACCACAACCCGCCGCGGACCACGGCGTGGTCGTCGACAACGAAGACCCGGATCGCCATCGCCCCTCCCGGAGGGATTGCTGGCATCGTGACACGACCAGCCGTCGGGTCAACCGGCTCGGGGCGATTGGCGGGACACCCGTCCCTAGTGACCATCGACCCTGCGAAACAGCATGCACCTCGCCTCTCCACGACTCCGGCACCGTCGGAGCGAGCGGACCGGCCCACGGGGACGACCCATGCGCCTACCGGACCAACTCGCGGACGTCGCCAGCGCACTGGCACGCCAGGGACGGACCAGCGACGACCCGTCCAGCTATGCCGACGGGGTCCGCGACACCCTCGTGTTCGTCGGGGAGATGATGCAGCTGGCCGCGTCGACGTTGCCGACGTCGGCCACGGAGCTCGACCGGCTGCACGAGCACCCGACGCCGACCGCCACACGGCTGCGGCACCTCGCCAGCCAGCTGCACGTCCTGATCACCCAGGGCCCCGAGGACGAGGACATGGCGACCCCGTCGGGGCAGTCCGTGGCCTTCGTCGACCTCCTGCGTGCCCATGCCCTCCTGGTGCGGGCCGCGAGCGTGTTCGACCCGCACGGTGCCGCGGCTGCGCCGCCGCCGGCACCGACCACGCCGGCGGTGCCCACCGGGGCGCAGGCCAACAGCACGTGGCTGGCAGCCTTCGTCCTCGCCGTCGTCGGCCAGCGGGACGTCGACGAGCAGGACGTGGTCGACCTGCTGCGCCTGGCCGACTACGACATCGACGTCCTCGACGCCGCCCGCGAACGCGTCGAGCACACCGACGGGATCGACGACGCGGTCCGACGAGAGGGTCGGGCACTGCTGTGGCGTGCCGCCACCGCAGCCGACGACCTGCGCCCCGCCACGCAGGGCAGCGATGGGTGATCGGGGCCGCCCAGCGCACGGCGGCACGGCCGCCGGGGCGGCGGGCGTGCCACGCGTCCTGCTGATCGACCTCGATCCCTACCTCTGTCACGTGGTCCGGCAACGTCTCGTCACGATGGAGGTCGTCGAGGTGCCACCGGACGCCGAGCCCGCATGGTTCCTCGAGGCCACCTCCGTGGCGAGCGTGGCGCTCGTCGACACGGCCAGCCCCCGCCTCGGCCACGTGCTGCTCGCCCGACGGAGCATGCGGGTCATCGGCTGTGCCAGGCGGGACGACGACCCCTGGTTGACGGCCGACCTCGACGCGGTGCTCGTCCGTCCGTTCAGCGCTGACGAGGTCGAGGACCTGGTCACCCGGATCCTGGACAGCGACGGGCTCGACACCGGCGACCCGTCGCCCCCGGGGCCGCCGTGGGCCGTCTGGATGGCACGCCGCACCAGCGTGGTGTACATGGCCGCCGCGGCGCTGGCCGTCCCGTTCGAGCTCGCGACCGGGCACCCCACGAGGTGGCTCCTGCTCGCACTCGTGCTCGCCCTCGCGACCGCACGGACGTGGTGGCACGACCGGCGGGCGGTCGCCGTGGACATCCTCGTGGTGACGACGGCCCTGATGCTGACCGGGGGCCCCGCGAGCAACTACGTGCCGCTGGCGTTCGCGGTCACCGTGCGTGCCGGCCTCGCGGGATCCGTGGTGGCCGCCGTGCGCGCCGCAGCGGTACTGGCGTTGAGCGTGGTGGCCATCCCGTGGACCTCGACCGAGCCCTCCGCCATCGTCGCCATCGTGTGCTACCTCGCCGTGTTCCCCGCCCTCGCCGCGGCCACGGCGCAGTCGGTCCGGCTGGCGCACCTGCGCAGCCAACAGCACCACCCGGAGCTGGTGTCGTCGCGCCGGGTCCGGGACGGACTCGGCGAGGCGCACCGGCGGGCGCGCGCCGGTGGCGCCCACGTCTCGGTGGAGGATGCGGCGAACGCCATCCTCGACGAGGTCGTCGCACTCGGGGCCCTCGCGGGGGTCGTGCTCCTGAGCGGACCCGACGGCCACATCGAGGTGGCCAGCACCGGTCTGCTGCCCCACCTGCCCCTGCTGGCCACGACGACCGCCAGCACGCCGCCGATGCACGGAGGTCCCCGACGGCTCCGCGTCCCGCCTCGTGGGCTCCTTGCGTGCGATGACCGGGTCCTGGCCTGGTACGAGGTCGAGCTGCGGGACACGGGCACGTCCGGCGGCCTGCTGCTCGTCGGGCTGCCGGACTGCGCCCCGCCCCCGGACGCACCCGCGTACACCCAGCTCGCACGCCGGGGCGCGGTGGCACTCGCCACCGCCCAGTCACTGGTACGACTGCGGGAGCTCGCCGTCGACCGCGAGCGACTCGACCTCGCCACGCAGCTGCAGGACGAGGTTGGCCAGGCCCTGGTCCACGTCCGCCTCGAGCTCGAGCTCCTCGCCGCGGCGTCGGACGACGACGTCGGGTTCGAGCTGCAGCGACTGGTCACCATCGTGCAACGGCACCTGGTGCAGGTCCAGGCCACCGTGGCCGACCTGCGTTCGACCTGCACCCCGGTCGGTCTCGCCGCGGCGCTCCGCCAGTACGGCCGTGACCTCGCGACGTTGGGCGGCCCGACCATCCGGGTGAGCTCCCACACCCGACGACGTCTCGGACCCGCCACCGAGCAGGGGGTGTTCGACATCGTCCGGATCGCCATGGCCGAAGCCTGTCGTCACGTGGGCGTGACACGGATCCAGGTCGTGCTCGACGACGTCGACGGGGACCTGCGTGTGGCGGTGGAGGACGACGGGCTGCCAGTCGACGACCCCTCCGCGACCCAGCGGGAGCTGGTCGGACGACTGCTGGGCCGGGCCGTGACCATCGGCGCCGCACTGCAGGCGTTGAGCACGCCCGAGCAGGGCTCACGGGTGGAGATCCTGTGTCGCGATCCCGACAGCTACCTGGTGATGCCATGATCCGCGTCATCGTCGTGGACGACCACGCCCTGCTCCGCGAGACCCTGGTGAGGTGGCTCGAGGCCGACCCGGAGGTGCAGGTCGTCGCCACCGCCGACCGGGGACGTGACGTCGGCGAGCTGGTCGCGGTCGCGGACCCCGACATCGTGCTCCTCGACATCGGGCTGCCGGACGTCGACGGGATCACCGTGGGCATCGAGCTGCGGCGACGGTCCGACGTCGCGCTGCTCTACGTGACGATGCACGACGACGACGCCACGATCCGCGACGTCCTGCGCGTCCGGGCCGAGGGCTTCGTGCACAAGGCGGACCCACCCGAGCAGATGATGGCGGCGGTGCACGCGGTCGCCCGTGGGGACCGGTACGCCAGCCGCCGCGTGGCCGATCGCATGGCCGAGGTGCGCCGGACCGGGGCGGTGGGACCGACCCCGCCGTCCCATGCGATCCCGGGAACAGCAGGCGCGCCCCGGTTCCTCGAGGCGCTGGGTGATCCGGACGCCGACCTGACCGAGGTGCTGCGGGGCCTGCCGGAGCTGGGTCACTCCCCGTCGCAACGGCGCCGGCTGCGCCTGGCCCTGGCCCACCGCGCGGACCAGCTCGATGCGCTCCGCGCCCCGTTCCAGCAGCTCACGCCCCGCGAGCAGGACGTCCTGACCGGACTCGTGCGGGGCCTGTCGGCACCGGCCATCGCCGACGAGGCGAGGGTCTCGACGACCACGGTCCGGTCCCAGATCCGCGCGATCCTGCTCAAGCTCGGCGTGCACTCACAGCTCGAGGCGGTGTCGCTCGCCCGTCGCGCGCGCTGGCCGGGAGGGGTCGTCGCCCGGCGTTGAGGTCACGGCCAGGTGACGGTTGTCCCGCCACATCACGGACTTCCTGCATGTGGACGATGGCACGGGGCACCCGGGGCGCACATCCTGATCCACGCGTCACCACGCGGTGCCGTATCACGACACGGGAGGGCACAGTGCCCTGGTTGCAGACACTCCTACTCACACTCATGAACCACCTGGAGGACGACGACGGCGAGGTCACGATCGAGTACGGGATCCTCGTGGTCTTCGTGGCGCTCGCGCTGATCGCTGCTGCGGGCGTGCTGTCCGGGAGCATCGAAACCTGGTTCGGGAACATCGGAAACTTCATCAGTGGGCTCGCGGCCAGCAACTGAACGGAGTCGACCTGCCCGGGCACGCCGCGGCGTGCCCGGGCCGACCGGGAGGCAGGTCCATGGGGCGCTCCGAGCGAGGGTCGGTGGCGGTCGAGTTCGGCCTGGTGCTGCCCATCATCGCCATCATGATCGGTGGGCTGGTCTCCTTCGGGTTCGTCTACGGCATCCAGCTGACCCTGGACCAGGCGGCCCGCGAGGGCGCGCGCGCCCTCGCGCTCGGCGAGGACCCCGACGCGGCCGTCCGGGTCGCCGCCGTCGGCGTCCCCAGCGGGCTCGTCGTCGCCCCCGAGGGTTCCTGCGACCCCTCCGACCCGGCCGACGTCGGCCAGCCGGTCGGCGTGCGTCTCACGATCCGTGTCGAGCTCCCGGTCCCCATCGCCGATGCCATCCCCCTGACCGCGGAGGCGGTGATGCGATGCGGCGGCTAGGTCGGTGGGACGACGACGCCGGCACGGTGGCGGTGTTCGTCGCCGTGCTGATGACGCTCTTCCTGACGGTCGTGTCCCTCGTCGTGGACGTCGGTCGACTGTTCGACGAGCACGCCCAGCTGCGCGCGGGCGCCGACGCAGCCGTCCTGGCCGTGGCGGCCGAGTGCGCCCGTGTGCCCGGCGGGTGCTCCGGGACGGCCCGCGAGCTCGTGGAGGCCTACGTGGCCGACAACGCCCGTGACGGCCGCACCACGGTGGAGGACGTCGCCCTCACCGATGGCGGGGACCGCGGGAGCGTCACGGTCCGCGTCCGCTCACTGGCGGTGGGGGGTGGCGACGTGCCCCTGAGCCGTCCCCGCGCCGACGGCGACACGGCCCCGGTGCGCGCGGCCGCGACCGCGGTCTGGGCGCCCGTCCGTGGCGCCACCACGGTGCCGATGGCCATCGGTCTGTGCGACTGGTACCGGGCCCTGGCGGCCCAGGGCGGCTACCTCGACGGCCCGGCTCCCGCCGGCGCCGCCGGCACGATCGTCCCCGTGCACGAGACCGACCCGGGGATGGCCGGGGAGGACGAGGTCGCACCCGCCCCGTCCCCGGAGTGCGTCACCGCCGACGGCACGCTCCCGGGCGGGTTCGTCGACCTGCGCGACGGCACCGCCTGCGCGGCCACGACCAGCTGGGACACCAACCGCTGGCTCGCGCACAGCCACGGGAAGGCGCTGGGCCGACTGCGGGGCTGCCTGCGGGCGGGCGCGGTCCTGGCCGTCCCCCTCTTCGACGCCAGCTGCGCCCCCGGCGAGACGCCCTGCGCCGGCACGGTGTCCGGCAGCTTCGGGGTCCACCTCGTCGGCTACGGGGCCTTCCTCGTGACCGGCTGGCGCCTCCCCGGCGGGTCCAGCAGCGACCCGCCCACCTGCCCGGCCACCGAGACGCCGCCCGCCCGCTGCCTCAGCGGCTTCTTCACACGCACGGTGCTCGCGGGCGCCCCCGTGGCCCCGGACCGCTCCGGCCCGGCCCCCTTCGGGGTCAGCAGCGTGCAGCTCGTCCCGACCCACCCCACCGATCCCTGAGGAACCCCCATGCGGCGATGGCTGACCCCCATGATCGCGGCCCTCGTGGCCATGCTCGGCACCGTTGTCCTGACCCAGTACGTCCGGACCGCCGAGCGGCGGGCACTGGCCGGCGAGCAGCTCGTGACGGTCCTGGTCACCACGCAGGACGTCCCGCGCGGAACGCCCGCGGCCGACCTCGACGAGCACGTCCGCGTCGAGCAGGTGCCCCGCAAGATCGCGCCCACCGGCGCGGTCCAGCGCCTGGGCGAGCTCGGCGATCGCGTCGCGGTCGTGGACCTGGTGGCCGGCGAACCCCTCATCGAACCGCGGTTCGCCGCTCCGGGGGCCAGCGGCGTCTCGGCCGGCCCCGGCATGCTGGAGGTCACCCTGTCCCTCGACGCGGCACGCGCCGCCGGTGGGACGGCCGACCCCGGCGACGTGGTCGGGGTCCTGGCGTCCTTCCCCGGCTCGGCGACCACTCCCGCTCGCACGGAGCTGGTCCTCGACAACGTGCTGGTCACGCGCGTGCAGGTGCCCAGGGCGTCCAGTGCCCCCAGTGCCTACGGCGGGCCCGGGGACGACCCGGCGGCGAGCGCGGTCCCCGACCCGTCCCGGCCGGTGCTGATGACCCTGGCCGTGCCCCCGGACGCCGCGGCGGTGCTGGTCGACGCCGCCGATCACGGCGACGTGTGGCTGGCCGCACGCCCGGACGCCTCCGAGTCCGCCGTCCGCCCCGTGGCGGGTGTGCGATGACCTCCTACCTGCTGCTCACCGACGATGCCGCGTTCGAGGCCCGGACGCGCGCCGCCCTGGGGCTCTCGAACGGCCGGCTGCGACGCCGCCCCGTCAGTGACGTCCTCGTCGAGGAGCCCGCGGCCGACCGTCCCCTGGCCTCCAGCGACGAGGGCGGCTACGACGTCATCGCCGTCGGGCCGGGGGTGGCGGGTGATGCCGCGCTCGACCTCGCGGCGCACCTCGACCGGTCCCATCCCGAGGCGAACCTCGTCCTCGTCCTCGACGGGCCCCTCACCGCACCCGACCTGGAGCGGGCCATCGGCATCGGCGTCCGTGGGGTCGTGACACCCGAGACCGAGGACGACGAGTTCGCCGCCATCTTCCAACGTGCGTCCGCGAGCGCGGCCCGACGCCGGCGGTCCCTCCTCGGCGACGCCGGCGACGACGCGGCCCGCCATCGCACGGTGGTGCTGCTGTCCCCGAAGGGCGGGGCGGGCAAGACCATGCTGGCCGTGAACGTCGCGGCGAGCCTTGCCACCACACCGCGGACGAGCGTCGCGCTGGTCGACCTCGACCTCGCGTTCGGCGACACGGCCAGTGCCCTGGGCCTCGTCCCCGAGTACAGCTTCGCATCGGTCTGCGACGTCCCGCGACTCGACCACATCGCGCTCAAGGTGTTCCTCACACCCCACCCGCCCACCGGGCTCTTCACGCTGTGCGCCCCCGACGACCCGGCCCAGAGCGACGTGGTGACCCCGCGCGCTGCCGCCGACGTCGTGTCCCGACTGTCGGCGGAGTTCAGCCACGTCGTGGTCGACACCCCCGCGGGCATCAGCGAACACACACTCGCGGTCCTGTCGGTCGCGACCGACCTGCTGCTCGTGTGCACGATGGACGTCGCCAGCGTGCGGAGCCTCCGCAAGGCCGTCGACGCACTCGACGAGCTCGGCCACACCGCGCCCCGGCGTGTCTTCGTGCTCAACCGCGCCCCGTCACGGGTCGGCCTGACCATCGAGGACATCGAGCGAACCGTCGGCATCCCCGTCGCCACGACGGTCCCGAGCCACCGCTCCGTCCCCGTGACGATGAACCAGGGGGCACCGCTGGTCACCTCGTCGGTGCGGTCCCCCGCGCGGACCCCCCTCACCCAGGTCCGGGACCTGTTCCTGCCCGGGACCGGGTCCCGTTCCACGCCCTGGACCGCCGCCCGGAGGATGCTGTCGTGACCCTCTCGCACCACCTGCAGCAGGCTCGGATCGAGCGAGCCCACCCGGCGTCCCGACGACCGGGGAGCGACGACGACGGACCGACGCTCGACCCGCTGAGCAACCTCAAGCACCGGACACAGGAGGCGCTGCTCCGGCGCCTCGGCGCGCGCCTGTACGACCCGAGCCTGAGCGACGACCGCCTCAACGCCTTCGTGCAGGAGGAGCTGTCGTCCCTCGTGGAGGAGACCGGGGCGCCCCTGTCGGCCGCCGAACGGCAACGTGTCGTGGCCGACATCAGCGGGACGATCCTCGGGTACGGGCCCCTCCAGGAACACCTGGCCGACCCCGAGGTCACCGAGATCATGGTGACCGGCACCCAGGCCATCCACGTCGAGCGCGGCGGTCGCATCCATCGCACGCAGACACGGTTCCTGTCGGACGAGCACCTGCGCCGGGTCATCGAACGCATCGTGGGACAGGTCGGGCGTCGCATCGACGAGTCCTCGCCCATGGTCGACGCGCGACTGCCCGACGGGTCCCGGGTCAACGCGGTCATCCCGCCGGTCTCGGTGCGGGGGCCGGCGCTCACCATCCGGAAGTTCGCCCACGACCCCTTCACCGCCGAGGACCTCGTCGCCCTCGGCACCATGACCGCCGAGCTGTGGGAGTTCCTGGCACGCAGCATCGAGGGCCGCCGCAACGTGCTGATCAGCGGCGGGACCGGCACCGGCAAGACCACCCTGTTGAACGTGCTGTCGTCCGCGATCCCGACGGACGAACGCGTCGTCACCATCGAGGACGCGGTCGAGCTGCAGCTGCACCAGGAGCACGTCGTCACCCTGGAGAGCCGGCCGCCCAACATCGAGCACCGGGGCGAGATCACCATCCGGGACCTCGTACGCAACGCGCTGCGCATGCGCCCGGACCGGATCATCGTGGGCGAGGTGCGCGGGGCCGAGACCCTGGACATGCTCCAGGCCATGAACACGGGGCACGAAGGTTCCCTGTCGACGGTCCACGCCAACGCCCCACGCGACGCCCTGGCCCGGATCGAGACGATGGTGCTGATGGCAGGGATGGACCTGCCCCTGCACGCCATACGCGAACAGGCGGCGTCCGCGCTCGACCTCGTGGTGCACCTCGCACGCCTCCCGGACGGGTCCCGTCGCATCGCCCAGGTCAGCGAGATCACTGGCATGGAGGGGGACATCATCACGCTCCAGGACCTGTTCGTGCTGGACCTCGCCAACGCACGGGACTCGTCGGGGCGCGTGGTCGGGACCCAGGAGCCGACGGGCATCCGACCGACCTTCCTGGACGAGCTCCACGCGCTCGGGCTCGAGGTCCCGGCGGAGATCTTCGGTGACGAACGCGCGCTGGTGGACGCCCACCTCGACCGTGGCGGCGGACGGAGGCGACGATGACTCCGGTGATGGCCGCGTGGGTGCCGCTCGCCGGCGCCGCCGCGGTCTGCAGCGCCCTGACCGTGCTGGCGGTCACCCTGCTGCGCCCCACCCGGCACCTGGCGGCGCGTCGGCAGCTCCTCGTCGACCGTGACCTCGGCCGCCCCACCGCCCGGGACGTGCTGGAGCGACTGGGGCGGGGCGTCCAGCGGATCATGGACCACCACCGCGTCGGCCGGCGGCTCGACACCCGGCTCGAGGCCGCGGGCGCCCAGCTGCGACCGGCGGAGTACCTCGTCGGGGTCACGCTGGCGGCCAGCGCAGCCGCGCTGCTCGGGGTGGCCGTCGACGGTCTGCTGCTGGCCATGATGCTCGCCGCCGGGGTCGTCGCCGCGGCCCGCGCGACCCTCACCCACCTCGTCCAGCGACGCCAGCAGGCCGTCGCGGAACAGCTGCCGGACACCCTGCAGATCCTGGCCAGCAGCCTGCGCTCCGGGTACGGCCTCCTGCGTGCCATCGACATGCTCGGCGACCAGGCCCCGGACCCCACGGGCCAGGAGTTCCGGCGCATGCTCGTCGAGGTGCGCCTGGGCCGCGACCTGGACGACGCCCTGCGGGCACTGGCACGACGCATCGCCCTGCCCGACCTGGAGTGGGTGGTCCAGGCCATCGAGATCCACCGTGAGGTGGGGGGCGACCTGGCCGAGGTGCTCGACACCGTGCGGCACACCGTGACCGAACGCGAACAGGTCCGCGGCCAGATCCGTGCCCTCACGGCACAGGGTCGGCTGTCCGCCCGCATCCTCATCGCCCTGCCGATCGTCATGGCCGGCCTGCTGCTCCTCACCCGTCGGGCATACATGAACGAGCTGACGCGCGACCCCCTCGGGTGGGCGATGATCGGGCTCGGCGTGGGGCTGATGCTCGTCGGCATGTCCTGGATCCACCGCCTGGTGCGGCTGGTGTACTGATCGCGGAGTCCTCGATGTCCCTGCTCGTCCTCGCCACCGCCGCCGCGGTCGCCACGTCCGTCACCGCGCTGGTGTGGTCGGTGACCGCGGCCCGGACCGTCCACCGGGCCGCCACCTCCAACCTCGTCCGCGGTCCCGACCGCACGGACCTGCGCACGCTCGTCCTCGAACGCTCCGCCCACGAGCGCGCCGTCCGGCCGCTGGGACGGCACCTCGCGGACGTCGGCCAGCGGTTCACGCGCGCGTCGTCCCGCGCGCGCATGCGACGCCTCCTGGTCCTCGTCGGCGGGAACCCCCGGGAGGGCCTCGACCGGCTGCTGGCCCAGAAGGTGATGTCGGGGACGACCGGGGCGTTGCTCGGGCTGGCGTTGGCCGTCGCACGGCCGACGGCGCTGCCCCTCCTGCTGGCCCTCACCCTCCCGGTGGCCGGCTGGGCCGTCCCGGACAGCCTGCTGCGGGCGCGCGCCCGACGGCGACAGGAGGACATCCGCCGCGAGCTGCCGGACACGCTGGACCAGCTGACGGTGTGCGTCGAGGCCGGCGACGGCTTCGAAGGTGCCCTGCGGCGCGTGGCCCGCAGCGGCGACGGGCCACTGGCCCACGAGCTGCGCCGTGCCCTGCAGGAGATGCAGGTGGGGGCGACCCGCGGGCAGGCCCTGCGTGCCCTCGCCGAGCGTGCGGACCTGCCCGAGTTCCGTCGGTTCGTCACCGCGCTCCTGCAGGCCGAGTCCTACGGCATCCCGATCGCCCGGATCCTGCGCACGCAGTCGTCGGAGATGCGCGTGCGTCGACGCCAGCGGTCGGAGGAGCACGCACTCAAGATCCCCGTCAAGCTGGTCTTCCCGCTGATCACCTGCATCCTCCCGAGTCTGTTCATCGTCATCCTGGGCCCCGCCGCGATCCGACTGATGCAGTTCTTCGGCGGATCCGGCACACCCTGACGAGGAGGAGCCTGATGACCACCACTCCGTCCATCGGCGGCGGCTGGCTGCGTGCGGCCGAGCTCCTCGAGGTCATGGCGGCCGTGCCCGACCCCGGGTCGGCGTCGGCCGGGGGGCCACGACCGACGGGCTTCCACCCGCTCGACGAGCTGCTCGGCGGCGGCGTGCGGGCCGGCGAGCTCACCGTCGTCACGGGACGCCCCGGCGTCGGCAAGACCCTGCTGACGCTGCAGTGGGCCCGTCACCTGGCGCGTGCGGGATCGACCGTCCTGCTGGCGTCCTACGAGCACCGTCCCCCCGACCTGCTGTGGCGCCTGCTGGTGAGCGAGACCGCCGAGCCCGACGGGTCACCGTGGGCGTCGTCGCCGTCCTCGCGCGACGACCGGCGCCGCCAGCACCTGCGCGACGCCCTCGCGGCGCACGCCCTGTCCCCGGTGGTCCGCCTGCATCCCGAGATCGCCGCCGCCTGCGAACGCTTCGTCGAGTACAGCGACCGGCTGGAGCTGATCGACGGCGCGCTCACGCGCATCGACGGGATGGGCCTCGAACGTCTCGTCGCCGACCGCAGCGGAGCCTCCCGGATCGTCCTCGTCGTCGACCACCTCCAGAAGGTGCCGACGTCGGCGGACGCGACCGAGGAGCGCCACACCCGCACGATCGCCGAGCAGCTCAAGGACCTCGCGCTGCGCCACGACGTCGCGGTGGTCGCCGTCGCCACGGCACGACTGGAACGGGCCGCGACCTCCCGGCTGCGGCTGACGGACCTGCACGACGCCGACGTCCTGGCCTACGAGGCCGACGTGGTCCTGGTCCTCGAGGAGAAGCTGCGGGCGCTGTCCCGCGTCCACCTGGGGTACGACTCGTCGCTGGCCACGACGGCCCGCGAGCAGGTCGTCCTGACCATCGAGAAGAACCGTGCCGGCCCGGCCGGCATCGACCTCGAACACGACAAGGACCTGGCCAACTTCCGGTTCGACCCGCGAGGCTGCGTGGTCTCCCGCCGGCTCGTCGACGGGGTCGAGGTCCTCGAGTAGCAGTGTCCGCCCGACCTCATCCGCGGGGCACCTTCGTCCACAGGGCCCCGTTCGACCGTGAGAACCCCTGGAGGCTGCCGGCCAACCCGGCCGTGGCCACCCGGCACACGTAGTAGGGCACCCAGGTCCAGTGGCGGCCCTCACGTCGACGGTCGACACGCCATCCGACACCGGCCGCCACCACGAAGGCCAACCCGAGGCCGAGCAGGACGCGGGGGACGACGGCCGTCGTCGTCGTCGCCAGCACGAGCGTCGCCGCCAGCCCGGCGATCACCGCCCAGGGCACCAGCAACCGCAGGCCCTTGTGTGACACCAGCTGGAACGCATAGGCCGGGCGGCGCAGGACGAGTGCCGGGAGCAGGCGCTGCAGGGCCTGGACGCGGCCCCGCACGATCCGCCCACGCCGTACCGACTCGTCGCCCGCCGTGGCCGAGGCGCGCTCGATGGACAGCGCCTCTCGGGGCGTAGGCGACCCGCCAGCCGTCGAGCGCCGCGCGTGCCGCGAGGAACTGGTCGTCGTTGACGACCCCGATCGGGATGTCCCGGTACAGGTGGCGCCGGATGGCCAGGCACTCCCCCGTCACCCCCGTCACGGACCCGACCGCCGCCTCCAGTCGCAGGATCAGCGACTCGTACCTCCAGTACCCGCCCTCGGCACGGTCCAGCGGTCGGCCGGACCCGTCGTCGATGACCTTGCGCCCCGCCACGACGCCCACGCGGGGGTCCGCGAAGGGCGCCACGATGGCCCGCAGGGCCCCCTGCGCGAAGTGGTTGTTCGCGTCCGAGAACAGGACCACGTCCCCCCGAGCGACCGAGGCGCCGAGGTTGAGCGCCGCCACCTTGCCGCGACGCTCGTCGCCCCGGACGACCCGGACGCCGGGGCGCGCGGCTGCGATCTCGGCGGTGCCGTCGGACGACCCGTCATCGGCGACGATCAGCTCGAGCCGGTCCCGCGGGTAGTCGAGCTGCATGCACCCCGCCAGGCGCTCGTCGATGACGTCGGCCTCGTCGTGGGCGGCGATGACGAGGCTGACACGCGGCAGGTGGTCAGCCTGCGCCCGGACGGGTCGAGGACGCACGCGCCCCCACGCCCAGAGCAGGGCCGGGTACCCCACCACCGTGTAGACCACCAGGCCGATCGAGCCCCACAGCACGTACCACACCGGATCGCCTCCCATTCGGACCGGGCGACTGGAACGCCAGCCCCCGGTACAGCTCGTGAAGTGAGCGCGCCCACACGTCGGCGCGGAACTCCACCTCGTACCTCGCCCGTGCCGCCGCGCCCAGACGGTCCCGAAGCGGGGCGTCCGTCAGCAGCTCGACCAGCGCAGCGGCCAGGGCGTCCACGTCGCGGGGCGCCACGAGGCGGCCGGTCGCCGGGGACACCAGCTCGGGCACGCCGCCCACGCGTGTCGCCACGACGGGGCGGCCTGCCGCCAGCGCATGGATGAGCACGGTCGGCAGCGCGTCGGCGTGGCTGGGGTGGGCGACCACGTCGCTCGCCTGCAGCAGGGCCGGCACGTCCGTACGGAACCCGAGGCACCGCACGCGGGCGCGCAACGTGGGGTCCGCGGCAATGGTCGCCTCGACCTCGGCCTGCTCGGGCCCGTCACCGGCGAGCAGGAACCAGGCGTCGTGGTCCCGCAGCACACGTCGTGCCGCTGCCAGGAGGTCGGCGTGGCCCTTGGCGGGGCGCATGATCGCGGCCATCAGCACGACACGTGCCCCCGGCGGGATCCCGAGGTGCCGACGCAGCGCACGGCGCGCACCGTCGTCGAGGACGTCGAGGTCGCCGACCCCGTTGCGAAGCACCGACAACCGGTCCGGAGCGGCGTGGTGCTGCCCCTGGGCCCAGGACGCGGTGGCGTCCGACACCGCGATCGTGTGGCCCACCAGCCGACGACGGACGCGTGTGGCGAGGAACCGCTTCAGGCGTCGGGTGCCCGTGACGTCGTCCTCGATGACGTGCAGGGTCGACACGTGGGGCACGCCCAACCGGGTGGCCACGTACGCGCCGACGAGGTCGGCGTGCTTCAGGTGCGTGTGCACCAGCTGCGGGCGCAGCGGGGCGACGAGGTCCAGCGCACGTCCCGGTCCGCGGGGGTCCCACCGGTTCGTGAGCTCGAGGCCACGCACGGGGACCCCGAGGTCCACCAGGCGGTCGGCGTTGACCGCGCCCCGCAGCGGCGACAGGGCGACGACGGACATCTCGAGTCCCGCCGAGGGAGCCGCCGCGGCGAGCTCCACGAGGACGTCCTCCGCACCACCGCGGTCGAGCCCGTGGATGAGGTGACAGACGCGCATCGTGTTCCTTGGACCGGCGCCTGCGACGCTACGCACGGCCGCAGGGCGCGACAGGGACACGCGTCCCGCCCCCGGTCACGCCCACCGGGTCCGCAGGACGGATGTCACGTTCGCCCCGATCCAGTCCTCGTCGTAGGCCCGCTGCGGGAGCCGCTCCAGGGTCCCGGCCACGGCACTGGCCCACCATGCGATGCCCAGCTGCTCGAGGACCTCGGGAGCCAGCGTCGACGTCAAGGTCGCGCAGGGTCGGACCGACCAGGCGGACGAAGTCGGGCCACGTCCACGGCCGGCGCAGCCAGAGCGCGCCCAGGGACTCGCCCCTGCGCCGGTGGGCCATGGCGAACAGGTGGAGCAGGTCGGTTCCCGGGAAGCCGGCCGGGTGCCACGAACCCCAGTCGACGACGCCCACCAGGCAGCCGCCGTCGACCAGCACGTTGCCGTGCCAGAGGTCTCCGTGGCGGGCCACCCCCGGCACCTCGGCGGCCCCAGGTGGGCCAGCACGTGCCGGACGTGCGATGTGTGGCGCGGCACGAGCAGCGCGATGCGAAGCAGGTCGGTGACGACGGCCTTCGCCGGTCCCGGCGCGGCGGGCAGGTCGGTCCAGGCGGCGGCCAGCCGTGCGAGCTGGTCGGCGTCGAGGCGACGGGCGACACGGCCGGTCAGCCGCTGTTCGAGGGTCCAGCGGAGCTGGCCCCGCTGTCCCATCCCGATGGGACGAGGCGCCAGGTCGGCGACCCGGCCCCGGACCACCTCGAGCGCCCGGAAGGCACGCACCGGGTCCGACGCTGCGCCGACGATGCCGACGCGCAGCATCGCCGGACCGTCCGCGGTGGCCACGGGTGCGACGACGCCGCCTTCGCGGGTGGGGCGAAGGCGCAGGCGGGCCCCCTGGGTCCCCGAGTCCTCCACCACCACGTCGAGCAGCGACGGGACCGAGGACCGGGCACCGAACTGCACGATGATGCCGCCCGCCACGGCGTGGACGGCCGCGCCGACCAGCCCCGCGTGACGTCCGGGCGCGGGCCAGCGGCGGACCTGGGAGTAGGGATGTGACGAGGGGGGCCACAGCCGCACGGCGGCCGCGGACAGCTCGCGGCGACCGGCGTGGACGAGGACCCGCGCGATGCCCGCCGGTGTGGCCTCGACGGCCTGGGGATCGACGGTCCACACCCGGTCGTCCTCCCCCGCCTCGGCAGGACGCAACAGGCGACCGAGCGTGCCGCCCACGGCGGCCCCCACGTCCGGGCCACCTCGTGCCACCGATGCGAACCGGTTGCCCGGCGGTGCGATCCCGATGGTCACACGACACCTCCCCGACCACGACGGTCCCATCGAAGACCATCGGTGGCCGGGGAGGCAGGGTCGGACGTCCCGGCCCGCCGTCGTCCACGAGACGACGACGGGCCGGTTGCCGAGGGAGCCTCGGGGGCTACGGGCGCTCGACGGTCAGCATGCCGGGCGGCGTGCCGTCGGGGTCATGGTCCGCCGTGGCGTCGTAGGGGGCGTCGGCGTCGATGCCGACGACCTCGACGGTGAAGCTGCCCACGCGGTTGCGCACCGACTGGGACACCGTGCAGCGTCCCGCCGCACCCGTCCGGCACGTGACGCGCTCGGTGCTGTCACCAGCGACCACACGCAGGCGCACCACGGCATCGGCCACGGCCTCCTCGTTCTCGTCGTGCAGCTGCGTCATGACGGTGCCCGACCAGCTCGACCCGTCACGTCGGACCACGGCATCGATGTCACCGACGTGCACCGCACTCGTGGGCTCGGGACTCGGGGTCGGGTCCGGGGCCGGCGTGGGGGTCCGGGGCCGGGTCGGGGGTCGGGGTCGGCTCGGGGGCCGGTGCCGGGGCGGTCCCGCCACCGTTGTTCACGATGAACCGGATCACCTGGCCGCCGGAGTTGGTGCCGACGTTGTTGTCCGACCCGTCGCTCTTGGTCCCGCAGTCGTTGCCACTGGTCCCGTCACAGGGCGACCGCGCCTGCAGGTACAGCCGATGGACACCATCGGAGAGCTTGGTCGTGTCGATGCTCACCCGTCCCCGGTAGGGACCTGCCTGCGAGAGGAGCACCATGCCCTCGTCGTCGAAGTGGAACATCGGGTCGACGGCCGCGAAGCTCCACCCGACGTCCTTGCCACCCGCGCCCTTGTCCATCACGACGTCGGGGGTCCAGGTACCGCTGACCTCGTACGGGATCGGCGACGCCAACCGGCCGACGGCGTAGCCGGCGCCCTCGTACCACCCGCGTGCCTCGGTGAAGGCGCCGGTGTCGGAGCGGTAGTGGTTCACCGCCCGGCCGTTGTCGAGGTAGGCCTGCCAGCCCGTGGAGTTGCGCATCTCGTCACCGTTGGGCTCGGTGACCTTGGCCGAGACACGGAACTCGTTGAACCCGTCGGCGCCGGCGACCGTGGTGTCGACGTCCATGGGGACCCACCACGTGCAGGCACCCATGGCGGCGTCCCAGCTCGGGTCGTTCGCCCCGTCGCAGGTCTCGTCGAGGTCGACCTGCGCCCCGACGTTGTTGAAGCCGTCTCCGGAGACCTGGACCCGGACCCAGTCGAGGTGGCCCGGGTTGCCGTGCATGACGACCTTGACGTCGAGGTGCACGGTGCCCGAGACCTTGTTGATCGAGCCATCGGGATTGTGGGTGCGCGGGAAGCACGTCTCGGTGTGCAGGTGCCCGAAGTCCTGGGTGCCGGACAGGATGGTGTTCCACCACGCATGCGACTCCAGGTAGACCCGGGGCTCCGGATACCCGGAGCAGGTCTGGGGGTCGGGTGCGGCGTTCGCGGGCGGGCTCAGGACCGTCCCGGCGGCCACGAAGGTCGCAGCCAGCATCAGGACGGCGAGCAGTGCTCGCGTGAGGCGGGACCGCGGTGTTCCGGCGCCAGCCGGTCTCGCGGTGAACATGTCGTACATGTGGATGCTCCGTTGTCGGGAGAGGTCGCCCCCGGGACGGGTCGAAGGATCGGCAGGCAAGGGGCCAGGGTCGAATGTCCTGGGCCGTTCGGCGGACCCGAAGGGCACAACTGCGCCCAACAGGGACACCGCTGCTGGGTGCCGGACCCCGGGCGGTGCGGTCGAACCGGGCCGCGACGACCCAGTTCGGCCGACTTCGACCCGCTCTCGGTGTGCCCGCCCGGACGCGCGCGTGGCGGACTCGTCGCGGGGCCGATCGTCGGGGGCCACGAACGCCCGTTCGGGGACAGGTGGCCCTGTTCGGCTCCGGTCCAGCACGCAGGCTGTCCGGGGCGGCAGTCATCCGCCTCCTGGGGGTGCCCGGATGCAGGACGATCGCGCGATCGGTGCCGACACCGACCGCCGGCGCAACGGCCCCACGGGCGGCCATGCGCTGGGTGTGTTCGTACGGGAGACCCGCGCCGCGCTCGGGATGAGCCAGACCGAGGCGGCTCGGAAGGCGTCGATCTCGAAGACCACGTGGCAGAACATCGAGGCCGGGCGAGGGGCCGCGATGCGCCCCCTCACCACACACGCCGTCGCACGCACGCTGGGGCTGGACGCGACCCTGCTGGTGCAGCTGCGGGACGGGGTCACGAGCCTGGACCACGTCCGCCGGACCACGAGGTCCCGCGAGGAGGTCCTCGCCAAGATCACCCAGTACGCCACGTGGCTGCGGCTCGACGACCTCCTCGCCGTCGAGGAGGCCGCCCGCATCCGCGCCGAGCTTCGTCGGCTGCAGCGGACCGGGGCGGAACCGGGCATCGGCGGCGAACGCCCCTGAGCTCACGAGGCGCCGGGACGGCTGTCCCTGTTGCCCTTCCGTCACCGCACGTTCACTCGGTCCGCAGGATCCCGTCAAGGGACGAGCCGGGGCGGCCGGGGCGCAAGCGAAGCCCTGCCCGCACGAGGAGGTCGATCGAACATGGGGACTGTCACCGTGCTGGTACTCGTGCTGGTGATGTCGTCGGGTCTGGTGGCGATCGTGGCCCGACGTGTCCGGCCGACCGCCACGACGACTCGGTCGCGACAGGACGACTGGGGCCCGTTGCTGGACGAGCTCGAGCGCGCCCGCCGCTACGACCGCGGCTTCGCGCTGCTGGAGCTGGCCGGCAACGCGCTTCGGGTGGAGGGACGGCGGCTGCGCTCCGACGCCGGCGTCCTCCTCGAGCTCAGACGGACCGACACCGCATGGGGCGGACCGGACCGCCTGCACGTCCTGGTGCCCGAGGCGACGCGCCTGCAGCTCGACGGCATGCTCGATCGGCTGCGCAGGAGCCTGCACCACACCACCGACGTCCGCGTGGCCTGCTTCCCCGAGGACGGGCTGACGGCGCGGGCCCTGGTGGCCGTCGTCGACCCGGCGGCGTCGACGCTCCCGCGTGAGGAGGCCTCGAGGACCGTCCTGCGGGACGGGGCACGGCCCGCCTCCCGCGTCGTGGAGCCGGCGCTCGAGCCTGCCCGTGAGGCGTCCTGATGGATGCCCGGGGCACGTGGGGTGAGCAGTGGGGCAAGCGGTGCTTCGACGTGGCCGTGTGCGTGGTGGCCCTGCCGGTGGCGCTGCCGCTGATGGCGGTGCTCTGGGCGGCCATCCGGCTGGAGTCGCCCGGACCGGCCGTCTTCCGGCAGCTGCGCACGGGGCGGGACGGCCGACGCTTCGAGATGTTCAAGTTCCGGACCATGGTGGCCAACGCGGAGGAGCTGAAGGCCTCGCTGGCCCACCTCAACGTGCTGCCGCCACCCGACTTCAAGATCCCGGACGACCCGCGGATCACCCGCATCGGGCACGTGTTGCGGCGCACCAGCCTCGACGAGCTGCCCCAGCTGTTCAACGTGCTCCGCGGCGACATGTCGTTGGTCGGGCCGCGCCCGACGTCCTTCGCCCCGGAGACCTACGCGACCTGGCACGGCAAGCGGCTCGAGCTGCGCCCGGGGCTCACCGGGCTCTGGCAGGTGCGGGCCCGGCACTCGACCTCGTTCGACGAACGGCTGCGGTTCGACATCGCCTACGTCGACGGCTGCTCCTTCCGGCTCGACCTGCAGATCCTCGTGGCCACGCTGCTCAGCGTGGTCCGACGTACGGGAGTGTGACGATGGACCTCACCACCACCGACCGGCGCCAGCGCCGCGTCCTCGTGACAGGGGCCGCCGGCTTCGTCGGCAGCCACCTGGTCGAGACGCTGCTGGCGCGCGGGCACGCCGTCGTGGGGCTCGACGCCTTCGTCGACTCCTACCCACGCGAGCGCAAGCTGCGCAACCTCGTCCCGGCGCTCGGGCACCCGTCGTTCACGTTCGGCGAGGTGGACCTGCGGACCGACGAGCTGGGGCCCTGGCTCGAGGGCGTCGACGCGGTGGTCAACGAGGCCGCCTTCGCCGGGTTGCCCCGCAGCTGGACCGACCTCGACTCCTACGTCAGCTGCAACCTGCTCGCACTGGAACGCCTCGTGGGCGCCTCCCTCGCCGCCGGGGTCGACCGGTTCGTGCAGGTGTCGACGTCCTCGGTCTACGGACGCGACGCCGTCGGTGACGAGACGACGCCGACGGATCCCGTCTCCCCGTACGGGATCTCGAAGCTGGCCGCCGAGCAGCTCGTGCAGGCCCATGTGGCGGCGCACGACCTGCCGGCCACGATCCTGCGCTACTTCTCGATCTACGGGCCACGGCAACGGCCCGACATGGCCTACCACATCTTCGTGGAGCGCCTGCGCCGCGACCTGCCGCTGGTCGTCTACGGGGACGGCCGCCAGTCCCGGTCGAACACCTTCGTCGACGACTGTGTCGAGGCGACGATCGCCGCCATCGACCAGGGGGCGGTCGGTGAGGTCTACAACGTCGGTGGTGGCGAGGAGATCGAGCTCCTGGGGGCCATCGACATCCTCGCGGACGAGCTCGGCACGACGCCCCGGCTCGACCACCAGCCATCCCGCATCGGTGACCAGCGGCGCACCTGCGCCGACACGAGCCGTGCTCGCGAGGTCCTGGGCTTCGTGCCCCGGGTGCCGCCCGACGTCGGCCTCCGACACCAGGTCGCGTGGCACCTCGACGAGCTGCCGGACACCTCGCACGCGCTCACGGGAGCGGTGGCATGAAGGTGCTGTTGCTGAGCTCCATCGACCGTGCTGCCCGCGCGTGCCTGGAGGACCGCCATGTCGTCGTGGACGCCATCGGGGCCGATTCGGAGGAGATCTCCCGGACCGTCGTCGACTGCGAGGTCGTGGTCCTGCGCAGCGGCACGATGCTCGACCGGCGGAGCATCGAGCGGGCGCAGGCCCTGCAGCTCGTGGTCCGGGCGGGGTCCGGGGTCGACAACGTCGACCTCGAGGCCCTGGCGGAACGCGGTGTCCAGCTGGCACGGATCCCCGAGCCGGGAGCCGATGCCGTGGCCGAGATGGCGCTGGCGCTGATGCTGTCGGTGATGCGCAACGTCACCCACGCCGACCGCCTCCTGCGCGACGGTCGCTGGGCCAAGTCGGAGCTCACGGGCTCCTGCCTCAGCGGCAAGGTGCTCGGGATCGTCGGCGCCGGGTCCATCGGCAGCCGCGTGGGCGTGCTGGGCACGCTGCTCGGCATGCGTGCGATGGGCTGCGTCGAGCGGGGCACCCCCGCCGCCAGTCGACGCCTCGCGCAGGGCGGCATCCGACTCGCCGCGCTGCCGGACGTCCTGACGCGCGCGGACGTGGTCAGCATCCACGTCCCCCTCACCCCACGCACGCGGCACATGATCGATCGCGCGGCACTGCGCCGGATGAAGCCGGGCAGCGTCCTGGTGAACCTGTCGCGGGGCGGGGTCGTCGACGAGGACGCGTTGTCCGAGGCCCTGCGCGACGGCCATCTCGCCGCCGCCGCCGTCGACGTGCACGAACACGAGGGCGCGGCGTTCCGGTCCCCGCTGGCCGACCTGCCCAACGTCGTGCTCACGCCCCACATCGGGGCCGGGACGCGCGAGGCCCAGGAGCAGATCGGTCGCCGGATCGTCGAGCTGGTCGACGCCTGCGCCCTCGCGGCCCTCGCGGCCCCCCAACCCATGACCGCCTGACGCGACAGGGAACACACCATGACCGCACTCGTCACCCCGGCCACCCCCACACGGACGCGGCGCTTCCAGGACCTCCTGCAGCGACCGCGCACCGATGCCCTCATGGAGGCGCACAACGGGCTGTCGGCACGCATCGTCGAGGAAGCCGGGTTCGAGGGCATCTGGGCGAGCGGGCTCGCCATCTCCGCCGCGCTGGGCGTCCGCGACGCCAACGAGGCCAGCTGGACGCAGGTCCTCGAGGTGGTCGAGTTCATGGCGGACGCCACCGAGCTGCCCATCCTCCTCGATGCCGACACGGGCTACGGGAACTTCAACAACGTCCGCCGACTGGTCCACAAGCTGGAGCAGCGTGGGGTCGCCGCCATGTGCATCGAGGACAAGCTGTTCCCCAAGACCAACTCGTTCATCGGCGAGCAGCAGCCCCTGGCCGACATGGCGGAGTTCGCCGGGAAGATCCGGGCCGCCAAGGACGCCCAGCAGGATCCGGACTTCGCCGTCGTGGCGCGCACCGAGGCCTTCATCTCGGGGTGGGGCCTGGACGAGGCCCTGCGCCGCGCCGAGGCCTACCACCACGCGGGCGCGGACGCGATCCTCGTGCACAGCAAGCGCTCCGACCCCACCGAGGTCATGGACTTCATGCGGTACTGGGGCGACACGTGTCCGGTGGTCATCGTGCCGACCACGTACCACGACACCCCGATGGAGGTGTTCCAGCTCACCGGGATCAGCCTGGTGGTCTGGGCCAACCAGCTGCTGCGGTCGGGGATCGCCGCCATGCAGGAGCTCGCGCGCCAGCTCCACGCCACCCGGTCCCTGCGCGAGGTCCAGACCCCGATGGTCCCGGTGGCGGAGGTGTTCCGCCTCCAGCAGGTCGACGAGCTCCTCGAGGCCGAGGAGCAGTACCTGCCGAGGTCCTCGTGACGGGGAGCCGGCCGCCAGCCGTGGTCGTGGGGGCGGACAACACGACCGGGCTGCAGACGGCCCGCGTGCTGGCCGCCCGCGGGATCCCCGTGATCGGCCTCGCCGCCGACCCGGGGCACTACTGCTGCCGCACCCGGGCCCTGGACCGCGTGGTGGCCTCGGCGACCTCCGGTCCGGCGCTCGTCGCGACCCTGGAACGGCTCGCCGCAGGGCTCGGCGACCGAGCGGTCCTGGTCCCCTGCACCGACGCGAGCGTCGCCACCCTGGCCCGGGCCCGCCATGCGCTGCCCGACACGTACCGCCTCCCCCTGCCCGAGGCCGAGGTGGTCCACACCCTGCTCCGCAAGGACACCTTCGCGACGCACGCCGCCCGCCACGACATCCCGGTGCCCACCACGCTCCTGGTGCGCGACGAGGCCACCGCTGCCCGCGTCCCCGACGAGCTCGGCTTCCCGTGCGTGGTCAAGCCGCCGATGAAGACCCCGGCCTGGGAGGGCGCAGCCGGCAAGGTCGTCACCATCGGCTCCGACCACGAGTGGCGCCGCCTGTGGCCGACCCTGCACGCGCTGGCCAGCCCCCTGGTCGTCCAGGCCTGGGTGCGGGGCGGCGAGGACCAGCTCCTGTCGTGCAATGCCTACGCCTTCGCGGACGGCCGCGAGCCGGTGACCTTCGTCTCGCGCAAGCTGCGGCAGTGGCCTCGCCACACGGGCACGACCAGCCTCGGCGAGGTCGTCGACGAACCCGAGGTCGCGGAGCTCACCCGCAGGCTCCTGGCGACGATCGACTACCACGGGCTGCTGTACGTCGAGGCCAAACGGACCCCCGACGGTGGGTTGGTCGTGATCGAGCCGAACGTGGGGCGGCCGACCGGGCGGTCGGCCCTCGCGGAGGCGTGCGGCGTCGAGCTCCTCCTGACCCTCTACCACGACGCCCTGGACCTGCCCCAGGTCCCGTCGCAGCTGCGGCGCACCGACGTGCGGTGGATCCACTGGCGTCGTGACCTGCAGGCCTCGGCCGCCGCATGGCGGGCCGGGGAGCTGTCCCTGGCCACGTGGTGGCACTCGGTCCAGGGGCCGAAGGCCCGGGCCGTCCTCGACCCTCACGACCTGCGGCCGTTCGTGGGCGAGGTCCGACACGGCCTGCGGCGCGTGCGGCGCGGCACGCCAGCGGCGACGGGCAAGCCGTGAGCGCGGCCGCCCCGACGACCGTCGGATCCGACGCACTCGAGCCCGTCCTGGCCGCCGCCTTCGCCGCGCTGGATGCCGCCGGGGTGCGCTGGTGCCTGCTGCGGGACCCCGGTCCCCGGTCGGAACCGAACGGCGACGTCGACCTGCTCGTCGCCCCGCGCGACCGCCGCCGCGCCGAGGCGGCGCTCGAACGGTGCCGGTTCACCGCCCACCCCCGACGCGGCCTGGGCAGCCACCGGTTCCGCCTCGCCCGGGACGACGGACACTGGACCACGCTGGACATCGTCACCGACCTCGCGTTCGGACCCCACCGCTCGTGGCGTGCACTGCCCGCCGAGGAGGTACTGGCGCGACGGGTGCGTGACCAGCGGGGCGTGGCGCGACCCGACGACGACGACCTCGTCTGGCTCGTGGTGGCCCACGGGCTGCTGGACCGCGGTCGCCTCGCCCCCACGCGACTCGCCGAGGCCCGTCGCGGCGTGCCGCACGCGTCGCTGTCACACCCGGTCGCGGTCGCACTGGACCGGGCCCGCCCCGCCGGAGTCGGGGCGGCCGAGCTGCGCGCGATGGTGGAGCGCGGCGACGAGGCAGCCCTCGCCACCGTCGGGGCGGTGGCGTGGCCGTCGCTGCTCGCCCACCTGTCGCGTCGAGCTCGGGCGCTCGTCGCCGTGCGGACCACGGCACACCGGCTCCGCAACCGACTGGGACGCACGGGACCGCTGGCCCCGACGGGCCTCACGGTCGCGCTGTTGGCACCGGACGGCGCCGGCAAGTCGACGATCTCGGCGGTCCTGCACGACCACTGGCCCCTGCCGGTCCGCGTGCACTACCTCGGCCTCTACCCCGCCGCGGACCCGTGGGTCCAGCGTGGCCCGTCCGCGCTGCGACCGCTGCGCCGGCTGGCCCGGACATGGGTGGCCGTGGCCGCGGCCGAGCGTGACCGCAGCCGGGGGCACCTGGTGGTGCTCGACCGGCACCCGTGCGAGGCACGGCTCGACGACGACCCGCGGCCCAAGGCGCGCCTGCGTCGCCTGGTGTTCGGGCGACTCGTCCCGGCGCCCGACCTGGTCCTGGTGCTGGATGCCCCGGCGGAGCTGCTCGCCGCGCGCAAGCCCGAGCACTCCGTCGAGGAGCTCGCGGAGCGACGTGAGCGCTACCTCGCACTCGCCGGCCAGTTGGACGCCGGCGCGGTGATCGACACCTCCGGCGACCTCGCCGGGGCGGTGCACCACGTCGTGGACGTGGTCTGGGCGGCGTGGCGCACACGCCGGGGGCGGTGACGACATGAAGATCCTCGTGTGCCTCAGTGCCACGCCCACCCTGCCGCTGGACGGCTTCGGCCTCCTGGCCACGGAGCTCGTGGCCCGGCTCGCCGCGACCGACGACGTTCGCGTGCTGTCGCTGGCGGACGGGCTGGCGGGGCCGCCCACCATCGACACGCAGGTCGTGGCCGGCGACGGGCCCCGAGGCGTGCGGGCCACGACCGCGCTGCGCGCGGCCCTGGCCGGGCGCCCCCTGACCTCCGACGCCCGGGTCGAACGCCTGCGTGGCGCGGTGGCGGCGGCGGTCGCGGCCGACCCACCCGACGTGGCCCTGGTCGCCTCCGGTCGCCTCGCACGTCTCGGGACGCTCTTCGAGCAGCTGGACGTGCCCGCCGTGCTGCTCGCCGTGGATGCCCGGCACCTCAACGTGCAGGCGCGACGCGACCGGGCGACCGGCCTCACGCGATGGCTGCTCGACCGGGAGGCCCGCGGTGTCGTCCGGTCGATGCGGACGGACTACCCGCGTTTCCGAGACGTCGTCGCGGTCACACCCGAGGACGCCCGTGCCATCATGGCGGTGGCGCCCACCGTCACGTCGCGGCCGATCCCCAACGGTGTCGACACCCGGCGGTTCGCACCCGATCCCGGCCAGCGGGTCGACCCGACGCTGCTGGTGTTCACGGGCACGATGGACTACACGCCGAACGTCGACGCGGCCGTGACCCTGGCCACCGAGGTCCTCCCACGGGTCCGGGCGCAGGTGCCGGATGCCCACCTCGCCCTGGTCGGGCGTCACCCGAACACCGGGGTCGCGGCCCTGGCGTCCCTGCCGGGCGTCGCGGTCACGGGTGAGGTCGACGACGTCGTGCCGTGGCTCAACCGGGCGGCCGTGATGGCGTGCCCGATGTGGTCGGGCACCGGCGTGAAGAACAAGCTCCTCGAGGCGATGGCCTGCGCCCGGCCCTGCGTCGCGACGCCGCTGGCGCTGCAGGGCATCGCGGCCACGCACGGCACGGACGTGATGGTCGGTGACGACGTCGACGCCGTCGCCACCGCGATCGTCGAGCTGCTCCGACGCCCCGACCGGGCCGCCGCACTCGGCCGCGCGGCACGCACCCTCGTGCAGCGTGAGCACTCCTGGGCCAGCGTGGCAGAGCGCTATCGAACCGTGCTGGCCGCCGCGGCGGACGTCGCACGAGCCGCGTCATGACCGCCACCGTCGCCGCACGCGAGGCGGGCCACGACGAGACCCGCGGGCAGATCCGAGGGTCCAGCCTGCTCCTCGTCGGGCGCGCGCTCTCGATGCTGGTGAACTTCGGGGTGCAGGTGCTGATCGTCCGGCACCTGTCGCAGTCCGACTTCGGCGCCTTCGCCTACGCCATGTCGTTCGTGGCACTCGGCCAGACCGTCGCGACACTGGGACTGGACCGCAGCGTGGCCCGGTTCGCGGCCCACTACGAGGCGGTCGGCGACCGGCAGCGGCTGCTGGGCGTGCTCGTGCTGACCGTCGGGACGACCCTGCTGCTGGGCGCCGCCATGATCAGCCTCGTCCATGGGCTGCAGGGGTGGCTCGGCGACACGCTCATCGCGGACCGGACCGCCCTGACGCTGCTGCCCATCGTGGTGGTGCTCGCCCCGATCGAGGCCCTCGACCAGATCTCGATCGGCATGTTCGCCACGTTCGCGGCCCCCCGCGCCATCTTCGTGCGGCGGTACGTCCTGGCGCCCGGGTTGCGACTGGCCGTGGTCGCCCTGCTGGTGAGCACCGGCAGCGACGCCACCTTCCTGGCGACGGGGTACGTGCTCGCGGGCGCCGGTGGGCTGCTGCTGTACAGCGTGGTCCTGGTCCGCGTGATGCGTGCCCGCGGCGTCTTCTCCGGCGCGGGCCTGCGCGACATGCGCCTGCCCGTGCGTGAGCTGTTCGCCTTCACGATCCCCATGGTGACCACGGACCTCGTCTACATCGTGATGAACCTGTCCGACGCGGTGCTGCTGGGCCGCTACGGCGGCACGGAGGCGGTCGCTGCGGTCCGCGCGATCACCCCCGCGGCCAAGGCCGTGCAGCTGGTGATGACCAGCTTCGGGCTGCTGTTCCTCCCGGCCGCGGCGCGACTGCTCGCGCGTCAGGACCAGCGGGGCCTGGACGACCTGTACTGGACGACGGCGTCGTGGTTGACCGTCCTGACCTTCCCGGTCTTCGTCCTGACCTTCGCGCTCGCCGGTCCGGTGACCGTGACGATGTTCGGGGAGCGGTACGCCTCGTCGGCCCCGTTCCTCGCGCTGCTGTCGCTCGGCTACTTCATCCAGGTCTCGCTGGGCTTCAACGGCATGATGCTCAAGGTCTACGGGAGGTTGCGGTACGTCGTCGCCATCAACGTGACCGCGGCCCTGGCCAACCTCGGGCTCAACCTGGTGCTGGTCCCCCGGTTCGGGCCCCTCGGGGCCGCGATCGGGACCTGCACGTCCCTGGCGCTGTTCAACCTGCTCAAGCACGCGGGCCTGCGGGGGACGGGCCTGGCCCTGTTCCACCCCCAGACGGTGCGGGTCTACGCGCAGGTCGTCGGGCTGCACCGTGGCGGTCGTGGCCGTCCAGCAGCTCCTGCACCCCCCGCTCGTCGTGGGCATGGGCGCGGCGGCCCTCGCCAGCCTGTGGCTGCTCTGGTGGGCACGCCCCCTGCTGGCCCTGGACCAGACCTTCCCGGAGCTGCGACGGGTGCCGCTGCTGGGCCGCCTCATCGGGTGATCGAGGCCGGCCCCCCCGTCGCGACGACCGCCAGCACCTCGTCGAGCACGACCGGCAGCGGGCGGGAGGCGTCGACCACGACGGCACCGAGGTCCCGGCCCGCCCGGTCCAGCTCGGCACGACGAGCCGCCAGCTCCGCTTCTGCGACGTCGGGACGGCGCGCGGCCAGGACGGCGACCGGCGCGTCCAGGCACACGAGGGCGTCGGGCCGCCGGTACCAGTGCCGCAGGACGTGACCGTGGAGCCGGCGCACCGGGCCGTGGGCGTCGGGGCGCGTGACCTCGTGGACCCAGTGGTCCACGAGGAAGTCGCGGTCCAGCAGGACCACCCGGCCGCGCCAGCGGTGCCAGGCGACGACCAGCTGGCGGTACTGCTCCTCGAGCAGGAGGTTCAGCACGAGCAGGTCCGACTGCGGCCGCCAGCGACGCCCCGTCGCCGCGTCGGCCGTCGGACGAGCGGGCGGCCCGGCGTCCACCCCCGCGGCACGCCGGCGGTGACGCCGCGCCAGCCATCGGGTGGTCGGCAGCGCCACGGTCGCGGCGCACGGGTTGATCCCCATGTAGACCACGGCGCCGGAGGGACCGAGGCGCTCGAGTGCCGCCGCCACGATCGTCGACTTGCCCGCGCCGTCGGGCCCCACCAGGGCCACGGTCCGTCCGGCTCGACGCGGCCTGCTCATCGCGAGCGACCGGTGCCGCGGGCGGGCACGGGCAGCGCCATGGCGGTGGCAGCCCCGGCCAGGGCGAACCACAGCCACAGGTACCGCTCGTAGGCCAGGTGCAGGAACAGCCCGCTGACGAGGAACGACCCCAACGCGTACTGCAGGGCGATCACGTCGACAGCGTGGTCGTGCGCCCGCGCGGCGGCCCGGCGTCGCGCCGCGACGAGGCCCTGCATGGTCATGGCGACGAGGCCGAGGAACGCGCCGAGCCCCACGACACCGGTCTCGGCAGCGAGACCGAGGTACAGGTTGTGCGGCTCGCGCCCCTCCACCACCTTCAGACCGACCTCGGTGGCCGCCGCCTCGTGGTAGAGGGGGTAGTTGTCCGGGCCGACGCCGACGAGCGGATGGTTCTGGAAGACGCGCCACGATCCCAGCATGGAGGATGCGCGTCCCAGCACCGCAGGATCCTCGAGTGCCGTGTCGACCCCCTGGCCCCCGACACCCGGGAGGGTGGCCAGGCGCTCGCGGTACGCGGGGAAGGCCAGCAGGAGGCCGACCACGAGCACGCCTGCGACGACTCCGTACCGGATGGGCAGGTCACGGGCGACCAGCATGACGAGCAGCACCAGGCCGACGGTCACCGCCGCGCCCCGCGACGCCGTGACCGCCACGCCACCCAGCAGCAGCATCGTGGCGACCGCGGCGAGGACCCGGCGCGGACCGGTGGTCCGGGTGGCGAGCAGGACCCCGACGGGGACGAGGACCACCAACGTCTGGGCGAAGAAGTTCTTCTCGCCGATGGGACCGGAGGCACGGGGCGGGTCGAAGCGCCCCCACACGTCCGCAGCGAGCCGGCTCAGCTCCGCCTTCGACGTCTCCGCGAGCCCGAAGAACTCCATGTCGTAGCGCCCCGTCACCGTCTGCACGACCGCCAGCCCCGCCACCACCGCACCCGTGGCCAGCAGGACCCAGAGCACGAGGCGGAGGCGGGCCGGGGTCGTGACCACGAGGACGACCAGCACGTAGACGACCAGGCCCTCGATCACGAACGTGACGAGCTCCGCCGTCGCGGCGTCACGGTCCAGCGCCTGCAACGAGGACACCGTCATGGCCACCAGGTAGAGCACCAGCCAGGGGACGGCGTGGGGCCAGTGGCGTCGGTCGGGCAGGACCGGCAGGTGCCGTCGCAGCAGGGGCATGGCGATCAGCATCGGGATCCCCAGCGCAACCAGGGCAGGCAGCCCGTACCGATTGACCGCGATCGTGCCGACGTTGGCGTACAGCAGGGCCATCCCCGTGCCCACCAGCAGGTCGTCGGAGGCCATCGCGAACGCGAGCACCGCACAGACGCCGAGCAGGAGCACCGGCAGGACCACGGAGGTGGCCGGCGCCATGGTCAGGGCCGCCACCGCCAGGAGGAGGACGGCGCCTCCGAACCCCGCCACGCGCAACGGGGACGTCGCGGTGGCAGGGGCCATCAGTCCCTCGCCGAGTAGGACGCCCCGGCGCGAACCGGCCGCTCAGGGGGCCCGCCCGCCCCCTGGTCGCCCCGGCCACCGGGGTCCTGGGCACCCCGCGGATCAGACGGCTCCTGCCACGCCCCGTCCCGACTCGCCCCGTCGAGGACGGCGCCGAGCACCTCGGCTCCGACGAGGTGCAGACCGCGGGCGGCACGGCGGACGTCGTGGGTCGGGGTCCGACCCCGGTCGACGACCACGACGGTGGCGTCCACGGCACGCGCCCACTCGAGCGCGTCGGGCGCCTCGTCCTGCGGCGGCGCGAACACCACCACCACGCTGACCATGTCCGCGATGTCGGCGAGCACCTCCTCGGGCATCCGGTCGTCCACACCGCCGGCCGTCACCAGCAGGAGGTTCTGGGCCAGCAGGACCCAGGGCCCCACGTCGAGCGTGGGTGACCCGCCGACGGCGTGCGCCTGGCGGGAACGCGACCGCTCCACCAGGTGTGTGACCCGACGGGACATCACGTCGGCATCCACGAGCGCGACGTCGACGCCCCGCTCCGAGACGGCGTAGGCGACGTTGGCGGCCAGGTCCGCGGACGACGCGGCGTCGTCCACGCCGAGCACGAGGAAGCTGCGGATGCCCCGCGCGCGGGAGACCAGCTCCAGCTTGCGAGCCACCAGGCGATAGTCCGATGCGCGTTCGGATTCCGGGGACCAGACGACCTCGAGCCGGTTGCGGCCACGCAGGGACCGGTGACCGGCGACCCGCCCGAGCGGCTCGCTCCCGAGCGCGGCAGCCACCTCGTCCTCGTCGTGCAGGCGCTGGTGGGCCGTGCCGAACAGGGCCAGTGCCAGCGCCACGAGCAGGGCACCCGACAGGCCGGAGAAGGCGGCGAGCTGCAGGGTCTGGTCGGACTGTGCCGTCCCACCCACCGCATCGTCGAGCACCGTCACCCGCCCCTCGGGCGCCCCACTCTGTGACGACAGCTCCTCGAGCTGGCGCGCCACCTGGTTGGCGAGGTCGGCGGTCATCGACGGGTCGAGCCCGCTCACGCGGATGATCACCGTCCGCGTGGGGCCGTCGGCGGTGGCGCGGATGCGCCCGCGCAGCTCGTCGGCGGCGGCCTCCGGGTCCTCGGCGCCGGCGGCCCGGGTCACCGGGACGAGCACACGGCTGGAGGTGACGAGCTCGGCGTAGGTGCGTGCCAGCAGGTCCCCGGCACGGAGCTGCTCGAGCTCGCCGTTCACCGGCCCCACCAGCAGGCGCGCCCGGGACTCGTAGGTCGTGGGGCGCTGCGACGCGCCCAGGTAGCCGAGCCCCGCCGTCACGATCGCCACGGCCACCACCAGCGGCCACCATCGTCGCAGCACGAGCCCCAGGGTCGCACCGTCCATCTCTCCACACCCCCGGTCACGTCACGGACATCCTTCGCCATCGTGACCTGTCGCGGGGCCACCAACAGGGGCACCTGTCCCATGCGCCGCCACGGAGCCCGGTCCCTGCCGGGACACCTGCCCCTAGAGGCGGGCCCGGTGGGTCGTAGCGTCGACGGCGACCGTCGCCGCGATCCGTCGCGCACCGATCCTCGGGGAACCCTCGTGACGATCCTCTGCTACCACACCGTCGACCCGCGCTGGCAGTCGCCCATGGCCGTGTCACCGGCGGAGTTCGACCGCCACTGCCGATGGCTGGCCACGCACCGTGACGTGGTGCCCTTGGATCGTGCACTGGCCACGCTCGAGACCACGGGGCAGCTGCCAGGCAGCACGGTGGCGCTGACATTCGACGACGGCCTCGACGGCGTCCACCGGTTCGCACTGCCGATCCTGCGGCGCTACCGCCTGCCCGCGACCGTGTTCGTCGTGGGCCGCAGCCTGCTGCCCGACGACTCGCAGCCGGTGGACTGGGTGGACGACCCGCCCACGTGGCCGCTGCGGACCATGGGACGCGACCAGCTCCTCGACTGGCTCGATGCGGGCCTCGACGTGCAGAGCCACAGCCTGCACCACCGCGACCTGACCGAGCTCGCCCCGTCTGCTCTCGCGCACGACCTGCTGACCAGCCGGGAGGTCCTCCACGCGGCACTCGGGGTACCTGCTCCCCTGCTGGCCTACCCCCGCGGGCGCCATGACGAACGGGTCCGTGCCGCCACCGAGCAGGCGGGCTACGTCGCCGGCCTCGCCCTGCCCGACGGCCCGGAATCCGGCGGTCGCTGGGCGGTGCCACGGGTCGGCGTGCACGGCCACAACGGCGTCCGCACGGTCCGCATGAAGACCTCCCCCCACTGGCTGCGCCTTCGTGCACATCCGGTGTACCCACGACTGCGCTCCCTGGCACGGCGGTGATCTGATGGTGTCCCTGCACTCGCCCGTCCGCTCGTCCCGCCGGCGGGGGGCCGTGGCCCTCGCGTCGGTCCTCCTCGCGGTCCTGTCGCTCGTCGCCAGCCCGGAGGACGCGCACGGCGCCACGGTGGTCGGCCATCGGGCGCAGTCGTTCGCCGGCTGGAACGCCACCGCCAACGGCGCCGCGACCGGGGAGAAGCCCGAATCCAAGCTCTGGTACCACGACGGGGCCTGGTGGGCCAGCCTGGTCCAGCCCGCGACCGGGGCACACACGATCCACGTCCTCGTCGGGGACACCTGGTGGGACACCGGGACGGTGGTGGACGGGTCGCCGATCGCCAAGGAGGACACGCTGGTCATCGGCAACCGCCTGTACGTGACCACGCGCGGGACATGGCAGCTCCGGCGCTTCAGCTACGTCGACGGCGGACCCGGCGCGGGCGACGGCAGCTGGGCGCTCGACGCGGGCTTCCCGGTCCGGCTGCCGGTCAGCTCCGCCGAGGCGCTCACGATCGCCCGGGACACCACCGGCATGCTGTGGCTCACGTGGACCCAGAACGACGACGTCCGCGTGGCCCACACCACCGGGTCGGACACGACCTGGAGCTCCTCGTTCATCCTGCCGTCCACGGTCGCGTCGGGCATCTCGACCGACGACATCGCCGGGATCGTCGCGTTCCAGGACGCCAGCGGGCCGGCCGTCGGCGTGATGTGGTCCGACCAGAAGCGCATGGTGCAGCACTTCGCGGTGCACCGCGACGGAGCGGCACCCGACAGCTGGTCCTTCGAGACGGCCCTGTCCGGGCCCAAGGAGGCCGACGACCACATCAACCTGAAGGTGTTCGAGGGACGCGTCTACGCGGCCGTGAAGACCGGCCACAACTCGGCCGCCGATCCGTTGATCCGACTGCTGGTGCGGTCCACGACGGGAAGGTGGACCGCCCACCCCGTGGCCCGCTACGACGAGCACGACACGCGGCCGATCGTGACCATGCAGGTCGATCCGGCGCAGCGCCGCATCTACGTGGTGATGACCCGCAACATGGGCGGGGGACGCAACGGGATCGTCTACAAGTCGTCGTCGATCGACGGCGTCGGGTTCCCCACCACGGCGACGACCCTGATCGACAGCGGCACCACCAGCATCAACGACCCCACGTCGATGAAGGCCAACGCCACGGCCGCCAGCGGCATCGTGGTGCTCGCCTCCGACACCACCCACTACTGGTGGAACCGGATCGGCGGGACCGCGCCGCCCCCGGCGTCGGAGGTGACCCTGTCGACGTCGGTGGTGGGGCAGGGCAGCGTGGTGCTGGACCCGCCCGGGGGCACCTACGCGCCCGGGACCGAGGTGACGCTGACCGCCCAGCCGGCCAGCGGGTGGACGTTCACCGGCTGGTCCGGCGCCCTGACCGGCGCGACCACCCCGACCAGCCTGGTCGTTCAGGCCGACGCCAGCGTGACCGCGACGTTCCTGCAGGACACCGGCGGCGGGGGCGGCACCGGCACCGTCGCCCTGGCCCAGACCGTGACCGGCACCGCCACCAGCTCCTCCAGCGTGTCCACCAGCACCGCGGTCGCCGCCGACCCCGGCCAGGTCTACCTCGCCTCGGTGGCCACCAAACCCTCCCGCGAGGTCACCAGCCTGACCGGCCTCGGACTGACCTGGACCCGCGTCGCCCTGCAGTGCTCGGGACGTGACCAGACCGCCGTGGCGATCTGGATCGGCTCGGGCACCCCGACCAGCGGCACCGTCACCGCCACCCTGACCGGCACCCCGCAGGCGGTCCTGGCCATCTCCGGCTACACCGGTGTGGACCGCACCACCCCCATCGGCACCATCGCCCGGGCCAACAGCACCGGCCCCGGCAGCAGCGCCTGCAGCGGCGGGTCCGACGGCACCAGCTACGACCTGACCGTGCCCACCACCACCGCCGACGGGCTCGTCCACGGTGCCGTGGCCATGCGTTCCAGCGGCCACGACCCCGCCGGCGCCACCATCGAGGACACCGAGACCCAGGCCGGCAGCGGCGGCAACGCCGCCGGCCTGGCCACCACCCACACCCCCGTCACCACACCCACCACCCGCCTCACCGGCACCTTCTCCGGCAGTGTCGACTGGGCCGTCCTCGCCGTCACCCTCCGCGCCGGCGACGGCAGCGCACCGCCGCCGCCCCCGCCGGGTGACGTGACCCTGTCGACGTCGGTGGTGGGGCAGGGCAGCGTGGTGCTGGACCCGCCCGGGGGCACCTACGCGCCCGGGACCGAGGTGACGCTGACCGCCCAGCCGGCCAGCGGGTGGACGTTCACCGGCTGGTCCGGCGCCCTGACCGGCGCGACCACCCCGACCAGCCTGGTCGTTCAGGCCGACGCCAGCGTGACCGCGACGTTCCTGCAGGACACCGGCGGCGGGGGCGGCACCGGCACCGTCGCCCTGGCCCAGACCGTGACCGGCACCGCCACCAGCTCCTCCAGCGTGTCCACCAGCACCGCGGTCGCCGCCGACCCCGGCCAGGTCTACCTCGCCTCGGTGGCCACCAAACCCTCCCGCGAGGTCACCAGCCTGACCGGCCTCGGACTGACCTGGACCCGCGTCGCCCTGCAGTGCTCGGGACGTGACCAGACCGCCGTGGCGATCTGGATCGGCTCGGGCACCCCGACCAGCGGCACCGTCACCGCCACCCTGACCGGCACCCCGCAGGCGGTCCTGGCCATCTCCGGCTACACCGGTGTGGACCGCACCACCCCCATCGGCACCATCGCCCGGGCCAACAGCACCGGCCCCGGCAGCAGCGCCTGCAGCGGCGGGTCCGACGGCACCAGCTACGACCTGACCGTGCCCACCACCACCGCCGACGGGCTCGTCCACGGTGCCGTGGCCATGCGCTTCCGCGGCCACGACCCCGCCGGCGCCACCATCGAGGACACCGAGACCCAGGCCGGCAGCGGCGGCAACGCCGCCGGCCTGGCCACCACCCACACCCCCGTCACCACACCCACCACCCGCCTCACCGGCACCTTCTCCGGCAGTGTCGACTGGGCCGTCCTCGCCGTCACCCTCCGCGCCGGGGCGACCCCGTGACGGCGACGGTCCCCGCCCCGGCACCTCCGGCGGCCTCGTCGACCGACGGCGTGGTCCTGGACCTGCACGGCGAGCTGCAGGTGCACGTCGTCGGCGGCACCGCGGCCGACACAGCCGGGGTGCGACGCCAGCTCGGCGTACCGTCGGTGCCCGCGGCCGACCCCACCGCGGCCCGCCTGACCATCCGGTTCGTCGACGACGTCGCACTCGACGGGCCGTTGCACCCGTTGGGCGCCCGTGAGGCCGGGTTCGCCGGGCAGGACTTCCTCGTGCTGCGCACCTTCGGGAAGGCGCCCTGCCTCGTGCGGGTCCCCGTGGACGAGCTCGGGGCCGACGGGGTGGAGCTGGTCGCCCGGTCCGGCACCCCCGGGATCCCGCTGTTGCTTCCCACGATCAACCTGATGCTCCTGCAGCGGGGCGTCCTGCCGCTGCACGCCGCGGCCGTCGAGCTCGACGGGCACGGCGTGCTGCTGACGGGATGGTCGAAGGGGGGCAAGACCGAGGTGCTGCTCGCCCTCGCCGAGGAGGGTGCACGCTACGTGGGCGACGAGTGGGTCTACCTGCGCCCCGCGGACGGGACGATGTTCGGGCTCCCGGAGCCCATGCGGCTGTGGGACTGGCACCTCGCCCAACGGCCCCGTCTGTGGCGGACGTTGCCGGCCGGCACGCGGGCACGCCTGCGTGCCACGCAGGCGCTGGTGGGACCGAGCCACGCCCCGGTCTCGCCCACCGCCCCGTCGGCACTGCGTCGGGCCCAGGTCCTGGCACGCCGCCAGCTGTCGGTGCGCCTGCCTCCCGCCACGGTCTTCGGCCCCGACCGCATCGCCCCGTCGGCCACCATCGACACCGTGGTCCTGGTGATGACCCGGGACGACCCGGCCGTCTCCATCGCGCCGGTCGCCCCGGCCGAGGTCGTCGACCGCATGCTGGCGTCGCTCGAGGAGGAACGCCACGACCTGCTGGCGACCGACCGGATGTTCCGGTTCGCGTTCCCGGGCCGTGCGAACCCCCTGCTGGCGGACGCCGGCACGCGCGAACGCGAGCTGCTGGCCGCCGCCCTCGACGGACGATCGGCCCATCGCCTCGACCACCCCACGCCCGTGGCCTTCCCACGGCTCGCGTCGGCCGTCCGGTCGGTCCTCTGACCTCACCCGGTCCCCGGCCGGCCCCAGCCCTCGGGCAGGACCTGCCAGAACTCGGGGTCGAGCGGCAGTGCGGCCAGCGCGTCCTCTCGCACCTGCCAGGTCCGGTCCGCCTGCAGCTTGATGCTGGTGCGTCCCCCGTTGTCGCCGACGTACATCCCGTAGCGCTGCAGGCCCCGCGCGATCACCAGCGCCTCGCCCTGCAGGCCCAGGGCCTCGAGGTCGAGCTCGGGTCGCAGCCGCAGGCGCAGCCCCTGGGGCGGGGCGTCCGGGTCGGCCGCGTCGCCGTCGGACCCCCACATGGGCCAGACGTGACGCGCGCTGGTCTCCGGGCCGACCGCGACCTTCACGACGTGGGTGACCGCCCCGGCCTGCACCTCGTCCCAGGTGATCCCGAAGGTCAGCCCGTTGTTGCCGCGCGACGTCCCGACGTTGCGGCTGTCGTCATGGCCCGGGACCCGCGCATCGAGGCCGTTGGAATCGAGGTAGCCGACGGAGCCACCCCGCGCGGCCCACGTGTCCCCGTCGACCCGCGCACCGAACAGGTGGGCGACCACGCCGCGCTCGGCGTCCCAGACCACCAGCTCGGCGTCCTCGTTCGGCGCCGGCCGAGCACCCGCCGGGATGCGCAGGTGCTGCCACAGCGGCGGATCGAAGCCCGCCAGCGGCTCGACGCGGCGTTCGGGGTCGCCGCGCCCGGCGTGGACGATGGGGACGGCCCAGCGACCGAGCGCGAGGCGGACGTGGTCGTCATGCCCGGGGCCGCCACCCAGGTAGGCGAGCAGGGCCGACTCGCGTGGGTGGGACGGCGTGTCGTCCGGGAGCGGCTGGGTGAACCACGAGCCGGGGAACGGCCGTGTCGCCGTGCGGTCGCGGACGAGCTCGCGGGCGTCCCCGAACACCACCACGACGACGGCCATGACCAGCAGCATCCCGACCACGACGCCCCGCCGACGCAGGTCGTGCTCGCTCGCGGACGTCGTCACGACGCGCTCCTCGCCAGCACCACCTCCACGTCGACGTCGCCGACGGCCGTGCCGCGGATCGTCGCCACGCCGTCGGCGATTTCGAGACGGAGGGGGACGGCCCGCTCCCCGAAGCCCAGTCGGACGGCGTCACTGCGCCCCGCGACGTGCCCGCTCACGACCTCCCAGCCGTCCGCCCCCTGCACGTCGATGCGGACGTGGTCGGCGATGGCCTTCGCCTGGTGCCAGAGCGTCAGCCGGTAGACCAGCCCGTCGGGTGTCGCTCGCAGCTGCACCGGTCCCTCCAGGTCGATCTCGTACGAACCGGCGCTGCGGGGCGGTGTGGCGAGCAGGTGGTCGACGACGACCAGGTCGCCGACGGTGCCGGCGGCACCGGTCACCGGTCCGTCGGTCGATGGGCCGCCCCGGACCCGGGTGCCCGCCGGCCCCCACACGGTGACCCACGAGCGGTTGCTCGCCGTCAACGACGGGCTGCGGGGCTGGTCCGACAGCGATGTCGAGACGATGTAGTCGGCCCATCCGGCATCGGGCGCCAAGGGGTTGTCGAGGCCGAACCCGACGACCACGTCCCGACGCGCCGTGACCACTCCGGCGGCCGCCCCGTCCGACGACCCCGTCCGGGAATCCGGCGAGACGACCACGCGTGCGTCGACGGCGTGGCGCACGTGGACGTCGGGCTTGCCACCGCCCGCGTTGTTCACCGTCACGGCCAGGAGGTCGTCACCCGGCGCGGACGGTGCCAGGGCGCCGGCCACGCCCAGTCGCCGTAGTGCCGCCTGCGCGTCGGTGTGCCGGGTGTACACCTGCAGGTGCCGCCCCTCGACGGCGAAGGCGAGGCGATCCAGCAGGCCCGCATCCAGGGCCAGGCCGGTCAGCTCGTCGAACGCGGCCTCGGCCAGGAACGCGTGGAAGGCCTTGCGACGATCCGTGGAACCACCGAGCACCTGGTAGGCGTCGACCAGCATGGTGCGGGGGATGTCCGCGGCGGCGATGTGGCTTGCCAGACCATGGTCGGGATCGACGAGCCCGGTCGGCACGACGACCTCGTCACCCGGTCGCATGAGCGCGGCGACGGCGACGGGGTCGACCGCGATCACGCCGTCGAGGCGCTGGCCGGTGCCGGCCTCGTGGACCCGGGCGAGCAGCGGGCCCGTCCGTGTGAAGTCCGGGTCGAGGTTGACCGTCTTCAGGGAGGCCGCGGGGTTCGCGTGCCCGAGCCACTGGCGGGCCTCGGGGGCCAGCGCCGGCACGGCGTCAGGCGGCACGTCGAGGGCCTCGTCGGACTGCGGGGGCGCCAGCGAGAGCCGGCCGCGATCGGCCGTCAGCACGGCGTGGAAGCCGACGAGCCCTCCGGTGCCGCGCAGCTCCGCGCTGTTCTGCATCGCCACCAGGTAGTGCCGTGGCCCGTCGGCCCCGAGGAGCTCACGGGCGACGGTCACCGTGTCACGCAGGGACGCCACGGTCGCCAGCAGCTGGTCGCTGGCCTCGAGCACCTCGGTCCGGGCCTCGAGCAGGGCATCCGGCACGGGACCGGAGACGGGCGCCGTCAGGCCGTCGCGCGTCCTACCCAGCCGGGCGACGTCCTGCCCGTCGACGACGCCGCCGAGGCGCTCGATGGCGGCGAGCGGGATCCGGTCGTCAGGTGCCCGCGCCGCGACGATGTCGCCCGCCGCCGTCAGGGTCGCCACGGCGACGTCGACGCCGCTGGCACCGGTGTCCGTGATCGCGTCGAGCGTGTGGACGGAGGGGGCCACGAACGGCACGCGGCCGGCGAGCGACCACAGGATCCCCTCCTGGCGCGCCCGGGCCCGGCCCAACGGGACCCTCGCCTCGCGCAGGTGCGCGATCGCCGTGTCGAGCTCACCATCCCGCGCGGCCTCGACCCCGGCGCTGGCAGCCACGCGTGCCTCGCCAAGGTCCCGCTCGCTCTGGCGGGCCTGGCCCAGCAGCACGACGACCGCAGCGGCCGTCCCGACGATGGCGGCGACGGCCGTCCAGAGCAGCGTCCGGCGGACGGTGGATGCAGACATCGGATCACCGTAGGGACCGCCCGGGTGGTGTCGACCGACAGGTGTCCCTGTTCCTGGCCCGTTCCACCGGCGATGCTGGGCCCCGGCACCGGGAAGGAGCCATCATGATGAGGCGCGCGCTGGGGGTCACCCTCGTGCTCGTCGGGCTGCTGCTGGGGACGACGGCCCTGAGCGCCGGCGCCGACACGATCTATCCCCCGCCGCCCCCGTCGGAGACCGAGCTGCCGACCCCGCCGCCCCCGTCGGAGACCGAGGTGCCCACCTCGTCGCCCGGAGCCACCGAGACGGAGATCCTGCCACCCGCGCCGAGCGAGTCGCCGACCAGCGACGTGCTCCCCACGGAGATCGTCCGGCCGCCGGCCCCGGCCGGTGAGGCGGCGGTGCGCGCGAGCGTGGGGCCCCTCCCGCTCACCGGTGTCGCCGTGGCGGGGATGCTGCTGATGGTCGTGGCGCTGCTCGGTGCTGGTGTCGTCCTGGTGCGCCGGTCGCGGGGTGACGGGCCGCCGACCGACGTCTGAGGTGGCGGCAGCGGCAGCGGCGCGTCAGCTCCATCGAGGGTGGTCGGGCACCAGCTCGCGCAGGGTCGGGTTCGCGCGATCCGCCTCGGACAGGACGGGGTCCGCGACCGGCCACTCGACGGCCAGGTCGGGGTCGTCCCAGGCCACCGAGGGCTTGTCGATGTCGGGGCGCCAGTAGTCGGAGACGTCGTAGACGTAGTCCACGGTCTCGTCGCCGTACGTGCAGAAGGAGTTCGCCAGGCCCTCGGGGATGAACAGGCGGACGCGTTCGGCATCGAACGGGCCGCCCGGGTCACCGAGGTGGAAGGTCACGACCTCACCGAAGGTGGGGCTGTCGGGGCGGATGTCGGCCAGCGCCGCCATGGCCCGGCCACGCACCACGTACACGAGCTTGTCCCACGGCTCGGCGTGGAAGCCGCGGAGCACGCCCGGTGCCGATCGGGAGTGGTTTCCCTGGCGGAGCACGGGCTCACGACCGAGCGCCTCGGCCAGCTCCTTGACCTGGTAGGTCTGGCGGAAGAACCCCCGGTCGTCCCCGAAGGTGTCCCAGCGCACCACGAGCAGCCCGGGGATGGCGGTCGTCTCGACGGGCACGCGTCGTCCCTCTCGGTGGGTGGTCGCCGCAGGCTAGCGACGCGCCAGGTCAGTCCCCCCGGGCGATCTGCTCCGCGACACGCCGCTCCCCGGCGTCCACGGCGAACCGCCCCGCCACCCGCCGGTACAGCTTGGCGGGGCGCCCCGGCCCGTCGGCGCGGGTGCCGCCGGTCTCCTCGATGACCTCGGCGGCGTGCAGGTCGCGGCGGAAGTTGCGGACGTCGAGCTCCTCCGCCAGCACGGCCTCGACCACGGCCTGGACCTCGGGCAGCGTGAACTCCTCCGGCAGCAGCTCGAACGCCAGGCCGGCGTAGCGCGTCTTGGCCTGCAGGCGGGCCACGGCGTCGGCGACGATGCGGGCGTGGTCGAAGGCCAGCGGCGCCGGCAGCTCGTCGACGGGCCACCACGCCACGTCCTCGTCGGCCCCCGTGGGGACGTCGGCGGGGCGAAGCAGGGCCAGGTAGGCGACCGACACGACGCGACCACGCGGGTCGCGCCCCGGCGCGTCGCCCCTCGCTGGCTGGTCATAGGTGGCCAGCTGCTCGAGGTGAGCGCGTTCGATGCGGGCCTTGTCGTGCAGGGCACGGCGGGGCGACTCGTCGAGTGTCTCGTCCTGACGGGAGAACGTGCCGGGCAGGGCCCACTGGTCCGCGAAGGGCGGGTAGGGACGCCGCCACAGCAGGACGGTCAGGCGCTCGGCGACGACCGTGAACGCGACCACGTCGACGGCCACGTGCAGCGGTTCGGGAGGCCAGGCGGGTTCGGTCTGACCGGTCTGGCTCACCGCTGGTCCGCTCGCGCGTGGGCCAGGGTGTTGTCGAAGGCGAGCGTGCGGATGGGCCAGGGAATGGTCATGTCCGCGCCCTCGATGGCGGTCTTGACCCCACGCAGGACCCGGTCGCGGACGTCCACGACCGAGGCGATGTCCGGCGCGGTCCAGTAGCGGACCTCGAAGTCCACCGAGGACTCCCCCAGGGCGATGCAGCGTGCCTGCGGGGCGGGGGTGGCGATCACGCCCTCGACGGCGGCGACGGCCGTCTCGATCAGGTCCCGCGCGGCGTCGTGGTCGTCGCGGTAGTCGATGCCGACGACCACGCGCGTACGCCGCTTGCCCCGGCGCGTGAGGTTGATGATCGTGGCCTTGAAGACCTCGCCGTTGGGGATGATGATCATCTCGCCGTCGTAGTCGATCAGTCGGGTCACACGGAGGTCGATGTCGTCGACGGTGCCCTCCTGCTCGCCGATGATCACCTGCTCGCCGTGGCTGATCGGCTTGCGCAGGATCAGGATCACGCCCGCCACGAAGTTCTCGAGGATGGACTGCAGGGCGAAGGCGATCGCCAGGCCGGCGATCCCGAGACCGGCCAGGGCCGCACCCACCGGCACGCCGGCGACCGAGAGCGCCAGCAGGACCGCGGCCACGACGACGGCCAACCGGACCAGCCGCGCCCCGAGGTTGACCACGACCTGGTCGCCACCGGCGCGCCGGATGCCCCGTTCGGCCCCCTGGCCGACCAGGCGCGCGACGAGCACGCCGACGACGAGGATGAGGACGCCCAGCCCGATCAGGGGCAGCGACCGCAGGAAGCCCTCGATGAGCCCCTCGATCGAGTCCCACAGGACGGTCGTGGCCTCGCCCAGGTCCTGGGGCGAGTCGATCTGCAGTCCCGGGGTCGTCGCGATCTCGGTGGGGACGGCCTCGGTGGCCAACAGCATCCCGAGGATCCCTGCCATGGTCCGTGCCCTCTCCACGTCCGCGGGCCGGACGGTAGCCCACGGCGCCGGTTCGGACCCGGCGGACGTGGGGGCTTGCACGGCCGCGTCGCAGGGCTGGCCTACCTTGGTCCCGTTCCCCGTCCGACCTCCTCGCCCCCTCGGAGCCAGCTGCCGTGGCGCGTTCCTCCAACGACTACTCCGCCAAGAACATCAGCGTCCTCAAGGGTCTCGAGGGCGTGCGGCGGCGTCCGGCCATGTACATCGGCTCGACCGACGTGCGTGGGTTGCACCACCTCGTCTGGGAGGTCGTGGACAACGCCGTCGACGAGCACCTCGCCGGCCATGCCCGCACCATCACCGTGCGGCTGATGGCCGACGGCGGCGTCGAGGTCGTCGACGACGGCCGCGGCATCCCGGTCGACAAGCACCCGACGGAGAAGAAGCCTGCCGTCGAGCTGGCACTCACCACCCTGCACGCCGGCGGCAAGTTCGACCAGCAGTCCTACGCCGTCTCCGGTGGTCTGCACGGGGTCGGCGTGTCCGTGGTCAACGCCCTGTCGACCCGCACCGAGGTCGAGGTCGTCCGCGACGGGCACCGCTACTTCATCGCCTTCGAGCGCGGCGACAAGGTCGAGGGCCTCAAGAAGATGAACCCCAAGAAGGGGCACGGGACGACGGTCCGCTGGTGGGCCGACCCCGACGTCTTCGAGACCACCGAGCTCAACTACGACACGGTCGCGACCCGGCTGCGCGAGACCGCGCTGCTCAACTCCGGCCTGTCGATCACGCTGGTCGACGAGCGCACCGACAAGTCCGAGACCTTCCGCTTCAAGAACGGCCTCGTCGACTTCGTGGCGATGCTGCTGCACAACAAGGACCCGATGGTCAAGCCCATCGAGATCCACCACGAGGGCGAGTTCGAGGGCCACACCGTCGCGCTGGACATCGCGCTGACGTGGACCGACGGCTTCCACGACGAACGCATGCGCAGCTACGTCAACATCGTGCGCACCGCCGACGGCGGCACCCACGAGGAGGGCTTCCGGCGCGCGATCACCGACGCCTTCAAGGAGTTCGCGAAGGGCACCCGCGGCCTGCTGACCAAGAAGGACCCGGACCTCAACGGCGAGGACCTGCGCGAGGGGCTGGTCGCCGTGGTGTCGCTCAAGCTGCCCGACCCGCAGTTCGAGGGCCAGACCAAGGGCCGCCTCGGCTCGACCGTCGCACGCAACTACGTGCAGCAGGTCGTGGCCGAGGAGCTGCGCACCTGGATCGCCAAGCACAAGACCGGCGCCAAGAAGGTGGTCCAGCGGGCCGTGCTCGCCGCCCGGTCGCGCCAGGCGGCCAAGGCCGCCCGCGAGCTGACCCGCCGCAAGGGGCTGCTCGACAGCCAGTCCGCGGGCCTGCCGGGCAAGCTCGCCGACTGCACGTCGCGCAACCCGGAGGAGACCGAGCTGTACGTGGTCGAGGGCGACTCGGCCGGTGGCTCCTCGAAGATGGCGCGCGACCGCCACACGCAGGCGATCCTGCCGCTGCGCGGCAAGGTGCTCAACGTCGAGAAGGCCCAGCTGCGCCGGGCGCTCGAGAACTCCGAGATCCAGGCCCTGGTCAAGGCCATCGGCACCGGTGTCGAGCCCGACTTCGACTACTCGAAGCTGCGGTACGACAAGATCGTGCTGATGGCCGACGCCGACGTCGACGGCGGCCACATCACGACGCTCCTGCTGACCTTCTTCTACCGGCTGATGCCGAGCCTGGTCGAGAAGGGCCACCTCTACCTCGCCCAGCCACCGCTGTACCAGCTGCGCCGCAAGGGCAAGGTCGTCTACGCGATGACCGAACGCGAACGCGAGGCGCTGCTCAAGTCCGAGTTCCCCGCCAACGCCAAGGTCGACACCCAGCGATTCAAGGGACTCGGCGAGATGGACGCCGAGCAGCTGTGGGCCACGACCATGGACCCCCAGCGCCGGACCCTGCTGCAGATCCAGGTCGAGGACGCCCAGGCCGCCGACGAGCTGTTCGTGCTGCTGATGGGCAACCAGACCGACCCACGGCGCGAGTGGATCGTCGACAAGGCGAAGTTCGCGACCAA
>CAWCLK010000051.1:0-14691 GCA_963796225.1 uncultured bacterium
ATGCGCCCGAGGAGGGAGCCGACGGGCTGCCGGTGCCCGCGGAGGTGGCCGGGGCGCTGGGCGACGTCGTGCCGCTGCCGTCGGTCGTGCTGGTGGGGCTCGGCTCGGACGTGCAGGCCCCGAGGAGCAGGGTCGCGGCGAGCAGCAGGGAGGTCGCGGGGAGTCTCACCGGGGGCCTCGCGGGCGTCGGGACGGGTGGATGAGGGAACGAGCATGCCGTGCGCTCGCCGGGGTTCGGGGCCGCCGCACTGAAGTTGGGGCGCCGACGTGTCGTAACGCATGGGTGACGCCCACTGGCGCCGGACCGGCGCCGAAACGAGCAGGATGCTTCGCCGTCGGGCATCATCGACAGAGCGAGCCGGGAGGCGGGTCAGGGATGACGGGGGCGGAGGCGTTCCAGCAGCGCCTGGCGAACGCGCGCGCGGGGCACGCCCCGGCGTGGGTCGAGCTCTACGACAGCCTCGCCGCGATCCTGCACAGCTACCTGCGCCACCAGTCGCTGGACGACCCGGACGACGTCGCCGGCGAGACGCTGCTGCAGGTCGTGCGCGACATCGACCGGTTCGAGGGCGACGAGCGCCAGTTCCGCTCCTGGGCGCTCGCGATCGCCCACCACCGCATGCTCGACGCCCGTCGCGCCCGCCGGCGCCGCCCCGCCGACCCCGTGCCGTCCGACCAGCTGCGCGACTCGTCGACCGCCGACACGGCCAGCGAACCGGTGCTCGCCGCGATGGGCTGGGACGACGTGCGCCGGCTGTTGGCCCGGCTGACCGACGACCAGCGGGAGGTCGTCGTGCTGCGGGTGGTCAACGAGCTCAGCCTCGACGAGACGGCGCAGGTGCTCGACCGCACCGTCGGCTCGGTCAAGGCCCTGCAGCACCGCGCGTTCAACGCGCTGCGCGCGCACCTTGCGGACACCCGTAACCTCGACCCCCTTCCTGTCGCTCACCGGGCATGGCCCTCATGACGGACCCCTGGACCCAGGACCCGCTGGTGCGGGAGGACGCCGAGCTGCGCGCCCTCCTGGATCGCCTTGCGTCCACGGCCACGGACCCGGTCCCCCCCGAGGTCCGCGCCCACGAGCTCGAGGGCCTGCTGGTCGCCGTGTCCGCCCGGACCGCGTCGTCGGCCACGCCCCCATGGCGGCGGCGACTGCGCAGCCTCGCGGCGATGACCAGTGCGAAGGTCGTGCTCGCTGCCGGGGTCGCCGTGGCAGGCACCGGCGGGCTGGCGGCGACAGGGTCGCTGCCGGACGCGGCGCAGGAGCTCGCGCACGACCTCGGCCAGCACGTCGGGGTCGGCTTCCCGGACGCGCCGGACAGTCCAAGCAGGTCGGGACGCGACGCGCACGAGCACGCGCCCGGCATCAAGGCCACCGACGGCACCCCGGCCCGCGAGCACGCGCCCGGGCAGACGGGCCGGGACGAGCGCGGGCCCAACGGTCCACCTGAGGACGTCGTGACGGGCCGGCAGGACGCCGACCGCAAACCACCAGCGGCCAAGGACGCCGGCCGCCCCGACGACGGGCCGCCGAGACGCGGCGAGGCCCCCCACGCCCCGCCGGCGGCCGACGCCGTCCCCGAGGCCCCCGGCGAGCGCCCCGACACCCCCGCGCCTGCTCCCCGGCCGGACGACCCGGCCGCGGACCAGTCGGACGAGACCGCCCCGACCGACACGACGCCGGCCGAGGACGCCCCGGGCGAGTCCGAGGACGCGCCGGGCCGCACCGGACAGGCCCCACCCGAGGACCCCGGCGCCGCCGCGGCCCCCGGGCGCCGCTGAGCGCGACGGTCACCCCAGCGCCGGCAGCTCCTGTTCGAGCGTGAGCACGTCGGCGAACAGGTCCCCGTGCTCCTGGACACGCGCGAGCACCTCGTCGAGGTCGTGGGTGAGGTCGTGCTCGTCGGCGGCCCCGGCCTCGACCTCCTCCCAGGTCAGCGGCGTCGACACGGTGGGCCGTTCGCGGGCGCGCAGGGAGTAGGGGGTGACGGTGGTCTTGGTCAGCACGTTCTGGGACCAGTCGACGAAGACCTTCCCCGTCCGCTGGGCCTTGTCCATGCTGGTCAGCACCTGCTCGGGGTGGACCTTCTCGAGCAGCTGCCCGACGGCCAGCGCGAACCCCTTGGTGCGCTCGTAGGTCATGGCGGGCTGGTTGAGCGGGACGTAGAGCTGCAGGCCCTTCGATCCCGAGGTCTTGGGCCGTGCGACCAGCCCGAGCCGGTCGAAGACCTGCTTGCAGAGCAGCGCGACCCGGGCGCAGTCGTGCACGTCGGCGGGCGGCCCGGGGTCGAGGTCGAACACGACCATCGTCGGCCGGGCCGTGTCGGGGGCCGCGGCCATGGTGGTGTGCAGTTCGAGCGCGGCGAGGTTGGCGGCCCAGACCAGGTCGGCGCGCTCGCGCAGGTCGCAGTGGTCGACGAGCTTGTCCCTGCCCTCGCGCCCGAGGGTCACCGTGCCCATCCAGGTCGGACGGTGCGACGGGCAGCGCTTCTCGAAGAACCGGTCGCCGTCGACCCCGTCGGGGTAGCGGACCATCGTCAGGGGACGCCCGCGCAGGTGCGGCAGCATGACCTCGGCGATGCGCGTGTAGTAGTCGATCACCGCGGCCTTGGTCGTGCCCGTGGCCGGGTACATGACCTTGTCGAGGTTGGACAGCGACAGCTCCCGCCCCTCGACCTGGACGGTGACGCGCTGGGGCGCCGGGGCCATCAGGCCGTCTTGGCCTGGTCGTCCTTGGCGGCCTGCAGGCTCTGCTCCAGTGCAGCCATCAGGTCCACGACGTCACCCGATTCCTTCTCGGCGTCGGGCACGCTGACGACCTCCTGGCCCTCGGCCTTCTGCTGGATGAGGTCCAGCACCTTGCGGCGGTAGGAGTCCTCGTACTTCTCGGGTTCCCACGGGGCGGTCATGGAGGCGACGAGCTGTTCGGCCATGGCGAGCTCGCGCTCGTTGAGCTCGACCTCCTCGCCGGGCAGGCCGTCGAGGCGCGAGGTCGGCACGACCTCGTCGTGGTAGACCATGGTGGACACGGCGATGGCGTCACCCAGCGGACGCAGGACCGCCAGGTACTGCTTGCTGCGCAGCACGAACCGGGCGATGGCGGCCTTGCCGGACGCACGCATCGCCTCGTGCAGCAGGCGGTACGGCTTGGCGGCGGTCTCCTGCGGGACGAGGTAGTAGGACGAGTCGAAGTAGATGGGGTCGATCTCGGACAGCTCGACGAAGTCCTCGATGTCGATGGTCCGCGACGCCTTCGGGTCGAGCCCCTTGAGCTCGTTCGGGTCGATCACCACGTAGCGGTCCGGGGCGATCTCGTACCCCTTGACGATGTCGTCCTGCGCGACCTCCTCGCCGTCGGACTGCGCGACACGGCGGTGGCGGATCCGGGAGTTGTCGCCGCGACGGATCTGCCGGAAGCTGACCGACTTGTCCTCGACGGCGGTGACCAGCCGGATCGGGATGTTGACCAGCCCGAAGCTGATCGCCCCCGTCCAGATCGAGCGTGGCACCAGCGGCCTCCTTGCTGCATGCGTGGCGTGTCAACTGTACGGCTCGGCGTCCTCTCGCTGCACCGTGCTCGGGTCCCGGTCGGACCGCTGGCCGCGGTAGGTCGGCTGGCGCAGGCGACCCTCCGGGGTCCACTCGCGGAAGCGCACCTGCACGACGACGGCGGGACGCAGCCACGTGACCTCGGGGTCGCGGGCCAGGTCGTGGAACGGGGACGTGTCGGTGACGAGGTCGGCGACCACCTCGCCCAACCGCGCGATCTCGCGTTCGCTGAAGCCCGACCCGACCCCGCCGGCGTGGCGCAGCGGCCGTGCGGGGTCCGGGGACGCCGGGTCCCACGTGCCGACCACGAGCGACCCGAAGGAGCCGCGTCGGTTGCCCTGGCCCCGGCGCAGTCCCCCGACGACGAACTCCTGCTCGCGCATGAGCCGCAGCTTGCGCCAGTCCGGTGACCGCTCGCCCGGGCGGTAGCGCGCGTCCCGGCGCTTGCTCACGACTCCCTCCAGGCCGCGGGCGGCGGCCGTCTGCAGTGACGTCGGCAGGTCGTCGCCGACCGGCGGGGTCGCCCAGGCAGGGCCGGCCAGGTCCAACGCCTCGAGCCGCTCGCGGCGCTGCGACCACGGCAGGTCGAGCAGCGGCGTCCCGCGGTCCACCAGGACGTCGAAGGCCATCAGCAGGACCGGGACCTGCTGGGCGACCACGGCGACACGTCCCGGGTCACGCAGGTGCATGCGCCGTTGCAGCAACGGGAACGACGGCGCCCCGTCGGCATCGAGCGCGACCACCTCCCCGTCGACCACCGTCCCCGCCGGTAGCCGGGAGGCGAGGCCCTGCAGCTCCGGGTAGCCGTCGGTGACGTCGTTGCCCAGCCGCGAACGCAGCTGCACCCGCTGGCCGTCGGAGACCACCAGCGCCCGGACGCCGTCCCACTTGAACTCGTGCGCCCACGCGGGGCCGACCACGTCGCCGGGCGCACCGGCGGTGGCGAGCATCGGGAGCAGTCGCAGGGCCATCACGGGTCACGGTGTAGCGTGGCGCGCCGCCGCGCACCACGCACAGGAGCCCACCGGTGGCCACGCTCGACGGCCTGCAGGTCCGCGACCTGCGCGACGACGACGCCGAGGCGGTCATCGACCTCATCGGCTCGGTGTACGCCGAGTACCCCGGCTGCGTGCTGGACCTGCCCGGCGTGGACGCCGACCTGCCCGAGCTCGCCGCCCGACTGCGAGCCGCCGGCGGACGGGGGTGGGTGGTCACCGACGACGGCGGCGTCGTCGCGTGCGTGGGCGTCGCGCCCCGCGGCGAGGACCGCGCCGAGCTCAAGCGGCTCTACGTCGCCCCGTCCCACCGCCGTCGCGGGCTGGGGCGCCACCTGGTCGAGCTGGTCGAGGGGCACGCGTCGCGGACCTGGGCGGTCCAGCAGGTCGAGCTGTGGTCGGACAGCCGCTTCGCCGACGCCCATCGGCTGTATGCCCGGTGCGGGTACGAGCCGACCGGCGCGACCCGGCAGCTGCACGACCCGTCGGACACGACCGAGCTCGAGTTCGTGCACCGGCTGGCCGCCTGACGACCGACAGGCGGCACGAGCGCCGACGACGCCCCCGCCAGCGTTCGTCCCTGGAGAGGAACGCTCGCGGCTCGCCGACGCGTGCCGCCCCCGAGGCCACACCCCGGGGGGTGGGCCGGACTCGAGTCGCGCCCTGCGCGTGCTGCACATGGTGCCCGCGGCGCCGCCGCGACACCATGGTCAATCCGGGTGGTTTGCGCGTCCGCCTGCCGGGTCAGGGCGCCGGGGACCCCCGTCCCGGGGGTTGGTGGTGCCAGCACGGTGCCGGCGGGTGACGCCCCGCCGGGGCGGTCGCACGCACCGTCACCGGACTAGCCCGTCCGGGTCGTCTGCGATCTGCTCCATGGTGGGGCTTCAGGTGGTCCCGGCAGAAGGCCGACACCACGACCATGACCTCCCGGCGTCCTCCCGTGCTCCTCGGCCTGCTCGTGGTGGTCGCGATGGTGCTCGGGGCCCCCGCGACGACCGCGCCGGCTGCAGCCGCACCCGCGCCGGCGGCGGGGCCGACGCCACCTTCTCGCGTGCTCGTCCGGCTGGCCGACCACGTGGGTGCCCGGGCGATGGCCGGGGCACCGGGAGTGGCCTCCGTCCACGGCGGACCCGTGACGGGCATCTCGGTCGTGCAGCTCGAGCCGGGCCAGTCCGCTGCGGCCACCGCGACGCGCCTTGCCGCCCGGCCCGACGTGGTGTGGGCCGAGCCCGACCGGCTCGTCCACGCGGCGGACCTCGGGGACCTCGTCGACGACCCGCTCGGCGGCTACCTGTGGGGCCTGCAGAACACCGGGCAGGTGATCGGCGGCCTGGCCGGCCTCGCCGGCGTGGACGTCGACGTGGCCGGGGCGTGGACGCACACGCGGGGCGCCCGGGACGTCGTGGTCGGCGTGATCGACACCGGCATCGACGTCCGCCACCCGGACCTGGCCGCCAACATCTGGCACAACCCCGGGGAGGTCGCCGGCAACGGCCTGGACGACGACCACAACGGCTACGTCGACGACGTGACCGGGTGGGACTTCCACCACGACGACGCCACCGTGTTCGACGACCCCGTCGCCGACCGGCACGGCACGCACGTGGCCGGCACGATCGCCGCGGTCGGCAACGACGGACACGGCATCGTGGGCGTGGCCCCGGGGGTCCGGATCCTCCCGCTGAAGTTCATGGGCGACGACGGATCCGGGTGGACCTCCGACGCCGTCGCGGCGCTCGAGTACGCCGCGGCCATGGGGGTCGACGTGGTCAACCTCTCCTGGGGTGGCCCCGACAGCAGCCGGGCGCTGTCCGAGGCGATCGCGTCGCTGGACGCGGTGGTCGTCGCGGCCGCCGGCAACGACGGACTGGACCTGGACACCTCGGCGATCTACCCCGCCGCGTTCCCGCACCGCACCATCCTCAGCGTCGCCGCCGTCGATGGGCGAGGACGGCTCGCCAGCTTCTCCAACACCGGGGCGGACACGGTCGACGTCGGGGCGCCCGGCGTCGGCGTGCTCAGCACCGTCCCGGGTGGCCAGTACGCCTGGATGGGCGGCACGTCCATGGCCGCCCCGCACGTCACGGGTGTGGTCGCGCTGGCCCGGTCGGTCGCCCCGGACCTGCCGCCGGCCGACCTCGTCGACGCCGTGGTCGCTGCCGCCCGGCCGCTGTCGTCGCTGGCGGGACACACACGCTCCGGCGGGATGGTCGACGCGGGGGCGGTCGTCACCGAGCTGCTCGCCGCCACCACCGAGCCCGACCCCGCACCCGCCCCGGAGCTGGAACCGCAACCCGCGCCCGCACCGGACCCGGAACCGCAACCCGCACCCGCCCCGGAGCCGACGCCCACCCCGACCCTCGACCCCGCCCCGCCGACGACGACCACGGTCACGCGGCTGGCCGGCACCGACCGCTACGCCACGGGGGCGGCCATCACCGCCGACGCCTTCCCCAGCACCGTCCACGACGTCTACGTCGCCACCGGCGCGTCCTTCGCCGACGCCCTGTCGGGCGCGGCGGCCGCAGCCGTCCGCGGCGCCCCGGTCCTGCTGGTCGCCCCGACCGGCGTGCCCGTCCCGGTGCGCGACGAGCTCGCGCGGCTGCGGCCCGAGCGCGTCTGGGTCCTCGGCGGGCCCGCCGTGGTGCCCGACGCCGTCGTCGCCGAACTGGCCAGGACCACGTCCGCCCGCGTCACCCGCCTGGCAGGCACCGACCGCTACCGCACCAGCGCACGCATCTCGGCCCACGCCTTCGCCCCGGGCGTGCCGGTCGCCTACCTCGCCACCGGCACCGCCTTCCCCGACGCCCTGGCGGCCGGGGCTGCGGCGGGGCGGGTCGGCGGACCGGTCCTGCTCACGGCCGCGGACGCGCTCCCCGACGCCGTCCGCGACGAGCTGGCACGCCTGCGCCCCGCCCGTGTTGTCGTGCTGGGCGGGACCGCCGCCGTGTCCGAGGCCGTACGGCGCGACGCCGGTCGGGCCGCTGCGGCCCCCACCTCGCGGCTCGGGGGCCAGACGCGGTACGAGACCGCGGCCGCCGTGGTCGCCGACGCCTTCCCCGACCACACCGACGTCGTCATGCTGGCCACCGGCGAGTCCTTCCCGGACGCGCTCGCGGGCGGGGCGGCTGCCGCGACGCGGGGCGCCGCCGTCCTGCTGGTGCCACCGTCCGGTCCGCTGCCGGCGGCCACGGCCACCCAGCTTCGGCGACTGTCCCCCACGACGCTGCTGGTGCTGGGCGGCACCGGGGCGCTGCCGAGCACGACCCTCGACCGGGTCACGGCCAGCCTGCGCTGACTCGGCTCACCGACGCCGTCACAGCCGTGTCCTAGCCTCGCGTCACGACCGGACCGACGGAGGACGTGCGTGAGCGACGCAGGACAGGCTGGCGGGGCGCCCCTCGTCGGGCGCGTCATCGGCACCGACGACGCGACCCCGCTCGAGTTCTGGGTCGCCGTGGCCCCCGAGCAGTTCCTGCAGCTCGACGACGTGGTCGCCCTGGAGCGCACGCCCCCGGGGCGCGGCCCGGTGCGCATCTACGGCATCGTCAACCAGGTCCGTGCCCGGCACGAGGGCGCCCGGTTCGACTCCGACGTCTTCCTCATCGAGGACGGCGTGCTGCCCGCCGAGGTCGCCGAGGCCGCCCAGGTGCTGTCGACCCGGTTCGAACCCGAGGTGTTCCTCCCGCCGCTGCCCGGGCAGGCCGTGCGCCGTGCCGAGGGCGCCGACCGCGACGAGGCGCTGTTCTTCGACGGCATGACCAAGCGACTGCCGGCCGGCCTGTCGCGCGAGGACGAACCGGTCTACGTCAACCTCGAGTTCCTCGACGGGACGCGGGGCGCCCACGTCAACATCTCCGGCGTGTCCGGCGTGGCCACCAAGACGACCTACGCCACGTTCCTGCTGCACAGCCTGTTCACCTCCGGGGCGCTCACCCACAGCGCCAACGCCAAGGCGCTGATCTTCAACGTCAAGGGCGAGGACCTGCTGTTCCTCGACCACGCCAACGCCACGCTCGACGACACGCAGCGAGCCCGCTACCACGCGCTCGGGCTCGAACCCTCGGCGTTCCGGTCCGTGGCGTTCTGGGCCCCGCCCCGCCGGGGCGCGGCCACGGCCGCCGCCGACACCGGCGCCCGCATCGAGGGCATCACCTCGTTCTTCTGGACCCTCGAGGAGTTCTGCCGCGACGAGCTGCTGCCCTTCCTGTTCACCGACGCCCAGGACGACCGCCAGCAGTACACGATGGTCGTCCACGCCGTGTCCGCGAAGCTGAAGAAGGAGGCGGTGCCGGCCGGCGACGGGGCGGTGTCGGTGGACGGGGTGACCTGCCGGACCTTCGCCGAGCTGCTCGACGTCATCCGCACCAACATCGAGGACGACGCCACCCGCGACCAGTGGGCCGGCCGCGCCATCGGCCTCGGCACGGTCAACGCGTTCATCCGGCGCCTGTTCGGGGCCCAGCGCCACCTCGAGCACCTCATCCGGGGCGACCTGCCCGAACCGGCCCGCCACCGCATCGACCACCAGGCCCAGGTCACCGTGGTCGACATCCACAACCTCAACGACCGTGCCAAGCGGTTCGTGGTCGGCGTCGTGCTGCAACGGGCGTTCACCGCCAAGGAGCAGTCCGGCTCCCCCGACCCGCTGACCTTCGTCGTGCTCGACGAGCTCAACAAGTACGCGCCCCGCGAGGGCCACTCCCCCATCAAGGAGATCCTGCTCGACGTCGCCGAACGCGGCCGCTCGCTCGGGATGATCCTCATCGGGGCGCAGCAGACCGCCTCCGAGGTCGAACGCCGCATCATCGCCAACTCGGCCATCCGCGTGGTCGGGCGGCTCGACTCGGCCGAGGCGTCCCGCGAGGAGTACGGGTTCCTCCCCACCGCCCAGCGCCAGCGGGCCACGATCGTCAAGCCCGGGACCATGATCGTCAGCCAGCCCGAGCTGCCGGTCCCCCTGGTCGTCGAGTTCCCCTTCCCGGCCTGGGCGACCCGGCCCTCCGAGGCCGGGGCGGCCCCGGTCACCGGCGAGGCCGTCGACGAGCAGCCCGACGACCCCTTCGCCGATCTTGCGCCCGCGGTCGACCACGAGGGCGACGAGATCCCGTTCTAAGCAGGCTCGGCCAGGCGCAGCGAGTCCTCGGGGTAGGGCGACAGGTCGGCCTCCGGGGCGATGCCGTGCGAGCCCCAGTGCTCGGCGAGGAAGGCGTCGGCGACCAGCGGGTCGAACCGGTCGCAGTCGACGGCCTGGCCCCATGCCCGGAGCGCGACCGCCGGCGGGTCCTCGTCGCCCGAGGAGGGCGCTGCATCGGTCAGGTCACCGGGCATCGGCGTGGCGAACAGCGCCCCGCCCGCGGACGAGGTGAAGCCGAGGTCGGCGCGCTGGTCTCGCCAGTCGGCGATGGCCGCCCGACCGTCCCGGCCCACGGCGGTCTCGTCGAACCAGACGACGACGCTGCCGTGCTCCATGTTGTGCAGGACGGCGCGCTCGTCGATGGGCACGGTCGCCGTCCCTGCCGGCAGGGGCAGGATGCTGCCGTAGTGCCGACCGGAGTTGGCGGGACGGTCGTCGTAGAGCGCGGCGGGGGGCGGGGCCTCGGCCGGGTCGAGGTGGCTGGCGTCCTCGAGCGGGGTGTCGTCCACCACCGGCGTGCAGCCGGCGGCCTCGGCACGGCGGGCGACCTCGGCCGGGTCCAGCGGCGGGGGCACCTCTGCGCCGGGCAGGACCTGGCCGAGCGGGGCGCCGTCGGTCCGGGCCTCGCCGTCCGGCGCCCCGGGGGTCCGCAGGCCGACCGCGGCCGTGGCGATCAGGCCCGCGACCAGCACCACGGTGGCGGCCAGCGCGATGCGGCGCTGGCTGCCGGCCAGGCGCAGCGGCAACGCGTCGGGCGTCGCGGCCACGTCCGCGGGTGGCGGGGGCGGGTCGTCGTTGGGCCCCCCGGCACGTACGTGGTCGGTCCACGCCGCCCCGTCCCACCACCGCGACCCGTGGGTCCCGGCCGGGTCGGCGTACCACCCCGGGGGCGGCAGCGTCGGCGGAGTCTCGGACATGGGCGCGGGTCCTGGGGCAGCATGCGGGCGGGAGGGGCGCGCAACGCTACGGCATGGCCCCCGGTGCGGAGGCCACGCGGCTCCGGTGGTACTGATCGTGGACGCGGCCACACCCAGGGGTCACACCCAGGGGTCACACGCAGAGGTCACACGCAGAGGTCACACGAAGGGGTGCGCGAAGGCCGCAGGTCGACCACGCCGAAAGCGCGGGACGGTCACCCGCTCGTACAGCTCGAGGTGGGCCTGCACCATGGCGTCCACGCCGTAGTGCTGCTCGGCGTGCTCGCGGCAGGCACCGGGGAAGATGGTGCCTGCCGCGTCCACCGCACGGCACATCCCCTCGACGCCCTCCCCCGGGTCCACGAGCAGGCCGGTGCGGCCGTCCACGACGATCTCGCCGGCCGCCCCCCGGTCGAAGGCCACCACGCGTCCGCCACAGGCCGCCGCCTCCAGCATCACCAGCCCGAAGGGCTCCTCCCAGTCGATGGGCACGAGGACCGCGTAGGACCGGGCCATCATGGCGACCGCGTCCTCGTGGGTGGCGTTGACGACCACGTTCGCGTCGACCCCCTTCAGCAGGGGGAGCACGACGTCGCGCCAGTAGGCGCGCTCCTGTGGTTCGTTGACCTTGATGGCCATGGCCAGCGGGCGCCCCGTCCGCCGGGCGACCTCGACCGCGGTGACGGGCCCCTTGTCGGGGGTCGCGCGACCGACGAACACGAGCTCGTCCGTGCGGTGCAGCGACATCGGGAACCGCATCGTGTCGATCCCGTGCGGGATCGTCACCGCAACGCGGACCCGCCCCGCCGCGGCCGCCTGGTGGCGGCTGATGGCCACCAGCGAGACGCGGTCGCCGATGCGTTCGTAGATGCCCCGGACGTGTGGCGTCCACGGACCGTGCAGGGTGTGCACCAGGTGGCGGGTGCCCGCGGCCACCAGTCGGATCGTGCCGAACAGCGTGTGGTCGTGGACCACGTCGAACGGCCCGAGCTCGTCCACGGCCAGGTGGTGCAACGCCTCGGCCACCAGGTCCCCGAGGGCCTCGCTCGGCGGCGACGGATGCACCGTGCACAGGTGCGCGGTCGTGCGGGACCCGCCAGCGGCGAGCAGGGTCACCTCGTGACCCGCGGCCACCAGGCCGTCGGTGAGGTTCGCGACGACGGCCTCGATGCCCCCGTAGCCCTCCGGCGGGACGGCGAACCAGGGCGGGGCGACCTGCAGGATGCGCACGGTCAGCTCCTGGCGGCGGGAGACCACGTCTCCAACCCGGTCATCACCCCCGGGCCGCCCGGTTCAGCAGCCGTATCGCCGCCCGGCGGGCCTCCAGCGGGACGTGCTCCCACTGGTGGGCGAGCGCCCGTGCCTCGGTGAGGAGCTCGGCGTCGTGGGCCGCGAGGTCGCGCAGCCGGTCGACGGCCCGCGTGCCAAGGCGCGCCTCGACGAAGCCGACGGCCGTGGCCACCAGGAGGAGGACCTCGGGATCGCCCGTGGTGGACCGCGGCGCCGCGACGTCGACGCTCACGTCGGGCGCCTGCTGCTCGGGTTCGCCATACGGACCTCGACATCGGCTGCCCCGACGATGGCCCACGTCGCCGCCTCGGAACAGAGGCGAAGGTCCCTGGTGGTCCGTCCCAGCGGCGGGTGTCAGGTCTTCGGCGGTGGGGTGCCCGCGCCCGGCGCGCGACGTTCCGAGAGGCGCGCCGCGAGCACGGCCGCCTGGGTGCGCCGACGCATGCCCAGCTTGGCGAGCACCCGCGACAGGTAGTTCTTCACCGTCTTCTCGGTGAGGTGCAGCTGCTCGGCGATCTCGCGGTTGCTGAGTCCCTCGCCGACGAGTGCGAAGACGCGGTGCTCCTGGTCGGTCAGGTCGGCCATCTCGTCCACTGAGCCGGACTCGTGCACGAGGCTGTCGAGCGCTGCGGCCATGGCCGCGTCGTCGAGCCGTCGCTCGCCTCGTGCGGCGGAGAGGACGGCGGCCCAGACCCGGTCCGGCGTGGCATCCTTCGACAGGTGGTCCGCAGCGCCGGCGAGGGTCGCCGCCAGCACGAGGTGGGGGTCGGGATGCGAGGTGAGGATGACGCAGGCGGTCTCCGGGTGGACCTGGCGGATCTCGCGGCACAGCTGGATCCCGTCACCGTCCGGCAGCATGACGTCGAGGAGTGCGACATCGACCGGTGTCGTGGCCAGGTGCTGTCGCGCCTCGGCGATGGTGCTGGCCTCGCCGACGACCCGCGTCCGCGCCGGGCACGCCGAGAGCAGCAGTCGAATTCCTTCACGCACGACCGCATGGTCGTCGACGAGCAGGACCGACACCGGACCGTCCTGGACCAGCTCCTCGGCACGTTCGTCCCGACGAAGCTCCTGACGACCCGCTCGATCCGACATGCTGCCCCCGGGCTAGGTTGCCCCGTCAACGACGATACCCGGCGCCGCCAGTCCGTGGATGTCCGACAGACCGCCTGCCGAAAGGACCTTTGTCCCTGCCCCTGTCCTCACGGCCACCGGCCGTTCGTACGGGGGCGCCGACGGGGGGCCGCGGGCACGCTGGGCGAACCGGGTCGGCGGGGGCATCGGATCCGGCTCGCAAGTGGACGGCGCGACAGGACGTGACAGGACCGCCGGGGGCAGCGAACGACCCCATCCTCGGGGTGGGGGCGTCCGCGGGCGCCGACCAGCTGCGTGACCTGCGGGAGCTGCTGGATGCTCTCGTCCGACAGCTGGTGGGAACCGCCGACAGCCCGAGCATCGGCCGCGACATCGCGACGCTGGGCATGGCGCTGGAGGAGCTCGAGGTCGCCCTGGAGGAGCTGAACCGGCAGAACGCCCAGCTGCAGGCGGCCCAGGACGACATGTACTTCGAGCGGCAGCGCCTGCTCGACCTGTTCCAGCACGCCCCCCAGCCCTACCTCGTGACCGACACGCACGGCATCGTCCAGCAGGCCAACGCGGCGACCGCACGGCTCCTCGCGGTGGACCAGCAGCAGCTGCCGGGCCGGTGGCTCGGGGTGTTCCTGTCCCGGCGGGAGCGTCCCGGGTTCAGCGCGTTCCTCCGCACGCTCGCCCCCGAACCGGCCACGACCGAGTTCGTGGTGCTCCCACGGGACCACGCCCCGGTGGTCGTCTCCGCCGTCGTGGTCCCGCACCACGACGGCGGACTCCACGCAGCCGAGCTGCGCTGGATGCTGCGCGACATCACCGATGCTCGCCGGGCCCAGGCGGCGCTGCAGGAGGCCTTCGCCCGCAGCCGCGACGAGGCGGACGAGCTGCGCGACCGGGACCGGTGGAAGGACGCCTTCCTGGCCGCGGCGGCCCACGACCTGCGGTCGCACATCGACGCCATCCTCATCGACGCCCGGAACATGGAGCCGGAGCCCGGACCGCCGCACAGCGAGCGGCAGCCCTCCGGTCACCGCATCCTCACCCACGCCTCCCTGCTCCGCCGCCTGCTCGACGACCTGCTCGACCTCGACCGCTTCACCCGGGGCACGATGACCGCCGAGCGCCGGCCGACCGTCCTCCGGGACCTCGTCGATGAGGTCGTCGAGCTGCTTCCCGACGATGCCGGGCACGAGGTGGACGTCGACGTCCCGCACCTCGTCGCCGACCTCGACCCCGACCGGACTGCCCAGATCATCGACAACCTCCTCCGGAACGCTCTCCGACACACCCCGGCGGACACACCGGTGCGCCTCGTCGTCCGACAGGTCCAGGACGGGATCGAGCTCGTCGTCGAGGACGAGGGACCGGGTGTTCCCGCGCGCCTGCGGGAGGACGTGTTCCGCCCCTTCGTCACACGCCGCACGCACGCCGACTCCGCTCTCGGGACCGGCGTCGGGCTCAGCCTCGTGCGCCTGTTCGCCGAGCTGCACGGCGGCAGCGCACGCGTCGACGCATCCACACACGGCGGTGCTCGGTTCGTGGTCCACCTCCCCGCCCGCGTCGGGGACTGACCGACCCGCGTCGGGGCCTGCACGGCGATGTCGTACCCCGTGGCTACGGTCGGGGACGTGAAGCTGCTGCACACCAGCAGGTTGCACGGTCGCTGCGACCAGTTCCCGAGGCAGGACATCCGTCGAGCGTGAAGCTGCTGCAC
>CAWCLK010000052.1:0-100892 GCA_963796225.1 uncultured bacterium
GAGCGGTAGACGAGATTCGAACTCGCGACCTCCACCTTGGCAAGGTGGCGCTCTAGCCAACTGAGCTACTACCGCGTGGGGGCGGGAAGGTAGCCGAGGCCCCAGCGACCGGCAAACCGACCCACCGGCGTCGTGCACGTGTCGGACGTGGCCGTCAGCGGGTGCCCGTCGAGCCGAATCCACCCGCCCCGCGGGTGGTGTCGTCGAGCGCCTCCACCTCCACGACGTCGGCGCGGCCGACCTGCTGGAGCACCAGCTGGGCGATGCGCTCGCCGGCGCGGACGGCCACCGCATCGGTGCCGAGGTTGACCAGGATCACCTTGACCTCGCCCCGGTAGCCGGCGTCGATCGTGCCGGGGGCGTTGGCCACCGTCAGGCCCTGCCTCAGCGCCAGTCCGGAGCGCGGGTGGACCAGCCCGACCCAGCCGTCGGGGATGGCCATCGCCCACCCGGTGGCCACGGCGTGGCGCTGCCCGGGGGCGAGCTCGACGTCCTCGACGGCCACGAGGTCCAGACCCGCGTCGCCGTCGTGGGCGTAGGCGGGCGCGACCGCGTCCGGGTGCAGGCGTGTGACCTGCAGCTCCACGGGACCCGCCATCGCAGCACCTCGTTCGACTCGTCCGTGCGGGGCGGCATGCTACGGCCCCGCTCCCCCACCTCCCGGAGTCCACGTGCAGGCGCTGCTCGACCCCGTCCAGGACGCACTCGGCGGCGGCACGCTGTCGCTGTGGCTCATCATCGGCGGGGTGGTCGTCGTGTGGCTGGCCGTCAAGGCCGTGAAGATGGTGGTGCGACTGGCCCTCGGTGGGATCGCGATCGCGCTGCTCATGGGCACGGTCCCGTGGGCGGGAACCCCGGTCGAGGGCGCCCCGGCCGACTGCGCCGCCGCCGAGGTCACGGCCACCGCCAGCGGGTGGCAGGCCACGCTCACCAAGCGCGTGACCACCGAGGAGGTCAGCGACGACGCGGCGTGCCGCAAGAACGGGGTGGGTCTGCGCGCCGGCTCCGCGGTCGTGCGGTCCCGCAGCTTCTACGACCTCCCGTTCCAGACCTGGGACGTGACGCCCGACGGCGCCGAGCCGCGGCTGGACCTGCCGGCGGGCTGACCTACTCCTCCTCGTCGGCCCCGCCCCGTCGCCCGAGCACCGCCAGGGGGCGCCGCGTCCCGACACCGCGGATCCGGACCGGACGCACCGCCCGCACGTCGAAGGCCTCCCCCAGCACGTCCGCGAGGTCGTCGTCGGCCAGCACCTTCCACGCACGCGCCTGGTCGGTCAGGCGCGCGGCGAGGTTCACCGGCGTGCCGAAGTAGTCGCCCTCGCGCACCAGCACGGCGCCGAAGGCCATCCCGCCCCGCAACGGGGCGTCCGCGAGCCCCTCGACGGGCTCGGTCAGCGTCAGCATGGCGTCCGCGAGCTCGACCGGGTCGGCCGACACCAGCATCACCGCGTCGCCGAGGTACTTCACGGGGCTGACACCGGGCAGCGTGGCGGTGACCTCGAGGACCCGGCGTTCGAAGGCCTCGATCACGGCGTCGAGCCCGGCGGGGTCGATGCGTGCGGACAACGCCGTGTACCCCTCGACGTCGAGGAACCCGACGGCGATGTCGACCTCCTCGCGTTCCGACCGGGCCGCCATGGCGACCAGCTCGCCATCCAGGTGCATGTCGAGCTGGAGCTCGTAGCTGTGCACCAGCGCCTGGCGGGCGATGTCCTCCAGCGCCTCAGTCGACTCGGCCAGCGCCACGGCCATGGTGAGGTCGTCGGCCCCCGCCTGCCGCATCGGCAGCAGGAGCTCGTCGCGGATGGTCGCCAGGTCGGCCCGGGCGACCGCCGACAGCGCGCTGCCGCGCACGCGCGCCGAGCGGATCAGCGCTTCGACGCTCATGACGTCGAGGAACCGGCGCGTGTTGCGGGCCCACTGCAGGTCCGCCTTCGAGAACTGCTCGCGCATCGGCACGCCGAGGGCGATGTGCAGCTCGCGGATGAGCTCCTCGGGGACGCCGGAGCGCTCGCTGAGCTCCTCGAGGCTGAAGCGCCCCTTCTCGCGGCGGCGGTGGCGGGCGATCGCCAGCGGCACCCGCCCGGTGCGGACCGCCTCGGCGGCCTCCTCGGCCTCGACGCCGAGCTCGACCAGCGCGTCGGCGACCTCCTGCTGCTCCTCGTCGAGCCGGACCTCGGCGTCCTCGGGCGGCGCCGGCTCACTGGCGAGCAGGTCGCGCAGGAAGGCCGGCAGCTGGCCCGAGAGCTCGTTCGGCAGGCGCAGGCCGCGTTCGTCGCGACGTCGGTCGTTGTCGGCCACGTGGGGCGCGTCCTCGCCGGGTGCTGGTCCGTGGGGGGACGGGGCAGGCTAGTCCGGACCGCCCGACGTCCATGGTGCCAACCCGGCCGTCAGCGGACCAGGCCCTGCAGGGTCTCCACGAGCAGCGCCGTGTCCCCGGACTTGCGCAGCAGGGGGATCCCGTGGCGGTCGCAGTGCTCCTGGGCCTGGCGCCCCGTCACCGCGGAGTACGCGACCACGGGCACCTCCGGGTGGTCCGCACGCAGGTGCGTGATCGTCTCGAAGCCGTCCATCCCGGGCATCATCAGGTCGAGCACGATGGCGTCGGGGCGTGACCCGTCGAGCAACGCGAGCGCCTCGCCCCCGTCCCCGGCCTCGCCGATCACGTCGACGCCGTGCCGGATCTCCAGCTGCATGCGCAGCATGAGGCGGTAGTCGGGGTCGTCGTCGACGACCAGTACGCGCACGTGAGCTCCCCACCACGGGTCCGGCGGATGCTACGCGCTGTGGCGACCGAACCGGCACGCGGCGCCGCCGTCAGTCGGCGCCGCGTGCAGCGAGGAACCGCTCGCGCGCCTCACGGTGGTCCACGAGGGGCGCGGGGTAGTCCAGGTCGTCGAGCAGGCTGCCCTGCCCCTCCCACGGCTGGTGGACGCGACGACCCTCGACCTCGGCCAGCTCGGGCACGTACCGGCGCACGTAGGTGCCGTCGGGGTCGTACCGCTCCCCCTGCGTCATCGGGTTGAACATCCGGTTGGGGCGCGAATCGGTCCCCGTGCCCGCCACCCACTGCCACTGGCCGTAGTTGTTGGCGAGATCGCCGTCGACGAGCCAGTGGGCGAAGTGGTCCGCGCCCCGCCGCCAGTCCACGTACAGGTGCTTGGTGAGGAACGACGCGGTGATCATGCGAGCGCGGTTGTGCATGTAGCCCTCCCGCTGCAGCTGGCGCATGCCGGCGTCCACGACCGGGTAGCCGGTCCGACCCTCGCACCAGGCCGTGAAGGCGTCGTCGTCGTCGACCCAGTCGTCGTGCTTGGTCCGATAGTCCTCGCGCGGCAGCGACGGGGCGGCCGCGAGCAGCTGGTGGTTGAACTCGCGCCAGCACAGCTCCTGCAGGAACGGCTCGTGGCCGCGCCGGCGCAGGTCCAGCCGGTCGGCGATGTCGGCGACCGAGATCGTGCCGAGGTGCAGGTGGGCCGAGAGCCGCGAGGTCCCGTCGGGGTCGGCGAGGTCGTTGCGGGAGTCGTCGTAGTCGGCGATCGGCCCGTCGAGCCACCAGTCGAGGCGCTCGCGGGCGCGGGACTGGCCGCCCCGCTGCACCTCGGGTGACGGAGCCCCGTCCACGAGGTCCGCCAGCGCCGGCAGGGTGCCCCGCTGCACCGAGGGCAGCGACACGGCATCGGGGGCGGGGACGGGCTGGCGGTGCGGGGCGTCCTTCCAGCGTCGCCAGTACGGCGTGAACACCTTGAAGTGGTCGCCGCCGGTCGGGGTGACCTCGCCGGGCTCGACGAGCAGGTGGCCGGGGTGGGTGGTGACCTCGCAGCCGGTGCCGTCGAGCGCCTCGGCGATGCGGCGCTCGCGGCCGCGGGCATAGGCCGACACGTCGCGTGACAGGTGCACGACCTCGGCACCGACGTCGTCGACCACCGCGCGGACCTCGTCGGCGACGTCGCCCCGCCGCACCACCAGCGCCCCGCCACGGTCGAGCAGGCTGCGGCGCAGGTCGGCCAGGGAATCCAGCAGGAACTGGCAGCGGTTCGGCGCGGCGTAGGCCGAGCCGAGGATGCGGTCGTCGAACACGAACAGCGGGACCACGTGGTCGGCCGCGTCCACCGCCGAGGCCAGCGCGGGGTGGTCGTGGACGCGCAGGTCGCGGGTGAACAGGACGACGTGGGTGGTCGGCACCGTCAGCCCTTCCCGTTGCCGAACAGCCGTGCGTTGCCCTTGGCGTCCACCGCCTCGGCGATGCGCGACAGGGCCTGGGTGTCGGCGGCCACGCGCAGGCTGGACCCCTGCTCCTCGGCGAGGTCGGCCACGAGGTGGCCGCGCCGGATCTTGTTGTACTCGTCGACCATCCAGCCCATGACCAGCGCGTCGGTGGCGACGTCCGGGGCGGGGATGTCGGTGTCGGGCCCGACGAAGTCGGCGACGTCCAGGTGCTCCAGGACAGGATCCAGGCGGCGACGGGCGCGATCGAAGGCGTCGGGCATGCCGGGTCTTCCTGGGAGGTGGGGAGACTGACGGTCGGGGTTCGGCGCCGGGCCGGGGACGGACCGTGGCTAGCCTGACCAGACACCGGAGGAGGTGGCATGCAGCGGCCCGGTCGCACCCGTGCGGTCCCCATCCGTCGGATGACCGACGGGGACGCGCAGCCGCTCGACGACGTGCTGGCGGTCGAGGAGCCCCTCGCGATCCGGGTCGCGGCGGCCGGTGGACCGTCGCAACGCCTGGCCGTGACCATGCGCACGCCCGGCGACGACCACGAGCTCGCGGTCGGCTGGCTGTTCGCCGAGGGCGTGGTGGCCGGCCCACGGGACGTGCTCGACGTCGCCTGGTGCGTGCGGGACGAGGACGACCCGGTACAGACCGGCAACGTGGTGACCGTGACCCTGTCCCGGCCCGACCTGCCCGACCTGTCGTCGTTGGACCGCCACGGCCTGGTGTCCTCGGCGTGCGGCGTGTGCGGCCGTGCGTCGCTCGAGGCCCTCGCGGACGCCGGGCTGGCCCCTGTCGGCGGCGACGTCGTCGTGCCCTTCGAGGACCTCGTGGGCCTGCCCGCCACCCTGCGCACCCACCAGCCCACGTTCGACGCGACCGGGGGGCTGCACGCGGCCGCCCGCGCCACGCCCGACGGTCGCGTCGTCGACGTGCGCGAGGACGTCGGCCGGCACAACGCCGTCGACAAGCTGGTGGGCGGGGCGCTGCTCGACCGCCAGCTGCCACTGGACGACCAGGTGCTGGTCCTGTCGGGGCGGGCGTCGTACGAGCTGCTGCAGAAGGCCGTGGTCGCCGGCGTGCCGGTCGTCGCGGCCATCGGCGCCCCGTCGACCCTGGCCGTGCAGGTCGCCGACCACTTCGGCGTCACGCTCGTGGGCTTCCTGCGCCCCGACCGCGCCAACGTCTACACCCACCCCCAGCGGATCAGCGGCGCCCCGGCCGCCGTCCCGGCGACCACCGCGGAGCGGGCCTCGTGACGGACCCGGCCCTGCCCCCGCCCTTCGACCGGCTCGCCGACGTGCTGGCCGGTGACCCCGACGCGCCCGACGCGGTGTTCACCGACGACGTCGTCGTGGTCGACCGCACCTCCGGCGACCGCCACGACGGCCTCGACCAGGCGCGCGAGGCCTGGGCGGAGTACGCGGGGCGTCGGGCCGTCGCCACCATCGAGGAGGTCCTCGGCGACGACGAGCGCGCCGCCGTCCGCTTCACGGTCCGGTTCCGCGCCGACGCCCACCAGTACGCCCAGGTGGGGACGGGCTGGGCCGACCTCGAGGACGGACGCATCGCGGCCTGGGACGTCGTCTGGGCCGAGGCCGACGCCGACCTCGAGGCCTGGGACGGCGACTGACGCACCACACCTACGGTCCCGTAGGCTGGCCCCCTCCCCCACTGCCTGCCTCCCGGACGCCCGCGTGGAACCCGTCTACCGATCCGTCATCGGCACCCTGCTCACGGTCTTCCGCGCCCAGCGCTGGGACGTGCGGGTCACGGGGGCCGAGCACGTCCCGCAGACGGGTGGCGCGATCATCGCGACCAACCACGTCGGCTACCTCGACTTCACGTTCGTCGGCTACGGGGTCCTCAAGGCCACCGACATGCGCCGCCTCACGCGCTTCGCGGCCAAGAAGGAGACCTTCGACCACGCCGTGTCCGGTCCCCTCATGCGTGCCATGAAGCACATCCCGGTCGACCGGGGCGGGGCGGCGTCGGCCACGATCGACCACGCCGTCGGGTTGCTGCGCGCCGGCGAGCTGGTGGGCATGTTCCCCGAATCGACGATCAGCCAGTCGTTCGTCCCACTGCCCGGCAAGAGCGGCACCGTGCGCATGGCGCAGGAGGCGGGCGTGCCGATCGTCCCCGGGGCCGTCTGGGGCAGCCAGCGCCTGTTCACCAAGGCGCGCCCGCGGGCGCTGAAGACACGCAACGTCGTCATCACGGTGGACTTCGGCGCGCCGCTGCACCCGGGACCCGACGACGACCCGGCGGCGGTCACCGACGAGCTGATGGCCCGCATCGGGGAGCTGGTGGACCGCGCCGCACGGACCTACCCCCAGTCCCCGGCATCCGACGAGGACGCGTGGTGGGTCCCCGCCCACCTCGGGGGCACGGCACCGACGCCCGAGGAGGCCGAGGCGCGGGCACGGGCCGATGCCGAACGGCGCCGGGCTCGCCGCGCGGGCGAGACCGCCTGACGTAGCATCGACGTCATGGCCGACGGACCCCGCCCCTCCAACCCGCTCGGGTGGAGCTCGCAGATGCGCGACGAGCTGGGGCGCCTGCCCGAGACCGCCGCGAACATCCGCACGGCCTCGGAGAACCTCAAGCAGGTGTCCGAACAGCTCATCGACGTCTCCGCCATGCTGCAGCGCATCGTGCGGACCATGGACGCCACCGGCGTCTCCAGCAGCCTCGACCGCATCGAGCAGGTGGCCCGCGACCTCGACGGCGTGCGCCGCATGATGGTCCCGCCCCGCAACCTCGACGAGGCCGCGCGCCGCATCGACGACGTCGTGACCGGGCTGCGCGGCATGGCGACGCGTCCCTTCACGGGCGGGCGGCCGCCGAGGGCCGGCGACGACGATCCCCTCGACCGCGACTGACCGATCGGTCAGCACCGGCCGTCCACGCACCCGTAGGCTCGTGACATGCCGACCGGACGTTGGGAGCGATGGCCGGCACGACCCAGCGTCGTGCTGGCGGTGGTGGCCGCCGTCTCGCTGGTGGCCGCACTGCTGCTGCGGAGCGGGACGTCCGACGCGGACACGACGGCGACCCCGACGCCCTCGCCCTCGCCCTCGGACAGCCTGGACGTCGAGCCCGGGGTCGTGGCCGCGGCCCTGGACCGCGTGGAGCAGATCGAGCAGCCCCTCACCGTCTGGATGCAGCTCGCCGACTGCGAGTCCGGCGAGTGGGACGCCGAGGCCGATCCGCTCCCCGGCTCCGCGGACTGGACCTACGGCGCCGACGACGACACCCGCTTCGAGGGCGGCCTGCACTTCGAGCCCGGCACCTGGGACGAGTTCCGTGACGCCGGGATGGCCGCCAACGCCGGCGACGCCGCCCCGGTCGCCCAGATGGTGGTGGCCGAGCGGGTCCTCGAGGAGCAGGGCTGGACCGCGTGGCCGGTGTGCTCACGCAAGATCGGTGCCCGGTGACGCCCGCGGGGCGTCAGCCCCCGAGGGCCAGCACCACGCAGCAGATCGTGAGGAAGCCCGTGGCGCCCCCGAGGGCCATGCGCTCGATGCGGCTGGTCGACGTCGCGTTCGCCAGCGTGTTCACCAGCATCAGTCCCGCCAGCGCCCAGGTGATGGCGGTCAGCGTGGAATCGGCGACACCACCGAGCTCGATCACCTCGCCCTGTCCCAGCACGATCACCGCCGCGAACAGGCCGAAGAGGGCCGCGAGGGCGCTCATGCCACGGAACGCCCCCGGGAGCCGGCCGTCCGGGCCGACCGCGCGGCCCCCGTAGGCGTGGGCGCCCCAGGGCGCCCCGAGCGCGAGTCCGACCTGGAAGATCGCCACGCCAACGAACAGCGCCGCGGCCAGCGTCGCCCAGATCGCCATGTCTCCCTCACGCCTCGTCGGGTCGGCCGCGCATTCCAGCACACCGACGCGCGGGGGGCGGGATCAGGTCCGGCGGGGGCGCAGGCGGGCGTGGGTGACGTGCCACTCGGCGCCGCCGTCGAAGGCGAACAGCTCGCTGCAGGCGAGGGTGAACACGCGCCAGCGGTGGTACCACGCCTCGGCGCGGTCGGCGCCGTAGGTGTCGGCGAACAGCTGCCGCGCGCGGTCCCGGTGCTCGTCGAGCTGGACCAGCCACGCCTCCAGCGTGCGGCTGTAGTGGGTGCCGTCGACCGCCCAGAGGTGGTCGACGACGAGGTCGTCCTGCAGGTGCAGGAACAGGTCGTGGCTGGGCATCACGCCGTCGGTGAAGAAGTGCCGCGCCATCCAGTCCCCGCGGCTCGCCCCGGCGGTGAAGGGGTACAGCAGCTCGCGGTGGGCGAACACGTGGACGAACACCGCCCCGTCGGGGCGCAGCCACCCGCCGATGCGGCGCAGCAGCTCGCGATGGTTGCGCACGTGCTCGAACATCTCGACCGACACGACGCGATCCACGGAGGCCGGGGCGGTGTCGAAGTCGTTCACGTCGCAGGTGCGCACCTCGACGTTGCCGAGCCCACGCTCCATGGCGCGCTTCTCGATGTGGTCGCGCTGGGTGGCCGAGTTGGAGATGGCGGTGATCGACGAGGACGGATAGCGCTCGGCCATCCACAGCGTGAGGCTGCCCCAGCCGCACCCGAGCTCGAGCACGTCCTGGCCGTCGCGCAGGTCGGCGCGCTCGCAGGTCAGGCGGAGCATGGCCTCCTCGGCCTGGGCGAGGGTGGTGACGCCGTCGGGCCAGTACGCCGACGAGTACTTCAGGCGGGGGCCGAGCATCAGCTCGAACAGCTCGGTGGGGACCTCGTAGTGCTGGTCGTTCGCCTCGTCGGTGGACAGCGCGACCGGGGCGTGGGACCACGCCTGCAGCCGGGCGGCCTTCTGCGCCGCACGCCCCTCGGGGGTGCCGGGGTCCTCGGACGCCAGCCGGCGGCGCAGCAGCGCGCGGATGCTGGCGCGCAGCGCAGGGTCGGGCAGCAGGCCCCGGTCGATGACCGCGTCCACGCCCCGTGCGCTGAGGGGGATTCGGGCGGTCATGCCACCACCCCCTCACGCGGCAGGTCGGCCTCGCGGACCAGGGCCAGCTGCGTGCCATAGGGGCCGATCCCCAGCGTGCCGTTCATGGGGCGGGTCAGGACCAGCTGCAGGTCGCCGATGTAGCGCGCGAGGAAGGCCGCCTCGCAGTAGGCGAGGTAGAACTCCCACATCCTGACGAACCGCTGGTCGAAGCCGAGGGCGAGGACCTCGTCGACGTTGGACAGGAACTGCTCGCGCCAGCGCCGCAGCGTCTCGGCGTAGTGGATCCCGATGTTGTCGACCTGCTCGACGTAGAGCTGGCTGTGCTCGCCCATCCCCTCGCACATCGCCTCGAGGCTGGGCAGGTGCCCACCGGGGAAGATGTAGCGCTGGATGAAGTCGGGGCGGCGACGGTAGTTGTCGTACCGCTGCTCGGGGATCGTGATGACCTGGATGGCGGCGAGGCCGTCGGGGGCCAGCAGGCGGTCGACCTGCTCGAAGTACGTGCCGAGGAAGCGGTGTCCGACGGCCTCGAGCATCTCGATGGACACGATGCGGTCGTACTGGCCGGTGACCTCGCGGTAGTCGACGAGGCGGATGTCGACCAGCGCGTCCAGGCCGGCGGCGGACACCCGTTCGCGTGCGAGCTCGGCCTGTTCCTCGGACAGGGTGATGCCGGTCACCCGGCAGCCGTAGGTCGACGCGGCGAAGATCGCGAAGCCTCCCCACCCGCAGCCGATCTCGAGGACGTGGCAGTCCCCGTCGAGGTGGATCTTCTCGGCCAGCGCCCGGTACTTGGCCCGCTGGGCGTCCTCCAGCGACTGGCCACGGTGCTCGAACAGGGCGGCCGAGTAGGTCATGGTGTCGTCGAGGAACAGCCGGTAGAGGTCGTTGGACAGGTCGTAGTGCGCGGCGATGTTCTTCTTCGACTGGCCGAGCCGGTTGGCGCGGACCTGATGCACGACGACGTCGCCGAGGATGTTGAGCAGGGCCGCGGGCGTCAGGGCGCGCAGGGCGCGACGGTTGGCCACGAGGATGCGGAACAGGCTGACCAGGTCGTCGGACTCCCAGTCCCCCGCCATGTACGACTCGCCCACGCCGACCGAGGCCCCGGTGACGAGCTTGCGGAAGAACGACCAGTCGTGGACGACCAGGTCCGCCGTCAGGTCCGCGTCCGGGTCCCCGAAGTCCCGCCACCGCCCGTCGGGGCGGACCAGGCGCAGTCGCCCCACCTGCAGGTTGTCGAGCATCGAGGCGACGAACGCGAGGTAGCGGCGATCGGCCGGGGTCGCGGCGGGGTGGGTGGCGACGCTCACACGGAGACCTCTCGGGACGGGTCGTGGGATGGCGATGGTTCGGAGGCTCGGGTGGGCCGGTCGGGTGTCGTCACGGCGTCCAGTCCCGTGGGTGGCGGGGCGGGGCGGCGGTGGAACGGCGTGCGGCGCCACCACAGGCGGACTGCCTGCAGGTGGATTCGCGCGACCGTCCAGATCGTCACCAGCGGGTGGCGTGCCATGGCGCTCCACAGCGAGCCGGTGGTCAGCGGCCGCAGCCGTCCGCCCTGGCTCGCGTCGAGCACGACCCCGGACGCGTCGTCGACGTGCATGGCCACGGCGACGGGCCCGTCGCCGTCCAGCGGCGGGGGCCGGAACGTGAACCGGTACGACAGCCCCTCGATCGGGAGGAACGGCGAGACGTGGAAGTCCTTGGCGTGGGCGGCTCGCACCACACGCGAGGGCTCGCTCCCCCGCTCGACTCCCTCGACGGCGAGGTCGTCGAGCAGGTAGGCGTGCCAGTCGCCGAAGGTGTTGCGGACCTCGGCGACGACCAGGCGCAGCGTGCCGTCACGATCGTGGGCGAACCACCACGACACCGGGTTGAACACGTGGCCGAGCACGCGCGGGTAGGCGTAGAGCAGCAGTGGGCCGTCGGGCAGCGTGCCGCCCTGGCCGGCGACCCAGCGGGCGACCTTCTCGCGCAGGGGCCGGTCCGCGTCGCCGAAGTGGTCGGTGCGGCGCACGGCGACGGGGCGGCGGGTGTCCGCCCCGAACCCGACGACGCCGTCGGCGACCTCGTCGAGGTGGTCGACGTCGAGCAGCAGGTGCCAGACGCGGTAGCGGAACGCGTTGGGACGCGGCCGATGGCGGCGGTGGGCCACCGTGCCCTCGACGACCCAGCCGTGTGTGGTCATGGCCAGCTGATCCCGAAGCGGGCGGCGACACGCAGGGCGGAGACCAGCCCGTCCTCGTGGAAGCCGTACCGGTGGTAGGCGCCGGCGAACCAGGTCCGCTGCTGGCCCTGGATCTCGCCCATCACCGGCTGGGTCGCGACCGACTCGGGCGTGAACCCGGGGTGCGTGTACGTCATGCGGCGCAGCACGGAGCCGGGCGCAGGAGGCATGTCCGGGTTCAAGGTCACGACGTGGTCGATGTCGGTGTCGAGCGGCTGGAGCCGGTTCATCCAGTACGACAGGCTCACCCGGGGTTCGGGGCTGCGGCAGTCGGTGAGGCGGTAGTTCCACGAGGCCCACGCAGCGCGCGCCGCAGGCAGCAGCCGGGTGTCGGTGTGCAGCCACGTGTCGTTGGTCGAGTAGGCCCACGCCCCGAGCAGCTCCTTCTCACGGGCACTGGGGTCCGTCAGCATCCCCAGCGCCTCGTCGGCGTGGGCGGCGATGACCACGTGGTCGAAGCGGTCGGTGGCGCCGGACGCGGTGCCCACGTCCACACCGTGGGGGTCCCGGCGAACGGCCACGACGGGGTCCCCGGCACGGACGCGGTCGCGGTACGGGGCGGACAGCAGCGGGATGTAGCTGGAGCTGCCGCCGACGACCGTGCGCCACGGATGGTGGGTGCTGACACCCAGCAGGCCGTGGTTGTCGAAGAAGGACAGCAACGTGCCCAGCGGGAAGTCGAGGACGGGTCCGGTGCCCGTCGACCAGATCGCCGCGGCCATCGGGGCCAGGTAGTGGTGGGTGAACTCGTGGGAGAACCCGAGGGTGTGGGTGAAGTGCCCGATGGTGGTGGTGTGCGTGCGCCCGTCGTCGACGAGCCGTCGCCCCAGCCGGTTGAAACGCAGGATGTCGGCGACGAAGCGGGCGTAGCGGGGCGAGGCCAGGTTCCGGGGCTGGGCGGCCAGGCCGCGGGGGCTGCCCGCGTACTCGAGGTCGCAGGCGTCGCAGCGCAACGACCACGACATGTCCGAGTCCGCGGTGGCCACGCCGAGCTCGTCGAACAGCCGCGTGAGCATCGGGTACGTCGGCTCGTTGTAGACGATGAACCCGGTGTCGACGGGCAGCGCGGGACGCCCGGGACGGTCCACGTGCACCGTGTGGGTGTGGCCGCCGAGGCGGTCGGCGCCCTCGTACACGTGCACCTCGTGCTGACGGTCGAGCAGCCAGGCCGAGGCCAGGCCGGCGATCCCGGTGCCGATGACGGCGATACGCACGCGTGGTCCGAGGTGGTCGGGGGCGGGGGTGGACGATCGGGCGGTGGTTCGGCGTGCCCCCCCGCTCGGATGGCGGGCTGGCCACCTGTGCAGGACGTGCGCGCGACCGCGGGCCAGTCGGACCTACCGTGGGGGCCATGACACGTGACCCGTCCTCCTCCCCCTCGGCACCGCCCGAGGTCGCCGGGCTGCGCGTGCTCATCTGCGACGACGACTACCTCGTCCGCGAGGGGGCACGTGCCGTGCTGGAGCAGGTCGGCGGGCTGTCCGTCCTCGGCACGGCCGGCGACCCGGATGCGCTGCGCGAGCTGTGGTCCCGCGAGCGCCCCGACGTCGTGCTCCTCGACATCCGGATGCCCCCGACCTTCACGACCGAGGGCATCGACCTCGCGCACGAGCTGCGCGCCCAGGACCCCGACATCGGCATCGTCGTCCTGTCACAGCACGACGACCCCGAGTACGCGCTCGAGCTGCTCGGCCAGGGCTCGGAGCGTCTGGCCTACCTGCTCAAGGAGCGGTTGGGCGACGCCGACCGGCTGCTTGCGGCGATCTCCGAGGTGGCCCAGGGGGGCTCGGTGCTGGACCCCAAGATCGTCGACGCGCTCCTCGAGGCCCAGCACCGCCGGTCGATGTCACGCCTCGCCGGACTGACCCCGCGGGAGCTCGACGTCCTGTCCCTGATGGCCACCGGGAAGGGCAACGGAGGCATCGCTCGGGACCTGTCGATCTCCGAACGGTCGGTCGAGAAGCACATCAACGCCATCTTCAAGAAGCTCGGTCTGCGCGAGGACATCGAGCTCAACCGACGCGTCGCCGCCGTCCTGTTCTTCCTCCAGCGCGCCCGCGACTGACCCGGCCGACGCGACCAGCGGCAGGACGGCGGTGACCGTCGTCCCCTCCTGCCCGCTGGCGATGCCGAGCGGCCCCCGAGGGCACGTGCACGGTCCTGCATCGTGCCGAGTCCCCGCCCCGACGGGTGGGCCGCAACGTCGAAGCCCTGGCCGTCGTCGCGCACCACGACGCGCAGGCGGTGGTCGGCGAGGTCGATCTGCACCTGGACGCGGGTGGCGTCGGCGTGCTTGATGGCGTTGGTGACCGCCTCGCTGACGAGGAAGTACGTGTTCGCCTCGACGTCGTAGGGGAGCCGCGGGAGCGGGTCGGGCGTCGTGGCGACCTCGACGGGCAGGCGGCTGCGCGTGCCCAGCGAGAACAGGGCCCCCGCCAGCCCGCGGTCGCGGAGGATCGACGGGTAGATGCCCTGGGCGGTCTCCCGCAGGCGGCCCAGCACCTGGTCGATCTCGGCCGACAGCTCGTCGAGCACCCGCTCGGCCTCGTCGGGCGCCTGGCGGAGACGTTCACGTCCGAACCCGATGTGCAGGCGCAGCATCACGAGCTGACGCTGGACGCCGTCGTGCAGATCGGCGGCCATGCGGCGGCGGGCCTCGTCCTGGGCGTGGACCAGTCGCCCGCCGGCGTCACGGAGCGCCTCGGCCTGGCGCTGGATCAGCTCGAGCTGGTGACCCAGTCCCTGGCGCATGTCCTCCAGCGCCCGGGCCAGGACCCCGACCTCGTCGTCGGTCGTGACCGGGAACGCTGCGTCCCGGTCGCCGCTGGCGATCCGTGCCGCGGTGGCGGTCAGCTCGCGCAGGGGCCTGGTCATGCGGCGACTGACGATCCACGCCAGCACGGTGGCGAGGACGAGCAGCGCCGCGCCGGCCCCGAGGCGATTGCGCACGAGCTGCGCGTCGAGCCGGGCGAGCGGCTCCTGCACCAGCACGCCGAGGTCGACGCTCTCGCCCCACGGCCCGGACGGACGCGCCACGGGCCGGAAGCTGGCCCAGTAGGTCTGGTCGCCGATCTCGACGACCGGGATCCGGTCCTCCTCGACCCCCACCCGTTCGAGGGCGTCGCCCTCCAGCTCGCCCGGGAGGGACCACGCCGCGATCTCACTGCCCGCCTGCAGCACGATGTCGTCACCGCCGGTGTCGTCGCGGATCGCCCGGGCCAGGCCACGGTCGAACACGTACCCGAACACCACGAGCACCTCGTCGGGGGCCTCACCGATCAGCTCGCCGGTCACGTAGGCCCTCCGCCCGTCGGCGGTCGGCACCACCCGGGCGGTCACCATGGCGCTGTGCGACAGGAACACCGACTCGGGGGGCGGGGCGAGCACGGGGCCAGTCGTGGTGACCACCGGGTTGCCGCCGCGGTCGTAGGCGCTGATCACGGTGAACGGCCGCGTGGCGGCCACCTGGATGAGGCCCTCGGTCAGGGCCTGGCGTCCGTCCGTCCCGCCGGGCGCGGAACCGCCATGGCCGTAGGCGGACTTGACCTGCTGCAGCTCGACGAGGATCTCCTGCACGTCGTCGAGCAGCACCGACTGGGCCTGGCTCGCGCGCTGCTCCAGCACGCCGAGTGCCTGGGCTCGCAGGGCCGACCGGGTCAGGTTCGATTCGACCAGGTAGGTCACGACGAAGCTGATCGCGAGCACCGCGGTGATCGCCGCCAGCAGGCGGGTGACCAGCGGGGCGCGCGGGACCCGGTCGAGCAGGCTCACCGGTCGGTCTGCCCGCTGCGGAGCATCTGCGTGCCCGCGCGCTGCAGTCGGGCGAACGGGTCGGGCTCTCGGGTGTCGTGGTTGAGCACGTCGCGGATCGTGCTGGTCGCCAGGTCCATCACCCGCGGGTAGATGATCAGCTGCATGGCCGCGGCGTGGGGCAGCGCGTCGACGGCCACGCGGTAGCGCACGTCGTCGAAGAACGGGTCGGCGAGGACGTCCGTGCGGCCGGGCAGTCGTCCGTCCTCCTCGGCGTACCGCATGGCGTACTGCGGCTTCACCACGTGGGTGATGAAGTCCCACGCCAGGGCGGGGTCGTCGGCGTGGTCGGTCACGAACAGGCTGCTGCCGCCGAGCACCGTCCCCGGTCCGGTCGCCGACGGGCCGGTCGGCATGGGCACGACGGTCCACGCGAACCCGGGGTCGTCGTCGATCAGCCGGGCCACGTCCCAGGTCCCCGTGGCCAGGAGCAGCGTCTGCTGGTCGACGAACAGCGGGTAGGCCGCGGCGTCGGTGTCGGTCTCGTCGTCCGCGACGGCCATGCGTTCGTCGTCGGCGGTCAGGGACGTCAGGAAGTCGAAGGTCTCCTGCACCTCGCGCGAGTCGAACAGCAGCGTCGTGCCCTGCTCGGGGTCACGCTCGAACCACCGACCGCCGTTGGCCCGCAGCCAGGCGTTCATGCTCCACGTCGAGGCGGGCAGGTGGGTCAGCCGGACGTCCTGCTCGGCCGCCGACGCGGCGACCTCCGCCAGCCCGTCCCAGGTCCGCAGGTCGTCCAGGGTGTGCCCGAACCGCTCGAGCAGGTCCGTGTTGACGACCATGACCATCGCGTTCACGTCCAGCGGCACCCCGTAGACCTCGCCGTCCCAGGTCACGTCCTCCATGGCCCCGTCGAGGAAGGTGCCGTCGGCGTAGGCACTGGCGAACCGCTGGGTGACGGGCAGTGCCCAGCCGAGCGCTCCGGCGGCGAACGCATGCCACTGCTCGACGTCGACCTCCCGCGGCCCCGCTCGGTCGGCGAGCATGAACTCCTCGAGCTGGCCGAACTTGGCGGGCCGGGTGATCACGCGGACGTCGCGCTCGGCCTCGAAGTCCGCGACGGCGTCGACGAAGGCCGGGGCGCTCGCCCAGTCGTCGGCCAGCACCACCGTCAGCGTGGGGCGCGTGGGATCCGCGGCGGCGGTGCCGGAGGAGGCGTCGGTGCAGCCTGCGAGCAGGGCCAGGGCCAGCACGGCTCCGGCCACACGGGGAAGTGAGCACGTGCGCACGGCGGTCCGGGGGTCGGGGTGCGCCAAGCGTGCCAGCCCGTGCGCCGCACGGCCAGCCTCCGCGTCAGGCGGTGACCCGGATCGTGTGCCACCCCTCCGCCCCGTCGGGGCGGGGCGGGACCGGCCCGGGCGGCTGGGTGGCCCCGCTGCCATCGGTGGCGCGGACCTGCAGGTCGTGGGACCCGCCCTCGAGCGCCACGGTCGTGCGCCACTGGACCCAGGCATCCGGGGACAGCGGCTCGGTCAGCTCGGCCTCGGTCCAGTCGCCGTCGTCGACCCGTACCTCGACGCGCGTCGATCCCACGCGTGGGCGCCCAGGCCACGCCTGCGACGACCACCTCGCCGCCGTCGACCTGGGTCCCGTTGCGCGGGACGTCGATGCGGGACTGGGTCTTGATCGGTGCCTGCTTGGACCAGCCGCGCGGGACCCAGTAGGCGTCGAAGGCGTCCAGGGTGGTCAGCTCGATCTCGGTCAACCACTTGGTCGCCGAGACGTACCCGTACAGGCCGGGGACGATCAGCCGCGCGGGGAAGCCGTGGTTGGGGGGCAGGGGTTCGCCGTTCATCCCGACCACGACCATGGCCTGCCGACCGTCCATGGCCGCCTCGGTCGGGAACCCCGCGGTGAAGCCGTCGATGGACCGCCCGACCACCTGGGTGGCCCCGTCCCGGACACCGGCCTCCTCCAGCAGCGCGCGCAACGAGGTGCCGAGCCACCGCGCGTTGCCCACCAGGTCGTCCCCGACCTCGTTGGACACGCAGGCGATGGTCACGTCCTGCTCCACGAACGAGCGGTCCAGCAGGTCGGCGTAGGACAGCTCGAGCTCGCGATCGACCATGCCGTGCACCCGCAGCGTCCACCGGGACGCGTCGATCCGCGGGACCGACAGGGCGGTGTCGATGCGGTAGAACTCGTCGTTGGGGACGAGGATCGGGGCCAGCCCGTCGACGTCGAAGGACGCCGCCGACGAGGGCGTGGGCAGCTGACGGCGAGGGGTCGGCAGGGCCAGCTCGGTGCTGGTCGCCGCGGTGGGCGACGGTTGGCCGGCACGCGCCCCGACGGCGGCGGCGACGGCCACCGTCCCCGCTCCCCCGACCAGGCCGAGGAAGCGCCGGCGGGCGACACCCGGGTCGGTCGGGTCGCCCGCGGGGGTGCCGGGCAGCCCGGGGACGTCGGCGCCGGCATCGACCAGGCGCCACGCCGCGACCAGCACGGCCCAGGCGATGGCCCCCACCGCCACCGTGGTGAGCACGACCAGGGGACCGGACACCAGCGGCTGCATCAGGGCGGCGACCAGGCCCACCGCCGTGAACAGCGCCACCAGCGTCGCCGCCGTCGTCCGGTCGCGCCGTCCCCGGGCGCCGGCCACGGCCCCGACGACCAGCGTGATGACCACCGTGCCGATCGCGAGCGCGCCCTTGTCGGACGTGCCGAAGACGTCGACGGCCCAGTCCTTCACGGCCGGGGGCGTCACGGGGACGACCAGCGACCCCACGGAGGTGACCAGGGACGGCACGCCGTCGACGAACAGGGCCACCAGCTCGGACAGCCCGAGCGCCAGGCCGACGGCCACCACGCCGGCGACGGCGGCGGGCAGGCGGGTGCGCATGCGGGACTCCTCCATGGCGACGGGGTCGACGGTACGACCCGGAGTGTGGGCAGCGGGCTTACGGAACCGTGAACCATCACGTCTACGGTCGTGTCCGTCCCCGACGGTTCGGAGCGTCCCGATGACGGTCGTGCGCCTGCGCGACGGTGCCGACGTGCGTGTCCGCGACCTCGAACCCAGCGACCGCGACCGACTGCGCGACGGATTCGACCGCCTCTCCCCCACGGCCAGGCTGATGCGGTTCGGCCACGACGTGACCGAGCTGACCCCGTCCATGCTCGACGCCCTCATGGACGTCGACGGCCACGACCACGTCGCCCTGGTCGCCATCGACCCGTCCGATCCCGACGGCCCGGGCCTCGGGATCGCCCGATTCATCCGCGAGCCGTACGACACCGACGCCGCGGAGGCGGCCGTCACCGTGGCCGAGGGCCAGCGCGGGCGTGGCATCGGCACCCTGCTGCTGCAGGCCCTCGCCGAACGTGCGGTGCGCGAGGGCGTGCGCGAGTTCCGCAACTACGTCCTGGTGGAGAACACCGCGATGCGCCAGGTGTTCGAGGACCTCGGCGCCCACGTCGCCGTGCAGGGGGGCCCGGTGCTGCGGATGGACCTGCCGCTGGAAGGTCCCCTGCAGGCCGATTCAGACGCCTCCCGTGTGATGCGCGCCATCGCCCGGGGAGGCTGACGGGACGTCGCGGACGGGCAGGACCAGGCAGACGCGTGTCCGGCCCGCCGTGTCCTCGTCGGTGGTCAGCCGGCCGCTCTCGCCCTCGACCAGGGCGCGGGCCAGCGCCAGGCCACGCCCCCCCGAGACGGGCAGCACGGTCCCGTCGCCGCCGCGGTCGCGGGACCGCAGGGCGTGCAGGTCGGCGGGGCGGGGCCCGGGGCCCTCGTCGCCCACGCAGATGCGCAGGCCCTGGCGGCTCGCGCCGCCGGGCACCGGCTCGTCGGGCAGCGTCGGCGAGACGACGACGTGGACCGTCCCGCGACCGTGCTGCAACGCGTTGTCGAGCAGCACCTGCAGCGCCTGTCGGACTGCGGCGGGGCGGGTGTGCACCGGGGGACCCGGCACGACCTGCAGGTCGAGGTCCCGGCCGGCCGTGCGTGCCGCGGCCCGGGCGGCCTCGACCGGGGGCGCGACGAGGGTCCGGGGGTCGATGGTCTCCTCGGCGGTGTCCAACGAGGTCAGGGCCACGAGCTCGTCGACGGTGGCCTCGAGGCGGTCGGCCTCGAGCAGCGCAGCGGCCACGGCCTCCGGGGCCACCCCCTGGGCCTCGAGGCCTTCGAGCTGCAGCCGCAGGGCGGTCAACGGCGTCCGCAGCTGGTGCGAGGCATCGGCGGCGAAGGCACGTCCGCGGTCCACCGCGCGCCCGAGGCGTTCGGCGGTGCGGTCCAGGGCGACGGCGATCGCGTCGACCTCCTCGACGTCCGACCGCGGCACCCGCACGGAGAAGTCCCCCTCGCCGAGCGCCGCCGCGGAGTGGGCGACGTCGTGCAACGGCCGGGCCAGCCGCCCCGCCACCAACCGCCCGACCCCTGCTGCGAGGGCCAGCACCGCGATCCCGACCAGGCCGAGCCCCAGCCACGACCGGCGGACCGAGGCGACTCAGCGCCGCGTCGGACTGCTCGGCGTGCAGCACGAGGCGGTCCAGGCACACGTCCGTGGACAGGGGCACGGCGACGGCCACGGAGCCGGCCCCGTGCCGACGTCCGACGACGCCCTGCTCGAGGGCCGGGGGCAGCTCGGACCCGGCCGTCGGCTGGTGGTCGGCGGGGCGCAGGAGCAGCTGACCGGTGCTGCGCGAGAACAGCGACAGCGACGCCGATGCCCTCGCTGGCGGGCGGCCTGCGGACGATGGCTTCGACCTGGCGGCAGGTCGCGGCACGGTCGAGATAACTGGGCGGCGAACTCGGCCTGGGCCTGCATGTCGTCCAGGGTGCGGTTCTCGAGCAGGCCCCGGACCGCGATGGCCAGTGGCACGGCGAAGGCGACCAGCGCCGCGGCCAGCACCGCGACCATGGCCGTGACGATCCGGCGCCTCACCGTTCGAACCGGAAGCCGACGCCACGGACCGTCGTGACGAAGCGCGGCCGGGACGGGTCGTCACCGAGCTTGCGTCGCAGCGAGGACACGTGCACGTCCAGCGTCTTCGAGCCGCCCACCATGTCCGGGTCGTCCCAGACCTCGTCCATGGCGGCCTCGCGGGTGACGACGGTGCCGGCGTTGCGGACCAGCAGCACCAGCAGCTCGTACTCCTTCGGCGTCAGGTCGACGTCCCGGCCGTCGACGGTGACCCGGCGTGCCGCGACGTCGACCTCCACGCCGCCGGCAGCCAGCACGGAACGCTCGGGCGCGGGGGCGTCCCCGCTGCGCCGCAGGAGCGCCCGCACGCGGGCCTGCAGCTCGGCCAGCCGGAAGGGCTTGGTGACGTAGTCGTCGGCCCCGGCGTCGAGTGCCACCACCACGTCGGCCTCGCCGGTCCGCGCGGTCAGGACGAGGATCGGCACCTCCGGCGCCACCGCCCGACGCAGCTGGCGGCAGACCTCCACGCCGTCCATGTCGGGGAGGCCGAGGTCGAGCAGGACGGCGTCGGCCCGGTGGCCAGCGGCCAGGGCGTCGGCCCCGGTGGCGACGCGGTCGACCTCGAACCCGGCGTTGGCGAGCGCCGCGGCCAGGGGACGCGCGATCCCGTCGTCGTCCTCGACCAGCAGCAGCCGCTGGGACACGCCGCCTCCGTCGCGTCGAGATCGTGGGTCACGGGCGGCAGCCTACGACGCCGTCGGCTCGCGTACCCGGCCGGCCTTCCACTTCCTTGCCCGGTCCTTGCCCGACCCTTGCACGGGGCTGGTCGGCCAATTCCCCGCCGTCCGTACCGTCATCGACGTCCCCCCCACCCCCGATCCCGAGGCGACGCCGTGACCACCGAGCAACGACCCGGTCCGCTCCTCCGAACCCTCCACCGACACCCCGGCGGGGTCGGTCGGCACCGTCCCGCCCCCACCGCCACCGCCGTCGTCCGCGCGTGACGAGCTGGGCGTGGCCCCGCACCTCCTCCGACTCGGCCGGCGAGCCCCCCACATCGCCGGCCCCCGCCGCCGGGCCCGGAGGGCCTCCCCCGGCCCTCCGGCTCGGCTGGCGTCAGTACCTGGCCGTCGCCGCCGTCTCCGCCACGGCCGCGGCGGCCGTGGCCGTGCCGGTGTCGCTGGCCGACAACGACCCGGCCCCCGTCACCACGCCGGCGGTCGCGCAGGCCGACACCGACGCGACGGGGGCCCTGGACGGGGCGAGCGCCCCGGCGGCGGGCTCGATCGCCGACATCGCCGCCCAGGTGACCCCGTCCGTGGTGCGCATCGACGCACGCAGCGCGCGGGGCGCCGGGTCGGGAAGCGGCGTCGTCTACCGCGCGGACGGCTACATCGTCACGAACAACCACGTGGTCGCCAACGCCCAGTCGGTGTCGGTGACCCTGCCCGACGGCAAGGAGTACGCCGCCGAGGTCGTCGGCACCGATCCCGTCTCGGACCTGGCCGTCGTCCGGGTCGACGCCACCGACCTGCCCGTCGCCACCTTCGCGACCGACACACCCGCCATCGGTGACAGCACGATCGCGATCGGGTCGCCCTTCGGCCTCGACGGCTCGGTCACCGCGGGCATCGTGTCCGCGCTCAACCGCAGCGTGACCGCCCAGGGCGCCCCGCTGGTGGACCTGATCCAGACCGACGCGGCCATCAACCCGGGCAACTCGGGCGGGGCGCTGGTCGACGGCACCGGTGCCGTCATCGGCATCAACACCGTGATCGCGACCTCCGGTGGCGGCTCCGACGGGATCGGGTTCGCCATCCCCGTGGCGACCGTGACCTCCGTCGCCGACCAGATCATCGACCAGGGCAGCGTCGCCCACGCCTACCTCGGCGTCCGCGGCCAGACCGTCGACCCGCAGGTCTCGCAGATGTACGGGCTCGGCGTCGATCGGGGCGCCGTGATCGCCCAGGTCGAGGACGGCTCCCCGGCCGCCGAGGCGGGCCTGCAGCGGGGCGACATCGTCACCGCCATCGGCGACACGCCGGTCACCTCCTTCGAGGAGCTCGCCGGCCGCATCCAGCGCCAGCCCGTCGGCGACACCGTCACGCTCACCGTCGTGCGCAACGGCCAGGAGCGCCAGGTCGACGTCACGTTGGCCGAGCGCCCCGGCAGCTGACACGTCCCCAGCCCCCTGGAGGGAACGTCCCCAGGGCTGGCTCAGCTAGCCCTGGGGACCCAGGAACAGCGACTGCGCGGCCCGACCGATCGGGCCGCGTTCGTCGTGCAGCGTGGAGAACGCCGCCCCCACGCCGTGGGGTTCGTACACCGAGTGGGCGTCCAGCGCCACCCACTCGCCCTCGGGGTGGCGGGTCAGGTGGACGCTGAGCTCGGGGTTGATGAACATCCAGAGGCGCACGTCCGCGGAGGCGGAGGCGCCGTTGCCCCCGTCCGCGAGCACCAGCACACGCTCGAGGGGGTGCCACGGCCGACCGGCGACCAGGTCCACGAGGGGGCGTCCCCACATGGTGGCCGGTCCGAGCTCGGTGAACGCCCCGCCGGAGAGGAAACGCAGCTCCATCGCGGTGTGCCAGCCGACCTCCGCCTCGACGGGGAAGAACGGGGCGGGGCCGGCCGCGTCGGGTGCGGCCAGGGGAGCCTCGGGCGCCGGCACGTCGAGGTCGAGGTCGGCCCTCCGGATCCCCCAGGCCCGCGCGAGCAGGCACGGCCCGTCGTCGTCGGCCAGCGTGCCCTCGACCATCGCGACCTTGCGCCCGGGGCGGACCACCTCGGTGGCGACCGTGCAGGGTCGTGACGGGGACGGGGCGCAGGATCTCGAAGGTCACCCGGGCCAGCGGGACGTCCACCGCTGCCTGCATCGCCCCGCCGAGCAGCGCCGCCGGCGGACCGGCGTGCTGGGCGTCGGGTGACCACGGTCCGGTGGTGGCCGACCGTCGCCCGGACGACGTCTCCGCGGTCGTCGAGGGGTTCGTAGAAGGTGGTCGGGGTGTCGGTCACTGCACGCGGTCCGAGACGTCCTCGAACTCGTACAGGTGGTCCTCGCCCGGGAACACCTCGACGGGCGGGTCCGGGATCGGTCCGAGGTCGGTGCCGATGGTCGCGTCCAGCACGTACCGCCAGGTGTTGATGCCGGTGAGGTCCTCGGGCAGCACCACGTCGGACTCGGGCAGCAGGATGGCGGAGATGGTCCGCAGCTTCTCGTCGAGCACGTCGGTCGGCGCCGTGGTCCAGTCGTACATCGGGCCGGTCCGAGCCGCCGGGGTGCGGGCCCTCGTCGGACTGGATGACGATGACGGGCCACGTCGACGGGTCGCCGCTCGTGAGCGTGTCGACCAGGTCGGTCAGCCGGCTGTTGAGGTACGTGACCTGGTTGGTGATGTTCTCCTCCCGGGTCCGGGAGGCAGCCTGCTCGGCGGTGACCATCGACCCGTCCGCGTCGAACACGTACGGCTCGTGCGGGACGGTGATGTGGGCCTGGATGAAGCGCGGCCGGGAGCTGCGCGTGTGGGCCAGCCGGTCCAGCTGGTCGAGCTGGTAGCTGGAGTAGCGCCGATTGCGTTCCCGCAGCGACAGGTCGCCGTCGTCGGTCTCGTCGTTGCCCGCCAGGGCGGGCCAGAGGGTCTGGGTGCGCCAGACCGTCTCGAACTCGGAGTTCGTGTCGACCCGCAGCACCCGGTCGGCGGTGGCCGACGTCGACGTCGGTGACCACCAGGTCCCGAGCACGATGTGCTCGTACCCGACGTCGGTCAGGACGTGCCCGAGGCGGTTGTCACGCAGCAGCGCGTACAGCGGGCCCCACTCGCTGCCGTCGGCCGGCGGGTCCGGCACCAGCTCCTCGATGGGCGCCATGTTCCACGTCGCGGCCAGCGAGTGCGCCGTCTTCGGGTAGTTGGCCAGCGACGCGTCGGCGACCTGGAAGCCGATGTCCTCGAGGTGCGACAGGAACGGCGAGTTGTCGTAGTCGAAGACCGTCGCGAGCGTGTCGGCGCGCGGGTAGCGGTCCGGGATGATGTACCAGATGTCCCGCCCCGCCAGCCCGCCGGCGTCGCCGTCGAGCTCGAGCGCCGCGGGCGACGCGGTCGCGGCCCCGCCCCCGGGGCCCCAGGTGCTGACGACCGGCGGCAGGGCCAGCAGGACGGCCGTCACCGCCAGCACGTTGAGCACGGTGGTCATCGGCAGCGTGGCCGACCTCGGCAGGCGCCAGGCCAGCAGGACGCCGCCGAGCACGACCACGGCGACGACGACGATCGCCAGCGTCCCGGGCGCCCCGCCCGTCACGCGGCCGGCGTTGAGCGCGGCGATGGCCGTGACGGTGGCCGCGATCGCGCCCCGCCGCGCCGAGCGCAGCGCCAGGCCGGCGACCAGCCACACCACGGCGACACCGACCAGCGGTTCCCACAGCGTGGGCCACACCTCGCCGGGCAGGACCTCGTCCACGTTGGACGCCCACAGGGCCAGCCCCGGCCAGCACGCCACCAGGACCGGGTGCAGTGCGACGCGACCGAGCACGCGAACCGGTGCCGGGACGTCCCCGGCAGTCGTGGCCGCGCTCATCGTCGATCGGTCCGCAGCAGGACCAGCTCGCGCCCCGTGCCCGGGACCGGCGTGCGCGACAGGACGGTGCCGTTGGCGTCGAGCGCGGCGTCGAAGTCCTCCGGCGTGTAGGACGTGAAGACGTCCTCGCGGGTCGCCAGCAGGACGCGGACCTTCGGGTCGTCCTTGGGGACCCACTCGACCAGCAGGTGGTCCCCGAAGCCGGCCAGCTCGGCGATCACGTCGGCCAGCGGCACGTTGTTGCCGATGGCGAGGTGGTGGATCAGGGCGAGCGCGAACACGAGGTCCACCGGACCGCGCCCCGCCAGCGAGGGTCGTTCGGCGTGGGCCCAGCCCAGCGCGGGCGAGGGGTTGGCCAGGTCCTGCACGAGCGGGACCACGTCGCCGGTGCTCGGCGGCGAGGCGCTGATGCGCTGCCAGGCACGCTCCACGGCCCCGGCGTCGAGGTCCCAGGCCACGGCGGTCGCCCCGGACTCGGCCGCGATCCCGGCGAAGCGGCCGGTGTTGGCGCCGAGGTCCCAGACGAGGTCGGGGCGCACCTCGGCGACGGCGTCACGGACGGCCTGCTCCTTGGCGGCGCGGGCGTCGGCGTCGTAGTGGTCGGCGGTCTCGTCGTAGTCCGACCAGGTGGTGCCGGCCCCGTCCCAGGTCAGGCCCTCGACGGCCTTGCGCAGCCCGCGGACCAGCCCCACCATCGCATTCCGGGAGAACCGCGCGTGGCGCTGCTCGGCGTCGGGGTCGACCTCCTTGGCCTTCGCCCGCGACCGTCCCTGCAGGTGCAGGTGCATCAGCAGGCCGGGGCGCAGCTTCGTGCGGCCGGGCAGCAGCTCGGCGACGAGGTCGGTCGGCACGCCCCCGACGTCGGCGACCAGCAGCCGGCGCAGGCGGTGGTCGACCTTGGTCTGCAGCGCGAGGGGGCCCAGGAAGTGGTCGCAGAACTGGCTGTAGGCGATCCAGGGCGTGCCCTCCTCCCACGGTTCGAAGGAGAGCGTGTCGATGAAGACGGGGCGGCCGCGGCGGAACTGGACGTTGTAGGCCGACGCGTCCCGGAGCACCATGCCGTGCTCGAGGGCGACCGACTGGATCTCGAGGGTCAGCAGCGCCGCGTCGCGCAGCTGGCCCGGTGCCCACTCGTAGGGGAACGACAGGACCGGCAGCCGTTCGGGGCGGATGACGACGTGGGCGCGGTCGGTGCCCAGCGAGGTGTCGACGACCTCGTGGTGGACCAGCAGGCCCCGCTCGTGCAGCGCGTCGTAGAGGCCGGAGGCGACGACGGCGTCCCAGGTGTCGGCGAAGCTGCGGTCGACCTCGCGGTACAGGACACCGTCGCGCTCGAACACGAAACCGGCCGGGTCGCGGAACGACCCGGCCACGCGTGTGGCGGTGGAGCTCACGGGCTCAGACCTTCTCGGTCGGCTGCTCGTCGCCGGCGGTCTTCCCGCCCCGCGAGAACAGCGACTTGATACGGGACCAGAACATCGCCAGGCCCGTCCCGACCGCAGCCACGCCGGCCACGACGGCCTGCAGGATCATGGAGCTGGACGCCGGGTCGATGTAGGCCTGTGCGGGGGGCAGCACCATCAGCCAGGCCATGACGGCCAGGAAGAGGGTGAGCCGGATGCGGGTGGAGCGGTGCATCGCCGGACCTTTCGCGGAAGTGGCCCCGACATGAGGAACGTCGCACGCGAAGGTAACACCGCCGGTGCGGGCCGCCGTCCTACGACCCCTGTCGTCGGTCCGGGGCCGTCGGCCGTCACGCCAGGGTCGACATGCCCCCGTCGACGGGCAGGATCACGCCGGTGACCCAGCTCGCCGCGGGTGAGGCCAGGTAGATCGCCGCCCCGGCCACGTCGTCGGGCTGCCCGTTGCGGCCCATCGGGGTCCGCTCGGCGATCTCGTCGCCGGCGCTGTCGAACAGGAACTTCGTCATCTTCGACGGGAACAGCCCCGGGGCGATGGCATTGCAGGTGATGTGCTCGCCGGCCAGCCGCTTGCCGAGGTGGCGCGTGAGCTGGTGCACCGCGGCCTTCGACGACGAGTAGGCGTAGGACTCGAGCAGCGGGACCTGGATGCCGTCGATCGACCCGATCGAGATGACGCGGGCGGGGCGCTCGGGCGTCGCCGCGGCCCGCAGCAGGTCCAGGCAGGCCACCGTCAGGTGGAACGGGGTCTTGACGTTCAGCGACAGGACCTTGTCCCATGCCTCGTCGGGGTACTCCTCGAGGTCGGCGCCCCAGGTCGTGCCGGCGTTGTGCACCAGGACGTCGAGGTGGTCGGTGTGCTCGGCCAGCGCCCCGGCCAGGGCCCGCACGCCCTCGAGGCTGGACAGGTCGGCCGGGATCGCGACCACCTGCTCGCCGAGCTCGTCGACCAGCGCCTGGCACGCCTCGGCGGTGCGCGAGGAGATGTAGACCGTCGCCCCGGCCTCCACGAACCCGCGGGTGAGCATCTCGCCGATCCCCCGGGACCCCCCGGTCACCAGCACCTGCCGGCCGGACACGTCGAACAGTCGGGACATCCTGGGGCCTCCTGGCGGGACGGGGCGCCGAGCGTAGGCGCGGGCAGAGGCGGAACGATGCGGGGCGGATCGTTCCGGTGGGAGGTCGGCGACTACCGTCGGGCGGGTCGACGACGAGGAGGCCGGCGTGGCCGAGGACGTGCTGCGGATCGCGAACTGCTCGGGGTTCTACGGCGACCGGTTCGACGCCTTCCGCGAGGTCCTGACCGGTGGTCCGGTCGACGTGATCACCGGCGACTACCTCGCCGAGCTGACCATGCTGATCCTGTGGCGCGGGCAGCAGAAGGACGGACGCGGCTACGCGAAGACGTTCCTGAGGCAGCTCGAACGCGACCTCGGCGAGGTGGCGGCGCGGGGCGTGAAGGTCGTGGTCAACGCCGGCGGACTCGCCCCGGCCGCGATGGCCGAAGCCGTGCGCGAGCAGGTCGCCGCCGCCGGCCTCGACCTGCGCGTCGCCCACGTCGAGGGTGACGACCTGCTGCCACGGATGGAGGAGCTCACCGCCGCCGGGCACGCGTTCACCCACCTCGACACCGGCCGGCCCTTCGCCGACCACGGCATGCCCGCGCTGACCAGCAACGCCTACCTCGGCGGGTGGGGCATCGCCACGGCGCTGGGGCGGGGCGCGGACATCGTGATCTGCCCGCGCGTCACCGACGCCGCGCTGGTCGTCGGTGCCGCGGCGTCCCACTTCGGGTGGGCCCGCGACGACTGGGACCGGCTGGCCGGGGCGGTGACCGCCGGGCACGTCATCGAGTGCGGCACCCAGGCCACCGGCGGCAACTACCCCTTCTTCACCGAGATCCCCGGCCTCGAGCACCCGGGCTTCCCCATCGCCGAGGTGCACGCCGACGGCTCGTCGGTGATCACCAAGCACGACGGTGCGGGCGGGGCCGTGACCGTCGGCACCGTCACCGCCCAGCTGCTGTACGAGATCGGCCCCGCCCGCTACCTGAACCCCGACGTGATCACGCGCTTCGACACGATCCGCCTGTCGCAGGACGGCCCGGACCGCGTGCGGATCGACGGGGTCGTCGGCGAGCCGCCGACGGACCAGCTCAAGGTCTGCATCAACACGCTCGGCGGCTTCCGCAACCAGATGACCTGGCTGCTCACCGGGCTGGAGGTCGAGGCCAAGGCCGACCTGGTGCGGCGCACCCTGGACCGCGTGCTGCCCGTGGACCAGCTCGACGAGCTCGACGTCCGGCTGCTGCGCACCGACCACCCCGACGCCGACGTGAACGCCGAGGCGGCTGCCCAGCTGCAGGTGACCGCCAAGGCCCGGGACGCCCGGCTGGTCGACAAGCGGGCCTTCGCGGCGCGTCTGGTCGAGCTGGCGCTGGCCACCTACCCCGGGGCGACCTTCACCTCCCCGCCCGGCGACGCCACCCCGTTCGGCGTGTACTGGCCGGCCCTGGTCCCCAAGGACGAGGTCGACGAGGTGGTGGTCGACCACGACGGCACCCGGACACCGGTCGCGCAGACCCCCGGCGCCCCGGACGCGCCCACCGGCGACCCCGAGGTGCCCGCCCCCGACGTGCCGGCCCCGACCGGCACCACCCGCCGCGTGCCGCTGGGCACCGTGGTCGGGGCGCGATCGGGCGACAAGGGCGGCAACGCCAACGTCGGCCTGTGGGGCACGACGCCGGCCGCGGCCGCGTGGTTGGCCGACTGGCTGACCGTGGACCGCGTGCGCGAGCTGGTGCCCGAGGCCGCCGAGCTCCCCGTCACCCGCCACCCGCTGCCCAACCTCGGGGCGGTCAACGTGGTGCTGCACGGGCTGCTCGGCGAGGGCGTGTCGTCCTCGACCCGCCCCGACCCGCAGGCCAAGGGCCTGGCCGAGTACGTCCGCAGCCGCGTGGTCGACGTGCCCACCGCCCTGCTCGACGAGTCCTGACGGTCCGTCAGGTTCACGTAGGCTCCCTCGCGTCGACGCGACGTGGGAGCGGGCCGTGGACGTCGGGATCAACCTGCCGGTGATGGCACCCGGGCTGGACCGGGCACGGGTGCTCGAGTGGTGCGCACGGGTCGACGCGGGCCCGTGGTCGTCGCTGGCGGCCGGTGACCGCGTCAGCTTCCCCAACCCCGAGCTGCACACGCTGCTCGCCGCCGCCGCGGTGCTGACCGACCGCGTGCGGCTGGTCACGAACGTGACCGTGCTGCCCGTCCACCACCCGGTCGAGCTCGCCAAGCAGCTGGCCACGATCGACGTGCTGTCGGACGGGCGGCTCACGGTGGGCGTCGGGGTCGGCGGACGCCAGGAGGACTACCTCGCGCTCGACGCCGACTGGGACGCCCCGAAGCTGTCCCGGCTGGAGGACGGCGTCGCCCGCCTGCGCGCGACGTGGGCCGGCGAGCACGCCCACCCCGACGCGCTGCGCCCCGTCGAGCCGTTCCCGGTGCAGTCGCCGGTGCCCGTGCTCGTCGGGGCGCTGGGGCCGCGGTCGATCGCCCGTGCGGCCCGGTGGGCCGACGGGCTGCTGAGCTTCTCGTTCGGGCTGGCGCCGGCGGAGGTGGGTGGGGCGCTCGACGCGATGCGGGGTGCCTGGGCCGACGCGGGGCGGGACGGGGCGCCACGCCTGGTGACCGGGGCCTTCGTCGCCGTCGGCGACGACCCGGACACGCAGATGGAGCAGTTCCTCCGGCGCTACCTGAACTTCCTCGGCCCCGCCGCGGAGCACACACTGCCGGTCGCGTCCCTGCGCTCGCCGGCGGCCGTGCGGGCGGCGCTGGCGCGGGTGCGCGACCTCGGGGCGGACGAGGTGCTGCTCACCCCCACCACCATCGACGCCGACGAGGTCGACCGGCTGGCCGACGCGGTGTTCGGCTGACCAGCGACCGTCAGGCGGGCCCGGCCGGCGTGCGGCTGGACAGCACGGCCCAGGCGGTCACGGCCACCCCGACGGGCAGCAGCACCGCCGCCGTGGCGCTGCCCGACCAGCCCAGCACCTCGGTGAACGTCATCGGCACGGTGACCAGCAGCCCCGCGGTCCCGACGATCGTGACCCGCAGACGAGAGGTCGTGATCCCCAGCACGGTCGCCGCGGCGGCGAGGGCGAGGGTGGTGAGCACGGCGGTGTGGTCGGTTCCCGACCACACCGTCCACGACGTGGTCATCGCCGCACCCACGTAGGCCACCGCGCCCGCAACCGGCGTGCCCAACCACGCGGGTTCGAGGCGCCCCGTCTCGCACGCCACCGCCCACGCCACCGCGGCGACCAGCAGCAGCAGCCCGGTGATCGCCTGCTGGGTGCCGTCGGACCGGGGACGACCCCGCCAGCAGGTCACCGAGGGCCACGCAGGTCGCCGCGACCGACGCCCCCAGTGCCGCATGGGTCAGCAGGTGGTGGTGGCGCAGGTAGACCGCGATGCCGACGGCCAGCGCGGGCACCGTCACGACCAGCTCGCGCCCTGCGGTGTTCGTGACGGCACGGCCCTCGATCGGCGCCACGAGCTGCCAGGCCGCCGTGGCCACGGCCGCCACGGCGATGGCCCCCAGCACGCCGGCGAGCCGTCCGGTGGCCGGGTCCGTGGTGGGCGTCAGCTGGACCGTGCCGACCACGCTCACCGCGCCCACGACGACCAGGACGGCGGCGAGCAACGGGTGCGACCACTCCCCGACGTCGAACAGCACCGCGACGGCGCCGAGGGTCAGCGCCGCCCCGACGTACCCGAGCGCCTCGACCACGCCGTGCCGTGCCACCGCCACCACGGCCTCGATGCCGTCGGGCTGGACCTGCGGGGCGGCCCCGGCCCGCGTGGCGTCGTCGTGCAGCAGCTGGGCCGTGGCGTCGTCGAGGAGACCGGTGCGTTCCCACCGGTCGATCCAGTGATGCACGTCGCGGGCAGGCATGGGCTCGTCTCACGCAGGACGACGGGACACAGCGTGCCAAGTCTCCGGCGCCGGGGTCGGAAATCCTTGCAGGCTGCGCGCCCGACCGTCGGCAGGACCGCCCCGCGTCGGGCATCCTGCGCGACGTCGTCGAGGAGGCTCCCGCTCGTGCCACGCCCCGTCCGTGTCGCCCTGCTCGCGGTGCTGGCGACCGCGTGCACCGGCACGCCCAGCCTGACGGCGACCAGCCCGGACACGGCCCGCGACGCCGCGGGGACTGCGGCGGCCAGCACGCCCCACGCGGAGCCCACCCCCGCCCCGACCCCCGAGACCGTGGTCATGTGGGCACGGGGCGGGCTGCCCCCGGACGTCGCCCAGCGCGCCGCGCGCCTGCCGGGGGTCCTGGCCGCCGACCTGGTGCGGTCCGACACCCTGGCGCTGGTCGGCAGCCGCGACGCCGACGGGCGTCCCGTCGACGTGCTCGACCCCGGGTGGCGGGTGCCCCTCGAGGCCGTGGCGCTGGCGCCCGAGGACGCGGACGTGCTCCCGGCGGGACCGACGCGGGACGCGGTCGCCGCGCTGCGGCCCGGCCAGGTGCTCCTGACGGCGTCCTCGGCTGCCCGGCGCGGTCTCGCCGTCGGCGGCGAGCTGGACCTCGCGGGCGCCACCGGGCTCGAGGTCGCCGCCATCGTCGAGGACGACGTGCTCGCCGGCGACGAGGTCGTCGTCCACCCGGAGGACGCGGACCGGGTCGGCATGGACCCGGAGGGCACGGTGCGCATCCTGCACGATCGCGACGACGCGGCCGGCCTCGCCGACGACCTCGAGGCACTGGCCCCCGACGACACGCCCGTTCGCGTGCTGGGCGCGGGCGACGACACCCCGGCACGACGTGCCCCGCTCGTGCTCGACCTGCCCACCGTCAAGGCGACCTTCGGCGAGTTCGCCTACCGCGACGACGACGCGGACCGCGAGATCACGCCCGACACCGCCTGGGTGAGCGAGCACATCGTCGTCGCCGAGGTGCCGCTGCTGGGACGCGTGCGATGCCACGAGGCGATCATCGACGACCTGCGCGGGGCGCTGCAGGCCGTCGCCGACGCCGGGTTCGGCTCCACGATGGACCGCGGGTCCTACGCCGGCTGCTACCACGCCCGCCGCATCGGGGCGGGGCCCAGCCTGTCCCGCCATTCGTGGGGCATCGCCATCGACCTCAACGTCGACGTGACCCAGCCGGGGCTCGGCCCGGTCCCCGACCCGGAGGTCGTCGACGCCTTCGCCCAGCACGGGTTCCGCTGGGGCGGGCTGTTCCTGCAGCCCGACAACCACCACTTCGAGTGGGTGGGGGCCGCCGCCCTGGAGCCGCCGCCCGACCGTCGCGGGGGCGGGCGCTGATGGGACTCGACACCCACCTGCGGGCGTGGCTGGGCCAGTGGCCCCCTCGCCGCGAGGTCGACGTCGTCGGGTCCCCGGTGCGGCTGCGTCCGGGCTGGGACGGGCAGGTGCGGTCGCTGCTGGGTGTGCACGCCCGCGGGCTCGGCACGGTGCTGTCGGTCGCCCCGGAGCACGCGGACGAGGTGTGCACGGTGGTCTCGGCCGCCGGGGGGCTCACCGACCTCGCCCGCGAGCAGGTCGCCACCGTGCTGGGGGGTGGCGTGATCGGGATGGGGGTGTTCCGCCGTGCGGAGGCCGTCCCCTCCCCAGACGAGCTGCCGGACGTCGGCAGGTGGGTGGAGGACGGCGACCCGCGGGTGCCGGCGTGGCTGCAGCCGTTCAACGGCGGCGTGCTGCTGGCCCTCGACGAGGACGGGAGCTATGCCGCCGGGGTGGGCGTCAAACGCCACGACGCCGAGGGCCACGAGCTGTCGGTGGGCACCGACGAGGCCCATCGGGGCCGCGGGCTGGCGCGGCGGCTCGTCGCCCAGGCCGCGCGCCACCTGCTCGCCGACGGCGCCACCGTCACCTACCTGCACGCGCCCGACAACCACGCGTCGGCCCGTGTCGCCGACGCGGCCGGGTTCCCCGACCACGGGTGGAAGGTCGTCGGCCTGTTCCGTCCCGACGACGCCTGACCACGCCGCGGGGACGGACGGACACGATCGCAACCGGGGGGTCGGTCCCGAACTCGACGCAGACCACCCCGCCAGTCCATCCCCACGAGGACGCGATGCCCCCCGCCCCCGCCGTCGACGCCGGCCTCACCGACGTCCTGGACCCCGTGCTCGGTGAGCGCCTCGGCCCCGTGCTGGCGGCGATCGACGCGCGTGCGGGCGCGTGCGTCGACACCCGCGGGATCCACGTGCGACGGCTGCTGCGCACCGTGCACGTGCCCTGGGACCGGGTCACCCGCGTGCGCCTCGACAGCCGCCTCGACCTCACCCTGACCTTCCTCCTCGGCGTCCTGCCCGTGACCCGGACACCGGTGGTCGGACGCGTGATCGAGGCGTCGGCCGACCGCATCGCCGAGGAGGTGTCCCGCCGACTCGTCCCGGGACTGCGCGAGCGGGCCGGGTGGGCCGTGGCGATGGTCGAGCAGCAGACCTGGCGCCGTGACGTCGCCTTCGAGCGCACGTCCCGCGCCGTCGCCCTGCTGTACCCGTCGGTGACCGAGCGCCTGGTCGCCGAGGCCAGTTCGCGCGGCATCGAGGTGATCCGCGACGATGGCGGCAGTCCGGACTGGACCACCGCGACCTGACCGCGGACCCGTCCGATCCCCGGCGCCTGACAGGACCTCGACGTGCCCGATCCCGTCGCCACCATCCGGGCCGCGCTGACCCGTGCCGACGACCTGCTCAAGGCCGCGCCGAACCGCCCCGATCCCGGTGCCGGCATGGCCGACGCGGCCGAGGTGCTCGAGGGCGCCCGCGACCACCTCGACGACGTCCCCGACGAGGGGCTGCGCCACGCGCTGGCCGTGCAGATCTCCCGGCGCATGGGCGACATCGACGCCGCGACCTTCGCCGCGGTCGAACCGGCGCCCGGGCATGCGCCGCGCCCCGACCGACGTCGACGACCCGTCCCGCGTCCCGCCCGGCCAGCGGCTGACCCCCGGCTGGCCGGTCCTGCACGTCGGCGCCGCCCCGACCTTCGACCCGGAGACGTGGAACTTCACCGTGACGGGTCGCGTGCAGCAGCGCATCCGCTGGGACTGGGACGCCTTCCGCAACCTGCCCACGACGACGGTCACCTCGGACTTCCACTGCGTCACCCACTGGTCCCGGCTGGACAACACCTGGGAGGGCGTCCTGGCACGCGACGTGGTCGACGCCGCCGGGGCGCGCCCCGAGGCCAGCCACGCCGTCGTCACCGGCCACCCGGCCTACGCGGCCAACCTCCCGCTGGATGCCCTGCGGGCCGACGACGCCATCTTCGCGTGGGCGGTCGACGGCGCGCCGCTGCCCGCCGTGCACGGCGGCCCGCTGCGCCTGGTCGTGCCGTCCCGGTACGGCTGGAAGTCGGTCAAGTGGGCGTTCGAGCTGCGCCTGACCGAACGCGACGTGCCCGGCTACTGGGAGGAACGCGGCTACCACGACAACGCCGACCCGTGGCGCGAGCAGCGCTTCGCGGAGTGACCGCGGGGCGCGTCACGGCCCGCCAGCCGCCAAATTCTGGGACCAGTCCCAGTTTCCGCCGCGCCGGCGCCGACGCCAGGTCAACGCCCGAACAGATTCTGGGACGGAGCCCAGATTCCGCCCCGCCCGCGCCGACGCCAGCTCGATCGCCCGAGCAGTTTCTGGGACTGAGCCCAGATTCCATTCAGCCGGTGATCAGCAGGTGCGTGGCACGGCGGTCGTTGCGTTCCTTGATGGTCCAGGCGTAGGTGAGGTCGAAGGCGCGGACCTCGAAGTCGTCGTCGAGGTGGAGGTCCCGCACCAGCGGCGTGTCCTTGACGACCATCTGGAACCGGCACGGCAGGTCGCGGACCACCCGGGCGAGGCGGGCGTGGTCGTCGGGGCCGAAGTGGCGCGCGTCGTAGCTGGAGAAGTCGCTGTCGTAGGGCGGGTCGAGGAACACGACGTCGTCGGGGCGCAGGTCCACCCCGGCCAGGAACACCTCGAAGTCCTCGCAGGCGAGGTCGGTGGTGGCCAGCCGGTCGCGCACGCCGGCCGAGCACAGGTGGGTGACCCGGTCGCCGAAGGCCTTGCGGTTGTAGGTGATCCCGCCGTAGGGGACGTTGAACTGGCCCTGCCGGTTGAACCGGAACATGGCCGCGTAGGCGTACTCGCGCAGGAAGAGGAAGCGGACGGCCTGCCACCCGTCGCGCCGCCCCGCCCCGCGGGCCGCGTTGTAGTCGCCCCGCAGCCGGGTGTAGACGGCGGCGCGCACCGCCCCCTCGACGTTGGCCGCGAGGTCGTCGTCGGGCAGCGGGGCGCCCCGCCGCCGCTCGCCGTCGCGCATGCGGGCGAGCTTGGCCGGCACCAGTCGACGCAGGTCGGCCGCCAGCGCCCCGCCGAGGTCTCCCACGACGCGGGCACGGTGTCCAGCACGGCGGGGACGAGACCTTCGAGCGGGGCGCGGGACGCCTCGGCCACGGCGGCCGGGGCGCGGCCACGGTCGGCCACGAACGCGGCGACCAGGCCGTCGCCGTGCGCGGCGACGAGCTCGCCCAGCGCGTCCCACCAGTCCGCCAGGTCGCGGGCTGGCCCGAAGGTCCCGGGGTCCCCGTCCGCGGTCCGGCGGTACAGGTCGACGAGGTCGGCGGAGGCGTCGTTGACCACGGCGGGCACCGACGGCGGCAGCGCGAACAGCAGCGCCCCGCCCCCGACGAACGGGTCGACCAGGCGCCCCATGTCGGTGGGCAGCGCCTCGAGGATGGCCGGCAGCTCGCGCGTCTTGCCGCCGGGCCACTTCACCAGTGGGGCGACGAGGGGGGCGACCACGACGAGGAGCCTCCACCGCTCCGGCTGATCCGGCAGGCTACGTGGCCGCAGGTCGGTCGATCGGGAGGCGCTGCGTGCAGCAGGTCACGGTGGAGCAGCGACGGCGCCACCTCGCCCGGCGCCAGCACCTGGCACGGCCGGCCGAGGACGTGCACGAGGTCGCCCGGGACCTGTGCGGCCTGCACTCCTCCGACGCCGCGAGCGTCCTGCTCGCCGCCCGTGCCCGGGTCCGGGACTTCGTGCCCGCCGACGCCGAGGTGGCGCTGTACGACGACCGGTCCCTGGCGCGCGTGCTGGGGATGCGCCGGACGATGTTCGTCGTCCCGACCGAGGACGTGGCGCTGGTCCACGCGGCTGCGACCGCGGACCTGCTCGGTCGCGAGACCCGCCGACTCGTGGGCATGCTGGCCGACAGCGACGTCACCGACGGCGCGGACCCCGCGGCCTGGCTGGCGCGCGTGTCCGACGCCACCGTCGAGGCCCTGCACGACCTCGGCCCGGCGACCGCGACCGAGCTGACCGCCGTCGTGCCCGAGCTCGGCCGCAAGGTCACCATCGCACCCGAGACGCGCTGGGGTGGCCAGTTCGGAGTCTCGACCCGCGTGCTGTTCCTGCTCGCCACCGAGGGGCGCATCGTGCGCGGCCGACCCCGCGGCAGCTGGCTCAGCACCCAGTACCGCTGGGCCGCGACCGACACCTGGTTCGACGGGCGCGTGGACCTCGACGCGTGGGAGCCCGCCGACGCCCACGTCGAGCTCGCCCGCCGCTGGCTGCGGGCCTTCGGACCGGCCACCGCGGACGACCTGCGATGGTGGGCCGGCTGGACCAAGGGACGCACGCGCACGGCCCTGGCGGCCCTCCGACCGACCGAGGTCGACCTCGGCGGCACCCCGGGCCTGCTGGCACCCGGCGACGAGCTCGACGACGGGCCGGTGGACCCCTGGGTCGCGCTGCTGCCGTCGCTGGACTCGACGATCATGGGGTGGACCGACCGGGACCACGTCCTCGACCCCGAGCTGCGCCCCGTCCTGTTCGACCGCAACGGCAACGCCGGTCCCACGGTGTGGGCCGACGGGCGGGTGGTCGGCGGGTGGGCCCAGCACCCCGACGGCGAGGTCGTCACCCGCCTGCTGGTCGACGTCGGCCGCGACGTCGCCGCGGCGGTCGAGGCCGAGGCGGCCGCGCTGACGGGCTGGCTGGGCGACATCCGGGTCACGGCACGCTTCCGGACACCCCTCGAGAAGGAGCTGTCCGCGTGAGGCCCGAGCCGCCCCGACGATGAGCACGTCCCCACCGCTTCCCCCCGGCGGCCATGCCGAGCCGCCGGCCGAGCTGACCGCGTTCCAGGCCCACGTGGTCGCCGTGGTCGAGGCGACCGCGCCGGGCGACGTCCTCACGTACGCCGAGGTGGCCCTGGAGGCCGGCCACCCCGGCAGCGCGCAGGCCGTGGCCAACGTGCTGCGACGGGTCCCCGGACTTCCGTGGTGGCGCGTGGTCCCGACGTCGGGTCGGCTGTACCGCACGCACGCCCCGACCCAGGCGCCACTGCTCGCGGCCGAGGGCGTCCACGTCGACGAGGAGCGCCATGTCCACCCCCGCTGAGGTCCCGGGCGACGACCCACGCTGGGTGCAGGTGCGACAGCTCGCGGACCTGCTCGACACGCGGTTCCGGATCCCGGGGACCCAGCAGACCTTCGGGCTCGACGCGATCCTGGGCATCGTCCCGGGCGCGGGCGACGTGGCCGGACTGGTGGCGTCGGCGTTCGTCGTGACGCAGGCGGTTCGGCTCGGGGCGCGCGGCTGGACGCTGGTGAGCATGCTCGTGACGATCACGCTGGACGCGACCGTGGGCAGCGTCCCCGTGGCGGGCACCGTCTTCGACGTCGTCTACAAGGCCAACGTCCGCAACGTGCGACTGCTCGAGGAGCACGTGGCCGACGCCGACGCCGCGCGCGCCCGGGCCCGACGCAGCGTGCTGCGCTCGCTGGTGGCGGTGGTCGCGGTCACGCTGCTGGTGTCGGTCGTGGTCGTGGTGGCGATCGTCGCGCTCGTGCGCTGGCTGGCCTGACCCTGCGCACGCCACCGCCGCCGGGTTGACTGCCTCCGCGCCTGCCCCAGCCCGACGACGAGGAGCCACCGTGCGCGACGAGGTCCGAGCCGAGGACCTGACCGGCAAGGAGCCGTACAAGCTGCTCGTGGGATCGGTGGTGCCTCGCGCGATCGCATGGGTCGCCACGGTCTCCGCCGACGGCGTGCCCAACATCGCCCCGTACAGCTTCTTCACCGTGGCCTCGCCGCAACCGCCGACGCTGTGCTTCTCGGTGGGGCCGTCCGCTCGCGACGGCGAACCGGTCAAGGACACCCTCGCCAACGTGCGCGCCACCGGCGAGCTCACCATCAACATCGCCCGCACCGACCTCCTCGAGGCGGTCAACACCACCGCCTCGACGCTGCCCGGTGACGTGGACGAGTTCGCCGTCGCCGGGCTCACGCCCGAACCGGCCACCCTGGTCGGCGCACCCCGGATCGCCGAGGCTCCGATCTCGATGGAGTGCCGGTTGGACCGGTTCGTCGAGGTCGGCGAGAACACACTGGTGCTCGCCCGCGTCCTGCTGTGGCGGTTCGAGGACGGCCTGCGCGACGGCACCTACGTGGACATGCACCGCCTGCGTCCCCTGGGCCGCCTGGCGGGTCCGCGGTTCGCCACCGAGCTGAACGTGGTCGAGCTCGCCCCGCCCGCCCCCGACGACCTGCTGGCCGGCGGCGCCGAGGGGGCTTGACGGCTCCTTCCGCGCGCGGAGGATGACGGGGGACGGCGGCCGGCGGGCCGACGTGCGGCTGGGGCATGCGGGATGCCCCGTGGAGAGAGCGGCACCGGCATGGCCGACGGCACGACGACCTGGTCCAGCGAGGCGGCACGCACCAGCGCGCCGCCGGCGACGCGCCTGCTGCTGCAGGCCGCGTTCGCGGTCTTCACGATCACGGTGGTGATCGGGATCCTCAACGGGATCGACGCGGTCGACTTCGGACGCAACACGTTGCTCACGCACGTGCACGCCGGCACGCTGGGCTGGATCACCCTCGGGGTGGTCGGCGGCGTCGATCTGGGTGTTCCGGGGCGCCGGCGGCCACGACCCGGACGAGGTCACCGAGGGGCGGCTGGCGATCGGGACGGTCGGGGCGGTCGGGCTCTACGTCGCCGCGTTCTGGATCGGCAACGACCTGCTGCGCCCCGTCGCGGGAACCCTCGTGCTCGCGGTGATCGTGTGGGTCGGGGCGTGGCTGTGGCAGCGCCGGGACGGGGTGGCGACCGACATCGTCCGCCTCGGCCTCATGCTGGCGATCGCGTCGCTGCTGATCGGCGCCGTCTTCGGCATCCTGCTGGGGATGGCGGTGACGGGCCGGGCGGACTGGGTGCCCTCCCAGCTCGCCGAGGCCCACCCCCCGACCATGGTGATCGGCTACCTGATCATGGCCGCCCTGGCGATCGTCGAGTGGCGGCTCCTGGCGGGGTCCGGCGACGCGTCCCCGTCGGTGCGGATGGGACGCTGGCAGGTCGGGCTCGTCTTCACCGCCGGCGTCGTCCTGCTGCTCGGGCTGGTGTTCGACTCCCAGCCGCTGCTGATCCTCAGCCAGCCACTGGAGCTCGTGGGCGTGGGGCTGTTCCTGGCTCGCCTGCGGCACCCCCTGCGGCAGCGTGGACTGGCGGGCCGCGGCCGGCGGGCGCACCTCCGGCGCCAGCGTCGTGTTCCTGCTGACCAACATCGTCCTGCTGCTGTACGTCGTGGCGACCTACGCCGACGACCCCGACGCCATCCCGATGAACACGATCCTCGCGATCGACCACATGATGTTCCTCGGGGCGATGACCAACGCGCTGATCGGGCTGGCCATCGCCGCAGCCCCGGCCCGGGCCGTGGCGCGCTGGGCCGACGACGTGGTGTTCTGGGCGCTGAACCTCGGGCTGGCGACCTTCGTCCTCGGCCTGCTGACGGACACGGTGGCGCTCAAGCGCACCGGGACACCGATCCTGGGGCTGGGCCTGCTGCTGGCCATCAGCGTGCACACCGCCCGGCTGGCGCAACGCAGCCCGACGGCCATGCCCGCCATGCCCTGACCGGTCGATCCCGGTCGGGGCTACGGCGTCGCCACCTCGACCAGGCGCAGGCGCTGCAGCGCGGCCAGCAGGTCCGCCGGCGCGGCCACGGGCCGTCCCTCCGGGTCGACCGTGCCCGACCGCACCTCGACCTCCGCGAGTACCTGGCCGTCGCGGACCGCGCGCTGGTGCCACCACGACGTGGCCCGGCGCAGGTCGCCGATCTCGGACTCGATGGTCACCTCGTCGCCGGCGACGGCGGGGCGCAGGAAGCGCAGGTTCGCCTCGGTGACGACGAGGTGGACACCCCGTTCGCGCAGCGTCGTCAGCCCGTACCCGAGGGCGTCCAGCGCCTCGATGCGCGCCGTCTCGAACCAGTTGAGGTAGACGCCGTGGTTGACGTGGCCGTAGGGGTCGAGCTCGTGGAACCGGACGCGAATGGTCAGCTCCATCACGCACCCTCCCGGCGGCGCGCCCGGCGCGCGGCCCGGGCGTCGCGTTTCTCGACGAAGCGTGTGGCCGTGGCGTCGAGCCCCTCGAGGAAGGCCACGAGCTCGTCGCGGCGCTGCTCCGCGGCGGCGTCGAGCCCGTCCAGGTCGAGGATGCCCCAGTGGCGCAGCAGGGGCTGCACGACCTCGTCGAGGTGGTTGCGCGGGTCGTAGATCCCGGCGTCGGCGATGCGCGCGGCCGCGGGCCCGAACCCGGGGATGGTCGCGCCGGGCATGGCGAACCCGATGACCTCGTCGGCGACGGCCCGCACCGTGGCCGAGGGGTCCACGTGCAGCGCCGCCCGCACCAGGTCGCGGTAGAAGACCATGTGGAGGTTCTCGTCGGCGGCAACGCGCGCCATGATCCGGTCGGCGACGGGGTCGGCGCTGTACCGGCCCGTGTTGCGGTGGGACAGGCGGGTGGCCAGCTCCTGCAGGGCCACGTAGGCCATCCCGTGCAGGGGGTCCCGTCCGTCGCGGTCGTAGCCGGTCTGCATCGTCTCCATGCGGCCCCGTTCGAGCCGCACCGGGTCCTCGTTGCGGGTCACGACGAGGTAGTCGCGAAGCACGATCGCGTGCCGGCCCTCCTCCGCCGTCCAGCGGTGGACCCAGGCGGTCCAGGCCGAGTCACGCCGGCCGAACATCGCGTGGATCTCGCGGTGGTAGCTCGGCAGGTTGTCCTCGGTGAGCAGGTTGACGTACATCGCCGTGCGTGCCACGCCGTCGAGCCGCGGCTGGTCCGGGGTCCACGGGTCACGGTCGAAGTCGCGGCCCTGCCCGTAGGGCACGTACTCGTGGGGGAACCACTCGTCGGCGACGCCCAGGTGCCGTTCGAGCAGGCGCTCGGCCTCGGGCTCGAGCTCCCCGAGCAGGTCACGGTCGGCGGTCGTGGCGGTCGGCATGGGCGTCCTGGGGGCGGGGGGACCAGCCTGACCAGAGATGACGTCGACGTCAAGTTCAATCACCGTCGCGTGGGACCGGGCACACTCGTCAGCCACCGAGGAGTCCCGATGTCCCCGCACGACCCCGACGCCCCCACGGCGTTCACCGACCTCGCGCTGCGCCCCGAGCTGCTGACGGCGCTCGACGAGCTCGGCTACGAGGAGCCCACGCCGATCCAGCGCGAGGCGATCCCGCCCCTGCTGGCGGGACGCGACCTGCTGGGACAGGCCGCGACGGGCACCGGGAAGACGGCCGCGTTCGCGCTGCCCCTCCTCCACCACCTCGCCGACGACGGCGAGCGCCGCGCCGACCGGTCCGCGTGGGCTCGTGCTGGTGCCGACCCGCGAGCTGGCGATGCAGGTCTCGCAGGCCATCCACCGCTACGGCCGCGCCCTGGGCGCCCGGGTGGTGCCCGTCTACGGCGGCCAGCCGATCTGGCGGCAGGTCAAGGCCCTCGAGCGGGGCGTGGACGTCGTGGTCGCCACGCCCGGTCGCGCCCTGGACCACCTCGGTCGCGGCACGCTGGTCCTCGACGGGGTCGAGGTCGTCGTGCTCGACGAGGCCGACGAGATGCTGGACATGGGCTTCGCCGAGGACCTCGACGCGATCCTCGACGCCACCCCACCGCACCACCAGACCATGCTGTTCTCGGCGACGATGCCGGCCCACATCGACCGGCTGGCCCACCGCCGGCTGCACGACCCGGTCCGGGTCACCCTGTCGCGCGAGGAGGCCACGGCCGGCGGGCAGGGCCCGCGCGTGCGCCAGTCCGCCTACGTGGTCGCGCGCAGCCACAAGCCCGCCGCGCTGGGGCGCGTGCTCGACGTCGAGAACCCGACCGCGGCGATCGTCTTCTGCCGCACCCGCACCGAGGTGGACGAGCTCACCGAGACCATGAACGGGCGTGGCTACCGGGCCGAGGCCCTGCACGGCGGCATGAGCCAGCAGCAGCGCGACCGCGTCATGGACCGGCTGCGGGGCGAGACCGCCGAGCTGCTGGTCGCCACCGACGTGGCGGCCCGGGGCCTGGACATCGACCACCTCACGCACGTCGTCAACTACGACGTGCCCTCCTCCCCCGACGCCTACGTGCACCGCATCGGGCGCGTCGGGCGGGCGGGGCGCGAGGGCGTGGCCATCACGCTCGTCGAACCGCGCCAGCACCGCCACCTCAAGGCCATCGAGACGCCACACCGGCCAGGAGCTCGACGTCGAGCAGGTCCCCACCGTGGCCGACCTGCGCGCCCGTCGCCTCGAGCTGACCCGGGCGGCCCTGCGCGAGATGCTGGTCGACGACCCCGACGCGCTCGAACGCTTCCGCCCCGTCGTCGAGTCCCTGTCCGACGAGTTCGACCTCGTCGAGATCGCGCTGGCGGCGATCGGGCTCGCCCACGACGCCGACACCGGGCCCGACGACGAGGAGGAGCTGCCCGACGTGCGCATGCGCCAGGACCGCTCCACCGGCGGAGGCGGCGGTGGAGGCCGAAGGCCCCGCGCCCCCCGTCCGCGGGGATGACGCGGCTGTGGATCAGCGCGGGGCGCAACCTCGGCATCCGGCCCAAGGACCTCGTCGGCGCCATCGCCGGCGAGACCCGCCTGACGGGGCGCGACGTCGGGGACATCCAGATCGCCCAGCGGTTCTCGCTGGTGGAGGTCCCCGAGGACGCCGTGGACGAGGTGATCGCCGCCCTGCGCACGTCCAGCGTCAAGGGCAAGAAGGTGGCGGCACGCCGCGACCAGAAGTCGACCTGACCCCGGTCAGGGCAGGGGTCGCTGCGTCAGCCCGCCGCGCCGGATCCGACCCCGACGGCCACCCCGCGCCTGCGCCTCGGCGTCGGCGGCCTGCACCTGCTCGATGCGTCGCCGGAGCACGAACTCCTCCAGCACGATCTTGACCATGGCCGCGATCGGCAGGGCGAGCAGCGCCCCGATGGGGCCGGCCAGCACGCCACCGGCCAGCAGGGCGACGATCCCGGTCGCTGGCCTGATGTCGATCGCCTCCTTCATCACCCGGGGCACGATCACGTAGTTCTCGACCTGCTGGTAGACGATGATCAGCAGGGCCGCACCCACCATCGTCCCCACACCCTCCAGCGCGGCGACCGCGATCACGACGACCGCCCCGACGGTGGCCCCGACGGCCGGCACCACGTCGGTGACCGCCACGAAGACGGCCAGGGTGATGGCGTAGGGCACCCCGAGCAGGGAGAGCCCGACGAACGCGACCACCCCGGCGATCACGCTGACCAGCAGGTTGCCGGCCATGTAGTTCGCCATCAGGTCGGTGGACCGGTTGAGGACGTAGAGCAGGTCCTCGCGCTGCCCCGGGCGCACCAGCCGGACGATCCACCGCTTGGCGTCCGGCACCGACAGCGCGAAGTAGGGCGTCAGGATCAGCACGAGCCCGAGCTGGAAGGCGGCGGTGCCGATGCCGCGAGCGACTGCGACGAGCCCGCCTGGCAGCGCGTCCTGCAACGTCGCGAGACGGTCCAGGACACCGAACTGGTCCTCGATGTCCGAGATCACGCCCGAGCCGTACTGGATCTCGTCCACGAAGGACGGGATCGCGTCGGCCAGCTCGCCGAGCTGCGTCAGGATCATCGGCACCAGCAGGATCGCCAGCCCCACGGCGACGGCCAGCCCGGCGACCATGATCGCGGCCATGGCCAGGCCGCTGGTCACCCCCCGGGTCTCCAACCAGCGGATCGTGGGTTGCAGGCCGATCGCCAGCACGGCGGAGGCCAGCACGACCAGCAGCACGCTCTCCAGCGCGACGACCAGGCGCAGGGCCACCACCAGGGCGACCACCATGGCGGCGGCCTTCAGCCAGTACGTGGCCGGCGGGAACGACAGGACGGGTGCGGACGCGTCCTCGCCGCCCCGCGGCACCCCGTCGCCGTCCGGCCTGGCGTGGGTGCCGGGTCGTTGGTCCATGCCCTCCGCCCGCTCCGGGGTTCGGCGTTACAGGATCCCGGCGTTGATGGCCTCGGCCACCGCTCCGGCCCGGTTGCGCACGCCCAGCTTCGTGTACAGCTCCTGGGCGTAGGCCTTCACGGTCCGCTCGGTGATGCCGAGCTGGTCGCCGATCTCGCTGTTGGTCATGCCCTCGGCGATGAGCTGCAGGACCTCGGTCTGGCGCGGCGAGAGGGCCGGGCCGGTCTCCTCGGCCTCGGGCACGTGCAGCATCATGGTGGTGGTCTCGTCGCTGGTCGCGGCCGCGGCGACGGGGTTCTCGAGCACCGCCTCGCTGGTGCCGACGGTGAGTCGGTCACCGTGCACGAGGGTGCAGGACCCGGTGACGGACTCGCCGTTGACGGTCGTGCCGCCGGACGAGCCGAGGTCGGTGACCAGGATCGTGGTCTCGCCGGTGCGGGTGATGCGTGCGTGGACGCGTGAGACACCGGGGTCGGCGATGACGTAGTGGTTGTCGTCGCGACGGCCGAGCGTGCCCTCCTCGTGCTCCAGCCGCAGCGTGACGCCGGCGGCGGGGCCGCTGGTGAAGCGCAGCGACGGGACGGGCATCACCTTCTTGGCGCGCGAGGGTTCGGGGATGGTGGCGGACATGCACGGCTCCCTGGAGGTGTGGTCGCGGGACCGCCCATGTGGCGGGGTCCCGACGGCGAGTGTCACCCCCCGTTCGGAGCTGCCGACGTATGGCCTTCGGCCGTTCGGCCACCGGACCCCGGATGACCGGGCCGTTCGTCCCTGCCCGCTCCGCGAGCGCGGCGGGCATGCTGGGACGCGAGGCACTGGCCGGCGCCCGGTGGCGCCCCACGGTCCACCGCACCCTCGCTCTGCGGCGGAGGTGACCCCGTCGGTACGTCTGGCGGGGAAGGGGTTCGACACCCCCCGGTGCCACTCGTGCGCGTCCTCAGGGGGTGCCGAGGTCGCCGTCGAGCTCGTGCCCCCGGGTCTCCGGCAACCACGCCAGCGGCAGCGCCCCGAGCGCCACGGCGACGGCGAGGATCCGAGCAGCGCCCCCGAACCCGCCGGTGGCGTCGGCGAGCACCCCGAAGGCCGCCAGGCCCGCGACGGCCCCCAGCACCCCGGACGCCGCGGCCCAGCCGGCCACCGTGGCGCGGATGGAGGTCGGGAACGCCTCGGCCGCGAGCGCCCCGACCGGCGTCCCGAACGCGGCGGCGGCCGCCAGCGACACGAGGTAGCCGACGACGAGCAGGGGCAGCGACCCGGTGTAGGCGGTGGCGAGCCCACCTGCCGTGACCACCAGGGCGAGTGCGGCGGCGGGGCGCCGGCCCGCCCGGTCGGCCAGCCACCGGCCGGTCAGCAGTCCGAGCGCCCCGACCGGACCCGCGGCCAGCACGAGCGTGGCGGTGGTGGTCGTCGAGGCGCCCAGGACCTGCTCGGCGTAGACCACGACGTAGGTGAAGCCGGGACCGGTGGCCAGGCTCAGTGCGGCGGTGGTGACCAGCAGCAGCGCGAGCCGTCCCCGGTGGGCGGCCGGCACGGTGCCCAGCACCCGGGCCCGACGGGAGGCCGGGCGGTGGGCGACCCGCGTGTAGACGGCGGGCTCCTGCAACGACCGGGCCAGCCACGGCAGCACGACCAGCGGCACGAGCACCAGCGAGGTGGTGAGCCGGTACGAGGCGCCGGACAGCGCCCCGCGGAGCAACGGCACCACCCCGGCACCGAGCCCGTACGACGCCCCGATCAGGGCCAGGGCCCACGACCGGTGGCGGGACGTGGTCTCCTCGGCGGCCACCACGCCGGCGAGGTTGTTGACCGTGGACAGGAACGGCCGCGCGAACGCCACGGCCGCGACCCACCACCAGAAGCTGGGCGCCAGCGCCCCGAGGGCGGTCATGGCAAGCCCCACGGCCATGGCCCCGAGCAGCGTCCCTCGGCGCCCGAGGCGGTCGGCGAGGGCACTGGCCGGCAGGGCCCCGAGCGACGCCAGCCGGATGCAGGCCAGGGCCACGCCGAGGGTGGTGCCGGTCAACCCGATCTGGGCGGCGACGTCCTGCCCCGCCCCGGGAGCCCCGAACGTGCTGGCCACGTCGCCGATCACCGCGGTCACCGCGAACCCGGCCAGGCCACTGGCCGCCGAGGCGCCGGCCGCGGCCGCCAACGACGGTGTCAGCCAGGCGAGGCGGCCGGGCTGACGGGTCGACGTCGGTGTGCTCGAGAGGTCCTCGGGGCGACGCGGGAACGGCGGCGACGCTAGCGCTGGGTCGCGACCGGACCGCGCTCCCGGCATCCTGTGCGCCCCGCCCCTGCCCGCACCCCCACCGCCGAGGTCCCGCCCGTGATCCTGCTGCTGCTCGGCGCCGTCCTGGCGGCCGTGTCGCTGTGGAGCGTCTCGATCGGGGCGCTGCTCGAGGTCCGGCGGGAACGGCAGCGCGACCTCACTGCACTGTGCCGGGCGTGGGTGCCCCTCGCGGGCGGCGACCGGCTCTACCGGTGCGGGGCGACGACCGTGCCGGGGCGCGACCACTGCCCCACCCACGCGTCGCCGAACCGGCGCAACGCCGCCGCCACCCATCCGGAGGCCCAGCGGGTCGAGGCGACCCGCCAGTGGGCCGACGCCCGCCGCAAGATGCGGTGGGGCATCCCCCTGGCGACGGTGACCCTGGTGGCGTCGGTGGCGGCCCTGGCGGTCTGGCTGTGACCGCACCCGCCGCCTCTCCCCCGCAGAGAAAGAGGAGGCGCTGGAGGCCGAGATCACGCGCCGGCGGGCACGCACCGTCGCACGCGTCCGGCAGCTGGAACGCGACGTCGCGGCACTGGTCGACGCCACCCATGACAGCCCGGACGACGAGCACGACCCCGAGGGCGCCACCATCGGCTTCGAACGGGCCCAGGCCACCACGTTGCTCGCCGACGCCCGGGCGCAGCTCGAGGCGCTGGACCGGGCCGCCGTCGCCCTGGACGCCGGCACGCTCGGCCGGTGCGAGGTGTGCGGCGGGGCGATCGCCGTGGACCGCCTGCTCGCCCGTCCCACGGCCCGCCGGTGCGTGGGGTGTGCTGACTGACCGGGCCAGACGTGGTGCACGGGGACGTCGCGTCGGGCACGATGCGGCACCGAGGGAGGGAGCCCCATGGGACGACTGCCGCTGACCGACGCCGCGTGGCTGCTGATCGAGTCACGGGAGCGGCCGATGCACGTGGGTGGGCTGCAGCTGTTCACCCGCCCCCCGGACGCCCCGGAGGACTGGCTGCAGCAGGTGGCCGCGCGGGCGATGGACTTCGCCGATCCCCGGCCGCCCTTCGACCAGGTGCTCAAGGAGCCCTACGGCCGGCTGGGCACCTTCGCCTTCGAGCACGACGACGTCGAGATCGCCTACCACGTCCGGCACCTCGCGCTGCCGGCCCCGGGGCGGATCCGCGAGCTGCTGTCGTTCTGCTCGAACGTGCACAGCCACACCCTCGACCGTCACCGTCCGCTGTGGGAGCTCTACCTCATCGAGGGCATCGAGGGCGACCGGGTCGCGGTGTTCACGAAGGTGCACCACTCGGTCCTGGACGGCGTCGCGGCGATGCGCCAGATCCTGCGGGCCTTCACGCCGGATCCTGCCGATCGCGACGTGCCCCCGCCGTGGGCCATGCGTCCCGACGCCCCGCCCGCGACCAGCGACGCCCCCGACGGGGCGTCGGGACCGATCGGGATCCTGCAGCGCACCGGGGCGGGCGTCCGGGCCGTGGGCGGAGCGGCCGGCGCCGCCGTGGGAGCCGGTCGGGCGCTGCTGGACCAGTACCGACGAGCACGGCACGACGAGGCGGAGGTGCTGCCCTTCCAGGCCCCACCCACGATCATGAACGTCCGCCTGACCTCCACACGACGGTTCGTGGCACAGGACTACTCGCTGGACCGCATCCGGGCGGTCGCACGCGCCACGGGCTCCACGGTCAACGACGTGGTGCTGACGATGTGCGGCGGAGCCCTGCGGACCTACCTGCAGTCCCACGACGCCCTGCCGGACGAACCGCTGGTCGGGTTCGTCCCGGTGTCGATCCGCCCCGAGGACGACAGCGATGCCGGCAACGCGCTCTCCTTCGTGTTCTGCAACCTCGCGACGCACCTGGAGGACCCGGCCGACCGGCTGGCACTGGTGAAGCGATCGATGGACGCGGCCAAGCAGCGGATGTCCCGGATGTCCCGGGCCGAGCTCACCGACTACGCGATCGCCGTGACCTCGCCGCTGATCCTGGGCAACCTGACCGGGCTGTCGGGGCGCACCCGACGGCCGCTGTTCAACGTCACCATCTCCAACGTGCCCGGCCCCCAGCAGACGCTGTACTGGAACGGGGCGGAGCTGGAGGGCATCTACCCGGCATCACTGCTCCAGGACGGCTACGCGCTCAACATCACCCAGACCAGCTACCGGGACCAGATGGCCTTCGGCATCACCGCCGACCGGTCCGCGCTGCCCAGCGTGCAACGCCTGATCGACCACCTCGCCGAGGAGCTCGACACCCTCGAGGCCGCCGCCGGGTGAGCCTCCCGAACGCTCAAGGGGCCCGGGGCTGCCGCCGACAGTGAACGGTGGGGGTGACAAGGAGAGCCGACCGTGAGCCGCCTGGACCGTGCCGTCCGGCGAGTGCGCCAGCACCTCGACCGGTACGAGTACCTGCTCGCCTCTGCCTGGGGCATGGAGGCCGACGGCCGCCGTGCCCGCGTCGTCGTGGTGACCGACAAGCGCGTCGTCGTCGGTTGGCGTCGTCCCTCCCCACCGGAGGTGCTGTCCGCCAGCACCACCGCGGTCTACGACCGGGCCGAGGGGCGCCTGACGCTGCTCGACGGCGACACGACCGTCCGCCTGCGCGACGTCGACCCGCGTGAGGGGCAGCAGGTCGTCGCGCTGCTCGACCGCGCCCACGAGCGGCCGCTGGCCGAACGCATCGGCGACCCGTTCCACGTCCGCGTGCTCGAGGCGTAGCCACACGGCAGGATGGCGCCCCCGATCCTTCGAGGCGCCGTGGCCCGCTCGAGCACCTGCACCTTCTCCAACGTCCGTGACGAGCAGCTGTCCGCACGGCTCGAACGGCCTGACGGACCGGTGTACGCCACCGCGGTGTTCGCGCACTGCTTCACGTGCTCCAAGGACCTGCGGGCAGCGCGGCGGCTGGCACGCGCGCTGGCGGGCCGGGGCATCGCCGTGCTGTCCTTCGACTTCCCCGGCCTCGGATCGAGCGAGGGCGACTTCGCCGCCTCGACGTTCTCCTCCGACGTGGACGACCTCGTGGCCGCCGCCGGGTACCTGGCCGAGACCATCGCCCCGCCCAGCCTGCTCGTGGGCCACTCCTTCGGCGGTGCGGCCGCCCTGGTCGCGGCATCGCGCATGGACGGGATCGCGGCCGTGGCCACGATCGGGGCACCGGCCGACCTCGACCACGTCGTCGACCTGTTCGCCGACGACCTCGACACGATCCGCGAGCAGGGCCAGGCCCAGGTCACCCTGGCGGGCCGGACCTTCACGATCCGGTCCGGCTTCGTCGACGACCTCGAGGCCCACCGGCTGACCGACGTGGTCGCCGAGCTCGATGCTGCCCTGCTGGTCCTGCACGCCCCGCTGGACGACACGGTCGGGGTGGACAACGCGCGTGTGCTGTTCGAGGCGGCTCGCCACCCCAAGAGCTTCGTGTCCCTGGCCGACGCCGACCACCTGCTCACCGACGAGGCCGACGCGCGCTACGCCGCCGAGGTCGTGGCCGCCTGGGCCAGCCGCTACCTGCCGAACATCCCGCTCGAGGACGAGGCCGGGGACGCCACCACGCCGGCCCCCATGCCGCGGGGCGCAGGCAGCTACGCCGACGACACCGCGGTGGCCCGGACCACCACGGGGTTGTCCGCCCGGGTGGCCACCCGCGGCTTCCTCCTGCAGGCGGACGAGCCACGATCGGTCGGCGGGACCGAGACCGGCCCCACCCCGTACGACTACCTCGGTGCCGCCCTGGCCGCCTGCACGTCCATGACGCTGCGGATGTACGCGGACCGAAGGGAGCTGGCGCTCGAGGAGGTCGTCACCACCGTGCGGTTCGAACGCGTCCACGCCGACGACTGCGCCTCGTGCGAGCACCGCGACGGCCACATCGAGCAGTTCACCCGCACCGTGGCCGTCCGCGGCGACCTCGACGACGCCGATCGGGACAAGCTCCTGTCGATCGCCAACCGCTGCCCGGTGCACCGCACGCTCAGCGGGCAGATCGAGATCCGCACGGTGCTGGCCGACGACGCGTGACCTGCGAGACTCCCCCGCCATGAGTGCCCCCCTGGACCTGACCTTCGTCACCTCCGCCGACGTCGTCGGCGCGCTGCCCACGTCACGGGCCGAGGTGGCCGTGGCGGGGCGCAGCAACGTCGGCAAGTCGTCGCTGCTCAACGCACTGGCCGGCCGGCAGGGCCTGGCTCGGACCTCGAGCACGCCGGGCCGCACGCGGCTGCTCAACCAGTTCGCCCTCGCCGGCGGCGGCACGCTGGTCGACCTGCCCGGGTACGGCTACGCGAAGGCGTCGAAGGTCGACCGCGCCGGGTGGCAGGGCCGCATGGAGCAGTACCTGGTCGAGCGCGATGGCCTGCGCATGGTGCTGCTGCTGGTCGACGGCGAGGTGGGGCCCACCGCGCTGGACCTCGACATGCTGGCGTGGCTGCGCCAGCACGACGTCCCCCACACGGTGGTGGCCACCAAGCACGACAAGGTCAAGAGCTCGCGGCGCGAACGGCGCAAGCGGGACGTGGCCGAGGCGTGCGGGCTGGAGCGGGGCGAGGTCGTCTGGGTCAGCGCCCAGACGAAGGTCAACCTCGACCACCTCCGGGGGCTCGTGCGGGGCTGGTTGGCCTGACGCTCAGACGTCCGGTGGCGCCCCGGCCAGGTGGACCCGCCCCGACAGCAGCAGCGCCCGCGGGCGGGCGGGCCGTCCACCCGCGCTGGGATCGATCCCGATGATCTCGCGCCCACCCACCCGTGTGATCACGTGGCCGAGGTCGTCGATCCCGGTGGAGTCCCGGAGCTCCGGTGGCACCCGTCGTCCCTTCGACGGGGGCAGCAGCGGCTGGGCGTGGCCGTGGACCTGGGTGAACGGCACGGCCCCGCCCACCTGGGCATGCACCAGCCACGGCGACCGCAGCTCCTGCTTCGGCTCGGTCCACGCCACCCCCGGGTCGGCGTCGCGGGCCGCCATCGCGCCCGGTTGCAGCACGTGGGCCGCGTGGGTCGTGGGGTCGGCCAGCGCCCCGACCGCCCCGACGTGGTCGGGTTCGCCCAGGGCACGCCACGACCGGACCGTCAGGCCCCCGTGGGTCACGAGCACCGGACCCCGGCGCGCGTCGTCGACGGCCACGGCGGGGCGCAGGAAGCCCTCCTGCCACCACTCCCCCACCCGGGCGCCCACGCGCGCGTCGATCGGCGGGACCCAGAACGACGTCCCGCCGGGCACGTACTGGGCCTCGTGGTTGCCGAGCAGCTGCACCCACCGCCCCGTGCGCCGGAACAGCGCGTCCACCACCGCGACGACCAGCTCGCTGACGGGGCCCTTGTGCACGAGGTCGCCGACCTGGACGACCACGAGGTCGTCCGGCCAGCTGACCCGTCGGGGGACGTTGCGGTCGTCCACCTCGACGCCCAGCTCGGCCAGCGTCGTCAGCAGCGGCTTGAGGTGGCCGGACAGGTCGCCGAGGACGGCGATGCGGGGCGCCTCGAGGACGTGCCGGTCGGTCACGCCGACAGCTGCGCCTCGATCGCCCCGACGACGGCGGGATCCTCCGGCGTGGTCGCCGGCCGGAACCGGGCGACCACCTCGCCGTCGCCGGCGACCAGGAACTTCTCGAAGTTCCACAGGACGTCGCCAGCCTCGCCGTCGGCGTCGGGCACGTCGGTCAGCACCTCGTAGACGGGATGGCGCTGCTCGCCGTTGACGTCGACCTTCGCCATCAGCGGGAACGTGACCCCGTAGGTCGTCGAGCAGAAGGTCTGGATCTCCTCGGCGGTGCCCGGCTCCTGGCCCTTGAACTGGTTGCACGGGAACCCGACCACGGTCAGGCCGCGGTCGCCGTAGGTCTGCTGCAGGCGCTCGAGCCCCTCGTACTGCGGGGTCAGGCCGCACTTCGACGCGACGTTGACGACGAGCACGGGACCGTCGGCGTGCTCGCCGAGCGTGGTCGGACGACCGTCGAGGGTCTCGAGCGGGAGGGAGAGCAGGTCGGTCGACATGGGAGGCCTCGTGATGCGGATCGGCTGCGGGGGCAGCGACGCTACCCCGATCGATCGTGGACCCCTGCCGGCCGCACGCCCCGGTGCGGTCTGGTTGGATGATCGGCTGCCCATCACGCAGCCGTCGAGGGAGACGACGTGACCATCCCGTCCACCATGCAGGCCGTCCTGCTCACCGGGCACGGCGGCCTCGACAAGCTCGAGGTCCACGACGACGTGCCCGTGCCCTCCCCCGGGCCTGACGAGGTCCTCGTCGAGGTCAGTGCCTGCGGCCTGAACAACACCGACGTGTGGGTGCGCGAGGGTGCCTATGGGCTCGAGGAGGACCCCGACGCCGTGTCGACCTGGCGTCGCGGCCGTTCGACGCTCGAGTTCCCGCGGATCCAGGGCACCGACACGGTCGGGACGATCGTGGCCGTCGGGGACGGGGTGGCCGACAGCCGTGTCGGCGAACGGGTGATGGTCGACTTCTCGATCTACAACCGCGAGGACGACTCGCTGGCCGACATCGACTACATGGGCCACGGCCGGGACGGCGGGTACGCCGAGTACCAGGTGGTGCCCGGCCGACCACGCCCACGTCGTGCACCGCGACCTCGACGACGCCGAGCTCGCGACCTTCTGCTGCGCCTACCTGACCGGCGAGCACATGCTGGACCGCGCCCGTCTGGCCGAGGGCGAACGCATCCTCGTGACCGGGGCGTCCGGTGGCGTGGGCTCGGGCATCGTCCAGCTCGCACGCGCGCGCGGGGCGATCCCCTACGCCGTCACCAGCGAGGGCAAGGCCGACCAGGTCAAGGCCATCGGCGCCGAGGACGTCGTCCTGCCGAGGCAAGGGCGACCTCGTCCAGCAGGTCGAGGACATGCTCGACGGCGAGGTCATCGACGTGGTCGCCGACCTGGTCGGGGGCGACATGTTCAACGACCTGCTGCGGATCCTGCGCCCCGAGGGCCGCTACACCACCTCCGGCGCCATCGGCGGGCCCGTGGTCAAGCTCGACCTGCGCACGATGTACCTCAAGCACCTCGAGCTGCACGGGTCCTCGCAGGGCACCCGCACGGCATTCCGCCGGCTCGTGCGCTACATCGAGGAGGAGAAGATCGACCCGATCCTCTCCGGCACCTACCCGCTCAGTCGCTTCCACGACGCCCAGACCGCGTTCATGGCCAAGAAGTACGTGGGCAACATCGTGGTCGTGCCCGACGCGAAGTGGGAGGAGCACGGGGCCGCACATGCCGCGGACTGACCGCCGCCACCTGACCCTGCTCGACGCCCACTACGGCGGCGACGTCTCGCGCGTCGTGATGGCCGGTGCCTTCCACGTCCCCGGGCCGGACGGCGCGCGAGAAGCGCGACTTGCTGCAGGAGCGCGGGGAAGTGCTGCGGAGGCTCTGCTGTACCCGCCCTCGGCAACCGTCGATGTGCGTCAACCTCATCGTCGACGCCAGCAACATCCAGGCGCCGTACGGGTACGTGATCATGGAGGCGATGGGCTACCCGCACTTCTCGGGATAGAGCTCGATCTGCGTGGTCCCGGCGCTGCTCGAGAGCAGCCCCATCCCGCTCGACCGCCCGGCGAGCAGGAGGTGCTGCTCGAGGCCCCCGTCGGCCCGTGCGGGCCGTGGCCCACCACGACGGGTCCGAGGTCCACCGCTCGTCACCCTGCAGGCCGACCCCGCGTGGGTGGCCGCCCGCAACCTGTCAGTGTGTGTCGCTGCCGAGCTACGGCGAGGTCACCTTCGACCTCGTGTGGTCAGATGCTTCTACGCCGTGGTCGACGCAGACACGCACAGGGTTCGCCATCTCGGCGGCCGAACGCAGCGTCATGGCCTCCTTCGCCAACGAGCTGTGCCTGACCGCCACCCACGACCTGGGCGCCGTTCCATCCAGACGCTGGGCGACGCTGGGCCAGCTGCCTTCCGGCTTAGAGGGCAACCTGAGGTCCAGCCTCGAGGACGGGACGACCGAGGCCGGCGCCGCGGACCCTACGTCCACCCGGGCGTCGTGTGCGCGTGCCCGACCGGGACCACCAGCGGCAGCCCGGCTGGCGCTGCTGCCAGGCCGACGGGCTGATGGGCGAGGGCGACGAGCTGGTCACGGTCTCCCCCACGGGTGGCCGGCATGACCGGCCGGGTCCTCGGTACCGAGGGGCAGAGAGGTCCACGGCCGGAGCCGCCCTGCGGGCCACGGTGTGGGGGCGGGCACCGGTTGGCGGCGGCTGCGACACCCTCGAGCTGGTGAGGGGTCGTCAACCGCGAGGACGGGCTCCGTCGACCTCGATTCGGTGGGTGGCAGGGCAGACTGCTGCAGGAAATCCTGAGGCGGCGCACTCCCGTCTGCGCCGTTCGGCCATGGCCGCGAGCGGACGTTCGACCGTGTTCCGCCCCGGGGCGGGCCACGAACCCCCGGGCGAGCCTGCGGTGAGGAGCCACCATGCAAGCCAACCGTTCGTCGCGGCCCGCGGGGCCGACCCGTGCGGACTCGGCGCACGGGCCTGGCGCGGTTCGGACTGGTCGCCAAGGGCGTCCTGTACATCACCTTGGGCGTGCTGGCGTTCCAGTTCGGGCAGGGTGGCGCCAGGCCAGCAGGCCTCCCAGCAGAACGCGATGCAGGCCATCAAGCAGCAGCCCGCAGGCACGTGGCTGCTGGGGCGGTATCGCCCAGCGGCTGCTCGCCCATGGCGTGTGGCAGCTCGTCATCACCTTCACCGGGGACCCCGTCGAGGGCAGCGAGGCCAAGAACGCATGCAGAGTCCGCCGTAGAAGACCGTCATCTACCTGGCGCTGGGCGGCCTGGCCGTCACGGTGCTGGCGGGCAGCGGTGGCAGCAGCTCGGGAGGCAGCGGCAGCAGCGGCAGCACGAAGGCCACCGCCACCCTGCTCGGCATGCCCGGGGGCGTCTGGATCGTGGCCGCACTCGGCGTGATCGTGGTGGGCGTGGGCATCGCCGAGCTCGTCCGGCACACCAAGAACACGACGTTCATGGAGCGCATCAACCGGACCAGCCACGGTAGCGTGCGCCGGCAACGTACGCCGGGCGGGGCGCGCCGGGTACGCGGCGCACGCGGTGGTCACGCTGATCACGGGCGGGTTTCTCGTCGTCGCCGCCGTCCAGCACGACCCCAGCAAGTCGCGTGGCCTGTCCGGCTCGCTGCAGACGCTGTCCCAGCAGTCGTGGGGTCCGTGGCTGTTGGCCGCGGTCGCCGTCGGGCTGGCGCTGTACGGCGTGTTCGCGCTGGCCGAGGCCCGGTACCGCCGCGCCGGCTGAGACGTGGTCGACCTCGGACCTCGGTGCCGCCGGCGCGCCGGCTGATCGGCCGCGACGTCGAGCGACCACTGAGCCGTCGACGTCCTGGACGCGGAACGGCCGCTCGCTGCTGACGCCAACGAAGACCTGGGTGTGGCCCTCGAACGTGCTGCCCACCAGGACCTCGACGATCGTGTCCCCGACGCGGACCCGCTCGGGGCCGTCGTAGGGCCGGCGACACCGGTGTCGTCGGGCAGGCCCATGTTGGTCAGGTCCACGACGAGGACCGCGTGGCCGTCCACCTCGACGGGGTCGCCCCAGAGCCCTGCTCACGCGGGTCGTCGACGTACCGCGCATCCCAACCCGCCGTCCCGCCGCCGGCGATGTCGAGGACCACGCGGTCGTAGCCGGCGTGCTGGCCGACGCGCACGTCGGTGAGGGTGACCGGGGAACCGGTGCCCCCTGCGTGATGTAGGGGCGGGTGTCGGCGGTGAAGCTGGCGGCATCGGCGTCCCCGCTGGGCGAGGGCGTCGACGGGGCGGTCGTCGGCGAGGTCGTCGGCGTGTCGGTCGCAGTGTCGGGAGGCGCGGTCGGGGCGGCCGTCGGCCCACCCGGCGCATCCGGCGGCGTGGCGGGTGCGGTCGTCTCGGTGCCGGTGGCGCACCCGGCGAGGAGGACGGCGAGGGCCAGCGCAGGGGCGAGGCGTCGCATCAGGGGATCCCGGGGCGCGGGGACGGTGTGGTCGCACCCTTCACAAGGACTGACGCACGAGCGCCCCGCCGGGTTGCGCGCCCGGTCACCGGTCGAGCGACACCGACTCCAGGTCCGGCCCGACCGTGCGGGTGCGCTTGAGCTCGTAGAAGCCCTCGACCTGCACCATCGCGGCGAGCCCGTCCCACAGCTGCAGCGCCTGCTCGCGGTCGGGCACCGACGGGATGACGGGACCGAAGTAGCCGCGCCACTCGCCGTCGACCTCGAAGGCGATGATCGGCGTGCCGACGTCGTCGCCCGCGACCTCCTCGGCCTCGTGCGTGCTCCGGCGCACGGCCTCGTCGAGCTCCTCGTCGTCGTACGCGGCGGCGTAGGCGGTGTCCACGCCGGCCTTGGACAGGGCGTCCTCGACGTCGAAGGTCAGGCCGTCCTCGCCGTGGTGGAAGTGCCGCCCGAACTCGAGGTAGACGTCGCGCACCTGGTCGGCCGCGCCGTCCAGCCGCATCCGTTCGATGATGCGCAGCAGGCCGAGCGACCGGTCCATGGCGGGCTGGACCTTCTCGGCGTACTCGGGGTCGAGCTCCTTGCCCTCGTTGCGCACCTTGAGGCTGATCGGGCGCCAGTCCACCTCGAGATCACGGTGCGGGGCGACCTCGTCGATCCAGTGCGAGGTGATCCAGCACCACGGGCAGAGCGGATCGAACCAGAAACGGACGTGCATGGGAGAGGCCATGGGAATCCTCGCTCGCGGGGGAAGACGGTTGCATCTTCAACTGTCTACCCATGCTTCGAGGGCCCACCCCGTCCTGGATCCCCGCCCAGAGGCCCGCGGGTCACGGTCGGCCGACCGACCCCGTCGGGCCCCGGGATGTGAGGTCGGCTGGGACGACGAGGACCGTCCCGCCCTACCGTGCCGCCGGGGCTCGGGTCAGCTGGGCCCGGGCCCCTCGACGAACACCGCCCCGTGGCGCTCGAGGATCCGGTGGGCGCGGTTGTGCCAGTGCTCGTGGTGGACCGTGACCAGCGCCACGTCCTCCCCCTGCGCGACCTCGCGATAGGCGACCCGGTCGCCGTCCATGGACTCGACCCGCTGCAGGCCGACCATCGCGCCGATCAACGCCCCGAACCCGGCCCCGCTCAGCACGGTGCCCGTGAGGGTCATGGCGACCAGTCCGGCCACCGGCAGGCCGATGGCCGCGCCCACCAGCCCCCCGAGCAGCGCGCCGCGCCGCGCCGCCGAGGCGTCCAGGTGGAGCGTCTCGTCGTGCAGCCGGTACCGGCCGGGCGCGGGCGGGGCGACCTGCACGGTCGTGCCCCGCAGGCCACGTTCGGCGAGCGTGCGTTGCAGGTGGGGAACCCGATCGGTGTCCACGAGCCCGTAGACGTCCTGGGCTTCCATGGCGAACTCCGATGTCTCGACCACCTTCCATCGTGTCACGGACCGCAGTCGCTGTCAGTACCCGGCGGCGGACCTACCGTGTCGCGATCACCGAGGCGAGGAACGGACGTGTCCGACCGGAGCGAGCGGGGCGCCAGGTCGACCATCGTCGGCCTGCTGTTGTTCGAGCAGTTCGACCTCCTCGACATCGGCGGCCCCTACGAGGTACTGCTGACCGCCAACCGCCTCGCCGAGCGCGGCGGGGGCACCGCGCCGTTCGTCGTGCAGGTGGTCGGGACGTCGACCACCCCGGTCACCGCCTTCGGTGGCCTGGTGGTCACGCCGACGGTCGCCCTCGCGGACGCGGGCGACCTCGACGTGCTCGTGGTGCCGGGCGCGATCGACGTGGGCGGGGCGCTGGCGGACCCGGGACTCGTGACGACCGTGCGCGACGCCGCTTCCCGCGTGCCAGTCATGGCGTCGGTGTGCACCGGCGCGTTCGTGCTCGCCCGCGCGGACCTCTTGGTGGGGCGCGCCTGGACCACGCACTGGGAGGACGTGGACGTGCTCGCCGCCGAGCTCGAGGGCGACGGGGCGCGCCGAACCCGCTGGGTCGACACCGGCGCCGTCATCACCGGTGGCGGCCTGTCCTGCGGCCTCGACCTCGGCCTGCACCTGGTCGACCGGTTTGCGGGGCACGACCTCGCCGTCGCCACCGCCCGCCAGATCGACCACGCCTGGGACCCCGACGCCGGAAGGTGGTCCCCGCCTGAGCGCTTGGGCGATATCCGCCCGGCCACGCTACAACTCGCAAATCCCTGCTTCGGGCGTCCGCGGACGCGCTTTCGTGCGGATGGCGGCGCCGGACTGACGGAGCGTGGCCAGTCCTCCACACCCGCGCATCCCCATCCGGAGCAGCCAGTTCGCCCGACCAGCCCGTGGACTGCCAACTGCTCAGACCGGCGGTTCGTCGTCGTCGGTCGGTGGGCTGAGGTTGGCGATGTCGCGCAGGTCCTGGGGGCGACCTGAGGCTCGCTTCATGCGGATGAGGTCGTCGAGGCCGACCACGCGAACCACGACGCCGGCCGCGTTGGCCTCGACCGCGCGGGCACGCAGGTCGTCGTAGTCGCCGGCGCCGGGTACGTCGTTGAGGTAGTCGACCGGGCCGGCGTCGGTGTCCAGGGTGAAGCTCGCGCCGTTGGCGAGCACGTCAGGATCGGTCGGGTCGATGTCGCGGAGGTCAGCATCAACGCCTCGGAGTACGGCGTTGAGCTCTGCGAATGCGGCTGCAAGCCGCTCGAGGTTCTCGCGGTCCTGACGGGCGACGACGTCGATGTCGGCGGTGGCGCGGACGTAGCCGTGGCGATGACGGCGAAGGCGCCGATGGTGATGTAGTCGACGCCGTGGCGGCCGAGGGTGGCGAACACCCGAGCGGGGTCCAGCCTCATCGACGAGCCTGCCCGGCGAGTTGGTTGGCGAATGCGGCCAGGGCGAAGCCGTCCTCCAGCCGCGAGGACATGTCTTTGTTCTGATCGGCTCGACGATCCTCCACGGGACGTTCGGGGTCGAGCGGGATGGCTCGCAGCTCGAGTCGGTCGCCCAGGGCGGTGAGGAGTTGAGCGAGCCGATCGGTGGTCGGGATCTCGCGGCCATTCTCGATGCGGCTGATGGTGGCCTGGCGAGTGCCGGCGCGCAGGGCGAGCTCGCGTTGCGACACCCCGCGAGCCAGGCGTCGTTGTCGCAACAGTGCGCCCGCGTCCATCCGCCCTCCCACACCGTAGGGCCATAGCGTATCCGGCATGTCGTGGATTGCTTGCCGGCCGACCTGCGCAATCTGAACTGCCTCAACTGCCCTTCTTGACCTACCCAGACCCGGCGCTACCACGCACGTCTTCACCGACGACCGGCGCCCCAAACACGCAGCTCGATCGCTGACACGGCGGTTCGCCGACGGGCTGGCCGCCGGCGGCCTCGACGTCCTCAACGAGGTCGTGCTGAACCAGGCCCTGGTACGGGTCGGTGACGACGCCACAACCGAACGGGCCATCACCGCCGTCCAGGAAGAGGGACCTGCTGGCTCGGGGGCACCACGTGGCATGGTCAGCGGCTGCTACGGGTCTCGGAGTCGAACGCGTCCACCACCGAGACCGACGTCGACATCTCGGTCAACGCGGTCCTGCGGGCGGTCGCGGCCACGCGGTAGCGGTCACTCGAGCGGTGCCCCGACAAGACATGGTGGCGTCCGCAGGGTGACGCAGACGGATCTCGGGACGACCCCCCGACCATGACGGCCCTCGGGCCTCGACACCACGCAGGGTCCGGAGGAGGTCGATCGGGGCGGCGACCGATCGATGTTGACCCATCGCGGTAGCCAGCACCACCACGCGCGTCGTCGCCGACACCGTGAACGGTCACAGCTCAATCGCCATGTGCCGTTCCGGCGTTCGACTGATGCGCCCATGTCCACGGCGATGGCCGGCGGCTGTCGCTCGCGAGGGACGCAGCTCTGGACGGCCTGTGGCGAAGCCCTGTAGAGGCGTGGTCGTTGTGCTCGTGACGCCGGTCAGGGACCAATGACGAGGGGATGGATCCGGGCCAGTGGGCATGCCACCGGCCGCGGCCTGGCAGGTGGCTCACATCGGGCAGCGGGGCGAGGCGGGCTTCGGCTCGGCCGTCGCCGCGGCCCGGGTCACCAGCTCACGGTAGATGCCCGGGTCGTCGTGCTGGACGAGGGGGACGCCCCGGGGTAGCGGCGGTCCCACCCACGATGTCGCGATGCCCGCGTTGCACCAGCTGGTGCCGTCGGGCAGGACCAGGTAGCCGGTGCACGTCGCGGCGACGGACCGCGCCCCGGTTGCCTGGCGCGACACCGCCGCGCGTGCCACCCCCCGGTCGAGGTCGCTCGCCAGGCGGTCGACGTCGAGCGTCGGGCAAGCCCGGGCGGCGGCGAGCACCTCGTGGCGCAGCGAGATGCAGCGCGACCGCACGAATAGCGCCCGACGGAGCGCGAGGTCCAGCTCCTCGGCGGCGTCTTCCGACTGGCGCCGGGCCGCCTGGACGGCCTCGATGGCGAGCAGGCTCGAGACCGGGTACTCGTCGAGCCTTCCCTGCCACAGCGACCACCCGAAGTCGGGGGTGGTCGATGCGCAGACCGGGATCTCGGCATCGAGGACCCGACGGGCGATCGGTTGCTCGTAGAGCAGCTCCAGTGGATGGGCGAGGTGGATGACGGGCACCGACGACGCCAGACCGAGCTCGTCCCGCGCGGCACGCAGCCGCAGGACCATGACGGTGGCCCACGGACAGGCGACGTCCGCGATGAGGACCAGCGCGCCCGGTGTCCCGGCCAGGGGCTCGGAAGGACCGCTGCCGACCGTCGTCATTCCGGAGGAGCCCGCGGCTGTCGAGCGGCCCTCGGGTGGGGTCGGGGGTCGCCTCATGGCCGCGTCCTTCTCCTGGCCGGTCAGAACACCACGCGGGTCTCGAGCAGGTGCGTGGTGTGCGTGGGCTCCGCCTCCACCTCGACGTCGTCCGGCTGCGCACGGCCCGAGAGCACGCGGCAGAACTCGACGGCGTCGAGGCGGAGGTGCCCTCCGCCCTCGCCCTGGTGGAACCGGACAGCGCGGGGTCCCGTGAGCACGAGCAGGAAGGGCTGGTCGTGACGAGAGGCCCACTCGGCGACGACGTCCTCGACGATGCGGTGATCGACGGCGGTGTCGGCCGGGAAGGGTCGGGAGGTCGCGCGGGCGATGTCGATGGAGTGCAGCCACACGTCGCGGGTGTAGATCACGTCGACAAGATGACTGAGTGACAGGCGCGACGGCATGCCGGCGGCCGTCGACCCGCCCGGATCGAGCGGCACGGTCACGCGGCGCAGGGCTCCCGGCAGGCGCATCCTGCCGGTGACGGCGGCGGGCGCCACCTCGCGGAGGGCGGCGATGCGCTCCGCGGGGGAGAGCCCGGCGTGGTCGCGGACCTGCAGCTCGTTCGCGGCGTCGAGGGTGTTGCCCCCGAACTCATCCGCGTGGCGCTTGCCCCACAGCTGCTGGCGCAGGCCCTCGCGCACCCGGGCCCCGGCCTTGGCGGCACCGACGAGGTGGCCCACCATGGCCGCGACATCCCAGCCGGGGCATTCGGTGGGTGCCCGCCAGTCCTCAGGACCGAGGGTCTCGAGCAGATCGATCAGCCGCCCGTAGGCCGCCGTTGCCACCTCGCGGGCATCGCCGGCACGCGAGATCGGGATGATCTCGTCCACCGACCGGCTCGTGTCGACGCTCATGTTGCGCTCCTCACGTGGGACAGGAACATCTGCGCGGCCTCGTGACTGAGGCGGCGCCATCGGTCACCGTCGGGGTCGTTGGCCAGCTGCTGCGAGGCCAGCCCCGACGTCAGTGCCGACAGCAGGTCGAGGTCGCGGGGGTCGTCGACCCCGAGCTCGCCCAGCTGCTCGGTCATCCGCGCATAGGAGGCGACCGAGACGGCATACGACTCGGGTGACGGCTCCCAGCCAGGCACCGCCCGGGTGAACATCAGCTGGTAGCGCGGCACCGAGGCGTGACAGAAGTCGACGAAGGCTTCGATCACGCCGGCTACCGACTCCACCGGGTTGTCCGGGTCGATCGTGAAGTCGTCCATCTTGGCGCGCAGCGCCCGGTAGCCGGCGGCGAACATCTCGTCGTAGATCGCCGCCTTGCTGTCGTAGTAGGTGTACAGCGACGGGGCCCGCATCCCGACCTCGCCGGCGAGGTCCCGCAGGGAGAGACCGGCGATGCCGTCACGCTCGGCCAGCCGCCAAGCGGCCTCGAGGATCTCGCGTCGCGTCTGCTCGCGACGCCGGGTGCGCACGTCGGTCACTGCCGGCCTTCTCGCTCGTCCTATCAAGATTCGGTTTTTCTAACACCATTAGGAAACCATGTCTCAGAGGATCGATGTCAATCGGCGCGACTCCGGAGTCGAGGCGGATCGTCGGACGACTCGCCGGAGCGTGCCACCGACGACGTGTACAGGGCGGCCTGCCGGTGATCGCGTTCGACCTCGACAACACTTGGCTTCGACGACAGCAGCGCGATGTCCACCAGCCTCCAGATCTCGGCGCCCGCCGTCGGCGGTCCCCGACCTGGTGGGGAACGCCGGCGCTGCGATGACCGACGCGTCACCTATTCCTATGGTTCGGTGCCCACCTGATGTCCTCGACGGACAGGCATGCCATGGCGACGAGCCTGACGACCATCCGGAGCAAGGCCGATGCCCTCGGCAAGCTGCTCCGGACGAACGACGAGGAGCACCCTCGGCTCCGTCGAGAAGGTGTACATGCCCCCCACCATCGCCTGCTCGCCAGGCTGCACGTCATCCCATCCAGGGTCGACGCCATGCTGACGCGCATGAATCACAACGCCGACTCCTACGTCGAGGCGGAGCTGCTCGGCCTGCTCACTCTCAACTGGAAACTCGTCGCCACGAAGCCCGCGTGACGTGACCGAGCAACCAGACCCCGTGGCCGTCGCTGCTCGACTCGACCTCCAACCAGCTAGACGGCTGGCCGGTCGTGGTGGTCTCGGGGGTGAGTCGAGACAGTTCACGCGGCAACCTCTTCGGTGGCGGGGTAGTAGCGACGGCGGGCCCACAGGGCGACGTAGACCAGCCCGACCAGCACGGGGACCTCGATGAGCGGGCCGACGACACCGGCCAGGGCCTGGCCGGAGGTTGCCCCGAACACGCCGATGGCGACCGCGATGGCGAGTTCGAAGTTGTTGCCGGCGGCAGTGAACGCCAGGGTGGCGTTGCGGTCGTAGCCGAACCCGAGCTTGAGCCCGAGCGCGAACGCGCCGGTCCACATCAGCGCGAAGTAGGCCAGCAGCGGCAGTGCGATCCGGACCACGTCCCACGGCTGGGAGGTGATGGCCTCGCCCTGCAGGGCGAACAGCAGCACGACCGTGTACAGCAGCCCGTACAGCGCCCACGGCGAGATCCGCGGCAGGAACTGCTGCTCGTACCAGTCGCGGCCGCGGCGGGCCTCCCCGATGGTGCGGGATGCCCAGCCGGCGGCAAGGGGGATGCCGAGGAAGATCAGCACGGAGACGGCGATGTCGACGAAGGAGATGTCGAGTGCCTGCTGGTCCAGGCCGAGCCAGCCGGGCAGCACGGTCAGGTAGAACCATCCCAGTGCGGCGTAGGCGACGACCTGGAACATCGAGTTGAGCGCGACCAGGAACGCGCCGGCCTCGTGGTCGCCGCAGGCCAGGTCGTTCCACACGAGCACCATTGCGATGCAGCGGGCGAGCCCGACGATGATCAACCCGGTCCGGTAGGCGGGCAGGTCGGGCAGCATCAGCCACGCCAGCGTGAACATCAGTGCGGGGCCGACCAGCCAGTTGAGCACGAGCGAGGTGGCGAGCAGCCGCCGGTCGGTTGCGACCCGGTCGAGTTCGCGGTAGCGGACCTTGGCCAGCGGTGGGTACATCATCACCAGGAGTCCGGCCGCGATCGGCAGTGACACGGTGTCGAGCTTGGCGGCGTCGAGCAGGTCAGGTATCGCGGGCACGAGCCGGCCCAGGGCCAGGCCGGCGGCCATGGCCAGTCCGATCCACACGGGCAGGAACCGGTCGAGCAGCGACAGGCGCGTGAGCACCGCAGCCTCGGCAACGGCCGTCGGGGTCGTGGACGCGGGTGTGGTCATCGGGGACCGTCCTGGAGCGGCCCTGCCGGCGCGGCACCCGTGGTCATGACGCACTCGCCCGTTGGCCGAGCAACTCGGCGATCTGGACCGCCGTCGGCACGCGTCCGGTCGACACGACGTGACCGTCGACGACCAGTCCGGGGGTGGACATGACGCCGTAGCCGACGATGGCGGCGTAGTCGGTGACCTTGTCCAGGGTGGCGTCCAGGCCGAGATCGGCGACAGCCTGGCGGGTGTTGGCCTCCAGCGCCTGGCAGTTGGGGCAGCCGGGGCCGAGGATCTCGATGTGCAGCGTGGGCATGGCAGTGCTCCTCACAGGATCAGGTTGAACAGGAAGCCGACGAGCAGGATCCCGGCGGCGACCACGCCGGCGAACGTGGCGATCAGCTGGGGCTTGAGGACCCGGCGCAGCAGGATCATCTCGGGCAGCGACAGCGCGACGACCGACATCATGAAGGCGAGCACGGTGCCGATCGGCAGGCCCTTGGCGTACAGCGCCTCGACCAGGGGAAGCGCCCCGGCGGCGTTGGAGTACAGCGGGATGCCCAGCAGCGCCGCGGTCGGGACGGCCAGCGGGTTGTCGGGGCCGGCCCAGCGGGCGAACAGGTCCTCGGGCACCCAGCCGTGGATGGCGGCGCCGACACCGATGCCGACCAGCAGGAACGGCCAGATCTTGCCCAGGATCGTGCGGACCTCGGCCCGTCCGGTCGCGAACCGGTCCGCCCACGACGGCCGGTCCTCCGGCAGGGCACCCGCGGTGGCGGTGCCGGCGAGGTCGTACACGAAGGGCTCGACCCAGCCCTCGAGCCGCATCCGTCCGAGCACGAACCCCGCGACCACCGCCAGGGACAGCCCGGCCGCCAGGTACAGGGCGGCGACCTGCCAGCCGAACAGGCCGTAGAGCAGCACGACCGCGACCTCGTTGACCAGCGGTGAGGCGATCAGGAACGACAGCGTCACCCCCAACGGGATGCCGGCGGACACGAACCCGATGAACGCCGGCACCGCCGAGCACGAGCAGAACGGCGTCGCGACCCCCAGACTCGCTGCGACCACGTTGCCGACGCCCTCCCGGCGGCCACCCAGCAACGCCCGGGTGCGCTCCAGGGTGATGAACGTGCGTGCCACCGCGATCACGAACACGATCCCGGTCAGCAGCAGCGCGATCTTGACGGTGTCGTAGAAGAAGAAGTGGACCGCGTCCCCCCACCGGGAGCCTTCCGTCAGCCCGGCCCAGCCGTACACGACCGTGTCCCACACGCGGCCGTTGACCACGTACAGGCCCCACCAGACCACGGCCGCTGCAGCGACCTCCAGCCCGAGATGCGGCGCGGGGCGGCTCGGTGTGGGTGCCGGCGCTGGCGGGGCAGGGGAGATGGCCATCAGACGATCCGCTCCGTGGTGGTGCCGGGCACGGCATCGCGCGTCGCGGCCAGCGCTGCATCGTCGAGGGCGTAGTCGACCCACCGGCCCCGCCTGGTCGCGGTCACGAGTCCGGCCTCCCGCAACACCTTCAGGTGGTAGGACAGCACGTTGGCAGCAACGGGCACCGCCTCGTTCACGTCGCAGACGCACCGTGGCTGGCCCGACAGGGTCTGCAGGATGGCCAGCCGGGTCGGGTCCGCCAGGGCCGCGAACCTGGCCACCGACTCCGCGGAGATCGATTCGAGGTCGATTGTTTCAAGAACTGTCGAAGTGTCCATGCCTCGAGTGTCGGCTCGCGCCCGAGTCACGGCACAGGTCGACCGGCCCCCTGCGCGTAGTCCAGAGGTCCCATGGCGTGACCCGCGCCGGACCTTCGGATCTACCGCTCGAGCGGGTGCGGCGGCGTCCCCCTTCCTCACCCGCGAGGCGTGGTCCGGCTCCGGCGACCGTCTGCGGCGATCGCTCGTGAGCGCTCGGCCTCCGACAGACTCCGCGCAGAGCCACGGTGATGGCGACGGGCCTCTCAGGCAGAGGCGTTCGGCCCTTTCGGTTTCGGTGCGTGCAGGGATGGTGGAACGACGAGGCGCGGGTGCGCCGCCGGAGAAGGTCTCGATGAACCTCCCGGAATGCTTGATGCGCATGGGATGAACATGAGTGCTGACGTTCTGCTCGGTCGATCCGAAGCGCCGACGACGGACGTCGACGATGGCAACAGGTGGCATGGCGCGATCAGGGTCGCGGGGCGGGCCGCCCTGGTGTCGGTGGTTCTCACCTTCGTGCAGGTGTGGGTGTACGTCCAGTGGCCGCCACCGGAGTCGGTGGAGGGCTTCTACGCGTTGTTCGCTGACAACCCCTTCCTGGGGTTGCTCTCGCTGGACCTGCTGTTCATCGTGAACAACGTCCTGGTCCTTCTGGTCTACCTCGGGCTGTTCCTGGTTCTCGGACGTCGCTACCCGTCCGCGGTGACCATCGGCCTGCTGTTGGGTTCGGTGGGCGTTGCTGCCTACATGGCCTCGAACACCGGCTTCGAGATGATGTCACTGGCCCATGCCTACGAGACAGCGGACACCGCCGGGCAGACGGTCCTCCTGGGGGCGGGAGAGGCCACGTTGGCGGTGTTCACGGGAACGGCCTTCGACATCTACTACATCCTGAACGCGATCGCCCTCCTCCTCTTCGCCGGCGCCGTGTTCGCCTCCGACCGGTTCAGCCGAGCCACTGGCGTCTGGGGGCTGATCGCTGCCGTCCTGATGACGATCCCCTCCACCGCGGGAACGATCGGCATGATCTTCGCCCTCGCGTCGCTCGTGCCGTGGGTGGTGTTCGCGGCTCTCGCCGGTCGTCAACTGCTCCGTCTGGCAACCATGGCGACGCAAGTCGAGGTGCCGTGATCCCGCGCCACCCCCGCCGGTCGGGCCGTCACGTCGGCCTGACCCGCCCCGCGGTCGCCTCAGTCATCGCGTCGACGAAGGCGGTGGCGCGCGAGCGCGGCACGGCGACGCGGGCAACCACCTGCGCCCCGTAGTCGGCGTCGAGGACGACGGCGTCGTGAGCGGCGAGCACGGCCTCCACCGTGCCGGACAGCTCGTAGGGGTGGGTCACCGACAGCGTGGTCATGACGGGACGCTCCACCACCGGGGCGTCGGCCAGCACGGCAGCGGCCGCCGCCCCGTAGGCCCGCACCAGTCCCCCACGCCCGAGCTTGGTCCCGCCGAACCAGCGGGTCACGACCACGACCACGTCGGCCAACCCCGACCCCTGCAGGTGACGGAGGATCGGGGCGCCGGCGGTGTCGCGGGGTTCGCCGTCGTCGTCGCTGCGCTCGCGCCCGTCCTCGAGCCGGAACGCCCAGCAGTGGTGGGTGGCGTCGGGGGTCTCGCCCCGCAGCCGGTCGACCACGGCGAGGGCCGCCGGCTCGTCGGTAGCCGGGGCGGCGTCCGCGACGAAGCGGGATCCCTTCACCTTCTCGAGCTCGACCCGGTGGGGGCGGACGAGGGTGCGGACGAGGTCGGGCGGCTCCATGCCGCCCGACCGTAGACCGTCAGCGCACGGGCCTCCGACGGCGGGTGCGCACGCCGGCCAGGCCGAGCACAGACCGAGAGCACCGCCAGGACCATGGCGCTCCCCGCGCCCCGGCGCGGAGGCCGGCACGATCGGACGGCTGCTCCCGGTCACGTCACCTCGCCAGGGCGACCGGGGCGCCGGTCGCGTCGGCCGTGCGTCCCGCCGCGGCCGGTCTCGCGACCCGGCCGTGGCCGGCGGCGTCGGCCGGTACGCCGCCCGCACCGCCGACGGGGCCGACCTCGACCGCGGCGACTGCCGAGCCGTTGCCGGCGTCGTCGTAGGCGCGCACGAGCACCGTGCTGCGGCCACGCCGCCCGGTGTCGACCGTGAGCTGCTCCGGCGTCCCGTCCGGTCCCGAGACCGGCACGTCGGTGGCGACCGGGGTGGCCGCCAGCCAGTCCGTCGACCGCCCCGGGGCGACGCGCACCTCGTAGGACGACGCCGTCCCGCACCGGCGGTCGTCGCCCGTGGCGGTGAAGGTCAGCGTGGCGCGGGTCCCCTCCGTCACCGCGTCCAGCGCCCCGACTGGCGCGGGGCGTTCGGCGTCGACGGTGTGGTTGCCGGTGTTGGCTGCGTCGTGGCCGTACTCGGGCCATTCGGCGGTCGCCGTGCAGGCGGCATCGGTGCCCGCCTCGATCGGCGTGGGCCACAGCCGCAGGTACCCCTCGCGGGTCACGTCGGTCAGGTGGGCAGGCGGTCGTCGCCCGGGCAGGGGTGGGTCCCCGACGGTGGCGGCCGCGACCGTCCACCCGCCGGTGAAGTGGCGGGTGGCGGTGGCGTCGCCGCCGACCAGGCCAGCGGCGACCGTGTCCCCCACGGCGGTGGACTGGATGGCCTCGGCGAGCCCGTCACCCGTGACGTCGGCGACGACCGGGGGCGTGAAGAACTGGAGGTCGTTCACGACGACGGGGAAGCCGGGTTCGGCCTCGCCGGTCGGCACGCTGGCGTTCCATGCCAGCAGGTGGTCCTCCGCCCCGAGCTGGTCGCCCTCGACCAGCACGTCGAGCAGGCGCTTCAGGCCCGCGCCCGGACCGACCAGCGACAGGTGCTGCCCGCCGTCGAGCGACCCGACGGCCATGGACCCGAGCGCCACCAGGCTGGGCTGATCCGTGGCGCGGGATCCGACTCCCCCCGTGTCGACAGGGTGCGGTACTTCCCGTCGGGGCCCTCCCCCAGCCACGACGAGCCGTCGTGGTCGAGGACGTAGGCGGGCCCGTCGGCCGAAGCCACGCCGACCTCGAGGGTGCCGTCGTCCTCGGCGTCGTACAGCACCGCCTGCGTGTTCGGTCCGGCGGCGACATAGGGCAGCAGGTCGAGCACGGTCAGGGCGATCGGGACCGGCCACCCGTCCACGTAGGCCTGGTCCTGGGTGTGCGGGGTCGCCCGCGTGGCGTCGGACTCGGGCGTCGCCGCGCCCGTGTGGTGCAGGGCGTACACGCGGGTGTTCCCGGACCCGGCCGCGGCGTCGAGCGCCGTCGGCACCGGGATCGAGGACGGTGGCGTTGACGTCCTCGCTGTACTCCTCGTTGACGCTGGCCACGACCTCGAGGTCGCCGTCCCCGTCGAGGTCGCCGAGCGACGGTGACACCAGGATCTTGGTGCCGAGCGACGGCGCGGCGTCCTCGGTGTACTGGAACCAGTGGGTCGTGGGGTCCATGGCCGCGACCTTGGACGGGTCGCGCAGCAGCACCGGCCACCCGTCGACCGGGGTCCCGTCGGCGTGCCAGGCGTACACGTGGGCGTCGTTCGCGCCGACCACGAGCTCGAGCCCCGGCGTGTCGGGGTCGAGGTCCCCCACCGCGGGGGCGGAGTTGATGCCCCAGTCCACCGCGTTCCAGCGGTCACGCACCCGTTCGGCATCACCGTGCACGGCGTCGGCCGGCGTGCCCTGGTCCGGGAGGCTGGCGAAGTCGTCGCACAGGCCGTCGCCGCCGGCCGCCAGTCCGCGCCCCTCGCAGCTGGGTTCCTGGGACAGGGTTCGGTCGACCGACGTCGGGAACCCCGGCCGGGGCTGGCCGGTGTGCTCCCACACGTGCAGGCGTCCCTCGAGGTCGCCGATGGCCACCTCGAGGTCCCCGTCGTCGTCGAGGTCGGCGGTGGCCAGCGTCCCGAGCAGCACCGCGGTGTGGACGGCGTCGGTGACCTCGCCGCGGGTGAAGGCGTTGTCCACGGGGGTCACGCCGTCGCCGGCCGCGTGACGCTGCAGGCTCGGCAGCCGGTCGACGGTCACGGGCCACCCGGGCAGCTCCTCGCCCGTGGCGACGTCGGTGAACGCGTGGATCACGCCGTCGGTGGTGGGCAGCAGCAGCTCGTCGGTGCCATCGCCGTCGAGGTCGTGGTAGCTCGGTGAACCCGCCCCGCCGGCATACCGGCCACGGGCACCGGTCGCGGCGTGGATGGCGTCCTGCACGGCGATGCCGTCGGTCCCCTCGGTGAAGGGCACGCCGAGGTCGTCGCGGACCACGGATTCCGTGGCCGGGTACACGTCGACCTGCTTCTGGCGCACGGCCTCGTTGTTGACCGTGTCGGCCGGGTCCACCGGATGGGCGATCACGCGGACCCGCAGCCGCACGGCGAACCGTTCGGGCTGGAACTCCGACGTCGGGTCGGTGGCCGGGTCGAAGGGGTTCAGCGCGGCGTCGCGCGTGGCGATGACGTCGGCGAGGTCGATGCGGGCGAGCTCGCCCTCCACCGCCGCCGTGTTGCCGGTCACGCGTGCCGCCTCGGTCCAGGGTCCGGTGGAGCGTTCGTCGGAGTCGGCCGGTGGGGCGATCCCGGGGTTCTGCGAGGCCGGGAACCGCTCGCCCTGCACGTGCGGAGCCCACTCGACGACGTAGTCGAAGGTGCCACCGTCGGCGGTCACGCGGTTCGCGGCCGCGCGCCCGTGGACCACGAGCTGGTCCGGGGCGGCCGGGTCGTCGGGGAGCAGCAGCTCGCCGGTCGCCTCGTCGTAGGCGTACTGCTGCCACCATCGCGGCCAGGTGATGTCGGCCTCGGGCGGGATGCGGTCCTGGGCCTCGAGGTCGGAGTTCCCGATGCCGTAGTGACCGCCGGTGTGCTCGTGGTCGCGGCGACCGAGGTAGGCGAGCAGCCGCGCCGCGTTCGACCGGCCGTAGCCCGTGAAGTAGTCCCACCCCTGCACCGTCTGGTACCGGGTCGTCGCAGGCAGGGTCGTGCCGTAGTTGTCCGGCAGCGCGGTCGGGACCGTGACCCCGAAGGTGCCGGCCTCGTCGCAGAAGGCGTGCACCGGGCACGGCGAGCTGAAGTCGATGTCGTCGGCGGACAGCCGCCACAGCTGCATCAGCTCCTCGGCGGACAGGGGGAAGCTCGCCTCGCTGCCGTCGTCGCGGACGTAGGGCGTCATCTCGCCCCGTTCGACGGCGTTGCGTGCGGCCGACTGGGCCAGGCCGCTGACGCCGGCCGACCGCCCCGTGGCCTCCGACGAGCACGACGTCGACGGGATCGACACGTACGTGTAGCCGCCGAAGTTCGTGCACCCGTTGACGTACAGGTAGCTGGCGGGGCGCGTCGTCGGCAGCGAGGACGTGCGGACCGAGTTGACCACCATGGTGTGGTCGTACGCGGCCGGCCAGTTGTGGTGGCCGGCGGCCTCGTCGGCCTCGGAGGCGTTGATGATCACCCCGTTGCGGTAGGCGTGGTCGGCGGCGGCCTGCCCGAAGCTGGTGTGGTTCAGCGCGCCGAGCGCCTCCTGCACGACGCTGGCGCCGTTGTCCACCGCGTACACGACCGCCTCGGCCCAGTGGTTGACGTCGGCGACGAACGAGTCACCCACGCGCATCGGCATCATCATGCAGTTCGGGCACTGCCCGTCCTCCAGCCCGGCCTCCCCGGTGGAGTCCTTGGCCTCGCCGGTGCCGTGGCCGTAGTCCACGTCGTCCTGCGGGTCGTTGTCGTCCTCGAAGAAGTCCCAGCCGGAGATGTCGTCGACGTAGCCGTTGCCGTCGTCGTCCACCCCGTCGGAGAAGATCCGGATCAGGTCCTCGGGGTCGAGCTGGCCGTTGCCGTTGAGGTCGCCGGCGGGACGGTCCCCGGCGGCGGCGCGCGCCGCGGCGACGCGCGGGTCGTCGCGGTAGTCGGCGGCGTTGTAGACCCCGTCACCGTTCGCGTCGTAGCCGCCGAACCGGGTGTCGCCGGGATTGGCGACGTCGCCGGGCAGGGGCAGCTCACCGGCGTTGACGTAGTACTTGTCGACCAGCCCCGGCTGGGATTCCTCCCAGCGGATGCCCGAGTCCATGACGGCGATGACCACGTCGGGACGCCCCGTCGACACCTCCCACGCGCGGTTGAGGCCGGTCCCCTTGACCCCGAAGAACTCCTGCGGGTTCTCCGACACCAGCGGGTCATAGGTGGCGGTCAGTCCCGGCGGCTCGCGGTGGTCGGTGAACTTCCAGTCGCCCTCGCAGTCGAAGGAGGACGGCAGGTCGTTGTCCGACGCGTTGCCGTCGGAGCAGTCACCGGATTCGAGGTACAGCGAGTGCGCCCAGTCGTAGGTCGCGTCCGCGGGCGGCTCGGGGAAGGGCACCTCGGCGTTGGCCATGGGCACCAGGCCCGCCAGTCCCACCGCGAGGACCCCCACGGACGTCACGAATCGCCGCATGCGCATGCTGCCGCCTCCCTGGCCACGCCCCGCTCCCCGCGGGCCGTCGTGGCGAGGTTCGCCCCGCCGTGGCGGAACTCCTCCTGCCTCAGGAGGTCGGCGGGTCGCCGTCGCCCTCGTCGAGGTCGCGCCAGCCCCAGCCCTGGTGGTGCATGACGGCCCCGAGCCGCGCGTCGGCGCCGCCGCGCGTCGTCGGACTCGTCGAGCTCCTCGAAGGGCCGCACGGGCACGCCGGCCTCGCGCAGGTCCTCGACGTCCGGCCACGGGGGCGTGTCGAGCTCCTCCGGATCGGCGTCGGAGCCGGGCAGTGCGTACAGGTAGGCGTCGATGGCCTCGTAGGCCGGGGCGGTGATCAGCTCCGGGATGCGGTGCTCGTCCTCGGTGGCCGACAGGATGGCCAGGGTGTCGTGCAGCAGGGCGACCGCCGGGACGTCGGCGGTGGCCCGGTCGGAGGACTTGAAGTAGGAGATCAGCGGGTAGGCCCGGTGCTGCTCGGCCACGCCGTGCAGCAGCGGCAGCAGGTTGAGCAGGTGCTGCTGCACGATGCGGAAGTGCTCGCCGTTCCAGGCCCGGTGCACGATCTGCTGGGGGCTGTCGCCCATCCCCGTGATCGAGCGCGCGAGCTGGCGCTTGGCGGTCACGGCCGACGCCACCCCGGCCAGGTAGGTGATGACGAGGGTCGCGATGCCGAAGCCGAACCCGGAGGCCAGGCCGGTGAGGACCTGCCACGGGGCGCCCGACGGCACGTAGTCCCCGAGACCGAGCGTCGACAGCGTGTAGCCGGTGAAGTACAGGCGAGCCCAGGGGTCGGCCGGCTGGCCCGTGGTGGACGACACCACCGCGTTCGCGTCCGAGGAGAACAGCAGGTACCACCCGCTCAGCGCGAGCAGGGCCCACATCCCGACGATGGCGATGGTGATCAGGACGCCGGTGACCGGTGGCGGGCCGGACTGCCGCTGCGACCCGCCACCGTGGAAGGCGCGCCACAGCAGGCGCCCCGCGTAGCGCGTCACCGGACCGCCGCGACGGTCGACCCGGATCGCCGTCAGGATGGTGTCCACCAGTGCCAGGCCGATCAGCAGCACGCCAGGGACGGCGAGCAGGGCGCGAACGGGCATGGGGCGGACCTCGGGGCGGGGAGCGGCCTCGCCCGACGTTCGAGCTGCCTGCCGGGGCGTATCGGACGTCCGGCCACCGTCAGCGGCCGGGCTCCTCCAGCCGGGCCCGGACCTGCTCGGCGGGTTCCCCCAGCCCCTCACGGATCGCATCGGGCCACGGCGTGCCCGCCCCCACGGCGGCGCAGGTGTCGGCGAGCCCGCGTGGGTCCAGCGGATCGGCCGGCCCCTGCCCCGTCGGCAGGAGCCCGGAGCGTCGCAGGGCCTCGTAGGCCAGGTGGTCGACCATGGCGTCGCCGATCCAGGCGGCGTCCTCGCCGTCCTCGACATGGCAGCCGAGCGCGTACTGCCAGACCTCGACGTGGGTCCGTGCGGCCTGCAACGCCGGGTACCAGATCCGCCGAGCCACCCCGTCCCGCCAGGCCGGGTGGCTGGCGTTGAGGCAGATCAGGTCCTCGTCCGCCCACGCGGGACCGACCGAGCGCGGCCCGAGCATCGGGGTGCAGCCCTGCGACCACGTCAGCCGGACCTCCACGGACCCGTCGACGTCCCCGCCGAGCACGTCGTCGAACAGCGCATGGCTGGCGACGAACCCGGCACGGACGCGGTCGAGCTCGCCGGCGGGGACCCCGCCCTGGGCGCGGATCAGGAAGGGTGTCCCGGTGAGCTGCTCACGGTCGGCCTGGTACGGCAGCACGCGTCCCGTGACCGCCGCGACCACGACGCCGGCAAGGACCAGGAGCACGATCAGGGCGGCCAGCACCCAGGGCCAGCGCCGTGGCCCCCGGGGCTCCGCAGCCAGGTCGTAGTCCAAACTCGCCGTGCCTTGGTCGAGGTGTCCTCGGACGCTAGCGAGCGTGGCCCTCAGCCCCCGTGGAGGTCGTGCAGGTCGACGTGCTTGGGCAGGATGGTGTCGCCGCTGGACACACCGCGCATCCGACGCCCGACCCACGGCAACAGGTGGCGACGGACCCAGCGTGCCTCGTCGCGCGCCACCGCCAGTCGCGGTCGGGCCTGCGCCGGCGGCAGCGGGTCACGCCACCAGCCGGGCGGCCCCGCGTCACCGCCCGGGGCGTCCGCTTCCAGGGCCTCGAGCACGGCGGCGGCCACCCGAGCGTGGCCTTCGGGGTTCAGGTGCAGCCGGTCCTCGTGCCACATCCGCGGATCACGCATCGCCTCGACGTCGCCGACGTCGACGAGCACCGCCCCGTGGCGCCGTGCCGTGGCCCGCACGTGGTCGTTGAAGGTGGCGAACCTGGCGGCGACGGCGTCGACCAGCCGGCCGCGTGCCCCGGAGCGGCCGATGACGGTGAACAGGACGACCTGCGCCCCGCTGCGGGCGAGGTCGTCCACCGCCGCGCCGTACCGGTGCAGCAGGCCGCCGAGGTCGACACGGGGACGCAGCACGTCGTTGGGCCCCGCGTGGAACGTGACCACGTCCGGCGCGAGGTCCAGGGCGACCGGCAGCTGCTCCGCCACGACCTGGTCGAGCAGGCGCCCGCGGACGGCGAGGTTCGCGTACTGCAGGTGCCCGTGGCGGTGCGCGAGGGCCTCGGCCACCCGGTCCGCCCACCCGCGATGGCGACCGTCGGTCCCGAGGTCGTCCTGGAGGCCCTCGGTGAAGGAATCCCCGAGGGCGACGAAGCGGACGGCGGCACGCATGGCGCGGAGTCTGCCCGATGGCGCCGGCCGGCGCAGGTCAGCGAGTCGGTGCGGACTCCGCGTGCCCGCCGGCGGTCGCGGCGGCCTCGTCCCCACCGTGCCCGATGACGTGCAGGACCGTGGGCTGCTGCAGCCCGGCCGACGACGCCGCCAGGCCCGTCAGCAGGACGGCCAGCACACCGCGGACGAGGCTGCGGCGGACGACGGCGGACGGCATCGGGGCTCCTGCGGGGACGGGGGTGGGGCGGCGGAGGGGCGGGCGCGTGGCGGGGGGCCGCGCGACCCTCACTCCATGGATCGGTGCCGCCGCCGTTCTCGCCCCCGGTCGATGGGACAGTCCTGGCGCCCCGTGCACGGCCACCCCGTCCGATCGACCGGGCTGCCGCAGGACTCGGCGGGCAGGTCGTCGAACCTGCCGGCGACCCGCGGGGACGCCGCGGGAGCCGCATGCGTGCGAGGTGCCCGACCGTGTCGACCCTGCTTCCCCGTGCCCGGGTCCTGCTGGCCGCGCTGGCGGTGGCCCTCGCCGCCGTGGCCGTGACCGCTCCGACCAGCGCGTCGGCCGCTGCGTCCTCCTCGCTGCCCCATGTCGCCTCGGGCCCCCGCCCCGGCCCCGACGTGCTGTACGCCCCGGCACCCCGCGCCCCGCAGCTGGAGAACGTCGACGGCTGGCGGGCCGAACCGATCCTGGTGTCGGGATCCGAGGCGTACCGCGGCGGCGAGTGGCTCTACCAGGACTTCCTGTTCGACGACCACGGCGCGACGGGCGTGCTCGACCCGGGCGACCCGTACGGCCCCGACACCAACCTGTACTCCCCCGCCGCGGGCACCTTCACCTACCCCGACGACCCGGCCTACGCCGACAACGCCGCCGACCTCGTGGAGCTGCGGATCCGACCGACCGCGTCGGCGACCCGGGTGCGCGTGACGTTGAACACGCTCGTCGATCCGGACCGGACCGCGGTCACGGTGGCCCTGGGCGACGCGGTGGACGGGGCGACGTGGCCGCACGGGGCGGGGGTCACCTCGCCGGCCACCGTGTTCCTCACCGTGCACGGCGAGCAGGCCGAGCTCCTCGACGCGGCGACCGGCCAGGCGCTGACCCCGGCACCGTCGGCCACCGTCGACCTCGAGCGGCGCCAGCTCGACATCGCCGTCCCGCACGCCGCCTGGGACCCCGGGCGCCGCACCGTGCGGACCACGGTCGGTGTGGGACTGTGGGACCCCGGGGCCGGGTGCCTACCTCGCCCCGCAGCCGGGACCGCGGTCGGCCACCGTGCCCGGTGGCGGATCGCCGACGGGCGTGGCGCTGGTCAACGTCGGTCCCCGCTTCGACGAGCCCACGCCCTTCATCGCCGGGGCCACGATGGCCGACACCGCGGTGGGCGCCCGCGCGACCGCCCCGTGGTGGCGCGAACGCCAGCAGTCCCTCCAGCTCACCCTCGGCGACGTGACGCCCTTCGCCGCCCAGGTCGACTTCGGGCGGCTGCACGATCGCGTGGACGACGACAGTGGCGTGCCGACCAGCGGGCCGATGGACCGGGTCATGGCCAGCCGATACGTGGCGGGCCAGGGGCTGGACGCGTCCCGCGTCTGCTTCGGGATCACGAGCGGGGTGGACCTCGGCGCCGAGTGTGTCGGGCGCTACGTCGGCCAGCTCCATCCCTACGCGATCTACGTGCCCGAGGGCCCGCCGCCGTCCGGTGGGTACGGGCTGACGCTGCTGATGCACTCGCTGTCGGCCAACTACAACCAGTACCTGTCGACGGCCAACCAGGTACAGCTCGGCGAACGGGGCGCGGGGTCCATCGTCGTGACGCCGTCGGGGCGCGGACCGGACGGCTTCTACGCCGGCGTGCCCGAGGCCGACACCTTCGAGGTCTGGGCCGACGTGGCGCGGCACTACCCGCTCGACCCGGCGTGGACCGCCGCCTCCGGCTACTCGATGGGCGGGTTCGGCACCTACCGGATGCTGGCACGGTGGCCGGACCTGTTCGCCCGCGGGTTCTCGGTCGTGGGCATCCCGGGCAGCGTCGGCGACCAGCTCGCGTCGATGCGGCACACGCCGCTGCTGGCGTGGAACGCCGGGGCCGACGAGCTGGTCAACCTGCCCGACGCCGAGCAGGCCCACGCCGACCTCGACGCCGCCGGGATCGAGCACACCTACGACCTGTTCCCCACCGCCGACCACCTGACGCTGGCCGCCAACGACGAGTACGGCCCGGGCGCGGACTTCCTCGGCGAGCACCGGGTCGATCGTGACCCGGCCACGGTCACCTACGTCGTCGACCCGCGCGAGGACAGCGACGGCGTCGTGGCGGACCACGCCTACTGGCTGTCGGACCTCGCGGTCCGCGAGCCGGACGCCGCCCCGACCGGGACCGTCGAGGTGCACTCGGCAGCGTTCGGCGTGGACCGGGGCGGGGCCGACCCGACGGCCGAGTCGGGCGGCGTGCTGACCGGCGGCTCCCTCGGGGCGCTGGCGTTCGTGGAGCGTGGCACGGCCCGTACCTCCCCCGCCGACGTGCCTGCGGCCGACCGGCTCGAGGTCACCGCCACCAACGTCGGGCACGTCACCATCGACCCGGCGCGGGCACGGGTGTCCTGCGACGCCGAGGTCGTCGTGGACAGCGACGGACCCCTCGAGGTCACCCTGGCCGGTTGTGACGACGCCGGCTCCCCCGTCGCGGCGCCGGAACCAGCGCCACCCGCCCCGTCCGGCCGCGCCCCGCTGCCGACCACCGGGGGCGGGGCGGCGCTGGCGGCGCTGGCGCTGCTCGCCGCCGCCGGGGCCGCCGGATCGAGGTCGCGGGCCCGCTGACACGCCACCGCCCGGGTCCTTCGCCACAGCCGCGGAGGGGCGATGGTCCCTGCCCCGGGCCGTGGGTCGCGGCGGACACTCGGAGGGTGCCCGGAGGTGGCTCCATGTCCGTCCTGCCTGCGTCCTCGTCCCGCCCCGCGAGCGTCCGGATCACGGCTGCGCTGCTGGCCTTCCTCGGCATCACCGCACTGGCGGGTGGCATCGAGATGGTGGCGTTCCCGCACGGCAACGCCTACCTGCCGCTCGACCTGATCGACGGCGTGCCCGGCATCGACACGTTCCTCGTCCCGGGCCTGGTGCTCGGGCTCGGTGTGGGGGTCGGGGCGCTGGTGGCCCTGTGGGGCACCTGGCGACGCCCGCACCTGCGGATGCTCGAGGTGGTCGAGGACGGGACGGGGCGCCACTGGGCCTGGACCCTGACGGTCGCGCTGGCGGTCGGGTTCGCCACGTGGATGGCCCTCGAGTGGGTGTGGCTCGGCACGCCGTGGGGGGCCACGACGGCCGGCGAGGCGGCGACCACCTGGGTGCTGTACGGCATCTACGACACGACCGCGCTGGCCCTGCTGGTCCTGCCGTGGACGCGGTCGATGCGCGCCGACCTCGAGCTGGTCGCCCCGGTCGCCGAGGACACCGGCCCCGGTGACCTGCCGATCCGGGTGCTGGTGGCCTGGGGCGGGAACCGGGGCGGCACGGCCGGGCTGGCCGAGATGGTCGCCGTCGACCTGCGTGCCCACGGGCTGCACGTCGACGTGCGCCCCGCCCGCGAGGTGCGTCACGTCGACGCCTACGACGCGGTCGTCGTCGGCGGGGCGCTGTACGCAGGACGGTGGCACCGCGATGCTGCCCGCTTCGTGTCCCGCCACCTCGCCGCGCTGCGTGCGCGCCCGGTGTGGCTGTTCAGCAGCGGACCGCTCGACGGGTCCGCCGCCGACCACGACATCCCGCCGGTCCGCCGGGTGGCGGCCGTCATGGCGCAGGTCGGGGCGCGCGGTCACGTGACCTTCGGCGGGCGGCTGGCCCCCGACGCGACGGGCTTCGTGGCATCGCGGATGGCACCGCAGCACGCCGGCGACTGGCGTGACCGGGTCCAGGTCGCCCGCTGGGCCGACCACGTGGCCGGGGCGATCACCTGGGACCACGGCGGACGCGCGCAGGCGATGGCCCCCGACCCCCACTGGCCACCCACCGCGGCCGACTGACTGCGGCACGGTCTGGTTGGCTGGGGCGACGCCGCCGACGACGAGGTCCCGCCCCGTGTCAACCGACCGCTTCGAGGTGGTCTGCGAGATCCAGCCGCCGGTCACCCCCGACCTCGGGATCGTGCGCGAGCAGATCGCCGTGCTCCGGCCCCACGTCGATGCCTTCCTCGTCCCGGACAGCCACCTGGGGCGGGCCACGGTCAGCTCCATCGCGGTCGCACACGAGGTCGGGTACCTGGGCGGCCGCGCCATCGCCTGCGTCAACGCCCGGGACCGCAACCTCATCGGCCTGCAGCGGGACCTGCTGACGGCCGCGGCGGACGGTGTGCACGAGCTGCTGTTCGTCTACGGCGACGCGCCGACGCGGGGCGAGCGCAGCGCCCTGAAGGTTCGCCAGATGCTGGCCGAGGTGCGCGAGGGTGACCACGACCGCGCGTTCCGGGTGGGCGTGGCCGCCGACGCCACCCGCGACCTGCCCGACTGGAAGCGCCCCGCCGACTTCGTCTGCACGCAGGTGTCCTTCGACGCGGAGGCCGTCGCGCGCTGGCGCGACCGGGTGGGATTCGACGGGCGGGTCTACGCCGGCGTGATCGTGCTGGCCAGCGAACGCATGGCCCGGCGCATGGCGGACCTCATCCCCGGCTTCGAGGTTCCCGAGTCCCTGCGGCGGGACCTGGCCGCCGGGCGCGACGACGCCGGGGTCGAGGCGGCCGTGGAGCAGGTGGAGCGGCTGCGGGCGACCGGCGCGGTGGACGGGGTGCAGCTGATCCCCGCGCGACGGTTCCGCGAGCTCGCCACGGCGCTCGCGGGACGGCCCCGCTGACGCCCCGGGCACCGGACGAACGTCGGCGGGACCGGCGAGGGCCGCTTCGTACGGTCGGGACGTCGACCGCAAGGACCCGCATGCCCCGTTACGGCTTCACGTTGTTCTCCGAGCTCAACGGCCCTCGCGCCATGCTCGACCAGGCCCGCGCGGCCGAGGACGCTGGGTTCGACTTCCTCGGGATGTCGGACCACTTCCACCCGTGGCTGTCGCGCCACACCGACAGCCCGCTCGCGTGGAGCGCCCTCGGGGCCGTGGCCGCCACCACCAGCCATGTGGACCTGGTGACCCTCGTGACGTGCCCGTTCATGCGCTACCACCCGGCGATCATCGCCCAGGGCGCCGCGACGGTGCAGGACATCAGCGACGGTCGGTTCACCCTGGGGCTCGGGGCCGGCGAGAACCTGTCCGAGCACATCGTCGGCCAACGCTGGCCGGCGGTCGACGTCCGCCACGAGATGTTGCGCGAGGCGATCGAGATCATCCGCGAGCTGTGGGCCGGCGACTGGACCACCTACCGCGGTCAGCACCTGACCGTCGAGGACGCGAAGCTGCACACGCTCCCGACCACGCCCCCGCGCATCGGCGTGGCCGCCTCGGGTCCCCAGTCGATCGACCTGGCGGCCGAGCTCGCCGACGACATCATCACCGACGGCCCCGAGCCCGACGTGGTCAGCGGGTTCCGTGACCGCAAGCCCGATGGCGGCAGCTGGACCCAGATCCCCGTCTCCTACGACCCGGACCACCAGACGGCCCTCGGCCACGCACACCACTTCGCGTTCGGGGCCACGGGCTGGAAGGTGATGAGCGAGCTGCCCAACATCCCGGGTTTCGACGCCACCGCCTCGCTGGTCGACGACGACATGATCCAGGAGCTGGTGGTGACCGGCGACGACCCCGCGCCGCTGGCCGACAAGGTCCAGCAGGCCGCCGAGGCGGGGTACGACAACATCGCCTTCGTGCAGGTCGGCCCCGACCGCACCGAGGGCTTCCAGCGCTGGTTCACCGAGCAGGTGCGCCCGAAGCTGCCGTGACCGCCTGCCGGCGCACGGCCACGAACAGGATCATGCTGGCCAGGGCGGCGACGAAGCACCACACCGACGTGAACGCGTAGGCCTTGGCGGCGACGGTCACCAGCAGGCCCACGAAGGTCACCGCACCGAACAGCTGCAGGACCCGTCGTCCGCTGGCGAGGAACGGGCCGACCGTGGCGACCACGTAGCCGGCGGACAGCAGCAGCCCCTCGGCCCAGGGGTTGCGGTAGACCAGCGAGCTGCCCTCGGCCATGACGCCCCAGTCGGCCCAGACCAGGCTGGCCGCCAGGTAGGCGAAGACCGCCACCCCGACGGGCAGGAAGGCCGACAGCCAGCGGCGGCGTTCCGGGACGAAGGCCAGCACGGCCAGCGGCCCCACCAGGGGCAGCAGCGCCTGTGCCCAGATGAGATAGGCGGTCGCGGCCTCGGGTCCGAGCCCCAGCGGGGCGTGGCCCTGGACGCCCAGCCACACGAGCCCCTCGGTCAGCTGGTGGGCCCCGAAGGCCAGGGGCAGCGCAGCCACGCCGAGATCACGTGGGCGACGGACCTGGGAGAGCGTGGCGACACCCACGCCGGCGACGGTGCCGCCGGCGACGAAGCTGGCGGTGGCAGAGAAGCACATGGCCCGCACGCTACGACCGTGCGGGGGGCACCCCGAGGTCCCCCCGCCTTCCGGACCACGACCGTCTCGACGGCGGACGAGGACGGTGGCGGGTCGTGGTGTCAGATCAGGGGCTGGGGCGCGGAGGTGAAGCGAGCCGCGAGGTGGCCCGTGTCGTTCCACGCGCGCACCATCCAGCGGTCCGACATCACCACGAGGTGGGTGATCGAGGCGTTGTCGGCGCCCACGAAGGCGAAGGGTCGCGACCCCGTGGCCAGCTGCATGACCTTGCCGATGACGCCGCCGTGGGTGAACACCACCACGGTCCCGTCGGCGTGGGCGCGGGCGATGCGCTCGACCGCACCCCGGACCCGGCTCGTCAGGTCCTCGTCGCGTTCGGCACCGGGGATGTGGTCCCACCGCTCGTCGGAGAACACCCGCTGGATGGCCGGGTCGCCCTCGGCCGCGCGCCGCCGGTACTCGCCGCCCTCGAACTCCCCCAGGTGCACCTCGCGCAGGTCGGGCTCGACCACGGGCTCGACGCCGAGGTGGTCGAGCAGCGGCTGTGCCGTCTGGCGCGTCCGCTGCAGCGTCGTGACCACGACGGCGTCGAAGCGCTCACCGGCGGCCAGCAGTCGGTCGCAGACCTGCCGGGCCTGGACGCGACCGTCGTCGTGCAGCGGCGGGTCGCCCTGGCCGTCGCGCAGCGGGAAGGGCCGGTCCGGGTCCGCCGCCGCGGACTCACCGTGCCGGACGAACAGGATCTCGCAGGCGCCGGGCGGGCGGAGGAAGCGGTACTGGCGGTAGGTGCGGGAGTCACTCATGCCCGTGACGATAGGGGCGCTTGCGCCCCGTGCCCCGGTCAGCGGGGCGCGGTCGCTCGCAGCTGCTCGATGGCGTCGTCGATCGAGGTCACGGCCAGCACGCGCACCCGACCGAGGTCGAGGTCGTCGAGCTGGTGCACCTGGCCGGCCGGCACCAGCAGGACGTCCGCGCCCGCCCGGCGTGCCGCGCCCGCCTTGGAGCGCAGGCCGCCGATCGTGCCGACGCTGCCGTCGCCGAGCAGGCGCCCCGTGCCCGCCACGTGCCGCCCGGCCGCGAGGTCCTCGCCCGACGCCGCGGCGTAGGTCGTCAGGCCGACCATGAGCCCGTGGGACGACCCCATCGCCATCGACCGGATCCAGCTGTAGGGCGGCCCGGTGCCGCCCACGGCCGCGGTGGTCCCCGGCGGGGCGAGGTCGATCACCTCGACGTGCCGGTAGGGGACGCGCCCGTCCGGGGAGACGTGGGCGACACCCTCCGCGGTGACGAGGGTCAGGTGGCCGTCGGCACGCGTCGCCGCCAGGGCCTCGCGCCAGGTCGCCCGGTCGGTCAGCCGCCGCCCGTTGACGATCGTCAGCTCTGCCCGCTCCGGCAGTCCCGGTGCCACGGGATCCCGTACCTGCACCCGAAGGCCGAGCTGCAGGTCGTGGCCGGCGCGCTGCAGCCCGACGGCAGCGGCGACCGCCTCGACGTGGGCGGGACGGGAGGAGATCGAGCCGGCACGCAGGTCCCGCGCCCCGGCCGGGCTCTCGGGGTCGATGGTGCGGCGGGCCCGCTGCCACACGAGCTCGCCCACCAGTGCGGGGCGCCCGACCGTCAGCCACGACCACTGCCCGGGCGGGTCGATGCGTTCGCCGTCCACGACCAGACGGGTGTCGAGCCCCCAGGCCAGTCCCACCACGCTGTCGGAGACGTGCCGCCACGGGACCGGCAGGAGCATCGCAACCACGGTGAGGACGAGCAGCCGGCGGCGCCACCGCCGCGTCGGACGGGGCGTCTGGGCGGCCAGGTCCCGCACGCGCATCCCGTCATCGGCGTGCGCGTCGAGCCTAGGGACGGACAGTGTCCGTTCAGCCGGGGCGGGCAGATCGTGCGACACCCGCTCGCGGGGGCGGCGATCAGGCCAGTCGACGGTCCACCACGCGCTCCAGTCCGGGGGTCCGGCGCGACGCGTGCAGGCCCACGCGGGCCCCGTCGGCGTCCAGGTCGAGGATCGCGACGTGGTTGTCCAGTACCGGTCCCTCGACCGTCTCCCACCGCAGCGTGGGGGCCGCGGCACCGGACAACCGGCGCAGGGCCCAGCCGGTGACGCGGCCCACCGGGGAGCGGGCGAAGGCGAACGCACGGGCCGCCATCGGCTCGACCTCCTGGCGCATGGGCGAGGCGATCACCTGCCACACCGGCAGGTCGAAGCCGGGGCCCTCGGCCCGGTCGACCTGGCCGTAGTGGACGTCGCCGGCCAGCAGCGCCACGGTGCGCACGCCGGGCGTGCCGGCCACCCGCCGCAGGAGGTCGATCATGCGGTCGAAGGAGCGCGGGAACGCGGCCCAGTGCTCGAGGTCGATGGCGCGTCGGACGACCTCGCCGGCACGCGCCGCCAGCCCGCCCCAGGCGCCCTCACCGACGCGCTCGTTCCAGGCCTCGACGTCGTGGATGGCGCCGGGCAGGAAGACGGGCAGCGTGCTGGCCACCAGCACGTGCGAGGCCGGCTCCTGCAGGCACGTGTCCAGCCAGGCCCACTCGGCCTGGTCGAGCATGTCGCGCTCCCCCTCCAGCACCCGCGCCGCGCGGGTGTCCAGCACGACGAGGTCGGTGTCCGCGAGGCGACGGTGGAAGCTCCACCGCGTCGCCTCCGGATCGTGGTCGGCGGCCTCGGCGAAGTCCCGCAGGCGCGGGGCGCAGTCGTCGTCGGAGGACAGCACGGCCGCGATGAGGTCGTCCTCGCGGAGGTGGCTCGGCGCGCAGTTGCCGAGGTGCTGGTAGACCCAGTAGGCCATCAGCCCACCGACGATGCGGTCCTGCCACCAGTCGGTCGCGCGCATGTCCGCGACCCAGGACGCCGAGATGTTCCAGTCGTCGATGATGTCGTGGTCGTCGAACATCATCGCGGTGGGGACGGTCGACAGCAGCCAGCGGATCTCGGGGTCCGTCCAGGACTCGCGGTACAGCCGCGTGTACTCCTCGAAGTCGGCCACCTCCTCCCCCGGTGGCTGGCTGGTGTCGCGGCGTGACCGCGCGTACGCGCGGGTCTCGGGCGACGCGGCGTCGGCGTAGACCTGGTCGCCGAGCATCAGCAGCAGGTCCGGCCAGTCGGCATGGTCGGTGTCGACGAGCTGGGCCGCGTAGGCCTCCAGCGCGTCGATCCCCATCCCCTGGGAGTGCTCGGCCCGTGGGAGGTTCCACGGCTCCTCGTCGGGCGCGGCCGCACGGCAGGACCCGAACACGATGCGGGCCCGGTCGGCGGAGGGCCTGCGGATCACCGGGGCTGGCCAGGGGTCCTCGGGGCGCGGCCACACGGTCTGGCCATCGAGCCGCACGTCGTAGGGCGTGACCTCGTCGCGGTCACGCAGGTCCACCGTGACGAGCGCGAAGTGGTGGCCAGCGACCTCGAAGGTCGTGGCGGTGTGGCCGAGGACCTCGACACGGCACGGCGCGTCGACCTCGACCCAGACGGTGGCGGCGTCGCGGTCCACCCATCGCAGCAGCGGTCCCAGCACCAGCTCGGGCATGCACGTCGCCTTGTCGTCCGGGGGCATCCCGGAGGTTCGACGGGAGCCCGGCGACGTATGGACGAGTCCTCAGCCGCCGGCCATCGCGCCGACCACCAGGAACGGCTCGGTGCCCCGCGGCGACCGCGTCCGGCAGCGGGGCGTCGGGTGACTCGTGGGAGAGGTCCTCCTGAGCGGCGTAGAACCGGATGAAGGCCCGCCGCTGCTGGGTCGCGTGGTCGCGGATCGTCCCGCGCAGGACCGGGTGGGCGGCCTCGAGGGCGTCCAGCACCCGGCGCTGGGTGACCGGCGCCTCGACGTCCAGGTGCACCTCGTGGTCCACCTGCGCCAGCGTGCGCAGGTGCGTGGGCAGGCGCACGACGATCATGAGATCGTCTGGACCTCGACCGAGAGGATGCGCGGCAGGCCGCGGACGATCGGCTCCCACGAGTCGCCCTCGTCCGCGGACGCGAACACGTCCCCGCCGGTCGTGCCGACGTAGAGCCCACACGGGTCGAGCCGGTCCACCGCGAGGGCGTCGCGCAGCACGTTGAGGTAGCAGTGCTCCTGGGGCAGGCCCCGGCTGAGCGGCTCCCACTCGCCGCCGCCCGTGCGGCTGCGGATAGACGCGCAGCGCCCCGTCCGGCGGGTAGTGCTCGGTGTCGCTGGTGATCGGGACCACGTAGACGGTCTCGGGCTCGTGGGCGTGCACGTCGATGACGAACCCGAAGTCGGTGGGCAGGTCCCCGCTGACCTCGTGCCAGGACACGCCGCCGTCGTCGGAGCGCATCACGTCCCAGTGCTTCTGCATGAACACGGTGTCGGGGCGGTCGGGATGCAGGGCGAGCTTGTGCACGCAGTGCCCGACGTTCGCCTCGGGGTCGGGGATCTCCTCGGAGCTCAGGCCCGTGTTCGAGGCGTGCCAGGTCTTGCCCCGATCGTCGGTGCGGAACACCCCGGCGGCGGAGATCGCGACGAGCATGCGGTCGGGATCGGTCGGGTGCTGCACGATGGTGTGCAGGCACAACCCACCCGCCCCCGGCTGCCAGTCGGGGCCGGAGCCGTGCTTGCGGAGTCCGGCGAGCTCCTGCCAGGTCGCCCCGCCGTCGTGCGACCGGAACAACGCCGCATCCTGGGCGCCGGCGTACACCACGTCGGGGTCGGTCAGCGACGGCTCGAGGTGCCAGACGCGCTGGAACTCCCACGGGCGCAGCGTGCCGTCGTACCACTGGTGGGTCTGCGGGCCACCGTCCTCGTAGGTGAAGCGCGTTGCCCACCGGCGCCCACGACCGCCCGCCGTCGTCGGACCGCTGGATGACCTGGCCGTGCCAGCCGGTGGACGGTGCGGCGTACAGCCGGTCCGGGTCCGCGGGCGAGCCCTGCAGGTGGTAGACCTCCCAGCCACCCCAGTGGGGCCCCTGCACGTCCCACTGCCGACGTGTCCCGTCCGCCGTCAGCACGAAGCCGCCCTTGGCCGTGCCGACCAGCACCCGTACTCCGCTCATCCCGGTGTCCTCTCGACGTGTCGGTCCCTGGGCGGGCGACGCCGGGGCCCGAGACGCATCACTGCGAGCGATGCCAGACCATCCTGCCCGTTCGCGGCGACGAGGTCGAGCCCCCGTCCCGGGCGCCGACCCGTTCAGCCGGTGCTGGCCGGCGTCAGCTCGACGGGGTAGACGCGCAGGTTCTCGATGCTCCCGTCGCGGGGCGACCGGTCGAAGACGCGCAGCGTGCCGGACTGTCGCTGGTCGACGGCATAGGGCACCAGCACGTCGAACGTGCCAAGGACCTGGTCCGACGCCATCACGGGCCCCCGGGCGACGACGGTCCCGTCGTCGGCCCGCAGCTCGTAGTCGAACTGCGCCTCGAACACGCTCGCGACGCCGGCCACGTGCGCCGGGTTGCCGATCGTCCCGCCGTAGGCCGGGACGTCGACGAACAGGTTCGGCAGCTGCTCGGTGTAGTCCGCGCGGGTCTGCGGTCCGTCCAGTTCGATCCCCTCGCTGGAGAAGGTGTCGACGGGCTCGCCGTCGAGCTCGAACCGGACCCCCTGCACCGCCGGGAACCGGGTCGCGGTGTAGACGACCTGCGCGAGGCGCATGAACATCGAGGTGGTCCCGCCACCATCGTCGTACCGGCTGGTCAGGTCCACCGTCGCGATGCCGTCGGTGACCGTGACGCCGTTCAGCCCGGTGCCGGCCGGGATCGCGGTGGTGACGGGGGGCGAGGCCGAGGCCTCGGCGGCCGTCGGGCCGGCCAGCAGCGCCTCCAGCGCCGCCGCGAGCGGCGAGGTCGTCGGGGCGGCCTGTCGTGCGACCGGCACCAGTCCGTGTGCGCCCGTGCGCGTGGCACCCAGCACCAGGTACGGCGTCACGGACGCGTACCCACACTCGCGCGCCTCGCGTTCGGCCGCGTCCAGCACGACCTCCGCCAGGGCGGCCGGGCCGCCGATCGCGGTGACGAGGTCGATGGCCTCGCAGTGCTGCGCGATCCACGTGGCAGCCGCGCTGCCGAGCCGGTCGGGGCCCGGGGTCAGCAGGACCGGTCCCTGACGCACCCCGCCGAGCGGGCCGGCGGCCAGGGCGTCGGGGAAGGCGTCACCCCGGGCCAGCAGCACCTCGCCGGCCGTGAACCCGAGCTCGTCCACGGCGAGGTCGGCGACAGCTGCGGCCGTCGCGGTCCGGTCGCTCCCCGCGACCCGACGCACCGCGTACCCCTGTCCCCGCAGCTCGTCGGCGACCGTGCCGGGTACCGCCAGCGGGCCGCCGAGGACCACCACCTGCTCGGGGCCGAGCTCGTCCAGCATCGCCGTCGTGAACTCCGGCAGCCGGGGACCGTCGGTCAGCAGGATCGGGAACGGTCCGTGGAACGCCACCGGCGAGGCGCCGAGGGCATCGGGGAACCGGGTCCCGCTGGCCAGCAGGACCGTCGTCCGCCCGCCGAGCTGCCCGAGCGGCGCCAGGGCGACGGCCTGCTGGGCCACGAGTGCCGCGGTCTCGTACCGGTCACGTCCCTGGTACCGGATCCACGCGAACCCCTCGTCCTCGAGCGCCTGCAGGACGGCGGGATGGACGGCCGCGTCGCCGCCGAGCACGTGGACGGTCCGGACGCCCAGGTCCCGCAGGGCCTCGACCGTCGCGTCCGGGAGCCGGTCGACGTCCGTGAGCAGCACCGGTGCCTGCAGGGCACCGGCGAGTCCGCTGGCCGAGACGGCGTCCGCGAAGACGTCCGCGCGGGCGAGCAGTGCGGTCTCGGTGCCGGACGGGAAGGCAGCGCGGGCCAGCCGCGCCGCCGTCTCGACCCGGGTGGCCCCAGCGATGCGGTCGCGGCCGGCGTCCACGGTGGCCCGCGCCGGTCGCACCCCGACGGGGAGCAGCAGGGACACGACCAGCACGACGAGCAGCAGGCGGGCCAGACCAGACGGACGGAGCTGGGTGGTCACGAGCGGATCCTCTCACGATCGGACGGGAACAGGCCGTGGGCCCCGACGCATCGTCGGGGCCCACGTCCCTCGGGGTCAGGGAGGATTGTCAGGCGGTCTTCTCGAGCTCGCGCTCGCGGGTCGCCGACTGCTCGGTCTCGCCCTGCTTCTTGGAGGCGAAGAAGAGGCCAACGCCGGCCAGGCCGATCGCCAGCGCCTCGAGCATGGTCCGCCAGGAGGCGAAGTGCGCGAAGCCGGCTTCCATGTCGGAGATCGCACCGGTGCTGACGGAGGCCAGCAGGCCGTGCGCGCCGCCCCATGCCATCTCGCGGGCCGGGCCCTCGATCGGGTGGCTGCGGTCGAAGTCGGTCCAGTAGCGGCCGTCGACGTCGAACTCGTAGGTGCCGGCCGGGAAGACCTCACCGTTGTACTCGGCGTCCTCGGTCAGCGTGACGGTCTGGGTGCTGTGCAGGGTGTGGAAGGTGATCGTCGCGTACTGGTACATCAGCTCGGACGGGGTGTTGACCAGCGGGTCGTTGGCGTCGAAGTCGCCCTCGACGACCGGGAACTTCCAGTCGTCCACCAGCAGGGACATGATGCCGTCGGCGCCCTCGGTGGTGCCGCGGTCGACCAGCTGGCCGTCCTCGTTGTAGGACAGCTCGACGTTCTGGGCCTTGTAGACCGCGTCCAGCGACGCGAGGCCGGCGTTGGCCTTCTGGAAGTTCACGACGCCCACGGCGAAGAGCACGAGGGCGAGCGCGATGACTCCGAAGGAGATGAGGCGGGTCACGTTCTTCATGACGTCTTCCTTTTCTCTCGGCCGGACTCTCGGTGGGTCCGTGCCCCTGACGTCTGGTGTGCAGACTGGCCGATCCCGCCGCCCTCCGACCGTGCCGCCCGGCCCGGTTCTGGCCGCGACCGTCCTCGTCCCCGCGGGCCCTTCGGCCCCACCCCCGCGGGACCCGGGCCGGGCCCCCATGACGGACGGCCCCATGACGACGGCGCCACCGGAAGGTCCGGTGGCGCCGCGTGACGAGTGGAGGTGGGGTCAGTCCACGAACTCCTGGTCCGGGACCGTGTGCTTGCGCCGCAGCTGTGGGCGGGCGAAGGTCACCCCCGCCAGGACGAGCCAGGCTGCGAACGCGTACAGGGCCGGCGCCCAGGTGGCGGGGAACAGCAGGGCCGCGGCCACCATGACGCTGGTGACCGCCCCGAACTGTCCCAGGGTCGAGTAACGGTGCAGCACCAGTCCCACCACGAGCAGCGGCACGGTCAGCCCCCACGTGGCGAAGCGCCACAGGGTCAGGTCGACGGCCCACAACGTCCCGGCCAGGTCGGCCGGGATCGCCCCGGCGGCGGATTCGGACGCCAGGGCCCACAGCAGGCCCGCAGCCACGACGAGCACGGCCGCGAAGGCGAGGGCGCCCTGGGTGAAGAGCATCGCCGCCCAGTTGCGGTCGATGATCGTGGCCCACAGGGCCTCACGGACGGCGACCGCGAAGACCACGAGGGCGATCGCGGCGCCCAGCCAGACCAGGGCGCTCAGGCGGGTCGTGGTCGCGTGGTCGGCGAACCACGTCAGCACCGCCCCGTCGTGCGAGGTGGGCGGTCCCCCACCGAAGAGCAGCAGGCCGCCGGTCATGCCGGCGGCGGTCACGACGGAGGCGATGCCGGCCAGTCGCTGTTCGGTTCGGGTCACCATGATCGTTCTCTCTCCAGTGCAGGGCAGTCCCGTCGGCGCGAGCCTGCGGCCCCGACCGGGCCCCCGACAGGGCCGTTCGGCCTGCGGGGCGGGGGCCGCTCGGAGGGCCCGGGGCGGCGGTTCGGACGCCATCCCCGGACCTCGTGCGCGCCCCGTCCCCCGACGATCCCAAGCATCGCACGCTTCCGACATCGCCGCACGCGGTTCGGCACAGTGGCCACACCGCCGGGACCCGTAGTCCCAGGCCCCGACGGCCACCGACCACGGGAGCCGACACCCCCATGGAGCGCACGCACGCGACCACGACGACACGGCATCACGACCAGGTCCGGCTGCAGCGCCGGGTCCACCGCACCCGACGACTGCTGCTGCAGGCTGCCGACCACCTGCTGGACCTCGACCTCGCCATCCGGGGCGACGACCTGGAACGGGCCGAGATGGCTCGTCGCCAGGCGGCGGAGACGGCCGCCGAGGCCCAGCGCCAGCTCGACACCCTCGACCCCGACGTCCAGCTGGTCATCACCCTGCCCTGAACGCCTGGACGGCGCCGGGCGCCGCCACGCCCCTCGGATATGATTGCGGACTCAACCATCCGGTTCGCGAAGGAGGGCCCGTGGCGGCCACCGGCGACGTCGTGCTGCAGCAGGTCGCGCTCGATCGCGTCTGGGCGACCGTGGACCCGTTCCTGTTCTGCGTCCACCACACCGACGCCTACCCGCCCGGCGACGACGAGCTCGGCCCCTGCGCCCCGTTGACGGGGCGCAGCATCGGGATGGACTTCTCCGGCCGCGACGGCTGGTCGATGTACCACGGCTCGCTGGTGCCCGGGTTCCCCCAGCACCCCCATCGCGGGTTCGAGACCATCTCGTTCATGCGGCGGGGGTTCATGGACCACTCGGACTCGCTCGGGGCGGCGGCGCGCTTCGGTCGCGGTGACGTGCAGTGGATGACGGCGGGCTCGGGGATCGTCCACGCCGAGATGTTCCCGCTGCTCGACCAGGCGGCGACCAACGACACCGAGCTGTTCCAGATCTGGATCAACCTGCCGTCCGGCGACAAGATGGTCCCGCCGCACTTCTCCATGCTGTGGTCGCACCAGATTCCCCGGCACACGTTCCTGGACGCGGCAGGGCGCCCGACCGAGGTCACCGTCGTCGCCGGCGAGCTGGTCCCGGGGCAGCGGGCCCCCGGCCCTCCGCCCCACTCGTGGGCGTCACGCCCCGAGAGCGACGTGGGGATCTTCCACCTCGGCTTCGTGCCGGAGGGCACCTGGACGATGCCGCCCACGTCGGGTGCCGACACGGTCCGCACCGTCTACGTGTTCGCGGGTGGGTCGCTGCGTATCGGCGACACCGAGGTCACGGGCGGGCACGGCGCCGTCGTGCGTCCGGACGTACCGCTGCGGCTGGCCGACACCGGCGACGGGGCGGAGGTGCTCGTCCTGCAGGGCCGTCCCATCGGCGAACCGGTGGTGCAGTACGGCCCGTTCGTGATGAACACGCGCGAGCAGATCCAGCAGGCCTACGCCGACTACCAGCGCACCCAGTTCGGCGGCTGGCCGTGGCCGGCCGACGACCCCCACCACGGGCGTGACCTGCGGCGCTTCGCCCGTCACGCGGACGGGCGCACCGAGGAGCTCGCCGCCACGGCCTGAACCAGACCTCACTGCCCCCACGGGCCGACGCCCCGCACCCGCTCGACGGCGATGCGGGTCACGTAGCCGTCCGGGGGCTCGGGCATCGGGGGGAAGTCCACGTCGGGGCCGAGGTAGCGATGGGCCAGGTGCTGCAGCAGGGCCGGTGCCCCGCCCTCGGTCACCGTCGCCGTGCCCTCGACCACGAGGTAGGGACGCAGCCCGTGCTGGTCGAGCTCGTCGGACTCGAAGGAGACGACGACGCGGGGGTCCCGGCGGAGGTTGGCCAGCTTGCGTTGGTCGAACAGCGTGGCGAACACCAGGTCGTCCCCGTCGAGGTCGAACCAGGCCAGGGTGACGTGCGGGGCGCCGTCCGGGTCGAGCGTGGCCACGTGGCCGTAGGCGCCGGAGGTGACGAGGTCGCGGGCGGCGGTGTCGACTGAGCACCGGACCGGACGACCCGCCCGTACAGGTGCGCGTACGCCTCGGCGACGCGTGCGCGTTGCCGCGCACGGACAGACGCGGAGGCCGGTGCCGGTGGCCCGACCTCGACGGCCTCGTGGACGGCGCGGCGCACGCTGGCGATGTCGAGGCCCGCGGGCCTCGTCGGCCCGGAACAGGTGGTGGGCGCCCTGGTCGGCATACCCACCGACCGTCGGGGCGAGCACGGCCGTCCCGAGGTCGCGACACAGCTCCAGCAATCCCGAGTGGGTCCCGAAGGCGTAGGGCAGGGCGAAGCCGTCGACACGCTCGACCAGGTCCTCCAAGGCCGAGATGGGACAGGTACGGGTGGACACGCAGGTCGACCAGGCCCTCGTCGCCGAGGTCACACGCCAAGGCGACGAGGTCGGGGTCGTGGTTGGCGCCCCGTGGCGAGACCACGTCGTGGTGCAGGTTTACCTGGAGGTCGAGGTCGTCCCGCTCACGGGCGACGTCGGCCGTCGTGGCGAGGAACGGGGCGCCGACCATGTTCGGCCGCAACGACTTGAAGTGCAGTCGCGAGCCGGTAGCGGCCGGCGGCCCGTCGGGACGCCGCGGCGTCGATCCGATCGAGCTCGGCGACGTGCGGGTGCGGCAGCACCATCGCGGACCGGTCGCCAGCGTCGGCGGACCTCGGCGGCGGCGAACGGCGTGAGCGTGACGAGCGCGTCCGCGGCGGGCACCAGCACGTCGAGGCCGGCGTCGTGCAGGTCCGGGGAGGCGTGGTTCGGGTTGCGCAGGTCGTGCACGGTGAAGACCAACGGGACGCCACGACGGCGGAGGACGCGCACGAGCCCTGCCAGCTGGTCAGGGTCGTAGTACTCGAACCCGAAGTGGACGTGCAGCAGGTCGGGGCGGTCGATGGACGGGCACGTCCCACCAGTCCGGGTCGAGGAAGCAGGGCGTGCGGTGGTCGTCGCCCGACGGGTCGCGTAGCCGCTGGACGGCCGGATGTGCGAGGCGGCGGACGTAGACGTGGGTCGCCGGGACCGAGGCGACGCGAATCGGGTAGGTAGTGGCGATGGTGGTGGTGGGCATGAGCGGACATGACTGGGGGCCAGGCGAGGCGGCGAGTACGTCCGAAGGTCGGCGTCATCCCCGTCCGTAGACAGGGTCGGCTGGCAAGGCGCATGACCCTTCGAAGGCATCAGCGGCGGTCTCCGGGGCGCATCCTCGTTCGAACCCGGATGGATCCTGGGATCACGCCAGCCGCCACGCCCTGCCCCTGCGTCGGCCGTCCCCGTCGTCGCTCCAGGAGCGCTCGTGCGCATCGGCATCGTCGCCTCGTCCCGGCACCCGGTCCGGGAGCCCTTCGCGGGTGGGCTCGAGCGGCACACCCACGTCCTGGCCACCGCGCTGCGTGCCCGCGGCCACGAGGTCGTGGTCTTCGCCTCCGGGGACTCGGACCCTGAGCTCGGGGTCGAGCCGATCTGCCCGCACGCCAGTGGCCTGGACCTCAGCACGGCGGCGACCGAGGACCCGTCGATGCTGGCGCGCCGCTTCATGGAGGACCACCACGCCTACCTCCACCTCATGCTGCGACTCGCCGAACGCGACGACCTCGACATCGTCCAGAACAGCTCCCTGCACCACCTGCCCGTGGCCATGGCGCCCACACTGCCGATGCCGGTGGTCACGACGCTGCACACCCCGCCCATCCCGTGGATCGAGAGCGCGACCACGGCCTCGCCAACCCCGACGCCGTGCACCTTCGTCGCCGTGTCCCGGCACACCGCCGACGCGTGGACCCGCGTCCCCGTCTCCCAGGTCGTCCACAACGGCATCGACATGGAGGCCTGGCCGTTCCGCGAGCAGGCCGACGCCGACCTGGCGATCTGGACCGGGCGTCTGGTCCCCGAGAAGGGGCCGCACCTGGCGATCGACGCCGCTCATCGCGCAGGGATGCGCATCCACCTGGCCGGACCGGAGGACTTCGACTACGTCCAGGACGAGGTCGTCCCGCGCATGGCGCCCGGCGACCGGCTGCTGGGCCACCTCGGTCAGGCCGAGCTCGCCGAGGCCGTGGGCCGTGCCGCCGTGCAGCTGTGCACACCGTGCTGGGACGAACCCTTCGGGCTCGTGGCCCCCGAGGCGCTGGCCTGCGGCACGCCGGTCGCGGCGTTCGACCGCGGGGCGCTGCCCGAGATCCTCGACGACCGGTGCGGCCGGCTGGCTCCTGCCGGGGACGTCGGGGCGCTGGCCGAGGCCGCAGCCGAGACGCGGGAGCTCGACCGCACCGATGCCCGTCGCCACGCCGAGACGCACTTCACGATCGGGGCGATGGTCGACAGCTACGAGCAGCTCTACACGCAACTGGTCGCCTCGTGAGACGGCACGTCGCCTTCTACGTCCACCACCACGGCCGCGGGCACACCACCCGGACCCGCGCGGTGCTCGACGAGCTCGACGTCCCCGCGGTCGTGCTGACCAGCGTGCCGGGCCCACCCGGCACGTTCGGCGACGCCGAGGTCGTGCCGCTGCCCCGCGACGACGAGGCCGCCGAGGCAGGCGTGGCGGTCCCCCGACCCGCACAGCTGCACTACGCCCCGATCGGCGTGGCGGGACTCCGGGAACGCTCGGCCACGATCACCCGGGTGCTGGCCGAACGCGCCCCGGCCGCCCTCGTCGTCGACGTCTCCGCCGAGGTCGCGCAGCTGGCCCGCCTGGCCGGGACCCCCACGGTCGTCGTGCGCCAGCACGGGGCCCGGTGGGACGCCGCGCACCGGGCGGCCTACGACGGGGCGGTGGGACTGCTCGCCCCCTTCGGTCCCGAGCTCGAGGAGCCCGACGTCCCTGACGACGTCCTCGCCCGCACCGTCCACGTCGGGGGGCTCGGTCGCGTGCCGACGATCGAGGACGGAGCGCGAGAGCGAGCACGCCACGTACTCGGCTGGCGTGCCCACCAGGTCGGCGTCGTGGTCCTCGTCGGGGCGGGGGGCGACGGGCCGTCGCCCGAGGACGTGGCCGCGGCGGCCGCAGCCACCCCCGGCACCTGCTGGGCGGTGGTGGGCCCCGTGCGCGCGACCCTCCCAGGGGTGACCACGACCGGCTGGGTCGACGACCCCGCCCCCTACCTCGCGGCGGCGGACGTCGTCGTCGGGGCCGCGGGGCACAACACCGTCATGGAGGTGGCCGGCCTGGGTCGCCCCTTCGTGTGCATCCCCGAGGACCGTCCCTTCGCGGAACAGCACCGCAAGGCGGCACGGCTCGACGCGCTCGACCTCGCCGAGGTCCTGCCCGTCTGGCCCGACGCGGCCATGTGGCCGGGGGTACTCGACTGCGCCCGTGCGCGTGGTGACGCGCTGTCGCAGGTCGTGGACCCCGCGGCCGCGCGCCGGGCGGCGGACTGGCTCACCGACCTCGTCGACCGCCTCACCCGCCCGTGACGCCACTCCCCCGCGTCCTGTCCCACCCCCCGGTCCACGACTACGTGGACCGGCTCCACGGCCATGCCGCCACGCTGGTCCACCGCGACGAGCCCTGGCCCCGCCTGCCCCACCTCCACGATCCGGCGTGGCTGGCCGCCCACGCCGGCGACTGGGACCTCGCGCACCTGCACTTCACCTGGGAGCAGTACCCGCCGGAGGTCGCTGCGCAACGTGCTAGGCAACCCATCGGCGGCTCGACACGCCGGTGGTGTGGACGGCCCACGACCTGCGCAACCCGCACCTGCCCGACCCGGGCGTGCAGGATCCCTACCTCGACGTCCTGGCCGCGGAGGCCAGCGCGGTCGTCACCCTGACGCTGGGTGCCGCCGAGGCCGTCGAGGCACGGGTCGGACGTCATGCCAGGTGATCCCCCACGGCCCGCTGGTGCCGCCCGCCCGCGCGGCCACGCTCCGCCGCCCCGCCGCGGCCGACGGACCGTTCCGTGTGCTCCTGCTCGCCAAGTCGTTGCGGGCCAACCTCGACTGGCGCACGCCGTTGGAGGTCGCGGCCCGGTGGGGTCCGTCGGACCCGGCGCTCGAGCTGCGCGTCCACCTGCATCCCGACGCGCCCCGCGCCGAGGAGGTGGCGCGGCTGGCGTCCAAGTCCTCGACCCGCCTGACCGTCGCCCCGCGGCTGTCCACCCCGGACCTGTGGCAGGCGATCCTGGACGCGGACGCGCTGCTGCTGCCGTACCGCTGGGGCACGCACTCCGGGCTGCTCGAGCTGGCCACGGACCTGGGGACCCCGGTGGTCGCCTCGGACGTCGGGTTCCTCGGCGAGCAGGCCCCGTGCCACCTCGTGGGCACCCGCGGTGGGGCGGTCGACGCCGATTTGCTCCACCGGACCCTGATGGCGCTGGCCCTGGGCCCCCGCCGCCGAAACGCGGTCCCCCTGTCGGCACGCGAGCACGACCTCGCACTGCTGCGGTCGGCGCACGCCACGCTCTACGCGGGGCTGGTGGCCTCGGGACCGCTGCCAGGCAGCGCGGTGCGGCGATGAGCGGAGGCACGTTCCTGCTCGGTCGCCTCGCGCAGCAGCTCGAGGTGCTCGCCGTCGGGTTCCCGCGCCACCAGGCCCATGCGGTCGAAGGCCGCGAGCCAGCCCTCCATCGGCCAGCGGCCCCACAGCTCGGAACCGCCGGGCGTTGCCGACGATGGACGCGACGTGCTGGACCGGCGGGTCGAAGGTCTCGTGATGCTGGTGGTGCGCCAGCGCCCCGCCCACCCACGCCAGCGGGACACCACGGTCGCGGGCCCGGAACGCCAGGTCGGTGTCCTCGGCGCCGTACCCGCCGTAGCCCTCGTCGAACCGCCGGCGACCTCGAGCAGGGTGGCACGCCGGGCCGCGAAGGACAGCGACCAGAACAGGTGGTAGGCATCGGTCCGCTGCAGCGCGCCAACGGCCTCGGGAGGGTCGGGGCGCGAGGGGTGCGGCTGCCCCGCCGCTCGCAGGTCGGGCGGGTCGACGACGGCGGGTCACCTCGCTCCCAGTCGGGCCGAGGTAGCGGACGCCGCCCATGAGGATCCCGTCGAGCGCGTCGAGCGCGGTCGCGTAGGCCGCGACCAGCGACGGCTGGGGATGCAGTCGACGTCGAGCAGCACGACCGGGGGTCGTCGCGGTGCGGACCGCCACGTTGCGTGCGCGGGCCAGCGGCAGGTCACCGTCGGCGGCCACGTCGACGAAGCGCGTGGGCCACGGCGTGTCGGGCACCGCGCCGCGGGTCCTCGCCCCCGATGACCGCCACCACCTGGGCCACCGGCGGCGTCGTCGACGCGAGCAGGCCGCGCACCTGGTTGACCAGCTGGGTCGTGCGGTTCCGCACGAGCGTGCAGACCGTCACCTCCATCCGATCCACCCTGCCGACGACGCCGCGAGCCTACGCACCGCCCGACCGAGGATGCCCGCATGACGGACACCGGCCACGATCACCGACGTCGCCATGGCGTGTGGTCGGCCGATGCGCACGGGCACCACGCTGGTCGCCGACCTGCTCGGCTCTCGCCCGACGTGGCCTACCTCGGTTTCGAGCTGTCGAGCAGTGGGCGGACGGACCGGCCTGCCTGGGCCGCACCGGGTGCGGACGACCGCACCTGCCGGCCCTGACGGCGACGACGCGACTCCCGCGCGCGTGGACGCGTGCGCGACGGGCTGACCGCGCAGCTGCGCGAGCACGTCGACCTCGCCGGGAACCGCCCCGACCTCGTGTGCTGAAGAACCCCCACCTGTGGCACCGCCTGCCTTCGTGGCGGCGGTGCTGCCTGGGGCGGGTCGTGCGCAGCGGCGGGACCGTGTGCCACGGTCGCGTCGCTGCGCCGGTTGTGGGACCGGTCGCTGGCGCAGCACGACCACGTCCACCACCTGCCGCGGGACCCCCGACGGTGCTGGGACTACGTCCCGGCGTCGGAGGCGTCGACCCTGGACCCACAGCGCACGTTCCCCGGCGGCGACGTGGCCGTCCTGGGCGAGTTCGTCGATCGTGCCGAACGCGGCGGACGCCGTCGCCGCCGACCGTCCCGACCTCGTCCTGGGAGGTAGCCAGGAGGACGCGCCGCCGGAGGACACCACCAGCGAGATCCAACGGGCGCTGGGGCTGCGTCACACCGCTCGCGCGCCGAGCCCTGGACCCGGCACGCTCGAGAGTGGCGGCACCTGCTCACCGAGGACGAGCTGCAGCGCCTCTGACGGACGACCTCAGCCAGCCCACGGGCCGACGCCCCGCACCCGCTCGACGGTGATGCGGGTCGCGTAGCCGTCCGGGGGCTCGGGCATCGGGGGGAAGTCCACGTCGGGGCCGAGGTAGCGATGGGCCAGGTGCTGCAGCAGGGCCGGTGCCCCGCCCTCGGTCACCGTCGCCGTGCCCTCGACCACGAGGTAGGGACGCAGCCCGTGCTGGTCGAGCTCGTCGGACTCGAAGGAGACGACGACGCGGGGGTCCCGGCGGAGGTTGGCCAGCTTGCGTTGGTCGAACAGCGTGGCGAACACCAGGTCGTCCCCGTCGAGGTCGAACCAGGCCAGGGTGACGTGCGGGGCGCCGTCCGGGTCGAGCGTGGCCACGTGGCCGTAGGCGCCGGAGGTGACGAGGTCGCGGGCGGCGGCGTCGAGCATGCGGGTCTCGTGTGGACGGGACGGCGACGTCGTGCCGCCGGCGTCCGCCCATCATGCCTCACGCGCGACCGCGCCGGAGCCGGCCGAGGGTCGATCCGGTCACCCCGGCGGCGCGGCGCACGCGGCCGGCCCAGCGCGACACCGGGGCGGGCAGCACCGTGTCCCCGACGGCAGCGACGACGTGCCCCGCGAAGCGGGTCAGGGCCATGCGCGCCGCCCACGACAGGTCGCCGATCCCGGCCTCGCCGCGGTTGGCCTCCGACCACGGTTCGAGCCGTGCCCGGTCCACCGCGGCCAGCACGGCGGCATGGTCCTCGTCGTCCAGCTCCAGCGAGGCCCAGCTGTGGTCCATCCAGGCCGCCGCGGAGTCGTACCCGAGCAGGAAGTCCGAGTGGCGCAGCGACTGGCTGAGGAACCCACCGAAGTCCCCGAGCACCTCGCCGGCCAGCAGGGCGTACACGTCGTCCTCGTCGTCCTCGGCAAGGGCCAGCGGGGAGATCACGTCGGCCAGCACCTCGTGCTTGCCGGCCAGCCCCCCGATCTCGCCGACGACGGCACGCAGCGTGCCGGCAGGGTCGTCGAGGTCACGACGACGTTCGCGGTGCGGTTCGTCCGACCCCATGCCCTCGCGGTCCTCGTCGATGTGGTCGAGCACCTCCCGGAGGGCACGGTGGGCGTCGTCGTCGAGGTGGTCACCGACCCGGTCCACCAGCTCGTCGAGCCAGTGCAGGCGGTTGTTGTCCTTGGCCAGGCGCCGGAGGTCGTCGTACAGCGCCTGGGCGGAGATGACCGCCAGCGACCGGCTGACGCCGTCCAGCCACGACAGGTCGGCGTCGGGGTCGGCGTACCGCCCCGACGGGTCCTCGGACCGCGGGTCGATCAGGAGCACCACCCGCCGGGCCGCCTGGTCGGTGACGCGGCTGGCCGCCCCGACCACGCGCCCCACCGGTTGCGACTGCAGCAGCCCGCCGTCGGCGTACCAGAGCGTCGCGGGGTCCGGCAGGTCCCGGATCCCCCGCGCGCGGTAGCCGTCGGCGTCGTCGCTGCGGTCGAGCAGGACCGGGGCGAACCCGCCGGGGTTTGCCGCCGACGCGAGCACGTGGTCCAGCGGGGCGCGTCCGGCGGGCTCGGTGAGCTGCCCCCGCCCACCTCCCGGCTCGAGGACGAACCGGTTCCAGTCGACGTAGGTCGTGGCCGGGACGACGCCCTCGCGGTGCGGTGCCCGCAGGTCGTAGCGCAGCCCGCGCAGGTTGGTGAGGGCCACGTGCAGCACCAGCGGCGACGCCTGGGGTTCGCGACCCTCCTCGTCGTCGAACGGTGCGAGCACGTCGTCGATGTGCTCGCGCAGCTCCGCGAAGCCCAGGGGGGCCCGGGCGTCACCGAGCAGCAGGTCGAGGTCGACCCGACCGACCCACGCGTCGTGCAGGAGGCGCACCGGGTCCCGGCCGTCGGCCAGGGCGTGGCCCGCCAGCAATGACACGATGGCCCCGGCTGACGCGCCCCCGATGGCGTCGACGGCGACGTCGACGCCCCGCGCCCGGCTGGCCTGGACGGCCTCCAGCAGGGCCGCCACCGCGCCGGCCTGGTAGGCGCCGAGCGACGCCCCGCCCGACAGGACCAGGCTGATGCGGATGGGCTCGCTCACGCCGT
>CAWCLK010000053.1:0-23325 GCA_963796225.1 uncultured bacterium
CGTTCCTTTGGACGTTGTGACCCCCCTGACGGGGTGTCATCCTCTCTCCCCGGGGCGGCCGGGGAACTGGGAGACCGAAAGGGGCACCAATGTCCAGCATGCACGACCATCGGGGCAGCCGGCGCAACAATCGCGGCTGCCCGCCCGTCCTCGAGATCGACCTCACGACGCCGGGCACGACGGGGCCAGGCGTCGAGTGGCCGCCGTCGCCTCCGTCCCGCCGCCCGCACAGCACCCGTTCGGCCACACCCACCTCGCCGGCCTCCGTGTCCGACCTGACCACGGGCCGCGCCGTGCGGCTGCTCGACGCGACGGTGGCGCACCTGCGTACCGCGCTCGAGACGACCCAGGACGCCGACACGACGGCGGCCCTCGAGGGCGCCATCGGCGACGCAACGCGGGCCATCGAGCACCTCACCGACCGCACGTCCTGACCCATTGCGGCTCCGTGTGCGTCTGCATGGACCCCCGGGGTGACGTCCGGCGCCCGCGGCCTCCGCTGGACGGCGGTCGCGGGGCAGAAGTCACTGGATGGCCACCGCCCGACGGCCCACACTGAGGTGGACCAAGGGCGGGCGGTGCATCATGGGGCGGCGAAGAGCGGCAGGATCGGGTGGGTCGTGGGCGCGAGCGTCCTCGTCCTGGCAGGGTGCACGGCGGGAGCCGACGAGTCGGGCGTCGCGGGCGAGTCGGCCGTGCGTATGGACGCGACGCTGGACGACTACAGCATCTCGCTGTCCGGCACGACCGTGGACTCGGGGACGGTGGCGTTCGACGTCACCAACCAGGCCGAGCAGGTCCACGAGTTCGTCGTCGCACGAACGGACCTCGACGCTGCGGAGCTGCCGACCGACGACGCGGGCGACGTCTCCGAGGAGGGGGCGAGCGACCTCAGCGTGGTCGACGAGATCGAGGACATCGAGGGCGGCACCTCGCCCACGCTCACCGTCGACCTCGACCCGGGCCACTACGTGGTGTTCTGCAACCTGCCCGGCCACTACCGGCTCGGCATGCACACCGACCTCGACGTGTCCTGACCGGGGCTGCATCCCCACCGTGGGACGTTCGCCCCTAGTGCGTGGTCCCGCGCCGTGCCACCGTTGCCGCCCCTCGCGGGCGGCGAGGGATGACGAGGAGCACGGGATGAGCAGCACGCAACAGCCCCACGGCACGGGACGTCGCGGCGCGGGCTGCCCGCCGGCGCTGGAGGTCGACCTCGTGCACACCACGACGCTGGCGCCGTCCATCGAGTGGCCGCAGGGGCCGTCCAGCCGGGCCCCGGCCCCCGAGGCCGACACGCCCGACGTCGTGGACCTGGCCCTGGGACGGGCCGTGCGGTTGCTGGAGGCCTCGATGGCCCACCTCGGGACCGTGTTGGCCGTCTCCGACTCCGACCATGCGCTGCGCATCGGGCAGGCGATCGCCGAGATCGCTCGGGTGCGGGACCAGCTGGTCCCGCCGACGACCTAGCCCGCGGCCGCGTCCTCGTCGTCGGCGGGCAGCTCGATCTTGGGGAACAGCACCTCGGGCGTGCCCAGGTCGGTGCCGGCCTGCACCGTCGGACGGCGCCACCCGATGGACACCGGGTCGTCGTCGAGTCCCAGCCACCCCAGCACCGTGGACGAGGAGAAGGGCGTGTACGGGGCGAACGCGATGGCGGCCGCCCCGATCGCCTGGAGCGTCGTGTTGAGCACGGTGGCCGTGCGCTCGAGGTCCGTCTTGGCCGTCTTCCACGGCTCCTGCGCGTTGAGGTAGCCGTTGGCGGCCTGGGCGACGGCCAGGGCCTTGCGCAGTCCGGCGCGCAGCTCGACCCGTTCCACCAGGTCGGCCTCGTCGACCAGCAGGCCGTCGACCTCGTCGAGCAGCGCGGTGTCCTCGGGGCGCAGCTCGCCGGGTTCGGGCACGCGCCCGTCGAAGGTCTTGGCGGTCATCTTCAGCACGCGGTTGACCAGGTTGCCCCAGTCGTTCGCGAGCTCGTCGTTGGCACGACGGACCAGCTCGGTCTCGGAGATGTCGGTGTCGGTGTACTCGGGCAGCGTGGCCGCGACCGCGTAGCGCAGCTGGTCGGGGCGGTAGGTGTCGAGGTAGTCGATCAGCGGCGTGCCGATGCCGCGCGACTTGGAGGCCTTCTCGCCCTTGAACGTCACGTACTGGTTGGCCGGCACGTTGGTGGGCAGGTTGAGCGGCACCTCGCGCTGGTGGTTGGCCCCCATGAGATAGCTGGGCCAGAACACCGCGTGGAACGGGATGTTGTCCTTGCCGACGAAGTAGTACGACTCGGCGTCGGGGTCCTCCCACCACGCCTTCCACGCGTCGGGGTCGTCGCCCTTCGACGCCCACTCGATCGCCGATGACAGGTAGCCGATGACGGCGTCGAACCAGACGTAGATGCGCTTGCCCTCGCCGATCGTGTCGAACTCGGGCGGAAGCGGGACGCCCCACGACAGGTCACGGGTGATGGCCCGGTCGATCAGGCCCTCCCGGACGAACCCGAGCGCCCAGTTGATGACGTGGTTGCGCCAGCCCTCGCGTCCCTCGAGCCACGCGAGCAGGTCGTCCTGGAGCTTGGGCAGCAGGATGAAGTAGTGCTCGGTCTCGCGCGGTTCCGGGGTGGCGCCTTCGGACAGCTTCGACCGCGGGTTCACGAGGTCGATCGGATCGAGGGTGCGACCGCAGTTGTCGCACTGGTCGCCCCGCGCCCCCTCGTAGCCGCAGTGCGGGCAGGTGCCCTCGACGTACCGGTCCGGCAGGAACCGTTCGGCCACGGGGTCGTAGAACTGCTCGGTGACCCTCGTGCCGATGTAGCCGGCGGCGTGCAGCTGGCGGAACAGCTCCCACGTGACGTCGCGGTGGTTGTCCGTCATCGTGGTCGTGAAGTTGTCGAACGAGATCCCGTACCGGTCCCACTGCTCGCAGATCAGCGGGTGGTACCGGTCGACGATGTCGCGGGGCGTGACGCCCTCGTTGTCGGCCTTGACCGTGATCGGGGTGCCGTTGGCGTCGCTGCCGGACACCATCAGGACCCGGTTGCCGGCGATGCGGTGGTACCGGGCGAAGACGTCGGCCGGCAGGTAGGCACCGGCGAGATGGCCCACGTGCTGCACGCCGTTGGCGTACGGCCAGGCGACGGCGACGAGGACGTGGCGGGGGGAGGCACTCATGCCACGGGACGCTACCAGCGCACCTCCCCCGCCCCCCGGCCGCAGCCGTGCGGACAGGCCCACCCCAGTCCTTCGTACGTGCTCCGCGCCGCCGTTGCGCTCGGCAACCCCCGGGACGGTGCAGTACGAATGTCCACCGCGCGCCGCGAGGGTCGCGGCGACCAGGGAGAGGAAGTCGACCCATGCAACGAGCCACCGTGCTCGCGACCGCCGTGCTGGTGCTGGGCATGCTCGGTGCGCCGGCTGCCACGGCCGTCACGCCCGCTGCCGTCCCCGACCAGGGCGCCGCGTCGCTGGACCGCATCGACGGGGCGACCCGCTACGACACCGCCGCGCGCACGGCGCTGCGGGCTCACCCCGACGGGGCGGACACCGTGATCGTCGCGACGGGGCTGAACTTCCCGGATGCGCTCGCCGCCTCCTACCTCAGCGGCGGTGACACCGACGCCCCGATCCTGCTGGTCGAGACCGACCGCATCCCGGACGAGACCCGCGACGCGATGGACGAGCTCGCCCCGTCGAAGGTGATCGTGCTGGGGCGGCGCAACGCGGTCAGCCGCGACGTCGTCGACGAGCTCGGCCAGATGGTGGGCACCGACAACGTCCGCGTCATCGGCGGCGCGACCCGCATCGAGACCGCCGCCCGGGTCGCCCGCGCCGGCGGCGCCGTGGGCACCGCGGCCGACCTCGCCGACCCCGCTGCCGGTGACGAGCTGCGGACCGCGATCGTGGCCCGCTCCGACGCCTTCCCCGACGCGCTCGCTGCCGGCCCGCTCGCGCTGGCCGGCCGCCACCCGATCCTGCTCACGCCGACGGGCACCCTCGACGCGACCACGCGTGACGCCCTGACCGACCTCGGGATCGAGCAGGTGATCATCGCCGGCGGTGAGGTGGCGATCTCTGCCGACGTCGAGGCCGCCATCGCGGACGTCGACGGCATCGTGGGCGTCCATCGTGTGCAGGGCGAGAACCGCACTGCCACCGCCGTGGCGCTGGCCGACCTCACCCGCGAGACCCTCGGGTGGGACGGCAGCACCGTGGCCCTCGCCCGCGGCGACTCCTTCCCCGACGCCCTGTCGCTGGCACCGCTCGCCGTGCAGCAGCAGGCGTCGCTCGTGCTCGCCCAGAACCCCCAGACCATCGGGGGCGACACCTTCGCCGGCATCCAGGACCTGTGCGCCAGCACCGAGGACCTGCTGGTCACGGGTGGCCCGGTGGCCATCACGCCCAACGCGGCAGGCGAGGCGAAGCTGGCGACGATCTGCGCCGACCACGTGTTCCCGATCAGCGGCGACCAGGAGGTCGCCGGCGGTGACGAGGACGCCACCGGCACCGGCTGGGTCGTCGTCGACGGCGACACCGTCTGCGTGACCTACGACGTCGAGGGCCTCGGTGGGGTGGCCGACATGTCCCACCTGCACAGCGGCGATGCCGGCAGCGCCGGCGAGCCGGTGATCGACCTCGGCGCCCCGGACGTCGACGGGTTCCGCTCGACCTGCACGGCGAACGCCGACGTGGCCGCGGGCATCGAGGCCGACCCGACCAACTACTACGTCAACATCCACACGCCCGACCTGCCGCAGGGTGCGGCCCGGGGCCAGCTGGCTGCCGACCACACCTTCCACGTGTACGGGGCCGCCGAGAACGACGACGACCCGGCCACGGCCGACGCGGACCCCGACGTCGCCTTCGGACAGGGCGTGGAGGGCCTGCGCGGTGACGCACGGCTGTTCGTCGGCGACGACGACACCACCGTCTGCGTCGACCTGGGCCTGCCCGAGGGCACCGGCGACCTCGTCGGCGCCCACGTCCACCAGGGACGCGTCGACGAGAACGGCCCGGTGCTGATCACCTTCGAGGTCCTCGAGGGCCAGCCCGACGGCTGGGCCTGCGCCACGCCGGACGACGCCTCCACGGCCGCAGCCACGATCGCCGCCATCACGGCCGACCCCGAGGCGTACTACCTCAACGTCCACACCGATGCGTTCCCCGGTGGGGCCGCCCGCGGCCAGCTCGCCGCCGACGCCACCACGACGCTGTCGGGTGAGGCCGAGGTGGCCGACGGCCAGACCGGTGCCGGCGACCCGGACGCGACGGGCACCGCCGCGGCCTACCGCGCCTCGGCGGCCAACCCCGACGTGGTCTGCGCGTCGTTCCACGTCGACGGGCTGGACCCGTTGACCGCGGCCCACATCCACCAGGGCGAGGCCGGCACCAACGGCGACGTCGTGGTCGCGATCGGCGACTACGGCGCCGCGGGGGTGGACGCCCCCGGCGCGGACATCACCCACGACTTCGGCTGCCAGACCGACGTCGACCCCACGGTCACCGCGAACCTGTTCGGGTCGCCGTCGGAGTTCTACGTGAACGTGCACTCCGAGGCGTTCCCCGCGGGCGCCGTCCGCGGGCAGCTCGCCCAGGGCTGACCTCCCGACACCTCGCCGACGCCCCGCCCTCGCGGCGGGGCGTCGGCGCGGGCCCGGCGACCGCGACCGGCCTCCGGACCACCGACCCGCTACACACGCTTCCACCGCCACGTCGAGGACCGCCATGTCGTTGCCCCGCTCCGCCCGCCGTCTCGTGGCCCTGACCGCCGCCGCCCTCGTGGTGGTGTCGGGAACCGCCGTCGCGGACATCCCGTCCGACGACGCCCTCCCCGGCGACGTCGTGAGGGCCCAGCGGTACCAGGGCGAGGACCGCTACGAGACCGCGGCCCGCACCGCGCTGCAGTCCCATCCCAGCGGGGCCGACACGGCCATCATCGCCCGCGGCGACGCGTTCCCCGACGGCCTGGCCGCCTCCTACCTCGCCGGCGCCGAGGACGCCCCGATCCTGCTGACCGCCCCGACCGAGTTCCCCTTCCCGACCCAGGACGCCCTCGAACAGCTCGGTGCCCGGGACGCGATCCTCATCGGTGGCCCATCCGCCATCAGCCAGGACGTCGAGGACGAGCTCGTCCGGCTGCTCGGCGGCAAGGAGCACGTCGAGCGTGTCGCCGGCCAGACGCGGTTCGAGACCGCGGCCTACGTCTTCAACCGGGTGGGCACGGCCGGCACCCTGCGCGACCTGTCCGGCGACACCGACCGGCAGCTGACCACCGCCGTGGTCGCGTCGGGACGCAGCTTCCCGGACGCACTGGCGGCCGGTCCGCTCGCCAACGCCGCGGGCGTGCCGATCCTTCTCACCGAACCGGACAGCCTGCCCGAGATCACGCGGATCGCGATCGACACCGGCATCGAGCAGATCCTCGTCGCCGGTGGCCCGGTCAGCATCGCCGGCAGCGTCGTCGACGAACTGCGCGCCATCGACAGGGTGCAGGTCGTGCACCGGGTCTCCGGCCCGGACCGCACCGCGACGGCGGCGCGGTTGGCGGAGGTGACCCGTGCCCAGCTCGGCTGGCCCGCCGAGGCCGTCAGCGTGGCGCTGGGCACCGACTTCCCCGACGCCCTCAGCCTCGCCCCCGCGGCGGCCGACCGGCACGCCCCGATCCTGCTGACCCGGTCCAGCACGGACGCGGGCGCGTCGACGTTCGCGTCGGTGCAGGCTGCCTGCGACACGCTGACCGACGGCGGCCTGACGATCGCCGGCGGGCCGGTCGCCGTGGGACCGTCGGCCGAGCGCCAGCTCGAGCTCGCGACCTCGTGCGCGGACCTGGGCGCATCGCTGGCCGGGAGCATCGCGGGGTCCGGCCAGGCCTGGGTCTGGTCCGAGTCCCTCTGCTACGCGATCCGCGTGCGCGACCTGGCCGCGCCGGCGACGCGCGCCGACATCCGCGGTGCCGACGGGTCCGTCGCCGCCGTCCTCGAGGTGCCATCGCCGGCCACCGCGGACGGCCTGGGCGTGGGGTGCCTCACCGACGACGACGTCCGTGACGGGACCGCCGACGACCTGCGCGCCGCGCTGGCCGAGGACCCGTCGCAGTTCACGGTCGTGGTCCGCACCGACGACGGGGCCATCCGCGGCCAGCTGGGCTGACTACAGCCGGTGGAGGTGGTCGTCGACGGCCTCCACCGGCACCTGGCAGGTGGGGCACCACCACGTCAGCTCGAGCGCGGTCCCGCACACCTCGTGCCGCCCCGGTGCCCCGCCCCAGGCCGCCAGCGCCCGCAGCACCTCCCCCAGTGACGCCCCGCGCCCCGTCAGCTCGTAGCGGTGGCGGACGGGGCGGTCCTGGTAGGGCCGTGCCACGACGAGGCCGGCCGCCTCGAGCTCCTTCAACCGGGCGGACAGCACGGCCGGGGAGATCCCGGTGACGACCGCCGTGAGCTCGCCGAAGGCCAGCGGGCCGTCGAACAGCGCCCCGACCAGCAGGAGGCGCCAGCGGTCGCCGACGACGTCGGCGGCCTCCCGGAGCGCGTCGAGGTCCACGGGGCCAGCCTACGCAGCCCTGCGTCCGGGGCACGCAGGTCCGGGGACGCCGACGCCCGCAGTCGCTATGTTCCACGAAGTCACTTCGTATCTCGTAGTGACTCTGGGAACGTGACTGTCAGAACAGGAGCCGGCCATGGGCTGGGAGCAGGACATCGAACGGGCGGTCACCACCGCCGTCGCGGCCGCCGGTGACGCGGTCGTGACCATCGGGCGGGGCAGCGGCCTCGTCATCGCCGACGGGCGCGTGGTCACCAACGCCCACAACCTGCCCGGGGACGAGCCGCACGTGCGCTTCGCCGACGGGCGCACGGTGACCGGTCATCTCGCGGGTGCCGACGTGGACGGCGACCTCGCGATCGTCGAGGTCGACACCGCCGGCACCCCGCCGGTGGTCCGGGCCAGCGAGCCCGCCCGTCTCGGGCAGCCGGTCGTCGCCCTGGCGCGCCCCCGCCACCGTGGGCTGGTCGCGACGACCGGGACCGTCGCCTCGACCGACGCCCGGTTCCGCGGGCCGCGGGGCGGGTTGCTCACCGGCGCCTTCGAGCACGACGCGCGGCTGCCGCGGGGCGCGTCCGGCGGTCCGGTGCTGGACGTCGACGGGCAGCTGGTCGGCATCGACACGCACCGCCGACGTGACGGGTTCTACGTCGCCGTCGCCGCGACCGCCGAGCTGGCGTCGCGCCTCGACGGCCTTGCCGAGGGCGAGGTCCCGCCCCGTCCCCGCCTCGGCATCGCCGTCGCCCCGCCCCACGTCGCCCGGCGCCTGCGGGCGGCGGTGGGCCTGCCCGAGCAGGACGGCGTGCTGGTGCGTGAGGTGGAGGAGGACGGCCCGGCGGCCGCGGCCGGCATCGCGGCCGGCGACCTGGTCACTGCGGTGGACGACCAGCCGATCACGTCGGTGGACGACCTGCACGCGGCGCTGGCCTCCGCGACCGGGACGCTGTCGGTCACGCTCGTCCGCGGCGCCGAGCAACGCACCGTCACGGTGGACCCCACGGCCTGACGGTCGTCAGTCCTGCGTGTCGAGCTCGTCGAACGCCACGTCGGCGACCACGGCCTCGGCGGGCTGGTGGCGCAGGACCTCCTCGGCGTAGGTACGCGCCGCCTCGTACAGGTCGACGTCGTGGCCGGCCGCCTCCGACGCCCAGTGCCAGTGGTCGAGGACCTCGAGGAACAGCTCGGGGTCCTCGCGCCGGTCCCGGACGTCGTCGGGGATGTTGGCGAGCACGCCGAGGTAGGAGCGGTCGTACCAGTGTCGGGCGACCTCGGCGTCGGACGCCGGCCGGCCCCAGTCGCTGGCCAGCCACGCCCCGAAGTTGGCCATGTCGTTGAGGAGCCGACGGGCCTGTTGGTCCTGTGCCTCGATACCGACGCGGTCGCGCAGCAGACGACGATGGCGGTTGGGCTCGACGACATGCAGCTTCATCCGCACGTCGCGACCGCTGCCGCCGTGTTCGCCGACCAGCTCGAGCTCGCCGACGTCGTAGCCGAGCTCGTTGATGCGTTCGAGCCGCTCGTGGATCCGGTAGCGCTCCTCGGCGGTGAACTGCTCCTCGCGGGTCAGCTCGTCCCACAGTCGCGCGTACCGCTCGCGCAGCTCGTCGCCGAGCTCGGCAGGGTCCGCCTCCGGGCCGAGCACCCCGGCGGCCTGGAGGTCGTACAGCTCGCCGGCGCACCGCTCGATGGCGGTCTCGACGTCCTCCCGGCGCTGGCCGACACTGAGCTCGGGGTGCAGCTCGCCGGTCTCGGTGTCGACCACGTAGGCGGCCAGGCGCCCCGCGTCCCGACGGAACAGCGTGTTGGACAGCGAGCAGTCACCCCACACGAAGCCGACGAGGTGGATGCGGACGAGCAGGTCGACGAGCGCGTCGAGCATGGGCTCGCGCAGCTCGGACGCCGAGCGGCGCTCGAACAGCAGCCGGTACGGCAGCGACCATCGCAGGTGCTCGGTGATCAGCACCGCCGGCAGTGGCTCGCCGTCGGCATCGGTGCGATTGGCCACCACCCCGACCACGTCGACGACGGGCACGCCCTCGGCGGCGAGGTGGCGGAGGAAGCGGTACTCGCGTTCGGCGTACTTGCGTGGCAGCTCCTTGAGCACGTACAGGCGGTCGTCCTCCTCGGTGAGGTACTGCACGAACCGGACCACGTGGCGGTGCAGGCCACGGGGGACCTCGACCAGGCGCCGGTGCTGCCACTCCTCCAGCGGCAGCTCCCACGGAAGGTCGAGGAAGTCCGGGTGCCCGGTCCGCGCAACGAGCTGGAACCTCATGCCGCCACTCCCCTGCCAGCACTAGCGTCGGGGCGCGACCGACCGGACGGGACACCATGACGCAGCAGCACGGGGCGGACGACGGGTTCGTGTGGGGGGTGGCCACCTCGGCCCTGCAGATCGAGGGTGCCGTGGACCGGGACGGGCGCGGCCGGTCGATCTGGGAGGACTTCCAGGACCAGCCCGGTGCGATCACCAACGGCGAGACCGTCGCCGGGGGCAGCCACCACTACGACCACGTGGCCGAGGACGTGGCGCTGATGGCCGACCTCGGCGTCGACGCCTACCGGTTCTCGGTCAGCTGGCCCCGGGTGGTGCCGGCAGGTCGGGGGGAGGTGAACCCGGCCGGTCTGGGCTTCTACGACCGGTTGGTCGACGAGCTGCTGGCAGCCGGCATCCAGCCCGTGGTGACCCTGTACCACTGGGACCTGCCGTCGGCGCTGCAGCGCGAGGGTGGCTGGACCGTCCGGTCGACGGGCGAGGCCTTCGCCGCGTACGTGCGTGTGGTGGCCGAGGCGCTGGGCGACCGCGTGGGCACGTTCATCACCCACAACGAACCCGCGGTGGCGTCGCTGGTGTCCAACGCCGACGGGGTGCACGCCCCCGGCAACCGCGACATCCGCACCGCCCTGGCGGTGGCGCACGAGATGCTGGTGTCGCACGGGATGGCGATGCACGAGATCCGCGATGTCGCCCCCGACGCCCGCGCCGGCATCACCCTGGACATCAACCAGATCGTCCCGGCCGACCCCGACGACCCTGACCACGTCGCGGCGGCGCGGCTGTACGACGGGCAGCTCGGTCGGTGGTTCCTCGACCCCACCCACGGCCACGGCTACCCCGACGACGTCGTCGCGTACTACGGGGACGCCGCCCCGGCCTGCCCCCGACGCCGACCTCGAGCTGATGGCCACGCCGACCGACTTCACCGGGCGTGAACTACTACCGCCGCGACGCGGTCACCCCCGCCGATGCCGACGACTGGGCGGCGGCCCGACCGCACTGGGTGACCGGCGACCCCGCCGCCGGCGGGCACCCGGGTCAGCGGGCTCGGGTGGGAGGTCCATCCCGAGGGCCTGTACGACACCCTGCAGCGGGTGGTCGACGCCGGGGCCCGAGAGGTGATGGTCACCGAGAACGGTGCCGCCTTCGAGGACACCGTCACCGCCGACGGACGTGTCATCGACGACGACCGGACCGCCTACCTGCGCGACCACGTCGCCCAGGTCCAGCGCGCCCGCGATGCCGGGCTGCCCGTCACCGGCTACTTCGTGTGGTCGCTGATGGACAACTTCGAGTGGGCCGAGGGCTACGGCGGCCGCTTCGGGATCGTGCGGTCCGAGCCGGACCGTTACGTGCGGGTCCCGAAGGACAGCTACGCCTGGTACCGCGACCACCTGGCGGCACGGCACGGGACCTGACCGGGGTGCCATCGACGTCACCGCGTCTCGGCGGCCTGGTCGACCAGCCCGTGGACGGCGAAGGGCAGCACCGCTCCGGACACGACGGCGAAGTCGGGCGCCACCAGCACCAGCACGATGATGTAGGCGCTCAGGACACCGACGGCGATCCAGCGCCACGACAGTCGATGGATGGTCTCGTCGCGCTGGAGGCCCGCCACCCCGCCCGCGGCCAGGCCGGCGACCATGCCGACAACCGGGTCCAGCAGCACGACGAGTGGCGGCCCGACGAGGATGAACAACCCCAGGGCCTTCAGCGTGGCCGAGGCCGGGTTGGGCTGGCGTGAGAGGATCGCCAGCGCCAGCAACGCGAACGGGACGACCCCGAGGCCGATGGCCACCAGCGGCCAGGCCACCGCACGCTCGCCCTCGATGGTGGTCCCCAGCGAGGCGACCACCGGCCAGAAGGCGAACTGCGCGACGACGGTGGCCAGCGTGATCGCCAGCCACCGACGACGCAGGTCGACCGGTTCCGTCGTGAGGGTCACCCCTTGACGGCTCCGGCGGTCAGCCCGCGGACGAAGTAGCGCTGCAGCGAGAAGAACACCACCATGGGCAGGCCCATCGTGATGAACGCCGCGGCGGGCAGCAGCTCACGGTTCTGGCCGTAGGCACCCTGCAGCTCGGCCAGGGCGACGGTCAGCACGCGCACGTCCGGGCGGCCACCCAGGAACACGAGGGCCACCAGGAGGTCGTTCCAGACCCACAGGAACTGCAGCGTGGCGAAGGCCGCGAGCGCCGGCACCGACAGCGGGACGACCAGCCGCGTGAAGATCTGCATGTGGCTGGCCCCGTCGACGCGTGCCGACTCGATGATGGACGAGGGCAGCGACCCGATGTAGTTGCGCAGCAGGTAGATCGCCAGGGGCAGGCCGAAGCCGGTGTGGGCGATCCACATGGCGGGGAAGGTGCCGACCAGGTTGAGGTCAGGGAAGATCGTCAGCGACCCGATGTGCGCCCCGGAGGTGAACAGGCGCAGGATCGGGATCAGGGCCACGTGCAGGGGCACCGCGATCAGCGCGACGACCCCGACGAACAGCAGCTGGCGTCCGCGGAAGTGCATCCACGAGAACGCGTAGGCCGCGAACGCCGACACGGTGATCGGGATGACCGTGGCGGGGACGGAGATCGCGATCGAGTTGATGAAGGCGTTGCCGAACCCGTTGGAGCCGCCCAGCACGCCGGTGTAGTTGGACAACGTCCACTGCGCGGTGTTGAACGGGTTGAGGATGGCGGTCCACCAGCCCTCGGATTCGATGAAGGCCTCGGTGCGGAAGGAGGAGATCAGGAGGCTGACCGTCGGGATCAGCCAGATGATCACGATGGCGAGCACGGCGATCCGGACGAACCAGCCCGCGTCGCCCTGCTTCTTGCCGGGGGACTTGCGCGTGCGGGCAGCCGGTGCCTTCCCGGTCACGGCGTCCGCGTCGGCGTCGATGGCACTCATCGCATCTCCTCCTCGGCGCGGAACCGCCGGATGTTCCAGACCATGACCGGCAGCACGAACAGGAACAGCAGCACCGCGTACGTGTAGCCGACGCCGTTGTTGCTGAACGAGAAGATCTGTCTGACCATCCGTTCCGCCAGCACCTCGGTGCCGGACTGGCCCCCTGTCATGACGTAGACGATGTCGAAGATCTTGAGGACGTTGATGGTCATGGTGGTCATCACCACCACGATGGCGGACATGATCGACGGCACGACCACCCGCAGGAAGACCTGCAGCTCGGTGGCGCCGTCGATGCGGGCCGCCTCGAGGATGTCGTCAGGGACGGACTTGATGGCGGCCGACAGGATGACCATCGCGAACCCGGTCTGCATCCAGATCATGACGACCATCAGGAACAGGTTGTTCCACGGTTGCATGCCGGTACCCGTCAGCCAGTCCACCGGGTCGTTGCCCAACGCGGTCCAGATGCCGTTGAGCACACCGGTCTGGTTGCCGAAGGCGCGGTAGTCGTAGATGAAGGCCCACACGACGCTGGCGCCGACGAACGAGATCGCCATCGGCAGGAAGATCAGCGACTTGGCCAGGGACTCACCGCGCCGCAGGCGGTCGGCCAGCGTGGCGAAGATCAGCCCGATGCCCGTCGCGGCCACCGGCACGACGAGCATCCATCCGATCGTGTTGCGGATGGCGCGCTGGCCGGAGGGGTCGGTGAAGACGTAGCGGTAGTTGTCGAAGCCCACCCAGTTCTGGCTGGTCTTGTCCTGGAAGCTGCCGACCACCGTCTGGATCGCCGGGTAGACGAGGAAGATCGTGAGCAGCAGCAGCGCGGGGCCGACGAACACCCAGGGTCGGGCCGTCTCCTGCGAATCGAGCGGCAGGAGGTTGACGAGCCGGTCGAGGCCGAAGAAGGCCGCGAACACACCGGCCACGCCCACCACGACGGCCACGAGGACCACCAGCAGGCGGTTGGCGTCGGTGGACTGGATCCAGGTGAACGACCACCAGCCGACGAGCAGGGCGAGGACCGGCAGCCCGATCGCGATCGCGACGTCGAGCGGGGTGTTGCCGCTGCTGTCCGGCGAGGGAGGTGTCGGCGACGGCGTCTCCTCCGCTGCGGGAGGTTCCTTGGTCGGTGGTGGCGGCGTCGTGCTCATCGCGGCTCCCTCACGCTCCCGGCGTGTCCGTTCTGACGATGGGGATGGGAGGGGGCCAGGATCGGCCCCCTCCCACGGGTGGTGCTAGGAGGTCGGCCAGCTGGCCTCGACCTCGGAGAGGGCCTGCTTCAGGTCCTTTCCGCGCATCCACTCGTTCATCGCGGTCCAGAAGGTGCCCGAGCCGACCTCGGAGGGCATCAGGTCAGAGCCGTCGAAACGAGCGCTGCCTTCCTTCAGGGCGTTGACGATGTTCTCGGCGGACGTCGCGACGATCTCGTCGCTGTAGCAGTCGGGACCGACGTTGACGTTCGGGGAGATACGGGACACGCCCTCGACCGAGCCCTGGGCGCACTGCGCCTCCTGGCCGGTGAAGACGTCGATGAAGGCGCGCACGGCGGGCGTGTCGTTGAAGACCACGGCCAGCTCGCCAGCGATCAGCGCGCCCTGCTGCCCGTCGATCGACGGGAACGGGAACACGCCGTAGTCCGTCCCGTACTCCGCCCCGTCGGGGAAGAAGTTCGTGATGAACGACGCCTGGCGGAACAGCAGCGCGTCCGGCTGGTCACCGATGATGGCGGCCGGGGCGTCACGGAAGTCGATGCTCGGCTGGTTGGACGCGCCACCGACGACCCATCCGTCGGTGAACAGGATCTCGCCGAAGCGCTCGGCGGCGTCCACGATCGCCGGGTCGTCGAACGGGATCTCGTGGTTGACCCACTGGTCGTAGACATCGGGACCCTGCGAACGCAGGACGATGTCCTCGAGGAAGTCGGTCGCGGGCCACCCGGTGGCCTCGTCCGACCCGGTGCCGATGACCCACGGCGTGTAGCCGTCGTCCTTCATCTGCTGCGAGAGGGCCATCAGGTCCTCCCACGTCTCCGGCGCCTCGTAGCCCTCGGCCTCGAAGACCGGGATGTTGTGCCAGATCAGGGACTTGTAGTTGGCGTTGGTGGGGATGCCGTAGTGCTTGCCCTCGTACTCGCCGAGGGACAGCAGGTACTCACCGAACCGGTCCTCGAGCTCGGCCATGTCGAAGCCGAGGTCCTCGAGGGCGACCGCGTTGCCAGCCTCGGCCTGCTCGATGATCGAGCCCGGCTGGGGGTACAGCGCGAGGTCCGGCGGGTTGCCGCCGTCCACGCGGATCTTGATCTGGGTCTCGAAGGAGTCCGAGCCCTCGTAGAACGCGTCCGCGTTGTACGGCCCGTTGAAGTACTCCTCGATGACCTGGTTGATGGCGTCGCCCTCGACCGAGGTCGGGGCGCCGAAGATCGACACCTGCGCGCCCTCGAGGTCGGTGGCGCCGTCGCTTGGTGCGCTGGTCTCGCCACCGGTGCTGGTCTCGGAACCACCCGTGGTCTCGGTCTCGGTGTCTCCGCCGCCGGTGTCGTCGTCACCGCCGCAGGCAGTGAGCAGCAGCGCGGCTGACGCCACTGCGGCCATGAGCCGCAGCGTCCGCTTGGTCTGCAACACGATCATCTCCTGTTGTGTTCGGTTGCGCTTCTCCCATTCCCGTTCCGGGATGGGCGGGCGGGTCGTGCGCCGGAGCGCCGACCCGCAACGTTGGTTCATCGCAGGGCATGACCGCTGGTCGGATCGAAGAAGTGGAGGCGATCGAGGTCGAAGCCGACGTCGATCTTCGAGCCCACCTTGGGCGGGTTGTCGGGCGCGAACTTGGCCACGAACACCTGGCCGGACTCCTGCTGAGCCTGCAGCCGCTGGTAGGCGTCCTCGTCGTCGATCGCCTCGCGCATGTCCTCGGAGAGGATCGGCGGGATCGGCGTGTCGAAGTGCACCAGCATCTCCGAACCCAGCATCTCGACCAGCGTGACCTCGCGTCCCGACCACCTGGCGTGGTCACCCGCTTCGCGTGCCGGCGCGAAGTGCTCGGGACGCATGCCCACCGCGACCTCGTCACCGACCCGCTCGGCCAGCCGCGGGTACTCCTGCAGGGCCGCGTCGGAGACCTCGATGGACTCGCCCTCGCCGAGCTCGAGCACGGGCCGGCTCGCCGTGCCGCTCACCTTGACCTGCCCCAGGTTCATCGCCGGCGAGCCGATGAAGCCGGCCACGAACAGGTTGTCGGGGTGCTCGTACAGCTGCTGGGGCGCGTCAGCCTGCTGCAGCACGCCGCGCTTGAGGACCGCGACCCGGTCCCCCATCGTCATGGCCTCGGTCTGGTCGTGCGTCACGTAGATGGTGGTGACGCCCAACCGGTTCTGCAGCGAGGAGATCTCGGCGCGCATCTGCACGCGCAGCTTGGCGTCCAGGTTCGACAGCGGCTCGTCCATCAGGAACGCCTGGGGCGAGCGCACGATCGCGCGGCCCATGGCCACGCGCTGGCGCTGGCCACCCGACAGTGCGGCGGGCTTGCGGTCGAGGTGCTCGTCCAGCCCCAGGATGTCGGAGGCCTCCTTGACCCGCTGATCGATCTCGGACTTGTCCGTCTTCGACAGCTTGAGCGCGAAGCCCATGTTCTCGGCCACCGTCATGTGCGGGTACAGCGCGTAGGACTGGAACACCATCGCGATGTCCCGCTCCTTGGGCGTGAGGTCGTTGACGACCCGGTCCCCGATCAGGACCTTGCCGTCGGTGATGTCCTCGAGCCCCGCGACCATCCGCAGCGCGGTCGACTTCCCGCACCCCGACGGACCGACCAGGATCACGAACTCGCCGTCCTGGATCTCGAGGTTGAGGTCGAAGATGGCCTGGAACCCGTCCGGGTAGACCTTGTCGACGTTCTGCAGCTCGACCTTGCCCATGCGTCACTCCCGGTGATCCGTGCGGCATCGACGATGCCGTGTGGTGCTGCCGTCCTGCTCCCACGCGACATCATGGTGCATGGACCAGTGTCCTGCAAGCGTTTTCCAACGATCGTGGTCGTTGGGCCCACTTCTGTCGGGCCCTCCGGCCCTCACCCGGCCTGCGCGAGGGGGGGCGCCGCCGTGCTGCGGCGCACCAGCAGGCGGGTCGGCAGCGTCTGGTGGTGCAGCTCCATCTCCTCGGGGGCGAGCAGCGCCTCGAGCAGCCAGCCGGCCGCCGCCCGCCCCTGCGCCGCGACCTCCTGCCGCACCGTCGTCAAGCCCAGGTACTCGGCCAGGTCGTGGTCGTCGAAGCCCACGATCGACACGTCCTCGGGCACGCGCAGGCCGAGGTCCCGAGCGACCTGCATCGCCCCGACGGCCATCTCGTCGGCCATCACGAACACGGCGGTCGGCCGCGGTTCGAGGTGCAGCAGCGCGGTCATCGCCTCGGCGCCGCCGGCGGCGTTGAGCTCGGCGTCGACCTCGAGCTCGGGGCGGACCTCGACCCCGCGACCGGCGAGCGCCGCCTCGTAGCCCGCGCGGCGCTGGCTGGGGATCGGGAAGTCGAACGGCTCTGGCTGGTGGCCCCCGACGAACCCGATCCGCCGGTGCCCGAGGCCGAGCAGGTGCTCGGTGGCCAGCCGCGCACCCTGGTGATTGTCCACCGTGAGGCTCGAGAACGCCCGTGTTCGCAGCCCGACCGTCACGACCGGGATGTCGGTCTCGGCCATCCGTCCGAGGTCGTCGTCCGACATGGGCACGTCGACGACCACGAGCCCGTCCACCCGCTTGCGGAAGGGCAGCAGCTCGAGGAAGCGCTGCCGGGCACTCGGGTCGGGCAGCGTGAACGGCAGCAGGTCGTGGTTCGCGGTCCGCACGATGGCGTCGATGGCCTCGAGCAGGCTGGCGTAGTACCACTGGCCCATGCGGGGCACGACCACCCCCACCGTCCGGCTGCGCCCGGCGGCGAGCCGACTGGCCTGCGGGTCCGCGACGTAGTCGAGCTCCTCCGCCGCGGCGATGACGCGCGCGCGGGTGGCGGGGGCCACGTTGGGCAACCCGCGCAGCGCGCGGCTGACCGTGGCGACCGACACCTCGGCCGCGCGCGCGACGTCGCCGATGGTCGCCGACACAGCAACCTCCTCGCGGGCCGGACGGGGGCGGGTCGGGAGCACGGGACGACACGCTCGCGCCGGTCCCGATTGCCCGCCCGACGTGCCTACACTAGACCCCGTAAGCGCTTCCATCAATGGTCGGCTGGAACCTCGCGCCAGCGTGCGCGACGCCTCCGACGCGCCGGCCGGAGGGACGTTCTCCATGACCACGATCGGCGTGGTGGGCGAGGCCATCGTCGACCTGCTGCCCGTTCCCGGCGAGGACGAGCTGCTCCGGGGCCGTCCGGGTGGCTCGCCCGCCAACGTCGCCGTCGCCCTGGCGCGTCTCGGCGTGACGGCCCACTTCCTCGGCCGCACCTCCCGGGACACCTGGGGCGGCCGGTTGCGCCACCACCTCGCCGAGCAGGGCGTCGTCGTGGCCGGACCGGTGGGCGACGAGCCCACCGCCATCGCCCTCGTCGACGTCGGGCCCGGCGGGGCGGCCACCTACCGCTTCCTGTGGGAGGGCACCGCCGACCGCCACCTCGGCGTGACCGACCTCACCATGGCGCTGCACGACCTCGACGCGCTGCACATCGGGTCGGTCGCCTGCCTGCTCGAGCCCGCCGCCGGCGCCATCGAGCAGGCGGTCGCCCCCATCGACGAACGCATGGTCGTCTCGTTCGACCCCAACATCCGGACGGGCCTGGTGCCCGACGCGGCGCAGGCTCGCCGGCGCCTGCGCCTGCTCGCCGACCACGCCCACCTGGTGAAGGCCTCCGACGAGGACCTGGCCTTCCTGTTCCCCGACCACGACGTCGAACGGGCCGCCTACGAGCTGCTCGACGGGACGCAGACGCACCTCGTGGTGGTCACCCTCGGCGCCGACGGGGCGCGGGTGTTCACGCCACGCTTCGACCTGCCCGTGCCGCCCCGCCCCGCCGGGGCGCTCGCGGACACCGTCGGGGCCGGCGACACCTTCATGGCCGGCCTGCTGGTCGGGCTGGCCGAACGCGACGCGCTGACGGTCGCGGCGCTCAAGCGCATCGACGCCGACACCGCTCGCGAGGCCGCGGGGTTCGCCGCGGCCGCGGCCGGCGTGGTGGTCACCCGGGCCGGCGCCGACCCGCCCCGTCGCGACGAGGTGCCGCCCGGCGACGGCGGGTAGCTCACTCCGGGGCGTAGCTCCAGTCGGTGCGCTTGAGGTGGTAGGTCGGGTGCCAGCGCACCTCGCCCGTGTCCTCGTCGATGGCGTCGATCAGGGGCGTCGGCAGTGGACGGTCGTCGGGGCACGGGGCACCGAGGTGGGCGACGACCTCCTCCCAGAAGGCCTCCAGCGTGCTGCCGACCGTCACCTGGGCGCCGGTGGGCAGGAAGCAGCGGGCCAGGTCGGTGATGACGGGCACGCGCTGCACGAGCGTGTCGAGGTCGTCGGTGTCGCCGTCGCCGGCGTCGATGCGGTCGAGCAGGTCCCAGATCTCCTGGGTCCCGAGCTTGCAGGCGTTGCACTGCCCGCAGGACTCGATGGCCAGGAACCGGGCGAGCGTCCGCAGCACCTTCACGATGCAGCGGTCGGTGTCGTACACGACGAAGCCGCCGCTGCCCATGCCGGTGCCGATGTCGGACATCGCGTCGAAGTCCAGCGGCGTGTCGAGCATGGCGGGCGTGATCACGGCGTTGGAGGTGCCGCTGTAGACGGCCTTGACCGACGTCGGGTCGACCCCGCCGACGTCCACGAGCAGGGTCCGCAGCGGTGTGCCGAGCGGCAGCTCGTACACGCCCGGGTTCGGGGCGTCGCCGGTGACCGTGAACACCATCGTGCCGGGCGAGTCCGGCGTCCCCGTCTCGCGGAACCAGTCGGCCCCGTGGGCGAGGATGCGGCTGACGTGGGAGAAGGTCTCGACGTTGTTGACCACCGTCGGGTTGGGCTGCGTGGTCGTGGCGAACAGCCCGGTCTGGTACGGCGGCATGATCCGGGGCATCGGCAGCTTGCCCTCGATCACCTCGAGCATCGCCTTCTCCTCGCCGAACAGGTACTCGTCGGGCCCGGGGACGATCGCGATGCCGTCGGCGCCCTGCCACCCGGCGACCACCATCTCGTCGCGGGCGGCCACCACGCGCTGGACCGCATGGGTGAACTTCTCCTTCACCCCCACGAAGGCCTGGGTGGCGCCCACGGCGTGCATCCCGATCAGCATGCCCTCCAGCAGGGCGTACGGGTTCTGCTCCATCAGCGCCCGGTCCTTGTAGGTGCCGGGCTCGCCCTCGGCACCGTTGCAGACCAGGTAGGTCGGGGTGTCGGTCTCGCGGGCGATGTCGCGCACGCTGCGCCACTTCGTCCCGGTCGGGAACCCCGCCCCGCCCCGGCCGCGCAGCCCCGCAGCCGCGACCTGCGCGATGACGTCGTCGGGGGCCATGTCCAGTGCGTGGGCGTAGCCGAGGCCACCCTCGCCCTGGAGCCAGTCGTCGAGGGTCGCCACCGGGGCGTCGCCGAGGAGTCGGTCGCGGTCGGCCATGGATCATCCTCGTGGTCGGGGCAGGGTGCTGCCTGCTCGCAGGGACGTCAGGGGCCCGGGTTCGGACCCGTCCCGCGGTCGTGTCGCCCCGACCGTACGGCGTCCTCGGGTGGGGACCGGAACCGTCAGCTCGGGCACGCCGCGGATACGGTCGCCGCGCGATGAGGGCGAGGAGGACCACGATGACGACGCAGGGCGGGTCGTTCGACTGGCGCGGCGAGCTCTGGCGCTCGCTGACCCGGCCGCGACTGCGGTGGGCCTGGCTGGGCATCGCCCTGGCCGCGGTCGTCCCCACCGTCGGATGCGTCTGGATCCTCGTGGTCAACCTGCCGGCCGCCCTCGACGACCGGTTCGCCGGGGCCCGCACGCTGCAGTGGGCCATGGTGCTGTTCGCCCTGCTCGGGGCGGTCACCATCGGCGGGGCGTGGCGGCTGTACCGGCACGCCCGCGCCAACGCCGTCGGCTCGTAGGCTCCACGTCCCCCGACACCGAGGTCCGCCCCGTGCCCACCACGATCGTCACCGGGGCCGCGTCGGGACTCGGCCGTGCGCTGGCCACTGCGTTCGTCGACCGCGGCCACCACGTCGTCGTCGCCGACCTCGACCTCGGCGCCGCCACCGCGGCTGCCGCGGGCATGCCCGGGCCCGGCACCGCGTCGGCGGCCGAGGTGGACGTGCGTGACGCCGAGGCCGTGCAGGCGCTGGTCGACGCCACCGAGGACGCCCACGGCCCACTCGACACGATGGTGAACAACGCGGGAATCGGGCGGTGGGCTGGTCGCACGAGCTGCCGCTGTCGCAGTGGCAGGCCGTCTACGACGTCAACCTGCGGGGCGTCCTGCACGGGACCCTGGCGGTCTACCCCCGGTTCGTGGAACGCGGGGCCGGGCGGATCGTCAACATCGCCTCGCTGTCGGCCTTCACGCCCGTCCCGGCCGCCGCGGCCTACGCCTCGTCCAAGCACGCCGTACTCGGGCTGACGACGTCGCTGCGTGCCGAGGCCGCGGCCCACGGCGTCCGGGTGCACGTCGTCTGCCCCGGCTTCATCGAGACGCCGCTCCTGCACGAGGAGGTGCCCGGATCCCGAGGGCTGTCCTTCGCCGCCATCGCACAGGCCCTGCGGCTGCCGACCACCACGACCGAGCGGGTGGTGGCCGACACGATGCGCGGGCTCGACCGCGACGTGGGCGTGATCGTCACGCCCCGCACCGCCCAGGTCACCCGGCGGCTGACGACGACGCTGCCCGACCGGCTGGGCGAGCTCGTCACCCGTCAGCTGGCCGGTCGCCTGCGTCGTCGCTGAGCGGGGTCAACCGGACGCGCCGCACGGTCCGCCGGGACGCCGCGGTCACCTCGACCGCGTGGGAGGGCAGGTCGACCCGGTCGCCCTCGACGGGCAGTCGCCCCACGCGCTCGGCCACGAACCCGCCGACGGTGGTCTGTTCGCTGCGTTCGGGCGCGCGGACCTGCAGGTCGACCAGGTCGTGCAGCGGGAAGCGTCCGGGCAGGTCGATGGTCCCGTCGTCGTGGTGGACGACCCCGACCAGGTCGCGGTCGTGCTCGTCGTAGATCTCCCCCACGATCTCCTCGACGAGGTCCTCGACCGACACGATCCCCTCGACCGCCCCGTGCTCGGACACGACCAGGGCGAGCTGGCGCCGTGCGGCCTGCAGGCGCCACAGGGCGTCGAGGACGCCGACGGACTCGGGCAGGACGACCGTGGACTCGGCGTGCTGGCCGACGGTGCCGTCCCGACCGATGAGGCCGAGCACGGCCACGTAGCGCTCGGCGTCGTCGAGGTCCCGGTCCCACACCGGGGCGCGCGAGTGGCCGGCGTCGGCCAGCAGCGCCGAGCGCCTCGTCCACCGGCGTGTCGGCGGGCATCCCGACGACGTCGGGGCGGGGCGTGACGACCTCGCGGACCGTGCGGTCGCTGAATCTCGAGGGCGCCCTCGATGATCTGGCGCTGGTAGCCCTCGTACACGTCGCCGGAGGCGACCAGGTCACGCACCTCCTGGTCGGTGACCGCCTCGCGATCACGTGAGGGGTCGCCGCCGAACAGTCGCACGACGACGTTGGTCGACCGCGACAGGACCCACACGGCGGGCGTGGCCAGGGTGGCCAGCGCCCCGATGGGGCGGGCCACCACCAGCGCCCAGCTCTCGGCGCGTTGCATGGCCAGCCGCTTCGGGGCGAGCTCGCCGAGCACCAGGGTCACGAAGGTCAGCGCCGCGGTGACCAGGAACACCGCGGTGGGCCGGGCCGCGCCGTCGAGGGGGCCCTCGAGCGCCTCGACCAGGGGCTGGGCCAGCGTGATCGCGGCCGCGGCCGAGGCCAGGAACCCCGCCAGCGTGATCCCGATCTGGATGGTCGACAGGAACCGGTTCGGCTCGCGGGCGAGCTCGGCGAGAGCCCGGCCGGCACGGGAGCGCCCCGCCAACCGTTCGATCTGGCCCTCGCGGAGCGAGATCAGCGCGATCTCGCTGCCGGCGAACACGGCGTTGACCAGGACGAGCCCGGCCACGAGCAGCAGCTGTCCGACGATCCCGTCCACGTCCGTCCTCGGTCACGCAGGAGGACGGACAGTATCGACGCGGGTCAGTCCACCGGCTCGAAGAGGTCGGCGAGCAGGGCCTCGAGCTCCTGGTCGTGGACGACGTGCTGGCCGGCGGCCGGCGAGGCGCTGGCGACGCGGCTGACGCGGCGCAGGTGCCGGTCGTCGCCGAGCTCGTCGAGGATGTTCCAGAGCCGCCCGTCGACGAATCCCCAGGCGCCCATGTTCTCGGGTTCCTCCTGCGTCCACACCACGTCGGTGGCGTTGGGGTAGGTGCGGAGGATCTCGGCGATCTGCCCGCTGGGCCACGGGTACAGCTGCTCGACGCGCACGATGGCCACGGGGGCCTCACGCTCGTCGCGCTCGCGCATCAGGTCGTAGGCCACCTTGCCCGAGCACAGCGCCACGGTGGTGACGGACTCGCGGTCGAGGTCGCCGGCGAGCGACCGTCGGGTCGTCGATGGTCTCCCGGAAGGACCCGGACGTGAACTCG
>CAWCLK010000054.1:0-133959 GCA_963796225.1 uncultured bacterium
TGACCAGGGCAGCGGGACGTCCGAGGTGGGTCGCCAGCAGGCCGAACACCGCGGGCCCGAGCGTGAACCCCGCGGCCAGGCACACGATCGTCACGGTGAATCCGCTGGTGGGGTCCTCCCGGAAGACCTCCTGGCTCCACATCACGATGAACGCGAACCCCGCGGTGAACCCCGTCCCGAAGACGGCGGCGGACACCAGCGCCACCGGGAGGGCGCCGGCCGCCAGCAGCAGGCCGGTGGAACCCGCGAGCAGCAGCAACGCCACAACCAATGACCGCCGTAGGCCGAACCGGTCGGCGAGCTCCCCGCCGAACACCCCCACCAGGGTCCCGGCCACGCCGAGCACGGCCCACATCGCCGGCCCCGACCATGCAGCCAGGCCGGCAGATCGTGCCGTGTCCGGGGCGTAGGCGAAGTAGGCCCCGGAGGTCACCGCGGCGCCGAAGGTGACCGCGAACAGGGGGACCGAGCGGGACCCCACCAGCCACCGCAGGCCGGGCCATCCCGGCCCGGACGAGTCGCCCGGGGTGTCGTCCGACACCACCCGGAGGTTGACCGCCGCAGCCATCAGGCCGACGGCCGCGAACGCCCACCACACGATCCGCCACTGCTCGCCGGCGAGCAGGACCAGGGCGCTGGCGATGATCAGCCCGGCGGGCGCACCGGCGTTGACCAGGGCCAGGGCTCTGCGTTCGCCGGAGGCGGGGACCCGCAGCTCGACCGCGTCGGAGAACGGCCCCCACGCACCCCCCGCGCTCGTACCGGCCGCGATGATGCCGACCGCCAGCAGGGCCGGCCCGGGAGCGACGGCCACCATCGACGCCCCGCCGGCCAGGACGACGCACCCGACCACCACCGGTAGACGCGGCCCGAACCGGGCCGTGAGCACACCGGTCACGATGGTCGCCACCAGGTAGCCGGCCTGGGCGGCGGAGGCGTAGAAGCCGAGCTCGTCGAGCCCGAGGCCGAACTCGTCCCGGAAGACGGGCACGAACAGGCCGAACGCCTGGCGTCCGATCCCGTAGGTCGCGACCAGGGCGAGCATGCCCGCGCCGCCCACACGGGCGGTCCGGGTCGGGGTCATGGGGCCTCCCGCATGGTCGTCGCGCGTGCCGCGCCCCGGAAGGTGCAGGAGGCCGGCGGCGCTGGCAACCCGTCCGGCACGTCCGAGCGGACGGCCGCTAGCCGACGTGCCGCAGCCGAGGCCAGACCTCGTCCCACGTCCGGGTCGATCCCGAGACTCAGGTGGGTGGAGGACACCTCGACGTGTCGCACGTCGGGCGAGGCGCGGCCGATGCAGGCACGCCAGGACACGATGCCGCCGCGCGGCCTCGCGGGCCACGGTGCCGCCCAGGCTCCACCCGACCAGGCCGACGCGGCGTCCGCTGGAGGACGCCAGCCGCTCGACCTGCGTCGCCAGACGCGGGGCGTCGCGTTCCGGCCGACCCTCGTTGACCCCGGACTCCCAGTGCTGCGCGTCGTGCCCGAGGAAACGCAGGAAGCTGCGCAGCGGTCCCATCGAGGCTGGCGGAGCCTTCCACCCCGAGACGAGCACGACGGGCCCGCCGTCGCCCCGGGGAGCCCGCACGAGCAATGGCGTCGAGGCGACCAGCCTGGCGAGCTGGAGGCCGGATCGCCACTCGCCGAGCAGCCCGCGACGGGGCGGTCCGGAGGGTGCCGACGCCGGCGGCGGTTCGACGTACTCCCGCCTCACCTGGCCCCCGAACAACGGGACGCAGCGCCGGAGACACCGGTGGGCATGGGGGAGCTCATGAGGACACCTTGCTTCGGCTGGCCCGTCCCACCCGACGCTATTGCGGCGCGGTCCTCTCCGAACACCGCCTTGACGTGGAGCACCTGCCGGGCGGAGAGTCGCGGGACACCCCAGAAAGGAGCGGGAGCATGACCGAGAGTGTCTACAAGGTCGTCGAGCTGGTCGGGACGAGCACGGAATTGTGGGAGAAGGCGGCCACCGCCGCCGTCGACCAGGCGGGCAAGTCGCTGCGAGACCTGCGCGTCGCGGAGGTGACCAAGCTCGACATGGCGCTGGAGGACGGCAAGGTCAAGGCGTACCGCGCCAAGGTCAGCGTGTCGTTCAAGCACGAGGGCGACTGACACCCGGGCGCGCGACTCCTCCACGGACGGCGGGTGCAACCGCACCCGCCGCCTACCGTGGTGGGGATCGGTGAGGAAGGCCCCGGATGCCACGCCCCGTTCGCGTCGCCCTCGCCCTCGGGAGCGGGGGCGCCCGCGGCTACGCCCACATCGGCGTCATCGAGGTCCTCGAGGAACGTGGCCACGAGATCGTCAGCATCGCCGGGACCTCGATGGGCGCCCTGGTCGGGGGCCTGCACGCCGCGGGGGTGCTCGACGCCTACACCGACTGGGTCCGCGGGTTGACCCAGCGGGACGTGATCCGACTGCTCGACCCGGCCCTGCGGGCACCGGGGGTGATCCGCGCCGAGAAGATCCTCGCCACCGTCGCCGAGCTGCTCGACGGCGCCCGGATCGAGGACCTCCCGATCCAGTACACGGCCGTGGCGACCGACCTGCTGGCGGCCAAGGAGGTCTGGTTCCAGCAGGGGCCGGTGGCCGCCGCGATCCGTGCCTCGATCGCCCTGCCGAGCATCATCTCCCCCGTCATGCTCAACGGTCGACTGCTGGTCGACGGCGGCCTGATGAACCCCATCCCGACCGCGGCCACGGCCGCGTCGGCGGCCGACGTCACCGTCGCGGTCTCGCTCGCCCAGGACACGCCGTCCTCCGCCGGCGTGCCCGAGCAGGCCTCCGCGGAACCACGACCGATGGAGGAGTGGATCGAACGGTCCCGCCGCTCCGCCTCCCAGATGCTCGACAGCGACCTGGTGCGCACGATCTCCACCTGGTTCGGCGGCGACCGCGACGACGACGTCCCGGACGACGGCGACGAGGACGCCCAGCCGCTCGACGAGGTCGAGGCACTGTTCGGGCCGCTCCCGACCGGCATGGGGACCCTCGACGTGATGCAGCTGTCCCTGCAGGCGATGCAGACCCTCATCGCGCGCTACCGCCTGGCGGGGTTCCCACCCGACGTGCTGATCTCAGTGCCGCGCACGTCGTGTCGCACCCTCGACTTCCACCGTGCCGACGAGATGATCGAGCTCGGCCGCGAACGTGCCATCGAGGCGCTCGACGGCCACCCGGACCTCGCGGTGGGTGCCCCCCGCACCTCGCGACAGGAACAGCCATGATGCTCGCGCTGACGGGAGGGCGGCTCGTCGACGGGACGGGGCGCGACCCCGTGGACGACGCCGTCGTGGTGATCGACGGTGACCGGATCGCGGCCGTGGGAGGCGACGACCTCGCCCGCCCCGGGGATGCCCGGGCGATCGACGTCGACGGGCTGACGGTGCTGCCGGGCCTGATCGACCTGCACACCCACATGGGGATCATCGACATCGGCCATCTCGGCGCGATGTCCGCCGCCGAGGTGGCCGCCCACCTGTTCCACAACGCCGAGCACTGCCTGCAGTCCGGGTTCACCACCGCACGTGAGGTGGCGGGGGCCGACGGGGGGCTGCGCCGGGCCATCGACACCGGGCTGGTCGCGGGACCGCGGCTGTACCCGTCGGGACCGTTGATCTCGCAGACCGGCGGCCACGGGGACCATGCCCTCCCCTGGCTCGACCACCACCGCGCGGTCCGCGGCATCCCCGGCCTGTCCCAGCTCGCCGAGGTCGTCGACGGCCCCGACGCGGTCCGCCGGGCCGTGCGCCGGGCCTTCCAGCACGGCGCGACGCAGATCAAGGTGTGCGTGTCCGGCGGGGTGGTGTCGCTGACCGACTCGCTGGAGGACACCCAGTTCTCGATCGAGGAGCTTCGGGCCGCCGTCGAGGAGGCCCGCGCCCGCGGCACCTATGTCACCGCCCACGCCCACAACGCCCGGTCGATCAACAACGGGCTCGAGGCCGGCCTCGAGTGCTTCGAGCACGGCACCTGGCTGGACGAGGCAACAGCCGCGCGCATGGCCGCCGCCGGAGCGGCCCTGGTGCCGACCTTCGCCACGGTCGTGCAGGCCCGGCAGCACTGGCGCGAGTGGGGCATCCCCGAGCACCTCCTGCCCCGCTACGACGGCGTGCTGGAGGCGATGCAGGACTCGCTGCAGCTCGCCGTCGACGCCGGGGTCACCATCGGGTCGGGCTCGGACATCTTCGGCCCGGACCAGCGGGGCCGCGGACTGGAGATCGCGCTGAAGGCCGAGGTCATCGGGGCGATGCAGGCCATCGTGTCGGCCACCCGCACGTCCGCCCGGATCCTGCGGGCCGACGAGGACCTCGGCACCGTCGAGGTCGGTCGGTACGCGGACGTCATCGCCGTCGACGGCGACCCGTTGGCCGACCCACACATGCTCGCCGACGAGTCCAACGTCGTGCTGGTCGTCAAGGGTGGGCAGGTGGTCAAGGACACGCGGCCCTGACGCGCGAGGTCGGTCGCACCGCGAACCGGGTTGCCCCTACCGTGCCCGGCACCCTCGGCGGCGGATGGGAGGTGCCTCGGTGGCACCGTCACGCGGACGTCTTGCGGCGGCGCGTCTCGGCGAGTCGCTGCTCGTGCGCCCCGTCCTCTTCGTCGTCGCCGGCCTCCTGCTGGCGGCGGCCTGTCTCTGGCTCGACGGGCTCCTGGGACCCGACGCCCTGCCGGCCTGGCTGCAGTTCGACGCGGAGAGCGCCCGGACCCTGTACGCGACGTTGGCCGGCGCGCTGCTGACGGTCGCCGGCATCACGTTCTGGGTCCGGTCGGCCACCGTGAGCCTGGCCGCCGCCCAGTTCTCGGCCAACGTCGTGATGGGGTTCCTGCAGGACTGGTTCCAGCAGTCGGTCATGAGCCTGATGCTGGGCCTGTTCGCCTACGTGGTGGCCGTGTTCCGCGTCATCCGCCCCGGCGAGGCCGGTGGGACCCCGGACCTGTCGATCCTCCTCGGCATCGTGCTGGCCGCCAGCTCCGTCGTGTTCGTCATGGGGGCCATCCGCAACGCGGTGCAGTCGATGTACTCCGGTGCGCTCGGCCGGCGCATCTCCGACACCACGGTCCAGCGCATCCGCGCCGTCCTGCCGGTCGAGGAACCGGACCGGATGGTCACGCCCGACGCGACGCCCCAGGTCCCGACGGCGGCCTCGGTGCGCATCCGGGCGACCGAGAGCGGATGGGTCGGGGCGATCGACGAGGCCGCCCTGCTGGCCGCGCTCCCACCGGACGCCGTCGTGCAGCTGGAGGTCCGGGTCGGGCTGTACGCCATCGAGGGCCGGCCGCTGGCCCAGGTCTGGGCCGAGGGCGTCCCCCGGGAACGGCTCGAGCAGCTGGTCCACGACACCGTCCTCGTCGGTCGCCGCACGATCACGGGCGACATCGAGTTCGGCGTGCAGCAGCTGGTCGACCTGGCGATCGGCTCGCTGGTCGGGACGACCGCCGACGTGACCAGCGCCTTCGAGGTGGTCCAGCACCTCGAGCTGGTGCTGTGGGAGCTCGGTCGTCGCCGACTGCCGCCGCGCGCCTCGACCGACGAGCAGGGCCGGGCCCTCATCCGGGCGCGTCACACCACCTACGACGACTACGTCCGGCTGGCGTTCGACCGGCTCCGCCGCACCGCCGTGACGTACCCGACCGTGTCGGGGGCGCTGATCGTGTCCGCGTCCGAGGTCGCGCGCGACCTCGAGGAGGTCGGATTCCCCGACCGCGCCGCCGCGCTGCGCCGGCAGGTCGACGTCATCCTCGACGCGGCGCGACGCAGCGACATCGTGGCCGAGGACCTCACGCGGCTGGAGCAGCTGGCGCAGCGCCGCTGGTCGTCCCAGCCGCTGGGGTGAGGTCACACGACCGGCGTGCCGCTGCTGGCGGTGAGCTCGGCGTAGGCGTCGCTGAGCCGGCGGGTGGTCGGACCGAGCTCGCCGGCGCCGATGGTCCGCCCGTCCACCTCGACAACAGGCACGAGCTCGCCCATGGTGCCGGTGCAGAACGCCTCGTCGGCGGCGTACAGCTCGGCGGGCGCCAGGTCCCGCTCGACCGCCGGGATGCCGAGGTCGAGGCACAGCTCGAGCACCGTGGCGCGGGTGATCCCCGCCGGACACGCCACCACGCGCGAGGTGACGACCTCACCGCCGCGGACCGCGAACACGTGGGTGGCGTTGGTCTCGGCCACGAATCCGCGCCCGTCCAGCATCAGCGCGTCGTCGACGCCCGCGACGTTCGCTTCGACCTTGGCGAGGATGGAGTTGAGGAGGTTGGCGTGATGGATGCGTGGGTCCAGCACGTCGGGGCCGGGGCGGCGCAGCGAGGCGGTGACCAGGCGCACACCGCCACGGTCGTAGACCGGCGGCTTGTGCTCGGGCAGCACGATCAGGGTCGGGCCCTGCGTGTTCAACCGCGGGTCCATCCCGCTGGTGAGCTTGACGCCGCGGGTGAGCGTCAGCCGGATGTGCACCCCGTCGGTCATGTCGTTGGCCTGCAGGGTGCGGGCGATCTCGGCGGTGATCTGCTCGTGCGAGGGGATCTCGGCGAACGCCAGTGCCAGGGCCGAAGCCCGCAGGCGGTCGAGGTGCTCCTCCAGCTTGAAGACCCGCCCGTCGTACAGGCGCAGGCCCTCCCAGACGGCATCACCGCCCTGGACCACCGAGTCGAACGGGCTCACGCCGGCGTCGTCGCGGTGCACGAGCCGACCGCCGACGTTGACGATCAGGTCGCGGTTGCGCTCGTCGAACTGCTGGAGCATCAGGGCTCTCCTGCGGGGTCGTCCACGGTGAGGCGGTGCTGGGCGAGCTGCTCGTACAACGGCCGGCAGCGGGCCAGGAGCTCGGTCAGGTGCGCGGGCACCGCGGTGGTCGTGGGACGGTAGGGCTCGAAGCCGGTGGAGCGCTCGACCGCCGCGTACCAGTACGGCGCCCAGATGCCGTCGGTCACCCGCCGCCCCGCCTCCCACGACAGCATGGCCGGGTCGAAGGGCACGTCGAGGGCGGCGCAGACGGTCCGGAGCATCGCCCGCGGGGCGGTGAGCACGTCGCGTGCGTCGACCACCGGCGGGACCTGACCTGTCCTCTCGGCGACGTGCTCGAACAGGCGCACCTGCTGGGGCAGGCCCGTCTCGTCGAGATCGACCTGCGACACCTTCGCGAAGGACACGACCACCTCGGCCGGGTCACGGATCAGGAACAGGTGCCGGAACCCGTCGAGCCAGTCGAGGTCGACCTCCTCGGTCACGTGCTTGGTCATGTGCTTCTGGAACCAGATCGGCCTGTCGCCCGGCACCGGACCGGTGAGGTGCCCGACGACCTCGCGCCAGTCGGTCGGGTACGCGCGGACGACCTCGTCACGGCCCGGGTGCGGGGCGCCGGTCGCCTGCAGCCAGTAGGCGTAGAGCGGCTCGTCGACGACCGCGGTGTCGGGGCGACTGTCCCACGAGCGCATGAGCGCAGTCGAGATGTTGCGCGGCCCCGACCACGCCGCGATCCGGGTCGTCATGCTGCGGGGCGCCCTCCGGTGGTGTGGGGGAGATCATGCCGCTCCACGCAGGACGCCGCCCGTCTCTCAGTCGGCGCCCTGCACGAGACCGGAAGGAGCAGCCACCGTGGGCTCGGTCCACACGGCGGCGCGCAGCCGGTTCGGCGTGCATGCGGGACGGGTCCGGATGCCGCTTCGGGCCAGCACCCTGATCGCGGCCGGCCTGCCCGTCCGCTTCGACCGCGTCCACCTCGACGGCCGACCCGTGGACGTCTCCCCGGGCTCCCGTCCCGTGACGTTCGCCGCTGCCGGCACCGACCCTGCACCCTGAACCGCCGCAGGACCCGCCGGCGTCAGCGCACGTTGCCGGAGCCGGCGTTGTCGGATCGGTGGCTCGCAGTCCAGCCGGCGGCAACGAGGAAGACGGCTCCCAGGCCGACGATGAGCACGCGCGGGTCGGTCACGTCGGCGAGGACGCCCGCCGTGACGCCGCCAATCACCTGCGCAAGAGCGGCCAGGGTCCCGATGCCTCCGTAGGCACGTCCGCGCAACTGGTCTGGGGTGAGCTCCTGCACCCGCGCGTCGCCCCACACGTCGAATGGTCCCCAGGCGATGCCCCAGACCACCCACGACACAGCCAGGACCCGCCAGTCGGAACCGACCGCGCCGGCGGCGCACGCGGCGCCGGCGATCAGAAGGGTCCGGGTCGCCAGCGTGGAGACGCTGACCTGCCAGGCGATCACACCCGCAGCGACCAGGCCGAGGACGGCGCCGGTCGAGTAGCCGGCGAGGGCGATGCCGTAGGCGCCCGACGGGGCGCCGGGGAGCTGGTCGAGCCAGACGACAGCGACGGTGAGCAGCGCGGTCACCACCCCGGCGGCCAGCGCGGTCATGCCAGCGACCACGCGGAGGTCGACGTGATGGCGCAGGTGCCGCACGCCCTCGCGGCCGTCTGCCAGGCTCGCCGCCACGGTCCGCCGGGCGGCCGCGACCCACCCCGCATGCGGCCGCGTCGGGCCCGCGTCGGCCACCGCAGGCTGCGGGGAGGGCGGGAGCAGCACGAGTGCGGCGAGGTAGGTGCAGACGTCGACGGCAACGGCGACCTCGGCCCCGGCTGCTCCGACGAGCAGGCCGCCCACGCTCAGTCCGACCACGCCCGACAGCGCACGCGAGACCTTTCGGATGGTCGCCACCTGCTGCGCCTGGTCGGCAGCACCCTCGCGGATCGCTGCCTCACCCGACGGGTTGTCGACCGTGCCGACGAAGGCGGTCAGCACCAGACAGGCGGCCAGCACGCCATCGCTACGCACCAGGAGGCCGAGGGTCAGCAGCCCGCCCCGAATGACGAAGGTGGTGCGCAGCACCGCGATGCGGTCGATCCGGTCAGCCAGCAGCCCGCCGATGGGACGGCCCACGACCCCGGCTGCACGCACGACAGCGAACGTGACACCGGTGAGCAGGCCCGAACCGGTCGTGGCGTACACGAGCAGGGGCAGCACGACCACGGCGATCCCATCACCGAGCTCGTTGACCAGGAACGCCCCGACCAGCCGCCGTAGTCGGGGGTGGCGCAACGGGGCGACGAGCTCCGTGATCCGCTCTCGCACGACCCTCCGATCACGATGGCAAACCAATACGCATGTATTGCCCGATTGATAGCCTACCGGGGTCCCCGGACACGGAGCTCACCATCACGACTCGTCGGCGCGGGATCGGCGCGAGCCACGCGGAGCAGCGGGTGGCCATCGCCGATGCCTTCCTCGACGTGGTCGCCGACCAGGGGCTGCCTGCGGCGTCGATGCGTGCCGTGGCCGACGCGGCGTCAGTGTCGCTGGGCCGGGTCCAGCACTACTTCCCATCCAGGGACCGCCTGCTCGAAGCCGGGTTCGACCGGGCCAACGAACGCAGCAGTGGCCGCATCGCCGACCTGCTCGGCGGCGATCCGGACCACGTCCCTGCTCACGACATCCTCGTCGTCGTCCTGACCCAGCTGATCCCGCACGACCCGTTCTCCTGGACACACCTGCGCGTGCGGCAGTCCTTCATCGCCCGAGGCCTCGTCGACGAGGCGATCGCCGAGCGACTCCGATCGGCGTACGTCCAGCTGCACCGCAGACTGGGCGACGCGGTGCGGCGCGAGCAGGACAACGGCGCGATCCGTCCGGACGCTGACCCCGTCGCGCTCGCCGAACGCCTGGTCGCCCATGCCGAAGGACTGGCCAACCACGTCCTGCTCGGCGTGACCACCCCGGACCAGGCACGCGCTGCCGTCCTCACCAGCATCGCGAACCACGCCCCGCCGTCCGGGACCCGACACTCGACAGGTCACGAGCGGTGACCTGGACATCGGTCCGCTCCGCACGGGCGGCAGGATCGACCGAGCCCCGTCGGCTCACCGGTCGCGCAGGCCCTTGCCCTCGAGGATGCGCGGGGCGATCTGGTCGACGCGCCGCTCGCGGGTGGTGGACTGCTTGGCGCCCGAGACGTGCAGGTTGTACTCACGCTGGCGACCGGGAGTGAGCTCGTCGAAGGACTGGGCGAGGTCGGGGTCCTGCGCGAGCCGTTCGGCCAGCTCCGGGGCGAGCTCCTCGTCGGGGCGTGGTGGCACTGGCGTGCCGGCCTCCTCCACGGCGATGGCCTGCTCGACGTAGGCGGTGACGAGGTCGGCGCGGTGCTCGACGTCCTGTACCGAGCGGAGCATCATCCGGCGGGCGGCGTGCGAGTTCGGCCCGACCTCCTCGAGCACGCCCGCAGGGTCGTCGAGGAGGATGCCCTTGAAGAACATCAGCGCGAGGTCGTCGGCGAACTCCTGGATGATCGCGATGTTGGCGTCCTCGTGCGAGTAGCAGGGCTTGCCCCACTTGATCGTCTCGTCCAGGCCGGCGTCCCGCAGCAGCGGACGCAACGCCCGGATCTCGTCCGGCCACTGCTCGCTGGCCTCGAGGTACGCGTCGACGTCGGGGAAGTCCTCCACGATCTCAGCCTATCGTCGCGCCCTCCTGCCCCTCGGTCCACGACCGCGCCTCGTAGGCGAGGTGGTGCGGTTCGTCGACGCGGGTGAAGGTGCCCTCGAGCGGCCAGCGCGTGCCGGCGTACTTACCCATCTCCTCGGTCGCCTCCATGACGATGTGGATCCGTCCGCCGACCTGGAGGTCGACCTCGCACTCGGGGACGGTGGTCTTCTCCGGCCCCCACCACTGGCGCAGCAGCTCCGGCTCCGTCCACGCTCGCCACACGTCGGCGATCGGTGCCGCGTAGGTGCGTTCGAACGTGTGCTCCTGGGTCTTCCTGAACAGCTGCAGGATCATGTGGGTCCCTCCTCGTCGTGGGGCGTGTGCCCGTCGTCTCGCGCGGCCTGCATGGCGGCGAGGACGTCCTCGAGGGAGTCCAGCCGCTGCTCCCACAGCGCGTCGAAGGACTCGACCCAGTCGCCGAGCTCCTCGAAGGCCCTCGGGGCGAGGTGGTAGATGCGTCGGCGCGCCACGGGCTCGACATCGACGACGCCCGCCTCGCGCAGGACCTTGAGGTGCTTGGAGACCTGTGGCTGGCGGATGCCGAGGGCCTCGGCGATGTCGCCGACTGTGAACGGGCGGCGACGCAACAGCTCGACGATCTCGAGCCGGCTGGGTTCGCCGAGCGCAGCGAAGGTGGTCGCGTCCATGGCCAGACCCTACGGGTTGTCCATATTCCCGTCAAGGAATACATGATCGACCTGCACCTCGTCGGCCGAACGCCCACCAACGAGGCCGCCCTAGGGTTGCCGATCCACCCGTCGAGACCAGGGACCCACATGAACACCGCCTCCAGCCTCGGGACCGCCCTCAACGTCGGACGCATCGCCTACGGCATCGCCGCCGTGGTCGCCCCGACCGCCGCCGCCAAGGGTTGGATCGGCAAGGCCGCCGGACAGCCTGCCGTCCACCCGATGACCCGCGCCTTCGGTATCCGCGACGTCGCGCTCGGGGCGGCGACGATCGGGGCGCTGCGGACGGCCAGCCCGACCGGGATGGGCACGCGCATCCTGCTCGGTCTCGGCGTCATGGTCGACGCGACCGACGCGGTGTCGGGCCGACTGTCCAAGGACGCCGTGCCGAACCCGTCGACGATCTACGCCGTCGCGGGCGGCGCCGCCGTCACCGGTGCCGTCGCCCTGGCCGCCGCGGTCTCCGCCGACGAGTGAGGGCACACCCAGGTCCGGACCGTCCCTGGACGATCCCGACGGCCGGCCACGGGGATCGCACGGCCGGCCCCCTCCGCCCCGCCACCGGGCCGGGAGCGGGCTGGCATCCTGCCGGGTGGAGAGGATCGTGCCCGTGGACATCAGCGATCGCCTGCACCGTGTCAGCCGTCGGTTCGAGCTCGTGGACGTGCTCGAACGGTGGCTCCCCACCCCGGCGGCCCGGATCATCGCCTGGGCGCGCAGCGACGAGGCCCTGTCGACCGCCGGCGGGCTGGCCTTCTTCGGGCTGGTGGCCTCGGTCCCGGCGCTGCTGATCGCCCTCTGGGTGACCGGGTCGGTGGTGGGCTTCGACCCGCTGCTGTCGGCGGTGACGCGCCTGACCTCGTCGACCGGCTCGTCGGACAGCCAGGGCGCCGACTTCGCGCGCCGGATCATCGACGTCGCCCAGCGGCTGGGGTGGGGCTCGATCCTCGCGGCCATCTGGCCGGCGACCACCTACGGGGCCGGCCTCGCCCGCGCGTTCGACCGCCTGACACCGCACCGACGGCGCCCCATGGACGGGATCCGCGGCAGGTTCCTCGGCGCGATCGTCGTGGCCGGGTTGCCGGTGGTCGTCCTCTCGTCGCTGGCGCTGGTCGGGCGCCGTGAGCTCGGCCCTCACCCTCGCCGCCTCCCTCGGCTTCGCGGTCTACCTGCGCCTCGGGGGCAGCGAACAGCAGTACGCGAGCTCGACGGTCGCCCTGGTCGTACTCGGGGGCCTGTGGCTGTACCTGGTCAACGCCGCGGTCATCATCGGGTACAAGGCAGCCCTGCAGCACGCCGGCGCGGCCGCCTGGTCCGACGGCCGCTGGGGCAATTCGGCGACACGGGACTCCGACTCGCCGTCCCGATGACCGCCACGGCCGGGGCGACGCAACCGAGCGGCCGTGGCACGGATCGTGGAATCCCTGGCAACCGGCTCGGTCGTGGAGGTTTGAGGTGTCCACGGAGCGGGCACACTCCGCGTGACAGGTGGTCGCGCAGCCGGTGAGGGAGACATCGCCCGCGCGGGTCCACGATCCACGTCACTGCTCACGGCGACGAGGCATGACCACCTGCCACGGTCCGACCGAAGGGAGATGACGTCGCGTCCCGGCTCGGCGTCCTGCAGTCAGGAGGTAGGGATGGAGACATCATCGCGGCGGGTCCCCGGCCCGGCGAAGAACGACATGATCCGACTGGACGACGAGGCGACGTCTGCCGGAGACCGGTCTTCCTGGCGTGTGGTCCTGATCGACGACGAGGAGGACATCTGCCGCATGGTCGCTCGATGCCTGGGGCGGACGCCGGCGTTCGACGTCGTCGCCCAGGGTGCGACCGGCAGGGACGCGTTGTCACTGTCGACAATCCACCACCCGGACGTGCTGCTGCTCGACCTCGGTCTCGAGGACATCACCGAGGAACAGCTGATCTCACGCGCCGTCGTCGAAGCGCCCCGCACCATGGTCGCCATCCTCACCGGGCGCGCCGGGGAGGACCGGGAGCACGCCGCTCGCGAGGCCGGGGCCTTCGCCTACTACGAGAAGACCATGATCGGCCACAACCTGGCGGCGTACCTCGAGGACGACTGCCGACTGTTCCAGCGTGCCCTGGCCGGCGAGGACGTCGTCGCGCCCTCGGTGATGGCCCACCACGCGCTGCACGCCTGAACGGACGGGACGAGGGCCACCCCATCGGTTGGACCGAGCGGCGCCGGTGGACAGCGGAACGCGATGTCAGCGGCGTGCCTCGACGGCCTCGGCCGCGCGGATGAGGGCTGCGTCGTCGATGCCGTTGACCGCCATGCCCGAGAGGGTGTACTGCAGCCCGTCACCGAACATGACCACCAACGACACCGGGCCCGGGATCAGCAGGGCGCGCTCCCCGAGCCCCTCGAGCTCCTGCGCGGCGGACGGGTCGTCCAGTGCCGCGATGACCGAGTCCACCCCCGCGTCCGCGTCGCCGACCATGGCCACGAGCAGGCCAAGGGTGGCCAGGTCGTCGCTCTCCAGCGCCCACACGCAGTGGACCGGCACCGCGCCGGAGGAGGCGAAGCCGTCCGGGGCGTCGGTCCGCACGACCGGGCCGCCGAGCAGCTCGGCCGCGACGTCCTCGGGCAGCAGCGCGCAGGCGTCGACGTCGCCGCTGCCCGTCGCTGCCCCCTCGTCCTCCTCCGGTGTGGTCACCGCCTCCGAGGGGGTGGCGTTGGCCAGTGCCCCCTCGTGGTCATCGTCTCCCCCGTTGCCGCCACAGCCAGCAAGGGCCAGCGCGGCCCCCAGCAGGAACGTCAGCACGACACGGCCACGCACGTCGCAACCCCCAGTTCGGACCACGTCCGATTCTCCCCCGCGCGGAGTTCCGGTGCAGGGCCATTGGGCCCATCGCCACACGGCTGCCCGGGACGCGACGACGCCATGCGTCCGGGTGCCGAGTGCCACCGTGGACTACTTGTGGGCTTGGCCGTCACTGTCCCACCAACGCAGGACACGCAGGGCGCGCAGCGTGGTGACGCGGCTGGGCTGGCCGGCGCGTTCGATCGTGAACCAGTATCGCCCCGGGTGGGCGGCGTTGGGTACCCACGTGCCATCTGCCCGGCGCTTGGACCGCAGCGTCGCGATCGCGTCTGCCAGCCGGCGGTCGGGCGGGGCGCCCGCCGACTGGAAGTGGTCGAGCCCGCGCAGCAGGTCGTGGTGCCACCCGGGCGGGAACACGATGCGGGCCATCGCCGGGTCGACGACCTCACCCGTGCGGTGTGACCGGTACAGGCCGTGGGCCGCGAAGAAGTCCCGGCCGGCGGCCGCGGCTGCCTCCACGGCGTCGTCGGGCCCAGGGCCTCGCGTCCACGCCTGCAGTGCCTCCAGTGCCATGATCGTGGTGTGGAAGGAGCCGTGCTGGCTGCCGCAGCGCGCCGTCTCGCAGTTCCAGCCGCCGTCCGGCAGCTGCTGGCCGAGCAGCCAGGACCGGGCGGCCTCCACCCGGTCGTCCACCACGCCGAACGTCGCGGCCAGGCGGACCACCATGGCGGTGATGCAGGTCTCGGGCTCGCGCACCGTCTTGGCCAGGTTCAGCCCGCCGTCGTAGAAGCGAGCGCCGTCCAGCAGGACCTCGCAGCCCAGGCGCGCCCGCGGGTCGTCCGCGGGCAGGCCGAGGTCGGCCAGCAACAGCAGCGTGTAGGTGGTGGAGGTCCACTTGGGGCTGTACAGGGCGCCGGCCCAGCGGCCGTCGGGATCCTGGTGGGCGAGCAGGCGCGCACCCCAGCCGTTCGTGGCCACGAGGGCCTGCTCCTTCGCCACGACCTCGTCGGGCGCGTCGAGCAGGTCCCGCAGGGTCTGCCACCGCACCGCCGCGTCGCCCTCCAGCAGCCACGCGTGGATCGCCGCGTCGTCCATGGCCGTCCCCGTCCGATTCGGGCACCACGATGATCGTGCGTGAACCGGCGCGCCCCGCACAGGGCCGACCGGCCCGTACTTCACGAGGTCGATAGCACGCCGAAGGCAGCAGCGCTGTTCGTGGCCACCATCGGACCCCGGGATCGTGTCAGGCCGCCTGGAGGGCGGCCCGTGCGATCAACTGGTCCAGGCGCCGGACGTTGCAACGTCCGCCGCTGCAACGGTGACGCTGCCGATCAAACCGTGTGCCGCGCCGAGATCCCACGGGTCTCAGTGTTTGTCCCGCGTGCATCGACCGCGAAGGAAGCTTCTCTGGCTCGGCATCCGTGATCAACCACTGGGTCTCTCCTGGCAACCACGCCGCGATGCGCGTCGTCATTCGTTGGGTGCCCTCCGGTCGCACAGGCCGCGATCATGCCGATCGCGGGCCAGGCGTGCCGGGGTCTGCCTAGGGTTCCGGCGTCGAGCTGGACGAAGCGAGGGCACTCATGGACACCGCGTCGACACTCGGAACCATGCTCAACGTCGGCCGCATCGCCTACGGGATGGCCGCCGTGGTTGCGCCGGAGAAGGCAGCCGAAGCCTGGATCGGGCGCGCCGCGAGCCAGCCCGCGGTCCATCCGATGACCCGTGCCTTCGGCATCCGCGACGTGGCGCTCGGGATGGCCACCATCGGGGCGCTGCAGTCGGCCGGGCCGAGCGGGGTGGGTGCACGGATGCTGCTCGCGCTGGGCGTGATGGTCGACGCCGTCGACGCCGTGTCGGGACGCGTGTCGAGGGACGCCGTGCCGAAGCCGTCGGCGATCTACGCGGTCGCCGGCGGGGCGGCACTCACCGGGGCGGTGGCCTTCGCCGCCGCCATCTCCGCCGACGAGTAGGCGACCCCCGACGTCACGTGGGTCGTTCGGCGTGCAGGGTCTCGGCCCGTCGCTTGATGCCGTGAAGCATCCGCCGCATCATCGCGAAGTCGCCGAACTCCATCAGCAGCACGCCGAGGAGGGCCATGCCGGGCCGGTGCCAGTCCCGTGCAGCGTGGATTTGCGTGACAGGCGCGTCCCGCCAGCGTCGGTCGGGGTGAGCTGCCACACCCAGCTGCTCTCGGGCTTCGTCCAGAGCAGCCACTCGTTCGCGCGGAAGTCGGCCACTCGGAAGGCCGTCAGCTCGGACGGTTCAGCCGACGGAGACATGGGAACCCACTGGCCGACCTCGAGGTGCTGGAGGTCGGCGACCAGCTCGCGGGCACTCGGGTGACCGAGGTTGTCGAGCACGTCGTTGCTGTACCAGCCCGCGCGACGACAGCCGACCTGCACCAGCCACGGCCACACCGCATCCGGAGGTGCCTCGATCGTGATCGCACGCGTGGAGCGGTACTGCGCCGTCGGCAGCAGCTCATCGCGGGGAAGCGGGGCCGTCACTTCGCGGGCTGTCGCTCGAGGCAGGTGTCGAGGTGTCGACGCCAACGGCCGGGTCAGAGACGACCGACGAGGTTGTCCGCGAGCCCCAGCGCCGCCGGGTCGAGCGCGCCGTCGAGTGCTCGGCCGTCGGTGCCGAAGCTCCCGTGGACGCGGATCGCGACGAACTGCCCGTCGGGGGTGGGGACGGTCGCCCAGGCGTCGCCGGGCCCTCGCTGGACGTGGACCTCGACCCCGCCACGCTCCACGCGCTCGCCCTCGGCGACCCCGTCGACCTTGCCCTCGCCGGTCAGGGAGACCTCGACGTAGTGCGACTTCGGAAAGCCCTCCACCGACCACTTGCAACCGCCGTCAATCGGCTCGCTCGTGGCGAGCTCACCTTCGCCTCCGAAGAACGCATCGAGGTCTTCGACGGCGTACAGCGCGCACAGGTCTGCTGCCAGGGTGTCGAAGCCCGACGGATCCGTCGGCAGTGCGCTCGGGTCCACCTCGATCGCTGCGGTCCCCGCGGGCTCGTCGACGGCTGACCCGTCGTCGGACATGGTGTCATCGGGCGACGCGGTTGTCGTGCCGACGGCTTCCGGCGTCGACTCGTTGACGCCGGTGTCGGCCGAGGCCGCGGGTTCGCCCCCGTCCCCGTCGGAGCCACACGACACCAGGAGCACCGCCGCGACGGCAGCCACCACCATCTTCGATGATCCCACGCGCATCGATCGTCCTCCCCGTGCACCAAGGCAATCACGCTAGCGCACGCGGTCGGCCGCCCGCAGATGTCCACCGCGTGCGCCAGAGGCGAGCGACGGATGGTGGTCAGCGCGTGAGCAGGAGACCGACGAGGAGGGCGACGAGCACATGCCCCGCATTGACGGCCACCCGCAGCCATCTCGAACGCAGGCTGAGATCGACGCCCGTGGCGGACGCCAGGACCACGAAGGCCCCGATCATGCCGAACCATGCCGTGAACAGCAGGTGCGTGGTGCCGCGGACCGCGAGCGTGGCCAGGTCGTGGATCGCCCCGGAGACGAGGAACGTGACGACGACCGCGACGGGGCGGGGCGCTACCCGCACCAGTGGGGCGTGGACGAAGCGTGCCAGGTAGTAGCCGACAATGGGGTTCCAGTGCCGCCAGAACCCTGCGAGCGTCCCGGCCCCGAAGGCGCGCCGCAGCATGTGCCGCAACGATCCGGTGGTGCCCATGGGTACACCGGTGCGGCGCTCGACGTGCGCGCCGAGCGAGACCGCGGTCGATGGGTCAGCCATGAGGGGCCACGGTGGGGCCATCGTGGCCGTCGCACCCGTCGTCGGTGGCGCACGTCGAGTGGACCACGACGGCCGGGCCCCTGAGGGGCCCGGCCGCTCGGGGGTCATCGGTGCGTGGCTGGCGGAAGTCACGCACCGGCGAGTTGATCAGTCTCAGCTGCAGCCGGAGGTGGCACCGCATGCTCTGGTGGCGCCGCAGGCCTCGCAGACGTGGCAGCTGCCGGCGCGCTTCATCTTCACGCCGCAGGTCAGGCACAGCGGGGCGTCGTGGTCGACCGGGACCGAGGAGCCCTCGTAGCGCGGCAGCTCCTTGGCCTCCTTGACCGACTCGGCCGTCGGGGCGGACGGGACGGTGGCGGTGGAGCCGCCGTCGCCGTACTGCTCGTTGGCCATCTGGGTGCGCTCCTCGAGCGTGTAGATGCCCAGCGCCTCGCGGGTCTCGTACGGCAGGTACTCGATCGCCAGCTTGCGGGCGGTGTAGTCCACCAGCGAGGAGGCGAACCGGATCTCCGGGTCGTCGGTCATGCCGGCCGGCTCGAAGCGCATGTTCATGAACTTGCGCACGAACGCCTCGAGCGGCACGCCGTACTGCAGGCCCAGCGACACGCTGATCGCGAAGGCGTCCAGCAGACCGGACAGGGTCGAGCCCTGCTTGCCGAGCTTGAGGAACACCTCGCCCAGCCCGTCGCCCGGGTACTCGCCCGCGGTCAGGTAGCCCTTGGCGTCACCGACCTGGAACGACACCGTCTGCGACGGACGCTGCTTGGGCAGCTTGCGCCGGGTGATGGTCGGCGTGGCCGCCTCGGCTGCCGCGGCCTTGTCCTTCTCCGCGTCGGCCTTCTTGGTGACCGACAGCGGCTGGGCGACCTTGCAGTTGTCGCGGTAGATCGCGATCGCCTTGATGCCGAGCTTCCAGGCATCGAGGTGCAGCTGCTCGACGTCCTCGACCGTGGCCTCCTCGGGGAGGTTGACGGTCTTGGAGATCGCGCCGGAGATGAACGGCTGGGCGGCCGCCATCATCTTGACGTGACCCATGTAGTGGATCGCGTCGTCACCCATCGCGCACTGGAACACCTTGGTGTGCTCGGGCCGCAGCGCCGGGGCCTCGTGGATGGTCTTGTTCTCGTCGATGTAGGCGACGATCGCCTCGACCTGCTCGCCGGTGTAGCCGAGGTGCTCGAGGGCCTGCGGGACCGTCTGGTTGACGATCTGCATGGTCCCGCCACCGACCAGCTTCTTGGTCTTGACCAGCCCGAGGTCGGGCTCGATGCCGGTGGTGTCGCAGTCCATCATCAGGCCGATGGTGCCGGTCGGGGCCAGCACGGAGGCCTGCGAGTTGCGGAACCCGTGCTCGCGGCCGAGCGCCAACGCGTCGTCCCAGGAGGACTTGGCCTGCGCGAGCAGGTCGTCCTGCACGGGACGCGGGTCGATGGCGTCGGCCGCGGCACGGTGCTTGCCGATGACACCGAGCATCGGCTTGGCGTTCTTGGCGTAGCCCGCGAACGGTCCGACCACGCGGGCCATCTCGGACGAGGTCCGGTAGGCGTGCCCGGTCAGCAGCGCGGTCAGCGCCCCGCACCACGCCCGGCCCTCGTCGGAGTCGTAGGGCAGGCCGAGGCTCATCAGCAGGCCGCCGAGGTTGGCGTAGCCGATGCCGAGCTCGCGGAAGGCGACGGCGTTCTCGGCGATGCGCTCGGTCGGGTAGGAGGAGAACCCGACCGTGATCTCCTGGGCGGTGATGATGATCTCGACGGCGCGGACGTAGGCCTCGACGTCGAACCGGCCGGCCTCGTAGTCGTAGAACTTCTTGAGGTTCAGCGACGCGAGGTTGCAGGCCGAGTTGTCCAGGTGCATGTACTCCGAGCACGGGTTGGAGCCGTTGATGCGCCCCGACTCGGGGCAGGTGTGCCAGGCGTTGATCGTGTCGTCGTACTGCATGCCCGGGTCGGCGCACTGCCAGGTGGCCTCGGCGAACTGGCGCATGACGTCACGGGCGGAGCGGGTCTCGAGCACCTCGCCGGTGGTGACCGCACGCAGCGGGTAGTCGGCGTCGTTCTCGTAGGCGCGCATGAACTCGTCGGTCACGCGCACCGAGTTGTTGGCGTTCTGGTACTGCACCGAGGCGTAGTCGGGCGAGTCGAGGTCCATGTCGAACCCGGCCTCGCGCAGCACGCGGATCTTCTTCTCCTCGTGCGCCTTGGTCCAGATGAACTCCTCGATGTCGGGGTGGTCGACGTTGAGGATGACCATCTTGGCCGCGCGGCGGGTCTTGCCGCCGGACTTGATGGTCCCGGCCGACGCGTCGGCGCCCCGCATGAAGCTGACCGGCCCGGAGGCCTCGCCGCCGCCCTTGAGGATCTCCTTCGACGAACGGATCGAGCTCAGGTTGATGCCGGCGCCCGAGCCGCCCTTGAAGATCTTGCCCTCCTCGACGTACCAGTTGAGGATGGAGCCCATCGTGTCCTCGACGGAGAGGATGAAGCACGCGGAGCACTGCGGCTTGTCCTCGACGCCGACGTTGAACCACACCGGCGAGTTGAAGGCCGCCTTCTGGTTGACGAGCAGGTGCTTGAGCTCGTCCCGGAAGACCTCGGCGGTGTCCTCGTCGATGAAGTAGCCGCCGTCGATCCCCCAGCCGGTGATCGTGTCGGCGACGCGGTCGACCATCTGCTTGACCGACCGCTCGCGCTCGGGCGTGCCGAGCGTCCCACGGAAGTACTTCTGGGCCACGATGGTGGTGGCGTTCATCGACCAGGTCGACGGGAACTCGACGCCCCGCTGCTCGAACGAGGTGGTGCCGTCACGCCAGTTGGTGATCACGGCGTCGCGCAGCTCCCACTCGACCTCGTCGTAGGGGTGCACGCCGGCGCGGGTGAAGAAGCGATCGAACTTCATCCCCGTGCGACGACCCTCCTTGACCACCCGCACGCGCTGGCTGCCGCTGCGCGGGTCGTCGAGCAGGATCGTCTCCTGCCGCTCGTCACCCGCGGCGGGCGTCGAGGTCCCCGTGGGGGCGTCTGCCGTGTCTGCCATGTGCTGCTCCTCAAGGTGTCCCGTGCGTCGTCCCCGACGCGTCCGGGCGGTCTCCATCGTGGGTCGTGCGTCACACCGGCACGACCGGCGGCCGGACGGGCCCGGCGGGGCGGCTCACGTCCGCCGGGGCGCCCATGTCGCCGGTCGGGTCCTGGCGGTGCCACGCGCCAGGGGTGGAACGACAACGATGTGATTACAGCCACGACAGACGGTCGATGTCAACGAGTCAACACGTCTCGGGAACGGGCTGCCACACAACGGGTGGGGGCTCGTGCACAAGTTTACCCACTACATCTTGTGGTCTCGTCGACAATCCGCCGTTGATCCCCAGCAACGCGCCGGTCTGTCCACATGGCGTCCACACGGCATCGGCAGTTGTCGACAGGTGCTTGCCCTTGTTGACCAGCGCGCTCGGCGCGCACCGACTCGCTGGTTGCGCACGAGCTCGCGGGGCGACGGGCCGGCGCAGCGTTCATCGTGGCGTAAGCGCGCTCGACGGGATGCATGCGCAGACTCGTCACCACACGCGGGAGCCTCCCGCACACGACGGTCGACGACTCGAGGAGACCCCATGCGCACCATCCGACGCCACGCTGCCGGCCTGATGCTGGCGGCCGCCCTGCCCCTGGCCCTGACCGCCTGCGGCACCGACGACGGCGACACCGGCGCCGACCCCGGCACCGAGCAGATGACGGACGAGATGACCGACGACATGTCGGAGTCGGAGATGGCGACCGACGACATGAGCGAGGACATGAGCGAGTCCGAGCGAGATGACCGACGACATGACCGAGTCCGAGGGCTGAGCCTCGGCGTCGACGCCCAAGCGCCGGTCCGCCATCCGGGCCGGCACCTGTCCGGTCTGGCGCGCGCCCCGAACCTAGGCTGCCCGCGACCACACCGGGGAGGCAGGGTGAGCGAGACGCCGCAGCAGGCCGCGCGCCGAGGGCTTCGCACCAGCGACCGTGACCAGAACCGCATCCCCGACTGGCTGGAGGTCTCGGCCGGCTGGACCTGGCGGTTGCTCCTGCTGCTGGTCGCCGGGCTGGCGGTGCTGTGGCTGCTGTCGCGCCTGCTGGTCGTCTCCCTGCCGGTGATCATCGCGATCATCATCTCCACCCTGGCCGTGCCGCCCGCCCAGGCGCTGCGCCGCCGGGGGTGGCCCCCCGCCGCAGCCGCCTCGCTGGTCGTGATCGGTGGCCTGGTCGCGATCATCGGGCTCCTGGCGATCCTCACCCCGTCCTTCGTCGACCAGCTCACCCAGCTCGGCCCGACCCTGCAGGCCGCCTACCAGGACGTGCTGTCGTGGCTCGAGACCGGACCGCTCGGGTACGACCGGGCCCAGGTCGAGCAGCTGGTGAACAACCTGGGGGACATGGCCTCCGCGGGTGGCGGGTCCGGGGTCGTGTCCGGCGTGCTGTCCGGCGCGGCGCTCGTCGTCGAGGGCCTCACCGGCCTGATCCTGGCCGTGATCCTGCTGTTCTTCTTCGTCAAGGACGGCGACCAGATCGTCCAGTGGTTCATCGACCGCACCTCCCCCGCCTACCGGCCGACCCTGCGTGCCGTCGGGGCGCGGGCGTGGACCGCGCTCGGCGGCTACGTCCGTGGGACGGCGACCATCGCGCTGATCGACGCCGTCGGCATCATGATCGGGCTGCTGGTCCTGCGCGTCCCCCTGGTCGCCCCACTGACCCTGTTGGTGTTCCTCGGTGGCTTCCTCCCCGTCATCGGGGCGTTCATCGCCGGCCTCGTCGCGGTGCTCGTGGCCCTGGCAGCCGCCGGGATCGTCAAGGCCGCGCTGGTGCTCGGCGTGATCCTGCTCGTGCAGCAGATCGAGGGGCACCTGCTCCAGCCGATCATCATGCGCCGCGCCGTCGCCCTGCACCCGGTGGTCATCCTGGTGTCGTTGGCGGCCGGGGCCGCGCTGGCCGGGATCGTCGGCGCGTTCCTCTCGGTGCCCATCGCAGCGGTGGTGGCCGCCGCCGGCAACGAGCTGCGCCTGCGGTCCGAGGCGGCCCACGCGGCCGAGGCCGGCGAGGTGGGCACGGCCGATGCCTGAGCCCAGCCGGATCGTCGACCGCCGCCACCTGCACCTGGACCGCCACGGCAGCGTCGACGCCCCGCGCGTCCCGGTCCTGCTCGTCCCCCCACCGGCCGCCCCGTCGTCCTGCTACCACCTGCGCCCCGGCCTCAGCCTGCGCGACCACCTCGTCGAGCGTGACCACACGGTCCATGCCCTCGACTACGGCCACATCACCCGCGACGACCGCGACCTCGGCTTCACCCGCCTGGTCGACGAGGTGCTGCCCGACGCCATCCGGGCCGCGGCGACCGACACCGGCCGCCCCGTCGCCGTCGTCGGCTGGTCGATCGCCGGGACGCTCGCCCTGTTCGCGCTGGCGGCGCACCCCGACCTGCCGGTGGCGGGCACCGTCGTCGTCGGCGCCCCGTTCGACTACAGCCACGTCCCCCAGCTGCGTCCGCTGCAGCTGGCGGGGCGCATCACCGGAGGCCGGGTCGGCGCCACGGCGGGGCGCCTGGCCGGCATCCTGCCGGCGCCGCTCGTGCAGGCCACCTACCGGGGCTCGGCGATCACGCGCGAGCTGACCCGGCCGGTCTGGCGACTGCGACAGCGACTGGCCGGCAACCACGAACGGCTCGCCCACGCCGACGCGATCGACCGGTTCACCCGCGAGATGCCCGCCTACCCGGGGGCGTTCTTCGTGCGCCTGTGGGCGGACCTGATGGTGCGCAACGAGGTCGCCGAGGGCCGACTGCGCATCGGCGGCCGGGTGGTGGCGCTGGGCGACCTGCCGGACGTGCCGCTGCTGGCGTTCGGCAGTCCCGACGACGCCATCACGCCCTTCGGCTCGGCCGAGCACCTGGTCGACCTGGTGGACGACGTGACCTTCCACACGGTGCCGGGCAGCCATCTCGGCATGCTCACGGGCACGTCGGCGCCGACCACGACGTGGGTGCACGTCGACGGCTTCCTCGCCGACCTGGCCCACGCGGGATCGCGCTGACGACGGCCCTCGGTCGGTCGTCCGTGATCCTCGTGCGGGGGGCAGGGTCGAATGCCCACACAGAGCCCCCCACACCCTCACGAGGTGCCCCGTGGCCACACCCACCGCCACCCGCTACGACGACATGACCCGCGACGAGCTCTACGAGCTCGCCCAGGAGCGTGACGTGCCCGACCGCTCCACCATGAACCGCGACGAGCTGCAGGCCGCCCTGGAGCTGCACGACCGCGGCCCCAACGCCATCGACATGCTGCTCGGCCACCACGACGAGATCCGGCGCCTGTTCACCGAGTTCGAGGGCCTGTCCAGCCGACCCTCGAAGCGCAAGGAGGACCTGGTCGCCGAGCTCATCACGCTGCTCGCCAAGCACGCCGAGGTCGAGGAGCAGGTCTTCTACCCCGCCGTGCGCAACGAGGTCGACGGGCAGACCGACGAGGTCGACGAGTCCCTGGAGGAGCACCACGCCGCCGAGTTCCAGCTCCACGAGCTCGACGGCCTCCCCAGCGACACGCCCCGCTACGACATGAAGGTCCACGTCCTCAAGGAGAACATGCTCCACCACCTCGAGGAAGAGGAGGAGGACCTGTTCCCCGACGTGCGCGAGGCGCTGTCCGAGGAGCGCCTGCGCGAGATCGGTGCGGGCATGGTCGAGGTGTGGGAGGTCGCGCCGCTGCGGCCGCACCCGTCCTCGCCGCAGTCGCCCCCCGCCAACGTGCTCCTGAGCCTTCCCACGGCGGCCTGGGACCTGGCCGTCTCGCTCACCCGCGTGCTGCGCCGGCGTCTGCTCCGACGCTGACACGGATGTGACGTCTCGTACGGGTACGACCACGGTCGTACCCGTACGCTTCGAGGCGGGGCCGACAAGGAGCCGTCCCGTCATGTCCACCGAAGGCCCGGAGGTCCACCTGCGCGTCGCGATTCCCGACGACGCGCACTGGATCGCCGAGGTCGACGCCGACACGTCCGGGGTGCGCGCCCCGGCCGTCGGCTTCGTCCCGGAGCAGCTGCGCGACGAGCTCGAGGCCGGGGCGTGGGCCAGCGACGACCAGTGGGCCTGGGCCGTGATGGTCGACGGCGAGCCGGCCGGCTTCGCGCTGGTCACCGGCATGTCCTCCGGCGACGGGCAGATGCAGATCCGCCTGCGCGCCACCCAGCGCGGCCGCGGCGTCGGCCGCGAGGTCCTGCGCCAGCTCGCCGACCACCACTTCGCCTCGCACGCCCACCTGCAACGACTCGTCGGCGAGACCCACGAGCACAACATCCCGATGCAGCGGGCCTTCAACGCCGCCGGCTTCCGCATGGAGGCGCGCTACCGCGCGTCCATGGCCGGCGACGACGGCACGCTCGCGTCCCGATGGGGCTACGCGCTCACCAGGCAGGACTGGGAGACGGGGCGCCACCGCCTCGACGACGACGGCTACGACCTGCACGGCCTGACGGTCACCGTGGACGAGGTCCTCGACGGCCCGAAGACGGGGTCGTCGGGCCTGACGTTCGAGTTCGTCCAGGACGGCCGACGCGCCTCCGCCACGTTCTCCTCACACGAGGTCAACGACGGCGAGCTCTCCGGGATCCTCATCCGCGACGTGCTGCGCTACCGGTACGTGCAGGAGCTGCACCGGCAGGGCGAGGGCCACATGGTCGTCACCGGCCGCGGCCGTGCCCGCCTGCAGCGCGCCCAGGACGGGCGGCTGCAGGTCATCAACGAGTGGACCGACGACGAGGGCCGCCACGGGACGACCCTCCTCGTCGAACGCCGCTGACCGCGCCGTCGCCGGGTCGTGCGCGCCAGGCCGAGCAGGCCCAGCGCCAGCAGCCCGGCGCCACCGCCGGTGGTCGGCAGCGGGGCGCCGGCCGGCGTGCGTGTCGTCGGCCGGCGGCCCGGTGACCACCATGGCCACGGTGTCGGTGGCCAGGTCGCCGTCCCCGTCGGTGACGGTCAACGTGACCTCGTAGCGCCCGGGGCGCTCGAAGGTGTGGTGCACCGTCGACGTCGTCGGACGGCGGCGACGCCTCACTGCCGTCGCCGAAGTCCCACGCGTACGTCAGCGGCGGGTTGCCGTCGGAGCCCGACCCGTCGAAGGTGACGTCCTGCCCGGTGCGCACCTTGCGTGTCCTTGACCGACACCTCCGCGACCGCCGGGACGTCCGTCGTCGACGGCCCGCTCGCCCCGGCCGGTGGCGGCCACGTCGTACGCCTGGCAGCCGTCGCCGCCGGTCAGGCGCACGTCGGCGGTCAGGTCGTCCTCGAGCTGGATCGTGTCCTGGCCCGACATCGACAGGACCTCGGCGGTCAGGCAGCCGTAGTCGAAGGTCCAGCGCCCGTCGATCCCCTCGGGGTCGGCGAAGTTGTCGAGGTGCGGGTCGTCGGCCGCGTCGGAGAACGTGGTGTCCCCGTCGGCGGCGGTGAAGGACATGTCGTCGCACTCGGCCGAGCCCTCGACGCACTGGGCGTCGGCCACCGGCTGGCTGTCGAGGTAGTGCTGGGCCGGGTGCACCGGGGTGCCGTTGTTGCCGTAGCCGTGGTTCTCGTCGGTGTACTCGACGAACAGGCCGGGCTGCCAGGTCGGCAGGCCGCGGTCGGACTGGCCGAAGCCCTCGAAGTCGAACCCGGCCCGGTCACGCAGCTCGAGGTAGTAGGCGTGGTCGCGGGTGTCGCCCGCCTCGGCGTCGATCAGCGTCCACCCGTCGGTGCAGATCGCCGCGACGTGGAAGCCGTCGGAGCCACAGCCGCCGTTGAAGAAGCGGTAGTCGTCCAGCCCGTCCTCGAAGTCGGTCGAGAACACCTCCTCGCCGTCCACGGTCACGGATACGTCGTCGACGAACCAGCCGGGGCGGTCGAACGCCGCGTCGGTGAAGTAGCTCAGCCGCGCCACCGGCGTGGTGGTGCCGGCCAGTGCCGAGAGGTCGTAGGTGTCCTCGAGGAACGTCAGCGGGGCGGAGTAGTCGTTCTCGACCGGGTTGCGGGCCAGCGTCGGGGCGGGCTCGCCCTGGGCGTAGGCGCCGGACTGGCCGGTGAGGCCGTTGTTGGTGTCGCCGAAGCACTGCTGGCCGTTGGGGTCGTAGACGTTGTCGGTCGTGTAGCCGCCGCCGGAGGGCACGGAGGTGTAGTCGGACCCGTCACCGGTGGTCAGCACGAAGCCGTAGTCCCAGTCCCACTCGATGTCCCACGCGGTGGTCATGTGCAGCTGCACGTCCGCGCCGGCGGGCACGTCGGCCAGCTCGGGCAGGTAGATGTCGAGGTTGTGGCCGCCGGTCGGCGAGCAGCCGAAGTCGTTGCCGCGCCCCGACCACAGCAGCGACGAGCCGGAGGCCTGCTCGGCCACCACGGCCGGGTCGATGATCTGGCGGCTGGGCAGCTTGGCGGTCCAGGCCAGCCCGTTGTCGACGTGCCCGTCCTGGCCCTCGCGCAGGACGTAGGGCTCGCCGTCCGGGGTCTGCCAGTGGATCTCGTCCGTGTCGGTCTTGACCTCGGACCAGTCCTCCACCGTGACCTCGGTGTTCGGCTCGAGCACGCGGGGCACGATCCACCCGAGGTCCTGCTTGCCGAACACGGTCATGTGCTGGCCGTAGTCGGCCGCCATCAGGTTGAAGCTGGAGTACGCGTCGTACCCGCCGCTGGAGTTGTAGAAGTCGGGCAGCCCGAGGTGGTGGCCGTACTCGTGGCTGATCACCGAGGCGGACTCGAACACGGTCTCGGGGTTGACGTTGTACGGGCCGACGCGGACCGGCACGGGCAGCTCGTCGAGGCCGTCACCGCCGTTCGCGGCGCAGTCGTCGAAGGTCGTGTAGGTCTCGTCCACGTAGCACTGCGGGACCTCGGTGAGCGACCGCAGCTGGTCGGAGGAGATGAAGCCGCGCAGGCCGGTCTCCGCGTCGCGGTACTGCATCTCCAGCGACGACGAGTGCGGCCAGATGTTGTCGTACGGGGCGTCGGTGTAGGGGCACAGCTCGTTGGTGGCCGGCGTCTCGGGTGCGGCACCTGGGAGGCGCCGTTGCCGCCGCAGCCGACGAAGATCAGCATGAAGAAGTCGACGACACCGTCACGGTCGGAGTCGAACCGGTTGTAGTCGATCTCGGGGTCGGCGGCGGACGCGGCGTCGTACACGCCCTTGCCGGTCTGCCCGCAGGCCGAGTCGATCGCCCCGGCCATGCCCAGCGTGAAGGCCGGGAAGTCCCCGCCGTAGTACTCGGTGGTGCCCGGAAGCTGGTACCAGCCGTCCGTGATGCGGGTGTCGAAGGCCGGCGAGCCGATGACGCCTGGGGTGGAGGCGAGCGTGACGCCGCGGCACGTGCCGCCGACCAGCTCGGGCTCGGTGAACGGCATGTCCTCCTCGGCCATCGCGTCGGAGTAGGTGGCCGAGCCGATGCCGGCCGACGGGACCACGCCCTTCGGGTACAGCTGGCCGAAGGACATCTCCTGGTAGAGGTTGAAGGTCGACCCCTCGAAGTCGGGCGAGTTGACGATGGTGTCCAGCTCGGCCGGGTCGTGGCCGTCCTGCGGGGCGCGGTCGACGTACTGGACCGGGACCATCGGGAAGGGCTTGTCGCCGTAGCGGGCGGTCTCGAAGCCGCCCGACGGCGGGATGACCTTCGGCCCGTGGGAGGTCTCGGCGACCTGCTCGCCGGCGACCGTCATCGTGGCGGTCGACGACAGGTCCTTCCAGACCAGGCGCGGGTCGGTGGACAGGTCGGCGGCACGCGCGTCGGTGACGAGCGTGACCTCGCCCGGCGCGTCCTCGGAGGCGGCGGGGACGCTGGGGATGGTCCAGGTCACGGTGGTGGGGGTGACGTCGACGGTGCCGACGCCGCCCAGGGCCTCGGCGCCGGTGAAGGTGACCGAGCCGGGCGCTGCCACGGTGACGGTGACGTCGGTGAGCGGCTCGGGGGCGGTGTTCAGCACGTGCGAGGTCAGCGGGAAGTCCTGGCCGGGCTTGACCCACCCGGTCGAGGACACGAACTGGTGGCGCAGCACGGCCTCGCCGTCCACGGTGGCCACCACCGCGAAGGTCGCCGCGGTGGCCTCGGCCCGGTCGAGCCCGGCGGCGGGGGCCGCATGCACGGTCAGGGCGTGGACGCCCGGGGCCAGTCCCTTCGTCAGCGCCCCGGGGACCTGCGCGGTGAACACGCCGTCGGGGCGCGCCACGACGTCCACGGCCCGGTCGGCGTCCCCGTCGACCCGCACCTGCACCGGGAGGGCCGACGGCACCGTCTCGCCGGTGGCCACGTCGTACACGCCGACGGTGCCGGTGAGCCCGACCGCCTCGCCCGCCAACCACCCGGTGGCGCGGGGCGGGGCGTCGAGGTCGGCGACGGCGGCCAGCACCCGCTGGCCGGTCAGGTCGGCGACCGAGGCCAGGTCGGCCGGGGCGGGGGCCGCGCTGGCGCGGGGCGAGATCCCGGGGGTGGCGGCGACGAGGGCCAGGGCCGCGAGGGCTCCGGCGAGGGCGGTCAGGCGGGTCCGCACCGTGGCGACTCCAGGTCGAGGAAGGGGGCGAGGGGGATCGAGGGGGAAGCACGGCCCACGGCCGTCCTCTGGTGGTTCGCCGGGCACCTCCTCGCGTCCTCCCCGCGTGCGCAGGACGGACAGCCTCGTGTTGGGCGTGAGACGAGGCGACGCCTAGCGTCTCACCCTCGACACTCCCCGACCGTTCGCGAAAGGGCCGACGTGGCCGGACCGCTGGCAGGCCTGACCATCCTCGAGCTGGCCGGGATCGGGCCGGGCCCCTTCGCCGGGATGATGCTGGCCGACATGGGCGCGGACGTGATCCGCATCGACCGCCCCGGCGGCAACCCGATGTCGGCGCTCGGCCACGACGTGCTGTTCCGCAACCGCCGCGCGGTCAACATCGACCTGAAGTCCCCCGAGGGCGTCGAGGTGCTGCTGCGGCTGGTCGAGTCGGCCGACGGGCTGTACGAGGGCTACCGCCCCGGCGTCGCCGAGCGGCTGGGCTTCGGCCCCGACGTGTGCCTGCAGCGCAACCCCCGGCTGGTGTACGGGCGGATGACGGGCTGGGGCCAGGACGGCCCGATGGCGCCCCGCGCCGGCCACGACATCAACTACATCTCGCTGGCCGGGGCGCTGTACCACTCGGGGCGAGCGGGCCAGCCCCCGACGCCGGCGCTGAACCTCACCGGGGACTTCGGGGGCGGCGGGATGCTGCTGGCCTACGGGATGGTCTGCGGCCTCCTGGAGGCGTCGCGGTCGGGCGAGGGCCAGGTCGTCGATGCGGCCATGATCGACGGCTCGGCGGCCCTCATGGCGATGTTCTTCTCCCAGAAGGCCCAGGGGATGCTGCGCCCCGACCGCGGCACCAACATGCTCGACACCGGGGCGCACTTCTACGACGTGTACGAGACCGCCGACGGCCAGTGGATCTCGATGGGGTCGATCGAGCCGCAGTTCTACGCCCAGCTGCGCGAGCACCTCGGCCTCGACGACCCGATCTTCGACGAGCAGATCAACGCCGACCGCTGGCCCGAGATGAAGGACCGGATCGCCGAGGTGGTGAAGGGGAAGACCCGGGACGAGTGGGACGCGATCCTGCGCGACACCGACGTCTGCTACGCCCCGGTGCTGTCACTGGACGAGGCGCCCCGCGACCCCCACAACGTGGCCCGCGGCACGTTCATCGAGATCGACGGGGTCGACCAGGCCGCCCCGGCGCCCCGCTTCTCGCGCACCTCGCCGGACACGCCCCGCCCCCGCACGAACGCCGGCGCCGACACCCGCGAGGTGCTGGCCGACTTCGGGTTCGCCGACGACGAGGTCGCCGCACTGCTCGAGGCCGGCACCGTCGACCAGGCCGGCGCGTAGCCCACCTCCCGCCCCACCGTCGAGTGTGCTCCTGGCTCCACCATTCCGAGTCAGCGGCACACTCGACGTGCGCGGGGCGGGGCAGACGGGCGCGGCGCTCGGCCGTACCCTCACCGGTACGCCCACCGCCGACCGGGGAGCCGCCGCACGTGAGCGCCACCGACACCTCCCAGCCCACCGTGACCGCCCCGAACGGGGCGGAGCGCCGGCGGGACACCCCCGAGCAGATCTGGGACCGGATGCCGACGATCCGGGACGGTGACGAGTACATCGCGTCGCTGTACGGGCGCGGGACGTCGCTGTTCCTGTTCGGCGAGAAGGTGGCCGAGCCGGCCGACCACCCGGTGATCCGGCCGTCGATCAACGCGCTGGCCGAGACCTACGACCTCGCCGTGCGCGAACCCGACCTGGCCACCGCGTGGTCGCCCTACATCGAGGCGCGGGTCAACCGGTTCCTGCACATCGTCGAGGGCCCGCAGGACCTGGTCGCCAAGCACAAGATGCAGCGGCGGCTGGGCCAGACCACCGGCACCTGCTTCCAGCGCTGCACCGGGCTGGACGCCATCAGCGTGCTGCACTCGCTGACCTACGACATCGACGCCGCCCACGACACCGACTACCACCAGCGCTACCTCGCCTTCCTGAAGGAGGCGCAGCGCCACAACGTCCTGATCGCGGCCGGCATGACCGACCCCAAGGGCGACCGCTCCAAGCCGCCGCACCAGCAGGCCGACCCGGACCTGTTCCTGCACGTGTCGGGGCGCAACGAGCACGGGATCTTCATCCGGGGCGCCAAGGCGCACATGACCGGCGGGCTGGAACCAGCACTGGATCGCGGTGCTGCCGACGATGAACCTGCGCGAGGGCGACGTCGACTACGCCGTCACCGCGATGGTCCCGGGTGACGCCGAAGGGATCACCTACATCTACGGCCGGCAGGCCTCCGACACCCGCGCGATGGAGCCCGGCGACATCGACCAGGGCAACGCCCGCTTCGGCGGCCAGGAGGTGCTGGTCCACTTCGACGACGTGTTCGTCCCGTACGAGCACGTGCTGATGGACGGCGAGTACGAGTTCGCCCAGTCGCTGGTCACCCGCTTCACCAGCTACCACCGGGCCAGCTACGTCTGCAAGACCGGGCTCGGCGACGTGATGGTCGGGGCGGCCGCGCAGATCGCCGACGACAACGGCGTCCCGAACGCCACCCACATCAAGGACAAGCTCGTCGAGATGACCCACCTCAACGAGACGATCTACTCGTCCTCGGTGGCGTCGGCCCACGAGGCCCACGCAGCTGGACAGCGGCATCTGGATCAACGACGACATGCTGTCCAACGTGTGCAAGCACAACGTCACGCGCTTCCCCTACGAGATCGCGCGGCTGGCCCAGGACCTCGCCGGCGGGATCGTGGTGACCATGCCCAGCGAGGCGGACTTCCGCAACGACGAGGTCGGTCCGCTGATCGAGAAGCTGCTGGCGGGGCGCGCCGACGTGCCCACCGAGAACCGCATGCGGATCCTGCGGCTGATCGAGAACCTCACCCTCGGCCGCAACGCCGTCGGCTACCTGACCGAGTCGCTGCACGGCGCCGGCTCGCCCCAGGCCCAGCGCATCCAGATCCTGCGCGGCATGGACGTCGAGACCAAGAAGGCCTACGCCCGCACGCTGGCCGGCATCCGCCGGGACGACGCGACAGTCCCGGACACTGAGGAGGCCTGACTCGCCCCGCACTGGGTGCATCAGTGGAGCTCGGCCACCGCTCATGCCCCCAGTACACGCCCCGGACGCGTGCGCCGCCCCGGGTGCTCGGTTCCCGCCCCGCCCCCGCGTAGCGTGCCCGGGGCACTCCCCCTCCCGGACCTCCCCAGGACCCTCGCGTGCGTTGCCCCACCTGCGGGACCGACGACGACCGGGTCGTCGACTCCCGGCCGGCCGACGACGGCAGCGCCGTGCGTCGCCGTCGCGAGTGCCGTTCCTGCGGGGCGCGGTTCACCACCTTCGAGCGGGTGGAGGCCCCGGGGATCATGGTGCGCAAGCGCTCGGGGACGGTGATGCCCTTCGCACGCCAGAAGGTCCTCGACGGCATGGTCCGTGCCGCCAAGGGCCGCGTGCCGGCCGAGGAGCTCGAACGGGCCGCCTCCGAGGTGGAGGCCGTGATCCGCTCCTACGGCGAGGCCGAGGTCACCTCCGAGCAGGTCGGCCTGCAGGTGCTGACCCAGCTGCGCGACCTCGACCCGGTCGCCTACGTGCGCTACGCCTCGGTCTACAAGGACTTCCAGGGGCCCGAGGACTTCGAGAAGGAGCTGGTGCACCTGCGCAAGGACGCCCCGCCCAAGACCTGACCGACACGAGACGTGGCGGGGCGCCTTCCCCAGCGCCCCGCCACGTCGTCCCGCCGGTGTGGCGGTCAGCCGGCCGTCGCGTCGAGCGCGGCCGGCAGCACCAGCGGCGTCCAGGCCGGCACCTGCGTCCCGGTCAGGCCGTTGAGGTCGCGGATCTGGTCCAGGGTGCGCGCGCGGGTCGGCGCCGTCGGGCGTGTGGGTCACGGCCACGTCCCAGAGGGTCTGGCCCGGCTGGACGGTGACCGTCTGGCCCACGGGCGTCGGCCCGTCGGCGTCGGCGATCATCGCGCCGGCCCCGAGGGCCAGCACCACGGCCAGGGCCAGGACGAACAGGACCCCCACACGTCGCGCACGGGCCACGCGGGGCGACGGGGCGCGGTGGGCGTCCAGGTCGATCACCGGGGCCACGTGGGCATCGCGCTCGTCGGCGATGCGGTGGGGCGCCAGCGCGTCGGCCCAGGCGGCGTCGAGGTCGACCTCGGCGTCCGCGGGGCGCGCGACGCGCAGGGCCACCGGGGCGACGCCGCGGCGGGGCGTCGGGCGGGTGGCGGGGAGTGGTGGGCCAGCGCGGCGGCCATGTCGGGTCCTTTGCGTGGGGAAGCGATGCGGGGTGACGAGGTGCGATCTCGATCGGTCTCGACGCTACGGACGGGGTGTGACATCTCGGCCGTGGTTCGAGGGAACCGGTGGGGCTGGTGGGGCCACTGTTCGTACAGGTGTTCGTGTTACCACCAGTGAAGCCGAACGCGTGTTCGTCCGTCAAGCGAATCCACGAACAGGTGTTCGCGTCGCGCGCTCGGTCGTGTTACCGTGCGGACGTCGAACGCCTGTTCGTGACGGCCCGGAGGACTGACGTGGGAGAGATCGACGAGCTCACGGACCGCCAGCGCGCGATCCTGGACATGCTCCACGAGCACCAGGCCGCCCACGGCTACCCGCCGTCGGTGCGCGAGATCGGCGAGGCCGTCGGGCTGGCCTCCCCGTCCTCCGTCCACGCCCAGCTGGCCACGCTCGAATCCAAGGGCTTCCTGCGCCGCGACCCGACCAAGCCACGGGCGCTCGAGCTGTCGCGCTCGGGCGACTTCCTGCCCGACATCCCCGCCGAGCACGCCCGCCACGTGCCGCTCGTGGGCGAGATCGCCGCCGGTGGCCCGATCGTGGCCGAGCAGTCGGTCGAATCCGTCTACCCGCTGCCCAAGGACCTGGTCGGCGACGGCACGCTGTTCATGCTGCGGGTGCGCGGGGACTCGATGATCGAGGCCGGCGTGTTCGACGGCGACTACGTGGTCGTGCGCGAGCAGCCCAGCGTCGAGCAGGGCGAGATGTGCGCGGCGCTCATCGACGGCGAGGCCACGGTCAAGTTCTTCCGTCGGACCAAGGCCGGTGAGGTCTGGCTCGACCCGGCCAACGAGTCCTACGACCCCATCCCGGTCACCGCCGACCAGGACGCCCGCGTGATGGGCAAGGTCACGGCGGTCCTGCGCTCGGTGCGCTGACCCGGACGACCACGGCCGAGCACCGGGGGTCCGCCGCGTGAGTCAGGCGCGGGACTCGTGGATCCGCAGCAGCCACGTGGTCAGCAACGCCCCGACCACCACGAGGGCGACCAGCACGACCAGGGCCGTGATGCCCTCGACGCCCCCGCCCCGCGGCCGGGCGCCCCGCAGGGCGTCGAACAGGCTCAGCGCGTACTGGCGGATCGACAGCCGCGCCAGGCCGGTCCCGAAACGCGCCACGATGCCCTCCCAGACCGCGATGTAGGCCAGCCCGGCCAGCAGGGCCCGCCGGTACCGCACGCCGAGGGCGGTGAACACCGAGGCATAGGCGGCCGCGGCGAGCGCGCCCGCCACGGTCGCCGCCACGAGGTTGTCGACCTCCGCCCCGTTGAGGGCGAGCACGACCACCAGCGGGACCGTCGCCAGGGGCACCACGGTCAGGGTCGTGGCCGCCAGCGCCGGCAGGGCGATGCGCCACCGGGGCTGCGGGGTCGTCAGCAAGAAGCCCGAGCGTCCCGTCGTCGGCGGGGTCGCCCAGCACCGAGGTGGCGAACACCACCGCCGTCACGGGGACGAGCAGCGCGAACCCGGCCTCCTCGACCAGCGTCCGGGCGGCGCCCATCCCACCGTCCCCCACGAGGATCGCCACGGCCAGCAGGACCAGCACGGCGCCCACGGCCCCCACGGCGAGCACCCGCCCCCGACTGGCGTGCTGGCGCCAGAGCAGTCCGGTCAGCGCACCCATGTCATCGTCCCCGTTCGACCAGGTAGGTGAAGACGCTGTCCAGGCCCTCGTCGAGCGGGACGACCTCGAGCAGGCGTGCCTCGGCGTCGCGGGCGATCGCGGCGAGGTCGTCGCGGAAGGCCACGCTGGCGGACGTGTCGACGACGACCCCGTCGCCGTCGACCTCCACGCGCCCCGCCACCGCGTGGCCGAGCAGGGCGGCGCCGAGGGCATGTGCCCGGTCGGTGCGGATGCGGAAGCGTCGCGGACGGTCGTCCATGAGGTCGCGGATGGCGCGGTGGGGCCCTTCCGCCGCCAGGCGCCCCTGCACGAGCACCAGGACACGGTCGGCCAGCCGTTCGACCTCGTGCAGCACGTGGGAGGACACCAGCACGCAGCGCCCGTCGGCGCCGAGGTCGCGCAGCAGGTCCATGATCGCCAGGCGCCCCGTCGGGTCGAGGCCGTTGAGGGGCTCGTCGAGCACCAGCACGTCCGGGTCGTGCACCAGCGCCGCGGCCACCTTCACGCGTTGGCGCATGCCCTTGGAGTAGGTGCCCGAGCGGCCGGCGGTCCGCGGGGTCCATGCCGACGCGGTCGAGCGCGCGGGCCGCGGCCGCTGCCGGGTCCGCCAGGCCGTGCTGGACGGCCAGCACGCGCACGAAGGCGTGGGCGGGCACGGCCTCGGGGATCGCCTCGGCCTCGGGCACGTACCCGAGCCGGCGGAACACCTCGGGGTCGCGGCGGGGGTCGCGGCCGTGGACGCGGACCTGGCCCTCCGAGGCCGGGTGCAGGCCCACCAGGACGCGCAGCAGCGAGGTCTTGCCCGCCCCGTTGGGGCCGAGCAGCCCGGTCACGCCCGGACCCACGCGGAACGAGACCCGGGTCAGCGCGACGACGTCGCGGTACCAGCGGGACAGCTCGGTGACCTCGACGGGCGGGGGGTCGAGGGCCGTCATCGCACCACCACCAGGCGCCGGTACCGCCAGTGGGTCAGGGCCGACAGCCCGACCACCCACGCGAGGCCGGCGACCGCCAGGGCCCAGGTCGCCACGTCGGCCAGCTCGTCGACGGCACCGTGGATCCGGCCCACCAACGACATGCCGAGCGTGACCACGTCGATCACGCGGATCCACGCGGGTGCGTCGAGGGCCTCGACCAGCACCTCGCTGACCACGCCCAGCCCGACCAGGGTCAGGAAGATGCCGGCCGACGCGAAGGCCCGCCGGTCGGTGAGGCTGGCGCCGGCGATCCCGACCATGCCGAGCAGCAGGGCGAGCACGACACCGCTGGCGACCACGCGGACGAGCAGGAGCGGCAGCGCCGGGCCCGGCACGTCGAGCAGCGCCAGGCCGATCTGGCCCACCAGCGGCGGCCCCAGGGTGACCACGAACAGGACGCCGACCAGCGCCCCGGCGCTGGCGACCAGGTACGTGGTGCGGTCCAGGGGGCTGGCCAGGATCAGTCCGAGCGTCCGGTGGCGACGGTCCGGGCAGAGCACCTGCGGGCCGGCCAGCGCGGTGAACAGGATGACCGCGAACAGGATCGACCCGTAGAAGTCCTCCGGGGCGGGTACGAGCTGGCCGGCGAGCTCGCCGGGGAGCAGCGCCGCCAGGGCCAGGAACCCGATGGCGGGCAGGTAGGCGATGCCGGCGAAGACGAGCGGGAGGAGCTTGTAGCGCAGGGGCCGGCGCAGCCCGAGGATGCGCCGGGCGGTGTGACGGGTGAGCGCCGCCATCGACGTGCCGACGCCCCGGCGCTGCTCGACCCGCGCCAGCGAGCGGTCGACCAGGCGGGCGTCCTCGACGGGCAGCTGGCTCATGGCGTCCCCCCGTCGGGCGCGGGCTCGGCGAGCTCGCCGAGCACGAGGTCCTCGAGCGAGACCCGGCGCGGGGCGAGCGAGCGCAGCCCGACGCCCGTGTCGGCCACGGCGTCACGCAGCAGGTCGACGGTGGTCGGGTCGGTGCCGTCGACCACCAGCGCCGTCTCGCCCGTCGAGGTGACGGCCACGCCGGCGGCCGCCAGGACGGCCCGGACGGGGTCGACCGGGCGGACCGTCTCGAGCAGCAGCTCGGTGCCCACGGCCGCGGCGGCGACCTCGCGCTGGTCGATCACGCGCCCGTCGCGCAGCACGACGAGGTGGTCGCAGATGCGTTCGAGGTCCGCGAGCAGGTGCGAGGACACGAGCACGTCGAGCTGGTGCTCGTCGGCCAGGGCCACGACGAGGTCGAGCATCTCGGCCCGTTGCAGGGGGTCGAGCCCGTCGGTCGGTTCGTCCAGCAGGACCAGCGCCGGGTCGTGCACGATCGCCTGGGCGAGCTTGACCCGTTGCTTCTGCCCGGTGGACAGCGTCCCGATCTCGCGGAGCCGCTCCTCCCCCAGCCCGAGCCGTTGCAGCACGTCCGAGGCACGCTCGAGCGCGGTGTGGGCGTCCAGGCCGTGCAGCTCGCCGATGAGGCGCACGAGGTCCTGCGCCCGCACGTCGGGGGGCAACGCGTCGTACTCGGGGGCGTACCCGACCCGTGCGCGGACGGCCGGCCCGGCGTGGGACGGGTCCATGCCGAGCAGCTCGATGGACCCGTCGTCGGGGTGGTCCAGCCCGAGCAGCAGCCCGATGAGCGTGGACTTGCCCGCCCCGTTGGGGCCGACCAGGCCGGTGATCCCGGGGCGCAGGTCGACGTCCACGCCGTCGAGGGCGGTCGTGGTGCCGAACACGCGCCGCACGCCGCGGGCGCGTCCCACCGCTGCGTCCACTGCCTGGCCTCCTGCCGTCGTGGCCCCCAGCCAAGCCGATGACGGGCGGTGGCCGTGTCAGGTACTCCCCTGAGACGACCCTGACCACGCCCCCGTGTCGTCCTCGGGCAGGTCGAGGGCGAGCTGCGCGTGCGGGGAGAAGTTGCTCAGCGCCACGCCGACGAGGCGGACGGGGCGCCGTCCGAGCGCGTCGTGGGCGGTGCGGGCCAGGCGCAGGGCCCGGTCGGTGACCACGTCCAGGTCGGCGGTCGCGGCGGCCGTGTCGGACCGGGTGACGGTGGTGAAGTCGGTGTCCCGCAGCTTCACCGTGACGGTGCGGGCGACCCGCGGGCCGAGGTCGCCGACGGTGGACGCGGCCAGCCGGCGGACCTCCTCGGCGATCTCGTCGGTCGTGGTGCGGTCGGTCTCGTAGGTCGTCTCGTGCGAGGTCTGCTTGGCCTCCCGGTCGAGCTCGAGCTCCCACGGGCCGGCGTTGTGGGCCAGGGCGACCAGCCGGGTCGCGGCGGCCTGCCCCAGCTCGCGGCGCAGCAGCGGCAGCCCGACCGTGCGCAGGTCGGCGACGGTGGCCACCCCGATCGCCACCAGCGCCTCGCGCGTGCGGGGGCCCACGCCCGGGATCGCCCCCACGTCCAGCGGCGCCAGCCAGTCCATCTCGTCCTCGGGCGGCACCACCAGGACCGTGCCGGGGCCCGCGTCACGCTTGGTGCGCGTCGACGCCAGCTTGGCGACCAGCCGGGTGGTGCCCCCGCCGATGGACACGGTCAGGCCCATCGCCGCCCGCACGGCCCGGACCATGTGCACGGCGAACCGGGCCGGGTGCACGCCGGGCGGCACGTGCAGGAAGGCCTCGTCGATGGAGACCTGCTCGATGTCGCCGGCGCGGTCGCGCACGAGCCCGAACAGCTCGCGGGACACCTCGCGGTAGCGCGCCCCGTGGGGCGTGACCACCACGTGGGGGCCCACCATCCGGCGGGCCTGCTCCATGGGCATGGCCGAGCGTGCGCCCCGCGCCTTGGCCTCCCGGGAGGCCGAGGCCACGACGGACCGGTTGCCGAGCCCACCGACGAGCACGGCCCGTCCGGCCAACCGTGGGTCGTCGAGCTGCTCGACCGAGGCGAAGAACGCGTCGGCGTCGAGGTGCAGGACGGTGGGACGGGCGGTGGACGGGGCGGCCGGTCCGGGCCCGGGTCAGGCGTCGTCACGCTCCCAGTCCTCGAGCGGGACGGCGAAGGGGTCGTCCTCGAGCCACGGCCGCAGCTGGCGGCCGACGTCCTCGTCGACGGTGGCCTCGAGCAGGGTGCCGTGCTCGTCGTGCTTCTCGGCCCGCACGTCGCCGGTGCGGTGGACCAGGGCGACCATGTCCTGGTTGGCCCACGGGATGTGGGCACGGATGGGCACGCGCTGGCCGGGCAGCCGCTGCCGGATCACCTCGCGCAGCTCGTCGAGGCCCTGCCCCGTGACCGCCGACACGACGACGGGCGGGGCGCCGGTGTGCTCCTCGATGCGACGGGCGAGCGCGTCCAGCGTGGCCGCGTCGGTGCGATCGGCCTTGTTGAGCACGACCACCTCGGGCAGCTCGTCGGCGCCGATCTCGGCCAGGACGTCGCGGACGGCGACGATCTGGGCCTCGGCGTCCGGGTGGCTGGCGTCGACGACGTGCAGCAGCAGGTCGGAGCGGGCCGACTCCTCCAGCGTCGAGGTGAAGGCCTCGACCAGGCCGTGGGGCAGCTTGCGGACGAAGCCGACCGTGTCGGTCAGCACGGTCTCGCGCCCGTCGGGCAGGTCGAGGTGGCGCACCGTGGGGTCGAGGGTGGCGAACAGCCGGTCCTCGACCAGCACCTCGGCGTCGGTCATGGCGTTGAGCAGCGACGACTTGCCGGCGTTGGTGTAGCCGACCAGCGCGACGGTCTTGACCTGGCGGTTCTCGCGGTCCTTGGACTTGGTCCGGCGGATGCGGTCGTAGTCCTTGAGGTCGCGCCGCAGCTTGGCCATGCGCCGGTTGATGCGGCGACGGTCGACCTCGAGCTGGGTCTCGCCGGGGCCACGACCGCCGATGCCGACACCGCCGGCGGCCTGACCGCCGGCCTGGCGGGACAGCGCCTGGCCCCAGCCACGCAGGCGCGGCAGCAGGTAGGTCAGCTGGGCGAGCTCGACCTGGGCCTTGCCCTCGCGGCTGGTGGCGTGCTGGGCGAAGATGTCGAGGATCACGATGGTGCGGTCCAGCACCTTCTGGCGGATCTTCTCCTCCAGCGTGCGCTGCTGGGCCGGGGCGAGGTCCTCGTCGAAGACCACGGCGTCGGCGCCGGCTGCGGCGACCAGGTCGCGCAGCTCGGCGACCTTGCCGCCCCCGATGAACGTCGCCGCGTCGGGCGCGTCGCGCTTCTGCACGACGCGCTCGACCACGACCGCGCCGGCCGTGTCGAGCAGCGCCTCGAGCTCGTCCAGCGACGCGTCGACCTGCTCGTCGGTGACGCCGGGCAGCTGCACGCCGACGACGACCGCCTTCTCGACCCGGCGGATGATGTCGACGCCCTCGCGCGGGGCGCCCTCCTCGATGACCTCACGGCGCCGACGGCGTTCCTCGGCCCGGGAGAGGGCCGCGTCGCCGGGGACGGCGTCGTAGTCGTGGATCGGGTCCAGCGTGTCGCCGTACGCGAGGTCGGGGTCGGGGGTCGGGCGTGGTCGGGGAGTCGTGGTCGGCGTTCAGCCGCGGGTCCTTGCTCGACGGGTCGGGGCCTGCCGAGGGTACGGCCTGGGGGCCACCGGTCAGGTCCGGTGCGTGCGTTGCTCGCAGCCACGCGTCCGCCAGGGTGGCCGTCGCGACCTCCTCGGCCGGGCCGGTGAGGAACACCGACGGGTGGTCGTCGGGGGCGTAGCGGACGACGAGGTCGCCGCCGGGGACGCGGATGGTGGCGCGATCGCCCACCAGCCCGTCGGCGCGCAGCACGGCCAGGGTCGCGCAGGCGCCGGTGCCGCACGCCTGGGTCTCGCCGACGCCCCGTTCCCACACGCGCAGGTCCACCAGGTCGTGGGCGCGGACGTGGGCGAACTCGACGTTGGTGCCCTGCGGGAAGGCGGCGTGGTGCTCGACCTCGGGGCCGAGCGTCGTCACCGGTGCGGTGGCGACGTCGTCGACGAGCGTGACCACGTGCGGGTTGCCCATCGACACCGCCGACCAGGTCGTCTCGGGGGCGACGTCGAGGTGGAACTCGGTCGTCTGGTCGAGCGTGGTGGGGATCTCCGCCGGGGTCCAGTGCGGCGGCCCCATGTCGACGGTCACCTCGGCCACGCTGCCGTCGTGGCCCCGGCGGACCTCGACCTGCTTGACGCCGTCGCGGGTGTCGATGCCGAGCACGCCGCCGGGCGCCTCGACCAGGCCCCGGTCGAGCACGGTCTTGGCGACCACGCGCACGCCGTTGCCGCACATCTCGACCGCGGTCCCGTCGGCGTTGCGGTAGTCCATGAACGCCGCCCCGCCGCTGCGGGGCGCCCCGATGCGGATCACGCCGTCCGCGCCGACGCCGGTGCGGCGGTCGCAGAGGGCCCGGACGAGGGCGTCGGACATCTCCAACGCGTCGTCGAGGTCGAGCACGACGACGAAGTCGTTCCCGGTGCCGTGGGCCTTGATGACGTCCATGACGGGCGAGCGTACGGGGCCGGGGTCACGTCGAGCGCCGCCAGGGCCTCGTCCAGCGGGTCGGTCTGCTCGGGGGCCAGCACACGCGGGCTGGTGAAGCCGATGGCGAGGCCGGGGGCGGCCTCGACCCACCCGGCGCAGCCGCCGACGCCGCCCATGCCGTACCCGGTGGCGTCGAGCTGCGGGCCGAGGCCCCACGCGACCTCGCGCTCGAGCACGTGGTCGTACCCGGGCACCGCGGCCGCAGCGACCGGTCGCGCAGGTCGCGGCCGAGGCGCGCGGCCGCCCCGTCCCCGCCCCACCACGCCCAGAGCGCGGCGAGGTCGTGCGCCGAGCCGTAGCCGGTCACGGCTGGGGCGAGCAGGGCGCGACCGGCGGGGCCGTTGACCCAGTCGACGTCGAGCAGCTCGGGCGGCGAGCGCAGCAGGTCGCCCATCAGCCCCGGCGCGTGCCGCCACCGCTCCCCCCAGGTCCCGCCGGGGTCCTCGAGCGGGCGCGGGCGCGCGCTCGCCCTCCCCGGGGCGCAGCGAGAGGCCCGTCCCGGCGGCCGCCACCGCGTCGCGCGCCCAGGCCACGACGTCCCGCCCCGTGGCGTGGCGCAGGATCCCGTCGACGACGTGCCCGTAGGTCAGCGCGTGCTCGCCGGGCTCCCCCGGCGGCCACCACGGGGGGGAGCCGGCGAGGAGCTCGGCGCCGCGACGGGATCCTGCAGGTCGTTGATCGTCGTGCCCGCCGGCCAGCCCGGCACGGCCGCGCCGTGGGCCAGGGCCTGCGCGACGGTGACCGTGTCCTTGCCGTGCGCCCCGAAGGCGGGCCAGACCGCGGCGACGGGGACGTCGAGGTCGAGCGCCCCGTCGGCGACGGCGACGAGCGCCGCCAGGGCGGTGACCGGCTTGACGGCGCTGTAGAGGAAGACCGGGCGGTGCGAGGTGAACGACCGCCCGGTGCGGTCGTGGCCACGGGCGAGGTCCACCACGATCTCGTCCCCCCGCCGCACGACCAGCGCTGCCGGCGTGCCGTCGGCGACGAGTCGTCGAAGGCGGCCGCGACGGCGCGGCCGCCAGCCCGTCGGGATCGCGTCCACCGCGGTCCGCTCCGTCGGCGAGTCGCGAGCGTACGCCGCGGACGGGCCCGTAGGCTGCGCCCCGATGCCGGCCTCCCCCACCTCGCCCGAGTCCTCCCCGTCCTCCGGGGGGTCGCCACGGGCATCGGCCGGCCGGGTGCTGCTCGTCGGCGTGCTCGCCGGGCTTGCCTCCGGGCTGTTCGGCGTGGGCGGTGGGATCGTCATCGTCCCGGGCCTGGTGATGGTCGCCGGCCACGGACAGCGCACCGCCCACGGCACCAGCCTGGCCGCCATCGTCCCCATCGCGGCCGCCGGCACCATCGGCTACGCGACCGCCGGGGAGGTGGACCTGACCGTCGCGCTGCTGATGTCGGCCGGGGCGATCATCGGCACGCCGCTCGGGGTGGCCGCCCTGGCCCGGATCCCCCAGCGCACCCTGCGGCTCGCCTTCGCCGGGCTGCTGGTGGTGACGGCGGTCCGACTCGTGCTCGACGTCGGCGGGTCCGCCGAGGGACTGGGGCGGGGCGCGGTCGACGTGGCCGGGGCGCTCGGCTACGCGGCCGTGGGGCTGGTGTCCGGCGTGGTCGCCGGCCTCATGGGGGTCGGCGGCGGCATCGTGCTCGTGCCGGTCCTGACCATCGTCTTCGGCTTCCCACTCGTGCTGGCCAAGGGGACCTCCCTGGCCGTGATCGTCCCGTCGTCGCTCGTGGGCACGCTGCGCAACGTGCGCCAGGGCACGGTCGACCTGCGGGGCGGGGCGCTGGTGGGGGTCGGCGGGGTGGTCACGGCCGCGGTCGCGTCCCAGCTGTCCCTGCAGCTCGACCGCACCGTCTCCGCCTGGTCCTTCGCGATCCTGCTGGTCGTCGTCGGCGTGCGCATGGTGCTGCGGGTCCAGCGGAGCGCGACCAGGTCCTGACGCTGGGTGACCCCGGGTCCACCCGGGGCCATCGGTCGGTCGGCCACATTCGGCCGCGATCCGATGCGCACCATGGATGCGGACCTCGGGCGACCCCCGAGTCACGCCTCCGGAAGGGAGCCGCACCATGATCATCCTGGGAGTCATCCTCTTGCTCATCGGCATGTTCGCCGGGATCCCGCTGCTGACGACGCTCGGCGCGATCCTCGCCGTCGTCGGTGTCGTCCTGTACATCCTGGGCGCCGCCGGCCGCGCCGTCGGGCCCCGCGCCCACTACTGGTGATCCTGCACCCGCACGATCCCGCGATTCCGGCCTCCACGGCCGGAATCGCGTGGTTTCGGGACGCGATCAGCCCGAGCGCGACGCACCGCGGGTCGCGCCGGAACCACGAGCGCTGGCGACGTGCGTAGCCCCACGTGCGACGGGCGATGCGCCCCGCCAGGCCGTCGGCGTCCTCGTGCCCGTCGAGCACCGCGAAGGCCTCCCCGTACCCGATGGCCTGTCGTGCCGTCGTGGACAGCCCATCCGGGTGCGATGCGCGCAGCGCACGCGATTCGTCCAGCAGGCCGCCCGTCGACCATCGCATCCGCACGGGCCTCGATCGCGGACCGGAGCTGCTCGGTGGGCGGCTCGAGGTAGGTGACGTCCAGCCCCGGGTAGATCGAGGTGTGGTCGTCCCAGGCGGTGGCGAAGGACGAGAACCGTTCGCCGGTCAGCTCCAGCACCTCGAGCGCCCGGACGGTCCGCCGCAGGTTGTCGGGCTCGATCCGGGCGGCGGCATCCGGGTCACGGTCGGCGAGGTGCCGGTGCCCGGCGCGCGGGTCGTCGCGCCACCGGTCCTCGAGCCGTGCGCGCACGCCCGGGTCGGTCGGCGGGAAGCGCAGGTCGTCGACCACGGCGCGGAAGTACAGCCCGGAGCCGCCCACCAGCACCGGCACGGTGGCCCCGGCCGAGGATGGCGTCGACGGCCCGGCGCGCCTCGCGCTGGAACCAGGCGACGCTGACGTCCTGGTCGGGCGCCAGGACGTCGACCATGTGGTGGGGCACGGCCGCCCGGTCCGCCGGGGACGGCTTGGCGGTGCCGATGTCCATCCCCCGGTACACGGTGAAGGCGTCGACGGCGACGATCTCCACGGGGCGGTCCGCCCCCTCGGCGCGACGCATCGCCCGGGCCGACTTGCCCGCGCCCGTCGGCCCGACGATCGCCTCGACGCGCGGCTGGTCCGCGGCCACGCCGGTCAGACGATCGGCAGCGCGCGGCGGGTGGCCGACACCGTGGCCGCGCCCACGGGGGCGGTGAGCCCGCTGGGGCGCACGGCCGCGCCGACGTCCTGGCCCGCCTGCATCGCGGCCGCCGTGGCGCGCCCCGCCGGCGTGTGCCGGACGTGGGTCGGGGCGTCGGCGAAGGCGTAGTTGGCCGTGGCCTCGGTGACCGTCGCGGTGACCAGGTCCCCCGGTGCCCAGGCGCCCGACTCGGACGGGGCCGGCAGGTGGACCAGGTGGTTGCCGCGCGTGCGGGCCGACCAGCGCGAGGCGTCGGTCTTGCTGACCGACTCGACCAGCAGCTCGTGCGCTCGGCCGACCAGGCGCTGGTGCGCCTCCAGCGAGTGCTGGCGGGTCAGGGCCTCGAGCCGGTGGTAGCGCTCGGCGACCACGTCCGGGTCGACGAACTGGTCGACCATCTCGGCCGCGGGCGTCCCGGGGCGGGGCGAGTACTGGAAGGTGAACGCCTGGTCGAAGCGGCTGGCGGCCACGACCTCGAGGGTCTGCTCGAAGTCCTCGTCGGTCTCGCCCGGGAACCCGACGATGATGTCGGTGGTCAGCGCGGCGTCGGGCATCAGCTCGCGGGTGCGGTCGACCAGCTCGAGGAACCGACGGCTGCGGTAGCTGCGCCGCATCGCCTTCAGGACCTGGTCCGAGCCGGACTGCAGCGGCAGGTGCAGGTGCTCGCAGACGGCGGGGACCTCGGCCATCGCCTCGAGGACGTCCTCGGTGAAGTCGCGCGGGTGCGGCGAGGTGAACCGGACCCGTTCGATGCCCGTCGACCTCGCCGACGGCCCGCAGCAGCTCGGCGAACCGGCTGCGCCCGCGGGTGGCACCGGGGCGGTCCGGGCAGGTCGCGGCCGTAGCTGTTGACGTTCTGGCCGAGCAGGGTCACCTCGACCACGCCGTCGGCGACCAGCGCCTGCACCTCGGCGACGACGTCGCCGAGCATGCGGGACCGTTCGGGGCCGCGCAGCGACGGCACGATGCAGAACGTGCACTGGTTGTCGCAGCCGACCGAGATGGACGTCCACGCGTGGTGGCGGACCTCGCGCTTGGCCGGCAGGGCCGACGGGAAGGTCTCGAGCTGCTCGACGAGCTCGACCACGGGCACCTCGGCCGAGTCCGCCTTCATCAGCAGGTCCGGCAGCTGGCTGATGTTGTGGGTCCCGTAGACCACGTCGACCCACGGCGCCTTCTCGGCGACGGTCTGCCCGTCCTTCTGCGCCAGGCAGCCGCCGACCACGATCCGGGTGCCGTGCTCGGCCTTGTCACGCTTGAGGTGCCCGAGGGTCCCGTACAGCTTGTTGTCGGCGTTCTCGCGCACCGCACACGTGTTGAGCAGCACCAGGTCGGCCGGCGCCCCGTCGGGCGCGGGGCGGTAGCCCATCGACTCGAGCAGGCCCGCGGCGCGCTCGGAGTCGTGGACGTTCATCTGGCACCCGAAGGTGCGGATCGCGTAGGTCCGTGACATGGCGCAGAACGTACCGGCCGCGTCAGACGATCGGCAGCGCGCGACGGGTGGCCGACACCGTGGCCGCGCCCACGGGGGCGGTGAGCCCGCTGGGGCGCACGGCCGCGCCGACGTCCTGGCCCGCCTGCATCGCGGCCGCCGTGGCGCGCCCCGCCGGCGTGTGCCGGACGTGGGTCGGGGCGTCGGCGAAGGCGTAGTTGGCCGTGGCCTCGGTGACCGTCGCGGTGACCAGGTCCCCCGGTGCCCAGGCGCCCGACTCGGACGGGGCCGGCAGGTGGACCAGGTGGTTGCCGCGCGTGCGGGCCGACCAGCGCGAGGCGTCGGTCTTGCTGACCGACTCGACCAGCAGCTCGTGCGATCGGCCGACGAGGCGCTGGTGCGCCTCCAGCGAGTGCTGGCGGGTCAGGGCCTCGAGCCGGTGGTAGCGCTCGGCGACCACGTCCGGGTCGACGAACTGGTCGACCATCTCGGCCGCCGGCGTCCCGGGACGGGGCGAGTACTGGAAGGTGAACGCCTGGTCGAAGCGGCTGGCGGCCACGACCTCCAGGGTCTGCTCGAAGTCCTCGTCGGTCTCGCCCGGGAACCCCACGATGATGTCGGTGGTCAGCGCGGCGTCGGGCATCAGCTCGCGGGTGCGCTCGACCAGCTCGAGGAAGCGGCGGCTGCGGTAGCTGCGCCGCATCGCCTTCAGGACCTGGTCCGACCCGGACTGCAGCGGCAGGTGGAGGTGCTCGCAGACGGCGGGAACCTCGGCCATGGCCTCGAGGACGTCCTCGGTGAAGTCCCGCGGGTGCGGCGAGGTGAACCGGACCCGTTCGATGCCGTCGACCTCGCCGACGGCCCGCAGCAGCTCGGCGAACCGGCTGCGCCCGCGGGTGGCCCCGGGGCGGTCGGGGAGGTCGCGGCCGTAGCTGTTGACGTTCTGGCCGAGCAGGGTCACCTCGACCACGCCGTCGGCGACCAGCGCCTGCACCTCGGCGACGACGTCGCCGAGCATGCGGGACCGTTCGGGCCCGCGCAGCGACGGCACGATGCAGAACGTGCACTGGTTGTCGCAGCCGACCGAGATGGACGTCCACGCGTGGTGGCGGACCTCGCGCTTGGCGGGCAGGGCCGACGGGAAGGTCTCGAGCTGCTCGACGAGCTCGACCACGGGCACCTCGGCCGAGTCCGCCTCCATCAGCAGGTCCGGGAGCTGGCTGATGTTGTGGGTCCCGTAGACCACGTCGACCCACGGCGCCTTCTCGGCGACGGTCTTCCCGTCCTTCTGCGCCAGGCAGCCGCCGACCACGATCCGGGTGCCGTGCTCGGCCTTGTCACGCTTGAGGTGCCCGAGGGTCCCGTACAGCTTGTTGTCGGCGTTCTCGCGCACCGCACACGTGTTGAGCAGCACCAGGTCGGCCGGCGTCCCGTCGGGCGCGGGGCGGTAGCCCATCGACTCGAGCAGGCCCGCGGCACGCTCGGAGTCGTGGACGTTCATCTGGCACCCGAAGGTGCGGATCGCGTAGGTCCGTGACATGGCGCGGACGGTACCGGTCGATCCGCCTTCGGACGAGGCTCGGGCAGTCGACGACCGCCGTCAGGCGGGGCGTTCCTCCACCGCGTGGGTGTGGGTGTACTGGGCGCGGGCGACCTGCTCCTCGGGCTGGGTGTCGGCCTGCATGCCGCGGCCCACGGCCACGAGCAGGAAGGTGATCAGGCCCACGGCCGCCGCCGAGATCACGTCGCCGGGCACGAGCAGGAACGTCACGACCAGCACGACCAGCACCAGGTAGCCGACCAGCGAGCGCATCCGCGACCGCCCCGCGAACAGGCCCGCGGCGAGCACGAGGCCGGGGACCCCGAAGATCAACCAGGTCTGCAGCAGGTTCACGGTGCGTCCCTCTCGACGTCGTCGCACGGCGTCTCGTGCCGGCGGGGCGGGCATCGCAAGGCTATCGGCGCCCCCGTCCAGGCCCGAATGCCACGCGCCCCGGTCAGTGACCCGCGGTGCGTTCGCCTCTCGCGTCGACGTAGACGACCTCGCGGGCGACCTTGCGGGCCAGCCCTTCGGGGTGGCCGCGCCGTGCCAGGTAGGCGACCAGCCGGCGGTAGGCGGTCTCGGCTTCGAGGTGGGCGTAGCTGGGCGCCTTGTCCCGTGCCACGCCGAAGGCGACGGCCTCGGGGTCCTCGCGTTCGGTGCCCGCCAGGGCTTCGGCGATGAGGTCGTCGGGCAGCCCCTTGTCGCGCAGGTCCATCCGGATCCGGGTCGCGGCGTGGCCCTTCGCCCGGCGTTCCTCGGCCAGGGCGAAGGTCAGCGCCCGGTCGTCGACGAGCCGTTCCCGGCGCGCCTGCTCGAGGGCGAGGTCGACCACGCGGCGGGGCGTGTCCCGATCGGCCAGCTTGCCCCGCAGCCGTCCCTCGGAGGCCGGGTGCATGGCCGTGGAGCGGCGGATGAACCCGACGGCGCGGGCCACGGCGTCCTCGAGCGGTTCGGGTTCCGGACCGGCGTCGTCACCCGCCACGTCCGTCGCAGGCTCCGGGCCGGCCGGGGCGTCTGCGGGAGCGGGGTCAGGTGCGGGCGATGGGGCCGGCGGCAGGGTGGTCGTGTCGACCCGGATCGGGTCGCGCCGGATGCCCTGCTGCGCCAGCCAGTCCTCGGCCGAACGAAAGCTCTCGTCAGGCACGCGGGATCACTCCTCGTCGCCCTCGTCGAGCGCATCGTCCTCGACCGGCTGGTCCTCGGCCGCGATCGGGTCGAACCCGACCTTCTCCTTGACGCGCTTCTCGATCTCGGCCGCGACGTCGAGGTGCTCCTTGAGGAAGTTGCGCGAGTTCTCGCGCCCCTGCCCCAGCTGCTCGCCGTCGTACGTGTACCAGGCACCCGCCTTGCGGATGATCCCCTCCTCGACGCCGATGTCGAGCAGCGAGCCCTCCTTGGAGATGCCTTCGCCGTACATGATGTCGAACTCGGCCTTGCGGAACGGCGGGGCGACCTTGTTCTTGACGACCTTGACGCGGACCTTGTTGCCGACCACGTCCGTGCCGTCCTTGAGCGACTCGATCCGGCGCACGTCCAGGCGCACCGACGAGTAGAACTTCAGCGCCCGACCACCCGGGGTCGTCTCGGGCGAGCCGAACATCACGCCGATCTTCTCGCGCAGCTGGTTGATGAAGATCGCGGAGGTCTTGGACTTGCTCAGCGACCCGGCGATCTTGCGCAGGGCCTGGCTCATGAGCCGGGCCTGCAGGCCGACGTGGCTGTCGCCCATCTCGCCCTCGATCTCGGCGCGGGGCGTCAGCGCCGCGACCGAGTCGATGACGATCACGTCCACCGCCCCGGAGCGGATCAGCATGTCGGCGATCTCGAGCGCCTGCTCGCCCGTGTCGGGCTGGGACACGAGCATCTCGTTGATGTCGACCCCGAGCGCCCGCGCGTAGGTCGGGTCCAGCGCGTGCTCGGCGTCGATGAACGCCGCGATGCCGCCGGCCTTCTGCGCCTCGGCGATGATGTGCAGGGCCACGGTGGTCTTGCCGGAGCTCTCCGGGCCGTAGATCTCCGTGACGCGCCCCCGCGGGACGCCCCCGATGCCGAGTGCGAGGTCCAGCGACAGCGCCCCGGTCGAGATGGCGGGGATGCGCACGGCGGAGGCGTCGCCGAGCTTCATCACCGAGCCCTTGCCGAACTGCTTCTCGATGCCGGCGAGCGCGGCGTCGAGGTCCTTGGTGCGCTGCTCGGGCGTCCGGGTCATGACGACTCCTGAGGATGGTCGCGAGACGGCGCTCGCGGTGCGTGGTCCGTGGTGCTCGGCACCGTACGGGGCGGGTGCGACAGGTCGGTGGACCGGATGTCGTCCTGTGGACGCGCCCACCGCCGTCGAACGCTACCCGAACGGGTGTTCGAAGACCAGCACCCGCGACGCGATTGCTGCGGAACCTCCGATCACCGGGTGAGCGGAAGCTCCGCACCAACGACTCGGGAGCGCGCTCAGCCCTCCGGGACCGCCACGTCGATGGCGTGGTCCCAGCCCCGCAGGACCTCCTCGCCGTCGGGGCGCCAGCACGCCGCCTCGTCGGCACCCGCGGACCGGACGGCCTGCCCGGTGGCCAGCACGTGGCCGTCGCGGCCCTTGGCCAGCTCGGTGAGGCGCGCCGCCTGGTTGACCGGGTCGCCGATCACCGTGTACTCGAGGCGGTCCTCCGACCCGATGTTGCCGGCGACCGCGGTCCCGGCGGCGAGCCCGACCGCAGCCGGCAGCCCCCCGGACCGCGCGAGGCGGGCGGCCAGCTCGCGCCCCGCCGCCAGCGTCGCGCCCGCCGGGTCGTCGTGCGCCAGCGGGGCGCCCCACACGCACAGCGCCGCGTCGCCCTCGAACTTGTTCACCAGCCCGCCGTGGGCGTCGACCACCTCGACGACGACGCCGAAGAACGCGTTGAGGGACTCGACCACCGTCTCCGGGTCGTGCTCCGCAGTGAAGGCGGTGGAGCCGATCACGTCGACGAACAGCACGCCGACCTCGCGCTCCTCGCCGCCCAGCGACACCTCGCCCTGGGCCAGCGCACGGCGGGCCACGTCGGTGCCGACGTGGCGCCCGAACACGTCGCGCATGAACTCGCGCTCGCGCAGTCCGTCCGCCATCCGGTTGATGCCGGCCTGCAGGAAGCCGATCTCGCTGGCGTCGTACACCGGCACGGACACGTCGTAGTCGCCGGCCTCCATGCTGCGGATCGCCTCGCGCATCAGGCGCAGCGGGTCGGCCACCGCCCGGGTGAGGATCATGATCGTGGTGAACCCGGCCGCGAGCGCCACCAGGGCCAGCACCAGGCCGGCGACGGCGAGCTCGCGGACCGTGACCTCGCCGATGACCAGCGTCCCGCCGGCGAGCAGGGCGATTCCCGCGACCGGCACCGCCGTGCCGAGCGCCCAGATGAGGAAGATCCGCAGCGTCACCCCCGGGACGCGGAACTTGCCCGGCGGCTCGGACTCGAGCGCCCGTGCCACCGCGGGGCGCATCACCCGCTGGTAGAGCAGGTAGGTGCCGGCGGCCGTGACCGTGCCACCCATGAGGACGGTCAGGCCCACCTCCACGCCGAGGACCGTGGACACCGCCACGTTGAGGCCGGTGAACAGCACCACGGCCAGCGCCCAGTAGCGGGCCTGGCGCAGGGTCACCTCGAAGGCCAGGCCCAGCGCCGCGCCCCGCTCGTCGTCCTCGGGCTCGCGCTCGTCGCGCAGCCAGGCCAGCGCACGGACCGTGCGCCGCAGCCCGAAGGTCGCCCCGACGAGCAGGCTGACCACCAGGTAGCCACTGCCCACGACGAGGTTGCGCACGACCACGCTGCCGCGGTCGATCCCGTCCGGCGCGGGCAGCACCCACACCAGCAGGGCGAACACCACCGCCGCGCCCGCGATGTTCGCCAGGGCGGACGCGACGGCGCCGAGGCCCGTGACGGCCAGCACGATGCTGCGCCCCGACGCGTCGCCGGGGTCGCCTCGCAGGAACGCGCGCAGGGTCGCCAGGCGGGACGTCATGGTCGGCCACACTAGGGCAGGGCGGGACAGGTCTCAGGCAGGGCGAAGGGCCTCCGGGGCACCGCCGCTAGCCTCGTACGATCCCGCCCGTCGACCAAGGCATTCGTGCATGCGTGAGCGCCGCCCCCGGTTCGTGTTCGTGGACACCGAGGCGACCGGCCTCGACCACACACGCCACGAGCTGACCGAGGTGGCCTGGGTCGTGCGGTTCGAGGACGGGTCCGAGGCCGAGCGGCAGTACTTCCCGCAGCACACCACCGACGGGGCCACGCCCGAGGCACTGGAGCTGACCCACTACGCGGAACGGATCGCGCCGCAGACCCGCTCCCCCGCCAGCGAGTGGCTGGCCCAGTTCCTCGAGGACGCCGACGGGGCCTACCTCGTCGGCGCCGTGCCGGACTTCGACGCCCGCCACCTCGAGCTGATGTGCCGCAAGGTCGGGCTCGAGCCGACGTGGGACCACCACCTGCTCGACGTCGAGACGCTGGCGCTGCCGCTCATCGCGCCCGGCGCCGACGGGCCGCGCAGCCTGGCCAAGACCTGCCAGGCACTGGGCGTCGAGCACGACAAGGACCAGGCCCACGGGGCGCTGTACGACGCGCAGCAGGCGATGCGGGTGTTCGACCGCGTCTGGGAGCTGATGGCCGCGGTTCGCGCCGGCGACCAGCCCCTGCCCGACCCGGTCGCGCGTCCGTCCGCGGAGGCACCCGAGGCGCCCGGTGGCGACGACGACATCCGGACCAACGACGCCGCGGCGGTGGCCGCCGGGACGGACCTCCCGGACGACGTGGCAACCGACGCCGGCGACTAGCCGACCAGTGGGACCCGGGCCACGGTGACGTAGGTCGCCGGTCCGTCGCCGAGGACCGACCGGACGACCTCGAGGTCCTCGACGGCCCAGGTCACGGGTGGGACGTCGACGGCCTCGAGCACGTCGGCCGGGACGGGGCGCCGCCGTCGCGCCCGTCCGAGCGTGAGGTGGGGACGCACCCGTCGACGGGCGACGTCGAGCCCCACGTCGCGCAGGGCGTCCTGCACCGCCGCCCCCAGGCGTTCGACCGCCCCGACCGGTTCGTCGTGCAGGGCCAACGCCAGTGCCGTGCGTCGCGCCAGCGTGTCGGCCGTCCCCGTGGTGACCGCCAGCGCCCCGACCCCCGCCGCGGCCGCCGCCGCCCGAGTGGCGGCCACCACGGCGTCGGCGTCCTCGACCTCACCCACGAAGGCCAGCGTCGCGTGCCAGCCGTCGGGGCGCGTCCAGGCCAGCCGGTCGTCGTCGCGCAGCTCGCCCAGCGCCCCGCGCACGTGGGCCCGGACCGCGTCGGGCACGCCGATGGCCACGAACAGGCGCATGCTCACCCGGCGTCGCGGTCCGCCAGCAGGCGACGGCGCGCCGTCGAGCCGCTCATGTGCGGTCCGCCAGCAGTCGACGGCGGAGCTGCTCCATGGCCGCGGTGGCCAGCCGGCCCTTGATGGTGGCGCGGTCGCCGGGGAAGACACGCTCCTTCATGTCGACCCGGCCGTCGGGGCCGCACACGGCCCAGACGCACGTGCCCACCTCGACGCCGTCCTGCGACGCCGGTCCGGCGACGCCGGTCGTGGCCACGCCGTAGTCGGCCCCGTAGAGCTCGCGAACGCGCCGCGCCAGCGCCTCGGTCACCGGCTGCGAGACCGCGGGGTGCTCGTCGAGCAGCGCCGGGTCGATGCCGACCACGTCCGCCTTGGTCCCGGTGGCGTAGACCACGGCGCCGCCCCGGAAGGTCTCGGAGGACCCCGGGACCTCCGCCAGGCGCTGGCAGAGCATGCCGGACGTCGCGGACTCGGCGGCGGCGACCGTCGCCCCGGCCGACAGCAGCAGGTCGTGCACGGCCTGCTCGATCGCGTTGGCGTCGGTGCCGGCGACGGCCATCCCGAGCACCTGGACGATCTCGTCGACCCAGTCCTGGGCGTTGCCCCACGCCTCGAAGCGGTCCGCGCCGGTGGTGGTGACCTTGACCTGGATCTCGGACCGGGTGGCGAGGTAGGCCACCTGCATCCCGGCCTCGGTGGCGCGCCGTTCGACGTCGGCGAGCCGGTCGGAGACCTGCGACTCGCCCATCCCGGTCACGTGCACGATGCGCGTGACGGTCACCCGGCCACCCGTCATGGCGACCACGTCCGGGGCCACGTGCTGGTCGAACAGCTCCTGCAGCTCCCAGGGCACGCCCGGGAGGACCCAGACGGGGTGCCCGTCGACCTGCACGGCGAACCCGGGCGCCGTGCCCACGGGCGGCCACGCCGTCGCGCTGACGGGGACCCGGGCCTGCTGGAGGTTGTTGGGGCTCATCCGCGCCCCGAGGTCCGCGAAGCGCTGGCGGATCAGCTCCTCGAGGTCGTCGCGGTGCTCGAGATCCTCGCCGGCCAGCCGGGCCACCGCGTCACGGGTCAGGTCGTCGGGCGTGGGCCCGAGCCCACCGCCGATCACCAGCCCGTCGGTGTGGTCGAGCAGCCACTGCAGCGCCTCGACCATCTCGTCGAGGTCGTCGCGGACGGCCACGTGCAGGACCGGCTCGGCACCGAGCTCGACCAGGCGCGCGGACAGCCACGCGGCGTTGGTGTCGACCTGGTCCCCCGTCAGCAGCTCGGTCCCGACCGAGCAGACACCAATTCGCATTCAGGCTCCCCGTGAGAGACGACCGGCTCGGAACGCGTAGTCGATACCCGACCACAACGTCAGCGCGATCGCCACGTACAGCACCGTCAGTTCGAGCGTGTCCGACACGCCCGGCATCAGGAACAGCGAGATGGCCCAGACCTGCGAGATGGTCTTGGACTTGCCCCACCACGACGCCGGCATCACCAGGTCGTAGCGCCGGACGAGCGCGACCCGCAGCAGCGTGACGCCGGCCTCGCGGGCCACGATCACGATCACGGCCCACCACGGCAGCTCGCCGAACACCGCCAGCGAGCCCGAGCGCCCCGATGATCAGCAGCTTGTCGGCGATGGGGTCGGCCAGCTGCCCCCAGCGGGTGACGCCGTGCCAGCGGCGCGCCACCCACCCGTCGACCGAGTCGGTGGCGGCGGCGAAGACGAAGATCCCGAAGGCCCACCAGCGGGCCGAGCGCCCGTCCACCGCCAGCAGCGCCAGGATCACCGGCACCAGCAGCGCCCGGAGGAACGTGATGCCGTTGGGCACGTTGAACCAGTGCGGCTCGGCCTCGAGCAGCTCCTGGGAGGAGTAGCGGTCGATCTCGTCGGTGTCCGGCAGCAGGTGCGGGCCGTCCTCGTGCGGGCGGCGGTGGGGCGGCTCCGGCACCGTGGACGTCACCGGCCGTCCACCATCCGCCACCAGGTCCACGCCCTCGTGGTCGACGACCCGGGCGCGGACCATGCGGCCCACCGGCAGGTCCGGGACGTCTCCGTCGGGGGTGACCAGGCGCACCTCGCCGTCGGTGTCGGGCGCCTCGCGGGGCGAGCGTCCGACCACCTGCACCACCTCGCCCTCCAGCTGGACCGCCTCCTCGACGAGGACCTCCACGTCCCGTCCGACGTGTCGGGCGGCGGCACGGTCGGCCGCACGTTCCTGCACCGACGCGATGCGTTCGACGCGGGCCCGGGCGACGTCCTCGTCGACCTGGTCGGGCAGGTCGTCGGACGGGGTGCCGTCCTCGCGGCTGAAGGGGAACAGCCCGACCCAGTCGAGCTCGTGCTCGTCGAGGAAGTCCTCGAGCTGGGCGACGTCGTCCTCGGTCTCGCCGGGGAACCCGAGGATGAAGTTGGACCGGAACGCCGCGTGCGGGGCGAGCTCGCGGATGCGCCCGATGAGCTGGCCGAAGCGTTCGGGAGACCCGGCCCGGGCCATGCGCGTCAGCACCGGGGCCGACACGTGCTGCAGCGACAGGTCGAAGTACGGGGCGACGGCCGGGATCGACGCCATGGCCTCGATCAGGTGGGGCCGGAGCTCGTCGGGCTGCAGGTACATCAGCCGCAGCCGCTCGATGCCGTCGACGTCGGCCAGCTCGCGCAGCAGCGTGGGCTGCAGGTCACGCCCGCCCGGCAGGTCCTTGCCCCAGGAGGTCGTGTTCTCGCTGACCAGCACCAGCTCGTGCACGCCCTGTTCCGCCAGCCACGCGGCCTCGGCCACGAGCTCGTCCACGCCCCGCGACCGGAACCGTCCGCGGAACGACGGGATGGCGCAGAAGGTGCAGAGCCGGTCGCAGCCGGAGGCGATCTTGAGGTAGGCCCACGGGGACCCGGCGTCGGTCAGGGCCCGCACGGGGAACCGCGGGCCGGTGTCGGGCATCCGGTCCAGCGCGTCCTGCGGCGACAGGTCGGGCAGGGTCACGTCGTCACGGGGCGACTCGGGCACGGGGACCACCCACGGGGCGTCCGGGGCGGCCGTGCCCGGTGTGGTCCGGCGGGGCACCGGCGCCGACGCTGACGAGCGGCAGGCCACGGCGCGCGGGGGCGGGCGCGGCTGTCCTCGGTCGATCCCGACGATGCGGTCGTGGGCGCGCCCCGCCAGGATGTCGCCGACCAGCCCCGGCAACGCCGGGTAGCCGGCGAACCCCACCACCGCGTCGGCCTCGGGGATGGAATCGGCCAGGTCCTGCGGGTAGCGCTGGGCCATGCAGCCGACGACGACCACGCCCCGCGCGCCGGACTCCTTGAGGTCGCAGGCCGCCAGGACGGTGTCGACGGACTCCTGCTTGGCCGGGGCGATGAAGGTGCAGGTGTTGACGAGCACCACGTCGGCGTCGTCGGCGTCGGGGACGACCTGCATGCCCTCGCGCAGGAACAGGCCGGCGAGCTGGTCGGAGTCGACCTCGTTGCGGCCGCAGCCCGAGCGTCACGATGGCGACGCGGGCGGTGGCCGGATCAGGCGGTGCGGCAGACGACACGGGGGCGTTCCGGGCGGGCACGGGGGCGGGGCGGGCGCACCGGATGGTACGGCCCACCGGGCCAGCAGGCCTACGCGTCGGGGGCCTCGACCGGGCCGTCGGGGCCGTAGGTGATCTCGACCACCTCGCCGTTGCCCCCGGGGCGTCCGTAGGTCTGCCCGTTGATCTCGACGATCACGCCGCCGGCGTTGCCGTAGCGCACGGTCACCTGCTCGTCGGCCTGCACCTCGATGGTCTCGCCGGCCTCGATCACCTGGCCGCTGCGGGGCTGGGGCTGCCCGTCGGCGGTGATCTCGAGGTAGCAGCGGGCCTCGACGATCAGCAGCATCTCGATGCCGTCGAAGGTGGGCGTGGGAGCGACCGAGGGCGAGGGCTCGGCCGTGACCTGCGGCGAGGGGCTGGCGCTGACCGTCGGCGACGGGGTGGGCGAGGTCTCGTCGACGATGCTGACGTCGGCCGGGTCCGGCGTGCGATCGCCCAGCAGCCCCACCAGCGCGATCGCGGCCAGCACCGCGATGCCCGCCCCGAGCACGAGCACCCACTGCGGCAGCGGCTCGCGTGCCTTCAGCGAGACGGGCGCGTCGGCGATGTGGTGGGCGGTCTGGTCGTCGGTGCGCACGTAGCGGTCGTACAGGTGGAGCAGCTCGGCGGGGTCCAGCCCCAGCCAGGCGGCGTAGTTGCGCAGGTGCCCCCGGGCGTAGGTGTCGGCGCCGAACACGTCGAACTGCTCGGACTCGAGCGCCTCGACGTAGTCGGAGCGCACACGCAGCGACTGGGCCGCGTCCTGCTGGGTGCGACCCTGGGCCTCCCGCGCCTCCCGGAGCGCGTCGCCGATGCCTACGCTCATGCGCTCGTCACGCCGGCTCACCCTCGTCGGTCGGCACGTGGGCGCAGCCTACGGTCGCCACACGCCTGCCGCACGACACCTCAGACCACACGACAGGCGTCCAGCACGGTCTGCCGCGGACCCCGCCGCGTCGTCGTCGACCTCGATCCGGCCCTGCTCGGCGAGGTCCCGCCACGGGACCCGGGCCCCGGCCACCAGGCACAGCGCCGGCACGTCGACCCGGATCGTGGCCGTCGGGGCGGCGGCGACGTGGGCGCCGAAACGGTGCCGGGCCAGGTCGAAGCGCCAGACCGGGCCGTCGACCACGCGCACCTCGACCACGCCGTCCCTGCGGACCTCACGCAGCGGCCCGGCCGGCAACGCCCGCAGCTGGAACTCGGCCAGCAGGTCGTGCAGCGGCAGGTCCATCGGCGGTTCGGGCTCGTCCAGCGCCTCGGCGACGTCCCAGCGGTGCACCCACTCGTCGTACAGGCGCAACCCGGCGACCCAGCCCAGCGGCAGGCGCCCGAAGGCGGTCGGGACCGGCAGCCGGGCCGCCGGCCCGGGGACCAGCGAGACCACGCGGGCCAGTCGCCGGCCCCACACCTCGAGCTCGCGACGCAGCGTGGCGCGATCGCGTTCGCGCAGGCGCTCGAGGTTGTCGTCGTTGTGGCGTTCGAACTCGTCGAGGTCCTTGCCGGGCAGGAACTCCAGCAGGTGGCCGCCGAGCACCGCCCCGCGGTCGGAATCCGCCAGGTGGCGGAACACGTCCGCCACGGTCCAGCCCGGCAGCGCCTCGAGCTCGAGCTGGTCGTCGTCCAGCCGGTCGAACAGCAGCAGCGTGCCGCCCCGCAGGCGAGAGATCGCCGGGCCGATGTCCTTCGGGTGCAGCACGGGGTGGTCCTCCCTCGCAGGCGGGTCCGGCAGCGTAGGTGGATGTGTGACCCAGGCCGCCCCGCCGCTACGCTCCGGCCCCATGAACGCTCGACTGCGCACCTTCGTCCTGCTGCTGGCGACCCTCGCGACGCTGTTCGCGCTGGCCGTCGGTCCCGCCCTGGCCACCGAGTCGGCCCCCGCCGGCGGCGGCGAGGAGGGCGGCAAGGTCTCCATGCCCGAGACCGCCCACGACCGCGTGGGCCTGATCATCCTCGGGATCAGCGGCGTGTTCGCCCTCGGGGCGCTGGCCAACGCCAACAAGCAGCTGCGCGGGACCCGCCCCCAGTCCGACGGCCGGATCCGCTGGCGCTGAGGCCGGCGGGCCCCGCGGTCACACGTCCAGCGTCGGGGGCAGCGCGGCCCCGGGGTCGGTGAGCTCGAAGTACTCGGCACGCGTGACGCCGAAGGCGGACGCGACGAGGTTGGACGGCACGGCCTCGACCCGACGGTTGAGGGCGCGTACCTCGAGGTTGTAGAGCCGTCGTGCCGCCGCGATGCGGTCCTCGGTCTCGACCAGCTGGGCCTGCAGCTGCCGGAAGCCGGCGGAGGCCTTCAGGTCCGGGTAGGCCTCGGCGACGGCGAGCAGGCGGTGGGTGGCGCCGGTCAGGGCGTCCTCGCTGCGGGCCTGTTCTCCCGGCCCGGCGCCCGGGTCACGGTCCGCCTCGACCGCCGCCGCACGGGCCGCCGTGACCTGCTCGAGGACCTCGCGCTCGTGCGCCGCGTAGCCCTTCACGGTCTCGACCAGGTTGGGGATCAGGTCGTGGCGGCGCTGCAGCTGCACGTCCACCCCGGACCAGGACGACTCGACGCCGGCCCGCTGGGCGACGAACCGGTTGTAGGAGATCGCCACCAGCACCCCGACCACGCAGACGGCCCCGACCAGCACCCAGAACGTGGTCATGCCGCGCCCGCCACCGTGCTGGGTGGCCAGCCCGCGCCACCATCCGTCGGGCATCGCACGCAGCAGGGCCACGGCCCGCTGCCGCATCGTCGGCAGGGCCTGGACGATGTCCGGGCTGGTGCGGATGCGATCACCCGAACGGCCGAACAGGCCGGCAAGGCCCGACGCCCCGCCCCGTCGCGCGGTCATCGCGAACCCGCCGGCCGGCGTGTCGGCGACCACGAGGGCGAGGTCACCGGCGAGCTCGAAGGTGCTGCCGGCGAACAGCCCGAGGAGCTGCTGCTGGAAGTCGGCGTCGAACAGCCGGATCGCGGCCTCCCGGTCGCGCACGCGCACGTCGTAGCGCTTGTTGAACTCCTCGGACTCGACCTGGAAGTCGCCCCGCCCGCCGATCCCGAGGCGTGCGAACATCCCCTCCCCCTCGACGCGGATGCGGGGCATCACGTACGGGGCGGGCAGGCGCACCAGCGCGGCCACGCACGACCGGCGCACCCAGCGGGTCTGGCGGTGGCCCTTGCTGTCGGTGGAGGTCTGCTTGTCCTCCCACCACCACTCGAAGGCCGCGCACGTCCCGGCGACGGTGTCGTCGCCCAACGTCAGCTCGACCGGGCCCTGCATGCCCCAGACGGCCGAGTGGTCGCGGTCGCCCCGCGGCAGCAGGTCGAACTGGGACAGCCACGAATCCGACGCCCCGAGCGGGAGGTCGGTGGGTTCGAGCCCGTGGTCGACGCACACCTGCCGGTAGGTGGCCTCGACGGCGTCACGCTGGCGCTGGGACAGCACCGCCACCCCGATCACCAGCGCGATCCCGAGGACGACGACCAGCAGGAACGTCACCGGCACTACAGCAGTCCCTCGGCCTTGGCCGCGTCGAGCTGTTCGGGCGACCAGACCACCTCGCGGGCCTTCGAGCCCTCGTTGGGGCCGACCACGCCGAGGTCCTCGAGGTCGTCCATGAGCCGCCCCGCCCGGGCGAAGCCGATGCGCAGCTTGCGCTGGAGCATCGAGGTCGACCCCAGCCCGGAGTTCACGACCTGCTCGGCGGCCCGGACCAGCAGCGCCTCGTCGGAGTCGTCGTCGCCACCCCGGCCGGCGTCGGCGATCTCGGCGGCCTTGCCGTCCTTGACCACGCCGTCGACGTAGTCGGCCTCGCGCTGGCGCTTGCAGAACGTGACGATCGGTTCGATCTCGCGTTCGGTCAGGAAGCAGCCCTGCAGGCGCGACGGCTTGCCCTGGCTGGCGGGCATGAAGAGCATGTCGCCCTTGCCGACCAGCTTCTCGGCCCCCGCCCCGTCGAGGATCGTGCGCGAGTCGGTCTGCGACGCCACCGCCAGCGCCAGGCGCGAGGGGATGTTGGCCTTGATCAGGCCGGTGATGACGTCGACCGAGGGACGCTGCGTCGCGATGACCATGTGGATGCCGACGGCGCGGGCCATCTGGGCGATGCGGCAGATCGCGTCCTCGACGTCGCGGGCGGCGACCATCATGAGGTCGCTGAGCTCGTCGATGACCAGCAGCACGTAGGGCATGTGCGAGAAGGTCTCGGACACCTCGCCGGTGACGGGGTCGACCACGTCCTCGAGCTCGCCGTTGGCGACCGCGTCGTTGTAGCCGTCGATGTTGCGGTAGCCGAGGCGCGCCAGCGTCTCGTACCGCATCTCCATCTCCTTCACGCACCACTGGACCGCGTCCGTGGCGCGCTTGGGGTCGGTGACGACCGGGGAGAGCAGGTGCGGGGCGCCGTTGTAGACGCCGAGCTCGACCCGCTTGGGGTCGATCAGGATCATGCGGACCTGGTCGGGGCGGGAACGCATCAGGATCGACGCGATCATCGCGTTCAGGGTGACGGACTTGCCGGACCCGGTCGCGCCGGCCACGAGCAGGTGGGGCATGGAGGCGAGGTTGACCATCGCCGGGTTGCCGGCGATGTCCTTGCCGAGCGCCACGTACAGCGGGTGCGAATCGTCCATGGCCGTGCGCGAGCGCAGGATGTCGCCGAGCGTGATCAGGTCGCGCTGGCGGTTGGGCACCTCGACGCCGATGGCCGACTTGCCGGGGATCGGGGCGACGATGCGCACGTCCGGGGCCGCCAGCGCGTAGGCGATGTCGTCGCCCATGTTGGCGACCTTCTTGACCTGCACGCCGGGGCCGAGCTCGATCTCGAACCGGGTGACGGTCGGACCGCGGGACCACCGCGCGACCGTGGCGTCGATGCCGAACTGGTCGAAGGTCTCCTGCAGGGCCTGGGTCTGGGCCTCGATGGTGCGTTCGGACTCGCGCTGCATCGACCGTCCCTGGCCGAGCAGGTCCAGCGGTGGGAGCTGGTAGTCCCGCCAGTCCTCGACCGGCTTGAGCTTGGTGGCCTTCTGGCGGGCCTTCTCGAGCGAGGCCACCGGGGTCACCTTCGGCGGGTCCGGGGTCTTGCCGGCCTCGCGGTCGGCGTCGGACAGCCCGTCGAGGGGGTCCTGCACCGCCTCGGCCGCCGCCAGGGTCGCACGGTTGCGCTGGCGCGGGTCGTCGACGGGTTGGGTGTCGGTGATGTCGGGGCGGGGCGTCTCGAGGGTGTCCTCGACGCTGGGGCGCTTGTCCTTGGGCGGCGAGGTCGTCTTCGTCGCCTTCGTCGCCTTGTCCCCGCGGCCGGACGGTCGCGGGCGGGATCGTGCGTGAGCCAGGTCCGGACCGCGCCGATGACGGTCGCCAAGGGCGTAGCGGTGGCGATCAGCAGGCCGAGCACCAGCAGGACGAGGAACACCGCCTGGGCGCCCCACACCGACAGCCCGGCCTCCAGCGGCGTCGCGACCCCCCAGCCGACCAGGCCGCCGGCGGGCCACAGCTCGCGCAGGCCGTCGGCCGGGTGCGGGCTGCCGGCGATCAGGTGCCAGCCGCCGAACAGGGCGAGGCCGGACAGGGTCGTGCCCACGCCGATCCGGCCCACCTCCGGGGCGGGGCGGTCGAACACGACCAGGCCCCCGAACCCGACGAGCACGATCGGCATGAGGGTCCCGAACACGCCGAACAGGCCGCGCCAGATCGCTTCGAGGAACGCCCCCACCGGGCCGGCCTGGCCGGCGTAGATGGCCAGGCCGCTGATCACGCCGAGCAGGATCAGCAGCAGGCCGTAGACGTCGGTGGAGCGGTCCCCGACGTGCTCGCGGGTGGCCGTGACCATCCGCGCGACCAGCGAGGGTCCCGAGGACGAGCGCGACCCGGCGCGTGACCGACTCGACGACCGCGAGGTCGTCTTCTTCTTCGTCTTCGCCTTGCTCTTGGCCGGCGGCTTCTTGGTGGTGGTCGCCACGTCGGGCCTTCGTCGGCGGGGTGGACGGCGCGCGCCAAGGGTATCCGCCGACACCGCTGGAACTACGGCGCTGTCGTTGTCGTCGCCGGGTCGGTGACCAAACACCCCGTCAGGTGTCACCGAACCGCTTCCCGATCCACGGACCCCCAACCTGTCAAGGACACGAACGTGAAGCGCACACTGACCGTCGCCGCCGCGGCCGCCATCGGCCTCATGATCCCCGGAGCGGCCTTCGCCGCCCACGGGGGCAGCACCTACACCGCCAACCTCTCCGAGCTCAACGGCTCCGGGGCGGGCGGCACCGTCACCGTCCAGCTCAACGACGACGCCTCCCAGGCCACCATCACGCGTCAACTCGACCGGCCTCGCCGACGGGCTGCCGCACGCGCAGCACATCCACGGCGAGCTCACCACCGCCAACCAGTGCCCGACCATGGACGCCGACAGCAACGGTGACGGCGTCGTGGACGTGGCCGAGGGCCTTCCCAGCTACGGCGGCATCCAGGTCTCGCTGACCACCTCCGGTGACACCAGCGCCGACTCCGGCCTGGCCGTCGACCGCTTCCCCGTCGGCAACGAGAGCTACTCGCGCACCGTCGACATCAGCGAGGACGTCTCCAGCGCCCTGGCCGACCTGCACGTCGTCGTCCACGGCGTCGACGAGAACGGCAACGGCGAGTACGACGGCGAGGCCCGCTCGTCCCTCGACGACTCCCTGCCCCGTGAGGCCACCCTGCCGGCCTCCTGCGGCCAGCTCGCCCTGACCTCCGCCGGCTCCGGCGGTGTGGCCACCGGTGCGGGCGGCGCGACCCCCGACTCCGACACCACCCCGATGGTCCTGCTCGGCCTGGCCGGCGCCGCTGTCGCCGGTGGTCTGGGCCTGCGTCGTCGCGGCTCGGCCGCCTGACCGAGTCGTTCCAGTCCGGGAGGGTTCGCCCTGATGCGCACACCTGTGGCCCGCACCATCCCTGCGGCAGCGCTCGCTGCCGCGGTGCTGGCCACGTGTGCGCCGAACCCCACCCTGGTGGCCGGGGATCCCACGTCCCCGGCCACCGCTCCTCCCCCCGCGAGCGTCGCGGCGACCGAGCCGAGTCCGGCACCACCGTCACCGCGCACCACACCGACACCGTCGAGCTCGCCGGTGCCCTTCGCCGCGGGGGACGCCACGTTCGCCGACCGTCCCGCGCCCGAGGGCGTCGACCCCGAGCGCATCCGGATCCCCGCCATCGGCGTCGACGCCAGCGTCGACGACATGGGCCTGACCGACGACGGCGGCATCGAGGTCCCCGAGGTCTTCGCCGACGCGGGCTGGTGGACCTACTCGCCCCGCCCGGGGCGCATCGGGGCCAGCGCCATCCTCGGCCACGTCGACTCCAAGACCGGGCCCGCGGTGTTCTTCCGACTGACCGACCTGCGTCCCGGCGACGAGATCCACGTCGACGGCGCCGACGGGCAGACGGTCACCTTCGCCGTCCGGGCCGTCGAGCAGCACCCGAAGTCCAGCTTCCCCAGCGAGAAGGTCTTCAGCGCCACCCCCACCCCCACCCTGCGGCTGATCACGTGCGGCGGGGCGTTCGACAGCAACGCCGGCCACCACCTCGACAACATCGTCGTCTTCGCCGATCGCGTCGCCTGACCCGACAGGCCCCCCATGCGCCCCCGCGCCGCCATGCTCGTCCTCCCCCTCGCCCTGCTCCTGGGCGCCTGCGGCTCCGAGGCACCCGTCTCCGACGCCGCGGCCGCCCCGTCCCCCGCGTCGTCCGCGGCGTCGCCGTCACCGAGCACCACGGCGCCGACACCCGCCCCTGCGCCGTCGACCACGCCGTCCCCCATCCGGCCGATCCCGCCCAGCCCGTCGCCGACGCCGTCGCCAGAGCCCGCCTCGACCACCCCGTCCCCGACCCCACCCCCACCTCCGCCTCCGCCCCCTCCGGCGGCCCCCGCGCAGGCCAGCGTGACGATCGCCGACTTCGACTACGCCCCGGACCCGGTCGAGGTCGCCGTCGGCGGCACGGTGACCTGGACCAACCAGGACTCGACGGCCCACACGGCGACCGTGGACGGCGGCGGACCGAACACCGGTCCGATCAAGGGCGGGGCGGCAGCGACCCTGACCTTCGACACGCCCGGCACCTTCACCTACGTGTGCCAGTTCCACCCCGGTTCGATGACCGGCACCGTCGTCGTCCGCTGACGGGGAACTTCGTCGGGCAAACGCGCCATCGGCCGCCCGGAGAGGCGTAGAGTCGGCGGTTGGTCCGGGCCCCCGGGAGGCCGGTCCAGGGAGCAGGGCGCATGAGCCGACCTCGACCGGTGAGCGCCGCGGGTTTCCGCGCGGCCCTGGCCTATCCCGACCTGCGCTGGTTGATCGGCGGCCTGGCCGTCTCCTCCATCGGCAGCTGGGCCTACAACGTCGCGCTCTACGTGTACGTGTGGGAGGCGACCCAGTCGGCCGGCTGGGCCGCCGCGACCACGATCGGCCGCTTCGTCCCGTCGCTGCTGCTGTCCAGCTTCGGCGGGGTGGTCGCCGAACGCCTGGAACGCCGGCGACTGCTGATCACCCTCGACCTCGTGTCGACGCTGGTCATGGTCGGGCTGGGCGTGGTGGCCGGTCTCGGCCTGCCGGCCCTGGCCGCGATCTCGCTGGCCGCGGTCTCGTCGGTCATCGGCACCGTCTACTACCCGGCCACGGCGGCGATGACCCCGCAGATCGTCGACGAGCGCGACCTCGCCGCGGCCAACTCGCTGGAGAGCCTCGTCGAGAACGTGTCCGTGATCGCGGGCCCCGCCCTGGGCGCCGCGGTCCTGGCGGTCTCCAGCGTCGAGGTGACCTTCCTGTTCAACGCCGCGACGTTCCTGTTCTCCGCGTGGTGCTCGACGCGCGTGCAGACCCGTAGCCAACCCACCGACGTCACCGAGGGCGGCGAGGTCGGGGTGCTGAAGCAGGTGACGGTCGGGTTCCGCGCGATCGCCTCGTCGACGACGGCCGCAGTGCTCGTCGGGGCCAGCGTGCTGGCGTCGTTCATGTACGGCACGGACACCGTGCTGTTCGTCGTGGTGTCCGAAGAGCGGCTCGGGCTCGGCCCGGACGGGTTCGGCGTGCTGATGGTCGGCCTCGGGATCGGCGGCGTGCTGATGGCCCCGCTGGTGAACCGGCTCGCCGGCTCGCCCCGTCTGGCCACCATCATCTCGGCCGGGCTGCTGGGGTACGTGCTGCCCACCGCCCTGCTGCTGTGGGTCGACCAGCCCGCACTGGCCGTCGCGATCCAGGTGGTGCGGGGCGCGGGGACGCTGGTCGTGGACGTCCTCGCCGTCACCGCCCTGCAACGCACGCTGGCCCCGGACCTCGTCGCCCGCGTCTTCGGGGTCTTCATGACGCTGGTGCTGGCCGCGATCTCGCTCGGGGCGCTGGTCGTCGCCCCCGTCCTGCAGGCCACCAGCCTGGACACCACCCTGCTCGTGTTCTCCGTCGGGATGGGCGCGCTGGTCGTCGTCGCCTACCCGTTCACGCGGCTCGTCGACCGCGAGACCGCGGCCCGCCTGGCCGAGGCCGCGCCCCGCATCGCCGCCCTCGAGGCCCTGGGGATCTTCGCCGCGGCCTCACGCCCGACGCTGGAGCGCCTCGCCTCGGCCGCGGAGGACATGGTCGTGGAGCCCGGCATCGCCTTCATCGAGGAGGGTGCCCCCGCCGACGCGTTCTACGTGGTCGTCGAGGGCGAGGTGGACGTCACCGCCCACGGGGCGGGCACCGAGGACCGCCACCTGCGTCGGCTCGGGGCCGGCGACTACGTCGGCGAGCTCGGCCTGATCGACGCCATCCCCCGCACCGCCACCGTCCGGGCCGTCACCCCCCTGCGGCTCTACCGGATCCCCGGCGACGACTTCCTCGGCGCCCTGTCCGACAACACCGCGTCGGCAGCCTTCCTCGAGAGCGCCCGCATGCGCCTGCAGAACACCCGCTCGATCTCGCGCCCCGCCGACCCCGAGCCCGAGCCCGCCCCGCGGACCCCGGCCCCGACCGGCTGACCGTCAGACCTCCCCGATGCTCGGTCTGCGGCCGGTCGCCCCGCGACATCGGGACATCTCGCAGCCGGCCGTCAGACCTCGAGGACGATGGGCAGGATGACGGGGCGGCGGCCGACCTCGTGCTTCCAGTAGCGCCCCAGCGCCTGGGTGACGTGGCGCTGGATGGCCTGCACGTCCGCGAAGCGGTGCTGCTTGACCTCGGCGAGCTCGAGGTCGACGGCCTTGGCGGCCGCCTCGAGCACGTGGGCGGATTCGTCCTCGAACACCACGCCGTGCTGGATGAGGATCGTGTCGCCGACCGGTTCGCCCTTGTGCGGGTCGATCGTGACGACACACACGCAGACGCCGTCGCCCGCCAGGCGGGTGCGGTGGCGCAGCACGGCCGGGCCCACGTCGGGCAGCAGCCCGTCGACGAACACCTGACCTGCCGAGAAGGACTCGCCCCGACGCGCGACGCGGTCCTCGAGCTCGATGACGTCGCCGTCCTCGCAGACGAAGACCTGGTCGGCCGGGCAGCCGGTCGCGATGGCGATGTCGCGATGGGCGGCCATGTGCCGGTACTCGCCGTGCACCGGCACGACGTACTCGGGTTCGACGATGTTGTGGAACAGCGTGAGGTCACCGCCGTTCGCGTGGCCGGACACGTGCACGTCCGCGACGCCCTTGTGCACCACGTGGGCGCCCCGCCGTGCCAGGCCGTTGATCGAGCGGAACACGGCCTGCTCGTTGCCGGGGATGAGGCTGGACGCGAGGATGATCGTGTCGCCCTCGCCGACCTGCACGTGCTTGTGGTCGCCCGACGCCATCAGCGACAGCGCCGAGTACGGCTCGCCCTGGCTGCCCGTGGAGATGATCACGAGCTCGCGCGGGTCGTGGTCCGGCACGTCCTTGATCGCGACCTCGCTCTCGTGGTCGAAGTCGAGGTAGGCCAGACGTCGGGCGATGTCCATGTTCTTGACCATCGACCGGCCCACGAAGACGGGGCGCCGGCCGACGGCGGCGGCCGCGTCGAGCACCTGCTGGATGCGGTGCACGTGCGACGCGAAGGAGGCGACGACCACCAGCCCGGTGGCGCGCTGCATCTCCTCGCGCAGGGACTGGCCCACGACCCGTTCGGTGGGCACGTGGCCCGGCACGTCGGCGTTGGTCGAGTCCGCCAGCAGCAGGTCCACGCCCTCGTCGCCCAGCCGTGCGAAGTGGGCGAGGTCGGTGGGCCGGCCGTCGACGGGCGTCTGGTCGAGCTTGAAGTCGCCCGTGTGGACGACGATCCCGTGGGGCGTGCGGAAGGCGTAGGCGCACCCGTCCGGGATCGAGTGGTTGACCTGGATGACCTCGACCGTGAACGGCCCGTGCTGGAGCACGTCGGCGGGCAGCACCTCGACCATCTCGGGGGCGTCGAGGTCGGGCCACTCGTCGAGGATCGCCTGCACGAAGGCGAGCGTCAGCTTCGTGCCGTAGATGGTGACGTCGGGGAAGTCCTGCAGGAAGTACGGCAGCGCCCCGATGTGGTCGAGGTGGCCGTGGGTGAGGAACACCGCGTCGACGGTGCGGCCCTCGAGCGCCGACCAGTCCGGCAGGATCAGGTCCACGCCGAGGTGTTCCGGGTTCGGGAAGAACACGCCGACGTCGACGACGGCGACGTGGTCGTCGACCTCGATGGTCGCCATGTTGCGACCGATCTCGCCGAGGCCGCCGAAGAAGCTGACGCGAACGGGCGGGTGGTCCGTCGAGCGCGCCATCAGTGCGAGATCCCGGCGTGGTCCAGCGCGGCGAGGACGGCGTCCACCGTCTCGGGCAGGGCGTCGACCAGCGGACCACGGACGGGCCCCGCGGGCAGGCCGAGGCGGTTCAGCGCCCCCTTCACCGGACCGGGCGACGCCTCGGAGAACAGCGCGCGGACCAGCGGCAGCAGGCTGTGGTGGATCTCGCGGGCGCGGTCGAGGTCGGTGTCGACCGCGGCGAGCATCTCGGCGACCAGGTCACCGGCCAGGTGCGAGGCGACGGACACCACGCCCACGCCGCCGACCGCCAGCAGCGGCAGGTTGTACTCGTCGGCACCGGAGTAGACGACGAAGCCACCCGGGGCGTCCGCGGTCTGGCTGACCACCTCGGCGGTCTTGGCCATGTCGCCCACCGCGTCCTTCAGGCCGCGGATGTTGTCGACCTGGGCGAGCTCGACGATGGTGGGCAGCTCGATCTCGCGCGCCGTGCGCCCCGGGATGTCGTAGAGCATCACGGGCTTGTCGGTGGCCTCGGCGACCCGGCGGAAGTGCGCCAGCAGCGCCCGCTGCGTCGGCTTGTTGTAGTAGGGCGTGACCACGAGCATCGAGTCGGCGCCGTGCTCGGTGGCCTTCTCGGTCGAGTGCACCGCCTTGCGCGTGTCGTTGGAACCCGTGCCCATCATCACGTGGGCGCGGTCACCGACGGCGTCGACCACCGCGTCGAGGAGCTGCCACATCTCCTCGTCGCGCAACGTGGGCGACTCGCCGGTGGTGCCGTGCACGACGACCATGTCCGTGCCGTGGTCCACGAGGTGCGAGGCCAGGGTCTGCGCCCCGTCGAGGTCGAGCCCTCCGTCCTCGTGGAAGGGGGTCACCATCGCGGTTCCGACGCGACCGAACGGGGAGGAGACTGGCATGGGTGGGAACACCTTCGAGTGCGGGTTCGACGTGGATGTGTGGCTCCCTATCCTAACGACGCCCGCGTACGGCTGACCCGATCCATCGGGCCCTGCCCGGGTCGCGCACCCATCTCTCCCGCCCGAAGGGCCACCGTGTTCTGGCACATCGTCCGCTTCGACTTCACCGGCGTCGACGAGGCCACCCGGACCGACATCGAGGACCAGCTCGCCGGGACTCGACTCCCTCGACGAGGTGGCCTTCCTCCGCATCGGCCACGACGTCACGGACGCCGAGGTCACCGCACTCGTCACCGGGTTCGCCAGCCGTGACGACTACGAGGCCTACCGGGTGCACCCCGACCACGTGCCCGTGGTGATGGCGATCGACACCGCCGAGGTCGAGGCGACCCGTATCGACTTCGAGACCGACGACGAGGTCGAGGACTTGCTGTGAACGCCGCCGATCCGGCTGCTGCCGCTGGCACATGCCGGCGAAGGGGCGACCTGGCAGGCCCTGCTGACGCTGCTCGCCCTCGGGCTCGTGGTCGTGGTCGTCCTCGTCGTGGCCGGCGTGGTGCGCATCGAGGAGCCCGGCGACCTGATCCTGCCCCTGGCCGGCACCGCCGTGCTCGCGTCGCTGTCCGGGGCGACCTCCCGGCTCCTGTCGGACTGGGTCGGCTGGGCCTTCCCGGTCGGCGTGGTCGCCCTGCTCGCTCTGGTGATCGTGGCCCTGACCCCGGCGGACCTGTCCCCGACCTCCCCCGTGCTGCTCGGCGGGATCGTGGTCGCGGTGGTGGCGGCGCTCGTCCTGCAGACGCCGATCAAGCGGGCGTGGCACCCGGTGACGGTCGGCCTCGACAACGCCCTGCTCGACGACCTCGCGGTCGAGATCGTCCAGCCCGAGGACGGGGCGACCGTCGAACCGGGCACCTTCGAGCTGGTCGTCGAGGCCACCGGCGGGACGCTGGGCGAGGGGTTCGTGTCCAGCGGGGCGCCTGACCGACCCCGAGGAGCAGGTCGGCCTCACCATCACCGTCGTGTCCCTCGACACGGGCGAGAACACCGCCACCGTCGGTGTCCCCACCGAGGACTGCGCCGCCGGCTGCGACCGCGCGACCTACGAGGTCACCGTCGACCAGCCCGGCGAGTGGTCGGTCTTCATCGAGGCCAAGACCGCCGACACCCGGGCCTTCACCCGCACCGACGGCTCCAGCGGCACGCCGACCGACAGCATCACCGTCACCGTCGCGGAGTGACCCACCGGTGCGGATGAGTCCCACATGCGGGACTCACCCCGCCCGCTCGTGAGATTGCCGGTGCAACGGTGCGGATGAGTCCCAGGATCGGGACTCATCCCGCCCGGTTGGCGGTGCGGCTCGCCTCGGCGGCGCGCTCGGACTCCAGCCGTTCCAGCTCGGCCGCCCCGTGGTCGACGTGGCTCATGGCATCGGCGATCGCGGTGTGGCCGGCCTCGTCGCGGATGAGCTCGTGCATGCGCTGGACGACGCGGCGGTAGGCGGGGTGGCCCTGCGGGGTGGAGCGCAGCTCGAGCATCTGCATGGCCGCGCGGGCGTTGAGCTGCATCACGTAGCGGACGCGGTAGCCGAAGCAGACCGCGTACTGGGCCTGGGCGGGGTGGTCGGGGCGCAGCGTCTCGTACAGCTCGGCCGACCGGTCCATCGCACGGGCGTAGGCGTCGGCCACGCCCGCGTCCTCGAGCTCGGCGGGCACCTCGTGACCGTGGCGGGTCGTGAGGTCCTGCCACTCGAGGGTCAGCATCCGGTGGCGTTGCAGGTCCCGGAACCCGCCGTAGTCGCCGAGGACGTCGAAGCGGTACCAGACCCGCTCGAGTGCGCGCCCCGGCTTGTGGCGCCGGTTGGCGCGCTCGCCGACGTAGGCGGCCAGCACGCGTGCGCGGTCGTCGGCCGACAGGGCCGCGACGCGGTCGGCGACCTGGGCCTCGGGCAGGTCGGTGTGGGCGTACAGGGCCGCGGTGACCAGCGCCTGCTCGGCCGCGACCGGGTCGCGGGGCGACCAGTCGGTGAGCGTCACGAGGTCGGCCGGGGCGGCGTCGGCGTCGGCCAGCAGCTCGGCCGCGAGGGCCCGGGTGTCGCGGCGGGTGGTGGCCAGGTACTCGGACCAGACCCCGCCCCGGTCGGGGCGGTCCACGCGCGTGAGGAAGGCCGGGATGAGGTGGCGCAGCTCGGCCAGCAGGCGGTCGCCGAGGTGGCGCGCCTCGGCCAGCTCGGAGGATCGCAGCCGCAGCAGCAGCATCTCGTAGGACTGCCCGGACGCGAACATGCCGAGGTTGGAGGTCGTGGCCGCCGGCAGCAGGCCGCGCAGCAGGTCCAGCGCCTTGGCCTTGGTCGCGTTGCGGTAGACGACGTCGGACGTCGCCTCGTCCTGCGGCCACGTCGTGCGCACCCACTCGAGGACCTGCGGGACCAGCTCGGCGTAGGTCGCGAAGATGGCGTCGAGGTGGCTCGACGTACGCCCCGGCGTGCGGTCCGGCCATCACGTCCGGGTCGCGGTAGTACCGCCAGCGGCCGTCGACCCGCATGTCGTAGGCGATGTAGCGGGTCGACTGCTCGAGGTAGGCGGCCAGCCGCCCCCACTCGAGCTGCTTGGTCATGAGGTTGCTGACCTCCTCGGCCGCCACGTGCGCCCCGCCGAGCTGGGCGACCGAGTCGTCGCCGTACTCGCTGAACACCTTCTGGTAGAGCCGGTCGGCCCGTTCGATCCCGCCGTCACCGTCCGCGTCGGCGTCCTCGGACAGGCCCTCGAGCTGCGGGACGAACTCGTCCAGGTACAGCCGTCGGATCGACTTCGGCGACCGCGAGTACCTCGCGAACAGCGCTCCCTTGACCACCTCGGGCAGGTCCGTCAGGCCGAACACGTGGTCGTCGGTGTTGGTGAACGCCCGGGACAGCACCGCCCGCTCGGCGTCCGTGAACTGGTCCTGCGGCGGCGGGACGGGGCGGGCGTCGAGGTCCACGAGGGCTCCCAGGAGGTGGCGGTCCACGCTGCCGGCCGAGGCTAGCCCCGCGCCCCGCCACCCCCTCCCATCCGGAGCGCTCGGGCCGGACCGCGCCCCGCCACCCCCTCCCATCCATGGCCAGGCGGGGCGGGGCGCGCCCCGCCACCCCCTCCCATCCGGCACCTCCGTCGCGTTGCTGCGGAGCTTTCGCTCATCTGACGAGCGGAACGTCCGCATCAACGGTGACTGGACGGCGAGGTCGAGGGTTCGTGCGGAGGTTGCGCTCTGATGGTGCGCGAAACCTCCGCAGCTCCCGGCGCACGGGTCGTCCACACCTCGGGGATCGAGTGGTCGCGGACCCGGGCTCTGGCTCGACACTTCGGCATGAACCCCATCGAGCTGGCGCGGCTGGCCGCCCGCCACGACCACGTCCTCGGCCCCTCCGTCCGGGCCGAGGCGGACGTCAGTCCTGCAACGTGGGGGCGACTGCTTCGGAGCCCGGGCGTCGATCGGCCGTTCCGGGGCGTGGGCGTCCTCCCCGGCAGCACCGACCGGAGCCTGTCGCGCATGCGTGCCGCCCTCCACGCGGTGCGCTGCGACGCGGCCGTGACCGGGTGGTCGGCGGCGTTCCTGTACGGGTTGGTCACCGCCGCCCCGACCGACGTGCACCTGCTCACACGACACGGAGCGAGCATTGCCCGCCGTGACGGCCTCCACGTCACCGAGTCCAGCACCTGGCCGGAGGGCATGCGCGTCCAGCACGGAATCCAGGTCGTCCCAGCGGGGCGGATGCTCGCCGACCTCGCGGCCGCGACGGACGCAGACGCGCTCCTCGACCTGGCGATCGACGCCCGCTTCGCCGGTGACCTGACACGCGGCCACCTCGACCGCGAGCTCGCGGCCCGGCGACGCTTTCCCGGCCGCGCGACCTTCCGGGTCATCGCCGACGAGCTTCGCGAGGACACCAGCGACTCCGGGTTCGAGCACCGGGCCCGTCACCGCCTCGGTGACCGTGGCATGGCCCCCGACCCCGGCCAGCACGAGCTCGTGGTGGCGGGGCGGACCCGGCGGATCGACCTGCCCTACCGCGACCAGCGGGTGGGCCTCGAGTGCCTCGGCCTGGCCGCCCACTCAGGCCGGCGGGCCTTCGACGAGGACGCACGTCGCCGAAACGACTTCGCGGAGCACGGCGAGTGGCTCATCCTCGAGCTCACGTGGACCATGTTCCACCGCGGCTGGGAAGACTTCGCAGCCCGCCTCGACCGCGTGCTGCGAGCCCGCGCCCCGCGCTGACGGGCTGCGACCCGCGTTGGTGCGGAACTTCCCGTCATCTCGTGAGCGGAAGCTCCGCAGCACGTGCGTCGGGGCGCCCGAGACCGAGGTTGGTGCGGAGGTTTCGCGCATCTCGTGAGCGAAAGCTCCGCAGCAATCCCTCCGGGGGCACGGGGCGCGGGGCGGGCTCCGGGTGGGGCGGGCTGCGGGGCGCGGGGTGGGCTGCGGGGCTCGGGGCGGCGGGGCGGCGGGGCGGCGGGGCGCTACAGGCCGCGGATGGCGCCGCCGTCGACGGCCCAGGCCTGGCCGGTGACGTAGGAGGCGGCCGGGGAGAGCAGGAAGGCGCCGACGCGGCCGAGCTCGTCGGGGTCGCCCACGCGGCGCAGCGGGATGGCCTCGGCGGCGTCGCGGCGGACCTCGTCGAAGGTGCGGCCCTGGCTGTCGGCGAGGGAGCGGTGCAGGTCGTCGAGGCGATCGGTGGCGAAGCGGCCCGGCAGCAGGGCGTTGACGCGCACGCCCCGTGGGCCGAGCTCGTCGGCCAGGGTCTTGACGTAGCCCCAGACGGCGGGGCGGGCCACGTTGGAGGTGGCCAGGCCGCTGACGGGCTCGACCGAGGTCGTCGAGGTCAGCGCGACCATCGCGCCGCCCTCGCCCAGGACCTCGCCGAAGGCACGGAGCAGGCGGATGGGTGCGGCGGCGGCCAGCAGCAGCGCGTCGTCGAGCTCGCCGTCGGTCATCGCGCCCGCCGAACCCGCGGCGGGACCACCATGCGAGACGAACAGCCCGTCGACGCGCCCGAAGGCCCGGTCGGCCTCCTCGAGCAGCTCGGCCGGGGTGGTGCGCGCCGTGATGTCGGCGGTCAGGCCGTGGGCGTGGTCGGGTCCCCCGAGCGCGGCCACCGCGGCCTCGACCCGCCCCGGGGTCCGGGAGGCGACGAGCACGCGGGCGCCCTCGTCGACCAGTGCGGCGGCCACGGCCGCACCGAGGCCGGAGGTGCCACCGGTGACGACGACCACGCGGTCGGTCAGCTGCAGGTCCATGGGCTGCTCCAGGGTCGAGGGGACGTGAGTGGGGTCAGGGCTGCGGTCCACGCGGGGCGAGCGGGCGGGCCAGCACCTCGGCGGCGTGGTCCAGCAGGGCCTCGACGACCAGCCGGGCCATGGCGGCGTGGCCGGTCTCGCCGGGATGGAACCCGTCGCCACCGAACATGGTGGCGTCCGGCCGTGGCAGGGGCACGACGACGAGGTCGCGCCCCGCCGCCGCCCGTCGCTGGGCGCGTGCCACCCGACGGCACGACCATCCCACCAGGCGAGCCAGGGGCCAGCCGAAGCCGGGCGCGGCACCGAGGTCGGGACAGGGCACGAATGCGACCAGCGCCCCGTCGCCGGCGTCCTCGACGGCGTCGAGCAGGGCGGTCGTGCTCGCCCGGACCTCGTCGGGCGGCACCCGCCCGATGGCGTCGTTGACGCCGACCGACACGACGACGACGTCCGGGTCGGCGGCGCGGACCAGCGGGACCTGCTCGGTGCGCACGTCGGCCGTGCGGTGCCCGTCGGTGGCCAGCGAGGTCACCGCGACGCGGCGCCCCGTCGCGGCGGCCAGCCCCCGGGCGACCTGTTGCGGGAAGGCCGTCGCGGCGTCGGTGAGGCCGTACCCTCGGGCGGCCGAGTCCCCCAGCACCAGCAGCCGTACCGGCTCGCCGAGGCCCTCCCCGACCGTCGCGGACCGTTCGAGGTCGTGGGCGTGCTCCTGCGCCGTCCGCCGCATGCGCTGGATCCGGACCACGGTGGCGCCGACGAGCATGGTCGTCCCGGCGCCCAGCACCCCCGCCACCAGGCGCCCCGCCCCGCGCCGACCGGTGGCGCGAGACGACCCGGCGGCAGGACGAGGGGCACGAGACATGAGCATGGTCGGCGCAGGCTAGCCCCGCCCCGGGCACATCCCGGCCGGGGCGCGCGTTGCACCCGCGAACGCCCGGCGATCCCGGGATCGACCCTTCGGAGATCCGCATGAGCATGCACGGCGCCTGGGGCCTGCGCCGCCTCGGTGACATCGACGGCGTGGGCACCCGCGGACTCGACCGTGCCGTCGTGAAGCGTGCCTGGGGGCTGACCCGGCCGTACCGACGCCGCCTGGCCGGCTTCATCGGCCTGATCGTGGTCGGGGCGACCCTCGGGGCGCTGCCGCCGCAGCTGATCAAGATCGCGGTGGACCGCGCCATCCCGGGCGGGGACCTGCACCTGCTCAACCTCATCTTCGCGGGGATGCTCGGCATCGGGCTCGGGATGGCCGTGCTGTCGATGTTCGAGCGGTGGCTGTCGTCGACCATCGGCGAGGGCTTCATCCACGACCTGCGCGTGATGCTGTACGAGCACGTGCAGCGCATGCCGCTGGCGTTCTTCACCCGCACCCAGACCGGGGCGCTGATCACCCGGCTGAACAACGACGTGGTCGGGGCGCAACGGGCCCTGACCGGCACGCTCGGCGGCATCGTCGACAACCTGATCTCGGTGTCCGTCACGCTGGTGTTCATGTTCGCGCTCGAGTGGCGCGTCACGCTGCTGGCGCTGGCCCTGCTGCCGCTGTTCGTCGATCCCGGCCCGCATCGTCGGCGTGCGGCTGCAGCACCTCTCGCGCGAGGGGATGAGGATCAACGCCGAGATGAACACCGTCATGACCGAACGGTTCAACGTCTCCGGGGCGCTGCTGGTCAAGCTGTTCGGTCGCGTGCCCACCGAGACCCGCCTGTTCGGCGGCAAGGCCCGCCGGGTCGCCGACATCGGCGTCAAGCAGGCCATCGCGGGGCGCGCCCTGTTCGCCGCGCTCGGGTTCATCGGCACGGCCGCCACCGCGGTCGTCTACCTCGTGGGCGGACGCATCGCGATCAGCTCCCCGACCATCGAGGTGGGGACCGTCGTCGCCCTCGCCCTGTACGTCACGCAGCTGTACGGACCGCTCGCCCAGCTGTCCAACGCCCGCGTCGACCTGATGACGGCCCTGGTCTCCTTCGAACGGGTCTTCGAGGTCACCGACCTGCCCCACGCCATCGCCGAGGCGCCCGACGCCCGGCCGCTGCAGGACCCCCGCGGCCACGTGCGGTTCGAGGACGTCTGGTTCCGCTACCCCGCGGCGACGGGATCGACGCTGGAGTCGCTGGAGGGGCCCCGGTCCGACCACGGCGACGCGGCGTCCGACTGGATCCTGCAGGGCGTGGAGCTCGACGCCCCGCCGGGCACGATGGTGGCGTTGGTCGGCCCGTCGGGCGCGGGCAAGACCACGATGTCCATGCTGGTGCCCCGCATCCACGACGTGACGCAGGGCGCGGTCACCATCGACGGCCAGGACGTCCGCGAGGTGACGCTGGACTCCCTGGCCGACGCCGTCGGCGTGGTCACCCAGGACCCGCACCTGTTCCACGACTCGATCGCGGCCAACCTGCGCTACGCCCACCCCGACGCCACGGACGACGAGCTCGTCGCGGCCTGCCGGGCCGCCCGGATCCACGACGTCATCGCCCGCCTGCCCGACGGCTACGACACGGTGGTCGGCGAGCGCGGGTACCGGCTCTCCGGCGGCGAGAAGCAGCGGGTGGCCATCGCGCGCGTCATCCTCAAGGACCCGGCGGTGGTGATCCTCGACGAGGCGACCGCCCACCTCGACTCCGAGTCCGAGCGCCACGTCCAGGCGGCCCTCAAGGAGATCCTCCGGGACCGAACCAGCCTGGTGATCGCGCACCGCCTGTCGACGATCGTCGAGGCCGACGAGATCCTGGTCCTCGACCAGGGCCAGGTCGTCGAACGGGGCACCCACACCGAGCTGGTCGTGGCTGGCGGGCTCTACGCCGAGCTGGCCCGGACCCAGTTGGCCGCGGCGGAGCGCTGAGAACGCACGCAGGCCGGCACCCTTCACCCACCGAGCCGCCCTGCCGACGAAACTCCCATCGGCATCCCCCTCCCGTCGGGCTCGCACCGTGGACGTCGCGCGCGTGTCACCGCCCCCTCCCCCGCTCGGGGGTGGGTGGGCGGTGCGCGTGATCATCGCGACCCTCGCAGCCGCCGTCGCCACCGCGTCCATGCCGGCGGACGAGGCGACCGTGCCGGTCGTGCTGTCCGCCGCGATGCCCCTGGTCGCCGGGCTGCTGACGTGGGCCACCCGCGACCGGCGTTCACCCCGGTGGCTGCCGCGCCCGGTCCTGCTGGGCGACGCCGTGATCGCCGCCCTGGTCGTGCTCACCGCGGCACCCGTCCGGGTGGCGATGGCCGTCATGCTGCTGCCGTTGTTCGTCGCCGGGGCCGTCTCGTCGCGACTGGCCGACCTCGTGCTGGTCACCCTGCTCGGGACGACCGCGGTCGTCGGCCTCGTCGGTGCCCCCATCCCGGCTCGCGGCGTGCTCGGCGTCACCGTGGCGGTGACGGCGGTGGCGGTGGCCGTGCAGGGCCGGCAGCTGCGGCGTGCCGTGACGGGCGGCAGCCAGCGCATCGCGTTCCTGTCCGGCCGCTCACGGGCGCTGCTCCAGGGGGTCACCGAGGCCCTGCTCGTCACCACGCCGTCGGGACGGATCCTCGACGGCAACCAGCCCGCGGTCGACCTGGCCGGGGGCAGCGGCCTCGTGGGGCGCAGCTGCTCGGACGTGCTGGGCCTGCACCGTGACCACGCACTGCTGGACTGCAGCCGCTGCCCGCTCGCCGAGGAACCGGGCCACGACCTCGAGGTCTGGACCGAGGACGGCGACGGCAACCGCACCACCCTGCTGGCGCGCGTGCAGCCGATCACGAACCGTCACGGGCGCGTCATCGAGCTGCTGCACTCCTTCCGCGACGTGTCCGAGATCGCGCGTGCCCGGGACGCCGAGAACACCTTCCTGGCCACCGCCTCGCACGAGCTGAAGACCCCGCTGACCGTGATCCGCGGCTCCGCCGAGACCCTGGCCGCCCGCGACGAGCTCCCGGCGGAGGTCCGCGACCGGCTGCTGACGGCCATCGTCGGCAAGTCCGCCGAGCTGGACGTGATGATCGGCCGCCTGTTGCAGGCCAGCCGCCTTCGCGCGGGGATCACCGACGTGGAGCTGGCCGACGTCGAGGTCACCGCGGTGGTCGGCCGGCAGGTCGACGTCCTCGACCGGGCCAGCCCCGACCACCACCTGACGTGGGTGGCCGACGCGCCGGTCCCGTTCGCGCACGCGGATGCCGAGGCGCTCGCCGTCGTCCTCGACCACCTGCTCGAGAACGCACGCAAGTACTCAGCCCGACGGCGGGGACATCGTCACCCACGTGACCCACGACGACCACGACGTCGTCGTCGAGGTCACCGACCACGGGATCGGCATGACCGTCGAGCAGCAGCGCCACTGCTTCGACCGGTTCTGGCAGGGCCGCACCGGCGACCGGCGACGCTTCGGCGGCACCGGCGTCGGGCTGTTCCTGGTCCGCGAGCTCGTCCTCGCGATGGGCGGCCGGGTCGTGGTGACCTCGCAGCTCGGCGTCGGCAGCACCTTCACGGTCCGCCTGCCCCGGGTCGACGCCGCCGCCCGCCCCGCGCCCGAGCCGGTGGACGAGCACGGACTCAGCATGATCGAGGAGTTCATGTCCCAGGTGGGCGTGACCCCCGGCAGTCCCCGGCCCTCGCAGCCCGATCGGACGCCGTCGTGATCGTCGCCTGGGTCGCGCTGGCCAACGTCGTCACCGGCCTCGTCTACACGACCTACGGGCTCATGACGATCGCCGAGCTGCGCCGGCACTGGCGCACCCGCGGCCCGTCCCACTTCGGGCTCGCCTGGGTCGCGATGGCCTTCACCTGCGGCCCGCACCACCTCGAGCACGGCCTGCACGTGCTCGTCGACGGCACGGCGGGCACGGTGGACCTCATCGCCATCACCGTCGGCCTGCCCGCCGGGATCATCTTCTTCCTCCTGCGGGTCGAGGCCATGCGGGGCGGGACCGGTGACCGCACGGCCAGCGAGACCCTCGGGGCGATCATCACGCCGGCGCTGCTCGGGGCAGCCTCCGTGGCGGCGGCGGTGGCGTCGACCCGAGCCCTCGAGGGCGGCCTGCGGCTGTCGTGGACCCTGGCGCCGAACCTGCTGCTCGTGGCGCTGTACCTCGCGATCGCGGCCACGCTGGCCGCCACCCAGGCCCACAACCGGGCGGCCCGCGGGACGTGGAGCCTGTCCGGGCTGTCCCTGACGGTCGTGTTCGTCACCTGCGCCGTGATGCACGGGTCGTGGGTCGTCCACGTCAGCCAGGGCCTGTACGAGGTGCACGGCCACCTCGTCGTCATCGACGTCCTGGCGGTGCCCGCCGCCATCTACTTCCTGTGGGTCGTGGCCGAGCTGCACCGGGGGCGGTTGCCCGACTGGAACGAGCTCACGCCGGCCGCCGAGCGCGACCTCGAGGTGGACGAGCTGCTGCTGTCACGCTGACACCCGGCCGATCGACGTCGGCAGGGTCCTCGCTTTCGGGGCGACCGGTCCGGCATGCTGCGCCCATGCTCTCGACCGTGCTGATGCTGCTGGTGGTCGTGCTGGCCGGCTGGGCCGTCGCGTCGCTGCTGCGCGCGCCCCGCCGCGGCACCGACCCGCAGGCGGCCTGGGAGCACTGGCTCGAGGCGTCGGGCCTGCGCCCCGTCCTGCCCCGGACCCGCCCCGTGGCCGAGGCCGCGACCGCCGCCGGCCGGCATCCGGCCGAGGTGCAGCGGGCGGCACTGGGACGTGCCGGCGACGGCGCCGTGGTCGTCGTGGCCCAGCTGGTCGAGGGCACCGTCCTGGTCGCCGCGCAACGGTCCGGCCCGGTGCCGTCGGACGCCGCGACCAACGTCGAGGACGGCTGGCAGCTGCGTCTGGCCGGCGACGACCTCGAGCGCGCGTGGGCCGACGCCGAGTGGCTGCGCACCGGGCACGCCCCGATCCGCTGAGTCCCGCGGGCCATGGCTCGCCTACCGTCGCGCCCATGCCGTCCCCGGTCGACCTGCCCATCGCCGACGTCCTGGCCGACGTCGTGGCGGCGGTCCGTGACCGCGGCCGGGTGGTCGTCGAGGCGCCGCCCGGGGCGGGCAAGACCACCCGGGTGCCCCCGGCCCTGGCGGGGGCCGTCGACGGACGCGTGGTCGTGCTCGAGCCGCGCCGGGTCGCCGCGCGTGCTGCCGCGGCGCGCATGGCCAGCGAGCACGGCGACCGGCTCGGCGGCCACGTCGGGCTGACCACCGGCGACGGCCGCCAGGTCTCGCGCGGCACCCGGATCGAGGTGGTCACCGAGGGCGTGCTCGTGCGTCGGCTGCAGGCCGACCCGTCGCTGCCCGGCATCGGGGCCGTGGTCCTCGACGAGTTCCACGAACGGTCGGTGGACGCCGACCTCGCCCTGGCGTTCGGCTGGGAGGCCCGCGGGGCGCTGCGCGACGACCTCGCGCTGGTGGTGATGTCGGCCACCCTGGACGGGGCGCGGGTCGCCGCCCTGCTCGACGACGCCCCGGTGGTGACCTCCGACGGTCGGCTGCACCCCGTGGAGGTCGTCCACCGCCCACGCGACCCGGTCGCGCCCCTGGCGCCCGACGTCGCCCGCGCCGTCGAGGACGCCCTCGACGCCCACGACGGCGACGTGCTGGTCTTCCTGCCCGGCGTCGGCGAGATCCGGCGGGTCGCGTCCGCCCTGGACGTGCCCGGCCACGTCGACGTCCGGCCGTTGCACGGGTCCTTGCCCCCCGCCGAGCAGGACGCCGCCCTGCGACCCACGGCCGCCGGGCGGCGGACGGTGGTGCTGGCCACCGACCTCGCCGAGTCCTCGGTCACGGTCCCCGGCGTGCGCGTGGTCGTGGACGCCGGCCTGTCGCGCGAACCACGGCTCGACCCGCGGACGGGCATGACCCGGCTGGTGACGACCCGCGCGTCGCGTGCCTCGGCCGACCAGCGGGCGGGGCGTGCCGGCCGGCTGGCCCCGGGCGTGGCGATCCGGCTGTGGTCCCGCGAGGACCACCAGCAGCGGGACGCGCACCCCCGCCCCGAGCTGTTGCAGACCGACCTCGCCCCGTTCGTCCTGCAGGTCGCCGCCTGGGGCGCCGCCATCGACGACCTCCGCCTGCTCGACCGGCCACCCGCCGAGGCCGTGGCCGCCGCGCAGCGACTGCTGGCCGACCTCGGCGTGCTCGACGCCGACGGCCGGGTGACGGCCCACGGGCGCGACGTCGCCGCCGTTCCGGCCCACCCCCGGCTCGCGCACCTGCTCCTGCGGGGCCGGGCGCTCGGGGCGGGCACGACCGCCGCACGCCTGGCGGCCCTGCTCGGAGAGCGCGACGTCCTGGCCGTCGACCGGGCCCGTCCCGACGCCGACCTCGTCACCCGGGTCGCGGTGGTCGACGGTCGACGTCCCCCGCCCGGTGCCACGGTCCGGCGCGGCACGCTGGCCCGCGTCCGTCGACGCGCGGACCGCCTCGCCCGGGGCGGTGGCCGGGACGCGGGCGCCGCCGGCACGCCGGACGAGCTCGCCACCACCGTCGGGGTGCTCACCGCGCTGGGGTTCCCCGACCGCATCGCGGTGCGTCGCGCGGGGCGCGGCCGGTTCGTGCTGGCCAACGGGCGCGGCGTCAGCGTCGACGACCGCGACCCGCTCGCCGACGCGGAGGTGCTCGTCGCCACCGACGTCGACGACCGTGGACGGGACGGGCGACTCTGGACCGGGGCGGCGACGACCCTCGACGACCTGCTGGCCCACGCCCCGGACCTGGTCGCCACCACCGAGGAGGTCGTCTGGGACGACGAGCGCAGGGACGTCGTCGCGCGGCGGCGCCTGCACGTCGGGGCGGCCACCCTGCGCGAGGACCCGCTGTCCGACGCGCCGCTGGCCGACGCCCAGGCGGCGCTGCTCGAGGGGGTCCGACGCTGCGGGCTCGACCTGCTGCCGTGGGGCCGCGCCACCCGCGACCTGCGCGCGCGGGCGTCCTTCGTCGCGGGCACGCCGCGGGGCGAGGACTGGCCGGCGCTGGACGACGACGCCCTGCTCGCCGACCTCGACCAGTGGCTGGCCCCGTTCCTCGGCACCGCCAGGCGACGCGCCGACCTCGCCCGCGTCCCGCTGGCCGACGCGCTGGCGCAACGCATCGGCTGGGAGCGCGCCCGCCAGCCTGGACGAGCTCGCGCCCACCCACCTGCCGGTCCCGTCGGGGCGCTCGGTCCGGGTGGACTACGCCGACCCGCACGGGCCGGTGCTGGCGGTCAAGCTGCAGGAGATGTTCGGGGCGACCCGGACGCCCACGGTCGCCGGCGTCCCCGTGGTCGTGCACCTGCTGTCCCCCGCCGGCCGGCCACTGCAGGTCACCAGCGACCTCCCGGCCTTCTGGGCGGGGGCGTACGGCCAGGTCCGGGCCGAGATGCGGGGGCGATACCCCAAGCACCCCTGGCCCGAAGACCCGACGACGGCGGTGCCGACCGCCCGCACCCGCCGCCGGCAGTGACCGCCGCGGCCGGCGTAGTCTCGTTGCCCGTGCGAAGGGCTTGCCGTGTCCGACCCGATGATCCGCCTGCGGGGCGTCGAGAAGCGCTACCGCGGGACCACCGAACCGGCCGTGCGGGCCCTCGACCTCGACGTCCCCACCGGTGAGATCGTGATGCTGGTCGGGCCATCGGGCTGTGGCAAGACCACCACGCTGAAGATGATCAACCGGCTGATCGAGCCGACCGGCGGGACGATCACGATCGACGGCGAGGACGTCCGGTCGCTGCCACCCCACGAGCTGCGCCGCGGGATCGGCTACGTGATCCAGCAGATCGGCCTGCTGCCGCACCGCACCATCGAGGACAACCTCACCACCGTCCCCCGGCTGCTCGGCTGGGACGACCGCCGGATGCGCGACCGCGCCCGCGAGCTCATGGACCTCATGGACCTCGACGCGGCGATGCTCGATCGCTACCCGTCCGAGCTGTCCGGCGGGCAGCGCCAGCGCGTGGGGGTCGCGCGGGCGCTCGCGGCCGACCCGCCCGTGCTCCTGATGGACGAACCCTTCGGCGCCGTCGACCCGATCGTGCGCCGCCGGTTGCAGCAGCAGCTGCTCGACCTGCAGGCCGAGCTGCACAAGACCATCGTGTTCGTCACCCACGACATCGACGAGGCCACCGCCCTCGGGGACCACGTGGCCGTCATGGACGTCGGTGGGGTCCTGGCGCAGTACGCACCACCGGCCGAGCTGCTGCGCCACCCCGCCAGCGACTTCGTGGTCGACTTCCTCGGCGAGGAACGCGCCCTGCGGCGGCTGTCCCTGCTGTGCGGTCTCCGACATCAAGCTCGACCGCGGCCCCGTCGTGGCGTCCACCGCCAGCGCCGAGGAGGCGCGACGGGCCGCGGACGCCTACGACGCCAACTGGGTCGGCGTGCTCGACGGCCAGCGGCTGCGCGGCTGGCTGTGGACCAGCGCGCTGGACGACGACCGCCCACTGGACCAGCACGAGACGCGGGACTTCCGGGTCTGGGTCCAGCACGACGCGTCCCTGCGCACGGCCCTGAACGCCATCGTGTCGTCACGCAACAACGTCGCCGCGGTCTACGACGACGACACCTACCACGGCATGCTGTTCCTCGAGCAGCTCACCGCGGAGCTGTGGGCGTGATCCCCACGGTCCTCGCCCAGAGCAAGCCCCTGGTCGACTGGGGCTGGATCAGCCGGAACACCAACCTCATCTGGGACGCCACGCGCGAGCACGTCTGGCTGACGCTGGTCTCGGTCGGGCTGGGCCTGGCGGTCTCGCTGCTGCTGACGCTGGCCGCGTTGCGGTGGCGCCGGCTGTACGCCCCGATCCTCGCGGTCGGCGGCGTGCTGTACTCCATCCCGTCACTGGCCGCGTTCGCCTTCCTCGTGCCGTTCTTCGGCTTCTCGTTCACCACCGCCGTGCTGGCGTTGAGCACCTACACGGTGCTGATCCTCGTCCGGAACTTCATGACCGGCCTCGACGGGGTCCCCGAGGACGTGGTGGAGGCGGCCCGCGGCCAGGGCTACACCGAGCGCCAGATCCTCACCGGGGTCCGCCTGCCGCTCGCCGTGCCGGTGATGATCGCGGGCCTGCGGGTGGCCACCGTGACCGTCATCGGGCTGGTGACCGTGACGGCCATCATCAGCCAGGGAGGCCTCGGCAGCCTCATCCTCACCGGCTTCCGGCTGCTCCCGCCGCTGCCCGTGATGATCGTCACGGGGACGGTCCTGTCCGTGGTGCTGGCCGTGGCCTTCGACCTCGCCCTGGTCGGGCTGCAGCGGGTGCTGACGCCCTGGAGCCGTGGGAGGGCCAGCTGATGGGCGACCTGCTGAGCGCCGTCGGGAACTTCCTGGCCGAACCGGGCCGGTGGAGCCTCACCGCCCCGATGGGCATCCCCTACCGCATCATCGAGCACCTGATCGCGACGGGCGTGTCCATGGTCATCGCGATCGCGATCGCGCTTCCGCCCGCGGTGTGGCTGGCCCATCATCGCCGGGCCGAGGCCCTGGCCAGCGCCGTCGTGAACATCGGACGGGCGATCCCCTCGTTCGGGCTGATCGTGGTGTTCTTCCTGCTGTTCAACATCCGCTGGGGCATCGACAGCTTCTGGGCGCTCGCGGTGGCGCTGGTGGCCCTGGCCATCCCCCCGATCTTCACCAACGCCTACACGGCCATCGCCGAGGTCGACCCGACCGTCGTCGAGGCCGCGACGGGACAGGGGTTCACCGACCGCCAGCTGCTCGGCCGTGTGGAGATCCCGCTGGGGCTGCCGGTGATCCTCGCCGGGATCCGCATCGCCCTGGTGCAGGTGATCGCCACCGTCGGCATCGGCGCCATCGTCTTCGACGGTGGCGGGGTCGGGCGCTTCGTGATCGACGGCTTCTCCGTCGGGGTCAACGGTCGCGGCGAGGTGCTGGTCGGGGCGATCCTGATGGCCGCCCTGGTGCTCGTGGCCGAGGGCCTGTTCGGGCTCGTGCAGTCCCGCCTGGTCCCGGCCCAGCTGCGCGGTGAGGCCGGGTCCCGCGGCGACGACACGGTCCAGCTCGGCGCCCCGGGCTGACCGGCCCCGTCCGTCCGGAGTGCCAGACGCCCCGAACCTCATCCTACGATCGCCCTCGTTGGCTCCACGACCACTCGCGACCTCGCCCAAGGACACGACATGCGTTCCTCGTACCGCCTGCTCGCCGCAGGTGCCATCGCCGCACTGGCCCTCACCGGCTGCGGCTCGGACGACACGTCCGGCACCGACACGCCGTCGGCGACCGGGACCGCCTCGGCCACCGACGCCCCCAGCGACAGCGGCGGCGGTGAGGCCGTCACCATCGGCGGCTTCAACTTCCCCGAGTCGACGATCCTGATGGAGATCTACGCCCAGGCCCTCGAGGACGCCGGCATCGAGGTCAACCGCCAGCCCGACCTCGGGGCCCGCGAGCTGGTCTTCCCCGAGCTCACCGGCGGCAACATCGACATCCTCCCCGAGTACGTCGGGTCCGCGATCTCGGTGGGCTTCGGCGAGGAACCGCCGGGCAGCACGGAGGAGGCCGTCCAGCAGCTGACCGACCTCTTCGGCGAGGAGGGAGTGGCCGTGCTCGAGCCCTCCGAGGCCCAGGACCGCAACGTGTTCGTGGTCACCAAGGAGTACTCGGAGAGCAACGGCGTCACCGCCATCCCGGACCTCGCCGACGCGGGCGACGTCACGCTGGCCGGCGGCCCCGAGTGCGAGGACCGCGAGACCTGCTTCGCCGGCCTGCAGTCGGTGTACGGCCTGGACAACGTCTCGTTCACCACGATCGCCGAGAAGTCCCCCCGCCTCGCGTCGCTGCAGAACGGTGACGTGCAGGTGATCCTGCTGTTCTCGACCGACCCGGTGTTCACCGACGGGTCGCTGGTCCCCCTCGAGGACCCGGAGGGCATGACGCCCCCGGAGAACGTCATCCCGGTCGTGGCCGAGTCGGCGCTCGAGTCCAACCCGACGATCGAGGACATCCTCAACGAGATCTCCTCCACCCTGACCACCGAGGGGCTCGCCGAGCTCAACGGGCAGGCCTCCGAGGGCCAGCAGCCGGCCGACATCGCCGGCCAGTGGCTGTCGGACAATGGCCTCATCGGCTGAGGCCGGCAACCGCCAGACACAGCGAGACCCCGGCGTTCGCGCCGGGGTCTCGTCGTGTGCGGGGTCAGCCCTGGTCGTCGGGCGAGGCGTCCGGGTCGATGGCCGGGGCCTCGGCGGGTTGGCCGTCCTGCGGCGGCTGGGGCGCCTGGCCCAGCGCCGTGGGGTCAGGCGTGTCGGCGTCGGCCGGCGCCGGGTCCTCGGGCGGCGTCGACGCGTCGGGCGTGGGCGTCGGGGCGGTGGCCGGCGTCTCGGCCGGTGGCTGCGGTGCCTCGCCGGTGGCGGTGGGCTGCTCGGTGGCGGACGCGTCCGTGGGCGACTCGTCGGTCACGGGGGCGGTCTCCTCGTGGTCGTGGTCGGTGGCGTCCTCGTTCGGGTCGAGACGGCGCTGCGTCTCGCCCGAGGCCCACGCGAGCGCCTTCTCGTGCCGGTCGTCCGGGGTGATGCCCGCCGCGACCATGCGGTCGTGGACCGCCTTGGCCGGGTCGTACTGGCCCTTGCGGGCGTAGGACCACATCAGCTCGCGGTAGGTGGGCTCGTCGACGCCGATCCCGGCCTCGCCGAGGGTGTCGAGCAGCTCCCGGGCCGCGTCGTCCTGGTGGGCCTTGACCATCCCGGCCACGATGCGCGACGCGTCCGCCACGGTCGGCTGGATCCTGTGGTCCAGCATCTCCCGCAGCAGGGCGACGGCGTCGTCGCTGCGACCCGCCCGTGCCAGGCCCGACAGCAGCGAGCCGTAGTGGCGGCCGTTGGTGAGGATCTTGTCGGTGCGCAGCTTGTCCAGCAGCCGGCGGGCGTCGTCGAGGCGCTTGGCCTTCACCAGCCCCTCGACCAGGTCGCGGGCGCGTCGGCGGTCCGGCGTGACCCCGCGGCGAGCGGTCTCGAAGAAGATCTCGATGGCGACGTCGAGCTGGCCGGTCTGTGCCAGCGCCCCGACGACGTCGGCGACACGGTTGGGGGGCGCCGGGACGCCGAGGATCAGCATCCAGTCGATGGCCGACAGGGCCAGGTCGGTCCGCTTCGCCTTCACCGACAGCTCGACCAGGCCCTCGAGGTTGGCGCCCGACGGGATCGCACGGTCGGCGAGGTGCGCGGCCTGGGTCCAGGCAGCGTCGACGTCGCCGGCGGCGATCACGGCGGTCAGCAGGGCGTTGTGGTGGTGGCTGGTCGACGACCCGCCAGCCTCCTCGACCTGGGCAAGGGCGGTGCGGGTCCGGTCGACGTCCCCCGCCCGGGCCCACCCCAGCACGATCTCGTTGCGGGCGTCGGCGGGGATGCCGACGCCGTGCTCGGTGAGCAGCTCGAGCAGCGCCTCGGCACGCTCGGTGTGGCCGGCCCGGGCCATCATCCCGACGACCTGCTCGACCTCGCGCCCCGTGGGCGGGTGGCCGCCGGCCAGCATCGCCTCGAACAGGGCCTTGCCGTCCTTGATGGCGCGACGGTCCAGCACGTCGGCCAGCATGGCGCGGTACTCGGCGGGCTGGGCGCCCTGGCCCGCCGCCGCCATGCGGCGCAGCAGCGCCCGGGCCGCGGGCAGGCGCCCCGCCGCGAGCTCGGTGGAGAACACCGCCGGCACCAGCCTGTCCGGCGGCTGCACGCCCTCCTCGCGGAGCTGGTCGAGCAGCTCGGCGGCCTCGGTGGTGCGGCCGGCGCGGCCGGTGGCCACGGCGACCTGCCAGCGGATCGCCGGGTCGGGCTGGATGCCCGCGGCGCGCATGCGGTCGAGGACCTCGCGGGCACCCTCGAGATCACGCCCGTCGAGGTGCGCCGACAGCAACAGCCGGTAGTGGCGTTCGCGGATGTCGACCCCGCGGTCGAGCATGGACTGCCACACCTGGCGGGTCATCCGCAGGTCGCCGGAGAACCGGCGCATCGCCTCCGTGTAGCGGTCCTCGGTGGGTTCCGCGGGAGTGGCGGGGGACTCGTTGGACGAGGTGTCGGGCGCGGGCGAATCGGACATCGGATGACCTCCCGGTGGAGGGGTGCGCACGACCACGCGCACGGTGGCGGGACGAGTCCCCGTCCCTGCCCGGGGACCCTACAGCAGGTGTTCCAGCCCGACCACGAGCGGTGCCTCGAGGTCGCCCACCGCTCGCACGGCGACCAGGACCCCGGGCATGAACGAGGTGCGGTCGGTCGAGTCGTGGCGCAGCGACAGGGTCTGGCCCTGGCCGCCGAACAGGACCTCCTGGTGGGCCACCAGCCCGGGCAGGCGGACCGAGTGCACGGTGACGTCGTGGTGGCGGGTCCCACGCGCCCCGGGGTGGGCGTCGTCGCCCCCGACGTACGCCGGGGTCTCGGCACGGGCGTCGGCGACCAGCTCGGCGGTCCGCAGCGCGGTACCGGACGGGGCGTCGGCCTTGCCATCGTGGTGGAGCTCGATGATCTCCACGTGGGGCAGGTGTGCAGCGGCCTGCGCGGCGAACTGCATGAGGAGCACCGCCCCGATCGCGAAGTTCGGCGCGAGGAACACGTTGGCGTCCGCCGCCTCGGCGCGCTCGCGCAGGTCGGCGAGGTCGTCGTCGGCCAGTCCGGTCGTGCCCACCACGGCGTGGACGTCGTGGTCGAGCAGCCAGCGGATGGTGTCGGCGACGACGTCGGGGTGGGTGAAGTCCACGGCCACCTCGGCGCCAGCCTCGACGAGGGCGTCCAGCTCGCCGGCGACGGTCAGGTCGTCGCCCACACCGGCGACCTCGGCCAACGGCTGGCCGGCGGCGCCCGGGTCGACCGCCGCCACGAGCTCGCAGTCCTCGGCCGCGGCCACGGCGCGGCACACCTCGGCGCCCATGCGGCCGGCGGCCCCGATCACACCCACGCGGATCACGTCGTCTCCTGGTTCCTCGACGGGTGCGCGACGCTACCGGTCCTCGTCGCCGAGCCACCGCCGCAGCTCGGCGTCGTGCTCCCCCAGCCCCGGCGGCGGTCGGTCCACCACGACGGGCGTGCGCCGCAGCCGCAGCGGGGACGCCACCGTGCGGCGCCCGTCCCCGTGGTCGACGACGGCGTCGCGGCCGAGCTCGTCGGCCAGGGTGAAGGCGTCGGCCACGCCGCGGACCGGTCCGGCGGGCACGCCGGCGGCCTGCAGGACCGCGACCCAGTGCGTCACGGGGTGGGCGCCCAGGACGGACTCGAGCTCGGCCTGCAGGGCGTCGACGTGGGCCACCCGATCGGCGTTGGTGGCGAACCGCGGGTCGTCGACGAGCTCGGGGCGGCCCAACGCCCCGCAGCACCGTGCCCACAGCCGCGGGGATCCGACGGCCACCACCACGAGGCCGTCCGCGGCCTGCAGCGGCTGGTAGGGCGCCAGGCTGGGATGGCGGTTGCCCTGCCGGGTCGTGTCCACGCCCGCGTCGAGCCAGGCCGTCCCGAGGTTGACCAGCGCGGCCAGGGCCGCGTCGAAGAGGGCGACGTCGACGGCCTGCCCCACCCCGTCCCGGTCACGGGCGCGCAGGGCGGCCAGGATGGCGGTGGTCGCCTGCTGGCCGGTGACCACGTCGGCGAGCGCGAACCCGACCTTCGTCGGGTCGCCGTCGGCGTCGCCGGTGACGGCCATCCACCCGGCCGCGGCCTGCACGAGGAGGTCGTAGCCGGGCAGGGCGGCACCCGGTCCCTCGCTGCCGAAGCCGCTGATCGCGCAGGTCACCACGCGCGGGTTGTCGACGGCCACGCTGTCGTGGTCGAGCCCGAACCGGGCGGCGGTCCCGGCCCGGAAGTTGTGCACGACGACATCGGCACGGCGCGCGAGCCGCTGGGCCAGGACCAGGTCGCCGGGGTCCGCCAGGTCCAGCACCAGGCTGCGCTTGTTGCGGTTGACCGCCAGCGTGTAGGTGGCCTCGCCGGTCGCGGGCGACCACGGCGGCCCCCACTGCCGGGTGTCGTCCCCGTCCGGGTGCTCGACCTTGACCACGTCCGCGCCGAGGTCGCCCAGCGTCATCGTGGCCAACGGCCCGGCGAGCACGCGCGAGAAGTCGGCGACCAGCACCCCGGCGAGGGGCGGCGTCGCGTCGCGGGGCCGGTCAGCGGACACTGTCGGCGAAGGCGTCGGGGTCCTCGTCGAAGGGGCCGACGACGGCGGCGACACGCGGCGCGGCGAACAGGCGCGCGGCGTCGACGACATCGTCGAGCGTCACCGCGTCGATGCGGGCGATCGCCTCGTCGACGCTGAGCAGCGGACGGTCGGTCATGGCCAGGGTGCCGAGGCGCATCATCCGCGACGCGGGGTCCTCGAGCCCGAGGACCATGCCCCCGGCCAGGGCGGACCGGGCACGTTCGACCTCGTCGCGCTCCACGGTGTCAGGCAGCCGCACCAGCTCGTCGCGCAGGACGGCGACGGCGTCGTGCACGCGTGCCGGCATCGTGCCGACGTAGGCGCCGACCATCCCCGCGTCGGTGAACGAGCCGAGGAAGCTGAAGACCGTGTAGGCCAGCCCGCGAGCCTCGCGGATCTCCTGGAACAGCCGCGACGACATCCCCTCCCCCAACACGGTGCTGGCCATCCGCAGGGCAGGCCGTCGGGGGTCGTGCACGTCGATGCCGGGGGCCGCCACGGCCACGTGGGCCTGTTCCGTGGGACGGTGGCGCACGCGCACGGTGCCCGCGCGCGGGCCCGGGGGCGCGGAGCGGGGCGTCGCCCCGGACCCGGGGCGGCCGAGGTCGCCGAGCAGGTCCTCGACCAGCTTGACGACCTGGTCGTGGGAGACGTTGCCGGCCACGGTCACCACGAGGTCCTCGGCGCGGTAGCGCGCCTCGAACCAGTCGTGGATGGTGTCGCGCTGCATGGCGGTGATCGACGCCACCGAGCCGAGCGTCTCGAGCCCGAGCGCGTGCCCGTCGAAGGCGAGCTCGGACAGGTGGGTCATCGCCAGGTCGTCGGGGGTGTCGAGGTTCATGCTGATCTCCTCGAGCACCACCGCCCGTTCCGCCTCGACGTCGGCCGGCGCGTTCGTGGCGTCCCGGACCATGTCGGCCAGCACGTCCAGCGCCAGGGGCAGGTCGCGGTCCAGGACCCGGGCGTAGAAGCAGGTCAGCTCGCGGGACGTGAACGCGTTGGCCTCGCCGCCGATCCCGTCCAGCAGCTCGGCGATGTCCCGGGCACTGCGGTGCGCGGTCCCCTTGAACAGCAGGTGCTCGAGGAAGTGCGAGCACCCGTACGTGGTGGCGTCCTCGTCACGCGACCCGACCGGGAACCACAGGCCGAGGGCCACCGAGCGCATGGACGGCATGGCCTCGGTGATGACGCGGACGCCGGCCTCGGTGGTGGTGTCGCAGAACTCCATCGTTGCTCCGGTGGAACGCGACGCACCCGGGCCAGCCGGCCCGGGTGCGTCGTGGTGTGTGCTCAGGTCACGTGGTCAGTCACGCTCGCGCGAGCGGCTGCGGGAACGCGAGCGCTCCCGGCCGCGGCTGCGCTCGCGGCCGCCACCGTTGCCACCGTCGTCGTCGGACGCGCGGTGGTCGGTGCCGGAGTCGCGGTCGCCCTTGTCGCGGTCGTCGCTCTTGTCGCGGTCGCCGCCCTTGTCGCGGTCGCCGCCACGGGCGCGGTCACGACCGCCGCCCGAGCGACCACCGCGGTCACGGTCGCCGCCACGGTCACGGCCACCTCGGCCACCACGGTCGTCGCCCGAGTCCTGCTTCTCGGCCTTCTCGCCGACGTACTCGAGCTTGAACTTGCGGCCGCCGTCGAGGACCTGCAGGACCTCGACCAGCACGGTGTCGCCGACGTTGACCGCCTCCTCGGCGTGGTCGAGGCGCTTGCCCACCATCTTCGACAGCTCGGAGATGTGCAGCAGGCCGTCGGTGCCCGGGGTCAGGGAGACGAACGCGCCGAAGTCGACCGTCTTGACGACGGTGGCGTTGAAGCGCTCGCCCTCCTCCGGCAGCACCGGGTTGGCGATGGCGTTGATGCGGGACACGGCGTCGTCCGCGACCGACTTCTCGTTCGCGTAGATCTTGACGACGCCCTGGCCGCCCTCCTCGTCCACGTCGATCTGGGCGCCGGTGACCTCCACCAGCTCCTTGATGATCTTGCCGCGGGGACCGATGACGTCACCGATCTTGTCCTGCGGGATGTAGACGATCTCGACACGCGGGGCGGTCGGGGCGACCTCCTCGCGGGGCTCGGCGATGGCCTCGGTCATCACGTCGAGGATCTGCAGGCGCGCGTCCTTGGCCTGCAGCAGCGCGTCGGCCAGCACGTCCGAGGGGATGCCGGCGAGCTTGGTGTCGAGCTGCAGCGCGGTCACGAACTCGCGGGTGCCGGCGACCTTGAAGTCCATGTCGCCGTAGAAGTCCTCGACGCCCTGGATGTCGGTCAGCGTGGTGTAGGTGCCGTTCTCGAAGATCAGCCCCATCGCGATGCCGGCGACCGGCGCGTGGATCGGCACACCGCCGTCCATCAGCGCCAGGGTGGAGCCGCAGACCGACCCCATCGAGGTCGAGCCGTTGGAGCTGAGCACGTCGGAGACGACGCGCATGGCGTAGGGCCACACGTCCGCGTCCGGCAGGACCGGCTTGACCGCACGCTCCGCCAGCGCCCCGTGCCCGATCTCGCGCCGCTTGGGCGACCCGACCCGGCCGGCCTCACCGGTCGAGTAGGGGGGCATGTTGTAGTGGTGCATGTACAGCTTCTCCTCGACCGGGTCGAGGGAGTCGACGCGCTGCCCGTCGCGGGTGGTGCCCAGCGCCAGGACGCTGAGGACCTGGGTCTCGCCGCGCTGGAACAGGCCGGAGCCGTGGGTGTGCGGCAGCACGCCGACCTCGGCGCTCAGCGCGCGGATGTCGGTCGTGCCGCGCCCGTCGATGCGGGCGACCGGTCTCGGTGACGATCTTGCGGACGGCCTTCTTCTCGACCGAGCGGAAGGCGTTGCGCGCCTGCTTGCCGAGGTCCTCGCGGTCGGCGTCCTCGTCCTGCTCGGCGAGGAAGGCCTCGACGGCCTCGTCCTTGGCGGCCTGCAGCTTCTCGTCGCTGGCCTCCTTGCCGGTGGACGGGTCGCCGTAGATGTCGCGCACCGTGTCGCCGGCCAGCGCGTCGATGCGGTCGAAGGTGGAGGTCTCGTAGTCGAGGAACAGCTGGAACTCGCCGACCTGGCGCACACCGACCTTGTCGACGAACGCCTGCTGGGCCTCGCAGAGGTCCTTGATGATCGGCTTGACCGACTGGATGGCCTCGCCGATCAGCTCCTCGGTCGGCTTGGGCGCGCCCATGTCGATCTTGACGACCGCGTCCTCGGTGGCCTCGGCCTCGATCATCAGGATGGCGACCTCGCCGTCGTCCTCGAGCGGCCGGCGATCACCATCTGGAAGACGACGTCCTCCTCGAGCTCCTCGAAGCTCGGGAAGGCGATCCAGTCACCGTTGCGGTTCAGCGCGTAGCGCACCGACGCGACCGGGCCCGAGAACGGGATGCCCGGACAGCATCGTGGCCAGCGACGAGCCGTTCATGGCGACGACGTCGTAGGGGTCGAACTGGGCGGTCTGCAGGACGGTGTTGACGACCTGGACCTCGTTGCGCAGCCCGTCGACGAAGGTCGGGCGCAGCGGGCGGTCGGTCAGCCGGCAGGTGAGGATCGCGGCCTCGCCGGGACGGCCCTCGCGCTTGAAGAACGAGCCGGGGATGCGCCCCGCCGCGTACATCCGCTCCTCGACCTCGATGGTGAGGGGGAAGAACGGCAGGAAGTCCTTGACGGGCCCGGCGGTGGTGGTCGTCAGGACCTTGGTGTCGCCGAGGCTGGAGACGACGGCACCGCCCGCCTGCGGGGCGAGCTTGCCGGTCTCGAAGGTGATGGTCTTGCCGTCGATCTCGACGGTGTGTTCGGTGGTTCCGAGTGCACCCACAGGTGCCTCCATTCGTGTCGTTCCCGCGCCGCGTGTGCGGGCGGGGGCACGGCACGACGGGGGGCTCGGACCGTGGGGCAGGCGAGTGCCGGTGCATCAGTGAGGGCAGCTCGAAGCGCGCCGACCCGTGCGGGGCCTCGAGGTGTCTCCACTGACGACCGACCGTGTCCTGCTGCCCGGTCGAGGCCGTCGTGCGGTGCGTGTGTGCAGTTGGTCCGGCCAGTGGCCGGGTGGTGCATGTGACAACGCGAAGAGCCGGGGCATCATGCCCCGGCTCGTCACGTCACTTGCGCAGCTCGAGCTCGCCGATGAGCGTGCGGTACCGCTCGATGTCGGTCTTGCGCAGGTAGTTCTGCAGGCGACGGCGCTTGCCGATCAGCTGCATGAGGCCACGGCGGGTGTGATGGTCGCCGTTGTGCTCGCGCAGGTGCTCGGTCAGCTTGCCGATCCGCTTGGTCAGCAGGGCGATCTGGACCTCGGGGGATCCGGTGTCACCCTCGTGCTGGGCGAAGCGCTCGATGATCTGCTGCTTGTCGTCGGGAAGCTCGACGGCCACGTGGTCTCCTGTGTGTCGTCCTGTCCCGCCGGGCATCGGGGAACCGGTCCGCGTGGTGGCGTGGTGCCGGAGGTCGTCTCCGGCGGTGCGCCTGGCGGGGCTCGGTGGTCCCATGGCCCGAACGGGCACGGCGAGGCGACCTGGACATCAGGTCGCGGCGTGCGAGTGTAGCGGCCGAGGGGCCGGGCGCCAGCGGGGCGCTCGCCGTACGCTCGCGGGCCCCTCCCGAGGCGCCGTCGTGGATCCCCTCGAGCACCCCTCCCCCGCCCTGCAGGCCCAGGCGACGGTGGCGAGCTGCACCACCCGGGTCCAGGCCCAGCTGGTGCGCGGCGCGCTGGAGGCCCACGGGCTGCAGGCACGGGTCCGGACCGACGACGCCGGCGGGGTGCACCCCCAGCTCGGGCTGATGCTGAACGGCGCGATCCGCGTCGTGGTACCGGTCGACGAGCTCGACGCCGCACGGGACCTGCTGGCCGAGCTCGACGCCGGCGTCCACGCCCTGCCGTCCACCGGCGAGCACGAACGGATCGTCCCGCCCCGTCACGGGGTGGGGCTGGCGCTCACGGCCCTGGCGCTGCTGGGCGTGCTGCTGGTGTACCGCGCCGTTGCGTGGTGTGGCCCGGACTCGGCTGAGTCCCGGTCAGGCGAGGCCCAGCAGCTCCCGCGCCCGCTCGACGTCCGCGGCGATCTGCGCCTTCAGGGCGTCGATGCCGTCGAACTTCCGCTCGTCGCGGAGTCGGTGCTCCAGCGACAGGCCGACGTGTTCGCCGTACAGGTCCAGGTCCGTGTCGAGCAGGTGGGCCTCGACGGTCACGTGCTCGCCGCCGAAGGTCGGACGCTGCCCGATGTTGACGACCATGGGGTACAGCGTCCCGTCCCGACCGAGCACCACGGCGTGGCCGGCGTACACGCCGTTCGCGGGCATCTGCATGCGGTCGTCGACCTCGACGTTGGCGGTGGGGAAGCCGATGGTGTGGCCGCGGGCGTCGCCCTTGACCACCGCGCCCTCGAGCACGTGCGGCCGACCGAGGCCCTCGCGGGCCCACTCGACCTCGCCCCGTGCGATGCGATCGCGGATCTCGGTCGAGCTGATCGCGACCCCGTCGACCTCGAGCAGCGTGACGGCCTCGACCTCGAAGCCGAGCTCCTGGCCGCGGTCGGCGAGCATGACCACGTCGCCCTCGGCGCCGTGGCCGAACCGGAAGTTGCTGCCGACGATCACCCGGCGGGCCCGCACGGGGCCGGCGAGGGTCTGCTGGATGAACTCCTCGGCGCTCTGCTGCGAGAACTCGTAGTCGAAGGTCACGACGTAGACCAGGTCCACGCCCTCGGCGAGCAGCGCGGTCACCTTGCGGTCGAGGTTCTGCAGGTACTTCGGCTGCGAGCCGGGGCGCACGACCTCCATCGGGTGGCGGTCGAACGTCACCGCGACGGCGCGCAGGCCCTGCTCCTCGGCCTGGCGGCGTGCGCGCCCGATCAACGTGCGGTGCCCGCGGTGCACGCCGTCGAAGACACCGATGGTGACCACCGAATCGGCGGGCTCGATCTCGTCGAGGGAGCGGGCGACCCGGGGTTCGGGCACGGTCGGCAGCCTTCGTGACGGGGCGGGGCGGTGATCGTAGGCGCGACGGTACGACCGGGTTCGCTCACCCACCCCGCAGGGCGTTCGCAACCACGCGAGCGACGTCGGTGATCGCCTCGCCGGGCACGAGCCCGTCGTCGCTGCCGCCGTAGGTCCCGCCCACGGCCCACAGCTCGCCGTCCACTTCGAAGACGACGGTCTTGCCTGCCAGGGACGGGACCGAGAGAAGCACCGCCCCGTCCCCGAGGCCCCCGACGGCCTCCATCGAGCGCGCCTGTCCGACGTAGAAGCGGTCACGCCAGGCAGCGAGGGACGGCACCTCGTCAGGGGCAAGCACGATCCCGAAGGACGCGGCCTGCTGGAACAGGTACTGGCACTCGGGGCCGCCCCACACGCTGCGGCGGACGTCGGCGGCCGAATTGAAGGTGTCCCGCGACCCGAACACGGCGATCATCTCGCCGGCGACGTCGGCGAACCGGGCGCAGAGCCCCTCCCGCTCGAGCTCGAGGTGCAGCGGATCGAGCGTCCTCGTCGCGATCGGCGTGCCGGACCGGAGCAGCTCGGCCTCGACGACCACGTCCTGCTCAGGCGCAGGGAAGTCATGGAGCACGACGCTGCGGTCCAGGCGACGGCGCCCCGGGGGCACCCCGGCGAGGTCGTCCACGGGCACGTCCAGGACCCGGTCGCGCACGCGTACCCGCAGGGACAGGAGCTCCACGTCCTTCGGGTCGTACCCCTGTACGTCCACCACGAGTGGGTAGACCTCGGGGACGCCGTCCCGTTCCGTGCCGTCCAGCCGTACGACGTCACCGGACGCCAGCGGGGTGAGGCGGTCGGTGCCCAGGATGGTGACCTCGGGCCGACCGAGCCGCACCGTGGCCGTGTCGAGCCGCGGGGGCAGTCCGTGCGCCCGCAGGCCGGTGCGACTGGTGGATTCCACGACCACCTCGAAGGGGTAGAACGAGGGGTCGGTGGGCGTTCGCAGGCGCCGATCCCGTGGCCCGTTGGTCTCCCGGCCGAGCCCGTCGTCCCACCGACCTCGCCCGGGGTCCCAGTCCAGCGTGGGATGCTCGGCGTTCTCGATGGTGGCCGCGACCTCCACGACCTCGCCCGGATCGTGGACCACGATGATGTCCGGGACCACGTCGATCACGATGGGGCGAGTGCGGATCGGCTTGTCGAAGAAGATGGTGCGTCCCCCGAAGGTGGCCGCGACCGGGGCGATGCGCAGGACGTCGGGCCCCACCTCGAGGGGCACGACCGACCGCACGGACGGGTCGACGGCGAAGCGACGGTCGAGCACCTGCGCCGTGCTGTACGGCAGGTCGGTGACGTCCACCGTCCAGGTGTCGGCACAGAAACGGAACACCCGCTGGCGCTGGCGCTGCAGCCACGCCTGGAGCTCGTTGTTCACCGTGCTCGCCACCTGACCCTCGACGAACCCCGCGAGGTCGTTGACCATCCCGGGCGGGAGGGGCCGCTGTGCGGTTCCGGCGCGGCTTGCGACGAAGTTCATGATCAGGCCGGCCAACGTCGCGTCCGCGCTCCACCCGGTGGACGCCGCCGTGGCCTTCACGTCGAACCAGGACCCCGCCCCGGAGAAGTCCTCCGGGAACTCGAGCGGGCCGACCTTGGCCGTGATGTGCGTGAACTGGGTCGGGTACAGCCCGACGAGTCCCTCGTTCAGGCCCTGCCAGACCGCCAGCGACGTACCCACGATCTCCACGGCCTTCTCCATGCCCGGGACGAACCCGAGCCCCGCGAGCAACGTGTTCAGCGCGTCGAGCGTCCGTGCGGCGGGGCGCGTGGGGTCCAGCGTGGTCTCGCTCTTTGCGGACAGGATCATCGCCTCGGACAGCTGGGCCGCCGTCTTGATCGTCGGGCCGAGGCGCCAGCACCCGGTGTCCTGCGGCGCGTCCGCCAGCGCCCCGACGAACGCCTGTGCCGCCGCGCCCGCTGTCCCGGGGACCGGCGGCAGGTCGGCGATCCCGTCGTCGAAGAGGCTCTGCAGGTCGATGGCCGCGACGAGACGATCGAGCAGGTCCTGCGTCTCGGCGTCCAGCGCGTCCGCGCTGGGGGTCCTGTCGAACCAGGTCTGCGCGATCTTCACCGGCAGCGCACCGGGTGGGACGCCGTCGAACGCGGTCGCGCGGAGCTCATCCGGCTCGAAGCCGACGGCTGCCGCACGCTCCGCCACTGCCGCGGACATGGCCTGCCGAACCTGCACATGGGCCCCAGGGGCGGCTGGCAGCCCGTCGACCGTCAGCTCGAGCGCGGGTCCGCCGCGGGTCCCGTCGGTGAGCCGCAGGGACAGCACACCACCGGCGACCGGATCGTCCGGGTGCACGGGAGCCAGGACGTACGGCCCCGAGGGATCCATGCGGATCGGCTGGACGGCGTGGTCCAGCCCGTCGACGGTGACAGCCATCCCCGACACGGCGGGATCCAGACCCACGAGGTGGATCCGCTCGAAGGGGGCAGCCGACCGGACCGCCAGCCGGACGTCGTCGAGGGGTACGGCGGCCGCAGGCGCGGCCTCCTGCACCGGCTCGTCGTCGCCTGAGCTCGTGCAGCCCGCGACGGCCACGCCGACCACCACGAGGGCGGCAAGCATTCGACGCGGCAGCCGGTTGGCGAGGTGGCGGCTCGTTCCTGGACGCATGCTGCAGTGTCCGGCGTCGCTCTGAACGATCGCTGAACGCAGCCGTCAGGCCCCGTCGTCCGCCAGCGGGTCCTGGTCGTCCGTGCGCTCGTACACGCGCTTGACCTTGCCCACGGCCGTCCGCGGCAGCGTGCCCGGCGGCCGCACCGTCACCTGGGTGGACAGCCGCAGCCGCGACGCGAGCCGGTCGGCGAGCCGCCCCCGGAGGTCGTCGGTCGCGTCGGCGTCGTCGGCCACCTCGGCGTGGACCTCGAGGGTCGGCAGGGTGCCGCGGCGGTCCACGACGATGGCATAGGAGCCGTTCAGCCGCGGTTCCTCGAGGATCGTGGCCTCGATCTCGCGCGGGAAGACGTTGACCCCGCGGATGATCAGGGTGTCGTCGGTGCGTCCCTGGATCCGCCCGATCCTCGGATGGGTCCGGCCGCACTCGCACCGGCCGCGCTCGAGCCGGGTCACGTCGCCCGTGCGGTACCGCAGGACGGGCGAGGCCTCCTTGGTCAGGGTGGTGATCACGAGCTCGCCCTGCTCGCCGTCCGGCACGGGCGCCCCGGTCTCCGGGTCGACCACCTCGGGCAGGAAGTGGTCGTCGAAGACGTGCATGCCCCCCGGGTTCTCGGCGCACTCCATGGCGACGCCGGGCCCCATGACCTCGGACAGCCCGTAGATGTCGCGGGCGGCGACCGGGCCGCCGGTCAGCGCGCTCCAGGCCTGCTCGAGGCGGTCGCGGTAGCCGTCCGACCAGGGCTCGGCGCCGGCGACGATGTAGCGCACCCGCAGCCCGCGGGCGCGCTGGTCCCGGGCGTGCTCGGCCAGCAGCATGGCGAAGGACGGCGTGCAGGCCAGGCCCGTGGCACCGAGGTCGCCGAGCAGCGTCAGCTGCAGCGCGGTGTTGCCGCCCGAGGCCGGCACCACCGTCGCACCGAGGGCCTCCCCGCCGTAGTGCAGGCCGAGCCCGCCGGTGAACAGCCCGTACCCGTAGGCCACGTGCACGACGTCCCGTGGGCCGCCGCCGGCGGCGGCGATGGAGCGGGCCACCACCTCGGCGAACACGTCGACGTCGTTGGCGGTGTAGGCCACGATGGTCGGCTTGCCGCTGGTGCCCGAGGAGGCGTGCACGCGGACCGTGTCGTCCAGCGGGGCCGCGAGCGCCCCGAGGGGGTAGCGGTCACGCAGGTCACGCTTGCGCGTGAACGGCAGCCGGGCGAGGTCGTCGAGGTCGCGGATGTCCTCGGGCCCGACGTCGCCGAGCCGCTCGGCCCAGAAGGCCGCCCCGCTCTCGTGCAGTCGTGCCACCAGCGAGCGCAGTCGGCGCACCTGCATGGCCTCGCGTTCGTCGAAGGACGCCGCTTCGAGGGCGGGCTGGAACATGGTCATGATGGGCTCCCGTGTGTCGCGCCGTCGCCGAGTGCGACGGGCCGGCGGCCGGGGAGACGGAACAGCCGCCGGGCGTTGTCGCCGAGGACCGCACGCCCCGCGTCGGGGCCGAGCTCCCGACGCAGTCGCAGCATGATCCCGACGTAGGTCTCGCGGAACTCGACGTTGGGCGGGTCCTGCCGGTAGTGGCGCGCCCCGTCGACGCCACCGTCGGACCCGAACAGGACGCGCTCGGGCCCCACCGCCGCGACCGCCTCGAGGGCGAAGTCGGACGAGCACCACGACGTCTCGAGCCAGAGGTTGCCGAGCTCCCGGGCGTGCGCCAGGGCCCGGGCCCGTCCCTCGGGGAACCCCATGTAGGTGTGGTAGAGCACGACCGGCACCTGCGGGAACCGTTCCGCGAGCCGTCGGATCAGGTCGGGGTCGGACTGGCCCGGGGCGCTGTGCACGGCGACGGGCACGCCCGTCTCCTGCGCGAGCTCCATGTAGGGGTCGAGGCGGTGGTCGTCGGCCGGGTAGTCGTCGTGGCTCGGGTGCAGCTTCAGCCCGACGTGGGCGGTCGCGAGGCGGTGCCGGACGGCGCGGACGCGCGGGTGGTGCGGCCGCACCCACACGAGGGGGTGGTAGCCGGGGGCGGTCCGCGCGAGCGCGTCGACGTACCGGTTGTCCTCCCAGGACACCACCGCGGTGCGCACCCCCGCCGACGCCAGGCCGGCGTGCAGGCTCGCCGCCCCGAGCCGGCCCCAGCCGTCGTGGGCGGCGTGGACGTGGCAGTCGACGGGGTCGAGGTCGATCCAGAGCCGGTAGTCGGCGTCGGCGTTGTTGTCCCAGTGGTGGCCGTCGGTCACGACGGCGTCCAGGGTCAGGTTCCCGTCGAGGCCGCCCAGCGCCGCGACTGCCAGGCCCTCCTCGACAGGCTCCAGCGGCACCTCGGTGACGGGACCGGCCCAGCCGTCGACGGCGAAGTGCAGCCGCCCGTGCTCCCACAACGGACCGCGGTAGGCGACGTACCGCTGTCCCGCGGCAGACGCGTCGCCCTCCCACCAGTCGAGTGCGAAGGGATCGCTCACGAGGCTGCTCCGCTCGCCACGTCCACGCTACATCTCGTGGACCCAGGACGACCCGCATGCGGCCGTGGGCCCGTCCGGTCCGAGGTAGTACTCGCCGCGTTCGTGCTCCGGCCACGTGCGGCCGAGGTGGTACTGCTGCAGGACCCGCGCCCCGCGCGGCCCCCAGATCCGCCCACGCCAGCGGTGGGGGGCCGGGATCTCACCCAGGATGTGGAACTTCGCCTCGTGGAAGCGGGGCTTGTCCTGGTAGTCGTAGTAGCGGACCGAGGCGAACTCGGACTCGGCGGGGAACCGGGGATCCTCCATCGGCGTGTAGACCGGCGCCTCCCAGCTGTCGACCGACCAGTGCACGCACAGGTTGGTCAGGTAGCCGCCCTCGTCGTAGAACTCGAGCTCCCGGGACGCGATCTCCTCGGTGAACAGCTCGGTGGACCACCGCCCGCCGTGCTGGACCACCTCGAAGGCGTAGTGGAACGCGAACTCGGGGACCCACGCCCCGCCGTCCCAGATCGCGGTCGGCATGCCCAGGACCTTCTTGCGGCCGCGGGGCGAGCCCCCGACGTCCACCAGCTGGCGGCACTCGTGGATCCGGTCCCAGGGCGGCTCGGCGCCCAGCGGCGAGAACGTGTAGTGGATCAGCACCTCGTCGATGCCGTCGTCCTGGTCGGCCCAGCCCTTGGTCAGGTACCAGCTCATGGTGCGTCTCCCGCGCGAGCCCCCACGATGCGGGGCACGCGGGCAGGTCGCACAGGGCCGAAGGTCCCGACGGACCCGCCGACGGACCACCGTCGACCCGTCACGTCGCCCGGTAAGAGGTCCTCGGGGCGCAGCATGACCGCTTCGGGACGCGCCCGGCCGTCCCGGTCGAGGTACACGCCGACCAGCCGCCCCGCCCCGTCGAGGATCGCGTACGGGCCATCCTGGTCGTGGGCGGTCGTCGGTCGGCCGTGCACGAGGTCGTCGCGCACCGCGTCCTCGACCACCACCGACGGCAGCAGGCGCAGGGCGTCCGCCGGGGGCACGAGCCGGTCACGCAGCGCCCGGTCCTCGCCGAGCTCCTCGACCTGCGCCAGGGTGAGGGTGTCCTCCACGGCGAACCCGCCGGTGGCCAGGCGGCGCAGCGCCGTGAGGCTGCCCCCGACGCCGAGCCGCTGGCCCACGTCGTGCGCCAGGGTGCGCACGTAGGTGCCGGGCGAGCACGTGACCAGGAACGACACCGTGGCGCGTGGCCCCGGCTCGAACGAATCCAGCACCAGCTCGTGGACGGTGACCCGACGGGGGTCGCGCTCCACGACCTCGCCCCGGCGGGCCCGCGCGTGCAGGCGCTCACCGTCGACCTTCACCGCCGACACCATCGGTGGGACCTGGTCGATGTCGCCGACGAACTGCTTGAGGACCGAGCAGACGTCCTCCTCGGTGAGGTGCGACGCGTCGGCCTCGGCCACCACGGCCCCGTCGGCGTCCTGGGAGTCGGTCTCGCGACCGAGCACCATCGTCGCCGCGTACGTCTTGCGCCCCTGCTGCATGAACTGCACGAGCCGGGTCGCGCGCCCCACCGCGCACAGCAGCACGCCGGTCGCGGCGGGGTCGAGCGTCCCGGTGTGGCCGACACGACGGATGCCGAGGGCGCGGCGCACCCGCGCGACGACGTCGTGGGACGTCATGCCCTCGGGTTTGTCGACCGCCAGCACACCGCTGACATCCGGGATCCTGCCGCCGGCGCCCCATCTCAGGACTCCCCCGCCCCGCTCGGTGGGTCCCCACCCCGCTCGTCCTCCACCCGAACACGCCGGATGAGGTCCTCGACGCGCGCGGCCTGGCTGGCGACCGGGTCGGGGCGGAAGCGCAGCTCGGGGGTGTTGCGGCTCTGCACGCGGCGGGCCACCAGGCCCTGGATCCGCGCCCGCGCGGCCTCGAAGCCGGCCGCGACCTCGTCCTCCTGCGGCAGCTGGTCGCCGCCGGTGCGCGACGGGTCGCGCGAGACCAGGTCACGGTCCAGCGCCGTCCAGTACACGGTCGCGTACTTCTGGTCGTTGGTGACCTCGACGTCGGTGATGGTGACGAGGTTCAGCCGCGGGTCGGCGATGTCCTCCTCGACGATCTGCGCGACCGCCTCCTTGACGTGCTGGTCCAGCCGTCGGTTCCCCTTGGCCATGTCGTCACTCCTCCTCGTCGTCGAGCGCCCAGCCGTGGTGGGCGAGCAGCCCGGCGGTCGAGTCCATGTCGTCGGCGTCCATGACGTCGACCATCGTCGCGGCGCCGGTCACCACCACGGTCGGATCGCGTTCGATGACGGCGACCACCCGGTCGAGCACCCGGTCGACGCCCGACGCCTCGCCGGCGACCACACCGACGGCGAGCGCCGCTCGCTGCCAGCTGTCCCGGAAGCCCACCTCGGCAACGCTGACCTGCAGCCGGTCCCGCAGGGTCGCCTTGGCGCGGTTGAGCACCGCACGCTTGCCCTTGAGCGAGGTGACGCCGGGCAGGTGCACGTCGACGCGCATCGCGCCGACGTGCACCCGACCCGGATCGTCGGGCGCGCTCACACGCGCTCGACCTCCACCGTCTCGTAGGCCTCGAAGACGTCGCCTTCCTTGACGTCCTGGAACTTGTTCAGGCCGATGCCGCACTCGAAGCCCTCGCGGACCTCGGCGGCGTCGTCCTTGAACCGCTTCAGCGACGACATGGTGTCCTCGGCGACGACGACGCCGTCGCGGATGACCCGCACGCCGGCCTCGCGCTTGACCACGCCGCGCGTGACCATGCAACCGAACACGAACCCGATCTTCGGGACCTTGAAGACCTCGCGCACCTCGGCCTCGCCGATGATGTCCTCGCGGAACTCGGGGCCCAGCAGGCCCTTCACCGCGCGCTCGATGTCCTCGAGTGCCTCGTAGATGATCTTGTAGAGCCGCACGTCCACGCCGGAGCGCTCGATGGCCTCGCGGGCCTTGGCGCCGGGGCGGACGTTGAAGCCGATGATGATGCCGTCGGAGACCTCGGCGAGGCCGACGTCGGACTCGTTGATGGCACCGACGCCCTTGCCGACCACGCGGATCTTGACCTCGTCGAGGTCCATCTTGGACAGCGCGTCCTCCAGGGCCTCGGCGGACCCGGACACGTCGGCCTTGATGAGGACGTTGAGGACCTCCTTCTCGCCCTCCTTGACCTCGGCCGTGAGCTCCTCGAGCGTCTTCGGTCGGGCCTGGGAGGCGAGCTCGGCACGCCGCTCGCGGGTGGCGCGGCGTTCGGCCACGTCGCGGGCGAAGCGTTCCTCGGTGACGACGCGGAACTCGTCGCCGGCCTCGGGGACCTCGTTGAGGCCGAGCACCTGGACCGGACGGGCCGGTTCGGCCTCGTCGACCTGGTTGCCCTGCTCGTCGAACATGGCGCGGATGCGGCCGTCGGCCGTGCCCGCCACGAGGATGTCCCCGCGGCGCAGCGTCCCGGCCTGCACCAGGACGGTGGCCACGGAACCGCGGCCCTTGTCCAGGTGCGCCTCGACGACGCGACCGCGGGCGTCCTTGTCCGGGTTGGCCTTCAGCTCGAGCAGGTCGGCCTGCAGCAGCACGACCTCGAGCAGGTCGTCGAGTCCCTCGCGCCGCAACGCGGAGACCGGCACGGACGGCACCTCGCCGCCGTACTCCTCGACCACGACCTCGTGCTCGGCGAGCTGGCCCTTGACCTTGTCCGGGTTGGCGCCCTCGACGTCCATCTTGTTGATGGCGACGACGATCGGGACCCCGGCCGCCTTCGCGTGCTGGATGGCCTCGATGGTCTGGGGCATCACGCCGTCGTTGGCCGCGACCACCAGGATGACGATGTCGGTCACGTCCGCCCCGCGGGCACGCATCGCCGTGAAGGCCGCGTGACCCGGGGTGTCGATGAACGTGATCCTGCGGTCGTCCTTGGTGATCTGGTACGCGCCGATGTGCTGGGTGATGCCGCCGGCCTCGCCGGAGACGACGTCGGTCTGCCGGATGGCGTCGAGCAGCAGGGTCTTGCCGTGGTCGACGTGGCCCATGACCGTGATGACCGGGGGCCGGGGCTGGAGGTTCTCCTCGGCCTCGGGCTCCTCGATGCCGAACTCGGCCTCCTCCTGGGACATGAAGTAGACGTCGAAGCCCAGCTCCGCGCCCAGGATCTCGAGGGTGTCGTCCGGCAGCGTCTGCTGCACGGTCGCCATCTCGCCCATCTCGAACAGCTTCTTGACCAGCGCCGCACCGGGCACGCCGAGCTTGTCGGCGAGCTCGCCCACGGTCACGCCGGGCAGCACCTCGACGCGGTCGGTCTCGATGAGCTCCTCGATCGGGACGTCGCGACGGCGCGGTCCGCGCTGCAGCTCCTGCTCCTGCGGGGAGGTCTTCTCCTTGCGGCGACGCTTGCCACGGGGCGGGCCGCCACCGGGACCACCGGGGCCACCGCCACCGGGGCCACCGCCGGGCCCACCGGGGCCGCCGCCGGGACCACCACGACCGGGGGCCTGGCGGTAGGGGGAACCGGGCGGGCCGCCACCGGGGCGTCCGCCACCGGGACCACCACGACCACCGCCGGGACCACCGCGACCGCCACCGGGACCACCCGGGCCACCGGGACCACGACCGCGCGCCGGCTGGGCCGGCTGCTGCGGACGGGCGGGCGCCTTGCGCAGCGGCGGCGGGATGTGCCGCTTGCCCGAGCCCTCCTTGGGCAGGTTGATCTCGGGGCCGCGAGCGGCGGGCTCGTCGGCCGAGGTCGACCCGGGCGCGGTGCCGGCAGGACCGCCGGGACGCATCGGGCGCAGCGGCACCTCACCGCGGACCAGCCGCGGGGGCGGGGCACCGGGCATGCGCCGTGCGCCGCCGGCCTCGCCACCGCCCTCGTCGGGTGTGCCGGACGCCGGTGGCGCCCCCGCCGGCGGGGCGGGGGTCGACGGCGTGGCCGAGCCGTCCGAGGCCGCGGGGGCCTCGGTGCTGGCCGCCGGGGCCTGTGGCTGCTCGGTCTCGGCGGGGGTCGAGGACGCATCGTCCTCGCCCTCGTCCGACGACGGGGCCTCGGGGGCCGGCGCAGCCGACGCGGCAGCCTGGGCGCGCTCGGCCTCCTCCTGCTGCCTGCGCAGGTGGGGCGGCAGGACCTTGGCAGCCTTCTTGGTGTCGGGCGCCTGGGCCTTCTCGGCCATCTGGCGGTAGCGCTCGAGTTCCTCGCGCTCCTTCGCCTTCTTGGCCTCCTCCTCGGCCTTCCGCTCGGCCTCGGACTTGCCGAGGGACTCGCGGAACCGCTGGGCCTCGCCCGCGGTGATGGACGAGGAGTGGCTCTTGGCGTCGACGCCGAGCTCCTCGAGGCGCCGCAGGACGTCCCGGTTCTCGAGACCGGACTCCTTGGCGAGCTCGTAGACGCGGACCTTGTTGCTCACGCAGTGTGCTCCTCTTGGTGCGTGCCATCCGCCGGGCGCGGGCTCGGACACGATGCGAGGGTTCGGGCATCGGCGAGCGCGGTGGTCACCTGGTCGGACCGTTCGGTGCGAAGTGCGCGGTGCACGGCGCGACCGTCGCGTCGGGCGGCGGCGTCGACACAGTCGGGGTCGGGGCAGACGTACGCACCGCGGCCGGGACGTCGCTGCGCGGGATCGAGCCGGACGTGGTCCGAGCTCGCGGCCAGTCGCAGCAACTGGGCCTTGGGGCGGGTTCGTCGGCAACCCACGCACGTGCGCTGGGGGACGGCAGTCACACCTGCGTCCGTGTCAGCTGGCACGTCGTGCCGTGGCGCCTGGCGCACCGATCGTACTCCTTGGCGGGTGGGTTCGTGGTGGTCGAAGCGATGGGGGGTCTCGGCGGCGCGTCCTGCCAGCGCGGCCTGGTGGGGTCCGGGACCGGATCCGCGTGAGCGGTACCGGCGGACACCGGCCTGCTAGGCGTCGGCCTCCGCCTCGTCGGGTTCCTGCTCCTCGAGGGCGGCGGCGCGGGTGGCCTCCGCCGACTCGTAGGCGGCGGCGATGGCCTGCTCGCCCTCGTCGTTGAGCGGGTTGCCGAACTCGTCGATGAGGCCCTTCTCGAACGCTTCCTGGAACGCGCGCTGTTCCTCGTCGAACTGGCTCTCGGACTTGATGTCGATGCGCCACCCGGTCAGCCGTGCCGCCAGGCGGGCGTTCTGGCCCTCGCGGCCGATGGCCAGGGACAGCTGGTAGTCGGGCACGACCACCATGGCGGTGCCGTCCTCCGGGTACAGGTAGACGTTGGTGACCTTGGCGGGCGAGAGGGCGTTGCCGACGAACTTCTCGGGTTCGTCGGCCCAACGCACGATGTCGATGCGTTCGAGCTCGTCGTTGTGCAGCTCCTTCTGCACCGCCTTGGCGCGCTGGCCCGCGGGACCCACACAGGCCCCGACCGGGTCGACGTCGCTGTTCTTGGAGGAGACGGCCACCTTGGTGCGGTGACCGGCCTCACGGGCGATGGCCCGGATCTCGACCGTGCCGTCCTCGATCTCGGGCACCTCGAGCGCGAACATCGCGGCGACGAACCCGGGGTGGCTGCGCGAGCAGATGATCTGGGCGCGGCGGCTCTCGCGGCGGACCTCGGTGACGATGGCGCGCGCGTGCTGGCCGTGCTCGAGGCGCTCGTTGGGCACCTGCTCCGAGTACGGCATCAGGGCCTCGGTGCGCCCGAGCTCGATCAGGGTCACGTTGCCCTGGATGGACACGGTGCCGGAGATGACGTCGCCCTCGCGTCCCACGTACTCGCCGTAGGTCGCCTCGCGCTCGGCCTCGCGGAGGCGCTGGAGGAGCACCTGCTTGGCCGTCTGGGCGACGATGCGCCCGAGGTCCTTGGGCTCCTCCTTCCACTCGCTGATGACGTTGCCGTCGTCGTCCAGCTCCTGGGCGAAGACGGAGATGTCGCCGCTGGCGCGGTCCACGTGCACGCGGACCTCGTCCGCCGACAGGCCCGCCGATCGCTTGTACGCCGAGGCGAGCGCCGTCTCGAAGGCCTCCACGACGGTGTGGAAGTCCAGGCCCTTCTCGCGTTCGATCATGCGGAGGGCGTCGATGTCGACTCTGTCGGTCTTCACGTCACGGTCCTCGTCGTGGGGGCGGCCGGGGTCATGGAGCCGTCCGGTGCGGGCAGGGGCAGGTCGGGGCGGGAGGCAGTCACCACGGCAGCTGGACCTTCCCGTGGTCGACGTCGTCGATCGGGACGGCGACCTGGTCGCCCTTCACGTCGAGGACGACCACGTCGTCCTCCGCCGAGACGACGGTGCCGGTGACCTCGCCCGGGGCGTCGGCCGCCGCCGCCTGGGTCCGCTGGATGCGCACGTCCCGGCCGACGTTGCGAGCGAAGTCACGCAGGCGTCGCAGGGGCCGGTCGGTGCCGGGCGAGGTGACCTCGAGCGTGTAGGCACCGGGCACGACGTCGTCGATGGCGTCCCCGACGGCGCGGGAGAGCTTGGCGATGCGGTCGATGTCCAGCCCGCCCTCGGCGTCGGCGACGAGCCGCACCACGCGACGATTGCGGGGGCCCTTGACCTCCACGTCCACCAGGTCGATGCGCTGCTCGGCGGCCACGGGCTCGGCAAGCGCCGCCAGACGACCGGCGAGGTCGTCCGCGGAGGTGCCCTGGCCCTGGCCCGGCATCGTGTTCCTTGGTCTCGTGGAGTGTCGTCGCGGTGGTCGGAAGGCCGGCCTCACACCGACGGCCGGCCCGGGAGGGCCGGCCGCGCGTTGAGCGTCCTTCACCTCTCGGACGTCCCGGGGGCCGTCCGAACCACCTCGGCCGGTACCTGCACCAGCCTCAACGGCGGAAGCGGGCCCCGTTGGAGCCCACTTCTCGACTGCCGAGGATATCAGAGGCCCTCGGGGGCTGCACCGGGCCCCTCGTCGACCACGTCGGCGGACGTCCCGCCGCCGGGGACCTCGAGCAGGACGTTCTCGACGACCTCGCTCAGCGCCGGGTGGATGTAGACGACGCCGCGGGCGACCTCGTCCACCGTCGACTCGAGCGCCATGGCCTGCACCAGCGGCTGGATGACGAGGCTGGCGTGCGGGCCCATGACGTGCGCCCCGAGCAGCAGGCGCGTGGTCGGGTCCACGAGCACCTTCGCGAACGAGGTCGTGTCCTCCATCGCCCACCCGTACGCGGTCGAGCCGTACTCGCGGCATGCCACCAGGTACGGCGTGCCGGCCTCGCGCAGCTCACGCTCGGTCGCGCCGACCGAGGCCACCTGGGGCGCCCCGAAGACCGCACGGGGCACGACCTCGAGGCCCGTGGGCTGCAGGTCCTCGGGATGGCGGATGTTGTGGGCGACGGCCCGCGCCTCGGCGTTGGCGACGTGCTTGAGGAAGTGGTCGCTGGACAGGTCGCCCAGGGCCCACACGCCCTCGGCGGAGGTGCGCTGGTACGCATCCACGACGGGACGTCCGTCCTCGTCGACCTCGATGCCCCCGGCGGCCAGGTCGAGGCTGTCGTGGTTCGCGTCGCGGCCCGTGGCCACCAGCAGCAGGTCGGCGTCGAACAGGCGCGGCTCGCCGTCGACCTCCGCCTCCAGCACCACCCGGTCCGGCCCGCCGGAGAACCGCCGTGCGGTCGCGCCGGTCACGACGTCGATCCCCCGGTCGCGGTAGCGCGCGGTGACGGCATGGCGGACGTCGTCGTCCTCGTGCGTCAGCAGCGAGTCGCCCCGCGTGACGATCGTGACCTCGGTGCCGAGCGCGTGGAACACGTGGCCCATCTCCACGGCGATGAACCCACCACCGAGGATCAGCAGGCGGTCGGGGCGGGCAGGCAGGCGCATGACGTCGTCGGAGGTGACGTGGGCGACCTCGAGCAACCCCTCGACGTCGGGCAGGTGGGGGCGCGACCCGGCAGCCAGCACGATGCGTTCGCCGGTGATGGTGCGGTCGCCGACCTGCAGCGTGCGGGGCGCCACGAAGCGCGCCATGTCCTCGAACAGGTCCGTGTTGGGCAGGTCCGCGCGGTAGCGCCGCCCGTTCGCGGCGATGGGGTCGATGCGGCCGAACACCCGGTCCCGGATGGCGGGCCAGTCGCTGCCCTCGAGCGTGGCGTGCACCCCGTACCGCCCCGCGTGACGCACGGTCTCGGCCACGTCGGCGGTGTAGACGAACATCTTCGAGGGGATGCACCCGCGGTTGAGGCAGGTGCCGCCGAAGTCGCCGGGTTCGACGACGGCGATGCGCCAGTCGGCCAGGTCCTCGTCGGGCACGGAGTTGCCCGATCCCGTCCCGACGATGACGAGGTCGTAGTCGAAGCCGTCGGGCACGCGGGCGTCCTTGTCGTCGAGCGGTCGGGCGCGGGCAGGGTGCCAGCCCCGCGGGCGTCCCGCTCAACCGGCGCCGGGGGTTCGGGGCTCCGAGCTCGTGCGGGCGGGGCGCAGCCGGATGGCGAACCGTGCCCCACCGAGGTCGCTGTCCCCCACCGTCACCTCGGTGCCGTGGCGCTCGGCGACCGACTGCACGGTGGCCAGGCCCATCCCCGTGCCACCGATCCCGCGCTCGACGTCCCGCTCGGCGCGGTAGCCGTCGTCCAGCACCGCGCCCCGCAGCTCGTGCGGGATCCCGGGCCCGTCGTCGTCGACCCGCAGCTCGACCGTGCTCCCGTCCGACACGGCGGACACCCGGATGCGGGCCCCACGGTTCGCGTGGCGGTACTTGATGGCGTTGCCCACGAGGTTCAGCACCGCCTGGCGCAGCAGTGGCTCGCGTCCCTCGACCGTCGGCATGTCGTCGTCGACCTCCACACGCGAGCCGGTGGAGGTCAGCTGCTGGTCGAGGATCGACACCACCCAGCGCACGACGGCCCCGAGGTCCACGTCGCCGCCCTCGGTGTCGTCACCGCCCCGGGCCTCCGCGAGCACCCCGTCGAGGAGCTCGATGGCCCCGAGCGTGTTCTCGTGGATGCGGCCGACCAGCGTGGTGGCCTCGTCGGCATCGACCTGCTCGTCGAGGATCACCGCCGCGAAGGCCGCGATGGTCGACAGCGGCGCGCGCAGGTCGTGCGCGAGGACGCTGGCGAACCGGTCGAGCCGGGTCCGGGCGGCCTCGATCTCGGCACGCGCCTGCCGATCGTCGGTGACGTCCTGGGAGATCCCCGTGAGCGCGACCACCCGTCCGCGGTCGTCGAGCAGGGGGTCGGTCCGCGACACGATCCAGCGCTGGTCACCGTCCGGCCGCACGATCACGTACTCCGAGGTGGCCCCCTGCCGGGTGGACAGCGCCTCGGTCAGCGCACGCCGGACCTCGTCACGCATGTCCTCGCGCACGGGGGCGAGGTGGTCGCGCAGCGTCCCGGCGAAGGCCAACGGGTCGAGACCGTGGATGCGGTGCATCTGGTCGCTCCACTGGACCTCGTCGGTCTCGGGTCCCCATCGCCACAGCCCGACCCGCCCGAGCGACTGCAGGTCGCTGAGTCGTTGCTGCGCGTCGGCCAGCGCGATCTGGGTCTCGATCCGCTCGCCCTGGTCCTGCAGGACGAGCACGACCACCTCGCCGTCCGGTGCGGCCTCGATCTGGACGGGGACGGTGGATCCGTCCTCGCGCCGCAGGCTCGTCAGCGCCGCGCGCACGTGGATGCCGTCGAGCGCCCGGGTCAGGACCGCCGACCGGTCGGCGGGCACCAGCGCCTCGGCGGCACGGCGTCCGACCAGCTCGCCCCCGCCGACCCCCACCAACCGGCCCGCAGCCCGGTTGGCACACACGATCTCGCCGTCCCGGTCGACGACGACCACCGCGTCCTGCGTGGCGTCCAGGACCGCCTGCACGCCCCGGAGGGTCCACCACTCCACCATGCGCCCGATCACGGCGTGTCCCGGACCCGGGCGGGCCGTCGGGCCACGCGCCTCGGGGGTGGAGAGTACGTTCCGTCAGCGGGTCGATGTGGGCACAGCGCGCACCAGTGGGATCGGAGCCATCGTGTTGCGGAAGGCCGTGCGGTCGGTCCTCGCCGTCGCGTTCGGGTGGACGGTCGTGACCGCCCTTCCGAGTCTGGCCCGGTACGTGCGGATGCGGGAGATGTGAGCGTCCGTCAGCGACGCTGCCGCTGCACCCGCTCCTTGGCGCGCGCCACCAGGTCCTCGGACGAGGGCGGGTTGGTCATCCACGCCCCGACCACCGCGGCGCTGCCACGCAGGTGACCGCGCAGGACCTGCACGAAGGCGCGGGCCTCCTCGGACTCGCGCAGGGCCCGCAGGGCGTCCACGACCTCGTCGAAGCCCTCGCTGCCCGCGCGGGCGCCGATGACGTACCCGACCGCGAACCCGAACAGCGTGCCCATGCTGCACTCCCGGCTGAGTCGTCGTGCCGACCACGTCAGTCGTCGACGGGTGTCCCCTCGACCACCAGGTGGACGCGTACCTCGGGGAACACCTTGAGCATCAGCATCGTAGGCGCGGGCAGGCCGAAGTCGCGGATGTCGAGGCGATGCGCCCCGGTCACGATCACCGCGTCGTCCTCGAGCCGTTCGAGGTGCAGCTCCCCCTCGACCACCCGCCGCGTCCCGTGGAAGTCGATGGTGCCGCGGGCGACGTACAGCCCGGGGTCGGAGCCCTCCACGACCTCGCCGAGCTCGATCCGGGCACGAGGGTGGCGACGGGCGTCCACCCGGCGCTGCAGCTCGGCGTCGTAGAGGCTGTTGCCGGACGCCAGCGCGTCCAGGCGCAGCTCGAGCCAGCCCGACATCTCGGCGGTCGTGTCGACCTGCCCGTCCACGACGGTGAAGGCGAACTCACCCGAGGGTCCGACGCCCTCCCAGGCGATGGGGCCCACGCTGGAGCGCGCCTCGACCACGACGGTCGACCGTTCCGGGTGGATGACGTAGCGCTGCACCGCACACCTTCGCCGACGCGGCGACGATACGCGCCCCGCCCCCGCCGCGGGCGGGGTCGGGTCAGGCAAGGACTTCAGGCGAGGACTTCAGGCTTGCCTTCGCCCCGCTCGGCGCGGATCTCGTCCTGCAGCTCCTTGGAGAAGTGGACGATGGCCTCGACGATGTCGGACTCCTGCACGGTGGCGATGGTCTCGCCCCGGCGGATGATCTGGCCCTTGCCGTTGCCGGCGGCCACGCCGATGTCGGCCTCGCGGGCCTCGCCCGGGCCGTTCACCACGCACCCCATGACGGCGACGCGCATGGGGACGTCGATCTGGCCGTCGAGGCCCTTCTGGACGTCCTCGGCGAGCTTCCACACGTCGACCTGGGCGCGGCCGCACGACGGGCAGGACACGACGTCCAGGCCCCGTTCGCGCAGGTGCAGGGACTCGAGCATGAGGATGCCGGCCTTGACCTCCTCGATGGGGTCGGCCGACAGCGACACGCGGATGGTGTCGCCGATGCCCTCGGCCAGCAGCGTGCCGATGCCGATGGCCGACTTGACCGAGCCCGTGTACTTCGGACCGGCCTCGGTCACGCCGAGGTGCAGGGGGTAGTCGGTGCGCTCGGCCAGCAACCGGTAGGTCTGGATCATCACCCAGGGGTCGGAGTGCTTCACCGAGATCTTGGTGTTGAAGAAGTCGACGTCCTCGAGCAGTCGGACCTCGCGCAGGGCGGACTCGACCATGGCTTCGGGGGTGGGACCGCCGAACTCCTCGAGGACCTCGTCCTCCAGCGAGCCGCCGTTGACCCCGATGCGGATCGCCACGTCCCGTTCCCGGGCCATGTCGCCGATGAGGCGCACCTTGTCGTGCTTCTTGATGTTGCCGGGGTTGATGCGCACACCGGCGCAGCCGGCCTCGATCGCGGCGACGGCGTACTTCCACTGGAAGTGGATGTCGGCGATCACGGGGATCTGCGCGTGCTTGGCGACGTCGGCCAGCGCGGCGGCGTCCTCCTGGCGCGGCACGGCGACCCGGACCAGGTCCGCACCGGCGGCCTGGACCATGGCGATGGCCTGCAGCGTGGTGTCGACCTCGTGGGTCGGCGTGACCGTCATGGTCTGCACGCTGATCGGGGCGCCACCGCCGACGGGCACGGGCCCGACGGTGATGCGCCGCGATTCACGGCGCGTGGGACCGGACGGGGCGTCCGCGGCGGTCTCGGTCGGGACGATGGGCAGGTCGGTGACCACAGGGTCCTCGGGGAGAGCGGGCTCGCGCGGGGTTCGTGAACCGCAGGGTATCGGTGGCGGTCCCGGCCGCCCGACCGTCACGGGCCGAGCGGCCGGGTCACTGCAGCTGGATCGGGTTGGTGATGTCGAGCCAGATCAGGCCCACGCGACACGACCGCGAACAGCACGATCACGGGCAGGGCGACCGCGGCGACCTGGCGGGCGTCGATGGTGAAGTCCGCCGCCCGGCCCCGCAGGCGGCGCACCGCGTTGACGGCCCGCTCGATGCCGAGGACGGCCAGGTGCCCGCCGTCGAGGGGCGGCAGCGGCAGCAGGTTGAACACGCCGATGAACACGTTGACGGACGCGATCAGCAGCAGCAGCGACATCACCCCGAAGGCGGCGACGGCCTGGCCGGCCACCGCGCTCGCCCCGACGATCGACATGCCTCCCTCGGCACCGCGTTCGGCCTGCCCGGTGACCTGCTGGAACAGCCGTCCCAACCCCTCGGGGCCGAAGACGCTGGCGATGCCCTGCAACGACTGGCCCATCATCGCCGGGACCGACGAGGGGCCCACGAAGGTCTCGTAGAACGCGTCCGTGGTGCTCAGGCGTTCGGTCTCGGCCCGGGGGACGAAGCCGAGCAGGCCGACGGTCTGGCCACTCTCCTCGTCCATCGTCGGCGTGGGGGTGATCGTGAGGGTCTGCTCCTGGCCGTCCCGTTCGATCGTGACGTCGGTGGCCTCGCCCGGGCGCTCGCGGATGACCTCGCGCAGCTCGAGGAAGTCGTCGGAGCGCTCGCCGTCGACCGCGACGACCCTGTCCCCCACCTGCAGCCCGCTGGCGTCGGCCGCGCTGCCGGCCTGGATCTCGTCGATGACGGCCTCCGCCCGGCCGGTCGGCTGCGGCAGGACGAGCAGCCCGACGAGCAGCACCACGACGGCGATCGTGAAGTGCATGGCGGAGCCGGCCGCGAGCACGATGGCGCGCTGCCAGGCGGGGCGGTCGTGGAAGAAGCGGCCCTCGTCGCCCTTGAGCAGGCGGTGCTGCAGGTCGCCCACGCGGCCGGTGTCGGTGGTCTCGGTGAGCACGACCTCGTGCAGGGCTGCGCGGACGTCGTCGGCGGTGGGCTGCTCGCCGGCGTTGCGGCGCGTGCGGTCGACGATGCGGGTCCGCACGTCCGCCGGCGCGCCCCGTTCGACCAGGATCCGGTCGAGCCGCTGCCAGGTGGTCTCGGGGATGGCGGCGACCGTCAGCACGTCGCGCTCGTCCCGGGAGGCCTGGCCGCGCCGGTCGGCGGCCAGCGCGTCCGGGTCCAGCAGCGCGTCGCCGAGCGGCTGGCGCCGCTCGTCCAGCGGGGTCATCCCGCGGATCGACACGAATCCCCCGGCGGGCAGGGCCTTGACGCCGTACTCGGTCTCGCCCCGACGCGTCGACCACAGGGTCGGGCCGAACCCGAGGAAGTACCGGTCGGCTCGCATGCCGAAGCGACGCGCGGTCACGAAGTGGCCGAGCTCGTGGAGCATGATCGCGGCCAGCAGCGAGACCGCGAAGATGGTGATGGCCACGCCTCCGCTCATTCGGCGGCCTCCGTGGGAGTCGAGGTCGGGGGGATCGACGATCGGGTGGGGCTGGTGGCGCGGGTGGCGATGAGCCGGTCGGCCTCGCCACGCGCCCAGGTGTCTGCATCCACAACGTCGGCGACGTCACGGGGCGTTCCCGGGGTGTGCGCGTCGAGGACACGGCCCACGACCTCGGCGATGTCGAGGAAGCCGAGCTGGCCGTCGAGGAAGGCGTCGACCGCCTGCTCGTTGGCGGCGTTGAGCACCGCCGGTGCCGTGCCGGCCGCCCGCCCCGCCGCCTCGGCCAGGTCCAGCGCGGGGAACGCCGCGCGGTCGGGTGGTTCGAACGTCATGGTCGTGGCGGTGGTCCAGTCCATCGCCACGAAGGCGGTGTCGAGCCGGTCGGGCCAGGCCATCGCCAGCTGGATGGGCAGTCGCATGTCCGGGGGCGACACCTGCGCGAGGGTGGAACCGTCCACGAACTCGACCATCGAGTGCACCAGCGACTGGGGGTGGACCACGGTGTCGAGCCGGTCCCACCCCACGTCGAACAGCAGGTGCGCCTCGATCAGCTCGAGCCCCTTGTTCATCAGCGTCGCCGAGTTGATGGTGATCACGGGCCCCATCGACCACGTCGGGTGGTCCAGGGCCTCGGCGGGTGTGACGTCGGCGAGGTCGCTGCGGTTGCGGCCGCGGAACGGGCCGCCCGAGGCGGTCAGCACCAGTCGGGCGACCTCACGCGGGCTGCCCCCGCGAAGGCACTGCGCCAGGGCCGAGTGCTCCGAGTCCACGGGCACGAGCATGTGGTCGCGCCCCCCGGCGCGGTCGGCGGCGGCCACGACCAGGTCGCCCCCGACGATGAGCAATTCCTTGTTGGCCAGGGCCACCGGGATCCCCGCGTCGAGCGCCGCCAGCGTCGAGGCCAGGCCCGCCGCCCCGGTGATCCCGTTCAGCACGAGGTCCGCGTCGATCGCGGCCAGGTCGGCCACGCCCGAGGAGCCGTCGCGCACCCGGGCGGACGGGCGCGCGTCACGCAGGGCTGCGGCGGCCGCAGCGTCGGCCAGGGCCAGGTCGTCGACCCCGAACTCGTCGGCCTGTGCCGCGACGGTCACGTGGTCGGAGCCGGCGGCCAGGCCCACGACCTCGAACCGGTCGGGGTGGGCCCGCACGACGTCGAGCGCCTGGGTGCCGATGCTGCCGGTGCTGCCGAGCAGGACCACGCGCCGTGGGCCGCTCACGCCTGCACCTCGTCCCCGCGCAGCGCGTCGACCCGGTCGGCCGCACCGACGGCGACCGGCAGCCGGCGGCCCTGCCCGAGGGTGTAGCGGGCCAGCAGCTGCCCGCAGGCCGCGTCGGCGTCCCGCCCGCGCGTGTCGCGCAGCGTGGCGCTGGCACCGCGGCGGTCGAGCTCGTCCATGAAGCCCCGCACGGCGGCGTCGGTCGGCTGCTTCCACGTCACCCCGGGCGTGGGGTTCATGGGGATCACGTTCACGTGGGAGCGGGTCCGGCGGGCGATCTGCGCCAGCCGTCCGGCGTCGTCGACGCTGTCGTTGACCCCGCCGATCAGGCACCACTCCAGCGACACGCGGCGGTTGGTCGCCGCCCGGTAGTCCTGCATCGCCTGCTCGACCGCGACGATGGGATGCTGGCGGTTGACCGGCACGAGGTGGTCGCGCAGGGCGTCGTCGGCCGCGTGCAGCGACACCGCCAACGTGACCGGCAGGCCGAGCTCGGCCAGGCGGTGGATCCCCGGCACCAGCCCCACGGTCGAGACCGTCAGGTGGCGCGCCGACATGCCGAGCTGCTCGTGGAAGTACCGCAGCGAGGCCAGGGTGACGTCGGTGTTGGCCAGCGGCTCCCCCATGCCCATGTAGACCACGTTGGTGACGTGGTCGGGGTGGTCGCCGGGCAGCTCGAACGCCTCGCCGGCCTCGTCGGTGGCCGCCTGCAGCTGGCCCGAGCGCAGGACCGCGTCGGCCACCACGACCTGGCGCACGACCTCGCCGGTGGTCAGCTGGCGCCGGAACCCGGCCTGGCCCGTGGCGCAGAACGGACAGCCCATCGCACAGCCGGCCTGGGTCGAGATGCACACCGTCGCCCGGTTCGGGTACAGCATGAGCACGGTCTCGATGGCCTCGCCGTCGCCGTACGCCAGCAGCAGCTTGTGGGTGTGGCCCCCGTCGGCGACCGTGTGGGCCACCAGCTCGGGGCGGGCCGCGTCGAAGCGGGGCGCGAGCTGTTCGCGCAGCTCGGCCGGCAGGTTGGTCATCTCGCGGGCGTCGTCCACGCCCCGCGCCAGCCACTCGGCGACCTGGGTGGCGCGGTAGGCCGGCTGGCCGTGCTCGGCCAGGACCTCGGCCAGCTCGTCGGGCGCGAGGTCGTAGGGGTCCAGGGGGGACGGGTCGGGGCGCATGCAGGCCGCGGGTGTCGGGGACGGGTGGCGTGGCCGCCGAGGGTACGTCCCGTCCGGCAGGACCGGTCAGGTCAGCACGGCGATGGCGAAGAACCCCACGGGCATGGCCATCAGGATCCCGTCGACCCGGTCCAGGATGCCGCCGTGGCCCGGCAGGATGTTGCCGAAGTCCTTGATGCCGAGGTCGCGCTTGACCATCGACTCGGCCAGGTCCCCCAGCACGCCCGCCAGCACGCACACCACGGCGACCACCACGGCCGTCACCGGCGTGAACAGGTCCCCCACCAGCGGTAGCACGATCCCGGCCAGCACCCCCGACACCACGATCCCGCCGAGCAGGCCCTCGACCGACTTGTTGGGGCTGACCGTGGGCGCCAGCTTGTGCCGCCCGAAGCGCACGCCGACGGCGTACCCACCGATGTCGCCGAAGATCGCGGCGCCGATCACCGCCAGCACGGCGATCGCCCCGTCCTCGGGACGGTTGACCAGCAGCACCCCGAACGACCCCAGGAACCCGGTCCAGATCCCCAGCAGCACCGTCATCGTCAGGTTGCGCACCACGTCACGGCGGTCCGCATCGGCCAGCAGCCACAGCACCGCGCCCAGGAACAGCACCAGCACGCCCGCCGCCTGCCCCGCGTGCTGGGACCGGTACGCCCCGAAGACGGTCACCAGGCCGCCGATCACCATGGCCGGCACGCCCGTGACCAGGCCGACGCGGCGCAGCTCGGCCGCCGCCTCGATGCACGCGATCACGACGAACACCGCCACCACGACGGTGAAGGCCAGCGGGTGCCAGAAGAGCGACCCGAGGAACACCCCCGCCAGGACCACGCCGACGGCGATGGCGATCGGCAGGTCCCGCCCGCCGACCATCCGCCGCGAGGGCGCGGGATCGGGAGCCGCCCCGGCGGCGCGGTCACGCGGGGCCGAGCCGGGCGGCGCGGCCTCGGCGGGGCGGGCCGCCCGGGCGGGGCGGACCTCGTCGGTGGGGTCGGAGCTCACGGGTCAGACCTCGAGCAGCTCCTCCTCCTTGTGCTCGAGCAGGCTGTCGACCTTCGCCACGTGCTTGGCGGTGACCTCCTCGAGCTTCTTGGTGGCGCGCTGGTGGTCGTCGGCCCCGACCTCGCCCTCGTCCTCGAGCTCCTGCATGTCGTCACGGGCGCTGCGGCGGATGTTGCGGATCGCGATGCGGCCGTCCTCGGCCGCCTGCTTGGCCAGCTTGATGTAGTCGCGCCGCCGCTCCTCGGTCAGCTCGGGGAACACGCACCGGATGATCGCCCCGTCGGTCGACGGGTTCAGCCCCAGGTCGGAGTCCCGGATGGCCTTCTCGATGTCGTTGACCGACCCGCGGTCGAACGGGTTCACGATCAGGATCCGGGGTTCCGGCACCGAGAAGTTGGCCAGCTGCTGCAACGGGGTCTGCACGCCGTAGTAGTCGACGGTCAGCTTGGTCAGGATCTGCGGGTTGGCCCGCCCGGTCCGGATCCCGGCGAACTCCTCGCTGACCTTGGACACCGCCTGGTCCATCCGGTGGGAGGCGTCGGCAATGATCTCGTCGAGCATGGTGGTCCTTGCACGTGCGTGACGGTCGGGTGTGGCCGGTCAGGCCGCGGCGGCCAGGGTGACCAGGGTGCCCACGGCCTGGCCGTTGACGACCCTGCGGATGTTGCCGGGCTTGAGCAGCTCGAACACGATGATGGGCAGGTTGTTGTCCATGCACAGGCTGATCGCCGTCGCGTCCATGACCTTCAGGCCCTGGTTCAGCACCGACAGGAAGTCGATGTGGTCGTAGCGGGACGCGTTCGGGTTCTCCCGCGGGTCGCTGTCGTACACGCCGTCGACCTGGGTCGCCTTGATGATCGCCTCGGCATCGATCTCGAGGGCCCGCTGCGCCGCCGTCGTGTCGGTCGTGAAGTACGGGGCGCCGAGCCCGGCCGCGAAGATCACCGCGCGGCCCTTCTCGAGGTGGCGGATCGCACGCCGGCGGATGTAGGGCTCGGCGAGCTCCTGCATCGACACCGCCGTCTGCACGCGGCTCTCGACCCCCGCCCGCTCGATCGCGTCCTGCAGGGCCAACGCGTTGATCACCGTGCCCAGCATCCCCATGTGGTCGGCCGTGGAGCGGTCCATGCCCTGCTGGGCGAACGCCGCGCCCCGCACCATGTTGCCGCCCCCCACCACGATGCCGACCTCGGTCCCGTCCGAGGTCATCAGCTCGGCGATCTCGCCCGCGACCTGGTTCACGATGTCCGGGTCGATCCCGCTGCCGACCCCCGGTTCGGCGAACGCCTCACCGGACAGCTTCAGCAGCACACGACGAAACGGGGTCCGGTCCGTCACGGGGCCTGCTCCTCGCGTGGTCGTGCGTCTCTCCCCCCGGAGCCTAGCCGCCACCCCGACCCGCCCACCGCGCGAGATCGGCGCCCCGCCCGTCCGCCCAGCGCACGTTGGACGATGGGCTGCAACCCGACGTGCACCCCCTGCGTCGTATGGGGTGCACAGACGCACCCGACGCTCGTCGTCGGGGCACGGGAAGAGGCCGGCGCAGGTGGGGACCCGCGCCGGCCTCGTCTGTACTGATCGATGCTCGGGCGGCAGCCGGTCGCCGTGGCCCATCGGAACTCCGCCTAGCGGCCGGTCGCCCTCGACAGCTTCCGGTGTCGGCACACCGGCAGTCGTCAGGCCCCGGCGGCGGTGGGCCCTCGGCGAGGCTCGGGGAGGTTCGCGGGTGCTCACATGTGACGCGGCCGTCGGCACCCTTCACGCGACAGGCCCGGCGAGTGCCGGGCCCCGTCGCGGTGCGTGGGTCGAGGTCAGACCTCGAAGCGAGCGAAGCGACCGACCTCGATCTTCTCGCCCAGGATGCCCTGGACCTCGGAGATCAGCTGGGCGATGGTCTTGGAGTCGTCCATGACGAAGGGCTGGTTCAGCAGGACCCAGTCCTCGTAGAGCTTCTTGACCTTGCCCTCGAGGATCTTCTCGACGATGTTCTCGGGCTTGCCCTGCTCGAGCGCTTCCTTGCGGGCGAAGTCCTTCTCCTTGTCGAGCAGCGCCTGGTCGACCTGGTCCTCGGTGACCACCAGCGGCTTGGCCGCCGCGATGTGCATCGAGATCTGGCGGGCCAGCTCCTGGAACTTCTCGTTCTTGCCGACGAAGTCGGTCTCGCAGTTGAGCTGCAGCAGCACACCCTGCTTGGCCGGCTGGCCCGGGGTCGGGGCGTGCAGGTAGCTGTAGACGATGCCCTCGGAGGCGGTGCGCTCGCCGGCGCGGGCGTCCATCTTGGCCCCGGTGCGCTCGCGCACCAGGTCCGCGGCCTTCTGCAGGTCGCCGTCGGCGTCGTCGAGGGCCTTCTTGCAGGCCATCATCGGGGCGTCGGTGAGCTCGCGGAGCTTCTTGACGTCAGCAGCGGTGACGTTGCTCATGATCCCTCCGGGTGGGGATGGTCGGTGGTGGGGTGAGAAGGGTCGGGGCGCGGGAGTGCCCGCGCCCCGCCGTGGTGTGTCGCCGGGGTCAGCTCTCGCTGGACTCGTCGGCCTCGGACTCGGCCGCCTCGGACTCGGCCGGCGGCACGGGAGCCGCCTCGGGCGAAGCCTCGGTGGCGTCCGGGGCGACCTCGGGCTCGGGCGCCGCGTCGGCTCCTGCCGCCGCGTCGGCTTCTCCGCCGGCACGGGAGGCCTGCTCGGCCGCCTGCTGGCGCTCGAGCTCGATCTCCCACTCGGCCTTGGGCTCGGAGGCGTCCAGGCCACTGCCCTGCGACGCGGCGGCCTGCATGGCCTGCACACGCAGCTCCTCGTCCGGCGAGCGCGAGGCCCGCAGCAGCAGGCCGTCGGCGCAGGCGTCACCGATGATGCGGGTCAGCAGCGCGGACGAGCGGATGGCGTCGTCGTTGCCCGGGATCGGGTACTGGACCATGTCGGGGTCGCAGTTGGTGTCGAGGATGCCGATGACCGGGATCTTGAGGCGGTTGGCTTCCTTGACCGCGATCTCCTCGATGACGGTGTCGACGACGTAGACGGCGTCGGGCACCTTGGACATCTCGCGGATGCCGCCCAGGTAGGTCTGCAGCTTGTCGTGCTCGCGGTTGAGCTGCAGGACCTCCTTCTTGGGCAGCAGCTCGAAGGTGCCGGAGGCCTCCATGGCCTCGAGCTCCTTGAGGCGGTTGATGCGACCCTTGATGGTCTGGAAGTTGGTGAGCATCCCGCCCATCCACCGCTCGGTCACGTAGGGCATGCCGACGCGGTTGGCCTGGTACTCGATGACCTCGCCGGCCTGCTTCTTGGTGCCGATGAACATGACGGTGCCGCCGCGGGCGACCAGGTCACGGGTGTAGGAGTACGCCTTCTCGATGTAGCCGACGGTCTGTCGGATGTCGATGACGTAGATGCCGTTGCGCTCGCCGTAGATGAAGCGGCGCATCTTGGGGTTCCAGCGACGGGTCTGGTGCCCGAAGTGGACGCCGGCCTCGAGGAGCTGGCGCATGGTGACGACGGCCATGGGTGGATCCTTGGTTGTGGTTTTGGGCCTCCGCCGGCGTCATCCGGATGGCGACCGACCCTCGGGCTCGCAGTCGCGAGGTCCCGGGGCACCGAGGTCGTCCGTCGGCACGGCGTGTGGAGTGTCGGACGTCTCGCACGGGGCAGTCTCGTGGCGAGACCGGGCGTGCGAGCGGCCCGCCGGTACAGCGGGCCGTGAACCGGAGGGTACCCGTCCCGGTCGGGGTCCGTCCACCGCCGGGGGACGTCAGGGGAACAGGAACTGGTCCAGCCCCGCGATGCCGGCCGCCAGGCCGTACTCGACGGCGGCGACCATGCTGGCCCCGACGTCGGCCGCCGCGTCGGTCGCCAGCCCACCGAGGCCCCCACCCGGCAGCGGCTCGCCCGACAGCTGGGCCAGGAGCAGCTGCTCGGTGCGCGGGTCCTGGGTGACCAGGCTGTGGGCGTCGAGCAGGTCGGGTTCCAGCACCGAGCGGTGCGGGGCGGCGGGCAGCTCCGAGCGCGGTTCGTTGACGACCGGGTCCAGGGCACTGCCCACCGTCAGCACGTCGGTTCCGGTGGCCAGCGGGCTGGACCAGGGGTCGTCGAGGTACCGCTGCCAGGCGGTTCGGACCGCGTCGACCACCGGCGAGGTGGTGCGCAGGTCGTCGAGCACGGGCATGCGGTCGTGCATGACGGGCCCCTCGGCGCCGGGCGGCGTCAGGCGATGGGCCTCGACGAGGTCGAACAGCGCCTGCCCGATGGGTCCGTCCCGGGCAAGGGCCACCGCGTTCGCGCTGTCCGTGCCTCCCAGCGGCGACGCGACGGTGACCACGTTGCCGATGGGTGGGAGCGTCGGGTCAGCGGGGTCGTGCAGCACCAGCAGGTAGTACATCCCGACCAGTCCCCCGAGGCTGTGCCCGAGCAGGTCCACCGCCTGGCCGGGGTGCGCCGCGGCGTGGGCCCGCAGCTGCTCGCGCAGTGCCAGCGCCATGTCGTGCACGTTGCCCCAGGTGGCCTCGTGGTCGTAGGGCACGGGCTGGCCGTCGGCGTCGACCCCGAGGTAGCTGAACTGCTCCCAGGCGTCCGGCCCGTAGCCCAGCGCGTCGAGCCGGAAGGGCACCTCCCCGGTGGCGCTGGTCAGGCCCGACAGCACCACCAGGTGGTTGGGCGACGGTGGGGTGCCCTCGACCAGCACGAGGCGTCGGTCCGGGCGCACCGGGGCGTCGGCGCGGACCTCGCCCGCGCCCACGAGCGTGGCGACCATGTCCGGCGCACCGGCGACCAGCCCAGCGGGGTCGACGTAGCGGCCCTCGCGCCGCGCCCCGACGTGCACCCGCCCCGACTGCCCGTGTGCGTCGCCCCGTGCCCTCCCGATGACGTCGGCCCGGGTCACGGCCGCGCCGAAGGGGGTCCCGGCTGGTACCTGCAGGGGTCCGTAGGAGGTCGTCACCCCGTCCGGGTGCAGGACGCTGGTCCAGGCGTCGCCGGCGACCTGTCCGCTCCAGACCACGACCCCGTCGGCCATCGGGTGGATCGGGGTCCCGGCGTCGGCGGGCAGGTCCACACCGCGGTGCCCGGCGGCGTACCCACCCTCCCGCAGGTCGAACGGCGCGATCGGGGCGCCCGGCACGGGCCAGTCGTAGTCGAGCTCGCCCGCGTGGGCCGGCACCGGCACCGCCAGCACGGACCAGCACGCCACGACCACCACGAGCAGCGCCGTCCGCACCATCGCCTCCTGCCCGGTCGGGCCCGGACGGCACCGACCGACCACGACGCTACGAGCCCGGCCGTGGCGTCCGACCGGCGGATCCGCGCGCTGTGGACGAGCGGGCGGCTACCCGGCGATGCGCTCCTGGAGCTTGGTGCGCAGCCGGAAGACGGCCTTGGTGTGGATCTGGCAGATGCGCGATTCGGTCACGCCGAGGATCCCGCCGATCTGCGCCAGCGTCATGCCCTCGAAGTAGTACAGGCCGAGGACGGTCTGTTCACGCTCGGACAGGCGGGTGATGGCGTCGCGCAGCAGGCGGCGCATCTCGACGTCGTCGACGTGCTCCTCCGGGGAGACCATCGAGTCGTCGGTGATGGTGTCCTTGAGGGTGACCTTCTCGCCGTCGCCGACGTCGAAGGCGTCGTCGAGGGCCGCGATGGAGGTCATCGACACCGACGAGAGCATGTCGTCGAGCTCCTCGCCCGACACGCCGAGCTCCTCGGCGAGCTCCTCGTCGGTCGGCGCCCGGTGCAGCCGGTGCTCGAGCCGCTGCATGGCCTGCTCGATCTTGCGGGCCTTGCTGCGCACCGAGCGTGGGACCCAGTCGATCGAGCGCAGCTCGTCGAGGATGGCGCCCCGGATCCGCGTGATCGCGTAGGTCTCGAACTTGAAGCCCTTGTCGATGTCGAACTTCTCGATGGCGTCCATGAGCCCGAAGATGCCGTAGGACACGAGGTCGGCGTGCTCGACGTTGGAGGGCATGCCGACGCCGACACGACCCGCGACGTACTTGACCAGCGGCGAGTAGTGCAGGATCAGCTGCTCGCGTACCCCGGGGTCACCGGTCGCGCGGTACCGCTCCCAGAGCTCCCGCAGGTCCGGCTCCACTGGCACCTCCCCTTCGCGCTCGCATCGGCGACACCAGCCGGAGCCTAACGCCCCGACCCGCCGGTTGACCGCGCAACCGGCGCCGGAGGCTCACGGCCGGCGGCGCAGGACCGCCCCGCTGGGGCCCTGTGCGACTTCGCCGGCGACTCGGGCGCGGGTCAGCGCAGCGAGCAGCGAGCCGGTCGGCATGCCGGCGTCGCGGGCCAGGGATTCGAGGTCGACGGGGCGCGGCCAGGCCGCGGCCAGGCACCGGCGGACCGGGTCGGGCAGCACCGACGGGAGCCCTCGCGCCCCGACCCCGACCCCGCTGTCGGGATCGGCGTCGCCTCGACCGGCCGCGTCCCGGTCGCCGGCGGTGGCCGGCGCCTCCCGGCCGAGCACGTCGAGCAGGTCCTGCGGGGCCGTGCACGGGACAGCGCCCTCCACGAGCAGCCGATGCGGGGCGGCCGAACCGGGAGCACGGACGTCCCCGGGGACCGCCATGACGGTCGCGCCCCGTTCGCCGGCCTGGGTGGCGGTGATGAGCGAGCCGGACCGTGGGCCGCCCTCGACCACGACCACGACGTCGGCCAGGCCCGCCACGAGGCGGTTGCGGGCCCGGACCCGCGGGGCGCGGGGCGGCGTGGACGGCAGGCACTCCGACAGCACCGCCCCGCCCGCCTCGACCACGCGCGCGAACAGGCCACCGGGGGCGGCGTGCGGCCGCGGGTAGGGCACGTCGTGGCCGCAGCCCAGCACCACGCTGGTCCGTCCCGGGGGGTCGACCGCCGCGCCGTGGGCCGCCCCGTCGATGCCGACCGCCCCACCGGAGACCACGTGGACCCCCGCCTGCGCGGCGGACTCGGCGAGCCAGGCGGCCACGCCCCGCCCGTAGTCCGTGGCGGCCCGCGCCCCGACGATGGCGACCACCGGGGCGCTGTCCAGCCGGGTCACGTCGCCCCGCACGGCCACGAACGGGGGCGGGTCGGCGACCGTGCCGACCCGCCGCGGGCAACCGGGGTCGTCGAGCAACGCCACGCGGACGCCGTGGTCCGCCCACGCCACCGCGAGGCGGTCGTCGTCGGGGTCGGGCACCAGGCGCGGCCGTGCCACGGCGCGCAGCGCCTCGGCGGCGGGGCGCCCCGCGTCGAGCAGCTCGGCCACCCGCCGGCGCGTGGTCCCTTCGTCGGCTCGCATCGCGGCGACCAGGTCGGCGAGCAGCGCGGGATCGGTGCCCGGCGCGGCCACGTCCTGCCACGGGGCGTTCACGCCGCGCTCGCGTCGGCCGCCGGCGGCAGCCGGTAGGCCACGGCCTCGTCGATGGCGTCGTCGTCGACCACGTCCGCCCCGGCGAGGTCGGCCACGGTCCGGGCCACCCGCAGGCACCGGTCGAAGGCCCGGGCGGAGAGCCCGAGCCCGGCGAGCGCCCGGGCCAGGCGGCGCAGCGTGGCGGGCGGGGCCGTGGCGCGCAGGCGGGCCAGCGGGGCGTCGCGGTTGGGGACGGGGCCCTGGCGTTCGGCGGCCAGCGCCCGGGCGGCAGCAACACGAGCGGCCACCGTGGCGGTGGATTCGCCGTCGGCGCTGCCCACCATGATGTCGTGCGTGACCGGGGTCAGCTCGACCTGGACGTCGATGCGGTCCAGCAGGGGCCCCGACAGGCGTGCGCGGTAGCGCTCGACCTGGTCGGGGCGGCACCGGCAGCGTCGCGCCCCGCCGCACGGGCACGGGTTGGTGGCCGCGACCAGCTGGACCGTGGCCGGGTAGGCGACGGTGCCCTGCGCGCGGACGAGGACGACCCGTCCGGACTCGAGCGGCTCCCGGAGGGCGTCCAGCACCCACCGGGGCGTCTCGAGGAGCTCGTCGAGGAACAGGCACCCCCGGTGGGCCAGCGAGATCTCGCCCGGCCGCGCGAGGCCGGACCCGCCACCGACCAGCCCGGCGACCGAGGTCGTGTGGTGCGGGTCGCGGAACGGCGGCGTGAGGTCGAGGGGGTCGTCACCGGCGCGCATGCCGACCACCGAGCGCACGGCGGCGACCTCGAGCGCCTCGTCCGGCGTGAGGTGGGGCAGCAGCCCGGGCAGCCGCCGCGCGAGCATCGACTTGCCGCATCCCGGCGGCCCCACCATGAGCAGGTGGTGGGCCCCGGCCGCGGCGACCTCGAGCGCCCGACGGGCCAAGCGGCTGGCCGCGGACGTCGCAGAGGTCGGGCACGTCCGCGGTGACCAGGGCCGGCGGGACGTCGGCGGGGCGGGCCGCCTGGCGTCCTGCCAGCACCTCCACGGCCTCCCGCAGGCTGCCCACCCCGATCACCGTGACGTCGTCCACCAGCGAGGCCTCGGGGGCGACGTCGCGGGCGACGACGACCTGCGGGACGCCGTGGTCGCGGGCAGCGGCCACGATGGGCAGCGTGCCGGGGGTGGCCCGCACGCTGCCGTCCAGGCCGAGCTCGCCGAGGGCGACCACGCCCTCGACGTCGGCCGGTGCCAGGTGGCCGGCCGCGACCATGACCGCCAGCGCGACCGGCAGGTCGAACCCGGACCCGACCTTGCGCAGGCTGCCCGGGGACAGGTTGACCACACGGCGGGCCTGCGGCAGCCCCAGCCCCGAGCGGTGGCACGCAGCCTGCAGCCGGTCGGCGGCCTCGCGGACGGCCGCGTCGGGCAGGCCCACGATCCGGGTGCCCGGCAGGCCGCCGGTCACCGCGGCCTCGACCCGGACGTAGCGGGCGTCCAGCCCGATGAGCGCGATCGCCCCGACGTGGCCCTTCGCCCCCATCAGAACGCCCCCACGAGGTGGTCGATGCCGGGCGGGTCCTGGTCGAGCCGCACCGCCACCACGTCGAAACGGACCTGCCGGTAGGGCAGGTCGGCGCCGACCAGGAACGCGACGGCGAGCCGACGGATCCGCGCCTGCTTTCGTGGCGTCACGGCGGCCAGCGCCCCGCCGAAGCCGTCGCCCCGCCGGGTCTTGACCTCGACCACCACGACCAGGCGGGCGTCGTGGTCGAGGGCGACGACGTCGAGCTCGCCCCGCAGGTCGCCGTCCGCGATCCGCCAGTTGCGCGCGACGACCTCGAGGCCGTCGGCGGCCAGCGACCGGCAGGCGAGCTCCTCGCCGATCGCACCGGTGCGCTGGTGCGGGGCGGTCGGGGCCCGGGACGAGCCGTGGACAGGGCGGTGCGGGGGTGTCGATGTCATGGCCCGACGCTACGAACGCCGGTCACCGTCCCGACCGGTGGATCCGGTGGCTGTGGACGAGTGCGTGGCCCGGTGGGTCAGCCGATGACGCCGAGGGCCCAGAGGACGAGCCCGACCACCACGACGATGGCGATCACGAGCAGGCGGATGTCGCGGCTCTTGTCGTCGCGGTACCGGCGGGTCGCGTTGAACCCCATGTCAGCTCTCCATGAACGGCGGGAACTCGGCGTCCTCGTGCGCGAGCTCCTCGATGTTCACGTCGCGGAAGGTCAGCACGCGCACGTTCTTGATGAACCGGGCGGGGCGGTACATGTCCCACACCCAGGCGTCCTTGCAGAGCAGCTCGAACCAGGTGTCGCCGTGCTCGGCGTGCTCGATGACCTCGACCTCGTTGGTGAGGTAGAAGCGCCGCTCGGTCTCGACGACGTAGCGGTAGGTCCGCACGATGTCGCGGTACTCGCGGTACAGCGACAGCTCGAGCTGGGCCTCGTACTCGTCGATCTCGTCGGGTTCCACGTCGTCGCCCTCGCCCAGCGGTCCGGACCGCGCACGGTACCGGCAGGCCGGGCGACGACCGCTACGGTCGCGGTCGCGATGGGACTGCCGGCGAGCAAGCGCAGGAACACGACGCGCACCGCGTCCGGGCGGGTGCGTCGGCTGCCCGACGTGCCCGGGATCACCCACGAGCAGCCCCACTGGGACGCAGGCCTGGTCGTGGCCGGTGTCGACGAGGTGGGGCGGGGCGCCTGGGCGGGGCCCGTGACCTACGCCGCCGTCGTCCTGCCCAGCGACCGGCGCATGTACAAGCTGCGGGACTCGAAGGTCCTGGACCCGCAGCGGCGCCAGGAGCTGCACGACCGGCTGTGGGACTTCGCCCTCGCCATCGGGATCGGGCACGCCAGCAACGAGGAGATCGACGAGCTCGGCATGTCCGACGCGATCCGGCGCGCGGCCCGACGGGCCGTCGACGCGCTGGAGGTCCGTCCCGACGTGGTGCTGCTCGACGGCAACTGGGACTTCCTCGCGGGCTACGGCACCCACAACGAGCGGATCGTCCACGGGGACGCCCACTCGGCCTCGATCGCCGCAGCCTCCATCGTGGCCAAGGTCACCCGCGACACGATGATGGCGGGCCACCACGAGCACCACCCCGTGTACGACTTCGCGTCCAACAAGGGCTACCCCTCCCCGGGGCACCTCACCGCGCTGGACGAGCACGGTCCGTGCGTGCTGCACCGGCACTCGTGGGCGCCGATCGTGGCGCGCACACACGCCGACCCTCTTCGACGACACAGCCCGAGCATCGGACGAGGGCTGACAGGCCGCGGTCACGCGACCAGCGGACGGTCCCGTCGGCGCGACACGAAGCCGACGACCGGCAGCGCCCCGAGGGGCGCGGCCCCGACCGGGTCGGTGCCGTCCTCGTCGGGCGCGGGGATGTCGGGGTAGTCGGTGCCCTCGATGCCGCCGAAGCGGTCGAAGGGCCAGATCTTGAGCACGGCCCGCCCGACGATGTTGTCGAGGTCGACGGTGCCCAGCGAGGACCGCGAGTCGGCCGAGTTGCCGCGGTTGTCGCCCATGACGAACAGCTCGCCCTCGGGCACGGTGTACTCGCCGTCGTCCTGGTCGAGCCGCGCGTAGGGCTCGTCGAGGGGGACGCCGTTGACGCTGACCTGCCCGTCCTCGAGCACCACCGTGTCACCCGGCAGGCCGATGACGCGCTTGACCAGGTCGCGGGCGTCGACGGGGACGACGCCGAGGAACTGGCCCACGCCCCGCACCGCCCGCTGCACGCCGCTCTCGGTCGCGGCGGGGAAGCCCTCGTCCCCGGCGAAGACGACGACGTCGCCGCGGTTGGGGCCGTGGAAGAGGTAGGAGATCTTCTCGACGACGATGCGGTCGTCGACCTGCAGCGTCGGGACCATCGACTCGGACGGGATGAAGAACACCTGCACGACGAAGGTGCGCAGCAGGAACGCGAGCCCGAACGCGATCAGCAGCAGGACGGGCAGCTCCTTGAGGAAGGAGGCCAGCGAGTCGTCGTCGCCGCCCCCGCCCTTGCGGTCACGCGACCGGCCGCGAGCGGATTCCTGCGCGTGCCGGCTGAGCTCGAGGGCCTGCTCGGAGGCCGTGCGGCCGTCGTCCGTCCGGGCGTCGGGCGTCGGGCGCGCGTCCGGGTCCTGGCCACCGACCCATGGCCGCGATGACGGCGGCTGGTCGGGGCGCTCGGACACCGTGGGCTCCTGCGGGACGAATGCGGCGGCCGTTGCCGCCTGACGAGGCTCGAGGGTGCCACGTCGGGCACCCCCGGGCATGCAGCGACGTCGGTCAGCCGGCGGCGACCTCGCGCTTCTCCTTGATGCGGGCCTTCTTGCCCACGCGGTCGCGCAGGTAGTACAGCTTGGCGCGCCGCACCTTGCCGCGGCGGGTCAGCTCGACCTGCTCGATGACGGGGCTGTGGACCGGGAAGGTCCGCTCGACGCCGACGCCGAACGACACCTTGCGCACCGTGAAGGTCTCGCGCAGGCCCCCGCCCTGGCGACGGATCACGACGCCCTCGAAGACCTGGATGCGGGAGCGGGTGCCCTCGATGACCTTGACGTGCACCTTGACGGTGTCGCCCGGGCGGAAGTCGGGGATGTCGTCGCGCAGGCGCGACTTCTCGACGAGGTCGACCTTGTTCATGGCGGGGCCTTCGTGGACCGTGGGGCGCGACCGGGCCCGGTCGCGAACGAGTTTCTTCAGGCGGCCAGCTCACGCGCCACGTGTCTGCTCCGTTCGCGCGCATCGGCACGAGGAGGCCGGGCGGAGGAGCGACGAGATGCGTGTGCGCGTGCGCGCCGCAGGTGTGCGGACGGAGGATACGGCCGAGGCGCCCGGCGGGCAACCGGCGGCCCACCTACTCGGCGCCGCCGGCAGGATCGAGCAGGTCGGGGCGGCGGTCGCGCGTGAGGGCCTCGGCCTGCTGGCGACGCCAGGCCTCGATGCGCGCATGGTCGCCCGAACGCAGCACGTCGGGGACCGCGAGCCCGCGCAGCTCGGGAGGTCGGGTGTAGTGCGGGTACTCGAGCAGGCCCTCGCTGAAGGACTCGTCCTCCGGGGAGGCGGCGTTGCCGACCACCCCGGGCAACAGGCGCACGACGGCCTCGAGCACCACGAGCGCGGCCACCTCGCCGCCGAACAGCACGTAGTCGCCGATCGAGACCTCGTCGGTGGCGACCAGGTCGTGCACCCGCTCGTCGATGCCCTCGTAGCGGCCGCAGCACAGCACCAGTCGGTCCTCGGCGGCCAGGTCGGTGGCCAGCGACTGGTCCAGCGGACGGCCGCGCGGGGTGAACAGGATCGTGCGGGGTCGCTCGCCCCCGGCCCGGTACGGCCCGTCCGGGGGGTCGTCGGTGCCGTCCCAGGACCGGTCGTTCCACACGGACTCGGCCGCGCGGACCCACACGTCGCCCCGCATCACCATGCCCGCGCCCCCGCCGTACGGGGCGGCGTCGACCGAGCGGTGCCGGTCGCGGGTCCAGTCCCGCAGGTCGTGTGAGCGCAGGTCCAGCACGCCGTCGTCCTGGGCCTTGCCGAGCAGGCTCAGGCCGGCCGGGCCGGTCACGTACTCGGGGAAGATCGACAGCACGTCGACGCGCATCACTCCCCCTCGCTGCGCACGACCGCCGCCTCGTCCTCCGAACCAGGCAGCAGGCCCGCCGGCGGGTCCACGACGCACAGCACGTCGACGCCCTCGGCGTCGGCGACCTCCACCAGGTCGTCGGCGTTCGGCAGCAGCCAGCGGTGGCCGTCGGTGTCGACCTCGAGCAGGTCGTAGCCGGCCGCCCGGGGCACCTCGATCACGTCGACCACGTCACCGAGCCAGGTGCCGTCCTCGAGCACCACGGCCATGCCCACCAGCTCGTGGGCGTAGTAGGTGTCGCTGTCGGACACGTCGACCGGCGGGGCCTGCAGCTGCGCGCCGCGCAGCGGCTCCGCGGCGGTGCGATCGGCGATCCCCTCGAACGTGACCAGCAGCCGGCCCTGGTGGGCACGGCTGCCGGTGATGGTGCGGGGCGTCCCGCCGACGACGACCTCGACCCCCGGGGCGAAGCGCCCCGGGACGTCGGAGAGCGACTGGACCACGACCTCGCCCCGCAGGCCGTGCGCCTTCAGCACGCGGCCGACGGTGACCAGGGCGTCGCCGTCGGGGGCCATCTCAGTCGACGATCTCGACCGTGACGTTGCGGTCCTCGAGGGACCCGGCCGCCTTGATCAGCGTGCGCAGGGCCTTGGCGGTCCGGCCGTGCTTGCCGATGACCTTGCCGAGGTCCTCGTCGTGGACGTAGAGGTTGAGGACCGTCTGGCGGTCCTCCTCGACCGTCTCGACGCGCACGTCGTCGGGGTGGTCGACCAGCTGCTTGGCGACGAACTCGAGCGTGTTCTCGGACCTCACTCGGACGTCTCCTCCTGGCCGGCCTCGTCGGACGCGTCGGCGTCGGCCGCGGCCTCGGCCTTCTCGGCCGCCTTGGCGCGCGCCTTCTTGCTCAGCCGCGGCTGGTCGCTGGGCGTGCGCTGGCGCTTGGGCTTGTCGCCGGGCTTGAACTCCTCCCAGACACCCTCGATGCGCAGCAGCTTCTCGACCTGGGAGGTCGGCTGGGCGCCGACGCGCAGCCAGTGCAGGGCGCGCTCGGCGTCGATGCGGATCGTCGACGGGTTGTCCAGGGGGTGGTACTCGCCGATGATCTCGATGAAGCGCCCGTCGCGGGGCGAACGGGAGTCGGCGGCGACGACGCGGTAGTGGGGACGCTTCTTGGTCCCCTCGCGGCGCAGGCGGAGCTTGACGGCCATGGAGGTGCCTCGTGGGTCGGCCGGGGCGACGGGGTGGTGCCCACGATCGCAGGTCCCGGCGGGGTGGGTCCCGGCCCGGACCCGCACGGTCCGGGCCGCGTCAGGTGCGGTCGGACGGTGGGGCGGAGGACGGGAGGAGGTTTCGGCACGCGCAGGAGCGAAGGGCTCGAACGACGTGCAGGCGGGAGCGTACCGCCTCGGTGGCCAGGGGCGGAACGCTCAGGCCG
>CAWCLK010000055.1:0-84569 GCA_963796225.1 uncultured bacterium
CCAAGTCGGCCCAGGCGCCGTTCCACTTCTGGCTGCCCGGCGCGATGGCGGCACCCACGCCGGTGTCCGCCTACCTGCACTCGGCGACGATGGTGAAGGCGGGCATCTACCTGCTCGCGCGGGTCGGCCCGGCCGCCGGCCCCACCGTCGACTGGTGGGGCCCTGCGGTCGTGACCGTCGGGGCGGTGTCGATGCTGGTCGGCGGCTGGAAGGCCCTGCAGGCGACCGACCTCAAGGCGCTGCTGGCGTACGGCACCGTGTCGCAGCTCGGGTTCATCGTGCTGCTGGTCGGGCACGGCGACCCGGAGCTCGCGCACGCCGGCGTCACCCTGCTGCTGGCGCACGCGCTGTTCAAGGCCACGCTGTTCATGACCGCCGGGACCGTCGACCACCAGGCCCACACGCGTGACCTGCGTCGCCTGTCCGGCCTGTGGGGCCGAATGCCGCGGACCGGGATGGCCGCGGCCCTGGCCGTGGCGTCGATGGCGGGCGTGATCCCGCTGTTCGGGTTCATCTCCAAGGAGGCCGCGCTCGAGTCGTCCCTGCATGCGGCGGTCGGCGGTTGGACGATGACCGCGGCGATCGTGGTCGGGTCGCTGTTCACCACGGCCTATGGCCTGCGCTACCTGTGGGGGGCCTTCGCGACCAAGGACGAGCACGAGCTGATCGACGGAGGCGTGGACGCCGCCGAGGTGGCCCGGCCGTCGCTGTCGTTCGAGCTGCCCGCGCTGGTGCTGACCGTGCTCACGGTCGGGTTCGGTCTGCTGGTCGGCCCGGCCGACGCGCTGGTGTCCTCCGCGGCCGGGGTGCTGCACGGGGCCGAGACCGCCGAGATCCACCTGAAGCTGTGGCACGGCATCGGCCCGCCGCTGCTGCTCTCCCTGGTCGCCCTGGTCGGTGGGTACGGGCTGTACCGGTGGCCCGCGGGCGTGCGGCGAGGGGCCGTGTGGACCGGCCGTGTGCCATCGGCCGAGCATGCCTACCGCCGGGCGCTGCCCGGCCTGCTGCGGCTGGCCGACCGGGTCACCGCCGTCGCCCAGCCGGGCTCGCTGCCCGTTTACGCCGCGGTCGTCCTGGCCACCGTCCTCGCCCTGCCCGGCATCGCCGTCCTGCGCGGGTTCCGGCTGCCCGGCGACCTGGTCCTGGCCGAGTCGCCCCTGCAGGTCGCCGTCGGAGCGCTCGTCGTGGGGGCTGCCCTGGGAACGGCGTGGGTGCGCCGGCGCATGGCGGCGGTCCTGCTCCTCGGCGCTGTCGGGTACGGCGTCGCCGTGCTGTTCGTGCTGCAGGGCGCCCCCGACCTCGCCCTGACCCAGATGCTGGTCGAGACGCTCTCGCTCGCCGTCTTCGTCCTGGTCCTGCGACGACTGCCCGTCGACTTCGGGCACCACCCGTGGCGCTTCGGCCAGCGCCTGCGCATCGCGATCTCGGCGGCGGTCGGACTGTTCGTGGGCGGGGCGTTGCTGATGAGCTCGTCCGCCCGGACCGGTGGGACGGCGGCGAACGAGTTCCTGGCCCGCGCGGCACCGGAGGGCGGGGGGCGCAACGTGGTCAACGTGATCCTCACCGACTTCCGGGCCCTGGACACCTTCGGCGAGATCACCGTCCTCCTGATCGCCGCCATCGGGATCAGCCTCATGGTGCGCACGCCCACGCCGCCCGACGACGAGGAGGAGCAGGCATGACGACCCCGCCCCGCAGCCTGATCCTCGACACGGTGCTGGACATGGTCACCCGCACCGCCCTGCTGTTCTCGGCGTTCCTGCTGTTCGCCGGCCACAACGCCCCCGGGGGCGGGTTCGTCGGCGGGCTCGTGGCCGCCACCGCCCTGGTCCTGCGGTACGTCGCCGGCGGGGCCGACGAGGTCGACGCCCTCGCCGCCGTGCACGAGAACACGCTGCTCGGCACGGGCCTGCTGCTGGCGGCGCTGACGGGCGCCACGGGCTGGATCGCGGGCGGGACGTTGCTGTCCAGCGCGAAGCTCGAGGTGGACGTCCCCGTGCTCGGGACGCTGAAGGCGACCTCGGCCCTGCCCTTCGACGTCGGGGTCTACCTCGTGGTCGTGGGGCTGGGCCTGGCCCTCCTGCGCTCGCTGGGTGCCTCAGCGGACGAGGAGGGGACGGCATGACCCTGCTCCTCGCCGTCACCGTGGCCGTGCTGTACGGCGTCGGCACGTGGTTGATCCTCCAGCGCTCGCTGTCGCGCATCGTGATCGGGCTGGCGGTGCTCGGGCACGGGGCCAACCTGCTGCTGCTCGCCGCGGGGGGCCGGGCGGGCGGCGTGCCGGTGGCCGGTGCCGACCCGGCGACCACGGCGGACCCGCTGCCGCAGGCGCTGGCCCTGACCGCGATCGTGATCACCTTCGGGGTCAGCGGCTTCCTCCTGGCCATGGCCTACCGCAGCTGGCGCTTCGGGGAGGACGACGCCGTGGAGGACGACATCGAGGACCGCCGCATCGCCGAGGCGCTGCGGCACCGCGAGGCCGACCGCGCACACACGCGCGAGCGCACGGCGGAGGAGTCGTCGTGACCCCCGAGCTCGTGCTGCCGCTGCTCATCGCCCTGCCCCTCGGCGCGGCCGCCCTGTCCCTGCTGCTGGCCACCCGACGCCTGGTGGCCCAGCGTGTCCTCAGCCTGCTGGTGCTGTCCACGCTGCTGGTGCTGTCGGGCTGGGTGCTGGCCCACGTCTGGGACGGCTCGGTGGCATCGGTGCCGATCGGCGGGCGCGATCCGACGATCGGGATCGTGATCGCCGCCGACCCCCTGTCGGGGATCATGCTCGTGGTGTCGTCGCTGATGCTGTTGGTCGTGATGGTCTACGCCATCGGCTCGACGCGCACGAAGGACCAGGCGCCGGCCTTCCACCCCGTCTACCTGGTGCTCGCCGCCGGCGTGGCCGCGTCGTTCCTCACCGCCGACCTGTTCAACCTGTTCGTCTCGTTCGAGGTGATGCTGACGGCCTCGTACGTCCTCATCACGCTCGGTGGGTCGCGCGCCCAGGTGCGGCACGGCATGACCTACGTGGTCATCGGCCTGCTCGCCTCGACGCTGTTCATCACCGCCGTCGGGCTGGTGTACGCCGCCACCGGGACGGTCAACCTCGCCGACCTCGCGGGCGCGCTCGAGCAGGTCGACCCGGCGGTGCGCACCGCCCTCGGCCTCCTCCTGCTGGTCGTGTTCGGCGTGAAGGCCGCGATCTTCCCGTTGTTCCAGTGGCTGCCCGACAGCTACCCGACCGCCCCGTCCCCGGTGACCGCGCTGTTCGCCGGCCTGCTCACCAAGGTCGGCGTGTACGCGATCATCCGCACCCAGACGTTGCTGTTCCCGACGGGCGGGACCGCCTCGACGATCCTGCTGGTGCTCGCCGCCCTGACCATGACCGTCGGCGTGTTCGGCGCGATCGCCCAGGACGACGTCAAGCGCATCCTGTCCTTCCACATCGTCAGCCAGATCGGCTACATGATCTTCGGGCTGGGCCTGTTCTCGCTGGCCGGGGTGGCCGGCGCGGTGCTCTACATCGTCCACCACATCGTGGTGAAGACCACCCTGTTCCTCGTCGGCGGGATCATCGAGGAGACCACCGGCACCGGGCAGCTGCACCGGCTCGGCGGCCTGTTGCACGGCGCGCCGCTGCTGGCCGCGCTGTTCCTGCTGCCGGCCCTCAGCCTGGCCGGGATCCCACCGCTGTCCGGCTTCGTGGCCAAGCTCGCGCTCGTCCAGGCCGGGTTCGGGGCCCAGCAGTGGGCCGCCGCCGGCGTCGCGCTGGCCGTCAGCCTCTTCACGCTGTTCTCGATGACCAAGATCTGGAACGGCGTGTTCTGGGGCGCGCCCGACGAGCTGCCGCCCCACGCCGAGTCGGTCCAGGGCAGCTTCCGCGCCCCGCGGCTGATGACCGCGTCGACCGCGGTCATGGTGGCCGTGTCGCTGGGGTTCGTGGTCGTGGCCGGTCCGCTGTACGCGTTCAGCGAGCGGGCGGCCACCGTCCTGCTCGACCGCACCGACTACATCGAGGCGGTGCTGCGATGAGCCGCTCACCCCGCCCCGCCCCGCTGGCCGGGTCCCGCGACGTCCTGCGGGTCCTCGCGGTGGTCGTCTGGTCGATCGTGGTCTGGACGGCGCTGTGGGGCGCGCCCACGGCGGCGAACGTGCTGTGGGGCGCTGTGCTGGGGCTCGCGACGTTGCGGTTGCGTCCGGTCACGCACAAGGAGCACCGCCTGCCGGTCCGGCCCGTGGCGATCGCACGGTTCGGGCTGGTGTTCCTGTGGGCCCTGGTCCGGGCCAGTGCCGTGGTCGCGTGGGAGGTCGTGACCCCCACCAACGACATCAACGAGGGGATCGTGGCGGTCCCGCTGCGGACCCGCTCGCCGGGGCTGATCACCCTGATCGGCAACGCCATCTCGTTGACGCCGGGGACGCTGACCCTCGAGGTGCGTCGGGAGCCGCCCACGCTCTACGTCCACGTGCTGCACCTGCGCGCCATCGAGCACGTGCGCGCCGACATCCATCACCTCGAGGCGGTCGCCCTGGCCGCCTTCGGCCACGAGCCCCCTGCCGCCACCGCCCGGGAGGAGACCCCGTCATGATGCTGCTCACCTCGACCGCCCTCGGCCTGCTCGCCGTCGCGGCCGCGCTGTGCCTGGTCCGCCTCGTGCGTGGCGGGTCGTTCCCGGACCGCATCGTCGCGCTGGACACCCTCCTGGTCGTCGTCGTGTGCGGCATCGCGGTCGGGGCGGTGCGCACCGGGTCGGGCGAGTTCCTCGACGTGCTCGTCGTCGCGTCCCTGCTGGGGTTCACCGGCACGGCCCTCGTGGCCCGTTTCATCGAGCGACGGGGGGCGCGATGATCCTCGAGGTCCTCGGCGGCGCCATGATCCTGGTCGGGGCGGCGCTGGCCGTCATCGCCGGACTGGGGCTGCAGCGCTTCCCCGACGTGTTCGCCCGCATGCACGCGGCGGCCAAGCCGGCCACCCTCGGGCTGGCGCTGGTGCTGGGCGGGGCGGCCCTGCTGGTGCCCGACACCGGCAGCCGCGCGAAGCTGCTGCTCGTGGTCGTCCTGCAGTTCGTCACCGCCCCGGTCGGGTCACACCTCGTCGGGCGCGCCGCCTACCGCGCCGGCACCGAGCTGGCGCCGGGCACGTCCGTCGACGAGCTCGCCGACGCGGAACCGGGTCAGTCGTGACGCCGTGAGGCGACATGCTCTGCGGCCACGCGGTACCGGGCCCGGCGGGTCAGCATGCGCGTGACCATCCAGACCATCGCCACCGCCCCGACGGTGCCGACAACCTGGTTGACGTCCACGGCGGGGCGCCAGCTGACCTCGCCGCCACGGACCACGTAGGCGCCGGCGGGGCGGGCGCCCACGCCGAAGCCCCCGCCCTCGCCCTCGTCGCCGTCCTTGCCGTGACCGCCGCCGCCCCCGGCACCACCCGACACGCGGGCGGCAGCGATGATGGTCACACCGTCGACCTCGTGGGGCGGGGCGAACACGCGCTGGACGGTGATGCTCTCGCGGGCTTCGTGGACCAGGTCGGTGACCTGCATGGTCGTGCCCTCCTGCACAGGTCCTCCCATGGTGCGCCTTCCCGTGAGGTGCGAGAAGGGCCGGAGGACCCGGTGCTCACCAGGTGTGGACCGGCTCGTTGGACCGCATGTGCTCGAGGTAGAGCTGGGTCATGGCCAGCAGCGCGTCGGGCCGGTCCAGGCCGTGGTCGAACCCGTCGCGGTAGGCGGCGACCTGCCAGCTGGCCCCGTTGGTGCGACGCAGGCATCGCTGTTCGATGATGCCGAGGTAGTGGTCGCGGTCGCGCCGGTCGATGCCCCAGCGGTCCAGGCCGGCGTGGGCGATGGGCAGCAGCGTGCGGAGCACGAGCTCGGTGGCGGGCACCTCGCCGACGCCCGGCCAGAACAGCGACGCGTCGATTCCGTCCCGGGCGGCAGCGACGAAGTTCTGCTGGGCGGCCTGGAAGGACAGCTGGCGCGTGATGGGCGGGTCCAGCTCGGCCACGCCCCGCACCAGCCCGTAGTACAGCGCGGCGTTGGCGATCGCGTCGACGACCGTCGGGCCAGCCGGCAGGACACGGTTCTCGATGCGCACGTGGGGTTTGCCCCGCGCCACCGCGTAGACGGGGCGGTTCCAGCGGTAGACGGTGCCGTTGTGCAGGGTCAGCTCGCGCAGGTGCGGGACGTCGCCGCGGGCCAGGACCTCCTCGGGGTCCTCCGCGTCGAGCAGCGGCAGCAGCGCCGGGAAGTAGCGGACGTTCTCGTCGAAGAGGTCCGTGACCGCGTCGATCCAGCGTTCGCCGAACCACACCCGGGGCCGCACGCCCTGGGCGGTGAGCTCCTCGGGGCGGGTGTCGATGGTCTGCTCGAACACGGCGATGCGCGTCTCGCGCCACAGCTCCTTGCCCAGGAAGAACGGGGAGTTGGCCGCCATCGCCACCTGCGGACCCGCGATGGCCTGCGCGGCGTTCCACACGGTCGAGAACCCGTCGGGGGAGACCTGCAGGTGCAGCTGCACCGACGTCGCGGCGGCCTCCATCATGATCGAGTTGGCTTCGAGCCGCAGCTTCTCGGGGCCCTCGATGTCGACCACGAGGTCCTCGCCCCGCGCCTCGAGCACCTGTTCGTTGAGCAGGTGGTACCGGGGGTTGGCCGACATCGACTGGATGGTGATGTCGAGGTCCGCCAGGGTCGGCAGGATCCCGATCATGGCGATGCCCGCGTCCATCTCGTCTGCTCGACGCTGGGCGTGCTCGAAGGAGGTGACCAGCTCCTCCTCCATCTCGCGGAACATCGTCCCCGACAGCTTGTGGGGCGCGAGGTTGAACTCGATGTTGAACTGGGCGAGCTCGGTCTGGAAGTCCTCCGACGCGATGCGGTCCAGCAGCTCGGCGTTGACGTTGGCGGGACGCCCGTCGGCGTCGACGACGTAGAACTCCATCTCGAGGCCGGCGAGCTTGCGTTCCATCTCGAACGCGTCGGCCGCCAGCATGCGTTCGAGGACCCCGAGGCAGCGCTTGACCTTGTCGCGGTAGCGCTGGCGGTCCTCGCGGGTGAACTGCACCCGCTCGATCTCCTCGCCCACGCTGGCTCCCGCCCCGGGTTTGGTCCTGTGCCCCGGTCACACCCGATACTAGGACCGTGCCCCCGGGGGACCGGTGGACCCGTGACCGACCGGGTCCCGTCCCGGGGCCGGTCTGTGAGCATGCACCGTGGACACCGACATCCAGATCCGCGAGTCCCGCGGCGAGGACCTCGACACGATCCTGTGGCTCAACCGCGGGGCGTTGCCGGCGGTCGGGGACGTCGACGAGCGAGAGCTGTGGCGCCTGGTCGAGCAGTCGGCCACGACGCTGGTCGCCACCGAGGGCGACGGCGGCGGGGTCGTGGCCTTCGCCATCGTGTTCGGTCCGGGCGCCGAGTACGAGTCCCCGAACTACCGCTTCTTCGCCGACCGCTACCCGTCCTTCCGGTACGTCGACCGGGTCGTGGTCGAGCCGGCCCACGCCCGGCACGGGATCGGGTCGGCGCTGTACGAGCGCGTGGTCGCCGACGCCGAGGCCGCCGGGGCGCCGGTCGTCACCGCCGAGGTCAACGTGCAGCCGCCGAACCAGGCCTCGCTGGCCTTCCACGCCGCGCACGGCTTCATGGGTGTCGGCGAGCAGGACACCGAGGGTGGGGCCAAGCGGGTCCGGCTGCTCGTGCGCGACCTGGCGTGACCACCACGCGCGTCGTGGGGCGGACCGGCACGGCACCCGACGCGCCGGTCGTGGCCGTCACCTGCGAGGACGGGGTGATCGCGTCCGTCGACGAGCTCGCTGCGCCCCGCCCCGGCGACGCCACGCGCGTCCTGCGTCCCGGGCTGGTCGACCTGCAGGTCAACGGCGTCGGGACCGTCGACCTCACGACGGACCCGGGGGGAATCTGGGAGGTCGGCGCCGCGCTGGCCGCCGAGGGCGTGACGGCGTTCCTGCCGACCCTGGTGTCGCCGTCACGGATGCGCGTCGACGAGGCCGTCGCGGTGCTGCGTGCCGGGGCGCCCGCCGGGTGGGTCGGGGCGCGGCCGCTGGGGTGGCACGTGGAGGGGCCCCACCTCGCGCCGGGGCGGCGCGGGGCGCACCCGCCGGACGCGCTGCGGGACGTCCTGCCGGACGAGGCCGCGACGTGGGCGCGTCCCGACGTCCGCGTGGTCACGCTGGCGCCGGAACGCGCCGGGGCGCTGGGCCTGGTGGCCGGCCTGGCGGGGCGGGGCGTGGTCGTCGCGCTCGGCCACACCGACACCGACGTCGCCACGGCCCGTGCCGCCGTCGACGCCGGGGCGCGGCTCGTCACCCACTGGCCCAACGCCATGGCGCCCCTGCACCACCGCGCGCCCGGGCTGGCGGGACTGGCGCTGGTCGACGACCGCCTGTGGGTCGGCGTGATCGCCGACGGTCATCACGTCGGCGACGTCGCCCTGGCGCTGGCCCATCGCGCGGCGGGGGAGCGGGTCGTGCTCGTCAGCGACCGGGTCGCGGCCGGCGCCGACGGGGCGGGGAGCCTCGCGGGGCACCCGGTCCGGGTCGCCGACGGGGCCGCGCGCCATCCGGAGGGCCAGTTGGCCGGCGCCGTCGCCGGGCTCGGTGTCGGCGTGGGGGGCTGGGCCCGGGCCACCGGCACGACGGCCGACGACGCGTGGGCCGCCGCCAGCACGCGTCCGGCGGCCGTGCTGGGGATCGCACAGGCCGCCGGTGTGGTGGTGGGCGCCCCGGCCGACCTCGTGGTGCTGGAGGAGGACGGCACGGTGAGCGCCACGGTGGTGGGCGGCGTGGTGGTCCACGCCGCCTGACGGGGTGGGGTCAGACCTCGTCCCAGTGGGGCGCGAACGGCGGGTCGATCTGCCGGATGTTCTTCGGCAGCTGGTCGATCCGCAGGCGGTGGGCCTGGGTGAGGGCGAAGTCCACCCCGAGGTTGGCGGCGATGTGGTCGCGGTTGGACGAGCGTGGGATGGCGGCGACGTCGCGCTGGTCGAGCAGCCACCGCAGTGCCACCTCGGCCGGACCACGGTCCACCTCGGCCGCGATCTCGTTCAGGACCGAGTCCTTCATGACCAGCCCGCGGGCCAGCGGCGAGTAGGCGGTCACGAACATCTCGTTGTCACGGCAGGCCTCGAGGACCGCCTCCTGCGACAGGAAGGGGTGGTACTCGACCTGGTTGGTCGCCAGCGGGGCGACCTTCGCGGCCTGGCGGACCTGCGCGGCCGTGTAGTTGGACACGCCGATGGCGCGCGTGAGGCCGCGCTCGCGGGCGGTGTCGAGGTCCTCGACGACTCGCTCGATCGGGGCGTCGTGGCTGGGCCAGTGGATCAGCAGCAGGTCGACGTGGTCGAGGTCGAGCCGCTTGAGGCTGGCCTCGGCGGACCCGACGACGTCGTCGGCGTCCTCGGGGGCGACCTTGGTGGTCACCACGATGTCGTCACGGTCGACGCCCGAGGCGCGGATCGCCGCTCCCACGGCCTCCTCGTTGCCGTACATCGACGCCGTGTCGATGTGGCGGTAGCCGAGGTCGAGGGCGTCGGCGACGCCCCGCTCGGCGTCCTCGGGGGACAGCTCGAAGGTGCCGAAGCCGAGGGACGGGGCGGTCAGGCCGTCGCCGTGGACGGTGCCGGAGAAGAGGGGGCTCATGCGGATGCCTTCCTGCGCCACAGGTGGGCGCGTCGATGCAGGCTGCGTCGGAATGGCCTCGTCCGTGGTCCGGGACCAACCGCGGCCGCGGACGGGGGCGGCGGGGTGGTCAGCCGGTCAGGGCCGCCAGCGCCTCGTCGATCGGGGTGTCCCCGCCGACGACCTCGATCACGTGCCCGGCGGTCCGCGGGTCGGCGAGCACGGCGGCGAGCACCGCGGCCACGTCGTCGCGGGGGATCTCGCCGCGGTCGACGTGCCGTGCGAGCTCGACGGTGCCGCGACCCCCGTCGTCGGTCAGGCGGCCGGGGCGCACGATCGTCCAGTCGCGGTCGGAGTCCATGACGGCCTGGTCGGCGCGCGCCTTGGCCCGCAGGTAGACGCTGAACACCTCGTCGTCCTGGGGTGGGTCGTCGGTCCCCATGGCCGACACCATCACGTACCGACGGACCCCGGCGACCTGCATGGCGGTGAGGCACCGCAGCGCCGCCCCGAAGTCCACCGTCTCCTTGCGCGCCGCACCCGAGCCCGGGCCGGCGCCCGCTGCGAACACCAGCGCGTCAGCGCCCGCGATCGCCTCCTCGATGTCGGTGGTCTCGGCCGCCTCGAGGTCCAGCACGACGCCCTGCGTGCCGTCCTCGGCGAGGTCGGGGACGTGGTCGGGGTTGCGCACCAGGCCCACCACCTCGTGGCCGTCGGCGACGAGCCGGCGCGCCAGGAGGCGAGCGATCTGGCCGTGGGCTCCGGCGATGGCCACGCGCACGTGAGGGTCCTTGGTCGCGTCCGGGATGTCGTTCGAACCTAGGCACTCGTCGTGTCGGCAGGCCGGACGAACCCGGACGAACGTCCCAGGTGCACCAGTCCCAGCCGCTCGTACCAGTGCAGGGGCCAGTCGTCGACGTCGGCCGTGAGCGACCACCAGGCCCACGTCGCCGGCGACCTCGAGCGCACGCGCCAGCAGGGCGCGGCCGAGCCCCCGTCCCTGGGCATCCGGGTGCACGTCGAGCTCCTCGACCTGGGCGGCGTCGGGACCGGGGAACACGCGGACCCCGCCGACGGGGCGGTCCCCGTCGAGGACGGCGAGCACGCGCGCCCCGGCGGCCTGCTGGGCGTGGGCCAACCAGACCAGCTGCTCCACGAACGCCGCATCGGACGCGTCGTCGGCGCGCAGGCGTCGCACCAGGGTGGCCGTGAGATCCCGGTCGGCCTCCACGATCGTGATGTCGCGGGGCGCGTCCAGGGGGCCGCCCGGCCACCGCAGCACCACGGTGTCGCTCCGCTCCAGACCCCGCGCCCCGAGGGCGGGCTCCCAGCGCCCCGCGTCCTCGGGGTCGCAGTACAGCCGGCGGTGGGCCACGCCCCGACCGCCGAGCTCGGCGTCGAGCAGGTCGGCCACGTCCTCGCCCGCCAGCTCCGGGGCGGGGTCGAGCAGCACCGCGTTGTGGTCGCGGATCCGCGGGACCGGGGCGGTGAGGACGGTGGTCCCGACGACGCGGCCGCCGACCTGCACCGGGGCGGCGGTGGTCGCCAGCCTCCGCAGCCAGTCGTGCTCGAGGGCGTGGGCCCGTGCGAGGTCGTCCATCGCGGTCCTTGCTGCGGCGCGCAAGCGTAGGACGTGGGGAGGAACGACGGCCCATGCCGGCGAATTGGATACTGACCGGTTTCCCAGGAGCCTCCATGTCGCCCGTCCTCCGTCGCATCGTCCTCGTGGTCACCACCGGGGCGCTCACGGCCGTCGCCGCCCTCGGCGTGGCCGCCACTGGCCCCGTCGGGGTCGACGTCGCCGACGTCCTGACCCCGACGACGCCCGCCCCGCCGGCGATGGCCGACACCGTGGACCCGTCCGGGGCGCAGGGGCAGGGCCGGGGCAACGGCAACGGCAACGGGAACGGAGGCAACGACGACGGCACGGACGACGCCCTCGGGGCACCCCTGCCCGCGGACGCCTCGGTGGTGCAGGTCGGGGCCGCGTCCCGCTCCATCGCCCCGCAGGTGCCCGAGGGTGCGACCTGGGAGACCGACTACGACGCCTGCGCCGTCCTCGCCCCCAGCACACTGGAGGCCATCGGCGGCGGCGACCTGTCGCTGCTCGACCACGTGGCGTCCACCGGCACGCCCTGGCCCGAGAACCCCGACTGCCTCTACATGGGCGGGTACGGGATCGGGCCGATGTTCCCGATCACGACCTTCGACCAGGTGTACGGCCTGGGCGTGCGCGGCATGGCCGTGAAGGACGCCGAGGGCGACGCGCTGGTGCTGGTGATCGTGGACGGCGAGGGCTGGTTCTGGGACTACGCCTCGAAGTGCGACGACTGCGGCATCAAGCAGATCAGCGAGCGCATGGGGACCGAGCTGGAGATCGACCCGTCCGGCATCGTCATCGCCGCCACCCACTCGCACACCTCACCGGACTTCATCGGCGGCTGGGGCTTCGTGCCCGACTGGTACATGCAGCAGGTCACGTCGACGATCGAGGACGTCATCCGGACCTCGGTCAACGAGGCCGTCCCCGCCGTGCTGGAGGTTGGCGAGGAGCGCGCCCGCGAGCACAACCACGAGCGCCGCGACACCTACCGGGCGGCCGAGGAGCAGCAGGTCGGGTGGCTGCGCGCCCTGGCCGTGCGCGACGGCCGGTACGTCGTGGACGCCGATCGTGACGCCCCGGCCGTGGTCGCCACGCTGGGCGGCTACGCGGCGCACCCGACCACGCGGGACCACGAGTCCGGCGTCGCGGACCCGGACTGGGTGGGCCGCTTCGAGCAGCGCCTGGAGCAGCGGTTCGGCGGCGTCGGCCTGCACATGATGACGGGCCTGGGGAACATGTCGACCTCCGGCGGCACCGACATGGGCGTGGCGCTGGCGAACGAGCTGCCGGCCGCCGGTGACGGCACGATCCTGACCGACACCGACATCCGCACCACCCGCATCACCTACCGGCAGCCCGCGACCAACGTGCCGCTGACGGCCCTGGCCACGCCCGGGTTCTTCGACCACCAGTTCGACCCGATCCCGGCCCAGCTGGTCACCGGCGAGCAGCCGGACACCGCCCCGTGCACGTCGGCGTCGGCGTTCAGCGCCGAGGTGCCGGTCGCGGCGGCGATGATCGGTGACGGCCTGGCCGTGACCACCGGACCGGGGGAGCTGTTCTCCAACCTCACCAACACCATCAAGGAGAAGTCCCCGGCGGCGGTGACCCTGCCGCTGGCGCAGGCCAACGACGCCCTGGGCTACATCCCGCAGAGCTTCGAGCTCAACCCGGTCGGCCAGCAGGGCCTCGGCTTCGCGTTCGGCGGGTACGCCTTCGTCAACTACGAGGACAGCTACGCCATCGACCGCTGCTTCGGTGACATGGTGCTGGAGACCACGCTCGACCTGCTGGCGGACCTGGCCACGAAGTAGAGCGGCGCGGCGACGGCCAGCACGGCGGCGCCGACGACCATCGCCGTCGTGATCGAGGTGCCGTCGGCCAGCGCCCCGAGGGCGATCCCCCCGATCGCCCCGGCCGGCATCGCCACCATGGAGTTGACCGACAGGACCGTGGTGCGGTGCGGCCCGTCCACCTCGCGGTGCAGCATCGCCTGGTGGACGGGGTTGGCCGCGCCGTGGATCGCGTAGGTGCCGACGTAGCCGGCGACGATGCCCACTGGTCCGGCGGCCAGGCCCATGCCAAGGACCGTCAGCCCCTGGCCGACCCGCATCGCGGCGGCGGTCGGGGCGGACCCGAACCGTCGGGCCAGTCGTGGGACCAGGCCCGCGGCCAGCGCGCTGGCGACCCACGCGGCCGCCCCGACCGGGCCGAGCAGGGACGCGGCACGGTCTGCCGACCCCACCACCTGCTCGAGCCGGGGCGGCACCAGGTTCTCCCAGGTCACCATGCCGAAGCCCCAGAACAGCTCGACCGCCACCAGCGCCAGCAGCGCCCGCGAGTGGCGCACGACCCGGACGCCGTCGGCCACGACGGTCGGGACCTGGCGCACGGTGCGGGCCAGGCCGCGCACCCCCACGGGGGCGCGGACCTCGGTCATCAGCGCGGCCAGCATGGCGATCTCGACGACCCGCAGCGCCAGGTAGACCAGCAGGGGCCCGACCAGCGGGTCGACCCCGGGGAAGGGGGCCACGGCGACCAGCACCGACGACGCCACCGACCCGAGGGCGATGGCGCCCCCGAGCGCGGCGCCCGCGTGGCCCAGTCCCGCCTCGATGTCGGCGTCGGGGTCGGCGGCCAGCGCGGCGTCGACGTACCAGGCGTCCAACGGTCCCGACTCCAGCGCCCGGTACACGCCCTGCAGCGCCCACACGAGCAGCAGCAGCGACAGCGACCGGCCCCAGAACGCGAACACGGCGACGGCGACGAGGTCGACCGCCGTGGCACCGAGCAGGACGGGGCGGCGCCCCACTGCGTCAGCCAGCCCGCCGGTGGGCAGCTCGAGGCACAGCACGACCAGCCCCTGGGCCGCCGCGACCACCCCGATCTGGGTCAGCGTGAAGCCGCGGCCGGTCATGATCAGGATGATCACCGGGATGAACAGGCCGGTGGGCAGCCAGCGCAGGCCGCGGAGCAGCAGGAAGCGTCGGCGGACCGATCGCGCGTCGAGGGCGGTCACAGCGTGGGCTCCGCGGAGCCGTTGTCGTCGTGGTGGCGGCTCACAGCGTCGGCTCCGGGTGGGGGAACGAGGCGTACAGGACGGTGACGCGCTCGGCGCCCGGGGCGTCGTGGTCCGCGGGCGTGCGGTAGCGCTCGATGACCGCGTGGATGTCGTCGTTGAGCGCCCGCAGCCGCTCCGGCGTCAGGTGCAGCTCGGCGTCGCCGATGTCGCTGGCCGCGAGCCACGCGGGGTCCCACGTGTCGCGGGCGGCCAGCGCCTCGTCCATCCATCGCCCGTGCACGCGGGTGACCTGGCCCAGCAGCAGCGTGTCGGCGGCCCAGTCGTCGGGGTCGTCGCGGAACTCGGACGACGACCACGAGGTCGTGTCGTGGGCCGCCCGCCAGTACCGGTCCCGGGCCGTGGAGTGGTCGGGGTCGTCCTCGATCAGGCCCACCTCGGCGAGCTGCCGCAGGTGGTAGCTGGTCTGGCCCGAGTTGGTGTCGAGCCGCCGGGCCAGCTCGGTGGCCGTCGCCGGACCGAACAGCCGCAGCGCGGCGAGCAGGCGCAGCCGCAGGGGATGGGCCAGGGCACGCAGCCGTTGGCTGTCGAGCCGGACCCGCCCCGTCGGGGCGTCAGGGGTCGTGGCCGGAGGGGAGGCGGGGGTGGTGTCGTCGGTGTCCATGGATCGCACACTATCTCTGCAGAGAAGTTCTGCAAAGGGATTGTGCGGTCGTCGCCCGACGCGTCCACCGGTTGCTGCGGAGGCGGGGCGCCCCGGTCCACGAGCCCGGCCACGTGGGCGCGCTCACGGCTGGCGGCGGAGCGCCCCGCCGAGACCCAGCTGACGTCGTGGCCGCCCGATCGCAGCGCGGTCGCGACCCAGCTGCCCATCTCGCCCGGGTGGACGATCCCGATGTGTGCCACGATCGTGCCTCGTCGTCGATGATCGGACACGGTGCCACCGGCGGGGCGTCGGCGCCGAACCACGAGCATGCGCAAGGACACGAGCTGCCCGACCTGCCGGCACGAGGTGCCGGCGGGGCGCTGGTGCAACCGGTGCGGCGGCCCGCTCGCCGACCTCGTCGCCCCGCCCCGGGCCCGTCGCCGGTGGCTCGTCCCCGCCGCCGGAGGGACGGCCGTCGCGGCGGCACTGGCCGCGGTCGTGGTGCTCGGCCGCCCCGACGCCGCGCCGACGGCGGCACCCTCGGCACTCGACGACACCGCCGTCGTCCTCGCCGAGGACCCGCCCGCCCCGCCCTCGCCCACGCCGACCCGACCGACGTCCCCGCCGCTGCCCCCGAGCCAGCGCGTCGACGTGATCTGCTCGGACCTGCGCGTCCGATCCGTGCCCGTGGACGCGGTGTCGAGCACCGTCCCGGGCGAGCTCGTGGAGCTGTCCGCGGGCACCTGCGTGGTCATGGACCAGCCCGGTGTCGTCGTCCCCTGAACCCACCCCGACAAGGACCTGCCCATGGACCTCGACCGTGCCCTCGCCTTCGTGGCCGCCCGCCGCACCGGCGTCCTGCTGACCCTGCGCCACGACGGCCGGCCGCAGGCGTCGAACATCATGTACGGCCTCGACGACGGGGTGGTGCGCGTGTCGGTGACCGACGACCGGGCCAAGACCGCCAACCTGCGGCGTGACCCCCGGGCGAGCCTGCACGTCACCAGCGACGACTTCTGGCAGTACGTGGTGCTCGAGGGCGACGCCGAGCTGTCGCCGGTCGCCAGCGAGCCCGGTGATGCGACCTGCCGCGAGCTGCGGTCGGTGTACCGGTCCATCCAGGGCGAGCACGACGACTGGGACGAGTACGACGCCGCGATGGTCCGCGACTGCCGGCTCGTCATCCGGCTTCGCCCCGCCCACGCCTACGGCCTCGTGCGCGACGAGTAGCGTCCGCCAGGTCGTCCCGCCCCGTCCCCCACCCGGAGTCCGTCGTGCGTCTCGATTCCCGTGTGCTGCTGCTGGACCGTGCCCGCCGGGCGCTGGGCGGCTCGATCGAGGACATGTCGCTGGAGGAGATCCAGCGGTCGCGGGTGACCCGGCTCCCGCACGTGCCCGGGCTGGACCCGGTGGTCCAGCGCCTCGGGCTGGCGCTGTTCGGCCACCCGCGGCGCGACGTCGCCATCGAGACGCGGACCGTCGGTGGCGCCGCAGGCGAGCTGGCCGCACGGGTCCACCGCCCACCGGGGGTGGCCGCCGACGCCCCGCTGGTGGTGTGGTTCCACGGCGGGGGCTGGGTGCTGGGGGGACCGGCCCAGTACGACTGGGCGTGCTCGTCGATCGCCGAGGACGCCGGGGCGCTGGTGGTCGCCGTGGACTACCGCAAGGCCCCCGAGCACCGCGCTCCCGCGGCGACCGAGGACGCGATCGCGGCCACGCGGTGGATCGCGGACCACGCCGCCGAGCTCGGGGCCACGGGGCCGCTGGTGGTCGCGGGGGACAGCGCGGGTGGGAACCTGGCGGCGCTGGTCGCGATCGCCGCGCGCGACGCCGGTGACCTCGACGTCGCGGGACAGGCGCTGGTCTACCCGGGCGTGGACCTGACCACGTCGTTCCCGTCGATCCGCGAGCTGGCGGACGCCCCGATCCTCACCCGGGAGGACATCGACGCCTTCCGCGGGCACTACCTCGCCGACGAGGTCGACCCGGCCGACCCGCGCGTGTCGCCGTGGTTCGTCGACGACCTGGCCGGTGTGGCCCCCGCCCTGGTGCAGACCGCCGAGCACGACCCGTTGCGCGACGAGGGGACCGCCTACGCCGACCGCCTCGCCGCGGCCGGTGTGTCCACCCGCCACACCCGCTACGTGGGCGTGCCCCACGGGTTCCTGTCGCTGCCGGGGATCTGCCCGGCAGCCCACCAGGCGCTTGCCGAGCTGGTCACCTTCGTGTCCGGCTGCTGACGAGTTCCGTCAACCCTGCGCACGTCGGCCCTCAGCCGCGTCGGCCACGACCCGGGCGATCCGGCGTGCGCGGGTCTCGGGCTTCACGGCGCTGATCACCCACCACAGCATCTGCTTGCGGGCGGAAAACAAGAACCCGTCCCACGTCGTGCGGGCTGCAGGCGAGGCGTCCAGGGACGCCGTGAGGTCGTCGGGCTCGCGCAGGTCCTCGACCGCGTCGTAGATCGTCCACCACCCGTTGGACCGTGCGGCCTCGATCACCTCGCGCCCTCGGGGGCCCAGCCGTCCCGCCGCCTCGAGCCGGGCCACGCGCTGCTTGTTGCTCCGCGACCACGGTGACCGCGGCCGGCGGGGCGTGACCAGCTGCAGGGCGCGCTCGTCGTCGAGGGTGTTCACGGTCGAGTCGATCCAGCCCACGCACAGGGCCTCCTCGACCGTCGCCTCGTACCCCACCGCCGGACGCCCCGTCGCGGGCTTCCACGACGCCAGCCACACGCCGGGCGTGTCGGACTGGTGCGCCTCGAGCCACGCACGCCAGGCCTCACGGGTCTCGGCGTGGTGGATCGGGTAGTCGAACGTCCACGTGGCGGGGTGCTCGGACGCCGAGGGTGGGACGTCGGCCATCGGGGCTCTCGCGTCGGGTCGGTCCATGGAACCACTCGGGGTCCCACGGCGTCCCACCGCCACGAGTCTCGGGGAGAGGACGCGACATGGGATTCCTGCACCGTCGGGCACGGCTGGTCGGCAGCGCGACCGTCGGGCTGCTCGCACTGGCCGCGCCCGCACTGGCGTGCGGCGGGCTGGTGGGCGAGAACGGCACCATCGCGCTGGCGCGCACGACCACGCTGTCGGCCTACCACGACGGCGTCCAGCGGTACGTGACGGCGTTCGAGTTCACCGGCCAGGGCGAGCAGGTCGGCTCGATCGTGCCTCTGCCCGACGTGCCCACCGACGTGGTGCGAGGCGGCGACTGGACGCTGCAACGGCTGGTCCGCGAGGTGCGCCCGCCCGCGCCCGTCGCGGCGGAGACCGCCGATGCCGGCGAGGCCGCCCTGGACGGGGCGGAGGTGCTGCTCGAGACCGAGGTCGACGCCCTGGACATCACCGTGCTGCGGGGCGGCGCCGACGAGGTCGGCCGCTGGGCCGTCGACAACGGGTTCTTCCTCACGCCGGACGCCCCGGAGGTCCTCGACTTCTACGCCGAGCGCAGCGAGGTGTTCATGGCGGCGCGGTTCGACGCGACACGCGCCGCGGCCCTCGACCAGGACCAGGGCGACGCGACCCCGATCATGCTGACCATCCCCACCGACCAGCCGTGGGTGCCCCTGCGCATCCTCGGGCTCGGGGCGCAGGCCAGCGACGTGATCGAGGCCGACGTGTTCCTGCTCACCGACGGTCGCCCGCAACTGCTCGCCGGTGGGCCCGGTCTGGCACTGAACCGGAGCGAACCGGCGAGCGACCTGCTGCTCGACGACCTGCGGTCCGACGTCGGCATGGGTTGGATGCCCGACCAGATGTGGCTCACCCACCTCGAGCTCGAGGCCGCGGCCGCGGACCTCGACTACGACCTGGCCGTGTCCGCGACGCCGGGGACCTTCCCGGCGCTGGACGACGCGGGGATCGACACGACGGCCGCTGCGGTACCCGTTCGCGCCCGCCCCGACATCCCCTGGTGGCCGCTCGCGGCCGGTACCGCCACGGCGCTGGGCCTGATGGTGGTGCTGCGCCGTCGCCTGGACGGACTCGGGGCGCCGGCATGAGGCGGCTGCTCATGGTGGCCGCCGCGGCCGGTGCCGTGGTGGCACTGGCCGGCTACGGCGTGGCCGCGGTGGCTGCAGCCCGGGCACCCGAGCCCCTGGGGCCGGGCGTGGTCACCGTGCCCGTCGGCATCGAGCACAGCCGGTTCTCGCTCGAGACCCTTCGGGTGCGGGCGGGGACCGTCGTGAGGTTCGAGCTCGACAACCGCGACCCGATCCACCACGAGTTCGTCGTCGGACCACCCGAGGTGCACGCCGCGCACGAGCAGGGGACCGAGCTGGCCCACCCGCCCGTGCCCGGCGAGGTGTCCCTGCTCCCCGACGGGGTGGGGATGACCGTCGCACGCTTCGAGACACCCGGGACGGTGCGCTTCGCCTGCCACCTCCCCGGCCACGTCGCCTACGGCATGACCGGGACGATCGAGGTCGTGGGCTGACGGGGCGTGGCACGATGGCGCCTGCCTGGAGGCTCGACCACGTGAGGTGACCGATGGCGCGACCCCGCGGTGAGGTCGCGACGGTCGCCGGGGCCTTCCTCGTCTACGGGTCGGTGTTCTTCGACCGACTCGCCCCGCTCTACCTCGTCGGCCTGATCGCCGCGGACCTCGGGGTGCCATCGGCCGTGGAGGGCACGCTGGCACTGTGCATCGGGCTCGGCTGGGCCGCCGCCATGCCGCTGGTCCGGGCCACCACGGGGCGATGGTCCGACCGGACCCGCATCCTGGCCGCCGCCGGCATCGGCGGGATGGTCAGCCTGGTCTCCGCCACCGCCGGCGGGTGGCTCGCCTTCGTGCTCCTGCGCGGCCTCGGCGGGCTGGCGGCGGGCAGCGGGGCCCCGGCGGTGACGTCGCTGGTGTTCTCGGCCGCACCCGACGACCGACGGGGGCGGGACCTCGGCATCGTGCAGTCCTCGACCCGGCTGCTCGGCAGCCTCGTGTCCCCCGTGGTGGTCACGGCAGTCGCCGTGGCCGTCGACTGGCGGGCGGCCATCGCCACCTCGGGCGGGCTGCTGCTGCTCGGCGGAGTCCTGCTCGCCCTGCTCGTCCCCGCCGGGCGGGGCGGGGGCGTGGCGGTCGGCACGACCAAGCACGACTTCCGGTACCGCCCCGGCGGTCGGCGCAACGTCGTGCTCGTGACGATCGGGTCGGGCCTGCTGCTGGGGTGGCTGACGATCTGGAGCCAGAGTGCGGTCGCCCTGGTGCGGGCATGGCTCGACCTCGGGGCGGACGCGGCGGGGCGCCAGGTCGGGTTGTTCGGCGTCGGGGCGGCGGCAGCGGCGCTGCTGGTGCCCGTCGTCAGTGACCGCATCGGACGCCGGGCTGCACTGGCCCTGGCGGGCGGCCTCGGCGGGGGAGGAGGGCTGGCTCTGGGGGCCATGGCGGCCGCGGACGTGCACCCGCCGACTGCGGTGGTCTGGCTGGTGCTGGTCCTGGCCGGGGCGGCGATGGGCGGGCTGCCGCTGTGCATCTCCATCATGCCGGCCGAGACCGTGGCGTCCGGCGACGTGGGACGTGCGGTCGCGGTGCCGATCGCGGGCGGGGAGGTCGTCGGGTCGGCCGCGCTGCCCGCCGTCGCCGCCTGGGCGGCCACGGCACTCGGGCGTCCCGTCGTGCTGATGCTCGGTGCCGTCGGCGTGCTGTCCCTGGTGGCGTTGTCGCGGCTGCTGCGTCCGCTCGATCCTGCCAGCGGCGGGTGAGGAGGAGGCGCCGATGGAGACCTCATGGGCTGCGACTGCGCGGACGGCGGGGCGGTGGCTCCTGGGCGCCTTCCTCGTGACCGCAGGGATCCTGCACCTCGGGCCGGCGCGGGACACGTTCCAGGCCCAGGTCCCGTCGTGGATGCCGCTGGACGTCGACCTCGTCGTGATCGTCTCCGGGCTGGTGGAGATCGGGCTGGGCCTTGCGCTCCTGGTCGTCCGCCGACATCGCCACCTGGTCGGCTGGGTCGTCGCGGCCTTCTTCGTGGCCGTGTTCCCCGGCAACGTCGCGCAGTACGTCGAGGGCGTCGACGCCTTCGGGCTGGACACCGACCGGGCGCGGCTGGTGCGGCTGTTCTTCCAGCCGGTCCTGATCGCCTGGGCGCTGTGGGCCACGGGCGGGTGGCGTGCCTGGTGCCGCCGCGGCGCCCCGAGGGGTTGACGGCATCTCGATCGTGGCGGTGGCGGGGCACACCCATGCTCCGGGCGAGGGGCATGGCTGACCTGCGGGGGCCCCGGTCGGGGGCGGTGTGCCGGCCGTTGGGCCGCCGCGCACCACGGCGCCCGCCCGCCCCGTTGTCGACGGCACGTCCGAGGCGGAGGCTCGACGGCAGGAGCGGATGAGAGGACGCGCCATGGACAAGTTCGCCGTCAGCGTGATGCCCGTCGCGGACGTGGAAGGCTGGAAGACCTTCTGTCGCGAAGCGGCCGAGGGTGAGCGGGCGCAGGAGCACCGCGACTTCCTCCGCCGCGGCGGCGTGACCGCCGAGCACATCTTCCACCTGCCCTCGCCCATGGGCGACCTCATGGTGCTGGTGCACGAGGGCGTGGACCAGGAGGGCCAGGCCGCGTTGCTGGCCGGACCCATGGTCGACCCCCAGAGCGACCACGAGCGCTACCTGCGGGACACGGTCATCACGAAGTTCCACGGGGTCGACCCCGCCACGGCCGGCGACCAGCCGCTGCCGACGCGGGTGACCGAGATTCACGTCTGAGCGCGGCACCTCCGCGACGGCCCGCGCACCTGGGCGTGCCGTGGATGCGAAACCGGGGATGGCCGCGATCCTCGATGCCTACCTCAACGCGCCCGACGGATCAGCGCAGGGCTGATCGCACGGTGGTCGGGCAGGCGTCCACGTTCCGCAGCCTGGCACGCAGCGCGATGCTGAGCAGGACGACCGCCCCGACGGCCAGCAGCGGCTGCAGCGGGGCGAACCACGTCATCGCGCCCGAGGTGCCGAGGGCCAGGACGACGAGCTTGTTGCAGACCGGGCACCCGATGGCGAGGTAGCCGAGGACGCCGCCGATGCCGCCGCGGCGGACCGAGCGGTCCGTGCCGGCCTCGACCGGTCGGCGGACGTAGGTGGCGGCGAGCAGCCCGGTGAGCACGGCGGTGAGCGCCCAGACGGGGCGGCTCCACCAGGTCGCGGGGACCATCCGCGAGAACCACGGGTTCGCGATCATCTCCGTCGGCAGCCCCGTCACCAGGGCCGTGGCCAGGCCGGCGCCGACGGCGGCGCTCCACGTGCGCGCGCCCCAGGACCTCACGACGTCTCCTCGCCGAATGTACGGACATTGCGGGAGGGTAGCCCCTCACCGGTCAGGCGACGACCGGCGGGTCCTCGTCCCGGGGCGGGGCGGGGATGGCGCCGGAGTCGATCAGCACGCGCGTGGCATCGCGGGCCGCGCCGATGGTCCGCCGGGCGAGCTGGAGCAGCTCGCCGGCGTCGACCTCGAGCTGGGCGACCCCGTCGCGCTGGGCCTGGACACCCGTGGCCGCCGCGACGCGCGGGTAGACCTCCCAGTCGGCCATCGTGGGCAGGATGCGGGAGCGGTCGAGGCCACGCTCGCGCGCGTACTGCGCCAGCTCGGTCGCGGCGGCCTCCGCCTCCCACGGCCAGATCTCGGGTACCGGGTTCGCCCCGGCCAGCACGATCCGCACGTCGGGCAACCTTCGGGGTGGCCGGGACGATGGCGGCCGATTCGGTCGGCGGAGCCGGCGTTTCGAGGCGTCAGAACGGGAAGAGGGGCGTCGATGCCCATTCCGGAGCGGAGCCCATCGGCCGCGAGCGTCGGCGTTCGACCCTCGCCGGTGACAGGGCATCGGACGCACCATCACAGCAGTGTCAGGACTGCCGTGCTGCACGGGGGTCGCGATGTTCAGGTTGTCTCTCCGACGGACGTCTCTCCTCGGCCTGCTCGCTCTCGTCACCGGTGGGGGAACGCTGGCCCTGGTGGCCGGGCCGGCCACCGCCGACGAGGAGGCGGGGCCCGAGGTGGCCGCCCTCGCGATCGTGGTGGACGTCGCCAACGACGCCAACGGTGACGGCACCTTCTCCGATGGCGAGCCCGTGCCGGGGGCGTCCGCGCCGGTGACCTTCCGCATCACCGTCGTCAACGAGTCCGAGGTCGCGGTCACGGTCACCGACGCCGTGGACGCGATGGACGCCACGACGATCGATCTCCTCCAGCAGGCGTACTGCCCCGGACTTGCGCAGGAGCTGGCGCCCGGCGTGTCCGTCTCGTGCACCTTCACGCTGGACCGCTACCTGCGCACCCACGCGCTGCCCCCGCGTGACCAGCTCGTCAACGTGGTGGAGGTCACCGCTGCCCACGACGGCACGACGGTCACCGCGACGGACGACTCGATGGTCGTCAACCCGAACGCCGGCCTCGTCGCGGTCGAGCTCGCGCTGACCAACGACGCCGACGGTGACGGCGACTTCACGGCCGCGGAACAGGCCGTGACTGCGGGTCGCGACGTGCCGTTCCGCGTCACGGTCAGCAACGCCTCGCCGGGCACGACGACGCTGGGTCACCTGACCGCGACGTGGGACGGACAGGACGAACCTCGCAACCTGTTCGCTCTCTGCCCCACCCTGGAGGGCATGGCCCTCCGCGGCGTCGGCGATGGGCACGACGTGGGGGAGGACGGCGGCGACGAGGACGGGCACGACGACGGGCACGACGACGGGGACCAGAGCGGCCCCCGGCCGTCGTCGGTCACCTGTGAGCTGGCCCTGGTGGGGCACTCGCCCGCGGCGGGGTCGACGCGGACGACGACGGTCAGCGCCACACTGGCCAAGCAGCACTCCCCGGCGGTGACCGCGACGGCGACCGCGACGTCCATGGTGTCGACCCCGGCGCCGGTCGGGGTGCCGCGTCGGGCTGACGTGACCCTCGCCGTGCGCGTCGGCCCGTTGGCGGGGCCCTACGCGGACCATGACGTGGCGCCCGGCCTGGACGTGCCCGTCCCTGCCAGTGGCGCGGAGGTCGCGTTCGAGCTCGAGGTCGTCAACACGGGCGAGACCACGCTGACCGGGATCGTCATCGAGGACGAGGCGCTCGACGCGGGGACCTGCCCCGTCCCGAGTCTCCTTCGCGTCGGTGATTCCTTCCGCTGCCTGGTGGGCCCGGCGGCAGTCGACGTCGGCCAGCACGTGCACGAGGCCACGGTTCGGGCCCTCGGCCATGGCCAGCTGGTCACGGACGACGATGCGGCGTGGTACCTGGGAGTTGCCACGGAGGCTCCCGTGGTCGAGGAGCCCGTGGTCCACGACCCGGGCACCAGCGACCCGGTCGCGGAGGAACCCGAGACCGAGGCGCCCGACACGGACGCCCCGTCACCCGGGACCCCGGGTGAGGACTCGGTCGGGGTGCTGCCGGACGCCGCGGAGCCGACCGGGAGCGCACCGCGGCCCACGCCTGTCGGAACGACGACGCCGGCTTCCGTCGCACTGCCCCGCACAGGCGCAGATGCCATTCGTCTCGTCGGTGCCGGCATGGGCGCCCTGCTGGGCGGCTTCCTGCTGCTCGGTGCGGCGCACGGGCGGACGTCCGGTTCGCGACGCCGAGTCCCTGACGACGCGACTGACGCGCACCACGACCCCACGACCACATGAACTTCCCCGTAGCTCGGGGAGCTCGAGAAGGAGAACGGCGATGCGATCGGACTCGGGCCCGGGGAGGACGACGGTCCGCCGCGTCCTCCTGACGGTGATGGTCCTGCTGCTCACCCTGCCGGCCATGTCTTCCGCCGCACCCGGCGACGGGTACGGCGGTGGTGGGGGCGGCGGGGGCAGTGGTGGTGGCGAGCCGGAGGACACGACCGGTTCGGTGTACTCCGACCTGGTGATCAACCTGCGAGACGCCAACGGCGCACCGGTGCTGAAGAAGTACGACGTACCGGCGACGGAGGAGGCCGAGGCGACCACCGAGTACTGCGTCCAGCCGGTGTCCTACGACCCGGTGCCCGGCCTGACGTCGCAGCCGAACCTCGTCGACGGACGGTCGGTCTGGGTCCTGCCGCTGCAGGGCGAGTGGATCGCCAACCCGCCCGACCCGCTCCCGGTCGCCGAGATCGAGGCCTGCGACCCGTGGCCGCAGTACGCCATGTACGTCTCGGAGGTCGAGCTGGAGCGGCTGAACCTCGCCCGCACCGACGAGCGGGTGCTCGAGCAGAAGGTGGCCGACGTGCAGGAGAAGCTGTTCCTGGCCGACGCCATCACCCTGGGCATGACCGGGCGCATCCGCCTCGACGACAAGGAGATCGACGCCTCGCCCGAGAACCAGGCCATCTACGGGCAGCTGATGCTGACCGGCACCATTCCCGGTCTCCCGGAGACTGGCACGACCGTGACGGGGCCACCGGCCGAGATCGGGCCACCCGCTGAGGTCGGACCACCCGACACCACACCGAACACCCGCTTCGACGCGTGGGAGCTGGCGGCGATGACCATCGGTGCGGCGGCGAGCAAGGGCACGCCACTCACCATCGACGCCATCGAGTACTACAACCGCGTCATCGGCTTCCCCCCACCCGCCGATTCCGGCGCTGACTACCTGTCACCCTGGTTGGCGGTTGGCGGGCCGGACTTCGTGCGGTCCGCTGATCCCGACGATTCGACGGTCGAGCTCGCGGGCAGCGAGCGGTTCGTCGACTACCACGGCTTCCACTACAACCGGTCCCAGACCTTCGGCGGCAGTGTCACGTGGCTGGACGTCCCGAGCCTGCAGTGGAAGGTGAGCAGGATCACCGACGTGGTGCCGTTCACCAACCTGTCGGGCTTCGACGAGATCGGCAACCAGACGCTGACGGGCGTGACCGCGTTCGCCCAGCTCGCCGACGACGTCCGTGCACTGTCCAACTTCGTCCCGGACAACACGTTCATCCCCGGGTTCTTCATGGACTCGCCCGGCATGGACACGACCGAGGAGCAGCGGGCGGCGATCACCAACCCTGCGGTTGACCTCGGCACGCTGCCGGAGAACGTCTTCCAGACGTTCCCGTTCCAGGTGACGCTGTCGCTGCTGAACCCCTGGGGTGGCACCGACCTCGTGACCGGCGACTACTGGGGCGGCAGCCCCATCGCCGACGCCCGTCTGCGGATCACCGTCGACGCCGACGAGCCGTTCACCGACGTGCGACGTCAGCGCGATGTCCGTCGCGACGGCCACGGAGCCGTCGCAGCCGGTCCCGTTCACCGTGAACGAGGCGGGTGACCTCGTGGGATGGTGGGGGCCGGCGACCGGCTTCCCCGTGCCGGCCGGCTACAACGTCTCGACCACGTTCGACGTCACGGTCGCCGACGAGGCGCCAACCGGTGCGTACGGGATCACGCTGGAGCTCGTGACGGCCAGCGCCCCGGACACCGTGCTCGCCGCGGAGACCGGGTCGATCAACGTGATCGCCGACGTTCCCACGGTCATCTGGGGCGCACCGCTCCCGAAGCTGGCGACGCAGGCCAACGTCATGGAGCTCCCGGTGCAGGTGTACTCGCCAGCGACCGGCTCCGGCGTGCTCGACCTGACCATCGCGGGGCCGGGCGACGATCCGACCACCGACGAGGTCGAGTCGCTCGTCGCCGAGGACGTGACGGTCTACGGCAGCGACGGCACCGCGGTCCTCCCCCTGGCCCTGCAGCTCGTCGGTGAGGACCTGGTCGGGGCATGGGACATGACACTCGCCCCCGGGTACAACCCCCTGACCTGGTTCGTCACGATCGCCGCCGGTGCACCGGTGGGCAACTACAGCTTCGACGTGACCCTGCGGGACGGCAACGTCCTCGAGACCCTCGTGGTCGCCGTCGAGGCGCCAGCCACCCACGGGGAGCAGCCCGGCGACTTCACGATCACCGTCACCCCGGTCGACGATCTCGGCTCGGACGCCGCGTTCGAACTCGCCGCGGAGGGCGACACCAGTGGCGTGATCTTCCAGTGCAAGCTCGAGAAGGATGGCGAGCTCTGGCTGGAGCACGGCGACGAGGTGGTGGAGGAGTGGGCGGCCTGCCAGTCGCCCAAGGAGTACTCGGGTCTGCCGGAGGGCGAGTACGAGTTCTTCGCACGAGGGAAGCGGGGCGAGGTCTTCTCGCCCATCGTGTCGCTGACCTGGACCGTCGTCGCCACGGACCCCGGCACCGGCGGGGGTACCGGCGGTGGCACCGGCGGAGGAACGGGCGGCGGCAGCGGTGAGGAGCCGGGGACCGACCCCGGTGACGAGACCGGTGTCGACCCGGACGTCCGCCGCTTCACCGACCTCGCGGGCAACGTGCATGCCGACAACATCGAGGCGATCGCCGCCGCGGGGATCACCCTCGGGTGCAGCGCGGACGGGACGACCTACTGCCCACGCGGCACCGTGACGCGTGGACAGATGGCCGCGTTCCTGGCCCGTGCGCTCGACCTCCCCGACGCCGACGAGGACTACTTCGTCGACGACGAGGGGTCGGCCTTCGAGGCGGACATCAACGCCCTCGCGGCGGCCGGCATCACCCGGGGCGCAGATGCGACCGGGACCGAGTTCCGCGGGTCGGAGCAGGTCACGCGCGGCCAGATGGCGGCGTTCCTCAACCGGGCGTTCCAGTACGCCTCGGCGGTCAGTGACCACTTCGTGGACGACGAGGGGTCGGCCTTCGAGGCGGACATCAACGCCATCGCCGAAGCGGGGATCACCCTGGGTGTGAACCCGCCGGCCAACGACCGGTACGCCCCGGACCGCCCCGTCGCTCGGGACGAGATGGCCTCGTTCCTGGCGCGGGCGCTCGGCCTCGATGGCTGAGCGGTCACGTGGCACCACCACCGAGCGGCCCCCGGCAACGGGGGCCGCTCCATGCGTCCGGCGTCCTGCGTGGTCCGACGGGGTGCGGGTCACGCGTCCTGGGGATTGGTCGCCGCAGGGACCGGCCGCAGCGAGACCACGCAAGGCGTCCCGGGGTCGCTCGGGGCCACGTCGAAGCCCGCCATCTCGACCTCGGCTCCGAGGCTCGTGAGCGCACCGCGGACCAGCCCGAGGTGCAGCCCACAGCCAACGGACGGATGGGCACGGGTGAGCTGTTCGAACGGGCAGCGCCCGAGCTCGATGGCGGTCCCATCGTCGACCACGCGGCTCGGCTGGTACCCGAGTCCGTCCAGCAGGTCGAACAGTCGCCTGATCGCTTCGTCGCGTCCCGTGTGGCTGAGCGGCGGGGCGTTCACCAGGTGCTGGCCCCACGCACTGCCGAGCTCCATGGCGGTCTCCCGCGCATCACCCACCGAGGTCTCCAGCCAGCGGGCCAGGGACTCGGCGACGAAGCGGTAGCCGACGCAGACCGGCATTCCCTCGCCGGGGGACGTGGTGGCTCGGTACAGCACGCGAGGGCGTCCGGGGTCCTCCCGGTGCTCGGCGACGGGCTCCACGAGCCCGGATGCCTCCAGGCCCTGCAGGTGTCGTCGGACGGTGCTGAGGTGCAACCCCAGTCGACCCGCGAGGAGTGCCGGGTGGAGGGGCACGGTGCTGGAGCGGAGCTCCGCGAGGATCCTGTCCCGACCCTGTGGCTTCGTGGTCCCCGTCCCGGCGACGGTGACGTCCATCTGGGGGCACCTGACGTCGAGTCGTCGTGATCGAACCACGGGTGCCTGGGGCGGGGCAGGGCCGAAATGCCCGTCGCGGGCGCGTCGAACGACCCACAGGGGGACGACACCACCTCGCCCCATCGTTCCCGGGACGTCCTAGTGCCGGATCCCGTCGATGATCAGCAGGATGCCGAACAGCACGAACAGGCCGGTCGCGATGATCCGCACGGTGCGCTCGGGCAGCCGCTTGCCCATCTGCGCTCCCACCACGATCGCCAGTGCATCGGCGGCCACCATGCCCACCGTCGAGCCGGCCCAGGTCCCGATCACCTCGTAGCGGGTCGCCAGCGTGATCGTGGCCAGCATCGTCTTGTCACCGAGTTCGGCGACGAAGAACGCGACACCGGCGGCGACCAGCGCCGAGCGGCCACCGATCCGTGCCCGTTCCTCGTCCGCATCGGTCAGCTCGTCGCCGCGCCAGGTCCAGACGGCGAACACGAGGAACGCCAGGCCGGCGGCGAGGTTGATCCACCCGGTGGGCAACGCCCCGGCCACGCTCACGCCCAGCACCACCGACAGCGCGTGGACCAGCGCGGTCGAGATGGTGATGCCCGCCAGGACCGGCCAGGGCCGGTAGCGGGAGGCGAAGGCCATCGCCATGAGCTGGCTCTTGTCGCCCAGCTCCGCGACGAAGATGATGCCAGTACTGACCCAGAACGCTTCCAACATCGCAAGTCCGTTCGCCGGGTCCAGACGCGAGCGCGCTCCGACCCGGCAGTCGAGTGCCGTGGTCGGAGGTCTCGCCCATCCACACCGCCGAAGCGGCGTCGGACCCAGGGACCGGACGCGTGCGCGTCAGTATGTCGATCACCTGACGGGGGGCTACTCCCCTCCAGCCGCGCACGGTAGCGCAGGAGCCGTGATCGCCGCTACGAAGCCGTGGTGGTGCGCCCGTGGTCATCCTGCTGATTCCCGGACGCGGCGGCCTTCGCTGGGTGCGCTCATCACCGGTACTGCGCGATGATGTCGTCGCCGTCGGCGCCCATGCCGTGCTCGGCGATCAGGCCCCAGCAGTCGGGGCGCGACCCATCGACGTCGGTGACGCCGTAGGTGTCGGCCAGCTGTCGGGCTGTGAGGATCCGTCCGCCGTGGCGTGCGATGTCGGGGTCGGCTGCCAGCGCGGCGACGCCGCGCGCGACGTAGGTGGGGGATTCGGAGATGCCGAAGCCGGGAACGGGTGCGTCTCGCCAGTTTCTCTCGGTGACCCCGAACTGCTCGAGCATGTTCTCGGATCGCAGCCAGCCGGGGGTGACACCGAGCGCGGTGACGGGATGGTCGGCCAGTTCCGCGTCCAGGGAGTGGACGATCCGGTCGACGGTCGCCTTCACGAGGTCGTAGTAGAACCCGACGCCGTGGCGGTATGTCTGGTTGAACTCGTGCGTCCCATCGGTCATCTCGATGACCAACCCGCTCCCAGATCGCAGCATCAGCGGGATCGCGATGGCGCTTGTGACCAGGTGGGTCTCGACGCCCATTCGCAGCATGCGTAGGCCGCCAGGCAGGTCGTGTTCCCAGAGCGGCTTGTCGAACTCGGCGTAGCGGTCCCCGCCGAAGATGTCGTTGACCAGGATGTCGAGACGGCCCTGTTCGTTCTCGATCCGCCCCATCAGCGAGGTGACGGCTGCGGGGTCCTCGTGGTCGACAGCCACGGCCGTGCCTCGACCTCCGGCTGCGGTGATCAGGTCGCTGGTGTCCTCGATGGTCTCGGGTCGGCCGATCTCGGACGGTCCGGACGTCCGGCTGCTGCGCCCGGTCGCGTACACGTGGGCGCCCGCACGGGCCAGTTCCACGGCGATGGCGCGGCCGGCACCGCGCGTCGCGCCAGCGACGAGTGCGACGCGTCCGGTCAGGATGGCGGCTGGGTTCACGGTCGCTCCTCAGAGTCGGTTGGCTGAGCTGGGGTCCAGGCAGCCAGCAGGACGTCGAGGTCCTCCGAAAGTCGGTCAAGGAGCGACCCCTCGGGATGCACGGACCACGCCAGGCAGTCGCCCTCCATCGCGGCGGCCACCAGCCGTGCCACCTGGGACGGCGGCGGGCAGTTGCGCAGTTGCCCGGCAGCGATGGCATCGGCAGCGTGCAGGGCGAGGTGGCGCCGGGAATGCCCCCATCCGCGGTGCAGGAGCAGGCGCATGTGGTCGTGCTGGAGGTCGATGGCCAGTGCCGCCAGCTGCATGGGGGCGTGCTCGGGATCATCGAGGTCGCGATAGGGGTGCAGGGCGACGGCTCGTAGGCGCGCCAGCGCAGAGCCGTGCGGTGCTGCCGCGGCGGTCAGTACCTCGTCCTGACAGTCGACCCAGTGTTCGGACAGCCGCACGAGCAGCGCCTGCTTCGAGCCGAACCTCTTGATCATCGTGGCCGCCGAAACCCCGGCAAGGGCTGCCGCCTTGGCCAAGGTGAACCCTGACGGGCCCTCCGTTCGCAGAGTCTCCCATGCCGCGGCCAGGAGCTCATGGTCCTCGGTTTCGATCGGCCGCGCCATCGCATCCCATCTGGCACGGATAGTAAATCAGAGTTCACTAACCCGTGGGGCTTCCCCACGGTGGCATCGCGCCCTTTCAGTCGCAGACGAGCAGCCCGACCGTTCTCAGAACCACCTCGTTCGCCCACGCGGGAGTTCCGGTGAGCCCGTGCGATACGGGCGGTCCCGTTCATCTGGTTCGCGCTCCGTTGTGAGCCGCCACGTTCGGTGAGGATGGCGGCGACAGGTCTGGTGAGGACGTGATCGGGTCCGGGTAGGGGTGCGCCCCCGCCGTGGCGGGGGCGCGGTTGACGGGGCTGTCGGTTCAGTCGCCGGTGACCTCGGTGACGGCGGCCTGGGCGGCCGATTCGTCGACGATGCCTTTGCCGTCGGCGTAGGCCGCGATGAGCGCCTGGACGGCCAGGTTGTTGATCGCTCTGGGGATCCCGCGTGAGGTGGCGTGGATGAGCGCGGTGGCGTCGTCGGAGAACAACGGATCGGACCGGCCCGCCAGGGTGAGGTGGTGGGTCAGGTAGGCGGCGGTCTCTTCGAGCGGGAGCCCGTCGAGGTGGAACCGCAGCCCGATGCGCTGGTCGAGCGCGGCGAAGTGGCCCTGTTTGAGGCGTCGTCGCAGGGTGGGTTGGCCGAGCAGGATCAGCCCGAGCGGGGACCGCGAGTCCATGTCGGCGTTGGTCAGCAGCCGCAGCTGCTCGAGCTGCTCGACGGACAGCAGGTGGGCTTCGTCGACGATCAGCACGACGGTCTTGCGCCGTTCGCCGGTCTCGGCCGCGAGCAGGTCGGCGGTCTGGGCGATCAGGGCGGGCCGGTGGAACTTGGGGATGTCGCCCAGCGAGGTGACCAGGTGGTGGTGGATGCCGCGGGCCCCGACCATGGGGTTGGACAGGTAGACCACCGTGAACCGGGAGGCGTCGAGGCCGGCGACGCAGGCGCGGGCGGCGACGGTCTTGCCGGCGCCGACCTCGCCGGTGACCACGCCGATGGCGGTCTCGTCGACCAGCCACCGCAGCCGGGCGACGGCTTCCTTGTGGGCCCGGGCGGCGAACAGCTGCGACGGGGACAGGTCACGACCGAACGGGGTGCGGGACAGGCCGTAGTGGGCCCGGAGCTTGTCGATGGTCATCGGCCCACCTCCACGTCGTCGTGGCCGTCGGCCTGGTCGTCGCCGTCGAGGTCGGCGAAGTTGATGGTCCGCCGGGTCGCCTGCCGGTGCTCGGCCTCGACCAGGCTCAGGTAGTCGATCCCCGTCGGGGTGGCCTGCATGCCGTCGAGGGTGTCGGGCGGCTCGGCGGTGGCCTTGGGATGCACGTGCGTGCGGAGTTCGTGCGGGACCGCGACGCCGAACTCGCGGTCGTCGTAACGGACTTCGAGATGCTCGAGGTCGAACGGGTCGAACACCAGCTGGACCCGCCGGCCGACCAGGGCGGGGTCGACCTGATAGTGGTTGCCGTGCAACGACACCATCGACGTCTTGGTGACCGTGCGGGTCTCGGCCCACAGGAACGCCTCCCGCAGCAGTGCGGGGCCGGGGACCTCGGGGATCCCGCCGGCGGTGAACCGGACCAACGGGGCCTGGCCGGTCTCCCGGTGGGGCCGGTGGTGATAGCGGGCCTCGACCCAGGCGGTGAACAACCGGTTGAGCTCCTCCAGGCTGGTGAGCTGGTCGTCGGCGATCTCGACCAGGAACTGGGCCCGGACGGTGGCGAAGAACCGTTCGATCTTCCCGCGGCCCTGCGGCCGTCCCGGCCGGGAGTGGACCAGCCGGATCCCCAGCACCGCACACACCCGCTGGAGCTGGTGGGACACGAACGGCGACCCGTTGTCCACATAGATCCGTTTCGGGACCCCCCGTGACGCGAGTCCGCGTCGCAGGGCGGCTTCGAGCCGCAGCACGTCCTCGTGCCGGCCCCACCGGTGCCCGACGACCAGCCGCGAGTGGTCGTCCAGGAACGCGAACAGCAGCGCCTTGCGGCCGGCGACCCTGGGGCCGTGGGCTACGTCACCGACCCACAGGTCGTTCACCGCGGCGGCCTCGAACCGGCCGAACGCCTCCGCCGGTCGCCCGTCCGGGCGCACGTTCAGGCCCAGCCGGGCGAAGTGACGCTGCACCGTCCGGGCCGACGGCACCTCACGGTCCTCGTTGCGTCCGGTCGAGGTCGGTCACGATCAGCTCGACGATGTGGGTCGCCGTCCGCGATGGGTTCTCCCGCTTGAGCCGCACCGCCAGGTCCAACAGCTCAGTGTCGGACATCGGGCCCCGGCGGCGCGGCTGCGGGACGAGCGCGTCGAACCCGCCGGTGCGGTAGTCGACGATCCAGCGGTCCAGGGTCGAGCGGCCCACCGTCGTCCACTGCCCATCCGGGCCGCGGTGCTCCCGGCCGGCCAGGGCCCGGACCAGCCGGCCCCGCTCGGCCGGGGACAGGTCCGGATCGGCGGCTTCGCGGATCAGCCCGTAGCGGAACAGCGCGATGTCGCGCCGCCGTGCGTCCTCCATTGTGGTGCTCTCCTCGTTGATGACGAGGCGGAGCGTTCAGGCCATCCACGGGCCTGGGAAGGGCGAGGTCGTGTTGCACAACAGCCGCCCAGCGGTCACCGCCGACGCGAACTGCCACCGGCAGCCGATCCCGAGCCGTTCGGCGGCCGCCCCGCCGGCCACGGCGATGGCGGCCACCGCGTCCCCGAACGGGCTGGCTGACGGCTCGAGGCGGACCAGCCCAGGGTCCAGCCACAGCGCCCACCGGTGCAGATGCGCCCGCACCTGGTCGGCCACGTCGGCGAACCGCGACAGCCACCCGCGCACCGTCGACCGCGACATCCCGACCGCGACCGCGATCGGACGCTGCCCGAGCCCGGCCGCCCGCAGCTCCAACGCCCGCCCGATCGTGGCCGCCCACTCGCCCCGACGGGCCAGCATCGTGGCCGGGAGCAGCACATGCGTGACCCCGCAGTCCCGGCACCGGCCCCGTCGAGGACGCACCCGCTCCCGAGCTCGTCCACGGCCCACCCGACGCTCCCGTGCCCACGCCCACGGCGCCAGGACCCCGCCATCACACGACGGGCAGATCAACGTTCCGGCCGACAGCTGGGACTCGACGTCGACCGGGTCAGGGCTTACCGTCACCACTGGCTGCACCTACTCGCAGCAAGAAGCCCTCCCGGTCGTCCACCAAGACGTTGGCCGGGAGGGCTTCGCTCATCTCCGGACGCCCCACCCTGCCCGAGCATCCCCGGCAGGACCAACCCCACGGCCGACCCGGCATCCCCACCGCCGCTGTCGCCCTACGCCCCCGCGATCCTCACCTCACGTGGCGCCTGACATCCGTCGTCGCCAAGGGCGGTAACACTCCCGCAGCAGCACTCCAGCTCCGCGGCGGTTCCTCACAGGTCAAGCAGGTCAGCGACCTGTCGCGGATCTGCAGCAGCATGGCCGGTCCGATGTTGCCCATCGGCTCGCCGAGCCGCCCGGTCGAGACTGCTCGCACGTGCTGGCACTGCGCCGCCGATGGAAGCTCGAGGCCGTTCGCCTCGTCGGGCTCCACGTCGATCTCCGACCTGAACCCGCGTCGGGTCGAGGTCAGGGGGGCGACGTGCGCCACAGCAGGGCTCTGTGTCAGCACGACCTGCGCGGTCACGACCACGACAGATCGTGGAAACCCGGCCTCGCGACCCAAGGGTTCCCCCAGGTCAGCTTTGACGATGTCACCCGAGGTCAGCATCGAGCCAGGCATGCTCGTCGTCGCGCAATGGCTCGGCCCGGTCTCTTGCGGCACGCGGTTGACGTTGGCACAGTCGGTGGCATCGATCGGAGCGCAGAAGTGGACACCGGATGGCGGTACGGCGCCCGGACCGAACAGGACGCGAAACTCCTCGCTGAACGGCAGAGGACTCGTGCCGGTCGTCACCCCTCGCCCCCACATCGCCGCATCGTCCTGATCGCGTTCGTCGTGATCTTGGTTACATGGATCCTGTGGGCCCTTCTCACCCGGTGACGCCGGTACGGCTCACAAGGGGGGCGGGCACTGCGAGGACACGTCGGCGCGTGCGGCCCGAAGAGAAGGGATCCAGCGTCCGTCCAGGCACCCGACAGTTCATCCTCGAGGTGGTGGTCCCCAGCATCCGACAGCAGCTGGCCGACATCCGCGAGCTCGGGTTCCCCGAGGGCGACGAGGAGACGATCGAGGGAATCCTCACTGATGCGGAGGCGGTACTCGACCAGACCGAGTCAGACCTCGAGAGCGTGGGGCCCGACCCCTTTGCCGACGTCAACGAACGCATGGCCGAGTACGGCATGTCCGAGTGCGCGTAGGAGCGCCGGACCCACCCACGAACCGACGGTGCAGGCGACGGCACGCACTCGGTGGTCGCTGAGGGACACAGCTGGTGGTCGTCGTTCGGGGTAGGGCCACCGGGGATTTCTTCCCACCGCAGGGATGAACGCAGCCGTGACGTGGCCGGTCGGTATCGCGCCGGGCGTCTTGCAGGACGAAGGACTGAGAGCGGCGGTTCCAATCAGGGCCACGGAAGCCAGCCCGCCACGTAGTTCCACCAGAGCGGGGCTGTGAGGTACAGCAGCACGACGAGAACCACGAGGAGTGGCGTGAAAGAACATCACGGCACCAGCGCAGGTTTCTCGAGAAGCGGGCGCGGCGGTCGAGCGGCTCGTAGCCGTCGTGCCCACTCGCCCTTCCCATCGCGCCTCCGCCTCAAGACCGAACCGTATGTCGTGCCTGTAGCGTCTTGCCGCCCTGCCCGGGCATCAGCGGTTTCCGTCCATCTTGCGCGGGGCGACGTAGGTTCTCCGACAAGCCGTGCACTGGGGATCGCGGGCGTGGGGAGAGAATCGGACGGCATGATCGACCGGGGGCGCCGTCGGCCGATCATGCTGCTGGCGGTGGGACTTGCGGTGGCTGCATTCGCCGTGTGGGTTCTCGGCCTGGTCGGTATCGGGCAGTTCGGTGAGGACCTCTGTCTCGACGATCCGCCGGCTGCGGCGACCGGCTACCAAAGCGAGGGCTCAGTGTGGCCGCCGCGACTGACGTGCATCTACGACATGCGCGAAGGCGGCACGTTGGAGGTCGACCACTGGCTGTACGCCGCGACGGCGGCGAGCTGGGTGATCGGCTTTCCCTTGGTGGCCTCGGCGGGGATCGGAGCGGTCGGCATCCGAAAGGCGCGGGTAGGGCGTGTGTAGGTGCCGTCGCCACACCAGATCGCACAGGAGAACTCGACCCGCGCCGCGAACGGAAACGGCTGCGGATCTGATCAGTCAAGCGCGAGGGCCAGGTCGGGCACGGCTCGAGCCAATCGGTCGTCGGTGGTCAGCAACCGCCCGTGGACCGCCTTGGCCGCGGCGACGTAGAGAGCGTCCCTGGCCGCCACGTTGTCGAGCAGGCCCCATGCCGCGCGCAGGAGATCGCGAGTGATCGGCAGGCGCTGCATGGCAAGGGCGGCGAGCCGGTCGAGCAGTTCGGTGACCTGCCCGGGGGTCAGGACATCAGCACGGTGCAGGCGAGCGAGGGCCGACAGCACTTCGGCGTCGAGGTGCGCCACGGTCATGAGGGTCGCATCCCCGACGTTGGTCAGGGCCCGACGGACCTGCTCGCCCGCATGACTACGAACGAGCAGGTCGACGGCGGCGGAGGCGCCGACGACGAGGATCACGGAAGCTCGTCGCGGACAGCGCGGATGACGTCGGCGCCGGAGACGTCGGGATGGGTCGGCAGGTCCTCGAGGTCGCGCAACCACTCCACGAGGCTGGGCGTGGCCGTCGACTGCTCCAGCAGCCGGGCCACGTAAGCCTGCAGGCTCATGCCGGCGAGTTCGGCCCGACGCTTGAGTTCCTCATGCGTACCCGCCGGAAGATCTCGGATCAGCAGATCGCCCATGCTCGCACCTCCTTGCTATCACAATGCTATCGCAGCCGGGCCATGAGTGACACGGTCGCAGCGCGGAGCCGGGGGATCGTGATGGGCCACGCTGAGCCCAGGCCGCAGCGGTGATGGCCGAGTGGCGCAGCGAGTGCGGCGTGATGTGCTTGCCACACCCGATCCGGCGGGCCAGCCGTGCCACGATCCGGGCCGCGGCGGGACGGTTCATCCGCGTGCCCGCGCGGGTGAGCAGCAACGGGCCGGTCGTGCGTGCGGCCACGACCGGGTCGATCGCCGCGACGGTGCGTGGCGGCAGCGGGATGACAGCGGGCTTGTCGCCCTTCCCGACGATGGCCAGGGTGTGGTGCCAGCGGTCCTCGGCCAGGTCATCGACATCTGCCCCGCACGCTTCGCCGACCCGCAGCCCGTTGATCGCCTGGCGTAGCCCTCGATGTCGGCGCGTCGGACCTCGAACAGTCCGCGTGACTGCCCATGGCAGTTGGCAAGCCACAGTGACAGGTCCGATGCGTAGGCGGCACGGGTCGCCGCTGAGGCGTACCCGTCGACGAACTCACTGATGGGATGGCCGCATCGTCACGGCCAAGAGCGATAGCGCCCATGGGGGTGTCCTTGATCGACAACCTCCCAGCATCCACCGATGACCACGTGAGCGGTATCGCTGCTCACAACGCCGACCGTGTAACGGTGCACAACGGCTGCGCGGTTCTTCACCGGATGGCCATCCGGGGTCGAGCACCACGATGGTGGCACACTTCCCAAACCGGAGAGGGGGAGGCATGCGGATCGCGTTCGCACTCGCTGTGGCGCTGCTCGGGGTTGCCGCGATCGCCTGGGGCGTCACGGACACCCAATGCTGGAGTACGTCCTACGACACGGGGGTCTGTGTCGGAACGGGAACGGGCTTGGGGGTGGCCGTAGCTGGAGGTGTGCTCGTGGGCGGGGGCGTGACGGGTGCTGTCGCTGTCCGGCGGGGGCGGGCAGTTCGGTAGGTGTCATCGGTGATCCCTTCGTGTGCTGAGACCACTTGCCAGATCGGGGGGGGTCGCCGTGCTTCTCCGCTGCGTGAACGATCGAGGCCCTGCGGTGACCCGTGGGGAAGGGAGATCGATGTCGGTTGAGCTCGCATGGCTCGTGACCGTCGGCCCGCCGGAGCTTCTCGCGTTGGTCGGCGGCGCGGCCCTCCGGGGACGAGGTTCCGGGACGCGTGCCACGGGATGTCTGATGATCGCGTTCCTGGTGGCTCTGTTCTGGCTGTTCTGGGTGCAAGGCGTCACCTTGAGCGCGAGCGGCGTGTCAACGGCTCTGGGACTGTCCGTGTCGTGCAACGTCGGGCTGGTGTCTTCGACCAGTGCCCAGCGGCTCTGGCACCGTGGGGAGACGTCCCGCCGCATGACTACGGACGCTTCGCAGGCGTCCACCGCCGTCGGGGACCACCCGCTCGTATCGCGCATGCGAGGCCGGTCGCGAACGGCGGCTTCCGTCAGTTCAGGGAGAACACGCGGCGGAGGGCGGCGTCGATCGCTCGCATGGTCGCCGGGCTGAGCGAGCCGCGGCGGTCCTCCAGATCGTTCTTGTGCACCATCTCGACCTCGTCGACCATCGCATTGCCATGCACGGGGGCGTCGGCATCGCCGAGCTCGACGACGGTGGGCAGCGGCCGTTTGGGGCGGCTGGTGATCCGCACGACGTGGACCCACTCGAACCTCGAGCGGTTGCGCCCGTCGTTGGAGACGATGACGACCGGCTTGGCGTCGTCGGTGTCGAGGTAGCGGAAGCCCCAGACTGACCCGCGCGTGATCTCGTGGTCTGCCATCAGGCGCGGGAGCGGCGCCGTGCGCGCGTCTGTCGGACCCAGTCGCGCGTGTCGTCGAAGTCACCGGCATCGACGGCGTCGTTGTAGGCGTCCTCGAGCAGGGCTTCCTGGACATGACGCACGCCCAGCAGCACCAGCGCTCGTAGCTCGGCCGAGTCGGACGACAGTGGCTGCCCGACAAGCGCTTCGAGGGCGGCGTGCTCCGAGGTGCTGGCGTCGAGGAACGGAGCGACGACCTGGCTGTCCTGCTGGTAGAAGTTGACGGTCTTGCGGTTCAGGGTGTCCATGCTGCATAGGGTGCAGCAGTGGGTGCAGAAGCGCAAGGCCTGTGTCGACGCCAGACCCGTCGCAGATCGCCCGCTTGTATCGACGTGCGGGTGAGGCGAACCGGCGACCCAAGGTCAGGTCAGCCCAACCGTGCGTGGGAGAGCGCATCCGCGGACGCGCCCCGATCGAGACTTCAGCGCTACGCCCGACGGTCGCGCTGGGCATCACTGATCGCGAGCGCGACCGCTGCATGGCGGCGTCGCGGGTGTTGTCACTCATCAGGAGGCGAGGCGGTAGTGCCGGGGCGGGCTCGTCCTCACCGGGTGAGCCCCGTGTGCCTGCGGTGGACGACCGACCTCGGGGGTGGCCAGTCGGCGTTGGCGCGGGGACGCGGGGGCTGGCACGGTGACGGACCCGCCCCGACCGACGGACGCCCACCGTGCCCAACCGCCTGGCCGACACCACCTCGCCCTATCTGCTCCAGCATGCCGACAACCCCGTGGACTGGTACCCGTGGGGTGACGAGGCCTTCGAGGAGGCGCGGCGCCGCGACGTGCCGATCTTCCTCTCGGTGGGGTACGAGCTGTCACTGGTAGACCACTGGTGTCACGTGATGGCCCACGAGTCCTTCGAGGACGAGCAGGTCGCCGCGGTCATGAACGAGCAGTTCGTGAACGTGAAGGTCGACCGCGAGGAGCGCCCCGACGTCGATGCCGTGTACATGGCCGCCGTGCAGGGCATGACGGGGCGGGGCGGCTGGCCGATGTCGGTGTTCCTCGACCACGACCGCCGGCCCTTCTACGCCGGCACCTACTGGCCGAAGCAGGGGCGCGGTGGGATGCCGGGCTTCCCGGCGGTGCTCGAGGCCATCCACGACGCCTGGGCCAACCGCCGCGAGGAGGTCGTCGACTCCGCCGGTGAGATCGTCGAGGCGCTGGCATCGGCGGGGCGCAGCGCCGCCGAGGACGCGGTCGACCTCGAGCTGTCCGCGCAGGCGGTCGACGTCGTGGTCGATCGGGCGTGGGACCGCCAGCTCGGCGGCTTCGGGCGGGCCCCGAAGTTCCCCCAGGCCATGACCATCGGGCTGCTGCTGGACCACCATGCCCGGACCGGGCACGCCGGGGCGCTGGAGGCCGCGGTGCACTCGCTGCACGCCATGGCGCGGGGCGGGATCCACGACCAGGTCGCGGGCGGGTTCGCCCGGTACTCGACCGACGCCCGCTGGCTGGTCCCGCACTTCGAGAAGATGCTCTACGACAACGGCCTGCTGCTGGACGTCTACGCGCGCGCCGCAGCGTTGACCGGCGACGTCGAGCTCGAACGTGTCACCCGCTCCACCGCCGACTACCTGATCCGCGAGATGCAGCACGAGGCCGGCGGGTTCTTCAGCGCCACCGACGCCGACAGCGAGGGCGTGGAGGGCAAGTTCTTCGTGTGGACCGACGAGGAGTTCCGCGAGGTCTGCACGACGGCTGGCGTCGACCCGGACCGCTACGCCGCCTTCCACGGTGTGGTGCCGGACGGCAACTTCACCGCCGAGGCGGCTGGGCACGCCCCGCCCCGCGCCAACATCCTGCACGAGCCGGTGGACCGGGCCACCTTCGCCGACCAGCACGGCATCTCACGCGAGACGCTCGAGGCCGAGCTGCGTCGCCTGCACATCGCCCTGTACGACCGCCGCAGCGACCGGGTCCCCCCGGGGCTGGACGACAAGGTGCTGACCTCGTGGAACGCCCTGGCGATCCGCGGGCTGGCCCGCGCCGCCCTGCACCTGGGCGAGCCGCGGTACGCCGAGGCGGCAGCCCGGTCCGCCCGGTTCCTGCGGGACCACGCCGTCGTGGACGGGCGACTCCACCACACGTGGAAGGACGGTGTGGCCGCCGTCCCCGCCTTCCTCGAGGACGTCGCCGGGCTGGCGGCCGCCCTGCCATGGCTCGGCGCCGCCACGGGCGAGCCGGCATGGACCGCCTGGGCCGCCGAGCTGGCCGACGACGCCGTCGCGCGCTTCACCGACCCTGACGGCGGCTACTTCCAGACGGCGGCCGACGCCGAGGCGCTCGTCACCCGCCCCAAGGACACCTGGGACAACGCCACGCCGTCGGGCAACTCGTTGCTGGCGTCCGCCGCGTGGCAGCTCGCCCTGCTGACGGGGGAGGGCCGGTGGCGTGGTGTTGCCGAGGACGTGGTGACCGCCTTCGCCGGGGACGTCCGGCGCGCCCCGACCGGGTTCGGTGAGCTGCTGCAGGTCGTCGAGGCACTCGCGGCCGATCCCCGCGAGGTGGCCGTGGTCGGACCCGCCGGCACCGCCCGGGACGCCCTCCTGCACGCGGCGCTCGGCCTGCCGCGCCCCGGGCTCGTGGCCGCCGTGGCGGATCCCGATGACGCCGACGTCGCGCGGGTGCCGCTGCTGCAGGACCGCCCCGCCCGCGACGGGGCGCCGACCGCCTACGTGTGCCGCGGCTTCGTGTGCGACGCCCCGACCACCCACCCGGAGGAGGTCGCGGCCGCCGTGCGGTGACGCTCAGCGCGGGCGGGTCACGTCGTCGCCGCCGACGAACACCGACACCGGGCCGTCGTGGGAGACGACGAAGACCCAGGCGTCCGGCCGTCGGCGCGAGAACCGAGCGGCCGAGCGGTGGCGCATCCCGCCGACGGGCGGCGTGACCGGTTCGGTGGCCACGGCCGTGCCGCGGAGCTCGGCCCCGACCCACCACAGCGCCCCGCCCGGCGACACCAGGGTCGCCCCGTCGTGCTGGCGCAGCAGGTTGGTGATGGCCCCGTCGTGCGCACGCTCGCGCAGCGACAGCAGGGGTGTCGACCCGCCTGCCGGCAGGGACGCCTCGCACCCGGTGCGTTGCCAGTCCGGCAGCCACACCAGCGTCGCCCCGACCTCACGGGGGCCGAGCACGTGGGCGACGAGGTCGAGCAACCCGCCCAGCACCTCGACGTCGCCGGGCATCCCATCGTGCGCGCGCAGCCGGTCGAGCAGGGCCGGGGCGGTCGGTCGGGCGTTCCACTGCGCCCGGCGGCGCGTCCAGATCCGGTCCGCCCCGAGCAGGTGCAGGTCCCCGGTCGGGTCGAGCCGCACCACGCTCGCGCCCCGCTCCCGGCAGGTGGCGACCAGCTCCCGCTCGGTGACGGGCCCCCGGGCCAGCCACAGCGACACCTCGTCGCCGATCCGCTCCACGAAGCTGCTGTGCCCGTCGGCCAGCTGTCGCAGGCGTTCGGCGTCCTCGAACTCGGTACGCCCCGCGGTCGTCCCGGTCCGCGCCGCCTGGTCGGTGGTCAGCACCACCGCCCCGTACCCGGGAAGCGTGCCCTCGTGGGCCTGTCGTCGTAGGGCGTGGCCGAGCTCGTCGAGCACGGCGGCCCCGACGTCGTGGATGCCGAGCTCGCCCAGCTCGGTCTGCAGGCGGGCGAGCAGCGAGTCGGTGGCGGGGTCGGACACGAACGCGGCACCTTCACGCCGGGAAGCCAGGACGCTACGGGGGGTGAGGTCACGTCGGCCCGGCCGAGCGGCCGGGCCGTCCGGTCAGCGCTCGATGCCCGTGACCACCTCGCCGATCCACGTCGCCAGCGACACCACGATCGCCCCGAGGAACGTCGCGCCGAACCCGGTGGAGTCCAGCCCGAGGTCCGTGGCGCGCGAGACCGCGACCACGATCTGGAGCAGCACGGCGTTCACCACCAGCAGGAAGAGTCCCAGGGTGAGGATGATGAACGGCAGGGACAGCAGCTTGGCCACCGGCTTGACCACCGCGTTGAGCACGGCGAGGACGGCGGCGATGATCACGAGCGCGATCCAGGTGCCGTCGAAGGTGAGGCCGTCGATGAACGCGACGGCCAACCACACCGCCCCGGCGTTGACCGCCAGGCGCAGTACCAGGTCCATGTTGCTGCTCCCGTCGGGCGTCGGTCACGGTAACGGGCGGACGGCTCGTATCCTCGCACGTCGGTGACCGGGACGACGGACGAAGGTGCACGGGTGCGTGACTGGGGCGAACGCGACGCTCGGTGGGCGGGGATCCGCAGCGAGACCTGCACCATCACCACCGCCGACGGCGACCGGACCGAGGTGCACCTGTTGCGCGCCGGCCCCGACGACGACAGCGGCGGCGACCCCACCCTGCTCGTCCACGGCCTCGGTGGCAGCGCCACCAACTGGCTGGACGTCATGGGCCCGCTCGCGGCCGACGGACCGGTCGTCGCGGTCGACCTGCCCGGCTTCGGCCGCACCGAGCCGCCGACCGCACGCGCCGGCCGGATCGACGCGCAGGGCCACTTCCTGGACCGGTTCCTGCGCGAGCTCGGATGGGGTCGGACCGTCGTCCACGGCAACTCGATGGGCGGACTGCTGGCGGTGCTGCTCGCCGCCCGGTCGCCGCATCGGGTCCAGCGGCTGGTCCTGACCGCCCCGGCGCTGCCCGCACCTCGCCGCCCCGACGCGATCTCCCCGGCCGCCCTCGCTCGTTTCGCCCCGTTCGTGTCATGGCGGCTCGGCCACCTCGTCCTCGAGCGCGTCTACGGCCAGTCCAGCCCCGAGGAGGTGCGGCAGGACACGATGCGGCTGGTCATGGGCGAGGTCGAGGACGTCCGCCCCGCCATGCGCCAGGTCCAGATCGAGAACGTCGAGCTCGCCCGCCAGGTCGACTGGCGTCTGCCCTCCTTCGCGCGAGCCGCCAGCGACCTGGCCCACACGCTCGCGCGGGCACGGTCGGTCCAGCAGGCCATCGATGCCGTGGTGGCCCCGACGCTGGTGGTCTGGGGTGACCAGGACAAGCTCGTCAGCCGTGCGGCCATGGACGAGACGATGGCACGCCGCCCCGACTGGCGCCGTGTCGACATGCCCGGGGTCGGGCACGCCCCGATGCTGGAGGCGCCGGACGGCTGGCTGGACGCCGTGCGGACCGCGGGGTTCTCAGGGCAGTGAGCGCGTGTGGGCCAGGGCCAGGCGCACCAGGCGGTCGTGGCCACCGGTCATCTCGTCGGCGACCCACGGCGAGGTGACCTCGTCCACGGTCAGCCACGAGAACTCGAGCGCGTCGTGGTTGGGGGCGCAGTCACCCGAGACGGGCACGACGTAGGCGAGGCTCACGGCGTGCTGGCGGGGGTCGTGGAACCCCGTCCGGGTCGGGTCGGGGAAGTACTCGGCGATGGTGAACGGCGTCGGCGAGGCCGGCAGGAGCGGGTCGGCCTCCGCCCCGAGGTCCTTGGTGAGGTGGCGCCACAGGGCCTCGCGGACGGTCTCGCCGAACAGCACCCGCCCCGACACGATCGCCCGGCTGACGGTGCCGTCGGGCATGGCCCGCAGCAGCAGGCCCACCTTCTCGACCTGGCCGAGGTGGTCCAGCCGCACGGGCACGGCGTCGACGTACACCAGGGGGACGCGGTCGCGGACCTCGGAGAGGTCCTCGGCCGGCAACCATCCGGGGGAGGTCTCGGCCACGTCGGGCGTGCTCATCGGGTCAACGGCCTTGATCGCGGTCCGTGGGCAGGCCGCAAGTGTGCCGGTCGCCCCGCCGCGGGGCGGACAACCCGACCCTCAGCGCCCCGCCTCGGTGCGGGCCAGGAACCGGCGCAGCAGGGCGTGGGTGCGGTCGGGGAGCTCGAACTGCGGGACGTGGCCGAGGTCGTCCCAGACCTCGACCTCGGCGCTGGGCAGGGTGTCGGCCACGCGCGCCCCGTAGCGGTGGGAGACCAACGGGTCGGACCGCCCGTACAGCCACAGCGACGGGACCTGCAGGTCGACCAGGCGGTCCCAGAAGCCGTTCCGGCCGTAACAGGGGTCGGTCACCAGCCCACGGGCGGAGGCGGCCACGGCCATCCGGTAGCCGGGGTCACGCAGGTAGTTCTGGGCCTCGTCGACAGCGGCGCGGATGTTCTCGGCGGGCACGCGCGAGGGGTCGTGGAACATCTCGCTGACCCCGCGGTGCAGCAGGCTGGAGGGCAGGCGCACCGGGACGCCGGCGGCCCACTGCCACCGGACGAGCTTGAGCAGCGGCCGGGCCAGCTGCCACTCGTCGAAGGCGACCGCGGCGCCGAGCCCGGCGATCCCGCGGACCCGCGTCGGGTGGCGCAGCGCGACCTCGGCCGCCACGCGCCCACCCATGGAGTTGCCCACGAGGTAGGCGTCGTGCAGGTCGTGGGCGTCGAGGTACTCGACCACGCGGTCGGCGAACCACGCCGCGGTGTAGCGGCGCCCCGCGGGCAGGGGCTTCCCGGAGCGGCCGAAGCCCGGCAGGTCGATGGCGTGGACGTGGTGGTCGTCGGCCAGGTCGTCCAGCGTCGGGACGAACGTGACCTTGGAGGCCGCGAACCCGTGGATCAGGACCACCGGCACGCCCTCGCCGCCGACCCACGAGGCGATCTCGGTCCCGCGGACCGGGGTCGTGTGCGTGCGCAGTCGGCGGGTGGACTCGGGGCCGGGGTCGAACATCGTCTCGAGCTGGACCGCGTCCTGCAGGTCGCCGCGGACCTGCAGGCGGCCACTGGTGAAGGCGCGCATGCCGTCGACGCGCCCCGCGACGATGTCCAGCCAGGTGGCCGGGTCGGTGTGCAGCCGGGCGTCGTGCTCGGGCGGCTCCCCGGGCGAGACCAGGCACCGGCCGTCGGCGACCTGGATCGTGGTGGGCGTGCAGCCGTCGAGGGCCACCACGTAGGTGACGCGGACGCCGTCGGCCTGCTGGGGCACGAATCGCTCGGCGAGCTGCAGGAAGCTGGCCCGGATCGCGCCGAGGTCGGGATGGTGACGGAGCGTCGGTCGATGGTCGGGCAGTGCTGCCGTGGTCGCCGTCGCCCTGGTCATGTGGTCTCCCGCCTCGCCTGGTGCGTTCCCTCGTGTCCCGTACGGAGCCGTGATGTCCCGTCGGCCGGGGTCGAACGGACATGAGGGATACCGAACGGTAGTTGACCGGGCAGTCAGTCCCGGGCAACCGCCCCCGAAGGGCCCCCGGGGCTGGGGCCGGTCGGCCCTGATGGGCCCGCGGGCCCTGCACGACACTCCACACACGCTGCGAGGAGTGCACGTGCCATGACGCGGATCGACGTGACCGCGACCGTCCCGGTCGCCACGGCGTCCCTCGACGACCCCGAGACGTTCCTTCCCGCGCCGGCGCGACCGGCCGGGCCGGACCGCTGGGTCGTCGGCTTCGTGGTGGGTCCCTTCCACCACGAGGGCGTGGTCACGCTCGGTCCGACGTGGCGCACCGAGGGCCGAACCGGGCGATCCATCGCCTGGACACCGGCCAGCGACGAGCACGACGCCCTGCCCTACGGCTCGCTGATGCCGGCCGTGCAGGGCGTGCTCGTCCTCGAGGGCGACACCCTCGGGCTCCACGTGCAGTACACGCCGGCCGCGGGACTGGTGGGGCGGATCCTCGATCCGGTCCTGCGGCCGGCGGCACGACGGTCGGTGGCGCACCTCCTGCACGACGTCGCCGTGCGGATGCGCGGCGCCGAGGTCGTCGCCCCCGGGGGTGCAGCATGAGGCGCCCGGTCTACGACGGGGTGGCCGTCGGAGGGTCCTTCGAGGATGCGTTGGCACGGTTCGGGGCCGCTCCCGAGGACTGGCTCCCCGCGCCGGCGACCCCGCACGCCGACGGCCACGTGGTGCTGATGCACGCGACGGGCATGCTGGCGACCACCGGCGTGCCGGCGGTCGTCGAGGTCGGTGCCGTGGACGCCGAGCCGTCGGCGCTGGCCATCCGGTCGGTCGCCTGGCGCTCGCTGAACGCCGACCGCATCTTCCCCCGTCTGGTCGGCGACCTCGAGCTGACGCGGACGAGCGCCAGCACCGCGCGGCTCACGCTGGTGGGGAGCTACATGCCGCCCATCAGCGTCGTCGGCGGGGCCGCGGACCGGCTCCTCGGCCACCACGTGGCCGAAGCCGTGATCCGGACCTTCCTCGAGAAGGTCGCGGCACGCCTGACCGGGGTGGCGGCGGCCACGTCGGCGGCGCCGTAGCCCCTAGGCTTGGGGGCGTGGCCGACGACCCCCGCCTCGTTCTCGCCAGCGCCGCCGAGGCGCTGGCGGGTGAACTGGATCTCGAGGAGGTCCTCGAACACATCGTCGACGCGGCACGCCGGCTCACGGGTGCGCAGTACGCGGCACTGGGGGTCATCGGGGAGGACCAGACCCTGACCCGGTTCATCCACGCGGGCCTGGACGAGGACACCGCCGCCCGGATCGGCCACCTGCCCCGGGGGGAGGGGGTGCTCGGCGTCCTGATCCGCGACCCGCAGGTCATCCGGCTCGAGCGGATCGAGGACCACCCCGCCTCGGTCGGGTTCCCGCCCCACCACCCGCCGATGCCGGGGTTCCTCGGTGCCCCGGTGAGCATGTCCGGGCAGGTCTACGGGAACCTGTACCTGGCCGGCAAGGACGATGGCTTCACCGAGGAGGACGAGGCCTGGGTCCGGGTGCTCGCGGCCCAGGCCGGCGCGGCCGTCGAGAGTGCGGTCCTGTCGGACCGGCTCCGGCAGCTGGCCGTGCAGGCCGAACGCGACCGGATCTCGCGCGACCTGCACGACAACATCATCCAGTCGCTGTTCTCCATCGGCATGAACCTCGAGTCGGCCATCGGCCTGGTGTCCACGGCGCCGGAACGGGCCCAGCAGCGCATCTCCGGGGCGGTCGACCGCATCGACGACGCCATCCGGGACCTGCGCAACACGATCTTCCACCTCCGCCCGAACACGGCCGCGATCCTGGGGCTGCGCGAGGGCATCGTCGAGCTCGCCCGCGAGCACGAGATCAACGCGCTGGCCCGCCCTCGCGTCCACGTCCAGTCCTCCCTGGACGTCCACGTGCCCGACGCGGCCGTGCCCGACGTGCTCCAGGTCGTCCGCGAGGCACTGGCCAACGCGGCCCGGCACGCCGGACCGTGCGCGGTGACCGTCAGCGCCGAGGTGTCGGAGGGGGCGCTGGTCGTCCAGGTCGCCGACGACGGTGCGGGGTTCACCCCGGCCGCCCCGGCCGTGGGCCGCGGCCTCGAGAACGTGCACGAGCGCGCCGGCGTGCTCGGCGGCACCATCGACATCGACTCCGCTCCGGGGGAGGGCACCACGCTCACCCTCACCGTCCCCCTGTCCTGACCCCACTCACACTCACACCCACACCTGAGGAGCCTGCCGATGCGCGTCATGCTGGTCGACGACCACGAGGTCGTCCGCGGCGGCCTGCGGGCCATGCTCGAGACCCACGAGGACCTCGAGGTCGTCGGCGAGGCCGGCTCGGTCGCGGACGCCATCGCCCACGCCCGCACCTTCGAACCCGACGTCGTCGTCATGGACGTGCGCCTGCCCGACGGGTCGGGCATCGAGGCCTGCCGCGAGATCCGGTCCCGTCGCCCCGAGACCACCGTGCTGATGCTGACGTCGTTCTCGGACGACCAGGCCCTGTTCGACTCGATCATGGCCGGGGCGGCCGGGTACGTGCTCAAGCAGGTCCGCGGGTCCGACCTGGTCGACTCCATCCGGCGCGTCGGTCGCGGCGAGTCCATCCTCGACCCGGGCGTCACCGCACGGGTGCTGGACCGGATCCGCAACCCGCAGCAGGACGAGGACCCGCGTCTGGCGCGGCTGACCCCGACCGAGGTCCGCATCGTCGAGATGATCGCCGACGGGGCCACCAACCGCCAGATCGCCGAACGCATCCACCTGGCCGAGAAGACCGTCAAGAACTACGTGTCGGGGATCCTGTCCAAGCTCGAGGTCTCCCGGCGCGCCGAGGCCGCCGCCTACCTCGCCGACCGCCGGGCACGCCAGCAGCACGACTGACCCGCGGGTCATCGCGGGTCACTCCGTCGGGTCGCCGATGGCGCCGCTGACGGCACGCCCGGTCAGCTCCTCGACGGTCAGGCGCAGCCACGTCCCCCCGGAGTCGCCGAGGATCCACGACGGGGCGATCGTCCGGTCCAGGCGGGCTGCGGTCACCTGGTCCAGGACCGGCGTCATGCGGCCCCGCGCGACCACGGACCAGCCGGATCGGGTGGACGCGTCGACCTCGTCGGCCTGCACCAGGACGGCCGACTCGGGCGAGGACAGGGCCGTCGACAGGCGGCTGCCCGCCGTCGAGCGCACCACGACGTCGTCGCCGTCGAGGGCGATGTTGACCAGCGCGATCTGCGGGCGGTCCTCGACCACGTGCACGACGCGTGCCGTCTGGGCGGACGCCAGCAGCTCGCGGCAGGTGGCCGGGTCGAGCTCCTCGACCTGACCGCGGTGGCGGGGTGGGGGTGGAGGCGTGGAGGGCGTGGTCATCGTCGGTCCGGTCCGAACGCGGTGGTGCCCTGCACCACCGAGCGGTACCACCCGGCCGGCACGTTCGCGGCCAGGGGGATCCGTCGCCCCGTGATGACGCTGGGCATCAGGCGCACGAGGTGGAGCTTGCCCTGCCCGGGGGCGAACGGGTCGATGTGGAGGGCGTCCAGACGGGCCAGCTCGCCCGCGTCGACGACCTCGGCCAGCCGGCCACGGACGAGCACGCTCCACCCGATGCGGTGGACCTCCTCGACGTGGTCGATCTGGAAGGACGCGTGCACGCGGTCCTCGGCCGCCCGCAGCTTCGTGCCGACGTCGGACCGGAACACCACCGCGCCGCGGTCGAACACGTAGTTGACGGGGAAGACCAGTGGTCCGGCCGGGTCGTTCAGGGCGATGCGGCCGAGGTGGTGCTCGCCGAGCAGGCGCATCGCGGTCTCGACGTCGAGTGCCTCGAGCTCAGCCATTGCGTCACCGCCTCTCCCGGTGCACCCCAGTGTCGTCCGGGGTGACCGCGACGGAATGGCCGGACGACCCCCCGAGCTCGGGACCTTCGGCGCCAGGGTCGGGCCGGTGGCCCCTGTGAGCGCGACCGGCCCGCCACCACCATGCGCCCACGTCACCACCCCCTACGACTTGCAAGGACGAACCTGTGGCGACTCCCCCCACTGACACCGCCCCGGCCCGGACCTCGGGCCTCGGGGTCGGCGCCATCACCTTCGCCGTGCTGGCGGCCATCCTGGCCGTCTACGCCCTCGGCATGGCGCTCTCGACCCGCAACGGCACCGGCGTCGCCGTCTCCGCCGCCGCCCCGGCCGCCGCCGACGGAGAGGTCGGCGGATCCGAGGTCGCGGTCGAGCTCAGCGAGTTCGCGATCTCGCAGGCGGACCTGTGCCGTCGCTCCCAGCCGACATCGATCGTCGTCACCAACGCCGGTGCCGCCGAGCACAACTACAAGGTCAAGGAGACCTCCGTCGGGACCTCCAACATCCCGCCCGGCGAGTCGGCCACCCTCGACATCTCCTCCCTGGCCCCCGGCACCTACTCCGTGTACTGCGACATCCCCGGCCACGAGACCGCGGGCATGAGCGGCACGCTGACCATCGCCGCCGACGGCTCCTCCTCCATGGAGGGGATGGACATGTCCGGCAGCGAGGACGTCTCCGGCAGCGCCGACCCGGCCGCCATGCAGGCCGCCATGGAGAAGGCCATGCAGGACTCGATCGGGTCCTTCCCGGCCGAGACCGCCGGCAAGGGCGCCCAGCTGCTCGAGCCGACCGTGCTCGACGACGGCACCAAGCTGTTCGAGCTCACCGTCGACGAGGTCGACTGGGAGGTCGAGCCCGGCAAGATCGTCAAGGCCGTCGGCTACAACGGCGCGGTCCCCGGCCCGACCATGAAGGTCGACGTCGGTGACAAGGTCACGGTCCGCATCATCAACGAGCTGGACCACGAGGGCACGTCGTTCCACCCGCACGGGCTGAAGAACCACGACTTCAAGATCGACGGCGTCACCTACATCAGCCAGGACCCGATCGCCACCGGCGACGCGATGGACTACACCTTCGTCGCGCAGGAGGAGTCCGTGGTCGGCTACCACAGCCACCACATGAGCCTGCACCAGGTCCCCGACGGCCTGTTCGGCATGATGATCGTCGGTGACTACGCCGCCCTGTCCGGCATCGACGGGATCGTCGACGAGCAGACCATGATCGTCAACGACTCCGGCGCCATCGGCTTCTCCCTCAACGGCAAGTCGTTCCCGGCCACCGCGCCCTACCAGTACACCCAGGGCGACAAGGTGATCGTGCACTACGCCAACGAGGGCCAGATGGCCCACCCGATGCACCTGCACAACCAGACCGGCACGGTCATCGCCAAGGACGGCTACCTGTTGCAACCGTCGGCCCGCTACCAGGGCGACACGTTCAACATCGCCCCGGGCGAACGGCTGACCGTGGTCTACGCCATGGACAACCCCGGCACGTGGGTCTGGCACTGCCACATCCTCAGCCACGTGAAGCGCTCGGACGGCTCCATGTTCGGGATGCTCACGGCGGTCATCATCGAGCCGCGCGACGCGGCCTGACCTGACCGGACCCTCGTCCGGGCACGGCCCGGCGGGAGACGCGGAACCCTCCTCGATCGCGAGGAGGGTTCCGCGCTGTCACCCCCGCTTCACCTCCTCGGGACCGCGGAGCTCCTCGATCGCGAGGAGGGAAAGCGCGGCTGCGGCCCGGTCACCTCCTCGGGATCGAGGGGTGGGGTCAGCCGCCGGTGGCGGAGACGTGCTGGTAGTCCTGCCCGGAGGACCAGCTGCCGCCCCAGTCCCAGCCGAGGTCGGTGAAGGCGGCGACCTCGGGCGAGCCGGCCAGCAGCATCCCGGGGCGGGGGTTCGAGCGGTCGGCGTACGCCGCGCCCTCGGGCGGGTCGACCTGGTCGCCCTGCACGTAGGGGTTGCGCAGCGGGTTGACGTCGATGGCCGTGCCGAAGGCGTGGTTCGACCAGCGCTGCGTGCCCTTGACGTACCGGCAGTTGAACGCCGAGGTGTTGTCGGCGCGCATCGACGCGTCGTCGTCCGCGCCGTACTCGTCGACCAGCTGCATCCGCTCGATCGGGAAGCGCAGCTCGTAGAGGCGGGCGAAGGCGGTCACGACGTCGTCGGCGACGTCGGCCCGGACCACCAGCTCGCCGGTGTGGGCCGTGCCGTCGAGTCCGACGTGGGTCAGCGTGAGGTACCGCAGCTGCTCGAGCGGCACCGGGCAGCCCTCGCGCCAGGACACGCCCCGCATCCGGTCCTCGGCCGGGTGCCCGACGACCTCGCTGACGGTGGAGGCGAAGGCGGGCAGGTCGCCGGAGGAGGTCTCGGTCCCCGTCTCGGTCTCGAGCGCCGTGACCGTCGGGGTCGCGGAGGGGCTCGCGGACGGGGGCGGGGCGCTGGGGGAGGGGGCCGGCGACCGTGGTCGGGTGGGGCCAGCGACGTGGTCGGGGCGGGGCTGGGCTCGAGCGGGGGCGTCTGGTTCGTGACGGCACAGGCGGCGAGCAGCCCGGCCGCGGCCAGGACGCTGGCACCCCTCGCGCCCCGCACCTCGCGCTCCCTCAGCCGCTGGCGAGGAAGCGCAGGCCGCGGCTGCCGGGCACGCGCGTGACCAGGCCGGCGTCGAGCAGCTCGGCGAGGTCGGCGCGGGCCTCCTCGGGGCCGACGCCGGCCTCGCCCCGGTAGTCCATGATCGTGAACGCGGCGCCGGGCCGTTCGGCCACGAAGCCCTGCGCGCGGGCCGGCACGTCGGCCTGCAGCACCCCGAGGCCATGGGCGGCGTGGCGCAGGCCAGCGGTCACGGCCTCGCCCCAGCGTTCGAGCCAGATGGTGAGGTCGCGGCGGCGCGTGGTGCGGGCGACCTCCTCGTAGGTGCCGATGGCGTCGGCGGCCAGGGGGATCTCGGCGACCGCGAGACCGTGCGGGTCCAGCCCGCGGGCGCGCAGCACGAGCCGGGCGGCCGTGCGGGCCAGGCGGCCGTTGGCGGCCTCGAAGGGGTGGATGCGCAGCAGCTCGAGGTGGACGATGCCGGAGACCACGAGGCCGTGCTCGCGGGCGGCGCCCGTGGCGAGCCACCCGCCGAGGCGGTGCAGGGCGCCGGGGACCTCGGCGGGGTCGGTCGCGAAGTACAGCACCCGTCCCACCGACGCGTCGTGGACGGCCTGCGGGGTCGTGCGGGGGCGGCCGGCGTGCTCGGGGCCGACCAGGCCGCGGGTCAGGCGGCGGTGCAGGTCCGCCAGCGCGTCGACGGGGGATCGCAGGAGCCGGTCGGCGAGGTCGTCGGCGGCCAGCGCGTCGATGACGCCCTGGAACTCGCGGGCCCAGACGACCTCGTCGGCGGCGTCCTCGAGGTCCAGGGCGCTGCGCATGGTCCGGTGCCAGCCGCCCGGGTCGACGCCGGAGGTGGTCCCGGCCGGGGCGTGCAGCGCGGCCTCGACCTGCTCGCGGGTCGGGGCGTCGGGGATGGTCGAGCCGTCCAGCCGCAGGGTGGCCAGGGCCGCGGCGGACCACAGGGCGGCGCGGGTCGCGCCCGGGTCGGTGGCCTCGAGCATCGCGGCGAGCTGCTCGGCCTCGGCGACCAGCCCGACCAGGTGCGGGGTCCGGGTGAAGGGGGTGGGGGTGCTCACGCGTCCGGCCTTCAGCGGCTGCGCCAGGGCAGGCGGGTGCGGCCGCGGGCGGCCTCGGCCTGGATCCGGCCGTGGCGGCGGCCCAGGAGGTAGGTGCCGGTGGCCACACCGGCGGCGCCGGTCAGCGCCGTGGTGGTCCGGATGACGCGCTTGGTCTGGCGGGAGAAGATGACGGTCGGCCAGCCGCGCTGGTGGGCGACGGACTCGAGCGCGCTGTCGGGGTTGACCGCCACGGGGTGGCCGACGAGCTCGAGCATCGGCAGGTCGGAGACCGAGTCGCTGTAGGCGTAGGACAGGCGCAGGTCGTAGCCCCGCTCCGCGGACAGCTTGGCGATGGCCTCGGTCTTGCCCTCGCCGTAGACGAACGGCCCGTCGAGCCGGCCGGTGTAGACGCCGTCCATGACCTCGGACCGGGTGGCGATGCCGCCGGTCATGCCCAGCGCCTTGGCCAGCGGGTCGACCAGCTCGATGGGGGAGGCCGACACGATGTAGGTGTCGCGTCCGGCCTCGTGGTGCATGTCGACCAGGCCCCGGGACTCGGGGCGGACCTTGGCCAGCAGCTGGGGGATGATCTCCTCGTTGAGGGAGAGCAGGTCGGACTGGTGGGCCCCCTCCACGGCGTGCAGGATGCGGTCGCGGACGGCCTCGGACTTCTCGTCCGACGCGCCGGCGAGCCGGAACCAGATCGCGTTGAACGCGTCGGTGAGCAGCTCGTTGGTGGGGATCATCTTGTTCCGCCACGCCGCGATGCCGAAGTAGAACGGCGACGCCCCGCTGATCAGCGTGCGGTCGAGGTCGAAGAAGGCGGCGGCGCGCGGCTCGGCCATGCGGGGTCCAGGCAGGTCGGGGCCGGTCAGGGTAACCCCCGGCCAGGAGAGCCGGTCGAACGACCCGCTGCGTCGTGTCCCGTTGGGTCACCCCCCGTCGGGGCGGCGACCGGCCGGAAGAGCCGGTCGAACGACCCGCTGCGTCGTGTCCCGCTGGGTCACCCCCGTCGGGGCGGCGACCGGCCGAGGAAATGGCGAAGTCCCCGGGCCCTGGTCGCACCCCCTTCCCCGTGGGGTGCGGCCCGGCTTCCGGGGACCGCGCAGCAGCAACGTACGCCCACGCCCCCGGGGCCGGTCAAGCCGATCGTCCACAGGGCCTGCGGACAACTGGCCTGTGGCTGTGGACCCGCCTGTGGAAAGGGTGGGGATGTTGTGGAAGGTCGGGCGTGGGGGTGCCGCCGCGGGCCGGATGACCTGCGGCAACGGCCCCGGACTTCTCCCCAGCCTGTGGATGGAAGGTTGCTGGCAGGTGAACGTCGGCGACGAGCGTCGGGCGCACGAGACGTGCGCCACGTCGGCTTGCGAGGTGTGGACGGCGCGGGGCGCGGTCGCGGTGGCGCCGTATCGTGCGCCCCGCCCCGCACCGCCCGCCCCGACGGAGGACCCATGGCCGCCCGCCGCCGCACGGTCCGCACCGTCGAGCACGTCGACGCGGTCGGCGGGCGCCCGCCGCTGGAGCTGGTGCGGTCCACGGGGCGCCGGGCCAGCGCGACGGCGTTCGTGCGGGACGGACGCATCGTCGTGCAGCTGCCGGCCGGGATGGACCCGGCGGCCGAATCGGCGCTGGTCGCCCGCCTGGTGGACCGGGTGTCGGGGCGCCAGCGGGTCGAGCGGGTGGGCGGCGACGCCGAGCTGGCCGCCCGGGCCCAGCTCCTCGCGGACCGCCACCTCGACGGGGTGCGACCGGCCTCGGTGGCCTGGAGCGGCCGCATGCGCCGGCGCTGGGGCTCGTGCACCCCGTCCGAGGGCACGATCCGGATCAGCCGGTCACTGGCGGCGTTCCCGGACTGGGTCCTCGACTACGTGCTCGTGCACGAGCTGGCCCACCTCATCGAGCCGGGCCACGGCGCGGCGTTCCACGCGCTGGTGGACCGGTACCCGCACGCGGCGCGGGCGCGGGGGTTCCTCGAGGGCGTGCAGTTCGCCGACGCCCGTCACGACCCGGACGCAGTCCCCGCCCGCCCCCTCGTCGCCGTCGGACGAGTCGTCGTCGCCGGTGGACTGATCCCGGCGCCGTTCCTCGGCCGAGCCCTCCGTCGGGGCGTCGCCCAGCCCGAACAGGGCCGACGGGTCGTCGGGGACCGCGTCGCCGGCGGCCATGCGGACCAGCCACTTCGACGGGTCGGCCAGCTCCTCGCGGTCGGGCAGGTTCTCGGGGTGGGCCAGCGCGTCGCGCAGCCCCTCGGTCCCGCGCCCCGTCGACACGGTCTGGACGAACTCGTCGCCGACGGTCTCGTCGTCGGGCTTGAGGTCCAGGCCCAGCAGCTGGGCCAGCAGGGCCTCGCCGTCGCCCTGGGTGGCCCGGCGCCGGCGCAGCACCTCCTCGATGCGCGCCATGGCGGTCAGACGCCCCGCGGCGGCGTGGCCGACCTCGTGCCGGGTCCAGGCCTGCACCAGGCAGATCACGCCCTGGAGCCGGTCGAGGATGCGCTGCTGCTCGGGGGTGGGCTCGAGGCGGAAGTCGGCGGCCCGGGCCATCGCGTCCTGCAGCGACTCGGGGTCCTCGGGGTCGACGCCGGTCATCATCTCCTGGGCCATGCCCTGCAGCTGCTCGGGGTCGACGCGCGTGCCGTTGGCGAACTGCGCGACGAGCCCGTGGACGTGCGCCTCGAGCCACGGCACCGCGTGGAACAGCCGGCGGTGGGCCGCCTCGTGCAGTGCCAGCGCGACCGACACCTCGCGGCGGTCGATGTCCCAGCCGGCGAACACCTCGTCGGCGTTGACGGCGATGCGCATGGCCTGGGAGCGCGGGGCGGTGGGGATGCCGAGGTCGTACTGCCCGAGCAGCTGGCGGGACAGCTGGCCGACGACCTGCCCGACCTGCATGCCGGCCATGGTGGCGCCGAGCGGGCGCAGCACCGCGGACAGGTCGATCCCGCCGAGCATCTGGGCGAACTGCGGCGGCAGGCCCTCGAGCGCGCCCGACAGGTCGTCGGGCAGGTCCCCGGCGAGGTCGCCGAGCGCCCGGGTGGAGGCGGCCGCGACCGGTTCGACCACGGGGCGCATGGCGGTCAGCGCCGCGTCGACCCAGCCGCCCCGTCGCACGACGTGGACGGTGCCCCCGTCGAGCGGGGCCGGCAGCGAGCCCTCGTCCAGCCAGTGCTCGGCCAGCAGGAACGCCTCGGTCGCGTCGGCCGTCTCCTCCTCGGTGGGGTTGCGGTCGCCGTCCGCCGCGAGCTGGAACGCCACGCGGCGTGCCAGCTCCCAGTTGACAGGACCGGTGGTCGCCCCGCCGCCGAAGAGCATCGACTGGATCTGGGCGAACATCTCCTGGCCGCCACCGCCGAACTGCTCCATCATGCGGCGCAGCTCCGGGGGCAGGCCCTCGAACGGGTCGTTCTCAGCAGGTTCCATGCCCCCAGTGTCCCATGCCGCGCCCGCTCCGCGCGACGCGGGGCCGCGCAGTCGGCCACGGTCGGTGGTCCCCGGGGCCGCAGCCGGGCGTAGGCTCGGCGGGGCGGAGGAAAGGGCGCAGGACGTGACCACGGTCGTCATCACGGGGGTCAACGGGCTGGTCGGCGGGCGGGTCCTGTCGGCCGTCCGCGCGCTGCAGTCGGTCGACCACGTCGTCGGGGTCGACGTCGTCGACCCCGACGAGGCCCTGCCCGAGGGCGTCGAGTTCCGCCGGGCGGACGTCACCGACCGCGACGCGATCCGTGCCGCGCTGGCCGACGCCGACGTCGTGGTGCACCTGGCGGCACAGGTCGACCCCATCGACGACCTCGGCCGCATGCGTGCCATCAACGTCGACGGCCCGCAGCACGTGGCCGAGGCGGCGCTCGCGGCGGGCGCTCGCCGCCTGGTCGCGGCGTCCTCGACCGTCGTGTACGGGGCGCACCCCGACAACACGGTCCCGCTGACCGAGGAGAGCCCGCTGCGGGCCAACCCCGACTTCCCGTACGCCGAGCACACCCGCGACGCCGACCGGTGGCTGGGGCAGTGGGCCGAGCGTCATCCGGACATCACGGTGACGCGCCTGCGGATGGCCACCGTGGTCGGCGGCGGGGTCGACAACTTCTTCACGCGGGCCCTGCTGGCGCCCCGCCTGCCGTCGGTCCGCGGTCATCGCCCGCCGTACCAGTTCGTGCACGTCGACGACGCCGTCGCCGCGACCGTCCACGCGGTCGAGCACGACCTCGTCGGCGCCTACAACGTCGCCGCGGAGGGCTGGCTGTCCTTCGACGAGATCGCCGCGATCCTCGGCCGCCGCGCCCTCGACGTCCCCGAGGAGGTCGCCTTCTCCGCCGTCGAGCGGCTGGCGTCCTCGGGGATCTGGGAGCTGCCCGTCGGGGCGGTGCACTACGTGATGCAGCCGTGGGTCACCAGCGTCGACCGGCTCGTGGCCACCGGGTGGCGGCCGCGGCACAGCAACCGCGACGCGGCGGTCGAGCTGGCCCGCGACCTCGGTGACCGGTTCGTGGTCGGGCGGGTGGCCACCAGCCGCCACCAGGTCCGCCAGGCCGCCGTCGTCGGGGCGGGGGTCGCCGGGGGGCTGCTGGCGTTGGGCGTGCTGGCCCGACGGCGACGGCGCGGATGATGGCGGCCCGCCCCGCCCAGCCCCGCGGCCACGCCCACCACGACCCGGCGCGCACCGACGTGCGGGTCCGGACCCTGCTCACCCGCGACCCCCTGGACCTGGCCGTCGCCCACCACGACGTCGAGCACCCCGAGGCGGGCGGCGTCGGCGTGTTCAGCGGGCTCGTGCGCAACCACCACGACGGCGAGGCCGTCGACCACCTCGAGTACGAGGCGTGGGAGGACCGTGCCCGGCAGCTGCTCGAGGAGGTCGCCCGCGACGTCGCCGACGCCCATCCGTCGGTCCGGGCCGTGCACGTCTCCCACCGCATCGGGCGGCTGGAGGTCGGCGAGGTCAGCGTCCTGTGCGCTGCGTCGGCACCCCACCGCGACCAGGCGCTGGCGGCCGCGTCGGCGCTGATCGACGAGGTCAAGGCGCGCGTGCCGATCTGGAAGCGCGAGACCCTGGTGGACGGCACCGTGCGCTGGCCGGGGTGCGACTGACGGACACCACGGCCACGACGTGTTCGCGCGGCGGACAGTGGCCGGGGGTCCGACGTCGCGTGCGCGGGCGTCGCGCGTGCAGCGCGGTACGGTCACGACGTCCGCGCGGGCCGACGCGGATCCCGGCACCGTGACCTTCCACCCGGTGCTGCGGTTGTTTGGGGGGCGAGCCCAGACCTGCCACAGCGACCACCACGCTCGACCGAGGGGAACCCGTCGTGCCGACCTTCATCATGGCCCTGCTCATCGTCGCCGCGATCGGCCTGCTCGCGAGCTCGGTGCTCGGGGGGCGTCGTGACCGCGACCCGTCGTCGTCGGTCAACCACTTCAACCGCGCCATGAGCGCGATGAGCAACGCCACGCCCCCGGGCCCCGCCGGCCCGGCCACGGACCGCGGCGCCGACGAGGCCGACGACCTCGCCACCCGCACGTGACCGGGCGCCGTCCCCGGCGCCCGCAGGGTCGTCGCCGCGGACGTGTCGCCACGGGGGAACGGGGCGGGGCGCTGCTCGTCGGCGTCCTGCTCGTCGTGCTCGTGGCCGGCGTCGCCGTCGCGGCCCAGGACCCCTACCGGTCCCAACAGTGGAACCTCGACCGCATCGGGGCGCCCGACGCCTGGTCGCTGGCGACCGGCCGCCAGCAGGTCGTGGCGATCATCGACTCCGGCGTGGACCTCGAGCACCCGGACCTGGTCGACCGCTTCGTCCGCCGCGCCGACGGGCGGGTGCTCGGCCGTGACGTGGTCGAGGACGACGACGTGCCGCAGGACCCGCTCGGCCACGGGACGATGGTGGCCGGCGTGGCCGCGGCCACCACGGGCAACGGCGAAGGCGTGGCCGGCGTCGCGCCGGAGGCGCAGCTGCTGCCCGTCCGGGTGCTCGACCGGGACGGCCGGGGCACCAGCTCCGACGTGGACGAGGGCATCCGGTGGGCCGTCGACCACGGCGCCACCGTCGTCAACCTGTCCCTCGAGTCGGCGACGTCCGGTGACGGGGACTCGCTGCTCGGCGGTGCGACCGTCGCCGCGCCGGTGGCGGCGGTCGACTACGCGTGGCAGCACGGCGTCGTCGTGGTCGCGGCGGCGGGCAACAGCGGCAACGGGTTCACCGACTACCCCCGGTCCTCGCCCATCGTGCTGGTGGGGGCCACCGACCGCGACGACGAGCGCACGAGCTTCTCCGACTCCGGCAGGGACGACCTGCTGATGGCACCGGGCGTGGACGTCGTGTCGACGTGGTGCCGCGAGGCCGGCGACGACCGCTGCACCCCCGGCACGCACACCTACGGCATCGCCGACGGCACCTCCTTCGCCGCCCCGCACGTGGCCGGGGCGATCGCGGTGCTGCGCAGTGCCGGGTTGGACGCCGACGAGGCGGTCGACCGCCTCCGCGCGACCGCACGCGACCTCGACGAGCCCGGGCCTGACCCTCGTACCGGGCGGGGACTCGTGGACCTCGCCGCGGCCACCCGCGGGCTCGAGGCCCCGCCGTCCCCGACGCCGACGCCCCGTCCCACCGCGACCGGCACCGGCACGCCGACCCCGCCCCAGGGGACCGCCGCGGGGACCGACGTCCCGAGTCCGGCTCCGTCGGTCACGGACACCCCGGCCAGCCCCTCGCCGACTGCGCCGACGGGCAGCGAGGGTGCCTCCCCGTCCGCGCAATCGGCGACCGAGGCCGACGTGACCATCCCGGACGCGGACACCACCCCGGTGGCGGCCCCCGACGCCGGTGGCCCGGCCGGCCGGTCCGCCTGGGTCGCCGTCGCGCTCGTGCTGGTGGTCGCCACCGCCGCCGCCGTCTCGCGCGCCTGGGTCCACCCGCGCTGACGTCGGTTCGCGTTCGGACCGTTCAAGGTCGGCGGTCTGCCTGCCGATACCGGGGAACGTGTGGGACTGACAGGAGTCGACATGGCCCACCTCGTTCGCCACCGCACCCCCTCGGGGGACATGGTCACCACGGAGGTGGCCGACCTCGACGAGGCGGTCGCGCTCGTGGAGCGCCTTCGCAACGACGACAAGGCCGAGGACGTGCGCGTCTACGGCGAGGTCCCGTTGCGTTTCGAGACCTACGTCCGCGTGTCCATCGCCGACGAGGTCGTGGCGCCGCCGAGTGCCACTGCCGAGGCCGAGGACGCCGACGATGACGGGCCTGCCCCGGCGCCGAGCGCCCCGGTGCCGCCCCCGCCGGGCGTGCTGACCCCGGTCCGGGTCGAGGCCCCCTCCGCCGACGCCGACGAGCTCGTCGACGCGAACGGCACGGGCGACGGCCGCAAGGGCCTGTTCCACCGCTGACCGCTCCCTGCCCGGGCGATTCCCCGGGCAGGAGTGCCGGTGGGGCCGTCGGGTACCGTCTCGGGCTGTCCGACCAGCCCGTGACAAGGGATCGACGGTGCGTCGCCTGCTCCTCGTGCTCCTGCTGATCGCGCTGTCGGCGGTCGTGGTCCGGGGGCAGGTGCCCTGTGACGTGCTGGCGTCGCAGCCGTCGTGCGACGTGGCGCTGCTGCCCGGCCCGACCCGCAACACCCTCGACATCGTCACCATCGACGGCGAGGCCACCTACACGTCGGCGGGCCAGCTGCGCCTGACCACCGTGGCGGTCGACAGCAACCTCGGGTTCCTCGAGTGGGTCCGGGCGATGTTCTCGTCCGTCGACGACACCGTGGACCGGTCGCTGATCTACCCCGAGGGCACCTCCGAGGAGGACGTCGCCGAGCAGAACGACCTGCTCATGGAGACCTCCCAGCTCGACGCCGAGGTCGCCGGGCTGGTCGCCGCCGGGTACGACGCCGACGAGCTCTACCAGGGCGCACGCATCGTCGAGATCGCCGACGAGCACACCGCCGAGGGCGTGGAGGCCCTGTCCGTCGACGACGTGGTCGTGGCGGTCGACGGGCAGCCGGTCGACACCGCCAGCGAGGCGGTCGACGCGGTCGCCGGGCGCAGCCCCGGGGACGAGATCGTCCTCACCCTGGCCGATGGCACCGACGTGCCGCTGGTCGCCACCAGCCGTCCCGACGACCCCGACCGGGCCCTGCTGGGGATCCTCCTGCAGGACGAGGTCGACTTCCCGTTCGCCATCGACATCGACGCCGGCAACATCGGTGGGCCCTCGGCCGGCCTGATGTTCGCCCTCGGGATCGTGGACCTGCTCGGCCCCGACGACCTCACGGGTGGCAGGACCATCGCCGGCACCGGGACGATCACCGTCGAGGGCCAGGTCGGTCCCATCGGGGGCATCCGCCAGAAGATCGTCGGGGCGACCAGCCCGCGCGACGAGGCCGACGATCCCGCCGAGGCCTTCCTCGTCCCGCGCGCCAACTTCGCCGAGGCGCAGACCGCGGCAGTGTCGCGCGACGTGCTGCTGATCCCCGTCGACACGATCGACGACGCCATCAGCGCACTGAAGGCCCTGGCCCGGGGCGAGGACCCGGCGGGCGCGGTCGCGCTCGGGCCCTGACCGGGCGCGCCCGCCGGCCGTCGAGGTCCCGGGGCCGGCAGGCCCCGCTCTCGTAGACTCCCGCCGATGGGTGACGTCCTGGGCCTTCCACTGCACCTGGCCGTGCACGTCAGCGGCTTCGCGGTCGCGGCGGGGCTGGCGGCGTACGCCGTCGTGCACCGTGACGAGCTGGGCGTCGGCTGGCTGTCGCTCGTGGTCGGGGCCACCCTGGTCGCCGTCTCCTCGCTGGTGCTGGGCGCCGAGCTGGCCGAGGGGCTGGCCTGGCCGCTCTACGTGCGGGCCGCGGGCTACGCGGGAATCGCGTTCGGGGCGGCGGGGCGCACGGGCGTCGCCGCCGTCGCGGCCGCCGTGCCCGCCAGCGCCCACGTCGTGACGGCGGCCGCCGGCGGACTGGCGGCGGCCGCCACCATCGGTGGGGTGCTCGGTCGGGGATGGCAGGTCCTGATGCTGTCGGGCGGCCTGGCCCTGCTGGCCGTCGGCGACCTCGTCGCCGCGTCGCGCCCCGCCGTCGGGGCATGGACCTCCCTCGTCGGGGCGGCACTCGGGCTGGTGTGGCTGGCCCAGCGGTCCCGACGCTCGCTCGCGGCGCGCTTCGTGACGCTGTTCGGGGCGGTGCTGCTGGCCGTCGTGCTGATGCTCGCGTCGGCCTCGGCCGCCGTGTTCGACCAGGACCTGCGCGACGACCGACTCGAGCTGCTCGGCCAGCAGGCCGCCGCCCGGTCCGAGCTCCTGGCGGACGACGCCACGAACGACCTCGCGGCCTCCCTGGCGGTCCTGGCCGAGGGCTCGCAGCTGTCCACCGCGCTCCTGCAGGATCGCGCGGGTCCCGAGACCGCGGCCAACGTCGCGCGGATCGCCACGCGCGCGGACCTGGTGCTGCTGCTCGGCCCCGACGGGTCGGTGGTCACGTCCTACGACCGGGGCACGGGCCAGCCGGCGGTCCAGTCCGCCACCGCCGTGGCCGGGCTGCCCCTCGTCGTGGCCGCCCGCCAGCAACGGGCCCCCACCGACGGGCTGACGGCCATCGAGCTGCTGTCCACCGGCGTGGACGCGCCCGAGCTGCTGGCCGTGGCTGCCCAACCGCTGTTCCCGCGGGTCGACGGCCAGGAACGGCGCGATCGCCTCGCCGGGCTGGTCGTGGCGGCCAGCCGCGTGGCCCGGCTCGACCGCCTCGACACGATCGCCACCCAGACGGGTGCGGACGTCGCCGTGCTGGTGGAGGGACGGCTCGCCGGGGCCACCACCGGGACCGACGAGGCCGTCGACGCCGACCTCGAGGACCTCGCCGGGACCTCGGGGGGACAGGTCACCCCGCTCGGCGGGCGGGAATCGTTCGTGCACGTCGAACCCGTCCTCGGGCCCGACGACACCCGGCTCGGCTCGCTGGTGCTGTTCGAGGACGCCACCGTCGTCGCCGACCTGCGCCAGGCCACCACCCGCAGCCTGTTCCTCGCTGCGGTGCTCGGCGGGCTGCTCGCCACGGCCCTGGCCGCTGCCGTGACCGACCGGGCGACCCGCCCCGTGCGACGACTGACCGAGGCCGCCGAACGCATCGCCGAGGGGGATCTCTCGGTCCGGGTGGAGAGCCAGCGCGCCGACGAGGTGGGGCGCCTCGCCGCGGCGTTCGGCGGCATGGCCGACGCGCTGCAGGCCCGCGAGGTCGAGCTGCGCACGGCGGCCACCCGCGAGGCGACCCTGCGCGAGCGCCTCGAGTCGGTCACCGCCTCCATGCAGGAGGGGCTGGTCGCCGTCGACGGCAACGGCGAGGTCGCCATGGCCAACCGGGCCGCCGGGGCGCTGCTCGGCGTCGCGCCCGACGACCTGGTGGGCCGCCACCTCGACGAGGTGCTGGTCGGCACGGACGAGGACGACCAGCCGTTGGCGGGGGCGCTCGGGCGTCCCGGGGCGCTCGACACCCGGCTGGTCCGGGGGACGGTGACGGTCGCCGACGGGCGTCGCCGAGCGGTCGCGGCCACCGCGGCCCCGCTGCTCACCGACCAGGGGGAACCGGGGCGGGTGGTGGTGCTCCGTGACGTCACCAGCGAGGCCGAGGTCGAACGGCTCAAGACCGAGTTCGTGTCCAACGCCGCCCACGAGCTGCGCACGCCGCTGACGCCGGTGATCGGGTTCGCCGACCTGCTGCGGCGCAAGCCCGACCTCGACCCCGAGCGTCGGGACGGGATCGTCGGCGAGATCGCCGAGTCCGCCGAACGCCTTCGCGACATCGTCGACAAGCTGATCCGCTTCGCCGACCTCGAGGCGGGGCGTGCGCACGTCGACCCCGAACCGACGCGGCTGTCGCCCCTGGTCGACGAGGTGCTCGCGGACTGGCGCGACCGCCACCCCGACCGGCACTTCCGGCGCCGAGTCGCGCGACGGCTCCCGGCCGTGCTGATCGACCCGCGGTGGGGACGGATGGTCCTCGACGAGCTGATCGACAACGCCGCGAAGTTCAGCCAGGACACCGTGGTGGTGGCAGCCCACCGTCAGGACGACGGCCGGGTGCGGATCGAGGTGCGGGACAAGGGCGTGGGCATCCCCGAGGAGGCCATGGCCGAGGTGCGCTCGGAGTTCCGGCAGGCGGACGGCTCGGCGACGCGCCACTACGGCGGGCTCGGACTCGGTCTGGCCATCGTCGAACGCGTCCTGGACCGCATGGACGGCGAGCTCGAGCTCGAATCGGTCGTGGGACAGGGAACCCATGTCGCGATCGTGCTCCCCGCGGCACCCTGAACAGCATGACCGCCCTCGCGCCCGCTCCGTCGGCCGAGGCCCCCGATCGGGAGGCCCCGGCCGCTCCGGCCCGCGTGGCGGCCGTGCTGGCGGTGGTCGTGGCCCTGGTCGGCGCGGTGCTGGGGCCCACCGGGGGCCTGGATCCGCTGTTCGGGGCGCGGGGCGCGACCGTGGTCGCGGGCACGGTCGAACGCCAGGTGGGCGCTGCTGACTGGGTCGCCGCCCCGCCGGGGACGGTCGTGCCCGACGGCACGCGACTGCGCGCCCCGTCCGGCGTGGCGTCGCTGGCCCTGCCCGACGGCGGGGTCGACCTCGCCGAGGGCACGACCGTCGAGGTCGGCCCGGCCCTGGCCGTGCGCGCCGGCAGCGTGGTGGTCGACGGGGCGGTGGACCTGCGGACCGCCGGCATCGAGGCGACCGGCGACGGGGCGTGGCGGTGGGACGCCACCGGCCGCGTCGGCGCCTACGACGGGTCCGTGGTGGTGACCGACGCGACGGGGCGGGAACGGCTGGTGCGCCGGTTCCAGCAGGCCCGCGTCCGTGACGCCGTCGTGGTCGACACGCCCCGGCCCGTACGTCTACACCAGCGACGACGCCTTCGACCGCCGGCACCTCGCCGACGCCATGGCCGTCGACGACTACGTCGCCGCCCTGCGGGGCGGCCTGGCGGCCCAGTACGGCACCGCCCCGCAGCCCCCCGCCTTCTACGTCGACTTCGACGGGCTCGACGGCCAGCTGGTGGCCGCGCTCGGCGACGTCGGCTTCGACCGCGACGGCGACCGGGTCGGTCCCCCCGCGGACGTGCTCGTCGCCGCCGTGGTCACCAGCGCCATCGTCTCCGACGCGGGCCTCGCCCCGGTGGTGGCCGCCGACGAGGTCCGCGCGCTGCGGCTGGACGGCGCGACGTGGGGCCTGATCGCGCAGGGTCGCGACCTCGACGCCGGCAACGTCCGTGCCGCCGCCGACCGCGCCCTGGCCCGCCGGGCCGTCGCCGAACAGCAGGGCGTCGCCGTGCCGGCCGTCCCGGCCAGCGCCCCGGCCGACGCCGGCACCACACCCCGCCCCGACGCCGACGACCCCGCCCTCCTCCGGCGCGCCTGGACACCGATGGTGGGTCGACGGACGACGGCGGTGCCACGCCACCGCCCGACGGGTCGGACACCGAGGACGAACCCGGCCCGCTCGGGTCGATCGTCGACGAGACCGGGGCGACCGACCTGCTCGGTGACGACCTCGGCGGGCTGGTCGACGACGTCGTGGACGCGGGCGACGACCTGCTCGGCGGCCCGGACCCCGGGACGAGCGGCGCGGCCGACCCCGGCGACGCGGAACGGACTGCTCGACGCCACGGGGGACGTGGTCGGGGGCACCGTGGACACGCTCGAGGGCGCCGTCGGGACGGTGCTCGGACGCTGACGGTCTGCGCCGTCGGGCCATGGTGGCCATGCGGGCGCCTTCGACGCGCAACTACGCTGCCGCGGGCCCACGTCCACGAAGGTGCCCGCGTGCTCAGTCCCGACGACATCGCCCAGCGCCAATTCCTGGTCGCCCTGCGCGGGTACGACCGCGACGAGGTGTCGACCTTCCTGCGCGAGGTCTCCGAGGAGGTTCGTGGGCTGCGGGCGCGTGTCGCCGAGCTGCAGGCCGAGCTGGCCCGCGCCGGCGAGGCCGCCCAGTCCGGGCAGTCCGACGCCCGCACGGCCTTCCAGTCCCTCGGCGAGGAGACCACCCGCATCCTCGTGGCCGCCGAGGAGAGCGCCCGCGAGATCGAGTCCAAGGCCGCCGCTGCGGCCCAGGCCCAGCGGGACGAGGCCGCCCGCGACGCCCGCGACACCGTGGAGAAGGCCAACCGCCAGGCCGCCCGCACCATCGCCGAGGCCGAACGCCGCCGTGACGCGATCGCCACCGAGATCGCCGGCCTGCGCGAGGACCGCGACCGGTTCGTCGCGGGGCTGCGTGCCTCCATGGAATCGATCGGTGGGGTCGTCGGGGGCCTGGGCGACGACGCCACCGCCCCGGCGCCCGAGCCTGACCAGCCGACCGAGCCTGCCACGCCCGCACCCCCGGACCGGATCGTCGTGGCCGAGGCCGACGACCCGGAGGGTCCGATCCCCGGCACCGAGCCGGTCCTGCTGGAGAGCGCCGTCGACGAGGGGGCCGTCGACGCGGCTGCCGCCGAGGCGACCCCTGCCGAACAAGCGGCAGGACGAGGAACGCGTCGACGAGGAACCCGTCGTCGAGGAACCCGCGGACGAGCCCGCGGAGCCGACCGTGGCGTCCCGTCGCGACGAGCGCCTGGCCGAGGTCCGCGCCGCGATGGCCCGCCAGTGCAAGCGGGGCCTGCAGGAGGTCCAGAACGAGGTCCTGGCGTCGATCCGCGACCACGGCCGCTCGGCGCGGCTCGATGACCTGCTGCCGGGCGAGGCCGATCTGGACGACCTCGGCAGCCAGGGCGCCGACCACCTCGCGGCGGCCTACAACGGGGCGCTCGAGGACGCGGCCGCCGAGGTCGACGACGACGTGCCGACCGCCCTGGCCGACGGGGCGCGGGTGCAGGCGGCCGTGGCCACCTTCCGCGCCGTCCTGGCCCACGAGGTCACCTCGGCACTGCGCGCGACGTTGCGGGCCGGGTTGGAGGCCGAGGAGCCCGAGCCCCAGCTGTCCGAGCGGGTCGGCGAGGTCTTCCGCGACCTGCGGGGGCCGGTCGTCGAGGCCACCGTCGACGAGCACCTCCAGCGCACGTACGCCCATGGCCTGCTCGACGCCTGGGAGCAGCTCGGCGTCGACCGGATCCGGTGGGAGGCCCACGAGGAGGCGCGCTGCCCCGAGGGACGGTGCCGCACCAACGCCGCGGAGGGCGTGATCGCGCTCGGCGGCGACTTCCCGTCGGGCGACCGGGTCCCGCCCGCCCACGCCGGATGCACGTGCACGGTGGTGCCCGCCCGCGGACTGACGGCCGAACCGCCGGGGCCGCCTACCCTGCAAGGAGCACCTCACCCCCGTCCTCCCGTGCAAGGGTTGCTCGTGCGCGACTTCCTCCGCCGGCGCCTGCTGGCCGTCATCGTCGTCGTGGTGGTCCTGCTGCTGCTGTCGGCGAACCGCATCGCCACGGCACTGACCGACTGGTGGTGGTACCGCAGCGTCGACGCCACGGACGTGTTCACCGGCGTGCTCGGGACCCGCCTGCTCCTCGGCGTGCTGGCCACCCTCGGGCTGGGGGTGCTGATCGCGGTGAACCTGCAGGTCGCCCGCCGCCTGCGTCCGCTGGTGGTGCCCTCGACGCCGCAGCAGGCCATCATCGAGACCTACCGCGCCAAGGCCGACCCGTACCTGAAGTGGTTGATCCTCGCGGTCGCGCTGGTGTTCGGGGTCTCGTCGGGGGTCGCAGCCGCGACCCAGTGGCGGCCGTTCCTGCTCTGGCAGAACGGCGGGGCGTTCGGGACGGTGGACCCGACCTTCGCCAAGGACGTCGGGTTCTACGTCTTCGACCTGCCCTTCCTGCAGTTCCTCCAGGGGTGGCTGTTCACCTCGCTGGTCCTGGTGCTGCTGCTGACCGCGGGTGCCCACCTGCTGCTCGGGGGGATCCGCCCCGACGCGCCCCGCGACAAGGTGATCCCGTCGGTGAAGGTGCACCTGTCGGTGCTGCTGGCCCTGGTGCTGGCGGCCCGTGGCTGGGGCTACTGGCTGGACCGCTACGAGCTGAACTTCTCCCCGCGCGGCACGGTGACCGGCGCCGCCTACACCGACATCAACGCCGAGCTGCCGGCGCTGTACCTGCTGCTGGCGGTCACCGCGGTCGCGGTGATCCTGACCCTGATCAACCTGCGTCGCCGCGGGTTCCTGCTGCCCGGGGCGGCCATCGGCCTGCTCGTGCTGGGCTCGATCCTGCTCCAGGGCGTGTACCCGGCGGCCGTGCAGCGCCTGCAGGTCGACCCGCAGGAGCTGCCCCGCGAACGCGAGTACATCGCCGAGAACCAGGAGGCCACCCGGGCCGCGTACGGCATCGCCGATGCGGGGCTCCGGCCGTTCTCGGTGACCAACGACCTCGACCGGGCACAGATCGACGAGAACCGCCAGACCATCGACAACATCCGCCTGTGGGACCCGAAGGTCCTGCAGACGACCTACGAGCAGCTGCAGGCGCTGCGCACCTACTACGACTTCGCCGACGTCGACGTCGACCGGTACCGGATCGACGACCAGGTCCGCCAGGTGATGCTGTCCGTGCGCGAGCTGGACCAGACCGCCCTGCCCGACGACGCGCGGACCTGGCAGAACCTCGCCCTGTTCTACACCCACGGGCTCGGGGTCGTCGCCAGCCAGGTCAACACGGCCGACACCCGCGGCCAGCCCCGGTTCCTCGCCGGCGGCATCCCCAGCGACGGCGTGGACGAGCTCGTCCCCGAGGACCAGGACGTCTACTACGGCGAGACGCGGACCCCGAACTACTCGATCGTCAACACCGAGCAGGCCGAGCTGGACTACGAGGACCCGGACACCTCCGAGCAGCAGACGACCCGCTACGACGGCTCGGGCGGGGTGGTGCTGGGCAACCGGCTGTCGCGCCTGGCCTTCGCGATGCGCTTCAGCGACCCGAACCTCGTGCTCTCGGGCCTGCCCCGGGACGACTCGCGGGTGCTGATGCACCGGCAGATCCGCGAGCGCGTGAAGCTCGTCGCCCCGTACCTGCACCTCGACAACGACCCCTACCCCGTGGTGATCGACGACCGGATCCTCTGGGTCGTCGACGGGTACACGACCTCGGCGAACTACCCGTACAGCGAACGGCGCGACTTCGGCCGCGACGACGAGCGGGAGACCGTCAACTACATCCGCAACTCGGTCAAGGCCACCGTCGACGCCAAGAACGGCACGGTCACCCTGTACAAGGTCGGTGTCGACGACCCCGTGATCGACGCCTGGGCGAGGGCCTTCCCCAACCGCTTCGTCCCGCTCGAGGACGCGCCCGAGGGCATCAAGCAGCACTTCCGGTACCCCGAGGACCTGTTCACGCTGCAGGCGGACCTGTACCGGACCTACCACATCCCCAGTCCTGAGGCGTTCTACTCGCGGGCCGACGCGTGGCAGATCCCGAACGACGCAGCGGCCGTGGCCAACAACGACGCGTTGGCCGACAACCCACCGCGCATGGATCCCTACTTCCTGCTCATGCGCCTGCCGGGCGAGCAGGAGGAGGAGTTCGTCCTGATCCAGCCGTACCTCGCGCTGGAGCGGCCCAACATGATCGCGTGGCTGGCCGCCCGGTCGGACCCGGAGCACTACGGCGAGCTGTTCGCGGTGCGCTTCCCCTCCGGCCAGTCGATCCTCGGGCCGCAGCAGGCCCAGGCGCAGATCGAGCAGGAGGACCAGATCTCGCAGTACATCACCCTGCGCGACCAGCAGGGATCCGAGGTCACCCGCGGCAACCTGCTGGTGATCCCGATCGAGCAGTCGATCCTCTACGTCGAACCGCTCTACCTCGAGAGCGCCCAGGCGCGCATCCCGCAGCTCGAGCAGGTCGTGCTCGTGCAGGGCGAGAACGTCGTCATGGAGTCGACCCTCGACCGCGCGCTCGCGGCCCTGCTGGGCGAGGAGGTCGGGGGCGAGAAGCCGCCGCCCGACACGGGTGAGACCGGCGGGGAGACGGGCGACCTGACCGAGGAGCAGCTGGTCCAGCGGGCGATCGAGGCCTTCGACGCCGCCGACCAGGCGCTGTCGGACGGTGACCTGGCCGAGTACCAGCGCCAGGTCGAACGGGCCCGCGACGCCATCCGCCAACTCGGTGACCTGCGCGGGGTCGCGGTCCCGACCGAGGCCCCGACCCCGGCGGCGACCGAGGGCGCCACCGGCACCGAGGCACCGAGCCCCGCAGCCTCGCCCACCGACGGGTGACCGTGACCGACGGGTGATCCAGCGGTGGTTGCCGTGCGAACCACAGTGAATCTGCCCGCCCGCTGCACCGGACCCTCACGTGCTGTACCGCGACACCTGGCCCCGCCTGTTCCGCCTGGGCTGGCCGGTGTCGGCGACGCTGCTGGTACGCATCACGATGCGGACCGTCGACATCCTGGTCGTGGGCGCCGTGGTCGGGGCCACCGGCGTGGCGGCCCTGGGCATCGGCGACGCGATCGCGAGGCTCGTGCTGTTCACGGCGCTGGGGCTCGGCGCCGGCACGATCGCGACCGTGTCGCAGCACCTCGGGGCGGGGCGCGACGAGGAGGCCGACGTCGCGATGACCCAGACCCTGCTGCTGGCGTTGGCCGTCGGGATCCCCTTCGCGGCCCTCGGCTGGGTCGCGGCGCCGGGCGCCTACCGGCTGCTCGGGGCGTCGCCGGACGTCACCGAGATCGGCGTCACCTACCTGCGGGTGATCATGCTCTCGGCCCCGGCGCGGACGCTCAACATCATGCTGACGCGTGGGTTCCAGGGCGCCGGTGACACCCGCACGCCGCTGCTGATCCGGGGCGGCGGGACGCTGGTGAACATCACCCTGACCGTGCTGCTGGTCGCCGGGCTGGCCGGCCTGCCGGAGCTGGGCGTGCTCGGGGCCGCCGTCGGGACGGTGGTCGGCAACGTCCTGACCGCGACCGTCCTGGTGGCGGCGGTGATGCGCGGATGGCGTGGGCTGCACGTGCGGTGGGACGCGCTCGGCCGGTTCGACGTGATGGCCCGCATCGTCCGCATCGGGTGGCCCCAGGTGGTCGAGCGGAACATGTTCGCCATCGGGACGCTGCCGCTGAACGCCATCACGCTGGCCTTCGGGACCGCGGCGAACGCCGGTCTGCAGGTCGGCCAGCGCCTGATGCTGTACGGGCTGTTGCCCAGTCGGGGCGTGGCCACCGCGGCCTCCTCGATCGCGGGCAACCGGCTGGGGGCGGCCGACCGGGAGAGCGCCGACCGGGTGGCGCGGGGCGGGCTGTCGCTGTCGGTGACCGTCGCCGTCCCCGTCGCGGTCCTGCTCCTGGTGTTCGCCGCCCCGCTGGCCGGCGTCTTCGTGCACGAGCCCGAGGCACTGGCCGCCGCCACCGGCTGGGTCCGCGTGTACGCCGTGGCCGTCGTGCTGCGGTCGCTGTACGGCGTGCTGCGGGGGTCGTTCCAGGCCGGCGGCCTGACCACCCCGCCGCTGGCGGCCAGCGCCACCGGGATCTTCGGGTTCATGGTCGGGGCGTCCTGGGTGCTCGGCATCGGGCTGGGGTGGGGCCTGGCCGGCGTGTTCACGGGCGTGCTGCTCGACCCGATGGTCCGCACGGCGATGCTCTACCGCCGGTTCCGGACGGGGGAGTGGCAACGGGTGCTCGACCAACCGCCCCCTCGACGCCACCGCGCGGCGCCGGCGGGCGGGAGCTGAGGAGCCCGTCCGTTCGGCCGCACGGCGTCCCGTCCCCGTACCCCACCCTGCTGTCGGAGCGAGGAGGCCGACATGCAGTTCGAGCAGTTCCACCTCGAGGGCCTGGGCCACGCGTCCTACCTCGTCGGGTCCGACGAGACCGGTGAGGCCCTGGTGCTGGACCCGCGACGCGACGTGGACGTGTACCTCGACGCGGCCACGCGGCAGGGCCTGCACATCACGCACGTGATCGACACCCACCAGCACAACGACTACCTCTCCGGCATCGCCGAGCTGGCGCACCGGACCGGCGCGACCGTGCTCGGCAGCGAGCACGCCGACCTCGGGTACGACCATCGTCCCGTCAAGGACGGCGAGCAGCTCGAGCTCGGCGACGTCGGCATCGAGGTGATGCACACCCCCGGCCACACCCCCGAGCACGTGGCGCTGCTGCTGTACGACGGCGAGACGTCCGCGGAGGAGCCGGCCGCGCTGCTGTCGGGCGGGGCGCTGCTGGTCGGCGACGTGGCCCGTCCGGACCTGCTCGGCGGGCCGGACGCGGCGCGCGAGGCCGCCGAGACCTTCTGCCAGACGCTGCAGACCCGCGTGCTCGACCTGCCCGACCACGTGCTCGTCTACCCGACCCACGTCGCGGGATCGCTGTGTGGCGGGTCGATCGCCTCCCGCCTCGTCACGACCGTCGGGTACGAGAAGGCCACCAACCCGGTGCTGGCCGAGCTCGCCGATCGCGACGAGTTCGTGCAGCGCTGCCTCGACCTCGACGACCTGCCGGCCGTCCCGCCCTACTGGCGGCGGATGCGTGCCCGCAACCAGCAGGGCCCGGAGCTGCTGGGGGTCGTCGCCCCGCCACCGGCGATCGAGCCGGACGGATTCGCCGACCTCGCCGACCAGGACGACGTGCTGGTCCTCGATGCCCGGTCGCCCGAGGCCTTCGCCAGCGGACACGTGCCCGGGGCGCTGAACGTTGCGCTGGGGTCGTCCTTCTCGACGTGGGCGGGCACGGTCGTCCCACCGGACGTGCGCCTGTTGCTGGTCGTCGACGGGCCCGACGACGTGATGACGGCGACGTGGCACCTGCTGCGCATCGGCTACGACCGCCCCGTTGGCTGGCTGGCAGGCGGGATGTTCGCGTACCGGAAGACCGGCCGTCCCCTCGGCAGCCTGGCAACGCGGACGGTGCAGGACCTCGAGGGACGCACGGACGAGTTCCACGTGCTGGATGTCCGACAGCCAGCGGAGTGGGCGGCCTTCCACGCCCCGGACGCGCAGTTCCTCACCGGGGCCGAGATCTGCGACCGCCTCGACGAGGTACCGCGGGACCGCGACGTGCTGGTGGTGTGCGGGTCCGGCTTCCGGTCGTCCGTGGTCGCCAGCGTCCTGGCCCGCGACGGGCACGACCGTGTCCACAACCTCCTCGGGGGCATGACCGCCTGGGCCAACGCCGACCTGCCCCTGACCCCGTGACCGACCCCAGAACGAAGGAGACGAGAATGGAACCCACCGATGTCATGGACCGGATCGACGATGTCCAGGTCGTCGACGTCCGCGAACCCGACGAGTGGCAGGCCGGCCACATCGACGACGCCGCGCACATCCCGATGGACGAGGTCGACCGCCGCCTCGACGAGCTCGACGAGGACACCCAGGTCGTGACGGTCTGCCGGAGCGGGGCGCGCAGCGGCGAGGTCGCCGACCAGCTCCGCGACCGCGGCTACGACGCGGAGAACATGGAGGGCGGCATGCAGGCCTGGCAGGACGCCGGGCTGCCGTTCACCTCGGAGGACGACCGCGAGCCGCGCGTCGTCTGATGCCGCCGAGCGGCCCCGTCGGGCAGACTGGCCGTCTGGGAGACCGGAGGTCGTGCGGTGTTCGAGGCGTTCCTGTCCGAGCTTGACGAAGCCGATGCGGCCGTGATGCGCCACGTGGTCGACCACGTCGCGGCATCGGTCCCCGAGGCCACCGAGGGTCGCAGCTACGGCCTGGCCGCCTTCCTCTACCACGGCAAGCCGCTGCTGGGGCTCGCGGCCCGGGCCACCGGGTTGAGCCTGTACCCGATGAGCGGGGCGGTGGTCGGGGCGATGGCGACCGAGCTGCGGGGTCGGGCGGTGTCGAAGGGCACCGTCCGCTTCACCTCCGACGACCCGCTGCCCGACGAGGTGCTGGACCGAATGGTGGCCCTGCGACGGGCTGAGATCGACGGGGTCTGAACCTCCGCCGGTGCGGATCGCGCACGCCCCGTCTGCCGGTTTGCTCACCTCTCGGGGCATGGGTACGTTCCCTCTCACAACGCCGCGGGGTGGAGCAGTTCGGTCAGCTCGCCGGGCTCATAACCCGGAGGTCGCAGGTTCAAATCCTGCCCCCGCTACTGGATCGGACCGCCTTTTCGGGCGGTCCGATCTCGTTCTACCGGTTCTTCTACCGGCCGTGAGCCGGTAGAAGCATCTACTGCTCGGTGCGTGCGAGGAGGGTGGCGAAGGTCGCGGCTGCTTGGGCTTGCATGCCGGGCAGCACGTGTTGGTAGGTCGCCATGGTGAAGGCCGGCGTCGAGTGTCCGAGCCGTTCGGACACGACCTTGAGCGGCACGCCGGCCTGGAGCAGCAGTGTCGCGTGCGTGTGTCGGAGGCCGTGCAGGGTCAGCTTGGGCAGGGCGGTCTTGCCCACGGCACGGTCGAACCCTTGGGAGAGGGTCTGAGGGTTGACGGTCTCACCGTCGTCGCGGACGACGAGCCCACGTTCGGGGTCGTGGTGTCCGAACCGGTCGTGATGGTCGTCGCGCCAGCGGGCGAGGACGCCGACGGTGGAGCCGTCGAGGTCGATGGTGCGGGCGGCATGGGTGGTCTTGCCTGTCGAGGGCTGCATGCGGCCGTTGACGCACACGATGGTGCGGGTGATCGACAGGCGCTGATTATCCAGGTCGATGTCGCGCCACCGCAGCCCGACGAGTTCGGAGCGGCGGATGCCGGTGTAGGCGGCCAGCCACCAGGTTCGGTGGTGGCGGTGGCCGGCGATGCCGTCGAGGAAGGTGGCGAGTTCGTCGGCGGTCCAGGCCATCCGGCGTCGGTGCTGGTCGCGGCGATGGCGGGGTGGGACGGCCTGGCGGGCGGGGTTGGCCGACAGCAGTCCGCGGGCGACGGCGTCGTCGAGGATCTGGCGCAGCAGGACGTGGACCTCGAGCACGGACTTGGTGGACAGCCCGCCGGTCCCGTCGGCGCGGCCGTCGGTGAGCAAGTGCTCGTAGAGGTCTTCGATCGGTTCAACACGGAGCGACCGCAAGCGGGACGGGTCCGAGGTGGGGGAGGATGTACAGGCGCAGCTGTCGGCGGTAACCGTCGACCGTGACTGGGCGCAGCTGGCGTTGCTTGCGGGGCAGCCAGGCTCGCTCGACGTGCCCTGCGAGCGTGAGTTGGCTGCGTCCGGTGCCGCGGCGTTCGCGCTGCTCGGCGGCGAGCCGTCCGGCAAGCGCCTCGGCTGTGGCACGGTCGGTCCCAGCCGCATGCCACCGACGCCGTTCCTTGCCGGTGGTGGGATCGAGCCCGTCGTAGATGACGACGTACCAGTGGTTGTTCTTGCGAGTGACGTAGCCCTTCACGTTGACTCCTCGGTTCGGCGAACCGGCCGACGGTACGCAGCCAGCTCGCCGGGGTGCCGCCCCGGTCCCATCGCCGGCTGGTGCCGGTGTGGCGTGGGATCTGGTCGGTGGGCTGGCCTCTACGCTCCTGCCGGCGACGCGTCTCGAGCACGATCGCGAAGCAACTCGACCGAAGGGCTGGGAGAGGATGGCCGAGATCACCGTCGAGGAGTCGTGGCGGCAGATCCAGGCGCTGATCGGCCGTGCGGAGCGGGCTGCCGAGGAGCAGCGGTGGGACGACGCGGTCGCCCACTGGCGCCAGGTGCTGGGCCATCCGTGCGCGCACCACCAGGTGATGGCCGACGAGGTCCTCGACGAGGTCCACCAGATCTGGCGGCGAGCCGGCCGCTACGACGAGGCGATCGCGGCCAAGCGCGAGGCGATCGCGGCCGGCTACCGGTCGGTGCCGGACCCGGAGGCCGACATCGCCGAGTGCCTGCTGGCCGACGGCCGGCGGGACGAGGCCGATGCGCTGTTCGCCGAGCTCCGGGAACGCGATCCGGACGATGTGTGGCTGTACAACTCGGCGGCCTACAGCTACGCCGACGCCGGCGACATGCGCACATCGCTGCGGTGGGCGCTGGACGGCATCGAGGTCGCGCTGGCCACCGGCGATCACGACCAGGTCGTGACGCAGTTGCTCGAGTGCGCCGAGGACGCTTGGAAGGTCCTGGACGAGCCCGCGGACGAGGCGCTCGTCGATCGGGTGGAGACGTTCTGCGACCAGTGGACACCGGTGCCGTCTAACCGCCGCTGGGGCGACGCCCCCGCCGACGAGGACCGGCCCTGTGCCCACTGCGGCTACCAGCCCGAGTCCAGCCGGGCCGAGCAGGACGAACGTGCCCGCCGTGCCCGCCGCCAGATCCTGGAAGCCGAGGCGCCCGAGGCGCTGGCCCGTCTCGACGCGGCCTTCGGTGAACCCGAACCCGAGACGAGGCTGTCCGGCCCCGTCGACCTCGCCATCGGCTGGTTCCCCGCCGACCAGTGGCCGGGTGCCGTGAATCGGTGGCCGCAGCTGCTCGATGACCTGCCGGCCGACCACGGCGACTACAGCCAGGCCACCGAGGCGCGGATCAAGCGCATCGCCCGCCACGTGCACGGCAACCGCCTGCACGTCGCCCCGATGACCGTCGAAGGGCTGGTCGCCTATGCAGAGGACCGTGGGAACGATCCCGGGACGGGGGAGGCACGGTCGGCCTACGCGGCCACGCTTCTCGGCCAGGGCCACGCCGTGGGCTGGCCGCCGGGACGCAACGACCATTGCTGGTGCGGCTCGGGGCGCAAGTACAAGAAGTGCTGCGGCCCGATCTCACCAGCACCGGACGAACCCGCGTGACGTCCCTGGCGGACACCGGCCGACGCCGCCCGCGGCGCGACGCCCTCGCGACGTTGGCGTTGCACGTGCAGCTCCGCGAGGCCTTTCCGCCCGTGTGGCGACGGATCGAGGTGGCTTCCGACCTCGGGCTGGACGACCTCCACGACGTCCTGCAGGTCTGCTTCGGCTGGCAGGACTACCACCTGTACCGATTCACCACCGGACCCGAGCACGAGCCCGGCGTGGCGTTCGCGTGCGCGGCGGACCTTGTCGAGGCGTACGAAGGCGACCAGGACCTGCCGACCTGGGACGTCCGGGTCGACGAGCTGCTCGCCGAGCCAGGGGAGCGGCTGTACTACCAGTACGACTACGGCGACAACTGGTGGCTCACCCTGGAGGTCGAGGACGTCGTCGACGGTCGCGTCCCGCCCGGTCGTGCCGTCCTGGTGGAGGGGGCCGGTGCCGGACCACCCGAGGACTGTGGCGGCGTCGGCGGGTACCGCACGATCGTCGCGGCGGCCGACCCGTCCCATCCCGACCACCAGGAGGCGCTCGCTGACGTGACGGCCTGGTGGGGTCGCGATGTCGCCCCGGACGAGATCGGGCTCGTCCCGTTCGACCTCCCGACGGTCGCCGGTCGGCTCCAGGCGCTGGATCTGCCGGCCCGTCCACCGGTGCCGCGCCGCGTCGGCGAGAAGCTGTCGGCCCTGCTCCTACGTGCTCGCACCCGCGAGACCGCCGAGCAGCTGCGCAGGCTCGCGTCCCAGGCCGGCGCACGGGTCGACATCGACGAAGAGACGGCCGACCGGATGTCCCGCCGCCGTCTGCAGGTGCTCTTCGACGCGATCGGTGACGGGGTGAAGCTGACCGCCGCCGGATACCTGCCTCCGGCGGTCGTGAGCGCGATCTTCGACGAGCTCGACCTCGCCGAGGAGTGGATCGGCAAGGGCAACCGCGAGGACCTGACCGTCCCGGTGCTGGAGCTACGCGAGACCGGCCAGCGCCTGGGGCTGCTTCGCAAGTACAAGGGACGGCTGGTCCCGACGGCCCGAGGAAGGCAACTCGCCACCGATCCGGTCGCACTGTGGTGGCATCTGGCCGGCCGACTTCCCCTCGGTGGCCGGGGTGTGGCCGACGCGGGCTGGCACGCCGGAGTCCTCCTCCTCGCCCTGATGGCGTCCGGCTCGACCGAACCGGCGGAGACGACGATCGCGCAGCTGCTCACCGGACTCGGCTGGGCGCTCGAGGGCGGCCACCCCATCGACCGTCGCACCGTTACCGCGCTCGTGGCCGACGACGTCCGTCTGCTCAGCCGCGTCGGCGCCCTCGAGGGCGGCCGGCGGGACACCTGGCCCGGCCGGGTCACCCCCGGAGGGGTCCAGTTGGCGCGGGCCGCACTGGCCGACGAGCGCACGTGAGTGCGGAGTCGGCTCGCGGGCTTCGAGGACCACCTCGACCGCGCCCGCTTTCTTCGTGCGGCTTCACGCAGGCTGTATCGGCTACCTGTATCACCGCCCGACAGCCGATGACGATCGAACCCCGTCTCTGTCAAGGGCCGGATTGGGTGGTGGTCGAGGCGCAGCGCAGCGTGGCCCGTCGCTGTCGACGGCGGGCGGATGTAGGCGTACGGTGGGCTGGTCCGGGGAAGTGACTTGAAGAGATTCCCGGGGTTCCAGCGTCTCTGTCGACTTCGGTCTGACCTACGCGGCCCGGTTGTCCTCCCCGGACACTTCATGCGCGAGGACGTCGGCGCGCAGGGCCCGGTAGACGGCGTTGGAGATCTGCCGCTTCAACGATCGGGTGGCTTCGGCCTTGGTCTTGCCCTCGGCGATGCGGCGCTGCATGTAGACGCGGCCGGGTCCGCCCATCTTGTTCTGGACCTTCGCCGCGGTGTGCAGGACCTTGTTGACCTGCCGCTGGCCACCCAGGTTGAGCCGGTAGCGCACCACCTCACCGGACGAGGCCGCGATCGGCGCGGTGCCGTTGAACGAGGCGAAGTGGTCGGCGGTCGGGAACCGTCGGACGTCCCCGACGATGGCGATGATCGTGGCGGCGCCGACCCGTCCGATCCCGTCGATGGTCAGCAGTCGGGTGCCGTAGTCGTCCAGGGCGGCGTCGAGCTCGGCGTTGATGGCCTTGCGCTTGCGGTCCAGGACCCGCAGCTCGGCCAGCAGCTCGGTGATGATCCGCCGGCGCATCGCCGCGACCGGATCGGTCGGCCGAATGCGGCGCAGGGCCCGGGCGGTCTTGTCGGCCGACAGATGGCGTGGAACGCCACCAGGAAGCAGTTTGGCCAGCTGCTCGTGGATGCGCACCAGCGTCTTCTGCCGCGCCGAGGCGATGTGCCAGCGCCGCTCGATCAGCAACCCCAGCACCTGCGGCGTGCCGTCAGGGACGACCTGCCGCAGCACCCGGGCGTGGCGTCCCGCGACCGCGGTGGAGCGGGCATCGTGGGCGTCGGTCTTGTGCCCGGACCCCGACAGCTTGCGGACCTGGGCCGACAGCGCGGCGGGCACGTCACGGACCTGCTCGCCGTGCTCGACCAGCTGACGTGACAGCAGCCACCCCAGCCCGTTGGCGTTCTCGATCGCCCAGATCCGATCCGGCCACCGCCGCGCGAAGGCCAGCAGCTGGCGGACCTGCCGGTCGGTGGCCTCGACACGCAGCTCGTCAAGGACCTGGTCACGCTCGTCGAGCGCGACCGCCGTGTGGGATCGCTTGTGCGGGTCGATCCCGATGATGACCGTCATGGGGCGTCCTTTCGCCATAGGGGGACGGTCACCTCCGGCGGGCACACCTCATGCCAGTGATCCTTCGCATTCCCGTCTCGAGCCACGCCGAAGGCAGATCCCGACGGGCAGCAGTTCGATACCAGGCCAGACCACCAGAGCAGTGGCCGGCAGGCGGATCCAGAGCCAACCCGCCGAGATCCTCGACGCTACGCACCAGCGTCACGCCGTGAACCCATAACACCATGAGGCGGATCCAGTCTGTCGCGGTCGGACTGCAACGGTGACGGGGAGTGTGGCGTCCTACTGTGCGATCCGTCTCGAAGGGGCTCGTGTGGCAGGTGCCGTGAGGTTGGTCGGGCTGTTCCTGGTCGTGGGGTTGGTCGTGGCAGGATGTGGGCAGGGGGCGACCAGCGACGGTGCCGGGTCGAGGCCGACGGCTGCGACGCCATCGACGTCGCCCTCGTCCGTTCCTGCGCCTGGGGTGTCTCGGGCACCGTCGACCTCGGATGATGCGGGGGCGTTGGCCGAGGGGCTCAATGCCGTGGGGTTCGACCTGTTCGCGCAGGCGGCCGCGGACACGTCCGGGGACGTGGTGCTCTCGCCGTTGTCGATCGGGCTGGCGTTCGGGATGGCCGACGTCGGTGCGACCGGTGCCACCGCCGATGCCCTGCAGGAGTTGTTTGCCTATCCGGTGGACGGTGAGGAGCGGTGGTCGGCGTTCAACACCCTCGACCAGGAGGTCACCGACGTGGGCGAGCCGGTGGTGCGGCTCGCGAACCGCCAGTATCCGGACGAGTCGTTCGACACCGCGCCCGGCTACGACCAGACGCTGCGGCGGTGGTTCGGCACCGGGATCGAGCCGCTGCCGCTGCAGGACGAGCCGGAGCCGGCGCGTGCTCGGATCAACGAGTGGGTGGCCGAGCAGACCGAGCAGCTGATCCCGGAGCTGTTGCCGGAGGGGATGGTCAACGCGCAGTCGGTGATGGTGCTGGTCAACGCCCTGTACCTGGAGGCCGACTGGGAACGGCCGTTCGGCAAGTACCCGACCGAGGATGCCACGTTCACCCGGCTGGACGGGTCGCAGGTGACCGTGCCGTTGATGCACGAGCGTGAGCTGTCCGGTCCGGCGGTGGCCACCGACTCCTACGCGGCGACCGAGATCCCCTACGAGGATGGGCAGCTGTCGATGCTGGTGATCGTCCCCGAGGACGGCCACTACCAGCAGGTCGAGGACGACCTGTCGAACGAGCTGGTCGCCGAGATCGACGCCGCAGCCACCGAGGGCGTGGTCGAGCTGTGGCTGCCGCGGTTCGAGTCCGATGCCCGGCTGGACCTGGCCGAGGCGTTCGACGGGCTCGGTGTCGACGCCGTGTTCGGACCGGGTGGCAGCTGGGACGGCGTCGCCCCGGGGATCTTCCTCGCGTCCGGGGTCCACGCGGCAGACATCAGCGTCGACGAGTACGGCACCGTCGCGGCAGCGGCCACTGGCCTGGGATTCGCGGAGAGTGGGCCGCCGCCACCGGACGTGACCGTCCGGGCCGACAAGCCCTTCCTGTACCTCATCCGCCACGAGCCGACCGGGGCGGTGCTCTTCGTCGGCCGCGTGACCGACCCGTCCGCGTAGCCACCCGGTAGCTCGTATCGCCCGCCGGTATCACCCACCCCGCGACGGACGGGTTCGGCGGATCCAGCCTGCCTCAGGTCTCTGTTCAAGCCGTGGGGCAGCGCGCATCGACCCACTGGTAGTGGAGTTCGGGCCGGTAGCCGGACTGCTCGGTCCAGAACTCGACCAGGTCGAGGACCTTGGCCACGGCACGGCGGACCTGCTCATCGGTGCGGTGCACGAACGTGCGTGGCGGGTCCTGGAAGTCGTCCTCCCAGAGCACCTCCTCGTCCACGCCGCCCCACATGCCCAGCCGCACGATCCCTCCCGGCTCGACGATCCGGACGACCTCGGACAGCGCTGCCTCGAAGTCCCCATGCGGCAGGTGCATGAACGTGCTCGCCGACCACGCCGCACCGAAGGCGTGATCCGGCAGCCCCGTGTCGGTCACGTCGGCCACCACGCCGTCGAGGTCGGCCTCCCCGGCCAGCTCGACATGCACGGGCGAAAGATCGACGATGGTGACGTCGAGCCCGGCGGCCGCAAACGCGACCCCGTCGACTCCCGTCGCGCCGCCGAGATCGACCACGCTGTTCAAGCCCGCCGTGCGGACCTGTTGGACCCACTGGTCCCGCGCACGAACTCTCCACTCCGGCAGCGGGTGGACGGCGCGCCTGCTGGCGTTGGCGTCGTACGACGCCCGCAACCGCTCCCGATCCACACCCATGGCGTGAGCGTAGACAGCCGTGCGTCGGCTCGTCCGCTCTTGACGGCGACGTAGATCGCGCGCCGGTATCGCCCAATCCCGACCGCGCGGGTACGGCGGTTCCAGAGCGCTTGGCTCATCGAAGACCCTGTCACTGCGCACTGAGGAACGGCATACTGGCAGTGGGGACTCAGCCATTGGGGCAACGTGGACGGGAACACTTCTCAAGATGGCGGCGCGGCTCGCCGGCAGGTCGAGGACGCGGTGCGGCGCGCGGAGCGCTTCTGGTTTCAGGCCCGCGTCCCGCGGTCAGCCCGCAGGCGTCTTGCTGAGGAACTGCGTGGGCGACTCGATCGCGAGATTGAGGAGGGCGGGGACGTCTCGGATGTCGTTGGTGACGATCCCGTTCGACTGGCTGCGGCCTGGCGCCGAGCGACAGATGACGACAGATGGCTCGACACGGTCGTCAGCACGGGTCTCGGCTCTCTGGCTCTTGTTGGCGCCTTCGCCTTCCTCGGCCCGGTCACCGACACGGGCGCCGTCGGGCTGAATCGGTTCGCCCTGTGGATGGTGGGGGCGGCGACCCTCGGTTCCCTGCTCCAGGGGTTGGTGGTCAACCTTCGGGATCGCCTCTCCCGAGGGGCCGTCGTTGCTGCGGGGATCGCTGCCGCGCTGATCCTGTTCTGGGCTACGGCTGTTCTCACGCCTGACCTGGGTCTTGATCTGGGCGCACCGGACCTGGTGCTGGCGCTACCAGTCGGCATCCCCACGGCCGCACTGGTTGTCGGGCTGGCGGGCCAGGCAGCTTGGTGGAAGCGCCGGCGTGATGCCCTCGACCACCCCCTGCCTTCCATCGTGTGATCCACCATCGTGGCCCAGCCCACCCCTCGGCGGTCAGGCCGTAGCGTGGGAGGCGACGCCAGTGACCGACGCGCCGGGGGGAGCGACCCGGCGAAGAACGCCCGATGGTGCGGCGGCCAGGAACGTGCGTGTACCGGCGGTTACAAGCACTCCGCCGAGGCTGGCCGGCTGGCAGACTTGCGGCAATGAAGAACACGTATCCGCGCGCTATGACGACGGCGGAGCGAGACGTCCTTACCAGGGTGCTGTCCGTCGAGTTCGCTGGCGTCGAGGCGCTCCGAGGATCCGTCGAGGGAGCTGTCGTCGTCGGTGGATGTGGTTGCGGTTGTCCGACCATCTACTTCCGGAGGGACGATCCCGCCGAGGGGATGGTGCTCGTTTCGGAGGGCCTGCTTCCCCGGGATCAAGAGCAGGCGGTTCTGCTGTTCACCAACGACCAGGGCGAGATCGCAGTCCTCGAGCTGATGTGGATGACGCCGACGCCGCCCATCCACTTCCCGCCCGCGGACGACCTGCAAGTCAGCCCGAAGTAGACCGCCTGTATCGCCGGGCGGTGTTGTGCTCGGGGGGCGGGCTGGTACGGCGGATACGCCACGCGTCCCTCACGTTGTCTGTGGTCGTAAGCGCGGCCCGATCGTGGGATTGGAACTCACCGTGCCATGTGTGTCGTTCGTAGTGCTACGTTGATACAAAGCGAATGGCGAAGGGGTGGGGATGGCGGACAGGTCGCGGCCGATGCTGCTGGGAGGGCTGGTGGCGACCGTCACGGTGGCGCTGCACCTGGCCATCCTGCAGGTGTGGGTAGGACCGTTCCCGGTCCGCTGGGAGTGGGACCACCTCGCGTGGTTGGTGCTGCCGGGGATCATGGCTGTCGTGGTCGCGGGCACGTGGTCCGACATCGGCGATGAGCGAGCCGCACGGTGGCTTCGTGAACGGGGCGTGCCTGAGACGGAAGGGAACCGGGCCGACGCCCGACGGTGGGTACGGCTGACGCGTACCTGCCGGGCGATTGGCTTCTTCGGCGTGGTCGTCCTGTCGGACGTGGCGGGGTGGGCGACCAACTTCGGTTTTCCGAACGGAAGCCCACTCCAGGACCGCCTCGTCGACATCGCGTCCCTGCATGTCCCCGGTCTCGAAGGATGGTCGCCGTCCATCCTCGGGTACGCCGTCGGGGCCGTGGTGGCAGAGGCCGTGCGCCGTCGCCGTGGCAAGGGTGGCGCCGTGCGGGCGGATCTTCGTCCGCGCGATCCTGCGGCCTATGTGCGTCCACTGGCTCGGTGGGGGCCACGAGCCCTCGTGGCGACGGGGTTGGTCGTGGCAGCGGGGACGTCCTTGAGGGGGGTCGAGGTCGTGACCGGCCCGTCCAGTGCGGTGTTGGCCGTTGCCATCGTCTTCGTGTTGGCTGCTGCCGAGACGGTTCGTTGGATGGTGGTGCGCCACCGCCAGCAGGCAACCAGCCCGGAGGCGGTGGCCTTCGACGACGCGGCGCGGACCACCACACTGCACGCGGTGAGTGGGTCAGCGATCGCCATCATCGGCCAGGCCATCGGCACGCACCTGTGGAACGCCTCGTTGGGCCCTGGCGGGTGTGTGGCGCTGGTTGGCCATCGTCGGCTCGCTGATCTCCTTGGTCTGTCTGGGGATCTGGCTCGCTTACGGGGTGAGGCTGGTGTGGGTCGTGCAGCGAGGACCGCGCGCCAGGCCACGGCCTGCAGGGCGCAAATCGTGATCGTCGAGATCGACCCGCACTCGCCGCTGCCGCCCT
>CAWCLK010000056.1:0-16645 GCA_963796225.1 uncultured bacterium
GTGCCGCGCTCGTCACGGTGGCGGCTGTTGCCCTCCTCACGGGCTGGCTGACGCCCCGCGGTCCGCTCACGCCCCTGCAGGTCCTGGCGACGGCGGTCGCGATGCTGGTCGTCGGTGTCGTCGTCGGCGTCGCCACCGGAACGCGATGGAGCATGCTCGTCGCGCCGCTGGTCTACATCGGCATCTTCGAGGTGGCGCGGCTCGGGGCGCAGGGAGCGACGGTCGACGCGATCCACCTCGGCTCCATGTACGGGATGTTCGCGTTCGTCGCCGGCCGTGTCGCCCACGGGTTGATGGTGCTCCCGCCGCTGGTCCTCGGTGTCGGGTACGGGGTCTGGATCGCGAACCGCCTGGGCCACCCCACCGCCCCGGCGCCGGGTGTGCCCGGCATGGCCGTCACGGCCCTGACCACGATCGGGGTGGTGGCCCTCGTGGTGGTCCTGATGATGCCGGGGACGACCGCGCCCATCCTCGGATCCGACGGTCGACCGCTGGCGGGCAGCATCGCCGAGCTCGTCACCGTGGAGATCGGCGGGGTCGACCAGGTGCTCATGATTCGCGGGCACGACCTCGACAACCCCGTCCTGCTGCACCTCGCCGGTGGCCCCGGCGGCACCGACCTCGGGGCGATGCGCGCCGACACCGGCCTCGAGTCCGACTTCGTCGTCGCCACGTGGGAACAGCGGGGGACCGGCAAGTCGTACGCCACGTCGATCGATCCCGTCGACCAGCTCACCCTCGACCAGGCCGTCGCAGACACCCTCGAGGTCACCACCTACCTGCGGGAGCGCTTCGGCCAGGACCGCATCTACCTGGCCGCCAACTCGTGGGGGACCATCCCCAGCGTCTTCGCGGTGCAGCGCGCCCCCGAGCTGTTCCACGCCTACGTGGGCACCGGGCAGATGGTCGACAACCGCCTGACCGACCAGATGTTCTACGAGGACGCGCTCGCCTGGGCCGAGGAGACCGGCAACACCGGGCTGGTCGAGCAGATCCGTTCCGCCGGCCCACCGCCCTACGAGAACCTCCTGAACTACGAGTACACGGTCAACTACGAGCACCAGTGGAACGCCTATCCCGGCGTCGACGACCTCTGGGAGATGCCGTTCAACACCTTCGTCCCGGAGAACAGCCTCCTGGACCGCATCAACGCGCTGCGCGGCATGCTCGACGTCAACTACGCGGTCTACCCGCAGCTGCAGGACTACGACTTCCGACGCGACGCCCCGCGGCTCGAGGTCCCCACCTACATGGTGCTCGGCCGCCACGAGGCACGAGGGCGCGCGACCCTGGCCGACGAGTGGTTCGACCTGCTCGACGCCCCGGCCAAGCACCGCGTCGTGTTCGAGGAATCGGGCCACCGCCCGTCCTTTGAGCAGCCCGCCGACTTCGCCGCCCTGATGCGACAGGTGCTTGCTGACACCTCCGCACTGGCGGCGGCGTCCTGAACCCACCTGTCCCGAGACCCATGCTCCGAGAGGAGCTCCTCATGCACGCACTGGAGATCGACCACGTCACCAAGCGGTACGGGCACAACGTGGTCGTCGACGACCTGACGTTCACGGTGCAGCCCGGACGCGTCACGGGCTTCCTCGGCCCCAACGGCGCCGGCAAGTCCACCCTCATGAAGGTGCTGCTGGACCTGGCATCCGCCGACGGTGGCCACGCCACCATCGGCGGGACCCGGTACCGCGACATCCGTGACCCCGCCCGCACCGTCGGGGTCGTCCTCGAGCCCAACGCCTTCCACCCCGGACGCAGCGGCCGCAACCACCTGCGCGTCCTGGCCGACGGCATGGGCATCCCCGTCGCTCGCGTCGAGGAGATGATCCGCCTCGTCGGCCTGGCCGAGGCGGCCGACCGCAGGGTCGGGGCCTACTCGCTCGGCATGCGCCAGCGACTCGGCATCGCCGCCGCGCTGCTGGGCGACCCGCCCGTGCTCGTCCTCGACGAACCCGGCAACGGACTCGACCCGCAGGGGATCCGCTGGTTGCGCGATCTCCTTCGCCTGCGTGCGGCCAACGGCAACACCGTGTTCGTCTCCAGCCACCTGCTCGCCGAGGTCGAGCACCTCGCCGACGACGTGGTGGTCATCAACCGCGGCACGCTCGTCGCCCAGGGCGCGATCCACGAGCTGCAGGCCCGCACCACGCTGGTCCGCACACCCGCGCCCGAGCGCCTCACCGACGTCCTCGTGGCCGCGGGTGCGACCGTGCGGTCGTCCGAGGACGCCCTCGTCGTCAGTGGCCTGCCCATCGGCGAGATCGGCGACCGGGCCCTCGCGGCCCGCATCGCGCTGCACGAGCTGGCACCCAGCTCCGGCTCCCTCGAGGAGCTGTTCCTCGACTGGACCGACGACACCGACGTCCACCACGACGACACCAGGGAGGTGATGGCACTGTGACCTGGCTGCGACTCGTCCGTGCCGAGCTTCGCAAGATCGGTACCACGCGGATGCCCTGGGGCTTCCTCGCCTTCGTCGCCGTGATGGCGGCGCTGAACGCGGCCCTGATCCTGTTCGTGACCGAGCCTGATGGCTCGAAGGCCTTCATCGCGACGGCGGACGACCAGCGCACGCTGCTGGCGTTCGGGTTCAACGCCCTGATCGGGGCGGGGCTGTTCGGGGCCATCGCGACGGCTCGCGAGTACAGCCACAACACGATCGTCCCGACCATGCTCGCGTCGCCCCGCCGCTACCGGGCGATGCTGGCCCAGTTCTCCGCGATCATGCTGGTCGGGGCGTTGCTGTCCCTCGTCGGCGGCGGCCTGCTGCTCGCCGCGGCGGCGATCGCCATCCCCCTGGTCGACGGGTCGTTCCTGTTGTCGGCCGGCACCGTCGTGCAGCTGCTGGCCGCCACGACCTTCGCCGGCGCGGTCGGGGCCGTGCTCGGGGGTGGGTTCGGCGCGCTGGTCCGGAACGCCGGGGGCACGGTCGCCGTCGTCGTCTTCGTGCTCTTCGTCGCCCCGCCGCTGGTCGTGCAGCTCACCACCGCGGCTGGCAACTGGGTGCCCCAGACGCTCGTCGAAGTCCTGTCCGGAGGGACCGGCGGACCCAGCGTCGCGGCAGCGATCGGGGCGCTGGTGGCCTGGGCACTGGTCCCCGCTGCCCTTGGCCTGGCCGCCGTCCAGCAACGCGACGTGGTGTGATGCGCCCTGACGGGACACCCGCCCCGGCACCGTGAGCTCCACGATCGACACCCACACCCACCCGGATCCGCCGCCCGCACCTCGGCTCGGTGCGGGCCACCCGTTGCGGGCTCGGTGGCACCTGGCATGCAGGCTTCGCCGTCGGGGCGCTGGTCACCGGCGTGATCGCCGACCTCGCCGGAGCGCGGGCGGCGATCCTGAGCGTCGCCGTGCTCACGGCCGCGTCCGGCGTCGTCGTCGCGGTCCGGATGGTCGAGACCCTGCGGCCGCGTGTGTCGTCGTCGTGACACACTCCGACGGGAGGAGGACACCGTGCGCACCGTCACCCTGCTGTACGTCGACGGCTGCCCGAACTGGCTGACCCTCGATGCCCGCCTGCGGGCGGTGGCCGACGAGACGGACCTGACCATCGTGCGTCGAGAGATCAGCAGCGTGGACGAGGCCACCAAGCTCGGGTTCCCCGGCTCGCCAACCATCCTCGTGGACGGCACGGATCCCTTCGCTCGTTCGGACGAGCCCACGGGGTTGACCTGCCGCCGCTACGAGACGCCCGACGGGCCGGCGGGGTGCCCGACCATGGCACAACTGCGCAGGGTCTGCTCCTGACGGGGGCGCGTGACGCCGCCGTGCCGAAGGTCCCGCGACGGCGGGGTCGAACGGCTGTTTCCCGCGGGGCGGGCTGCCCTGTCGCCACGCCGGTCGAGCCGTTTGTGTGGGTGGCAGGAGAGACGAGAGGGAGACCATGAGCTGGTTCGACCGACGACCTGAGCCGGTGCGTCGACCGGTGCCCGAGTGGCCCGATGCCCAAGTGGGGACGCGGGTGCTCGTCGAGCATCCCGATCCGACCGTGCGGGACGTCCTCGAGCGGGGACTCGCGGCCCGCGGGATCGAGGTGCTCACGTGCGCCGGACCCGGCCCCGACGGCCCCGACGCAACGTCGTGTCCGTTGCTGCACCAGCAGCGCTGCCCGGCGGTGGAGGGCGCGGACGTCATCGCCTCGGGCCTGCCGTTGACGCGGCACGTCACCCGGATGATCCTCCGGCACATCGCAGAGGGCGGGCACCCCCTCATCGTGGAGGCACCGTCCCAGGTCCTCGACGAACGCGGGGCGGGCATCACCGACCTTCGCCTCTTCCCGATGGATGCGGGGTCGCTCGCCGACACGGTGGAGCAACTGCAGTCGGCGACGCGCCCCGGCTGAACGGGACGTGCCCGTGACGTCCGGCGTCACCGCCAGACGAGCGGGATGTAGGCCACGTACGCGGCCACGAGCACCGTCCCTGCTCCCCGGCCGAGCCCGCCGCGGAACCTGGCCACGGCCGCGATGGCCACGACCAGCACCGTGGCCACCGCGGCGGGGACGGCCACGCCCGGACTGCTGAGGTCACCGACCAGCGCCCCCGCCCCCAGGCTGACCGTGGCGTTGTAGAGGACGGAGCCGACGATCCCCGCAGCGGCGAGCTCGGGCACGCCCCGCCGCAGGGCCGCCGGGACCAGTGCGAGGAACTCGGCGGTGGTGGCCAGGGCGACCGCCGTCAGCCCGACGGCGGACCCTGCGACACCCGTCAGCGCAACCAGCCGCTCGGCGCCGGCGACGGCCAGCCAGCCGCCGGCCCCCATCGCCCCGACGCCGACCAGCGCGAGCAGCAGTCCGACCGTCGGCGAGCGCGCGTCGTCCGGGTCGTCCCCGTCCTCCTCGACCATCTCCGCCAGCTCGCCGATGGCCGGGACCTCGCGCTCGAACCACCAGATGCCACCGACCAGGACGACGTACAGAGCGAGCAGCGCGACGCCCTCGGGCCTGCCGACCGTCCCGTCGGCCGTCACGGCCCATGCGGCCGCCGCGGCGACGGCTGCGGCGCCGACGTAGCGGGTGCCGCGTCGTCCGAGACGTACCGGCCTCGCCAGCGCCAGCCCACCGGTGACCAGGGTGAGCAGTGTGACGTTGGCACCGACCGCGTCGCCCATCGCGATGCCCGGCTGGCCGCGCACGGCGGCGAGCACGACGGTGACGAGCTCCTCCGGTTCGGCGCCCGCGAGGAGCAGGCCGACGGCCAGGCCTGACACCCCCAGTCGCCGCCCCGCGGCCACCGCGTGCTCGGCGAACAGCTCGGCGCCGACCGCGAGGAGCACCGCGGCCGCGAGGAGCAGGCCGACGGCGGTCGCGACATCCACCCTGGGTCAGTCGCGGGCCAGGATCGCGTGGACGATCCCGGTGGTGGCACCGAAGAGCAGGTGGGCGCTGAGGTCCTTGGCGAGGGTCTCCGAGTCGTACTCCCAGATGGGTTCGTACACGCCCATCGCCCCGAGCATCGCGTAGCTGGCGCCGAACGCCCCGACCCCGGTCGCCAGACCGTCGCGCAGGGCGTGCGACGACCCGTCGTGCAGCAGGCCGTGGCCCGCCCCGTACCCCATGCCCGTCAGCCAGTGCACGACGTTGGTGGTCGTGCCGGCGGCCTCGTCGGGGAGGTCGATGCCGACCAGGCCTGCGGCCCGCTGCCCGACCTTCCCGGGTGCCGACGCATCCTCGAACGAGCGGGTCGAGGTGGCGAACTCCCAGTCGGTGAAGCCCTGGTCGCCGCCGCCCCGCCGGTGGCGCGACCACCACAGCAGGTCCATGGCCAGGGTCCCGGCGGCGCCTGCCAGCACCCCGCGGACGAGCCGTGCGATGGGTCCACTCATGTGTGCCTCCATGTCAGTGTGCCGTGTCCGATTCGCGCTCGCGGGTCTGGGGGTCGAAGCCGTCGCGCGCGATCCGGACCGCCTGGATCGTGACCAGCGGGACCAGCGCCAGGCCACCGGCGATCGCCCACCCGGCGCCCGGCAGGGTGGTCAACCCCAGCACGTCGCGCAGCCACGGGACGGCCAGGGCGACGACCTCGAGGATCGTGGCGATGGCCAGGGCGGCCCACAGCCAGCGGTTGCGCGTGGCGCCCACGATGCCTGCGCCGCGGTCACGTCGGACGTTGAAGACCGTGAGGATCTGGCCGGCGGACATGGCGAGGAAGGTCATGGTCTGCGCGCCGGTCGGTTCGAGGCCGAGACCCCACCGCCCCGCCCCGAAGGCCGCGAGGCCCGACGCCGCCACCACAGCGGCCTGGGTGAAGAGCCGCTTCAGGGTCGCACGGTCCAGCAACGGTTCGTCGGGGTCGCGCGGGGGCCGCCGCATGGCGTCGCCCCGTCCGGGTTCGAGGGCGAGGGCGAAGGACGGCAGGACGTCGATGACGAGGTTGTTCCAGAGGATCATCAGGCCGGCCAGGGGGGGCGAGAACCCGCCCATCACCGAGACGGCGATGACGGTCACCTCCGCGACGTGCCAGGAGAACAGGAACTGGGCGAAGCGGCGGATGTTCTCGAAGATCCGCCGACCCTCCTCGACGGCGCGTTCGATCGTGTCGAAGCGGTCGTCGAGCAGGACGATGTCGGCGGCCTCGCGGGCCACGTCGGTCCCGCTGCCCATCGCCACGCCCACGTCGGCCTGTTTCAGGGCCGGCGCGTCGTTGACGCCGTCCCCGGTGACGGCGACGACCTCGCCGGCGCGCTGCAGGGCGTCGATGATCGTCAGCTTGTGGCCCGGTTCGACCCGTGCGAACACGTCCACGTCCCGGACGACCTCGTCGAGGTCCGTGTCGGACATGTCGTCGAGTTCGCGCCCGGTGATCGTCCGGTGGTCGGACAGGTCGAGGTCCTCCGCGATCGAGCGGGCGGTGTCGGGACGGTCGCCGGTGATCATGACGGTCCGGATCCCGGCACCGTGCAGCACCTCGATGGCGTCGGTGGCCGACGGGCGCGGGGCGTCGTGCATCCCGACCACCCCGAGCACGTCGAGCTCCTCGAACAGCGCGTCGTCGGGGACGTCGCCGTCGGGTGCCTGGCGCCGTGCCACGGCGAGGACCCGCAGGCCGTCGTCGGACATGCGGCCGGCGGCATCGTGCAGGTCGGGGTGCCGCTCGGGGTCGACCAGCACCTCCGGTGCCCCCTTGACGTGCACGATGCCGTCGACGACCACGGCCATCCGCATCGTCTCCGAGTCGAAGGGGACCTCGCGTTCCCGCTCGCGCTCCTCGCGGTCCTGACGCCAGTCGACGTCGTGTTCGGTGGCAGCGTGCAGCAGGGCCACCTCGGTGGGGTCGCCCACGGGGTCCCCGTCCGGGTCGACGTCGGCGTCGTTGCAGATGCTCGCCGAGGTCCACAGGTCGTGCTCGTCGGCGCCGTCGGCGAGCGCCACGTCGACGACCTCCATCTGGTTGCGCGTCAGCGTCCCGGTCTTGTCCGAGCACACGACCGTGGTGGCCCCGAGGGTCTCGACCGCGGGCAGGCGGCGGACCAGGGCGTGGTCGGCCGCCATGCGACGCATCCCGACGGCCAGCGTGAGGGTGGCCACGGCGGGCAGCCCCTCCGGGACCACGGCGATGGCCAGGGCGATGGCGATCTCGGCGACCTCGAGCGCATCCCGGCCGCGCAGCAGGCCGATGCCCAGCAGCACGGCTGCGCCGACCACCACGGCGACCGCGAGCCGCCGGCTGAGGTGGTCGAGGCCCTCCTGCAGCGGGGCGGTGGTGTCCTCGGCCGAGTCGGCCATCTCGGAGATCCGCCCCATCTCCGTGTCCGCGCCGGTGGCGACGACCACGCCCCGACCGCGACCGTTGACCACGGTCGTGCCCATGAAGAGCATGCTGGTGCGCTCGCCGACGGTCGCCTCCGCGTCGACGGGGGCGGGATCCTTGGCGACGGGCTCGCTCTCCCCGGTCAGGCCGGACTCCTCGACCTGCAGGTCCTCGACCGAGGTGAGGCGCACGTCTGCCGGGACCTGGTCCCCCGCCACGACGCTCACCACGTCCCCGGGCACGAGGTCCGCCGCGTCGATCTCGTCGCGCCGGTCGTCACGTTCCACCTCGGCGATGGTCTGGACCATGTCCCGAAGTGCGTCCATCGAGCGCGCGGCCTGGAGCTCGGTGAGGAAGCCGACGATGGTGTTGACCACGACCACCACGGCGATGGCAACCGCCTCGACCACCTCGCCCACGACCAGGCCCACGATTCCGGCGGCCACGAGCAGGCCCACGACCGGCGTGGCGACCTGGTCCCAGAGCAGCTCCCACCACGGTGTTCCCGAGGACTCCTCGAGGACGTTGCGGCCGTGGGTGTCACGGCGGCGTCGCACCTCCTGTTCGTCCAGCCCCGTGTCGAGGTCGACGTCGAGCTGACGGGCGACGTCCTCCGTCGCGGCGGCATGGGGCGCGTCGACGTGATCCGGCGCGCGTGTGCCGGCGGTGTCCATGAACAGGTGCTCTCGTCGTGGTCCGGTCCTCCTCGGGTCCGTAGCACGTGCACCGACGGACGGTCCGCTGGGCCACGCGAGTCGCCGGATCCTCCCCACCTTCGGACAGGTCAACCCCCTGCCGGCGCCGACCGACGGACACGACCGTCCGTCGCGCGCACCCCGAGGTCCGTCCTTCTGTCCGTGTGCCAGCGGTGTTCACGGCGACCAGGCCTTGTCACGCTGTGTGGCAACGGGCGACACCCGTCGCCCCAACCCGCCACGTCCACCACCCATCGAGGGGATCCATGAACCGCACACTGCTCAAGCGAATTGCCGTGTCCGTCGGCGCCGCTGCGCTCGTGCCACTGACCGTGGCCGCCGCCCCGGGCCCGGACACCGGGACCGACGCCGGCACGACCGGCAGCACTGCCGAGGCCACGGCGCTGCAGGTCGGCGACGTCGTGGTGGTCGGCGCGACGTCCGGCTCGACCGACGGGGACGATGGTGAGGCGTCGGCCACGGCGCTCGAGGTCGGGGGCCAGGAGGTCTCCGGCGGCGAGCAGAGCGAACCCGGCACCAACGAGGGCGAGCTCGTCGGCACGGGCGAGACCCCGCTCGGCCGTGTCTCGGTCGCCCCGCACGAGGCCACCGTCGAGGAGGACGGCAGCACGTCCTCGTCGGCATCGCTGGCCGAGGTCGTCCTCGTCGACGAGGAGACCGTGTACGTGCGCGTGCTCGGTTCGGACAGCGAGACCTCGCCCTCCGGCAGCACCGGGCACTCCGACGGTGTCCAGGCCGACCTCGGGGACGGGGCGCTCGACGCCCACGTGCTCCATGCCCTGTCGGGCAGCGAGGGTGACGCCGGGTCCGCGGTGGCCGTCGTCAACGACAACGGCGTCGTGACCGACGAGCAGGCCGCGGGCGTGTTCTGCCCGCTGGACCTCGACCCGCTGCTGACGGCGGACGTCGTCTGCGCCGCCGCGGACGGCTCCACGGCACAGGCCGACGTGGCCGACGGCTCGGTGGGTGACGGGGCGCTGCCGCTCGGCGCCTCGACCACCACCGTGAACGCGGCCCCCGCCGGTCCGTCGGACAGCACCGACGTCAGCCCGGACACCGTCGCGGCGCCCGATTCGTCGGACGACACCGGGTCGCTGCCGCGGACCGGGCTGAGCGTGCTGGCCCTGCTGGGCATCGGCACCGCGAGCATCGGCTCGGGTGCCGCCCTCAAGCGCCGCCGCGGCTGATCACGTCATTCGCCCCGCCCCGCCGTGCCGTCAAGGCGCGGCGGGGCGACGTCACGCGGTCTCGACCCCGGCGGCGTCCTCGAGCCCGAGCTCGTCGATCGACGTCTCGCGCATCTTGTACTTCTGGATCTTGCCCGTGACGGTCATCGGGAACTCGTCGACGAACTTCACGTAGCGCGGCACCTTGAAGTGGGCGATCCGGCCGCGGCAGAAGTCCTTCAGCTGGTCCTCGGTCACGTCGGCCCCGGCACGCACCTGCACCCAGGCCATCAGCTCCTCGCCGTACCGCGCGTCCGGCACCCCGATCACCTGGGCGCTGGCGACGTCGGGATGGGTGTAGAGGAACTCCTCGACCTCGCGCGGGTAGACGTTCTCGCCGCCCCGGATGACCATGTCCTTCATCCGGCCCACGATCCGGGCGTAGCCGTCCTCGTCCATGACCGCCAGGTCGCCCGTGTGCATCCACCCGTCGGCGTCGATCGCCTCGGCGGTCCGTTCGGGGTCCTCCCAGTAGCCGCGCATCACCGAGTAGCCGCGGGTGCAGAACTCGCCCGTGTCACCGCGTTCGAGCGTCTCGCCCGTCGCCGGGTCGGCCACCCGGATCTCGACGTGGGGATGGACCCGTCCCACGGTGGCGGTGCGGTGGTCCAGCGAGTCGTCCGACCGGGTCTGGGTGGACACCGGTGACGTCTCGGTCATCCCATAGGCGATCGTGACGTCCTCCATGTGCATCCGGTCGATCACCTGCTTCATGACCTCGACTGGACACGGCGACCCCGCCATGCAGCCGGTTCGCAGGCTGGACAGGTCCCGGTCCGCGAAGCTCGGGTCGTCGAGCTGGGCGATGAACATCGTGGGCACGCCGTACAGCGCGGTGCAGCGTTCCTCCTCGACGGCGGACAGCGTGGCGGCGGGGTCGAAGGACGGCGCCGGGATCACCATCGTGGCCCCGTGCGAGGTGCACCCCAGGTTGCCCATCACCATCCCGAAGCAGTGGTAGAAGGGCACGGGGATGCACAGCCGGTCCTGCTCGGTGAACCCCTGCAGCTCGGTGGTGAAGTACCCGTTGTTGAGGATGTTGGCGTGGGTCAGCGTGGCGCCCTTCGGGGCGCCGGTGGTTCCCGACGTGTACTGGATGTTGATGGGGTCGTCGGGGTCCAGGTCCGCCATGACGGCATCCAGGTCTTCGGCGCTGACGTCGTCGGACCCGGCGGCCAGTGCGTCCCACTCGTCGGACCACAGGAAGACGGCCCGCTCGAGCGTCGGCACGTCGCCCCGCACCTCCTCCACCATCGCCACGTAGTCCGAGGTCTTGAACTCGGGCGCCGCGATCACCCAGCGACACCCCGACTGGTTCAGCGCGTAGGCCAGCTCGTGTGTGCGGTACGCCGGGTTGACGTTGACCATGACCACGCCGATGGCGGCGGTCGCGTACTGCACGAGCGTCCACTCGGCGTGGTTCGGGCTCCACATGCCGACCCGGTCGCCGCGCTGGAGCCCCGCCGCCAGCATCCCCCGCGCCAGTCGGTCGACGCGCTCGCCGAACTCGCGGTAGCTCCACCGCAGGTTCTGGTGGCGGGACACCAGGGCATCCCGGTCGGGGTGCGCCGCGATCGTGTCGCGGAGGTTGTCACCGATCGTCTGCCGGAGCAGCGGTGGATCGGTCGGTCCGGCGTCCATTGCCCGCATCGCGCCATCTCCTCGTCGAGCGCCACGCCCCCTGGCCATCGTTCCGGGTCACCGTACAACCGGCGCCGCGGCGTGGCCGGAGGTCGTGTCGTCGCCCGCTCCACCAGCACGGCCGTCGGCCATCGCCGCCAGCTCGGCCAGCGTGGCGGCGAGCGCCCCGAGGCCGACGGCTCCGATCAGGCCGGTCAGTGCGGCCTCGTTGCTGATGAGGTCTGCGGCTGCCGCCACGAGCACGACCCCGACCCCGATCCCCGTGGTCCGGATCGCGAACGGCATGCCTCGCCGGGCCGCCGCGGGGACGAGCGAGACGACCGCAGCCGTCAGCGCGGCCACGGCGACGGACGGGAAGCGCGCGCCGGCAGCGGTCGTCGGGAGCACGGTCCGCAGCAGGACGGCGATCAGCGTGACGGCCGACGACGTCGCAGCGAGCCGCACCGCCCCGCGACGGCCGTGCCAGCGCCAGGCGAGTGCGGCCGCCACGGCGACGAGGAGGAACCCGACCGGGGGTGTCAGTGCGGTGCGTACGGTGCTGGCGATGGTGACGGCCTCCGGGGTCGTGTGTGCTGCCACCCAGGTGTGTAGGGGACGGTCCAGCAGCCCGACCTCGTCGCGACCGAGCAGGTCCTGGACCATCACGCCCATCAGCCAGGCCCCGGCGCCGGCCACGAGCACGCCGATGCTCCAGCTCAGCCCGAACGCGGCCGTGGGGTCCATGCGCCGGCGCAGCCAGGTCACCTGCCGGTCGAAGCGCTGCCGCACCCACACGGCCGGGGCGCTGGAGGCGCCCCGATCGACCCACCTACGCACGGTCTCGGCGTTGGCCGCCGCCCGACGGGTCAGCCACCGGATGGCGACGATGACCACGATCGTGGCGAGCAGGAGCAGCGACGCCCGGCCGGCCGCATGTTCCACCCGGCGCCACGACGACCCGGCGAGGTAGCCAGCGACGACGAAGGTCGTCGCCCAGGCCGTTCCGCCGACGACGTTGGCCAGCAGGAAGCGCCGGTAGGGCATGCGCGCCATCCCGGCGAGTCCGGGGACCAGCGCCCGGAGCACCGACGTCCACCGGCCAGCGAACACGGCCCGACCCCCGCGCTGCTCGAGGTAGGCGGACGCGCGCTGGACCTTGTCGCCGAAGCGGCGGTGGAACGGTGGCCAGGCGAGGAGGCGATGGCCGACCCGTCGCCCCACCTCGTAGCCCGCCGAGTCCCCGGCGACGGCGGCCACCGACGCCACCACGACCATCCAGCCCAGCGAGACACCGCCGTTCGACGCAATGACCCCACCCAGCAGGACCGCGATCTCGCCCGGCAGCACGAGGCCCACGAACACGGCCGCCTCGCCGAAGGCCAGGAGCCCGACGAGGGCGTAGGCGGTCGGTCCGGACAGGCCGAGGACGGCATCGATCAGGCGGGACACGCGGGCTCCGGGTCGTCCCGAACGTATCCAGCCCGTGTCGTGTGAGCTCGTCCGAGCCACGACGACCGCCCGTCAGCATGTGGCCCGGCGAGGGACCTTGCACCCGCGGGTGGACGGACGCGGCGTCGCGATGACGTCCACCGGCGCCCGCCGTTGCCTACCGTCAGCCGGGTGAGCGTCGCCCGAGGGAACCGCATGCCCGAGCACTCGATCATCGAGCCCTTCCGGATCAAGGTCGTCGAGCCGATCCGCGTGACGACCCGGGAGCAACGCCACGACGCCCTCGCGGCCGCGGGCTGGAACCTGTTCAACCTCGACGCGCAGGACGTGCTGATCGACCTGCTCACCGACAGCGGCACCGGTGCGATGTCCCAGGACCAGTGGGCCGCGATGATGCGGGGCGACGAGTCCTACGCCGGGGCGCGGTCGTTCCATCGCTTCCGCGACGTGGTGCAGGAGCTCACGGGGTACGAGCACATCATCCCCACGCACCAGGGCCGGGCCGCCGAGCGGATCCTGTTCGGCCAGGCCGTCGCCGCCGGGCAGGTCGTGCCCAACAACACGCACTTCGACACCACGCGCGCGAACGTCGAGCACCAGGGGGCCACCGCGCTCGACCTGGTGTGTGCCGAGGGTCAGGACCTCCAGCTCGACGCACCCTTCAAGGGCAACCTCGACGTCGATGCGCTCGAGCGCGCGTTCGCCGAGCACGGCGACGACGCGATCCCGCTGGTGATGGTGACCATCACCAACAACTCGGGCGGAGGCCAGCCGGTGTCGATGGCCAACCTCCGGGCCGTGCGCGAGGTCTGCGACCGTCACGCCACGCCGATGTTCCTCGACGCCTGTCGCTTCGCCGAGAACGCGTGGTTCGTGAAGCAGCGTGAGCCCGAGCACGCCGACCGCCATCCGCGCGACATCGCGAAGGAGGCGTTCCGCATCGCCGACGGGTGCACGATCTCGCTCAAGAAGGACGGCCTCGGCAACATCGGCGGGCTGCTGGCCATGAACGACGGGGACCTCGCGGACCGCTGTCGCGAGGAGCTCATCCTGACCGAGGGCTTCCCCACCTACGGCGGCCTGGCGGGGCGCGACCTCGAGGCGCTGGCCGTCGGCCTGGTCGAGGTCACCGAGCCCGACTACCTCGCCTACCGGGTCCGGACGGCCGCCTACCTCGCGGAGAAGGCGTGGGCGGCCGGGGTGCCGACCGTCCGCCCGCCCGGCGGCCACGCCGTGTACCTCGACGCGGCGGCGCTCCTGCCCCACGTCCCGGCGCACCAGTATCCCGCCCAGGCGCTGGCCAACGCGCTGTACCTCGAGGGCGGCGTGCGCGGGGTCGAGATCGGCACGCTGATGTTCGGCCGGCCGGATCCCGCCGGGGGACCGGACAGCCCGGCGCCGCACGAGCTCGTCCGGCTGGCACTGCCACGCCGCATGTACACCCAGAGCCACATCGACTACGTCGGGGAGGTGATCGCGTCCGTGGCCGCCGCGGCGGACACGATCCCCGGGTACCGGATCGTCCACCAGCCGCGCTGGCTGCGCCACTTCACGGCCCGGCTCGAACCCCTCGCGCCGTGAGCGCTCGAGACCTGGTCGCCCTGACCCTGGTGCTGCTCGTCGCGGGATGTGACGCGGGCACCCCGTCGGCGCCTGCGACCGGGTCGGCAGGCCCGACGTCACCGGCGGTCGACGTCTCCGATCCCGCCGTGCGGGATGCCCTGTTCCTCACGGCGGTCGACGACGTGCTGGCCGACACGGCCTACGAGGGGATGGTCGACGAGGCGCCCGGCGACTTCCTGCAGGCCGCCGAGGGCGTGTGCCGACGCCTCGACGACGGCGACGATCCCGACCAGCTGCTGGCGGACGTCCTCGACGCGATCGGGGGCACCCGTATCCCGATCGGTGACGACGACGCTCTCCTTGCGGGAGCCGTGCTTGGTGCCGGCGTCCAGGTGTACTGCCAGGAGCACACGGGCAGCCTTCCGGAAGAGGTGGGAACCCCATGAGGACGCGACGACTGCTGGCCCTGTTCGTGGGTGGGACACTCGCCGTCGGTGGCGGTGTGGCCGTCGCGGCCGAGGGCCAGGGCCCGCCGGAGCACGCGATGGCCCTGGCGCGGGGCGCCGCGGCCGAGGCGCAGGCCGTCGCCCAGGACCTCGAGACCCAGGTCGAGGAGACCGGCGAACCCCAGGGACGGGGCAGCGCCGCGTTCGCCGAACGACACCTCGCGCTTGCGGAGGCGCACGCCGAGCATCCGGGCAACGCGGCGGCGGTGCATGCGGCGTTGGCCGCCGGCGAGTCACCGGCCGCGGCCCGAGGCGAGCACGTCCCACCCGGTCAGGCGAAGAAGCAGGAGGAGGGCGCGCTCCCGCCGGGGCAGACGCGCAAGGCCGAACGGGACGCCCTCGACGCGACACGCGACGCCCTCGACGACGACGACGAGGCCAAGGCCAAGGACGACGACCAGGACGCGACCGAGACCGAGACCGAGGTCGACTGACCTCCAGCCCGGGCAGGGGCGGGTGGTCCTCGACCGAGGGGCCGGATGGCCCGGGCGGCCGGTGCGCCGCGGTCCGAGACTGGTCGCATGGACACGTCGACACTTCTCGAGCGCGAGGTGCGGCACCCGCGGACGCCCTCGGGTGACCGACGTGCCTGGGTGCTCGCCACGGCTGGAGCCGTCGGGTGGTGGGCCCTCTACGTCCTGAACGACCACGTGTGGGATGGGGTCGTGTACGGGTGGGCCGGGCTCCGGGAGGGCTCGCGGTGGGGGGACGCGCTCCACTTCTTCCTCGCCGACACCGTCAAGATCGCCCTGCTGCTGAGCGGCATCATCTTCGTGGTCGCCGTGGCCCGGACGTTCATCACGCTGGAACGCACCCGGGCGATGCTCGGGGGTAGGCGCGAGGGCGTGGGCAACGTGGTGGCAGCCGGCCTCGGGGTCGCCACACCCTTCTGCTCGTGCTCGGCGGTCCCGGCGTTCATCGGCTTCGTGTCTGCCGGGATCCCGCTCGGGGTCACGCTGTCGTTCCTCATCGCCTCCCCGTTGGTCAACGAGGTGGCCGTCGTGCTCCTGTACGGCCTCTTCGGGTGGCGGGTCGCTGCGCTCTACGTGACGGCGGGCCTGACGCTGGCGATCGTCGCCGGGTTCGTGCTCGGCCGCCTGCGGCTGGAGGGGTGGGTGGAGCCGTTCGTGTACGACCTCGCCGGGACTGGTTCGGGCGTGGCGGTGCCGGAGCACCGGCCGACCTGGACGGACCGGTTCGCGACCGGGCGTGCCGAGGTCCGCACCATCGTCGGCCGGATCTGGCCCTATCTGCTCGTCGGCGTCGGCGTGGGCGCCGCCATCCACGGGTGGGTGCCCGAGGACCTGCTGGCCCGGTGGGTCGGGCCGGACAACCCGCTGGCCGTACCCCTCGCGGCTGTCCTGGGGATCCCGCTGTACTCCAACGCCGCAGGGATCCTGCCCCTGGTCGAGGCGCTGTACGCCAAGGGCCTCCCGATGGGCACGGTGCTGGCGTTCATGATGTCCGTGGTGGCCCTGTCGCTCCCGGAGATGATCCTGCTGCGCCGTGTCCTGCGTCCCCGTCTGATCGCGACCTTCGCCGGCGTGGTCGCCGTCGGGATCCTCGCGGTTGGCTTCCTGTTCAACCTCGTCCTGTAGGGAGTTGCCATGTCCGTCCTCGACATCAAGATCCTCGGCTCGGGCTGTCGCAACTGCCATGCCCTGGAGGCCCACGCGCGCGAGGCCGTCGACGAGCTCGGCCTGGACGCCACGGTCGGCGAGGTCACCGACCCCGCCGCCATCGTGGGGTACGGGGTGCTGTCCACTCCCGGGCTGGTCGTCGACGGCCGCGTGGTCTCGACCGGCCGCGTC
>CAWCLK010000057.1:0-140431 GCA_963796225.1 uncultured bacterium
ATACCTTAGGTTCGCCTAACCACATCTCCTCGGCTCCCGCAGAGGCCCCCCATGCTCGAGAGTCTCCTCATCACCCTGCGCGAGGGGTTCGAGGCCGCGCTGATCGTGGCCATCGTCCTCGCCTACCTCCGCAGGACAGGTCGGGCCGACGGCGTCCGCGCCGTGTGGGCCGGGGTCATCAGCGCGGCCGTGGTGTCGGTCGGCCTCGGTGTGGGGCTGCGGGTCGTCTTCGAGGGGTTGGAGGGAGCCACGCGCCTGCGGGCCTTCGCGGCCATCGCCATCGTCGCGGCCGGGGTGCTGACCTGGATGATCTTCTGGATGCGCAAGCAGTCGCGCTCCATCAAGGGCGAGCTGGAGGGGCAGGTGGGACGGGCCGTCTCCACCGGGTCGGTCGTGGCCATCGGGGCCGTGGCCTTCTTCGCGGTCCTGCGCGAGGGCATCGAGACCGCGCTGTTCCTCGTCGCCGCGACCACGGGTGCGAACAACCAGGCCGTCATCGTCGGCGGCCTGATCGGGCTGGTCCTGGCGATCGCGATCGCCGTGGCCATCTACGCCGGTGGTCGGCGCCTGCCGATGCGGACCTTCTTCCGCATCACCGGGCTCCTGCTGATCGTCTTCGCGGCGGGTCTGCTGTCCCGCGGCGTGCAGTTCCTGCAGGCCACGGGCGACCTGGGCTCGGTCAACATGGCCGCGTACGACCTGACGTCGTTCTCGTGGCTCACCGTCAACACCCAGGTGGGTCGCTTCCTCGCCGGGATCTTCGGCTGGGACCCGCGACCGTCGGTCGAGCAGCTGGTGGTCTACCTGCTCTACCTCGTCCCGGTGCTGATCGCGTTCCTGTGGTCGGACCACCTGGCGCAGTGGCGCCGCGCCCGCAGCGTGGCCCCGGCGACCGAGCCGACCGTCAGCCGCTGAGGCCGCTCCCCTTCACCGGCGTCGCCAGAGCGCCACACCGAGCCAGCCGAGCGCCAGCCCCACGAGGGCCCCGGCCCCGACGAGCCACCAGGTGCGGTCGGTCGGTGGGTCCCCGACGGCCCGGACCTCGACCAGCTCGGTCACCGGGAGCTGCCAGGTCGCGGTGCGACCGTCCACCGCGTCGGCGTTGCCCTCGACGATCGCGCCGGGCAGCGTCACGCGCAGGTCGACCCGCATGACCTCGTCACCCCGCTGCGCCAGCAGGTCCGCGAGGTCCTCGCCGTCGAAGCGGACCCCGGCGCCGTCGAAGCCGGTCGAGCTGGGCGGCCGGAACCCCGCGCGAGCACGGAACGTGGCGCGCCCCTGGTCGTCGACCTCGAGGGCGGCGTCCTCGAGGATCGCCGGGTCCTCGTCGTCGAGCCCGTCCTGCAGCTGCGCGACCCGCTCGGCCAGCCCGTCGGCGTCGTCGAAGTCGGCCCCGACCGTGACCTGCTGCTCGCCGTCACGCGAGACCTCCCAGCCGTCGGGCAGGTCGGTGAGCTCGGCGAACGGGTCGATGGCATCGGCGCCGAGGGAGTCGGCCAGCTCCTCGTCGATCGCGACCGTGACGGCCAGCCGTCCCGACCCGTCGGGCGCCACCGCGACGTCGGTGCCCACCCGGACCTGGCAGGCCGAGGACAGCACGGCCAGCAGGACGGCCACGCCCGCCGTGCACGCGCGGCGGGAGGGGCGGGGGCGGCGGAGCACGGGGCCTCCGAAGGGACGAACCGGGGGTGGCGCGGCGCTGAGCCTATGGGGCCGAGGAGGGGCCACCGCCCACGCCGGTACCATCGACGTGCCCACGCGCGGCGCGGCCAGCGCCCCGGGGCGTTCCGCTTCCCCACCCCCACCTCGAAGGGTCCGACGTGGCCACCGAAGAGCAGGTCCTCGAGCGTCTCGCGACGGTCGACGACCCCGAGATCAACAAGCCGATCACCGAGCTCGGGATGGTCGAGCAGGTCGTGATCGAGGGCGCCCGCGTCGGCGTCAAGATCAAGCTGACCGTGCCGGGCTGTCCGCTCAAGGACACCATCACCCGCGAGGTGACGGCGGCCGTCATGGCGCTCGACGACGTCGACGACGTCCAGGTCGCCTTCGGCTCGATGAACGAGCAGGAGCGCCAGGAGCTGTCCGCCAACCTGCGGGCCCAGACCGGCGCGGCCAACCCGCAGCTCAACATCGAGTTCGCCGACCCGAACTCGCCGACGAAGGTCATCGCGATCGCGTCCGGCAAGGGCGGCGTGGGCAAGTCCTCGGTCACCGTGAACCTGGCCGTGGCGCTGGCCGCCCAGGGCCACAAGGTCGGCGTGCTCGACGCCGACATCTGGGGCTACTCGATCCCGCGCATGATGGGCGTCGAGGGCCGTCCGGTGGCCTTCGAGGGCATGGTCATGCCGCTGCAGGGCCACGGCTGCAAGGTCATCTCCATCGGGTTCTTCACCGACCCCGACCGCTCCGTGATCTGGCGTGGGCCGATGCTGCACCGCGCGCTGCAGCAGTTCCTCGGCGACGTCTACTGGGGCGAGCTGGACTTCCTGCTCTGCGACCTGCCGCCCGGCACCGGCGACATCGCCATCTCGCTGGCCCAGATGCTGCCGAACGCCGACATGCTCGTGGTCACCACGCCGCAGCAGGCCGCCCAGAAGGTCGCGCTGCGTGCCGGCAAGGCCACCGAGCAGACCGGCATGACGGTCACCGGCGTCATCGAGAACATGGCCGGCTTCACCTGCCCCAACTGTGGCGACCACCACGAGCTGTTCGGCGCCGGTGGCGGCGACGAGCTCGCCGAGGCGCTCGGGACCGACCTGCTCGGCCGCATCCCGATCGACCCGCGGCTGCGCGAGGGCGGCGACGCCGGGACCCCACTGGTGCTCTCCGAACCGGACGCCCCGGCCTCGCAGGCGATCACGAAGCTGGCGGAGAGCCTGGCCGCGAAGAAGCGGTCGGTCGTCGGTCGCTCGCTGCCGTTGTCGGTGGGCTGAGGCCCACCCCTGCCAGCTCGGCGTACAGCTCGTCCTCCAACGCGAAGTGGAGGGCGAGCACGCCGTGCAGCCCCCACAGCAGCCGCTGGCTGTCCACGAGGTCGATCGGGTCCAGCCCGTCGGGCGGCAGGTCGTCCAGCAGCCGTCCGAACACCCGGACGTGCCGGGTGATCTCGCGGTGGGTGCGTGCCATCGGGGCGGTGGGGTCCTCCCCGGGGAACGCCGCCGCGATCGCCGGGTACAGGTGGCGCTCCTCCTCCAGCTCGTGGGGCAGCAGGTCCGACTCGAGGTAGGAGCGCAGGGCCTCCAACCGCACCCGCGCCAGGTCGGGGGGCAGGTCCTCCAGCTCGGCGGCCAGGTCGTCGAGCTCGTCGAGGTGCCGGCGGTGGGTGTCGTGCTCGGCCAGCAGCCGGCCCGCGGCCGTGGGGAGGACACGGCGGGCACGATCGTGGGAGACACGGTCGGTGACCGCGCGAAGGGCGTTGACGATCACCGCGAGGTCGATGGCCTCCTGCACCAGCGCGCCCACCACCGGCACCAGCCACCCGCCAGCGGCCGCACCCATGGCGACCACGGACAGCCCCATGCCGGCCAGGACGCTCTGGCGGGCGATGCGCCGGGTCCGACGCGCGATGCGCACGGCGTCGGCCAGGCCCTCGAGCCGGTCGGCGGTCAGGACCACGTCGGCCGCCTCGGAGGCCGCCGTGGCGCCCCGCGCGCCCATGGCGACCCCCACGTCGGCCAGGGCCAGGGCGGGCGCGTCGTTGATCCCGTCCCCCACCATCAGCGTCCGGCCGAGCTCCTGGGCCTCGCGGACGGCATCGACCTTCTCGGCCGGGGCGCGCTCCGCCAGGACACGGTCGACGCCGACGGCGTCGGCGACCAGCTCGGCGACGTCGAGCCGGTCACCGGTCACCATCAGGACGTGGCGGACGCCCAGCCTGCGCAGGAGCCGGAGCGCCCGCGGGGCCTCGGGGCGCAACGGGTCGGCGAGCACGACGGCACCCGCCAGGGCGCCGTCCACGGCGACGTGGACGACCGACGAGCCCTCGAGGCTCGCGGCCCGTCGAAGCGTCCGCAGCTCCCGGGGCAGCGGGGCGTTCGGCGCCACGAAGGACAGCCGGCCGACGGCGACCTCACGGCCGGCCACGACCCCACGCACCCCCTGCCCGATCACCTCGTCGACGTCGGTGGGGAACCCCAGCCGGTCCGAGGTGTCCGCGGCGGCGGCCACGATCGCCGGGGCGAAGGGATGCAGCGACACCTGCTCGAGGCTGGCCGCCAGCCGGAGCAGCTCGCCGACGGGCAGCTCCCCCACGGCCCGGGCGCGGGTGACGCGCGGCCGCCCGGCGGTCAGGGTCCCGGTCTTGTCGAGCAGGACGACCGACGTGGAGGCCAGCGCCTCGAGCACGCCGCCGCCCTTGACGATGATCCCGTTGCGAGCAGCCGCGCTGAGCCCACCGACCATCGCCGCCGGGGCGGCGAGGATCAGGGGGCAGGGTGTGGCCACCACCACGACGGCCAGTGCCCGCACCGGGTCGCCCGACAGCAGCCACGCCCCGCCGGCGACCAGGAACGTCACCGCCACGAACGCGGTGGCCCACCGGTCGGCCAGGCGCACGAACGGGGACCGCTGCTCCGCCGCCTGCTCGACCAGCCGGACGATCCCCGCGAAGGTCGAACGCTCCGCCGTGGCCGTGGCGCGCATCGTGATCGGCGACCCGGCGTTGACCGCCCCGCTGCTGAGCAGGGTGCCCACCGACGCCTCGGTGGGGCGGCTCTCCCCCGTCAGCGCGGATTCGTCCAGCACGGCCGGTCGCTCCAGCAGCACGCCGTCGACCGGGACGACCTCGCCGGTGCGGACCAGCAGCAGGTCGCGTGGGAGCACCGCGTCGACGGGGATGTCGACGAGCCGACCGTCCTCCTGGCGGTGCGCGCCCCGCGGGCGACGATCCAGCAGTGCCGTCAGCTCGCGCCGGGCCCGTCCCTCGGCGAAGCGCTCCAGGGCCTGCCCACCGGTGAGCATCACGGCGATCACGGCGCCGGCCAGCACCTCCCCCAGGGCCAGGGCTCCCGCCATGGCCAGCACCGCGATGACGTCCACGCCGGGACGGCGGTGCCGCAGGGCTGCGACCGTGGCCACGGTGGCCGACACCAGGGCGACGGCGGTGGCCATCGCCAGCAGGCCGTCGCCGATCGGCGACCAACCCGCGAGGCGGGCCACCACACCGAGGACGAGTCCTCCCGCCGTGACGGGCAGCAGGCTCGCCTCCAGGCGCGACCAGCCAGGGATGGACACGACACGACCTCCACGTCCCGGGGCGCGCCGACACGCCCGCCAGCGGACACCCGATGGTTCCCCGGCGCCCCGCGGGACGACAGGGTCCGTGGACCCGGCGCCACGGGCCGTCCGGCACCCGCTGCCGTCAGCGGCGCAGCATCCGACGGGCGCGCAGGCGTCGCAGCAGGCTGCGCACGGTCTGCCAGATCGTGGCGCTGACCACGCCGATCCCCCACCCGGCGACCGGATCGGTGGCGTGGTGCACGCCCACGTAGATGCGAGACGCGGCGACGAACCCGACGAGGGTCAGCCCGGTCGCCTTCGCGCCCCGTCCGCCGTGGTCGGCCACGGCGGTCCCCACGGCCGATGCGACCGCCGAGTGGCCCGAGGGCCACGAGGTGCCCGCCGGTGGGGCCACGAGCCGCTCGGCCTCGGCCTCCTGGTAGGGACGGGGACGGTCCAGCACCGGCTTGACCCCCTGGGCCGCCAACCAGGCGACCGAGCCCGCGCCGAACACGTCGAACGCGGCCTCACGCCGCCCCGTCAGCGCGAGCACCGCGGACGCGCCAGCCAGCCCGTAGACGGAGCCGAGGTCCGTGCCGTACCCGACCAGCGTGTCCACGGCCGGCCCCATGGGGCGACGCAGCACGCGTGCGACGGCATGGTCGAAGGGGCCGGCGCGGTCGGTGCGCACGGCGACGTAGCTGGCCGAGATGGCGGCCAGCGACAGCACGATCCGCGTGGTCGGGAACCCGGGCCGAACCGCCACTCAGGTGGCTTCGGGGTCGGTCGGCGGGGGACGATCGGCCGAGCGCGGGGCGGCGCTGGCCGACGCCCCGGTCAGGACGCCGGTGACGCTGCTGCGCAGGTCGCGGACGTCACGCGAGATGCCCTTGAGCTCGTCGTCGAGGCCCTGGATGTCCGCGGCCCGCTTGAGCTCCTCGACCGACCGGGACGCCTCGGACCGGAACTTCGCGATGGCCTTGCCGGCGTTGCGGGCGAGCTCGGGCAGGCGGTCCGGGCCGAAGACGAGCAGGGCGATCACCGCGATCACCAGCATCTCGGGGAAGCCCAGGTTGCCCAACTGCTCGTCCCTCTCGCAGGGACCCGAGCGTAGCCGGGCCCCGGTGGCGTCCCGTCGGCTACGGCGCGAGGTCGGCGCGGTCGCCGAGGGTCACGTCGACGGTCCGCTGCTGGCCGTCACGCAGGTAGGTCACCTCGATGGTGTCACCCGGCTGGAAGCGGCGGATCGTGACCACCAGGTCCGACATCGAGTCGATCGGGTCCCCCTCGACCGCCACGATGATGTCCTCGGTCTGCAGCCCGGCGTCGGCGGCCCCCGACCCGGGGCTGACGGTGTCGATCAGCGCCCCGCCGTCGTCGAGGCCGACGCGCCCGGCGATCTCACGGGTGACGTCGGTGCCGGTGACGCCGAGCAGTGGGTACTGGACCTCGCCGGTCTCGATGAGCTGGTCGGCCGACGTGGTCGCCTGCGCGACCGGGATGGCGAAGCCCACGCCCTGCGAGCCGCCGGTGCCGGACAGGATGGCGGTGTTGATGCCGAGCAGGCGGCCCTCGCGGTCGACCAGCGCCCCACCCGAGTTGCCCGGGTTGATGGCGGCGTCGGTCTGGATCACGGCCGGGATCAGCAGCGGCTCGCCGCCGGCGGCCGACGGGGGCACGGTGATGTCCCGCCCCGTCGCCGAGACCACGCCTGCCGTGACCGAGGCGTCGAGGCCGAACGGGGACCCGATGGCGATCGCGGTCTCGCCCACGACGGGTTCCTGGTCGGTGCGCAGGTTGACCGCCGGCAGCCCGGTGGCGTCGATCTTGAGCACGGCGAGGTCGTTGAGCGGGTCGGTGCCGACGACCTCGGCGTCCTCGAAGACGGTCCCGTCCGACAGCTTCACGTCCAGCGAGTTGGCCTGCTCCACGACGTGGTTGTTGGTGATGATGAACCCGTCGGAGCGGTAGATCACGCCGGATCCGAGGCCGAGCGGTTCCTCGGCGCCGCCGGCGCCGCTGCCGATGATGTCGATGCGCACGACCGAGGGGGTGACGGCCGCGGCCACGGCCGGGACGACGTTGCCGGTGTCGACGTTCTCGAGGTCGATCGTGGGCGCCTGGACCTGTTCGCCGCTGGAGGGCGCCGGCGTGGTGACCGAGGCGGTGTCGTCGTCACCGAGCACCGCGATGGTCCCGGCGGTCCCGACCACCGCCCCGAGCAGGGCGGCGAGCAGCGCCGTCGCGACGCCGCGGCGGACGGGGCGGGGCGGGGCGTCGACCGTGCCCACGGTGTCCGGCGGACGGACCGACCCCGACGGCGAGCCCGGCCCGTCGTCCTGCGCGTCCCACGTGGCCGGCGGGGCCAGGGGACGTGGCCGCGCCACGGTGGCCCCCTCCTCGGACGGGGCCGGGGCGGGGTCCTCGGCGGGCGGCGCGGTCACGGTGCGCGCCCCGTGGTCGGCGTCGGTCCAGGGCCGGCGCCACTCGTCGCGGTCTCGTTCCACGGGTCGTCCTCAGCGGGAGATCAGGTCAGTCGAAGGGCCACAGCCACGAACCGAGCCGGGACAGCCCGCGCGTCAGGCGGGTGGCCAGCGCCGGAGCGGGATCGTGCGGCAGGTCCCCCACCGCGTCCATCAGCACGTCGGCGGGGGCGTCCGTCACGGCGGTGAACGTGTGCTCGTCGCCGTTCCAGACCATGCGCTCGGGTTCGGCGCCCGGCCAACGGTAGACCGGGATGCCGTCGCGGTCGGACCGAACGGCCCCGTCGAGCGCACGGGCGTCCACGCGCCCCGGCTGCTCGTAGACGCTGAGCGTGTACAGGCCGTCGGAGTACACGAGCTGCACCGCGGCGCCCTCATCGACCGTGAACCCGGCGCGGAGCTCGAACCCGGCCCCGACGGTGGTGGGCACGTCCCAGCCGTGGCCCGCCATCCGGCGCACGCGGCGGGGCGAGAGCGGTTCGCGGTGGGCCAGCGCCGTCTCGCCCGCCGCCTCCATCTGCTCCATCTGGGCGTCGGTGACCTGCAGGTCGGTCAGGGCGGCCACACGCACCGGGGCGCCCGCCACGTCGTAGGTCTCGCGGCGGACCACGAGGCTGGTGGCGTCGTCCACGTACAGCCGCTCGCGCAGGACGTCGTCGCGGCGGAAGCCCACGGCCACCGCGGGACCGGTCCGCAGCTGCGCCCGACCGTCCACGCCCACGTCGTAGTTGCGGTCGGCCTCGGCGACGGTGAAGGGCAGCGCCTGCACCTGCCCGAGCCGGACCAGCTGGCCGGCCTCGGCGTCGCGGAACATCGCGGAGGTCTCGTCACGGGCGATCAGCCATGCCTCCGCTGCGGCGACCGTCAGGTCCCCGTCGGCGTCCTTGCGCAGCGCCACCTCGGTGACGCCGGGGCCACCGTCGTCCACGCTGACGACCACCATCGTGGCCTCGAAGCCGGTCCTGGTGGCGCCGACCGCGCGGCCGAGGACCTCCTGCCAGGTCGTGTCCGCGACGGGTTCGAGGTCGGGGCCCTGCCCGGGGACCCGCGCTCCGGCGGCGCCCGGCCACAGCCACACCGCAACGACCGCCACGGCGAGCGCGGCGGTCGTCGTGGAGCGCGAGGCGATCACCGGCCGAGGTCGACGGGCTGGATCATGGGACCCCCGCCGGTGCGCGCCACGTGGTCGACCACGACGACGTCCACGGGCGGGACGACCTCGCCCGGCTCGCCCTCGCCGAGCACGAAGGCGGTGGTGAACAGGGCGGCGAGCGCCGCCACCAGCCCGGCCGCGGCCAGGCGCGCCCGGGCGGCGCTGTCGGCGTGGGCCGCGGCACCGGGCACGGCGGCGAACAGCGACGACGGCGGGGGCCCGACCTCGGGCAGGCCACGCAGGGCCGAGCGAGCGTCGCGGAGGCCGTCGAGCTCCTCGAGACAGCGGTCACAGTCGGCGAGGTGGCGGGTCACGCGGGTCGCCTCCGCCTCGTCGAGCTCGTCGTCGAGGAAGGCCGACAGCAGGTCGTCCGGGTGCCCGAGGTCACGCATCGGTGGTGTCCTCGACCTCGGCGTCCCCGGTGAGGGCCTCGCGCAGCAGCTTGCGGCCCCGGTGGATGCGCGACCGGACCGTCCCGAGCGGCCAGCCGGTGGCCTCGCTGATCTCGTCGTAGCTGAGCCCCTGGACGTCGCACAGCACGACGGCGGTGCGGAAGCTGGGGGGCAGGGTGACGATGGCGCGCTCGATGTCGCCCCGCAGCAGGCCCTGCTCGACCCGGTCGGCCGGGCCCGGGGCGCTCTCGACGGGCTGCTTCCAGTCCTCGTCGGGCAGCGGTTCCATCCGGTAGCGCTTGTGCCGGCGCACGCGGTCGAGGAACAGGTTCTTGGTGATCCGGTACAGCCAGCCGGAGAACGTGCCCGGTTCGTACTTGTCCAGGTTGCGGTAGACGCGGACGAACACGTCCTGCGCGAGGTCGCGGGCCTCCTCGTCGTCCCCGGTGAGCCGGTAGGCCATCTGGTAGACGGTCGGGCCGTACCGGGTCGCGACCTCCTCGAAGGAGGGCACGGGGTCGACGTCGGGCAGCAGCGCGTCGTCGGGCCGCGCGGACGGGGTCCGACGGTCCGCCGAGGGGTCGGACGCCACGTGCGATCTCCTGTGGGTGGGGGGTGCCACCACAGGTTCGAGGGTAGCCCTCTGCACGGTGGGTCCTTGGGAGGGGTGGGATTCGGGGGTGGGAATCGGCGGGACGGACGGTCGGACGGGCCAGTCAGGACAACGTCGCGGCCGGTCGTGGGAGTTCCACAGCGACTAGCGTGAGTGCGCCGACCGCGCTCACGAGACGCGAGGAGACGATCCGTGGACCCCGAACAGCTGGCCGCCGTCCGGCGGCTGACGGCGTCCGAGGATGCCCCACTGGCCGCCGTGCGTGCCCGCGCCGAGCAGACCACCACGCCGCCCCCGCCCGAGGTCGGGGCGCTGCTGAAGCTGCTCGCCGGCGTCGGGGCGGTCCGCCACGCGGTCGAGGTCGGGGCGGCCGGCGGCGTGACCGCGGCGTGGCTGCTGGCCGGCATGGGCGAACGGGGCGTGCTGACCTCGATCGAGTCGGACACCCACCTGCACGGCCTCGCGACCGCCGGCGTGTCCGAGACCGGCGTCGCCGACCGGACCCGCTCGATCCTCGGTGACCCCGCCACGGTCGTCGACCGGCTCAGCGACGCCGGCTACGACCTCGTGCTGCTGCAGGGCGACCCCACGCACCACGCGCGCCTGCTGACCGACGTCGAACGCCTGCTGCGCCCCGGCGGCCTGCTCGTCGCCCGGCGCGTCATGGCCACCCCCACCGGCGCCAGCGGCCTGCTCGAGTCGGTCACCGTCGACCCGTGGGCCGAGGCCACCGTCCTGCCCGTCGACGACGGCCTCCTCCTCGCCCGCCTGGCGCAGCCGCCACCACCTGAGTCAGAAGAAGCGGATCTTGCTGGCGAACTCGGCGGCGGGGGCGAGGATGACGGCGAGGTAGAACATGCCGGTGGAGGCCTGGATGGAGCGGCCGCCCTCGCGGGCGAGGCGGACGTTGAAGTAGGCGATGACGGCGATCAGTGCGAGGACGCCGAAGCCGATCATCAGCGTCATGGAACCGACGGCGAGCAGCGGGGAGAACGACAGGCTGCAGCCGGTGAGGTCGGTGCCGGCCAGGCCCTCGCAGGGCACGGGGTTGCCGGCCGAGAGGCCCACGGCGACGGCCCCGGCGACCACGGCGGCGACGTTGGCCCAGGCCATCCACACCATGTAGCGGTTCGAGAGGCGGCGTTCGACGAGGTACCAGTGCCCGAGCACCATGCCGTCCCAGATGGCGCCGAGGAGGAAGGCGCCGAGCAGCAGCTCGAGCACGCCCAGGGCCGCCCCGCCGGTGTCGCGCGCGGCGCGGATCAGGGCCAGCGGCACGAAGGAGGCGATGCCGGTCAGGGTGGCCACGATGCCGAGGATCCGGCCGAGCACCGGCGGCAGCTTCGCGAGCAGCGCCACGGCCGCCAGCGCGGCCAGGATGGTGGTGGCGGCCAGCAGGCGCCCCGCCCACGGGGCGGCGTCGCCGGCGGCGCCCCCGGCGGTGACCAGGCTCGCCAGGGGACGCTGCAGGGCGGCCCAGGCCCCCCAGCCCATCAGCGCCAGCGTGGAGGACAGCAGGACCTCGTAGCCGTGCCGGACGTTGCCCCAGGTCGGGGCGAACCAGAGCAGCACCAGGCCGCCCACGCAGGTCTCGGCGAGGACCAGGGCCAGCACGACGGCAGGGGCGTCCACGGACGTTGTGCCTCTCGGTCAGGGCGGGGAGACGCCGCACGGCGGGGCGCACGGCGGCGACAGGGTGCCACCACGCACGCGCCGGCGCGAACCGCGACCTCGGCGGGTCGCACCTCCGGCCGGGGCGGGGGTCCCGGGTGGATGGTGACCGTCGAGGGTCGAAGTCGCACCTGCGATGGCGTACATTCGTTGGTCGGATGCCGACGACACCGTGCGTGACGTCTGGGGGACCACTCCCACGCCCCACGTGGCCGCGCCTGTCGACACCTCCCGCCACACCCGACAGCGAGGTCCATGCGACCATGGGTTCCTGTGACCCGGGGCTCAAGGAGTCCCGTCACCTCAAGGTGACCAAGCAGCACTGCGCCGACATGATGGGCAGCGGTGACGTGCCGGTTCTCGGCACGCCCGCCATCCTGACCCTCGCCGAGGGCGCGTGCATCGCCGCGATCTGCGAGGACCTGCCCGACGGGCAGACCTCGGTCGGCCAGTGGGCCGAGATCGAGCACATCAAGCCGACCGCCGTCGGCCACGAGATCGACGCGGACGCGACGCTGGTGGGCCACCACGGCCGCCGCCTCGAGTTCCAGGTGATCATCCGGTCCGACGAGGAGATCGTCGCCAAGGTTCGGCACCGGCGCGTGCTGGTCGACCGTCAGCGCTTCCTGGACAAGGTCACCCGGACACCGCGGCGGTCTGAACGCGGTCAGGAGCCCGGGGGTTGACGGCCCTCGGCTTCCACGTATGGTTGGGCGGTCGTCGCCAAGGGGTGGCGCACGGGGGCGGACACCGGGGCGGTGCCATGACCAGGTTGCTCACACTCGTTGCGGTCGCGGCGCTCGCGGTCGCCGTGCTCGGGAGCCCGGCTCCCGACGACGCATCCACCGACGGCATCACCGTCCACGGGGCGTGGACCATCGACGTGGCCGAGGCCGACGGCACGCCGGTCGCGAGCCACGCCTTCCAGAACAGCCTGACGCCCGACGGCCAGATCGCGCTCTCGCAGCTGCTGACAGGCGGCATCGTCGACACCAACCGGTGGATCGTGAGTGTCGAGGGCGCCGGCCCGTTCGGGGAGGAGAGCCCCAGCCCATGCGGGGACGCCCAGACCCCCAAGGCCCCGTGTGCGCTCGCCCCACCCGCCACCGGGTGGACCGGCACGGTCTTCAACACGCTGGAGACGAGCGTCGACGGCACCGACATCGTGCTCGTGGGCACCCTGACGGCCAGCCAGGACGGCTTCATCGGGCGGGTGCACACCTTCCTCGAGACATGTCCCGTGTCCTCGTGCGACGGCATCACGGGCGAGTACCGCAACTTCACCGAACGCACCCTGCACGACCCCGACTCGGGAGAGCTCGCCCAGATCCCGGTCAGCGACGGGCAGATGGCGACGGTCGAGGTGCGGATCAGCTTCAGCTAGGCGCCCCGTCGCCTCCTCGATGAGCGCTCACCCCCGCCCCGGCCGCGCCGCCCGCTGGGCCCTGCCCGCGGTCGTGGTCGCGCTCGTTGCCGTCGGGCAGCCGGGTCTCGCCGTCAACGCTCCTGACGCGGTCGACGACGGCTACCAGGTCGCCCAGGACGCCAGCCTCGTCGTGGGCGCTCCGGGCGTCCTGGCCAACGACACCGCCGCGGGGGCGACGCTCGGGCTGGTCGAGGGCCCCACGGACGGGACCCTGGGGCTCTCGTCCGACGGTGGGTTCACCTACACGCCCGCTCTCGGGTTCGCCGGCACGGACACATTCACGTACGAGCTCACCGCGACGGGTGGCGTCAGCACCCTCCTGGCTGACCTGTTCACCAACGGTGCGAGTCGCGGACCCTTCGACACGACCCCCATCGCGACGCTGGGCACGAGCATCCTGTTCGCCGCTCGGGACAACGAGCACGGTCTCGAGCTCTTCCAGACCCTCGGGGCGCCCGGCGACGTGACGCTCGTCGCGGACATCCACCCCGGCACGGGCAGCGGTCTCGCCGGCGCGGACGAGCTGGTCGGCTTCGCCGACCGCGTGTGGTTTCGCGCCTCGACGGACGGCACGGACAACGGGGCGCGGCTGTGGTCGAGCGATGGCACCCCCGCGGGTACGTCCGCATGGCCAGACGTGCTGTCGCCGTCGCGGATCGTCGCCTCCGCGTCCGCCCTCTACGTGATCGCTCCGACGAGCTCGACCTCGCCCGACACGCTGCAGTCCATCGACGCGCAGGGCACCCGTCGGATCCTCGACCTCGGGACGGCCCCGGGGCTGCCGGAGCCGGTCCGCGTCGCGCCCACCGGCCCGATCGTGCCCTTCGGCGACGGGGTCGTGTTCGCCGGCGACAGCGCCAGCACGGGCGAGGAGCTGTGGGTGGCCGATGCCGCGGGCGTACGGCTGCTGGTCGACGTGGCGCCCGGCACATTCCCGGGAACGACCTTCGCCATGTCGTCCGCGCCGTACCTCCTCGCCGCCGCGAACGGCTCGGTGTACGCCGCCTTCGGCTCCGTCGTCGGGGACGGCTACCACCGGTACGACGCGTCCGGCCAGACGCTCGAGCAGGTGCTGCCGACACGTCCGTGGGACGTCGCCCCGGGGCCGGGGGGCCTGCTGGCCTTCACCGGGGACGACCTGGTTCTGCTCGACGACACCGACGTCGCACGTCCTCTGGTGCCCTCGGGCGTGGTGCCGGCCGGCATGGGGGCCTGGCAGGCCTCGGCGGTGGCGTTCCCCGCGACGGACTCCGAGCACGGCACGGAGCTGTGGCGCAGCGATGACCAGGCCGGCGACGCCGTCCTCGTGGCCGACATCGCTCCCGGCACCGCCTCGTCATCGCCCGCCGACCTCGTGTCGGTCGGATCCCGCTTCTACTTCACGGCCTCTGACGGCACCGGGACCCACCCGTGGGCGACGGACGGGAGCCCGGGTGGGACGTTCCGCCTAGCGCCCATCGACCCCTACGGACCGAACGAGATCGCCGTCTTTGGCGGCACGGAGAACTCGATCGTCTACTGGGCCGACGGCAGCGCCGCCGGGTACGAGCCCTGGGTCCACCAGTGGGAGCAGGCTCGGGACCAGGCCACCGTCACGATCACGGTGACGGACCCACTTGGCTCCCTGACGATGCCCGTTGCCGAGACCGTGGCCGTGACGGACGTCGTCCGCGTCCTGCGTGAGCTCGGCGTCACAGTCCCGGAGGCCGTCACCGTCTCGGACGTCGTGGCGGTCCTGGTGGCCGAGGGGCTGACGGTCGACGAGGCCGTCGGGGTCGTCGACGCCATCACGGTGCTGGTCCAGCTCGGCGTTCCCGTCGACGACGTCGTGCGGGTCCACGACGCGGTGCGGGTCCTGCTCGAGCTGGGCGTCCCCGTCGACGAGGTCGTCACGGCGCGGGACGCGGTGCAGGTGCTTTTGCAACTGGGCGTCCCGGTGGCAGACGTGGTCGATGTTCGCGACGCGGTCGATGTCGCCCTCGCCCTCGGGGTGCCCCTCAGCGAGGCGGTGGCGGTGGCGGACGCGGTACGCGTGCTGCTCGAGCTCGGCATCGACGCTTCGGAGATCGTGACCGTGACCGACGCGGTGCGCGTCTTGGCCGAGCTCGACCTCACGGCAGACGAGACCGTCGCGGTCGCGGACCCGGTTGCCGTAGAGCTCGGGGCGAGCTTCGTCGACGATGACGGCGATGGCATCGACGACCGGATCGACCTGGACCCGGCGCCGAGCAACGGGTTCGCCTCCGGCCCGACGACCGGCCGGATCCTTGAGCGCGACGGCCTTGAGCTTCGCGTGACACCCACCGACCCAGGCGTCCGCGTACGGGCGGACGGCGACGCAGGAACGGCGACACTCGAGGCGTGCGAGGACCCCACAGGTCTGCTCGAGCTGACGACGGGGGACGACGTCGTCGTCGTCTGTGGGTCCTATGGCCTCACCGTTCTCGCCGGCCCCGTCACCCTCGTGCTTCCCAACGGGACCGAGGTGGTCGCGCCAACCGGGGCGGTCGTCGAGGTGACGCCGGACGGCTCGACCGGGTGGGTGGTCGAGAACCGCCCGAACAGCGAGGCCGGCATCTCGATCACCATCGACGGGTCCACCACGATCCTCGAGCCGGGGGACAGCATCACCGCCAACCGCGCGCCCTCGGCGGCCGACGACCACCTCTTCATGGACAAGAACGCCTGGCTCCTGCTCCCCGCCCCGGGGGTGCTGGACAACGACGTCGACCCAGAGGGCGACGGGCTCCGAGCGCGGCTCACCGCGCAGCCCGACGACGGTGTGGCGGCCCTCGGTGGGGCGGGGTGGCTGTTCTACGCACCACCACGAGGGTTCACCGGCACTGTCGAGATCGGCTACGAGGCCTGTGATCCCGGTGGAACGTGTGACGATGCGACCGTGATCGTGCACGTCCGACGCCGTGGCGGTCGCGGTCGATGAGTCGTCGCGGTCCGCTCGCCGCCCTCCTCGCCATCTCGATGGCCGCCTGCGCCGCGCCCGCACCGACCTTCCGCACGACCCCCGCCGACAGGTCATCGACCCCGATGCCCGTCGTCGAGGCCGAGGTCCGCGACGAGCCCTCGGCGGTCGAGACCGACCACGAACGCGACGAGGCGGTCGCGGTGACCGATCGTGTCCGCGTCAGTGTCCACGACGCGCCGAATCCCTAGCGTCTCGCCAACGTCCCCGAGGCCATCAGGCCGCCCCTCGCCAGTCGAGGATCGCCCGGGCGACGTCCTCGGGCAGGACCTCGACGGCGGCGTCACGGTCGCCGGCCGCGCGGACGCGGACGAGCGCGTGCACGGCGGCCTGCTGGCACAGCGCCGCGAGGTCGGCGCCCGACATCCCCTCGGTGGTGGCGGCGACCCGCTCGAGGTCGACCCCCACCGTGGGCATGCGTGCGGTCAGGCGCCGGAGCAGCTGCAGCCGCAGGGCCTGGCCGGGCAGCGGCAGGGTGATGGTGCGGGACAGTCGCCCGCCCCGCACCAGGGCCGGGTCGAGCACGTCGGGGCGGTTGGTGGCGGCCAGCACCATCACCCCGGTGGACGAGCCGAGGCCGTCCATCTCGGCGAGCAGCTGGGTGAGCTGTCGGTCCCCCGCCCCGCCGGCGTCGTGGCCACGCACGCGGCCGAGCGCGTCCACCTCGTCGATGAAGACGATGCTGGGTCGGTTGGACCGGGCGCGGGCGAACAGCCGCTGGATGGAGCGTTCGGATTCGCCGTGCCAGCGGCTGGACACGTCCGCGGCGCTGACGGGGTAGAACGAGCAGCGCGACTGGGCCGCCAGCACCCGGGCGACGGTGGTCTTGCCGGTCCCGGGCGGTCCCGCCAGCAACACGCCCGCGGGCGGGTCGATGCCGAGCTGCTCGGCCAGGTCGGGCTCGGCGAGCAGGGCCTCGAGCTGCTGCAGCTCGCCGAGCACGTCGGCCGGCAGCACGAGGTCGTCCCACGACCAGCGTTCGACCGTCGGACGGTCCTGTCCCCCGCGGGCGGCCAGGGCGTCGTCGAGGTGCGCGGGGCCGATGTGCACGGCCTCGCCGGTGGCGGCCGCGTCGCGGAAGGCACGCATGGCGGCGTCCTCGACCAACAGGGCCAGCGCGGCCGCGCTCCACCCGTCCGTGCGTGCGGCGAGGTCGTCGAGGTCAATGGCGGCGTCGTGGCTGGGACGGCGTGGCGAGGTGCACGGTGAGGATGGCGACCCGGGCGGCGTGGTCGGGCAGGTCAACGCGCACGTGCCGGTCGAACCGCCCGGGCCGTACCACCGCCGGGTCGAGGTGGTCCAGGTCGTTGGTGGCGGCGACCACGAGCACGTCGGGCTGGTCCTGGACGGACTCGAGCGCCACCAGCAGCTGGTTCACCGTGCGGCGTTCCTCGGGGTGTCCGGCGGCGTCCCGGCGCTGGGCGATGGAGTCGAACTCGTCCAGGAACAGCAGGCACGGGCGGGCGCGGCGGGCGGCGTCGAAGGCCGCCGTGACGTTGCGCGCCCCGGCGCCGGCGACCCCCTCGACCAGGTCGCCGGTGGACAGGTGCAGCAGCGACATGCGGAACTCGCCGGCGATGGCCCGGGCGAGGTGGGACTTGCCGGTTCCCGGCGGGCCGTGCAACAGCAGGCCGTTGAAGGCGATCTGGTAGTCCCGGGCGCGGGCGCGGTTGGCCAGCACGAGCCCGACCGTGTCCCGCAGCGTGGTCTTGAGCGCCTCCATGCCGCCGACGTCGGCGAAGGTCGGCAGCTCGTGCGGGGGGACGATGCGCAGCCCGCGCGCGCCCTGCGGCTGGGGTCGGGCGACGTAGTCCACGGGGTGCCCGTCGTCAGCTGGCGCGGAGCCAGTCGATGATGGTGCGGGCGGGGACGCCGGTGCCGTTGCGGGGGACGTGGAAGTACGGCTGGCCGTCGTTCCACGCCGCCCCGGCGATGTCGAGGTGGGCCCAGGCCACGCCCTCGGGCACGAACTCGCGCAGGAACAGCGCCGCGCGGATCGTCCCGGCCCCGGTGCCGCCGACGTTGCGCACGTCGGCGACCTCGGACTTGAGGTCCTCGGCGTACTCGTCGGCGGCCAGCGGCAGGCGCCACATGGGTTCGCCGGACACCGCGGACGCGGCCAGGAGGGACTCGGCGGTGTCGTCGTCGTTGGACATCACGGCGACGTACTTGGGGCCGACCGCGTGGATCACCGCGCCGGTCAGCGTGGCCATGTCGAGCACCACGTCCGGCTTCGGGTCGAGCTCGCCGGCGTGCACCAGCCCGTCGGCCATGACCAGGCGGCCCTCGGCGTCGGTGTTGAGCACCTCGACGGTCTTGCCGCCCTTGATGCGCAGGACGTCACCGGGGCGGGTGGCGGACCCGGACGGCATGTTCTCGGCCAGGCACAGCAGCCCGGTGACGGCGACCGGCAGCTCGAGCTGGGCAGCGGCACGGACGGCGGCCAGCACCGTGGCGGCCCCGCCCATGTCGACCTTCATCCACTCCATGGCCTTCGGCGGCTTGAGCGACAGGCCGCCGGAGTCGAAGGTGATGCCCTTGCCCACCATGGCGACGTGGCGGGAGGCGCCGTCGGGGCGGTAGCGCAGCTCGACGAAGCGGGCCTCCACGTCGGAGCCGGCGTTGACGCCGAGGTGGCCGCCGTAGCCGCCCTCCTCGAGGGCGGCCTGGTCGAGGACGGTCACCTCGATGGGCAGGTCGGCCACCAGCTCGCGGGCACGGTCGGCGAACGCCGGGGGTCGCTTGTCCCCCGACGGCGTGTTGACCAGGTCGCGGGCCAGGACGGTGGCGCCGGCCGAGATCTGACCCAGGTGGATGCCGGCCTCGACGGCGTCGCCGTCGCCCCCGACCAGCTGCACGTCGGCGAGCTGGTGCGGTTCGTCCTTGGACTTGTAGGAGCCGAAGCGGTAGGCGCCGAGGGTGATGCCCTCGACCACGGCGCGGGTGGCCGCTTCGGCCTCGATGTCCCCCCACTGGTGCAGGGTCGTGGCCACCGAGGCGGTGCGGGCCGTCGCCTCGGCGATCGGGGCGCCGGCGCGGCGCAGGGTCTCGGTGGTGACGTCGCCGGCGGCGCCGAGCCCGACGACGAGCACCAGGCGGGCCGGCACGGCGCCGCGGGTCGGCAGGCGCATCGACGTGCCCATCGCACCGTCGAAGCCGGCGGCGCGGCAGGCGTCGGCGACGTCGTAGCCCAACCGGTCGTCCAGCGCGGTGCCCGTGGCGTCGAGCTCGGGCGCGAGGATCTCGTCGCTGTCGTCGGCAGCGGCGGGGCGCGTCGCCCCGACCACCAGCAGGTCCACCTCGGCGTCGGCCAGGTCGCCGGTCGTCGCTGCGAACGTCACCACGTCGGTCCCTTCGGTCGGACGCGCGAGCCTACCGAGCGGGTCGCACGGCCGGACCGGGCGCCCGGGTCTCGTACCCTTGCCCGCCATGAGCGACCCGACCCCGCCCGAGCCCGCCGACGCCCCCGACACGACGCCCGCCGCGCGCGTGCGTCCGGTGGACCTGCGCGACTACGTCGACTTCACCTCCGACGCGGCCCGCCGCACGCGCGTGTTCTCGACGGGGCGGCTGGCCCACGACCTGTGGTGCATCGAGCCGCAGCAGGCCACCCCGGTGCTGCAGTACCCCGACGCGGACGTGACCTACACCGTCATCGGGGGACGGTCGTGGTTCGTCACGGACCAGGGCGAGGTCGGCCTCGACCCCATGGGGGCGCTGCTGGTCCCCGCGGGCGTGGTCCACGGGATCGACAACCGGGGCGCCGACCCGCTCATCGTCGCCGCCGTCAGCGCCCCGCCGGACGCCACGGACGAGGACGACCCCGTCGCCGAGGGTGGCGCCGCGATCCGCGACGACGCCAAGTACGGGCGCACCCGCCGGCGCGTCGGCGAGGCCGTGGGGAAGCTGCTGGGGCGCTGAGGGCGGCGCCGGCGACGCCCGGATCAACCCCGAGGCCGGCCGACAGCGACGGGACGATCGCCAGCAGCCCGACGCCGGCCACGAGCAGGGCGAGGGTGGCCATGGGCACGGCCACGGCCCGGAGCTCGGTGACGAGGTCCCCGTCGACGCGGACGGCCGGGTACGGGGCGTCGGGACGCCGGTCGAGACCGCCGACGCGGCGCCGGTCCCGAGCCTCGGCGCGCGCGTACCACCGCTGGCGGAGGTTGGTGCGCCCCGCCGCGATGATCGGCGTCCCGTCCTCGAGCCGGTAGGTCGCCAGCCGGTGGAGCCCGCCGACCACCGTCGCCCACATGCGCCCCCCGTCCACCAGCGGCAACGCGGAGCGGTCCACCGCGTCGACGCGCACCGGGGGGTCGTTCGGGGCGTCGGCCCGCCAGACGGCCACGACGGCCGGCAGGGCGGCCAACGGGCCACTCGCCTGGACCGCCAGCCGCACGGGATGTGGTTCGCCCTGCACCTCACCGTCGCGTCGCCGCGCGCGCCACAGGCGCCAGACCCGCAGGGCGCGCGGGACGACCACGGCCACCTCGAGCACGACCCCGCCGACGGCCAGCAGGTCCCACTCGGCGCCGGCGAGCGGGCGGGTCGCCGCCCAGGCGGCGAGCACCGCCAGTCCGACCCCGCCCGGCAACGCGATCACGGCCGCCAGCAGGCGTCGTCGCGCGCCGGCCCACACCTCGTCGAGGGACACGGTCGGGGCAGGTGTCGTCGTCGCGGGCGCGTCGGGGCCCGACCATGCGCCCCGCGACGACCCCATGACGACCTCCCCGCCGTCACAGCTCGTCGGGCGCCAGCTGTCGGATGTTGAACTCGCCCTGGAGCTGGTCGGCGTCCGGGAATCGTATGTCGAACGACGCGGCGTAGCGGTCGTCCGCGCGGCGGACCTCCAACCGGCCCGAGGAGGCCCGGCGCTGCTCGCCCTCGATGCGAAGGTCGATCACGGCGTGCTCGGTCACGTCGTCGCAGTCGACGCAGTCGTCGTCGCGGACGCGGATGTCCTCGCCGGCCACCAGCGCCCCGGGGTTCTCGATCACGAACGCGATCGTCGCGCCGTCGATGGTCCGCGCGATCCAGCAGACGTCGGCGTCGGGGGTGTTGGGGTCGCAGTCCACCAGGTTGGTCTCGGGTGACCCGTCCGACACGGCGACACGCTGCCCGCCGATCCGGCCCGTGGCCTGCACGCCGTCGTCGAGCGCCTCGGGCTGGCGTTGCGGGAGGCTGGAGCTGGCACAGCCCGCGAGCAGCACGGCGAGCACGGCCGCGGCGAGTCGGGAACGCACGGGAGACCTCGGTCGGTGGAAGGGGGAGGGTACGCGCTGGGCGGACGGCCCCGACCGGGCCCCTTGTGGCGGGTCAATGCCCGTGTTACGTTATTTCACGAACGTGCTGATTATGTCACACGTTGTCACCGGATGTGACATCCGGCCCCGCGTACTCGACCGCGTACGCCACCTCATGGCAGGGAGCCCATGACCCAGACCGATGCCGACCTGACCGTCACACGCCCGTCCTCGCGGGCCCTGCTGCTCACCATGCTGGGCGACGTGGTCCTGCCCTCGGGCGGGGCCGCGTGGCTGTCCGCGCTGACCCGGGGCATGGAGGCGCTGGACGTCTCCGACGCCGCCGTCCGCCAGGCCCTGCGCCGCCTGTCCCAGCAGGGACTGGTCGACGCCGAGCACCACGGCCGGCTGGCGCGCTACCACCTCACCGACCAGGGCCGTCGCCGCCTCGAGGAGGCCGCCGACCGCATCTACCTGCGTCGTGAGCTGGCCTGGGACGGCCACTGGCGGATGCTCACCTACAGCTTCCCGGAACGCGAGCGGGGGTCGCGGGACGCGCTGCGCCGCGAGCTGACCTGGCTGGGCTACGGCTCGATCGGGACCGGGACGTGGGTGTGCCCGTGGGACCTCGGGGCGCGGTTGCAGGTCGTGCTCGACAAGCACCGCGTGGCCGGCGACGTCGAGGTGTTCACCGCCACGCACGAGGGCCAGGACGCCGCCCTGGCAGCTCGCGCCTACGACCTGTCCGAGCTGCACGCCGCCCACGCGGCGTTCCTCGCCGACGCCCCGCCCGAGGTCGATCCGGAGGACGGTGAGGCCGCGTTCCGGGCCCGCGTCGAGCTGGTCCACTCCTGGCGCAAGAACCTGTTCCTCGACCCGGGCCTGCCCGACGCGCTGCTGCCCAACGACTGGCTCGGCGAACGCGCCGGCCAGGTGTTCCTCGACCGCTACCGGGCGCTGGAGGCGCCTGCGTGGGCGTGGTGGGAGCAGGTCTGCGCCGAGGCCGACCCCGAGGGGGTCGCCCCGTCCCACCGCTCCAACCTCGAACGCACCCCGGCCTCGGTCCGGGCCCCCGAGGTGGACGAGGCCGACATCGACGGCAGCATCCTGGCTGACTCCCCGGGCGCTGGCGTCGCGGACGGAGGTCCCTCCGGGGACCGCAGGAGCACGCACAGCGAGGCTCGGGAAGCGGAGTTCCTCGAGCGCGTGCACGCAGGCCAGCTGGTCGAGCCGCACGACTGGATGCCCGACGAGTACCGGCGGCTGAACCTGAAGTTCATCGAGATGCACGCCAACAGCGAGATCATGGGGGCCCTGCCCGAACGCGAGTGGATCGCGCGCGCCCCGTCGCTGAAGCGCAAGCGCTCGCTGGCGGCCAAGGTCCAGGACGAGGTCGGCCACGGCCAGCTGATCTACCGGGTCGCGGAGAGCCTCGGCAAGCCCCGCCGGCAGATGTACGAGGACCTCGTGTACGGCCGCACGCCCTTCCACAACGTCTTCCACTACCCGACGTACTCGTGGGGTGACGTCGCCTGCATCGGCTTCCTGGTCGACGGGGCGGCGATCGTCACCCAGCGGGCGCTGCTCGACACCTCGTACGGCCCCTACGTGCGGGTGATGAAGCGCGTGGTCGCCGAGGAGTCGCTGCACTACCGCCACGGCGAGGACATCATGCTGGCGCTGGCGTCGGGCACCGACGAGCAGTTCGCCATGCTGCAGGAGGCCGTCAACCGCTGGTGGGAGCCGATCACCCACTTCTTCGGCACCGACATCCCGGCCGACAAGGACCCCTCGATGCACTGGGGCATCAAGCCCCAGACCAACGAGACCTCCCGGCAGGCGTGGATGAGCCAGTACGTGCCCAAGCTGTGGGACATGGGCATCGAGCTGCCCGACCCGAACCTGCGGTGGGATCCCGACGAGGAGGTCTGGAAGTACACCGAGCCCGACTGGGACCGGCTGAAGGCCATCGTCAAGGGCGAGGGCACCGAGGCCACGAAGATCCGGCTGTGGTACCGCCAGCAGATGCACCGGCACCACGACTGGATCCGGGACATCGTCCTCGGCGCCGACGACGGGGTGGTGACGGTCGCATGAGTGGACACCACAGCACCTTCGAGGTCTTCACCCGCCGCAACTGGGAGAGCCGGCTCGAGCACTGCGGGACGATCCACGCCCCCGATGCCGACGCCGCGCTGGTCCTGGCCCGCGAGACCCACGTCCGCCACGAGGAGGGCGTCGAGTTCGCGGTCGTGCCCTCCGACGCGTTCACGGTCGTGTCCGACCCCTCGACGCTCGACCACCGGGTCGACATGAGCTACCGGCTGCAGGCCGGCTACTCGGGGTTCCGCGAGAAGCGCGAGAAGGCCCGTGCCGCTGCACGGGCCCGCGGCCGCGGCCACCTCGCCGAGCAGCCCGCCCCGGGGCGCAACGGAAAGGCGTCCGCATGAGCACGGACATGACCCCTGCCCAGGCCCGCCGTGAGCTGCTGCTGGCCATCGCCGACGACGAGCTGCTCATGGGCCAGCGCGCCAGCCACTGGACCGGCGTCGCCCCGGGCATCGAGGAGGACCTCGCGTTCTCCACGATCGCCCAGGACGAGATCAACCACGCCGACGTCTGGTACCAGGTGCTGATCGCCGGCGAACCCGGCGCCGCGGGCGACGACCGTGCCGCCGTCGACGCCCTCGGGCTCGGCCGTGCCCCGGACGAGTACCGGCACGCCGTGCTGTGCGAACGGCCGCCGGTCGACTTCGGCGTGACCCTGGCGCGGCACTGGTGCTACGACCACGCCGACGCCGTACGGCTGGCCTCGTTGGCCGACTCCACCGACGCCGACATCGCCGCCGTGGCGACCCGGCTGCTGCACGAGGAGCGCTACCACCTCGAGCACGCCGACCTGTGGTTCCGCCGGCTGGTGGGCGCAGGACGACGACGCACGCGGTCGGTTCCGCGACGCCCTGGCGGCCGTGCTGCCCGAGGCGATCGGGCTGTTCGAAGCACCGGCGGGCGAGGCCGTCGTGGTCGAGTCGGGCGTGCTGCCCGAGTCCTTCGCGACGCTGTTCACCCGCTGGGCCGAGTGGACCACGGCCTCGCTGGACGCCGCCGACCTCGGCGACGTCGTCCCCGACGCCATCCGGTCGGGGCGACTGCCCGACGAGGCCGAGGCGTTCGGCGGGCGGCGGGGCCAGCACACGACCGACTTCACCGAGGACGTGTGGCCCGAGATGACCTTCCTGTACCGCGAGCACCCGGGAGCCACCTGGTGAGCGTCTCCGTCCTCCCCGACCTCGCCGACGTGCGTGACGCCGTCGGCGGGGTCCCCGACCCCGAGCTGCCGCCCGTGACGCTGGCCATGCTCGGGATGGTCCACGACGTCCGGGTCGACGACCACGACGTCACGGTCGAGCTGCTGCCCACCTGGTCCGGCTGCCCGGCCGTGGACATGATCGCCGAGGACGTCCGCAGCGCGGTCGGCGCCGTCGACGGCGTCGGCACGGTGACGGTCCGGTTCCGCCACGACCCCGTCTGGACCCCCGAGCGGATCACGGACGAGGGTCACGCCGCGCTGCGCTCCTTCGGCATCGCGCCGCCGGCGGGGCGCCAGGCCCTGCCGGTGCTGCCCACCGCGGGTGGGTTCAGCGCCCCGGCCTCGACCGCCCCGCGCCCCTGCCCCTACTGCGGCTCGACCGACACCGAGCGCGACGGCCTGTTCGGCCCCACCCCCTGCCGCGACAGCCGCTTCTGCAACGCGTGCATGCAGCCCTTCGAGGCCTTCAAGTCCTGACGGCGTCCGACCCACCCTGAGCAAATTCTGGGACCGATCCCAGTTTCTGCCGGGCGGGGCGACCCGTTGGCGAGGGGCGCACCCAGATTCTGGGACCGATCCCAGACTGTCGCCGGGCGGACGGGTGTTGGCAGCGGGGCGGGGACAGATTCTGGGCTCGAGCCCAGATATCTGTCCCGCTGTCGGTCAGGCCTCGAGCGGCCGGGTCACCACCGGGGCGGGCACGCCGAGCTCATGGGCACGGACCACCAGTGTCCCGGCCACCTGCGCAAGGAGGGCGACACGGTCGTCGAGGTCGCGGGCGGTGACGTACTGGGTGCGGATGCCGGCCCGCCGAAGCTCGTCGTCACGTCGGTCGTCGTCGAGGCGCTGGCGAACGCCATCGTGGTCGGCCGTACCGAGGTACTCGTACGCCAGGCGCAGCGGCCGGAAGCAGAAGTCGACACGTCGGGCCCGGGTCACCCAGACCTGGGGTTCCGGACGCGGATCGAAGCAGTCGAGGACGGTCGCCAGCGAGCGCTCCCCCTCGCTCTCGAGCGCGACGCCCCCGCCCCGTTCGAGCACCCGTTCGAGCGCGGCGGCCCCGGGGGCCCTACCCCTCAGCGCGGCCAGCCGCGCGTCGAGCCGCGCGGGCGTCGCCAGATCGTTCCACCGCAGGTGGTCCCACGCCACGCGCAGCCGCCGTTCGTCGTCCTCGGGGACGAACGCCGCCGCGTCGATGAGCGCGTCGATCGGTCCCACGACACGCACCTCGCCGTACTCCGCGACGGGGCGGGTCGGGTCCGGGTCCTCGCGGTAGTCGAAGGGCACGTTGGTCAGGCATCGCCCCGGTTGCGTCAGCACCTCGAAGGGGTCGTCGCAACCAAACCCCGGGACCCCCAGCAGGCCCAGCACCAACGGGCCCGTCACGGTGGCCTTCGGGCGGGCGCGGAGCGCGGCGGCGAACGCCGCCTGCTCTGCGTGTGCACCGCTGCCTCGAAGGCGGAACGTGCCATAGATCGAAGGATCGGTGCGCTCGAACCGGCCACTGCGAAGCCAGTCGTCCGCCTCCTGAGGCGGAAGCCGCGCCGCAACCTGGAAGCGTGCGATCACGCCGCGTTGGTCGTCGAGGAGTCGTGCCAGTTCCGGGGTCATGCCGTGACCCTCGCACGACGGCGCCCCGTCACGGCCCCTCGATCCGTGTGCTGTGGACGATCCGGCTCGCGCGGAATCTGGAACCGTGCCCAGCTTCTGTGGGCCGTGGACGACGCCCCGCGGGACTCCGCGACGAAGACTGGGCTCCATCCCAGATTCTGCCGCCGGGGGGTGGCCGCGGGGCGGGGCGTAGGCGAGGCGTCAGGCGCTGGTGCGGGCTTCGGCCTCGGCCAGGCGGGCGAGCCGGGACAGGCTGCGGCCGAAGATCCGCTTCAGGATCGGCAGGACCAGCGTCGTCGCGCCCCACTCCCCCAGCGCCCCGAGGGGCGGGTCGACCTCCTCCCACCACTCGATGCGGGTGCCGCCGTCCGGGGCGTCGTGCAGCACGAAGGCGCCCGAGCCGGTGATGACACGGCCGAGGTGGGTGACCTCGAGCTCCTCCTGGTCCCGCCAGCCGGTGACGCGCATGACGTCCTCGACGGTGACGCCCAGCAGGTTCGTGGGGCAGCGGATGGTCACGCCCGACGCCCTCGCGCTCGGGTGTCAGGACCTCGACGGACTTGGCGTCGAGCATCCACTCGGGCTGGCGCTCCCAGTGGGTCAGCACGCGCCAGACCACGTCGCGGGGCGCGTCGACGTGACGATCGACCTCGAGTCGCACGAGCGTTCACCTCTGGCGGCGGGGCGGGGCGGACCCAGCACGTTCGGACCCTAGACTCCCCCCGGACTCCACCTCACGAGGCCCCGTCGCGGGCCCACCCACCAAAGGCTTCCCATGTTCGCCGACATCGACGGCAACACCATCCACTACGTCTCCGAGGGCGAGGGCCCGCCGGTCGTGTTCGTGCACGGCCTCGGCGGCTCGGCCAACGTGTGGCACGGTGTGATCCAGGCCATGAAGCAGCACCACCACTGCATCGCCATGGACCTGCGCGGCCACGGTCGCAGCCAGGCCCGCGGCAAGTTCTCGATCCAGCAGTGGACCCGCGACCTGCACAAGCTGATCACCCACCTCGAGCTGCCGGCGGTCACGGTCGTCGGCCACTCGCTGGGCACGCTGGTCGCCCAGCAGTTCGCCGCGACCCACCCGGACGCGGTCGAGTCGCTCGTGCTCGTCGGCGGGATCTCCTACTTCCAGCCCGAGACCAACGAGGCCTACATCGCCCGTGCCGACCAGGTCGAGAAGGACGGCATGGACGTCCTGGTCGACGACTGGCTGGCCGGGGCGGTCTCGCCGCAGAGCCACGCCACGCTGTCCGGCGGCGTCGGGCTGCTGCGCGAGCTGTTCCTGCGCAACGACGCGACCGCCTACGCCAAGTCGTGCCGCGCGCTGGCCGAGGCTCCCACGATCCGCCGCGACGAGCTGGGGGTCCCGACGCTGATCGTGACCGGGGCGCACGACCGCTCGACCCCACTGGCGATGGCCGAGGAGCTCAAGCGCTCCATCCCCGTCAGCCGCGTCCAGGTCATCCCGGACGTCGGGCACTGGTCACCGATCGAGGCGCCCGGTGTCGTCGCTGCGTCGATCCTCGAGTTCCTCACCTAGTCCCGGGTTCGGTTCGGGCTCGTCCCGGTCGGGCTCGTCCCGGTCGAGCTCGTCGCGCAGGAACGACGGCGGCTCGGCCGGCCCCGGGGTCCGGTCGACCCCCTCGCGGGTGATCGGCCCGGTCGCCTCGTCGGCGTCGAGGCCGTAGTGGCGCGCGTCCTCCAGCGTCGTCGCGGCGCGCGCCAGCAGGGCGTCCACGTGACCACGCGAGTAGCCGCGCCACGCGACGGGGAGCTCGGCGGCGCGCAGCTCCTCGGCGGTGACGATCCCGCGGCTGGTGGGCAGCATCCGCCGGGTCTCGTCCTCGAGGAAGGCCAGGGCGACCACCAGCACGCCCCCGGCGACGACCGCCAGGCCACCAGCCAGCCACATGCCTGCGTCCCTCCCGATCCGACGCCGAGGTCGTTGGCGCCGAGCCTACTGCCGGGCCGGCGTCGGAACCGGCCGGGCGGGCCGGGGCGGGGCGCGCCCCGCGACGGGCCACCTCGACCTTGAGGCAGGCGTCCTCGACGTAGGTCATCCCGGCCTCCTCGGCGATGGCCCGCGCCTCGGGCGAGACCAGGCCGAGCTGGTTCCACAGGACGGGCGCCCCGATGGCCGCGGCCTCGCGAGCCACCTCCTCGAGGTGCTCCTGGCGACGGAACACGTCCACGAGGTCGACCTCGCCGGGCACGTCGGCCAGCGTCGGGTAGGCCGTCTCGCCGAGGACCTCGTCGACGTTGGGGTTGACCGGGACGATCTCGTAGCCGGCGCGCTGCAGCGCCGCGGCGACGTCGTGGCTGGCCCGCCACGGCGACGCGGACAGGCCCACCACGGCGATCCGTCGGGTGTCGCGCAGGGCGGCGTCGATCGCGTCGGCGGTGGGCATCGGGTCCTCCGAGGGAGCGGGACGGGCAGGTGTCACCCCCAACGTGCCGGACGGGTCCGAACCTTCCCCCGGACAGCCGTCCACCGCCGGTCCAGCGCTACGGTGGCGGCACGACGGCCGTCGCGTCATCGCCACGCCAGGAGGACCCATGGCCCGCGCCGGGATGCCCCGCAAGTTCGTGTTCGTCTGCATCAACGAACGCCCCGAGGAGCACCCGCGACCGTCGTGCATCCGGCGCAACTCGGGCGGCGTGTTCGAGGCGCTGCGCGAGTACACCGGGCAGCGTGGGCTCATCGACATCAAGATCGTCGCGTCCGGGTGCCTGGAGCCCTGCATGGTGGGCCCCACCATCTACGTGGCTCCCGACGACGTCTGGTACGGCGGCGTGACCGTCGAGGACGTCCCGCAGATCGTCGAGGAGCACCTCGAGAACGACCGCCCCGTCGAGTTCCTGCGGATCGGCCGCGAGGAGTTCGAGCTGTCGCCGTTGGCGGGGCGCTCCGACCTCCCGCCCGGGATGATCCCGCCGGTGAACAAGCCGCAGGTCTGAGCGCCCACTCCCCGCGGCGGGTCCCCCCGCCGGTCTAGCCTCGCGGCGCGTCGACCCGGGGCGGACGAGAAGGTGTGCGCATGAGCGAGCGACGGCAGTCCTGGGACGAGTACTTCCTCGACCTGGCGCGAACGACCTCGACGCGGGCGACGTGCTCGCGTCGCAAGCACGGCGCGGTGGTGGTCCAGGGCCATCGGATCGTCAGCACCGGCTACAACGGCGGTCCCTCGGGCATGACCCACTGCATCGACGGCGGCTGCCCCCGGGCCCTCACCGACGCCCCGCAGGGCCACGACTACGAGTCCTGCATCGCCATCCACGCCGAGGCCAACGCGCTGCTGTTCAGCGGCCCCGACGAGCGCGCCGGCGCCTCGCTGTACTGCACCGGCGCCCCGTGCTTCGGGTGCGCGAAGCTGATCGCCAACTCGGGCGTCGACGAGGTCGTCGCCGCCGGCGGGCGCTACGACGGTTGGGACGAGGTCCGGGACTTCCTGCTCGAGGCCGGGGTCCGTGTCCGCCTGCTCGACGGCCTCGAGGGCCTGCCCTCCCTGGACCTGCGCGCCGGCTGACGCCCTGATCCATCGCCGAGGGACGACGACCGGCTGCGCCTCGTCCCGATGACGCACGGCCACCGGGCGCGTCCCGAGCATCGAGTTGACATCGATGTCACGTTCAGCGCACACCCCGTACGCACGTTACTGACATCGACGTCAGGTTCGGGTTGACTGGCGAGTGGAGCCCACCACACAGGACGTGCCATGACGATCTCGGACTTCCGCCTCACCCTCGCCCGGCTCGGGTTCGACCGCCCCGGCGAGGTCTTCTGGCTGACGACCACGCCCGAGATCACCGACGAGGAGCTCGAGCTGCGCTGCAGCTGCCTGTAGACCTCGCACGTCCACGCACCGGCCGGTCCCTCGGGGGGCCGGCCGTCGGCGTGTGTCAGGACACGATGGTGCGGAGCAGGACCCCGATCACGACCAGGAACGCCAGCAGCCACAGGCCCGCCCGCAGCATGAACCGCACCTCGTGGCCGACCCCGCGGGCGACCTCGAGCTCCTGGAGTCGGCGGCCGCACTCGCAGAGGCCCGGCTCGAGGTGGACCGCGTGCCGTTCGCTGCAGGCGTACCGGGGGCGGCGGACCAGGTCGTAGCCGCAGTCCTCGCAGGCCGTCGCACCCCGCAGGTTGCGCGTCGTGCACCGCGGGCACTGGCGCGCCTGGAGCCGGTCGACGGCCACGAAGCCCGCCGCGAGCCCCAGCAGCCCGCCGTAGACCAGCGCCGCCACGACGACGTCCCCGGCGGTGGCGCTGGTGACCAGGGCCACCGGGGTCAGCACGACGACGGCCAGGGCGATCGGGGCGACGGCCGCGGCGGCCACGAGCCAGCGTTCGCGCGACGTCAGCCGAGCACGGCGCACGCCGACGGGGGACGGCCTCGAGTCGGCCACCTCACCCTCCTTCGTGCGCCGGAGCGCAAGGGTACGGGCCTACGCTCTGAGGTCCCCTGCCAAGGTGACCTGCGTGGACCTCTCCCGTGACCTCGACGACGGCATCCTCACGCTGACCATGGACGACGGCGCCAAGAACGCCTTCGACCCCGACGCCTTCGACGCCATCCTGGCCGCCTTCGAGGAGGCCGGCGACGACGTCCGTGCGATCGTCGTCACCGGGCGCCCCGGGGTGCTCACCGCGGGGCTGAACGTCAAGTTCATGGCCTCGGCGGGGCAGGACGGCGTCCGGGACCTGCTCACCCGCTTCGGCCGCACCTGGATGCGGGTGTGGACCGACCCGCGCCCGACGGTGCTGGCCGCCACCGGCCACTGCCTGGCCGCCGGCACGATGCTGGCCATGGCCTGCGACCACGCCGTCGCCGCCGAGGGCCAGTACGCGTGGGGCCTGACCGAGACGCAGATCGACTTCGAGCTGCCCCACTTCGGCCTCGCGCTGGCGAACGCCAACATGCGCCGCGACCGCTACGAGGACCTGCTGCTGCCCGGCCGCCGGATCGGTCCGGCCGAGGCCGTCGAGTGTGGCTTCGCCGACGAGCTCGTCGCCGAGGAGCAGGTCCTGGCCCGCGCCCAGGAGGTCGCCCGGTCGCTGGCCGAGCTGCCGCCCCGCGCCTACGCGGGCACCAAGCGTCGCCTTCGCCAGGCCACGGCCGACGCCGTCCTGGCCGACCTCGAGAGCGACATCCAGGCCCTGACGGCCCACCTCGGGGTGACCCACCCACGGCGTCAGGCCTGACGGCCACCTCGACACCCACGGCACCGTCAGGCCTGACGACCCACCTCGGGTGAGCAGGGCGGCGGCGCCTGGTCAGCTGGCCAGCACGGTGGCCAGCTCGAGCATGTTCGGGTCCACGGCCTTGGTGCCGCCGACGACGTCGGCGAGCGGGGTCGTCTCGACCTGGCGGCCCAGCAGCCCCACCAGCATGCCCTCGGCCCCGTTGGCGAGGCACTGGACCGCACCGGCCCCGAGGCGGCTGCCGAGCAGCCGGTCGAAGGCCCCCGGCGCCGCGCCCCGCTGCACGTGCCCGAGCACGGTGGAGCGCAGCCCGAAGCCCAGCCTCTCCTTGTGCTCGCGGAAGTGCGCCATGAGCTCGTCGGTGCCCGGCTTGGCACCCTCGCCCACCACGACGACGGCGTGGTCGTTGCCGCGGGCGTAGGCCGCCTGGAGCTGCTCGGCGACCGCGTCGGCCGTCGTGGGGTACTCGGGCAGGACCACGGCCTCGGCGCCGCCGGCGATCCCCGCCATCAGCGGCAGGTACCCGCAGTTCCGCCCCATCACCTCGACGAGGAAGGCCCGCTGGTGCGACGACGCCGTGGTCTTCAGCCGGTCGATGGCCTCGAGGGCCACGTTGAGCGCGCTGTCGACGCCGATGGTGATGTCGGACCCGCGCAGGTCGTTGTCGATCGTGGAGGCCACGCCGATGACCGGGACGCCCAGCTGCGACAGGGCGTGCGAGCCGGTCTGCGTCCCGTTGCCGCCGATGATCACCATGGCGTCCACGCGGTTCCGCTGGAGGTTGCGCAGGGCGAGCTGCTGGCCGGCCTCGGTACGGAACTCGGGCGCGCGGGCGCTGCCGAGCATCGTCCCGCCGAGCTGGAGGATGCCGCCCACGTCCCGGGTCTCGAGCGGCTCGAACCGGCCGTCGAGCAGGCCCTGGTACCCGTCGCGGATCCCCATGACCTCCCAGTCCTGCCTGAGGGCGGTGCGCACCACGGCACGGATGGCGGCGTTCATGCCGGGGGCGTCGCCCCCGCTGGTGAGCACGCCGATGCGTCGGATGGTCCGGGCCACACGAGGCTCCTCGGGTCGGGTGGCCCGAGCGTAGGAAGACGGGACGGGCGTGGCTCGTCCGGAGGATCGCCCCCGCCCTACGATCCGAGGGCGGCGGACCGCCGAGGGAGGCAGACACATGGGTGACGTGCACTGGCGGGAGCTGTACCGCGAGGTGGTCGACACGGGGCTGTGCACCGGCTGTGCGGCGTGCGTGATGGCGTGCCCGCGGGACGTGCTGGGCTACACCGACGACTACTTCCCGGTCCAGATCGGGGAGGGGATGGCGCACGACCAGTGCGTGATCGGGGACCGGGGCTGTGACATCTGCACCCGGGCGTGCCCGCGGTTCCGCAACTGGGAGTCGGACCTGGACGAGGTGCTGTTCGGCCGTCCGCGCGAGCCCGAGGAGGTCTACGGGTTCACCCGCTCGATCCTGCTGACCCGCGCGACCGACAAGGCGGTGCACGAGGCCGGCCAGGACGGCGGGCTGGTGTCCACCCTGCTGATCTGGGGGCTGGAGAACGAGAAGATCGACGGGGCGCTGACCTCCGAGATCACCGAGACCCGCGGGCCGTTCGACTCCGAGCCCACGCTGGTGACCGACAAGGAGGGCGTGCTGCGCACCGCCGGGTCCCGCTACACCTACTCGGCCAACCCGCTGGCCATGAAGGACGCCGACGAGGCCAAGCTGAAGCAGATCGCCCTGGTCGGGATGTCCTGCCAGGCGTCGATCAACGGCACCGTCGAGGCGTACGGGGTCAACAAGTACAAGCGCAAGATCGCCCTGACCATCGGGCTGCTGTGCTCCAAGACGTTCACCTACGACGGGCAGAAGCACGTCCTGGCCCAGCACGACATCGACATCGCCGACGTCGTGAAGGTCAACATCAAGGGCCGCTACATGGTCTGGCTGCGCAACGGGGAGTACCACGAGCTGCCGCTCAAGGAGTTCCACCCCTACACCCGCCCCGGCTGCAAGCTGTGCCCGGACTTCGCCGCCCAGCACGCCGACATCTCCACCGGCGGGATCGGCGCCGACGACAACTGGACCCTGACGCTGGTGCGCACCGAGCGGGGCGAGGAGTGGATGAAGGGCGTCATCGACGCCGGCCTGATCGAGGCCAAGCCGGGCGAGTAGGACCCGGTCGCGATGAACCTGCTCACCAAGCTGTCCACCGTGTCCCGCAAGCGCTGGCCCGGCGACAACCTCCCCGCCGACGCCCGCAACCCCGGCCTGCTCCCGGTCGTCACCGGCTGACGGACCCCGATCAGCTCGGCAGGAACAGCAGCTCGAGGTAGGTCCGCAGGTGGCCCAGCTGCGCCGCGATGGCGCTCGGGTCCTGACGGACGCGGGACATGACGAAGCCGCCCTCCACGAGGACGAGCAGGGTGTCGGCCAGGCTGTCGAGATCGACCTCGGCGCGGGGCGGGTACTGGTCGACGACAGCACGGAGCATCTCGGTCATGTGGTCGTGCCACGCGTCGAAGTTGGCACGGATCACGTCGAGCAGCTCGTCGCCGAACAACCCGCGCTCCGAGGTGTAGGTGGCCATCAGGCACCCGTCGTACGGCTCGGCCACATCGACGAGCAGCTCGCGGTACAGCCCCACGAAGACCAGCAGCTGCTGCAGGGGGTCCCGAGTCAGCTCACCGGCCCGTGACATGGTCTCGTCGAGGATCCCGTAGTCGACCTCGACCCATCGCTCCATCACGGTCCGTGCCAGGTCCAGCTTCGACGGGAAGTGGTGGAAGAAGGCGCCCTTGGTCACGGCGGCCTGGTCGAGCACGTCGTCGATGGCCGTACCTCCGTACCCGCGCACGAGGAACAGCTTCTCGGCGGCGTCCAGGATGCGACCCCGCGTCGCGGTCCCGTCGCGTGGCATGCCACCTCCGGTGAACGTCCTGAACGCCAGCGCCACCTGCCTGATGCTGTCGGTCGGGCACCGCACCGGCCTGTTGCGCACGCTCGCTGACGGTCGCCCGCGCACGACCGACGAACTCGCGGACGACGCCGGGTGCGACGCGCGGTACGTCGCCGAGTGGCTCGGGGCGATGACCGTCAGCGACGTCGTCGAACACGACCACAGGGGCGGGACGTACGCGCTGCCCCCCGAGCATGCGGAGCTGCTGACGGGTGGTCTCGGCGAGGCGAACCTCGCTGCCTTCGCGCAGTACATCCCGATGCTCGGCGCGGTCGAGGACGACATCGTCGAGTGCTTCCGCAGCGGTGGCGGCGTTCCGTACGAGCGCTACCCGCGGTTCCACGAGATCATGGAACAGGACAGCGGCCAGACGGTCCTGCCGGCCCTCGAGGACCACATCCTCCCACTCGTCCGCGGGCTCCAGGACCGACTGCGCGACGGGATCCACGTGATCGACGTGGGCTGCGGCCGGGGACGTGCGCTGCTGCAGCTGGCGGAGCAGTACCCCGGGAGCACGTTCGTCGGCTACGACCTGTCCCCCGAGGCGGTCCAGCACGCCCGTGACGTCGCCGCCGATCGCGGTCTGGACAACCTCCGGTTCGAGGCCGTGGACGCCAGCAGGCTCGACGAGGTCGTGCCGGCGGACGCGGCCCAGCTGGTGACCACCTTCGACGCCGTGCACGACCAGGCCGACCCCGCGGCCCTGCTCCGTGCGATCCACCACGTCGTTGCCCCCGACGGCGTCTACCTCGCCCAGGACATCGACGCCACCAGCACCCACCACGGCGACCGTGACCATCCCCTCGGGCCACTGCTGTACGCCGTCTCGTGCCTGCACTGCATGACCGTCTCGCTCGCGCAGGGCGGCGTCGGGCTCGGGGCGATGTGGGGCCGGGAACGCGCCCAGGCGTACTTCCGCGACGCCGGCTTCTCGTCGATCGAGGTGCACACGCTCGCCCACGACCCGCAGAACGCCTACTACGTGTGCCGGCCCTGATCGGGGCGCGTCATGACGAGCCGGACCTCCATGGCCGGGTCGTCCTCGGCGCCCGACGGGTGGTCCAGGCCGAGCCGTTCGAGCCCGGCCATCGCGTAGGTCGCGAGGTCGGACGGGGCCAGCGCCCACGGCGGGCCCTCCCAGGTCCGTGCGGCGGTGTCGGAGGTGGCCAGCAGCAGCGTGGCCAGCAGGTAGCCGCCGGGTCCCACGAGCGAGGCGACGGCGTGCATCGCGTCGTCACGCCGGTCGGGCGCGACCGACTGGACCGTGCGGACCTCGACCACGAGCCCGAACGCCCCGGCCATGTCCTCGGGGAGGTCGAACAGGTCGAGCACGCGCCAGTCGACGTCGGCGTCCGGGAAGCGTCGCCGCGCCCAGTCGACCGCCGTGGGCGAGACGTCGAAGGCCGTGACCCGGCAGCCGCGGCGTGCCAGCTCGGCGGCCTCGTCCCCGAGGCCGCAGCCCACCACGACCGCGTCGACGCCCGTCACGTCCAGTCCGGGCTGGTCGAGCCAGCCCGTGATGTAGCGGTGCGGCGCCCCGCGCGCCCACGGGACCCGCCGCGGGTCCCCGTTCGCGTCGACGTAGACCTGGTCGAAGTCGACGGTCAGGTGATCTCCCAGGTGGCGACCTTGGGGTGGTCGGCGCCGGTGGCGCCCACCGCGGCCGCTCCGCCCGGGTCACCCAGCCCGGTCACGTCGTTGGAGAAGAACTCGGCGTTCCAGGCGGTGAACTCGGACCACTCGGGGGGCACGTCGTCGGCGTAGAAGATCGCCTCGACCGGGCAGGCCGGTTCGCAGGCACCGCAGTCGATGCACTCGGTCGGGTGGATGTAGAGGCTGCGCCCGCCCTCGTAGATGCAGTCGACGGGGCACTCCTCGACGCAGGCCTTGTCCTTGACGTCGACACACGGTTCGCAGATCACGTAGGTCACCGGGTCAGCTCCTGGCGCGCGTGCGGGCGGGGACCGAGGACGGCCAGTGTAGAGCAGGCCTGCCCCACTGCCGTACACGACGAGAGGCGCCACCCGATGGGCGGCGCCTCGCGAAGGGTCGTGGGCCGGTCAGGCGTCCCAGGCGGCGACCTTGGGGTGGTCCGCCTCGGTCGCGCCGACGGCCGCGGCACCGCCGGGGGAGCCCAGGCCGGTCACGTCGTCGTTGAAGTACTCGGCGTTGATCGGCGTGAACTCCTGCCACTCGTCCGGGACGTCGTCCTCGTAGAAGATGGCCTCCACCGGGCACACCGGCTCGCACGCCCCGCAGTCGATGCACTCCTCGGGGTGGATGTAGAGCATCCGCGGCCCCTCGTAGATGCAGTCGACCGGGCACTCCTCGACGCAGGCCTTGTCCTTCACGTCGATGCACGGCTCAGCGATGGTGTACGTCATCCGGGGGGACCTCCTGTCCGCGTCCTCGGGGAGAACGTTAGGCGGTGGGACGGCTGGCTGTGAAGCCACACTAGCGGCGCCCGGGGGCCGGTTGGCGGCCTCGCCCCCCCACGGACGTTCACCCGCCCGTCACCTGCCCCCCGTAGGCTGCGGAGCGACCCGGGGAGCGCGAGCGACCCGGCCCCACTCGCGATCGTCGGAGTGCCGCCATCGTGTCCGAGTCCGCCGTCCCCACCGAGCGCGACCACGCCGGCACCAACGGTGCCGCGCCCGGCCGGGCGGAGCCCACCCCGGCGGTGGTGTCCGACCCCACGCCCGCCGTCCGCCAGCAGCGCACCCGGGCGGTGATCGACGACCACCGTCCGGTCACGGGGGAACGGCGCCTGTTCAACCGCGAGCTGTCCTGGCTGGGGTTCAACGAACGCGTCCTGGCCCTGGCCGGTCGCGACGAGGTCCCGCTGCTCGAGCGTGCGAAGTTCCTGGCCATCTTCACGTCCAACCTCGACGAGTTCTTCCAGGTGCGCGTGTCGGGGCTGATGGAGCAGGTCGCCGCCGGCCTGACCCGCGAGAGCCCGGACGGGCTCCGGCCCAGCGAACAGCTCACCGCGATCCGCACCTACGTGCAGGCGATGGCGACCGAGCAGTCCCGCCTGTTCCACGACGAGCTGGTCCCCCAGCTGGCCGAGCGCGGCATCCGCTTCTCGAACTGGTCGTCGCTGGACGACGACGACCGGGCGTGGCTGGTCGGCGAGTTCGAGGAGACGGTGTTCCCGGTCCTCACACCCCTCGCGGTGGACCCGGCCCACCCCTTCCCGTACATCTCCAACCTGTCGCTCAACCTCGCGGTCGTGGTCAAGGATCCCGATGACGGCGAGACGCGCTTCGCCCGGGTCAAGGTGCCCCCGATCCTGCCGCGCTTCGTGGTGATGCCCGACGGCGAGCGGTTCGTGCCCCTCGAGCAGGTCATCGCCGCCCACCTCGACCGGCTGTTCCCCGGGCTCGAGGTGCTCGAGCACCACGCCTTCCGGGTCACGCGCAACGCCGACTTCGAGGTCGAGGAGGACGAGGCCGACGACCTCATGCTCGCCATCGAGTCCGAGCTGAACCGCCGCCGGTTCGGCCGGGTGGTCCGGCTGGAGATCGAGCCCGACATGCCGGACACCGTGCTCGAGCTGCTCACCCGCGAGCTGCAGATCGAGGACGACCGCGTCTACCGCTCCCCCGGCCCGCTCGGGCTCGACGGGCTGTGGTCGCTGTACGACGTGGACCGCGACGACCTCAAGTACGACACGTTCGTGCCCGCCGTCCCCCACCGACTGACGACCCTGTCGGGCGACGAGGCCGACGTGTTCGCCGCGCTGCGGCGGGGCGACGTGCTCGTCCACCACCCCTACGACTCCTTCGCGTCCTCGGTGCAGCACTTCGTCGACGCCGCGGCGCGGGACCCGCACGTGCTGGCGATCAAGATCACCCTCTACCGGACGTCGGGGCCCGGCTCGCCACTGGTCCGGTCCCTGGTCAAGGCCGCCGAGGAGGGCAAGCAGGTCGTCGCCCTGGTCGAGCTCAAGGCCCGCTTCGACGAGGAGGCCAACATCGAGTGGGCCCGGGTGCTGGAGGAGGTCGGCGTCCACGTGGCCTACGGGGTGGTCGGGCTCAAGACCCACACCAAGATCGCGCTGGTGGTGCGCAAGGAGGGCGACCGGGTCCGGCGCTACTGCCACCTCGGCACGGGCAACTACAACGACAAGACCGCCCGGATCTACGAGGACCTCGGGCTGCTGAGCGCCGACCCGGCGCTGGGGTCGGACCTGGCGGACCTGTTCAACGTGCTGACGGGGTACGGCCGGCAGGGCGCCTACCGCAAGCTGCTCACCGCCCCGACCACGTTCCGCCCGCGCATCCTCGACTACATCCGACGCGAGACCGAGGCCGAGGACGGCCGCATCGTGATGAAGATGAACGCCCTGGTCGACGAGGAGATGGTCGACGCGCTGTACGACGCCAGCCGCGCCGGCACCCCCGTCGACCTGATCGTGCGCGGCATCTGCTGCCTGCGCCCCGGCGTCCCCGGCCAGTCCGAGAACATCCGGGTGCGGTCGATCGTCGGCCGCTACCTCGAGCACTCCCGGATCTTCCGGTTCGGCACTCCCGAGCGGGGCGTGGACTACCTCATCGGCTCCGGCGACCTGATGCCCCGCAACCTCAACCGACGGGTCGAGGCCATCGCCCCGGTCGAGGGGCGCGAGCTGCAGGCACGGCTCGACGAGATCCTCGACACGCTGCTGGCCGACGACGTGCTGGCCTGGGAGCTCGGGCCGGACGGGGCGTGGACCCGGATACCGACCCGCGACGGGGTCGACACCCACGAGCACCTGCAGGCCCTGGCCCTGGAACGCGCATGACCGAGCGCACGTCCGCGTCCGACCCCGAGGTCCGCGCCGCCGGCGGCGTCGTGCTGCGCCCCGCCACCGACGGCGAAGCCCCCGACGTCCTGGTCGTCCACCGACCCGACTACGACGACTGGTCGCTGCCGAAGGGCAAGCTCGACCCGGGCGAGACGTGGCAGGAGGCCGCCGTCCGCGAGGTCCACGAGGAGACCGGCGTGACCGGCCGGCTCGGGGTCGAGCTGACCTCCACCCACTACGAGGACCGCAAGGGCCGCAGCAAGCAGGTCCGCTGGTGGACGATGGCGCTGCTCGACGACGAGCACCGCCCGCCGGACGGCGAGATCGACGACCTGCGCTGGGTCCCGATCGACGAGGTCGGCGACCTGCTGACCTACGACACGGACCGCGACCTGGTCACCGAAGCGCTCGCCTGCCGGGGCCACGCTGCCGTGCTGGTCGTCCGCCACGCCCACGCCGGCGCGCGCGACGGGTGGCGGGGCGACGACCGGCTGCGCCCGCTGTCCACGGTCGGCCACCAGGAGGCGGCGGCGATCGCCCGGCGGCTCGCGCCCTGGCACGTGACCACGGTGGTCAGCTCGCCGCTGACCCGGTGCGTGCAGACGGTCGAGCCCCTGGCCGACGACCTCGGGCTCGCGGTCGCCTCCGACGACCGGCTCGCCGAGGGCGCCCCGCCCGAGGACACCGCGGCGCTGCTGCGCGACGTCGCCCCGGGCACCGTCCTGTGCAGCCACGGGGACGTCATCGGCAACCTCGTCGAACGCTGGGCCGACCTGGGCCTGGTGGACCGCCACACGGCCAGCTGGGCGAAGGGGTCCACCTGGGTCGTGCAGCTGGACGGCGACCGCGCCCCGGTCCGCGCCACCTACGTGGACCCCCCGGCGTGATGCGACGCAGCGTCCTCGACCTCGGGAGCAACTCCTTCCACGTACTGGTCGCCGACCTCGACGACGACGGGGGCCTGGTGCCGGTGGCACGCGAGCGCGAGATGCTCCACCTCGGGGCCGTCGTCGCCGAGCACGGCCACGTCCCGGACGACGCCCGCCGACGGGCCGTGGACGTGGTCGCACACCTGACCGAGCTGGCGGGGCGCATGGGCGCCGAACGCCGCCTGGCGGTGGCCACGTCCGCCCTGCGGGACGCGCCCAACGGACCCGAGGTCGTCGCCGAGATGGCGGCCGCCGCCGACACCGAGATCCGGGTGATCGACGGCGAGGAGGAGGCGCGGCTGGCCTACCGGGGCGTACGGGCCTCGATCGCCACCGACGCCGACCCCCTGCTGGTGCTCGACCTCGGCGGCGGCAGCCTCGAGCTGGTCGTGGGTTCGGGCCCGACGATCCACTGGTCGGCCTCGCTGGACCTCGGCGTGTCCCGGCTGTCGGCGGCCGTCACGAAGGACCCGCCGAAGAAGGGCGAGATGCGGGCACTGCGCAAGCGGGTCCGCGAGGCCGTGACACCGCTGCGGGAGCGGGTCGAGCAGCTCGACCCCGAGGAGGTCGTCGCCGTCGGCGGGACCGTCCGTGCCCTGGCCCGCGTGGTCGCGGCCGAGGACCGCACGTGGCTGCCCGCCACCCTGAACCAGTACCCGATCCCGACCGGCGAGATCGCGGGGCTGCGCGACCGACTGTCCGACATGGACGCCGACGAGCGGGGCGACCTGCCGGGGATGAAGTCCAAGCGTGCCGACCGCGCCCACGTCGCCGCCACGATCCTCGCCACCACGCTCGAGGCCCTGGGACTGGAGGGCTTCACGCTGTCCGACTGGGGCCTGCGGGAGGGCATCCTGCTCGAGTCCGTCGGGGCCACGACGCCCCCGACCCGCGAGGCGATCCGCCGGCGCGAGGTCGAACGCATGCAGGCGGCGTTCACGCCCCACGACGCGCACCTGGCCCACGTGGCCGAACTCGCGGTGGCGCTGTTCGACGGCACCGCCGACCTGCACGGGCTCGGGCCCGACGACCGCGAGCTGCTGTGGTGCGGGGCGTCGTTGCACGACGTGGGCGAGACCCTCGCGCTCCGGCGGCACCACAAGCACGGCGCCTACCTGCTCGAGCACGCCGAGATGCGCGGCTTCTCCCCCACCGAGACCGCGATGCTCTGCTCGATGGTCCGCTTCCACACCTCACGCGGCCTGTCCACCTCGTTCCCGCCGTACGGGTCGCTGCGCAAGCGCGACCGACGACGGGTCGACGCGATGGTGGCCCTGCTGCAGCTCGCGGACGGCCTCGACCGGGCCCGCGACCAGAGCGTGCGCGACCTGCAGGTGCGCCACGACGACGGGGTCGTGCACATCGACCTGCAGGGGGCGGGGCTGCACATCGCCCGCGCCGAGGTCGACCGCAAGACCGACCTGTTCGAACGCACCTTCGACGTCGACGTCCGCGTCGACGAGGCGGTGACGTCGTGACCACCCCGCCCCGCCGCCGGCTCGGCGCCCGCTATGCCGACGAGGTCGGCCCCGAGCACGTGGGCCGGCGTGCCAGCGTCCGTCACCTCGTCGAGGAGGACGACCGCGAACGCCCCACCGACGTGGTCGGGGTCGTCCGCCAGTGGGACCCCGACGGGATGGTCGAGGTCGAACGCCGCGACGGCTCCATCGACCGGTTCCCCACCGCGACGGTCATCGCGTCGCGGCTGGTCCCCGATCCCCCGCCCCGCCGGCGCGGCTGATCAGGACGTCAGCTCTCGGGTGAACACCAGCTGCACCACGGTGGCGGCCCGGGCCCAGGCCTCGGTGCGGTCCTTGTCCGGCGGGTCGTAGCGGTCGTGGAAGGCCTGCAGCGCCTCGATCCGGTCCGGGTCGTGCTCGGTGAGGAAGGTCACGCGTGCCAGCCACGAGCGGTGCGCCACCCGCAGGACGCCCTGCTCCTCCTGCTGCAGGTTGAGGCACCACTGGGTCAGCCCGCCGGACCCGGACATGAGGTAGACGCCACCGTCGGTCGGCACGAACCAGAGCTCGGCCGTGTGGCGTCGCCCCGTCACGCGACCCTGCGTGCTGAGGTAGCAGTACCGCTCGTCGGCGAGGTCCTCGGGGAGGTTCACGTCGGCTCCGGGAAGGCGAGGTCGGCGAGCACGGGGCGATGGTCGGACGTGCCACCGTCGCCGACCCAGGCGTCGACGGGGACCAGTCCACGCGTCAGGATCCAGTCGATCCGCAGCACCGGGGTCGGCAGCATGTCGTTGGGCCAGGTGAAGCCCGGACCGTGGCCGACCGCGCGCTGCGGGTCCTCGAACCCGACGTGCGTGAGGAGACGGTACGGCTCCGAGCGCTCGGTGGAGTTGAAGTCCCCGGCGATCACCGCCGGGACACGCCCGTCCAGGGCCCGCAGGACCGAGGCCAGCTCGGCAGGGCGCCGGTTGCCCTCGACCTCCAACCGCTCGGTCATGGACGACCCGCAGCGCGGACACGGGGAGGTCAGGTGGACCGGGACGACCTGCAGGGGGTGCCCGTCCACGTCCAGCACCACGACCGTGGTGTCCCGCGTGCCGGGCTCGGACAGCGCGACGGGGCGCGTCTCGACGATCGGGTGGCGCGACAGGACCATCACGCCCCCGACCCCCGGGCTCTGCACGGCGACCTGGTGCGGGTACCGGTCGGCCAGCACGGACGCCAGGCGCTGCTCGCGCTCGGGGAAGACCTCCTGCAGCAGCAGGACGTCGGGGTCCGCCTCGCGGACCAGCGCGCGGATGGAGGCGATGTCGGGGCTGTGCACATAGGTGTTGTAGCTGGCCACGCGGAGGTCCGGGGCGACGGCGGGCGCCGTCGACGGGAGGAACAGGGTCCCGTAGGTCCACGCCCAGACCAACGCCGGGACCGCGAAGAGCACGACCGCCCTCGGGCGTCGCGCCAGGGCCGCGACGACGACCAGCGCGACGCCGGGCAGCGACCACCAGAACGTCGTCAGCGAGAGCGGCTGGGCCCACCAGACGTCGCCGGCCAGGCCCCAGGCGAGCAGGGCCAGGCCGGTGGCCACCGCGTACACCAGCGGGACGCGGCGGAGGCGGTCGGCCACACGGTCGACGATGGACCGGGACGGGGCACGTGACACGGTCAGTCCGGCGCCTCGCCGATGCGGTGGACGATGACGCGGTTGGTGCCCCCGTGGCCGCCGGGGATGCCCGACACGATCACCACCGGGTCGCCCGTCCCGGCCAACCCCTGCCGCAGGCAGACCTCCTCGGCCGCCAGCGTCAGCGCCCGGGAGCTGTCCTCGTGGGGGACGAGGATGCCCTCGGTGCCCCACATCAGCGCCAGTCGTCGCATGGGCGCCTCGCGCGGGCACAGCCCCAGCAGCGGCACCGGCGGCCGGAACTTGCTGACGAGCTGGACCGACGCGCCCGACAGCGAGAACACGAGCAGCGCCTTGGCCTGCACGTCGGCGGCGACCTGCACGGCCGCCCGCGACACCACCCGCGGCAGGGCGATGCCCTCGCGGGGCGGGGGCGGGGCGTGGACCAGGTTGGACGAGGACTCGGCGACCTCGATGATCCGTGCCATCGTTCGGACCGCCTCGACGGGGAACCGGCCCGCGGCCGTCTCGCCCGAGAGCATCAGTGCGTCCGTGCCGTCGAACACGGCGTTGGCGACGTCGCTGGCCTCGGCGCGCGTCGGCCGAGGGCTGCGGATCATCGAGTCGAGCATCTCGGTGGCCGTGATCACCGGCTTGGCCTCGCGGTTGGCCATGTCGATGATCTGCTTCTGGATGGCCGGCACCCGTTCCGGGCCGACCTCGACGCCGAGGTCACCTCGCGCGACCATCACCGCGTCGGACGCCTCGATGATGGCCTCGAGGTGCTCGACGGCCTCGGGGCGTTCCAGCTTGGCGATGATCGGAGCCTCGCCCCCGAGGTCGCGGACCATGGCGCGGACCTCGTGCACGTCCGCGGCCCGGCGCACGAACGACAGGGCGATCCACTCCACGCCCATCTCGACCATGGCACGCAGGTCCTCGCGGTCCTTGTCGGTCAGCGACTTCGCCGACACGTCCACGCCCGGGAGGTTGACGCCCTTGCGCGACCGGGCCGTGCCGCCAGCCACGACGCGGACCGTGACGTCGTGCCCGTCGACCCGGGAGACGACCATCCGGATCAGCCCGTCGTCGACCAGGACCAGCGCCCCGGGTTCGACGTCCTTGGCGAACTGCTCGTACACGACCGGCAGGACCGGGGTGCCCGCCCCGTCGTCGTGGCCGTCGTCGAGCTGCTCGACGCCTGCGCGCAGGACGACCTCCGCGCCGTCGGCGAGCTCGACCCCGTCCTCGGGCAGCATGCCGAGGCGGATCTTCGGGCCCTGCAGGTCACCCAGCGAGCCGACGTTGCGCCCCAGCGAGGCCGCGGCATCCCGCACCTGGGCCAGGCGTTCGGCGTGTTCCTCGTGGGACCCGTGGGAGAAGTTCAGCCGGACCACGTCGATGCCGGCGGCGATGGCGGCACGCAGGCGCGCCGGGTCGTCCAGGGACGGCCCGAGCGTGGCCACGATCTTGGCGCGACGCACCACCTGCCTGTCGTCGATTCGCGGCCAGCCTAGGGCACACCCTCCGGGCTTCGCGGGCGCCCGGACAGGGCCCCGACGATTGCCACCGTCAGCCCTGCAGCACCGTGAGGTCGCCGGCGCGCAGCCGCGTCACGACGTCCTCCACGGCCGCGGCGACGGCCTGGCCGCGCTGCGCTGTCGGTGACCGTCACCCGGAACGCGCCGTCCGACATGCCGATCGTGGCCGGCGTGGCGTCCCACACGTCGAGGTGGCGCGTCACCGCCAGGGCCACGGCCTCCTCCAGGTGCGTCTCGAGCACGAGCAGGAGCGGGGCGGGCACCTCGGCACCGTCATCGAGCGACCGCACCTCCGGGCCCGCGACCAGGCTCGCGAAGCGGTCGGGCGGGGTGGGGCTCGGGGACGGGGCGGAGGAGGCGAGGTCGTCGGTCGGGTCGGGCGACGGGGCCGGCAGGGTCACGGGTTCGTCGACCACCACGTCCCGAACGGCCGTGTCCAGCGCCCCGGTCAGGGACACCAGCCCGTCGACCCCGTCGTCCAGCAGCGCCCGGACCCGGTCGGCCACGACCTCGGCGTCCCGGACGGGCCCCACCCGCCGCACCGTCGGGCCCGGCCACGCCCTGCGCGGCCATGCCGGCCTGCAGGCCGCGGGCCACCCGCTGCGGTGCCCAGGTCGTCGGGGAGGTGACCAGGCCGGCCGCTCCCCCGACGCCGTCGGCGCCGAGCGCGACCCCGGCGACGTACCCAGCTCCTCCACGCGCAGGTCGATGGCCAGGACGTTGGGCGGCAGGTCGCCGGGACGCGCCGGGGCGGCGCAGAACCGCGTCGACGGCGCCGTACGCGCGACCTCGCGCACCGTGGCCTCGGCGTCCGCGCCGAGCACGCAGACCAGCTCGTAGCCCTCGGTCGCGAAGAACGACGTCAGGTCGCGGACGAAGCTGCGGTTGTCGGCGGTCACGACCCGCAGGTCGGTACCGGCGGGCAGGCCGGTGGCGATGCTGCGACTGCCGACCTCCGCCGCGGCGGCCATCAGCTCGGGCTCGGGCGACACCACCACGGCCACCCGCCCGGCCGGCGGTGTGGAGGTCGTGGGCATGGCCGGCGTCGTCGCGGTTGCCGAGGGCGACGGGCTCGGGGACGGATCACCGGTCGGCCCCGTGCAGCCTGCCAGCACGGCCACCAGCAGGACCAGCAGCGTCATCGTGCGTCGCATCAGCCCTCCACGCTGCGCCGTAGGCTAGCCCGCACCCTCCCCCCACCCCCGCGCCCGAAGGCTTGTCGCCGTGGCCGACGTGCACGTGCTGACCGACGCCGCCTCTGGCGTCCACCTCGCCGCCCTCCGCGACCGGACCACCCTCCCGGCCGACTTCCAGCGGCACGCCCGCCTGCTCGGGGCGCTGCTGGCACTCGAGGCCGTCCGCGACATCCCGACCACCACCCGTCCGGTGACCACGCCGCTGACGACGACCGACGCCCGGGTCCCGGCCCACCAGATCGTGGCCGTCCCCGTGCTGCGCGCCGGGCTGGGCCTGCTGCCGGGCCTGCAGGACCTGCTGCCGACCGCCAGCGTCGGGATGATCGGCCTCGAGCGCGACGAGGACACCCTCGAGGCCCGCGAGTACTACCGCAAGGTCCCCCCGCTCGAGAACGCCTGGGTCCTCATCCTCGAACCCATGCTGGCCACCGGCGGGTCGGCGGCCACGGCGGCCCGGGCCCTGGCCGGGGCGGGCGCCGACACCATCGCCATCCTGTCGGTCGTCGCCACCCAGACGGCCATCGACCACATCGACGAGGTCACCGAGCGCGACGTCCGCGTCGTCACCGCCGCCATCGACCCCACCCTGGACGAGAACGGCTACATCGTCCCCGGCCTCGGCGACTTCGGCGACCGCCTCTTCGGGACGGTCCACTGACCCGACGCGGTCAGCCGGGGAGGTAGGTCAGGCGGAGGCGGCGGTCGGGGTTGTCGACGTTGGGGTCGACGACCACCACCGACTGCCACGTGCCGAGCGCCACCTGGCCATCGAGGACGGGCAGGGTCAGCGAGGGGCTGATCCACGCCGGCAGGACGTGGTCGGCCCCGTGGCCCGGCGAGCCGTGGGCGTGCCGCCAGCGGTCGTCGCGCGGCAGCAGGTCGTCGATGGCCGCGGCGAGGTCGTCGTCCGAGCCCGCGCCGGTCTCGATGATCGCCAGGCCCGCCGTGGCGTGCGGCAGGAACAGGTGCAGCAGCCCGTCGCCGCCCTGCTCGGCCGCGAAGTCCCGTACGCGATCGGTGACGTCGACGATCCGCCGCGTCCCCGTGTGCAGGTGGTCCTCGCGGGAGATCACGACGCGGTGATGGTGGTGTAGGCCGGAGCGGAAGTAGCCGAGGGCCGGGGCATCGGGGCCCTGGCCGCAGGCGACGACCTCGCCCACCACGATGTCGTGGTCCCCGCCGTCGTGGACCTTCCAGACCCGGCAGTCGAGCCAGGCGAGCGCGCCCTCCAGCAGCGGGGCGCCGGTCTCGGCCGTGTGGGTCCGGACGGCCTCGAACTGGGCGGTGCCCGACGGCCGGGACGCGTCGGCGAAGTGGTTGGACAGGGCCTGCGCCTCGGCGGACAGGATCGACAGGCCGAAGGCGCCCGCGTCGCGGACGAGGCGGCGCATCTCGGTGTCGTGCCCGACGCACACCAGGACGAGGAGGGGGTCCAGCGACACCGACGAGACCGCGTTGGCGGTCATGCCGTGCGGTTCGCCGTCGTGGTGGCAGGTCATCACGGTGACGCCGGTGGCGAACCGCGACATCACCGCACGGAAGCCATCGGGCGTCGGGGTGGGCTGGGGGTCGGACATGCTGGTCAGAGGCCTTTCCGGAGCGTCTCCGGTCGACGTCGGGGGTCAGCGGAGGCCGGCGAACAGGTCGTCCTCGACCTCGCCAGCGGGTTCGAGCGCACCGGAGAGCCGTACGAACTCTTCGACGCCGAAGCCCTGGTCGATCATGTCGTCGGGCATGTTGAAGAAGAACGAGTCGTCCCCGATCTGGGACCGGTGGGCGCGCATGGCGTCCTGCTTGCGGTCCAGCCAGCGCGACACGTCGACGCGGGTGGTGACCTGGTCGTCCGGGGACCCGAAGGGCAGGTCCTCGGGGCCGGCCAGGGCCTCCTCGCCGAACGGGGAGGCCAGGTCCTGCGACGTGAGCAGCTGGTGCAGCTTCCACATGCGCCCCCGGGACAGCGTGTGGACGTACCGCTTGGCGACCTGCCACGGCTCCTGCCCCGTGTCCCACCACGGGTCGGCCGCCATCGCCAGCGCCCGCTCGGTGACGCGGTGGGCACGCACGTGGTCGGGGTGGCCGTAGGTGCCGTGCTCGTCGTCGGACACCACGACGTCCGGCTGCAGCTCGCGCACGATCCGGGCCAGCCGCCCCGCGGCCTCGTACAGGTCCACCGCGGCGAAGGCGTCGGGGCGGTGGTTGTCGTCCGTGCCCGCCATCCCCGAGTCGCGGAAGCCCAGCCAGTGGTGGCCGGTCAGCTTCAGGGCGGCCACGGCGTCGGCCATCTCGCGGTGGCGGTGCCACACGAGGTCGTGGTCACCGAGGTCGATGCCCGCCAGGTTCTCCCCCGCCTCGCCGCCGGTGCAGGTCACCACGTGCGTGGCGATCCCCTCGTCCCCGTAGCGCGCGAGCACGCCACCGCACGCGATCGATTCGTCGTCGGGATGCGGGTGGACGCAGAGCAGGGTCAGAGCCACGCGGGCAGCCTCCAGTCCGGCCGGGACGGCCGGTCACCGCGCGAGCCTAACGAGGCCGCCCGGGGGGCTGGTCCGACGGTGACGTCGTCCCGCCGGTCGAGGGGGCCACGGCTGTCCTGCCGGGTCCGTTAGCCTGCCCGCGACCGGCAGGGACCACGTGCAGCACAGCTTCGTCGACGATCCAGCCGACCTCGCGTCGGCGCTCGCCCGTGTCGACGCCCCCCTGGTCGGGGTCGACGTCGAACGCGCCGACGCCCCGCGCTACTTCCGTACCGCCGCGCTCATCCAGGTCGGCACCGCCGACCACGTGGTGCTGGTCGACGCCGTGGCGCTCGACCCGGTCCCGCTGCTCGGCGACTTCCTGAACGAGCGCACCGCGATCCTGCACGCCCTGCCCAACGACCTCGAGCCGCTGCGTGCCGTCGGCGTCGAGGTCGGCAGGGTCCACGACACCGCCGTGGCTGCGAGCCTGCTCGGCCTCCCGGTCGGGTTGGACCCGCTGCTGCAGGAGCTGCTCGACGTCGCCCTGTCGCCGGACAAGGAACGCTTCCAGCGCGCCGACTGGGAACGCCGCCCCCTGCCCGACGACATGGCCGCCTACGCCGCCGGCGACGTGATCCACCTCGCCGAGCTGTGGGACGAGCTCGACGGGCGGCTGGTCGAGGCGGGGCGCCGCGCGTGGTACGACCAGGAGCTCGAGGCCGCCATCGCCGCCGCGTACGACACGGGGCGGGACTGGACCCGGACCAAGGGCGCCGGTCGCCTGTCCCCGGCGCAGCGCGCGGTCCTGCACGCCGTGTGGGACGAACGCGAAGCGATCTGCCGCGAGTTCGACCTCGCCCCCAACCGGCTGCTGCGCGACCCCGTCCTGCTCGACCTCGCCCAGAACCCCGCGCCCGACGCCCCGTCCCTCGTCCGCCGCAACCAGCGCCGCGGCCGACCCTCCCGGGCGCACGCCGAGCGGCTCTTCGCAGCCCAGCAGGCAGGACGGGACGCCCCTCCCGAACCGCGCCCCGGCGCCAACGGCGGACCCTGGGCCCCCAGCCACCGGGACGCCTACGACGCGATGCGCAGGGCCCGGGCCGCACGGGCCGACGAGCTCGGGCTCGACGCCGGGGTGCTGTGCCCCAGCAAGGCGCTGTGGGGGCCGGTGCGGGGCGAACCGACGACCCCGCAGGAGCTGTGCGACCTCGCGGGCCTGCGGCCGTGGCAGTGCGAGCTGCTGGCCGAGGACCTGTGGGAGGCCTACACGGCCGCGTTGGAGGCCGAGGAGGCCGACGAGCCGGCGTGACCGGTCAGGTCTCCTGCAGCTTGCGCGCGAGCACGCTGGGCATCGCGAACTCGACGTCCTCGTCGACCACGGTGACGGTGTCCACCGTCTGCGTGCCGCGCTCGCGGAACCACTCGATGACCTGGCCCACCAGCACCTCGGGGGCGCTGGCGCCCGAGGTCACGCCCGACCGTCCCGACGCCCTCGAGCCACGCCTCGTCGATCTCGGAGGCGTCGTCGACGAGGTGGGCCGGCGTGTCACGGTCGAGTGACACCTCGACCAGGCGCTTGGAGTTGGAGGAGGTCTGCGACCCGACCACGAGGATGAGGTCGCACTGCTCGGCGAGCGTCTTGACCGCGTCCTGGCGGTTGGTGGTCGCGTAGCAGATGTCGTCCTTCTTGGGCTGGTGCAGGAGCGGGAACCGCTCGCGCAGCCGCCCCACGACGTCGCGGGTCTCGTCCATCGACAGCGTGGTCTGGGTGATGTAGGCGACGTTGGCGTCGTCGTCGTACTGCAGCTGGTCGACGTCGTCGGCGGTCTCGACCAGGGCCATGGAGCGGGGCGCCTGGCCCATCGTGCCGATGACCTCCTGGTGGCCCTCGTGCCCGATGAGCACGATGTCCATGCCACCCTGGGCGTACCGGCGGGCCTCGTTGTGGACCTTGGTGACCAGCGGGCAGGTGGCGTCGATCAGCGTGTGGCCCAGCCGCTTCGAGTTGGCGAAGGCCTCGGGCGGCGACCCGTGGGCGGAGAACACCATGACCGCGCCCTCGGGGGCCTCGGTCTCGTCCTCGACGAACACCGCGCCCTTGTCGCGCAGGGACTGCACGACATGGGTGTTGTGCACGATCTCGTGGCGGACGTACACCGGTGCGCCGTAGGCCTCGAGGGCCTTCTCGACGATCAGGACGGCGCGGTCGACACCGGCGCAGAACCCGCGCGGGGCGGCCAGCAGGAGCGTGTGCGGGGCTTGAGTCATCACGGCCGGGAGCGTATCGGCCGTCCCCGGGGGCAGGATCGTGGCCGCAGGGCGGTGGTGGGGCGGGCGTGGGACTACCTTCGACCCTCGACCTGACCACGAAGGGTGCTCGGTGCACATCATCGTCGGCGGCTGTGGCCGGCTCGGGGCCGAGATCGCCGAACAGCTCTCGGACGACCCCGACGCCGACATCGTCGTGATCGACACCGACGCCCTGGCGTTCGACCGCCTGGGGTCGGCGTTCAACGGCGAGACGGTCGTGGGCGACGTCACCGACCGTGACGTGCTCGAGCGCGCAGGCGCCGACCGCGCCGACGGGCTGCTGGCGGTCACCCGGTTCGACAACGCGAACCTGATGGCGGTCGAGATCGCCACGCACCTGTACGGCGTGCCCCGGACGGTGGCACGCCTGTTCAACCCGGAACGCGAGAGCGTCTACCGCAAGCTCGGCATCCGCTACGTGTCCGGCACGGGCATCCTCGCCAAGATGTTCCTCAACGAGTTCCGCGAGGGCACCTTCCCGCACCACGTCCACTTCGCCCACGGCGAGGTCGAGATCGTCGACCTGCACGTGGGCACGTCCGGCCACGGCCTGACCGTCGACGACTTCGAGCTCGACGGCAAGCTGCGCATCGCGGCGGTCCAGCGCGGGCAGCGGACCTTCATTCCCCAGCCGGAGGACCGACTGGAACGGGGCGACGTCGTGGCGGCGTCGATGCGACGCGGGGCCTTCCGCAAGGTCGCGCCCCTGTTGCAGGCCCCGGCACGGTCGGAGTCCTAGATGTACGTGGTCATCGTCGGCGGCGGTCGCATCGGTCGCTACATCGCCAAGGACATGTCGGGCAAGGGGCACGACGTGACCGTCATCGAGCGTCGTGCCGAACGCTGCGAGCAGCTGGTGGCCGAGACCGACGTGCTCGTCATCGAGGGCGACGCCGGTGACGTCCGCTACCTCGAACAGGCCCACGTCGACCGCGCCGACGTGTTCGTGGCGACCACCCACGAGGACGACGACAACCTCGTGTCGTGCCAGCTGGCCAAGATCGAGTTCGGCGTGAAGCGCGCCATCTCCCGGGTCAACACGCCGAAGAACGTCGAGATCTTCGAGACCCTCGGGATCGAGGCCGTGTCCTCCACCCGGCTGATCTCCGAGCTGCTCGAGAACGAGTTCACCGTCGGCGAGCTCGTGCGCCTCAACTCGCTGCGGGGCGGCAAGGTCAGCCTCGTCGAGGTCCGGATCCCCGACGACGGCCGGGCGCCCCGCGCCATCCAGGACCTCGGCCTGCCCTTCAACGCGGTGCTCGTCGCGATCTTCCGCGCCGACGAGACCATCATCCCGCGCGGCTCCGCCGAGATCCACGCCGGCGACGACGTGGTCGCGCTGATCACGCCCGAGGTCGAGGACGAGCTGCGTGCCGCCCTGGTGGGGTCGGCGTGAGCGACGCCCCCGGCCCGCCGCCCCGCACGCGCCTGACCACGCGCCGCGACGCCCCGCTGTGGCGGCAGGCGGCCGAGGGCATCGGGCTGGTCGTCATGCTCAGCGTCGCGGTCCTGGCCCTGGCGCTGGTGCTGGCCGTCGTCGTCTCGCTGCTGTTCTGATGGGTCCCGTGCCCGTCGCCGTCCGGACCTAGCCCATGCTGCTGCGACCCACTCGCGAGGACGTCCGCGTCATCGTGCACACCACGGGCCTGGCCCTGCTGTGGCTCGGGCTGGCCACGAGCGCGCTCGGCCTCGCCACGCTCGTCGCCGGTGACGTCGACAGCGCCACGGCGCTGGTCGTCGGCGGGGCGACCGGTGTCCTGCTCGGCGGTGGCCTGCGCGTCGCCGCGTGGACGACCCGGCCCCTGACGTGGACCCGGGCCGTGGTCGCCGCGACGTGCTCGTGGATCCTCGGCAGCGGCGTGGCCGCCATCCCCCTGTACCTGTCGCGGCACTACGGCAGCTACCTCGACGCCGTGTTCGAGGCGATGTCCGGGCTGACGACCACGGGCCTGACCATGGTCCAGGACCTCGACCACCTGCCCGGGGGGCTGGCGCTGTACCGGCACCTGCTCGAGCTGCTCGGCGGCCTGACGTTCGTGGTGGTGGGGCTGACCGTGCTCACCGCGGCCACGGCCACGGCCAGCAGCCTGAGTCCCTCCGACGTCCGGGACGAACGCATCCTGCCCAACCCCTCCCGCACCATGCGCCAGGTCTGGGCGGTGGCGTGGGCGATCCTGGCCTTCGGCCTGGTCACGACCACCGTCGCCGTGCTGGTGGCCGGCGTGCGCGGCTGGCCGGTGCTGGAGCACGCCATCGCGCTGACCGTCGCCAGCGCCACCACCGGCGGGTTCAGCCACCACACCTCGTCGCTGGCCTACTACCACTCCGCCGCCGTCGAGCTGGCGGTCGTGCCGATGATGTTGGCCGGCGCCACGTCGTTCACCCTCCACCGCGCGGCACGCCAGGGCCGCAGGTGGGCGCTCACACGCGAGTTCGAGCTGCGCATCCTGCTCGCGTCGCTGCTGGTGGTCACGACCATCGTGCTCATCGGCCTCGGGCGCTCGGGCGCGCAGACCACGATCGTGCCGCTGCTACGACGTGGCGTGTTCACCGCCATCGCCGCGCACACCACGACAGGGCTCACCACGGTCACCCCGCGCCTGATCGCGACCGACTGGGGCCAGCTCGCCCCGGCCGCGCTGGTGGCCGGCATGACCGTGGGCGGCATGACGGGGTCGGCGGCCGGCGGACTGAAGACCCTGCGGGTCGGGGTGGTCCTGAAGGGCCTGGTCGCCGACGTGCGGCGGGTCCTGCTGCCCGAGTCGGCGCTCGTCGTCCCCACGTTCCGGTGGGGTCGCGAGCGCCACCTCGAACACGCCCACATCCGGTCGGCCGCCACCCTGCTGCTGATCACGCTGGCCGCGGTGCTGTCGGGCGCCACCCTGATGCTGTACATGAACGGCTCGGTCGACCTGACCGAGGCCCTGTTCGCCGCGACCTCCGCGGTGACCAACGCCGGCCAGTCCCTGGGGACGTTCGGCCCCGATGCCTCCGGGGGCGTGAAGCTGGGACTGGTCAGCCTGATGCTGCTCGGCCGCCTCGAGTGGTTGGCCGTGTTCGCCACCGTCGGATTCGCCTATGCCGGACTGCGAGGACGCGCATGAGTCGAGGACCCGTCCACCCCCGCGCCTATGCCCAGATCGCGCTGTTCGTCGCGGCGATCGTGGTGGTCGGCGCGGTGGTGAAGGTGGTCCGCGAGACCGCCCCGCAGGTCACCCTCCCACCGCTGGCCGAGGCCGCCCCGGACCTCGACGACCCCGAGCTGGTCACCTGCGAACGCACGCTGCCCAACGCCCCCGAGACCCTCGAGCAGATCGCCGAGGTCGACCCGGTCGGTGTCGTGTCCTCCTCCGAGGTCATCGAGTGCCCCGACGCCTTCGACCGCCAGGTCGTGACCTACATCGGGGAGGTCGTCGGGGACGTCCTGCACCGCAGCGAGGGCGCCTGGGTGCTGGTCAACGACGACGACTACGCCCTCGACGTCGGCCCCCTGCAGGGCCACTCCCAGTTCCGGGGCGGCAACAGCGGGCTCAGCGTCTGGCTGCCCGCCCCCCTGCCCGAGCTGGACCCCGGCGGTCCGGAGCGACGCGGCACGGTCATCGCCATCGACGGGGTCATCCAGCGGACCGACCCGGACGACGGCGGCGGGCTGACCCTGTCCGCCCTCGGACCCGACACCGTGCGGGTGGTCGCCGAGTCGCAGATGATCGACCGGCCCCTCAACCGCGGTCAGGCGATCGCCGCCCTCGTCCTGGTGCTGCTGGCGGCCGGCATGGTGACCGTCGAACGGCGGACGGCGCGTCGCCGATGACGACCGTCCCGCCCCGCACCACGCCACCAGGACGTCCGCCGTGCTGATCCGCCCCAGCCGCGAGGACGTCCGGATCATCGGCTACTACCTGGGCAAGGTGGTGGTCGGGCTCGGGGCGCTGCAGGCGATCCCGCTGGTCGTCGCCATCGTGATGGGCGAGTGGAACGACGTCACGGCGCTGACCGTCGGGGTCGCGGTGGCCGTGGGGCTGGGCAGCGCGGCCGAGTGGCGCCTGCGGACCTCGCGCGACCTGACGATGGCGAGCGGGCTGGTGACCGTCGCCCTGGCCTGGCTGGCAGGCACGGCCATCCTGTCGGTCCCGCTGTACCTGTCGGGCCACTTCGCCAGCTTCACCGACGCCTACTACGACGCGATGTCGGGGCTGACCACGTCGGGGCTGGCGCTGATCCAGGACCTGGACCACGTCACCGTCCCCATCAACCTGCTGCGCCACCTGACCCACTTCGCCGGCGGGCAGGGCATCGTCGTGGTCGTGCTCACCATGCTGGCCAGCGGCGGGTCCCGCATCGGGACGCTGTACCTCGGCGAGGGGCGTGACGACCGCATCGTGCCCAACGTCGTGCGGACCGCCCGGTTCATCTACCTCATCGCCACCGCCTACCTGATCGTCGGGACCTTCGGCCTGTGGGTCACCGGGATGATCGCGGGGCTGTCCCCCGGCCGGGCCCTGTTCCACGGCGTCAACCTGTTCATGGCGGCCTTCGACACCGGCGGGTTCGCCCCGACCTCGGCCTCGATGGGCTACTACCACTCCGCCTCGATGGAGGCGGTGATCGTGGTGATGATGCTCGCCGGCACGCTGTCCTTCGGCCTGCACTTCCAGCTGTGGCGGGGCCGCCGCCGCGCACTGGTGGAGGGCCTCGAGACCCACACGCTGGCCACCACCCTGCTGCTCACCAGCGCCGGGTGCCTGATCGGCCTCGCCCGCGCCGGGACCTTCGACTCGCCCGTCGCGCTCGTGCGCAAGGGGATCTTCACCACGATCTCGGCCCACACCGGGACCGGGTTCGCCGTGAACTCGGCCGGGCTCTTCCTCACCGACTGGGGCGCGATCGCCCCCGCCGCCATCGTGCTGGCCATGGCGCTGGGCGGCATGGCGTCCTCCACGGCCGGCGGGTTCAAGGCCATCCGCGTCGGCCTGATCTCCAAGGGGGTCGCCCGCGACGTCCGGCGCGCGGTCATGCCCGACGCTGCCGTGACCGTCGCCGCGCACCGCGGGCTGACACGACGGGTCATCACCGACGCCGAGGTCCGCGCCGCCATCAGCATCGTGGTGCTCTACATGATGACGGCGGTCGCCGGGGCGCTGCTCGGCGTCTACTTCGGCTACGCCTTCGACGCCTCGCTGTTCGAGTCCACCTCCGCGCTGGCCAACGTGGGCCTGACCGTCGGGGTCACCTCGCCCTCGATGCCCCTGCTCATGAAGCTGTTCGCCATCGGGCAGATGTGGCTCGGTCGCCTGGAGTTCATGGCGGGCTTCGCGCTGGTCGGGTGGCTGTGGGCCGCCTGGCGCGGCCGGGGCTGACGCCCCGCGATCACCGCTTGTCCGTGCGCCCCGCCTCCTGCGAGCTGGGGCACAGCGGTTCGACCACGCAGTCCTCGCAGCGGGGTCGGCGCGCGTCGCAGACGCGGCGACCGTGGAAGATCAGCAGGTCGGCGACGTCGAGCCAGCGGTCCTGGGGGAACAGCCGCATCAGGTCACGCTCGATCTTGGTGACGTCCTCGTGACGGGTGAACCGCAGCCGCCGCGACAGGCGTCTGACGTGGGTGTCCACCACGACGCCGGTGTTGGTCCCGAAGCCGTTGGACAGGACCACGTTGGCGGTCTTGCGGGCCACACCGGGAAGCTCGACCAGCTCCTCCATGGTCCCCGGGACCTCGCCGCCGTGGCGTTCGAGCAGCAGCACGGCGGTGGCGTGGAGGTTCTTCGCCTTCTGCCGGAACAGGCCCAGGCTGGAGATCAGCTCCTGGATGCGCTCGACACCGGCCTCGGCGAAGGCTGTCGGCCCGTCCAGCTCGGCGAACAGGCGGGGCGTGACCTCGTTGACCTTCACGTCGGTCGCCTGGGCGGACAGCACGGTCGCCACGAGCAGCTCCCACGTCGACGAGTAGTGCAGGGCGATGTGGGCGTCCGGGTGCTCCTCGGCCAGCAGGTCGAGGATCACCGGCGCGCGCAGCGTCTTGCCACGGTCGGCGTCGAGGTCGGGCGGGATGGTCACCATGGCGCGGCAGCGTAGGGCGCCCACGTGACCGCTCTAGGCGTCGGCCACGGCCGCCGGCAGGCCCACGCTGAAGGTCGTGCCCTCCCCCAGCAGCGAGTCGACCCGGATGGTGCCGTGGTGGCGCTCCACCGCGTGCCGCACGATCGACAGGCCGAGCCCGGTGCCGCCGGTCTCGCGCGAGCGAGCCACGTCGACCCGGTAGAAGCGTTCGAAGATGCGCTGGAGGTCCTGCTGCGGGATCCCGATCCCGGTGTCGGCGACCTCGAGCGTCCACGCGGCCCCCTGCGTGGAGGTGCTCGGCGAGATCCGTACGTCGACGCGCCCGCCATCCCGGTTGTACTGGATGGCGTTGGCGACGAGGTTGCGGACGATGAGGCGCACGTCGTCGACCTCGCCCTCGAGCTCGGCGTGGGGCGGGGCGGCGAGCTCGAGGGTGATGCCGCGCGCCCCGGCGCGTTCGTCGAGGTCCGCCAGCACCTCGGCGGCGACGGCGACGAGGTCGATCGGGACCGCGTCGAGCACCGGCCGTTCCTCGAGCCGGCGCAGGTTCAGCAGGTCGTGGACGAGCCGGACCAGGCGTTCGGCCTCCTCGTGCAGGCGGGACACGAGGTCGGGGACCCGGCCCGGGTCCCGGGCCGCCGTGATCTCCAGGGCCTCGGAGAGGGTGTGGATCGCCGTGGCGGGGGTCTTGAGCTCGTGGGAGGCGTTGACCACGAAGTTGCGGCGCAGCTCCTCGGTGCGTCGTTCCTGGGTGCGGTCGGTGACGATGACCAGCGTCTCGCTGCCGATCGTGGCCACCGAGGCGCGCACGTGGCGGTCGCGGATGTCCGCGTCGGCCTCGACGTGGCCACGGTGCGACCGGGCCCGAGACACCGCGTCGACGAGCGGCGCCGAGCCCAGCGCCTGGACCACCGTCGTCGTGGCGCGGTCGGCCAGCCCGAGCAGCTCCCGCGCGCCCTGGTTGGCCGCGATCAGGTACCCGTGCGCGTCGAAGACCAGGGCCGCGTCGACCAGCGAGTGGACCAGGTCGTCCCGCCATCGACGTTCGTGCTCGAGCAGGTCCTGGCGGGTGTCGAGCAGCTCGCCCACACGGCGCAGCGCACGGTCGAGGCCGGCCCAGTCCTCGCTGGCCCCGTCGCGGGCGTCGGCGGGAAGTGCCCCGAGCAGCCTGCCCGAGCCGGCGACGCTCCCGCTGGGCGACGAGCAGGCCCCCGCCCGCGCCCACGACCGCCCCGACCGCCAGGCCGGCGACCGGGTCGAGCAGGCCACCGACGATCCCGGCGGCGGCACCCGTCGCGGCCGTCAGGGCCACCGTCGCGCCGTTCACCGGTCGGCGAAGCGGTAGCCCACGCCGCGGACGGTCTGGATGCGTTCCGGCGTGGTGGGGTCCTGCTCGATGCGCGTGCGCAGGCGACGGATGTGCACGTCCAGCGTCTTGGTGTCCCCCACGTAGTCGCTGCCCCAGATCTCGTCGATGAGCTGGTGGCGGGTCAGGACCCGGCCGGCGTGCTCGACGAGGCACGCCAGCAGCTCGAACTCCTTCGGGGGCAGGTCGACGAGCTCGCCGTCGACCTGGACCTCGTGGCGGACACGGTCGACCCGCACGCCCGATGCCTCCGCGGGCGCGTCGACGTCCATGACGTCGAGGATCGGGGCGCGACGCAGCACCGCCCGGAGCCGGGCCACCAGCTCGCGGGTGGAGAACGGCTTGGTGACGTAGTCGTCGGCGCCGAGCTCGAGGCCCACGACCCGGTCGATCTCCTGGTCGCGGGCCGTGAGCATGATGATCGGCACGTCGGAGCGCGACCGGATGATCCGACAGATCTCCGTGCCGGACATGCCGGGCAGCATGAGGTCCAGCAGGATGATGTCGGGGCGGGTCCGTTCCCACGTCGGGACCGCGTCCGACCCGTCCTTCACCCAGGCGACCTGGAAGCCCTCTGCCTCGAGCGTGATGGTCAGGCCCTCGGCGATGCTGGGCTCGTCCTCGACGAGCAGCAGCTTGGGCATCTACGCACCGCCCTCGTCCCGCTGGCGCTTCTTGCCGACGCTGACGCGGTCGCCCGTGGCGACGAAGGCGGCGTCGCGGGCGATGGCCACGCCGTGGTCGGCGATGCGTTCGTAGTACCGGGCGAGCAGGCCCATCACGAGCATCTCGTCGCGGGCGTCGTCCAGCTCGGCCGCGCGTTCGAGCAGCAGCTGCTGCAGTCGGTCGACGTCCTCGTCGAGGTCGTCGACGGCACGCACGGCATCGGCGTCGTGGCGGCGCCAGGCGTCCACGCCGGCGCGGAAGACCTGGGCGGCGCGCTCGGCCAGCTCGCTGAGCTGGCCCCGCATGTGTTCCGGCATGAGCCGCGGGTCGAAGCGCTCGAGGGTCAGGCAGACGTGCTTGAGCAGCGCGGCGGAGCGGTCCACGTCGCTGGACAGGCGCAGCAGGGCCACCAGTCGGCGCAGGTCGTTCGCGACCGGCGCCTCGCGAGCCAGCAGGATGAAGGCGCGGTCCTCGACGTCCTCGACGCGCTCGCTGACGTCGATGGACATGTCGATGGCGTCCTGCATGATGCTCTCGTCACCGCCGAGGAAGCCGGCGGTCAGGCGCGGGAGCGCGTCGGCCACGACCAGCGCGGCCGCGACGAAGTCGTCGTCCATGGCGTCCAGCTGGTTGTGGAACGCAATGCGCATCTCGTGGCCCGGGGGGCGTGGCGATGCCTGTGACACGGTGCCTCCTGGCTTGTTCTGAAGACCCTACCGACGACCCGGCCCCCAACCTCTGACCCCGGGGTGTCCGGCAGATGAACGTGGTCTCAGCCGAACCGGCCCGAGACGTAGTTGAGGGTGGCCTCCTCGGCCGGCTGGGTGAAGATGACCTCGGTGCGGTCCATCTCGACCAGCCTCCCGGGCCTGCCGGTCCCCTCGATGTTGAAGAACCCCGTGCGATCGCTGACGCGCGCCGCCTGCTGCATGTTGTGCGTCACGATCACGATCGTGTAGGTCTCCTTGAGCTGGTGGATGAGGTCCTCGATGGCCAGCGTGGAGATGGGGTCCAGCGCCGAGCACGGCTCGTCCATGAGCAGCACGTCGGGGTCCACCGCGATGGCCCGGGCGATGCACAGGCGCTGCTGCTGGCCCCCGGAGAGGCCCGAGCCCGGCTTGTCGAGCCGGTCCTTGACCTCCTCCCAGAGGTTCGCGCCCCGCAACGACCGCTCGACGAGCTCCTCGGCGTTCGGGACCTTCCTGGCGTTGAGCTTCAGGCCGGCGAGCACGTTGTCGCGGATCGACATCGTGGGGAAGGGGTTGGGCTGCTGGAAGACCATGCCGACCTTGCGCCGCACGAGCACCGGGTCGACGTCCTTCGCGTAGAGGTCCTGGCCGTTGAGGACCACGTGGCCCTCGGCCCGGGCCCCGGGCACCACCTCGTGCATGCGGTTCAGCGAGCGCAGGAAGGTGGACTTGCCGCACCCCGAGGGCCCGATCAGCGCCGTGACCGACCGGGGGTCGATCGTCATGCTGACGTCCTCGACGGCCTTGAAGTCGCCGTAGTAGAGGCTGAGGTCGGTGACGTCGATCCGGTTGTGGTGGTCGTCGCTGCGGTCGATGCTGCCGGCCCCGGCGGCGACGCGGGCCAGGTCGGGGTTGGGGGCCTGGTCGGGTTCCACGGGCGAGCGCTCCGGTGCGGACAGCGACGACGAGCGGTCGGAGGGACTCATCTCATGCCTTTCGGGGTCAGCACGCGCGCGGCGAGCCGGGCGAGTGCGAACAGCACACCGATCAGGAACATCAGGACGAGGGCGGCCGCCCAGCCCCGATCGTAGGAGGGCTGCGGCGGGACCCCCGGTGTCAGGTAGCTGTAGAAGACGAACAGGGGCAGCGAGGCCATCCGGCCGTCCATGGGGTTGAGGTTGGTGCTGGTGGTGATGCCGGCGGCCAGCAGCAGCGGGGCGGTCTCGCCGATCACCCGTGCGATGGCCAGGATGACGCCGGTCACGATGCCCGGCAGGGCGGTGGGCAGCACCACCTTGAGGATCGTGCGCCAGGTCGGCACGCCGAGCCCGTAGGCCGCCTCGCGCAGGCGCATCGGGACCAGGCGCAGCATCTCCTCGCTGGTGCGCACGACCACCGGGACCATCAGCACCGACAGCGCCACGGCACCTGCCAGGCCCGACCGGTAGCCGGGGTCGAAGATCGTGGTGAACAGGCCGACGGCGAACAGGCCGGCCACGATCGACGGGATGCCCGTCATGACGTCCACGAGCAGCGTGATCCACCGCGCGAGCCGGCCGCGTCCGTACTCGACGAGGTAGATCGAGACGAGCAGGCCGAGGGGCACCGAGATCAGCGTGGCGATCGCGGTGATGATCAGCGTGCCCCAGATGGCGTGCTGGATGCCACCGCCCTCGCCGACCACGTTGCGCATGGTCTCGGTGAACAGGGCGAGGTCGAGGCGCCCCGTGCCGCGCGTCAGCGTCGTCCAGAACAGGCTGACGAGCGGCACCAGGGCCGTCGCGAAGGCGGCCGAGACCGTCACGGTCACGAGCCGGTCCGTGGCGCGCCGCCGTCCCTCGACCCGTCGCGACAGCCCGTAGGTCCCCACCGCGAAGGCGAGCACGCTCACCAGGAGCACGAGGATCACGTTCAGGCCGGGCACCGGCAGGGAGACGGCGACCCCGAGCCCGAGCGACACGACGCCGACGAGCACCAGCGAGGACGTCCCGAGCTGCGGGGTGTGCAGCTCGAGGCCACCGGGAGCAGCAGACGACATGGTGGTCACTCCCCGCTGGTGCCGCCGGCGATGCGGCGGGCCAGGTAGTTGACGACGAAGGTCGCGGCGAACAGGACCAGGCCGCTGGCGAACAGGGCGTTGATCTCGATCCCGCTGGACTCGGGGAACTTCAGGGCGATGTTCGCCGCGATCGTCGACGGGTTCGAGGGGTTGAACAGCGCGAAGGTGACGAGGCCGGGACTGGGCGAGAGGACCAGCGCGATCGCCATGGTCTCGCCGAGGGCGCGGCCGAGGCCGAGCATCGCCCCGCCAACCACGCCGGAGCGGCCGTAGGGCAGCACGGCGGTGCGGATCATCTCCCACCGCGTCGCCCCGAGCGCGAGCGCCGCCTCCTCGTGCAGGCGGGGCGTCTGCAGGAACACCTCGCGGCTGATGGAGGCGATGATCGGCAGGATCATGACCGCCAGGACGATCGCGGCGGTCGCCATGTTGCGCCCGCTGGACACGACCGGTTCCCGGAAGAACGGCAGGAACCCGAACCAGCGGGAGACGAGGTCGTAGATGGGGACGAAGAACGGGGCGAGGACGAAGATGCCCCAGAAGCCGTAGACGACGCTCGGCACCGCCGCCAGCAGGTCCACGGCGTAGCCGAGGATCCCAGCCAGCCGGCGCGGGGCGTAGTGCGTCATGAACAGCGCGATGGCCACCGCGACCGGGACGGCCAGCAGCAGGGCGATGATCGACGCCCAGATCGTCCCGAACAGCAGTGGCCACACGTAGTCGACGAAGCCGGTCGCGTTCGGCAGGTCGTCGGGGCCGGCCGAGAAGGCCGGCACCGACTGGACGAACAGGAACCACGCGACGCCGGCGAGCGTGACGAGGATGAGTACCCCCGCCCCCGTGGTGAGGCCCTTGAACAGGCGGTCCTGCGACCGGGTCGGTCGCTCACCGGCCAGGTCAGGACCGTCCACGGGGGCGGACGGCGCGGTCTCCGTCGTGCTCATGTGTCGAAACGACTCCCTACGGTGCGGCGGTCAGCCCGCCGCCGTGATGGACTCGATGACCGGCGTGAACTGGTCACGCAGGTCCTGCGAGATCGGGGCGGACCCGGCCGCGTCGGCCGCGGCCTGCTGGCCCTCCTCGGACCCGGTGTAGAGCATGAAGGCCTTCACCAGGTCAGCGGTCGCCTGGTCCTCGTACTGCAGGCAGACGATGTGGTAGCTGACCAGCACGATCGGGTACACGCCCTCGGCGGTGGTGTCACGGGTCAGGTCGAAGGCGAAGTCGCCCTCGGGGCGGTCGGCGGCGGGCTCGGAGACCTCGAGGATCTTGGCCGCGGCCTCCGGCGAGTACGGGACGTACTCCTCGCCGACCTTCACCGCGACGGTGCCGAGGTCGCCGACCTGTGACGCGTCGGCGTAGCCGATCGCGCCCTCGCCGGCGTTGACGGCCTGGATGACGCCCGACGTGCCCTGGGCGCCCTCGCCGCCGGCCTCGGTCGGCCACGTCTCGATGACGTCGTAGGGCCACGCGTCGCCGGCGGCCTGCGTGAGGTAGTCGGTGAAGTTCTCGGTGGTCCCCGAGTCGTCGGAGCGGTGGACCGGGTTGATGGTCGTGTCCGGCAGCTCGGCGTCCGGGTTCTGGTCGGCGATGGCCGGGTCGGTCCAGTTGGTGATGTCACCGGCGAAGATCCCGGCGATCGTGGCGGGGTCGAGCTGGAGGCCCTCGACACCCGGGAGGTTGTACGCCACGGCGATCGGGGAGACGTAGTGGGGGATGTCGACGGCCCCGCCGTCACCGGCACAGCGGTCGGCGGACTGCGCGAGCTCCTCGTCGTCCATGTAGGCGTCGGACCCGGCGAACATCGCCCCGCCGGACAGGAAGGTCTCGCGCCCCCCGCCGGAACCGACGGGGTCGTAGTTGACGGTCACCTGCGGGTTGGCCTGCTGGAACCCGGCGACCCAGCCCTGCATGGCAGCCGCCTGGGAGCTGGCCCCCGCCCCGTTCAGCGTGCCGGCGAGGTCCGAGGACCCACCGTCCTGGGAGGCGCCGTCGGTGGCGGTGTCGGAGCTGCCGCCGTCGTCGGAGCCGCAGGCGGCGGCGGTGAGTGCCAGGCTGGCCACCACGGCGGCGGTCAGCAGTCGGCGGGAGTGTCGCATCGAGTGGACTCCTTGGCGTTCGTGGCGTCGGGCGCACGACCGAGATGTCGGACGGAGGTCGGCTCCGTCGATCAGTGGTGCGGACGCTACGGAGGTCCGGCGAACGAGCCCGCACGTGGAGGTGACGGGAAGGTGAACGAGCGACCACAACTGTCCTTCGACGGCGCGAATCGGGGCCGGAAGGGGCCATGGCTACCCTCAGCCCCCGTCCATGCCCCAGGAGACGACGTGCAGACCTGGCCCGGCGACCGCGGCGGCCACCTGTGGCCCAAGGACCGTGAGGTGGTCCGCGAGGACGGGGCCCGCATCCGCTACACGGTGCGCGGCAACCCCGACGGCCCCTGGGTCGCGTTCTGTGCCGGGTTCATGTGCCCCGACAACTTCTGGGAGCACCTCGGGCCGTTGCTGCTCGAGCGGTACCGCTGCGTGTTCCTCAACTACCGCGGGGTCGGGGCGTCGACGGACCCACGCGAGCCCGGCTACCGCGGGTGGCGCCTGCGCCCCGGCGACTACACCATCGAGAAGTTCGCCGGCGACGTGCTCGCCGTGCTCGAGGCCGAGGGCGCCGAGGACGTCACGCTCATCGGCCACTCCATGGGCTGCCAGGTCGCGCTCGAGGGATGGCGTCAGGCGCAGCACCGCATCGCGTCACTGGTGCTGGTGACCGGCCCCTACGCCTCCCCGCTGCACACCTTCTACGGCTCCAAGCTCGGGGCCCGGCTGTTCCCGGTCGCCTACTGGGGACTGCCCACGCTGCCCCGCCCCGTGCAGAAGCAGGTCGGCAAGGCCATGCGCCTGCCCATCGCCATGCCGGTCGCCCGGCTGATCCGGGCGTTGGGTCCCCACACCCCCGCGTCGAGGGCATGGCCGGCTACTTCCAGCACTTCGGCAACGTCGACCCGCTGGTCGTCCTGAAGATCGCCCGCGGCATGCACGACTTCGACGCGGGGCCGTGGCTGCACACCGTCGACGTCCCGACGCTCGTCCTCGTCGGCAGCGAGGACACGTTCAGTCCGCCCGAGCTCGGTGACGTGGTCATCCGCCACGTCCCCGACAGCGAGCTGGTCACCATCGAGGGCGGCACGCACGGGGCGCTGCTCGAGTTCCCCGCCGAGATCCACGATGCCATCGCCGACTTCCTGCACCGGTCGCTCGGCCACGAGCCCGTGGCCCCGGTGGCCAGCAGCGACCGCGCGGGCGCCCCGCCGCCACAGCGCCTGATCAGAGGGGTCGGCGCGACGCAGCCGCTGGGCGCGCCCGATCGCGACCCGTCGGCTCGCGCGCCGACGGGAAGTCAGTAGGTCACCGAGGCGTACTCGCGCAGCTTCTCCAGCCGGTGGCGGGCGCGGACCACGCGGACGGTGCCGGACTTGGCCCGCATCATCAGCGTCTCGGTGGTGGCGCCCCGCCCGTCGAAGGTGACGCCCTCGACCAGCTGGCCCGGCGTGATGCCGGTGCAGGCGAAGAAGCAGTCCTCGGAGCGGACCAGGTCGTCGGTGTCGAGCACCTGGTCGACGTCGTAGCCGAGGTCGGTGGCCAGCGAGCGTTCCTCGTCGTTGCGGGGCCAGACCTTGCCCAGGATGCGACCGCCGAGGGCCTTGACGGCGCAGGCGGAGGTGACGCCCTCGGGCGTGCCGCCGATGCCGATGAGCATGTCGACCTCGGACTTGGCCTCCCAGGCGGCCATGACCGCGCCGGCCACGTCGCCGTCGGTGATCAGCTGCAGCCGGGCGCCGGCCTCGCGCACCTCGCGCTTGAGCTCCTCGTGGCGGTCACGGTCGAGCATGACCACGACCATGTCGCGGACGTCCTTGCCGTTCGCGCGCGCGACCTTCTGCAGGTTGTCGGCGATCGGGGCGTCGATGTCGATGACGTCGGCCGCCGAGGGGCCGACGACCATCTTGTGCATGTACACCAGCGGGCCCGGGTCGAACATGGTCCCGGCCGGGGCGGCCGCGAGCACCGCCAGGGAGCCGGGGCGCCCCTCGGCGAGCAGGCGGGTGCCGTCGACCGGGTCGACGGCGATGTCGACGCCCGGCGGGTTGCCGGTGCCCACGCGCTCGCCGTTGTAGAGCATCGGGGCCTCGTCCTTCTCGCCCTCCCCGATGATGACGGTGCCGTCCATCTCGACCGACTCGAGCATCTTGCGCATCGCGTCGACGGCGGCCTGGTCCCCGCCCTCCTTGTCGCCGGTCCCCTGCCACCGGGCGGCCGCGAGCGCCGCCGCCTCGGTCACGCGGACGATCTCGAGGGCGAGGTTGCGATCCGGGCGCTCGGGATTGGGCATCGTCGGGCCTTTGCGGTCGTGACGGGCTCGGCAGCCTAGAGCCGCGGCGCAGTGGTCCCACGGTCGAATTCTGCCCGCTCGGCCCCGCGCCCGGCGATCACGTCTCGGACTCCTCCTCGCCGCCGGGCGAGTAGTCGATGAGGTCGAGCGGCTGCACCACGCCGGCGACCACGCCCTCGAGGTTGGCGACGATGCGCTTGAGGTAGCGGTACAGCAGGGCACGCGGGACGGCGAACCGGGCGTCGCCCGGCGAGCGGACCAGGTCGGCGACGACCTCGTCGTACTCGCGCTGCATCTCGCGGCTGCGGTCGAGGAAGGGCTGGCCGCGCTCGGCGTCCTCGGTGCGGAAGATCTCGGCGGCGGCCCACATCATCTCGGAGACCTCGTCGCGAGCCGCCCGCAGCTGCTCCGCGTCCTCCGACTGCGACATGTCCACGTCGTAGGTCGCGAGGTCGTAGATGTTCTTGGCGTTGTCGCCGATGCGCTCGACCTTGCGGCTGACCATCAGCACGACCAGGACCGAGGTGATGTCGCTGGTCCCGTGCACGCTGATGTGGACGACGAGCTCGCGCCGGACCTCGCGCTCGAGCTCGTTGATGCGGCGGTCGGTGCCGAAGATGTCGTCGGCCAGGGCCTCGGGCGCCGCCCCGGCCAGCAGGGCGCTCATGGCCTCGTCGAAGATGTGCCGGGCGTGGCCGAGCATCTCGGCGACGTGCCCGATCATCGTCTCGAGCCCCGGCTTCGCGCCGGCGCCCCGCAAGCTGTCCCAGATCATCCGGTTCTCCTAGCCGAAGACGAGCATGCCCACGAGGGGGACGACGACGAACACCCCACCGATGTACAGCGTCAGCAGGCGCCGATCCTCGGCCATCCGGCCCGCCATCCCCTGGGCGATGCGGATCGGGACGTTTCGGAGCACGGGCACACCGTAGAACAACAGGATCCCGGCCACGTTGAACAGGGTGTGGACCAGCGCGATGGTCAGGCCCTCGGACCCCTCGGTCGCCAGGCTGGCCAGCAGTGCCGTCAGCGTCGTCCCGACGTTGGCGCCCGAGCGTGATCGGGTACAGCGTCGGCAGGGTGATCACGCCGGCGGCGGCGATCGGCACCAGCACCGAGGTCGTGATGCTGGACGACTGCACCGCCACGGTCGCAACCAGGCCGACCAGCATGGCGACCAGCCCGCTGCCGCCCCCGAGCACGCGGTTGAGCCGGACCTCCAGCGACCCGGCGACCAGGGCCTTCATGTTGCGTGTGATGAACGCCAGCGCGACGAAGATCGCGATCAGCCCGCCCGCGAGCAGCACCAGCGCCAGCGCGGTGCCGCCGAGGCCCAGCCCCTCGAGCCCGCCGGTCAGCGCCTCGACCGGCTTCTCCACCGCGGCCTTCACGGGACTGTCGAAGTCCGCACCGCCACCCCCGGCCACCAGGCCGGCCAGCCAGTGGGCCGTGCGGTCGAGGATGCCTGTCAGCAGCTCGAGCGGCAGCAGCACCGCGACCGTCAGCAGGTTGAAGACGTCGTGGACGGTCGCGGCGGCGACGGCGCGCTTGAACTCGACGGGCCGACGGATGCTGCCGACCGACGCGAGCGTGTTGGTGACGCTGGTGCCGATGTTGGCACCCATCACCATCGGGACGGCCGCGCCGACGCTGAGCACGCCGGAGGCGACCAGGCCGACGATCGTGGACGTCGTCACCGACGAGGACTGGACCAGCACCGTGGCCAGCACGCCGACGAACAGACCAGCGATCGGCGAGCTGACCCGCGTGAACAGCGCGTCCTGGACGTCGCTGCCGAGGGCGGCGATGCCGTCGGACAGCAGTCCCACGCCCGCGAGGAAGACGTACAGCAGCAGGAGCACCAGCAGTCCCCGGGCCCAGCCGGGCAGGCCGGACCGGGTGCGCTCGGCGGCCAGTGCCGGTCCCGACGTGTCGGGGTGCTCCACTGCTCCATCCCCACGGTCGTCGGTCGTGTCGGGCGGAGCATAGGCACGGCGGCCGTCACGGGCCCGTCACCGCCGGGTCACCGCCGCCGGCAGCTCCGCGGACGTGCAGCGCTCGGCCGTCGAGCGCCGCGTCGGCCGCCCGGCGTGCCAGTGCCGGGCCGAGCAGGTTCCCGTGCCCGCTGTAGCCGCCGACGACGTGGACGCCGTCCTCCACGGTCTGCGCCACCGGCAGCTCGTCGGCGGTGAACGCCGCCCGGGCGGCCCAGCGATGGGTGACGGGCGCGGTGACGCCGAGGCGGGCCAGCTCGGCGTCGAGGTGGGCCTGCACGTCGTCGGTCGGCACGGGGCGCGGCGCCCCACTCGTGCCTCGCCACCGACGTCGCGTCCGCCGCCGAGCAGCACCTCGCCGGTCGGCAGCTGCTGGACGTAGTCGTAGCCCCATCGCCGGTACTCGGGGCGCGGGCGGGCGACCTCGGGTCCGGGGCGGTCGCCAGCATCTGCAGCCGGGCCGTCCGCACGCCCCGTCGCCGCGCCAGGTCCGGGACCAGCGCCTCCAGTCCCCCGTCGACCGCCACGACGACCGCCCGCGCAGCGACCTCGGTGCCGTCGTCGAGTCGCACCCCGCGCGGCGAGACGGCGGCGACCGGGGCCGGGGCGACCAGGCGCGCCCCCGCCTCGCGTGCCGCCGCGGCCATCCGGCGACAGCGGGCGACCGGATGGACGACCGCGTCGTCGGGGACCAGCAGCCCGACGCCCTCGGGGCCCTCGTAGTCCTCGGCCGGGAACCCGTCGTGCCGCAGGGCGGCCAGCTGGTCGGCGACGTCGACGCGCTCGACCGCGTCGGCCGCGAGCCGCAGGCTGCCCGTGCGTCGGGCCGTGGGTTCGGTGGCCACCTCCTCGTCGAGGAGATCCCGGGTCCAGGCGTAGGCGCGCACGGCCACGTCCCGCCCCAGCTGCGCCACGGCGTCGTGGTGGAACAGCGCCAGGCCGGCGAGCAGGAAGCCGCCGTTGGCTCCGGCCGCCCCGGCGGCGATGCCGACCGTGTCGAGGCCGACCACGTCCGCGCCCCGCCGTGCCAGCCGCTCGCACGCCGCCAGGCCCGACGCCCCCAGTCCCACGACGACGACGTCGGCGCGGGCAGGCAGGCGCCCCGGCCCCTCGACCTGGACCGGGGCGGGTGCCGCCAGGTCGAACCAGGCCGGGTGGGCCGTCGGCGTCACGGCGCGATGTGGTCCCGGACGGCCTGCACCAGCCCGTCGATGTCCGCCACCGTCACGGTCAGTCCGGGGTGCTTGAACAGGTCCTTCGAGACCAGCGCCCCGACGGGCTCGTGGAAGCACACGCACACGCCCGCATCGGTGTTGGTCCCGAAGGTGGCGCCGTGGTCGGTTCGCGAGCCCCGCGGCCCGATGGCCTTGAACCAGTGGTAGTCCCGGGTGACCTGCACGTCCTTGAGGTTGCTGACGGGGGTCTTCAGCCGCCACCGGCCGTAGCGCGCGTCGAAGAACTCGTCGTCGATGGTCACCGACGAGTTCTCGGGGCGGACGCCCAACAGCTTCAGCATCCCACGGAACCGGGGGTCGAAGGCGAACGCGAAGGTCTGCGACGGCACGTGGGGATCCTGATGTCGGGGTCGGGTCAGTGGACCTGCTTGTCGTAGCCCTCCCAGTAGGGCTCGCGCAGCTTGAACTTCTGCAGCTTGCCCGTCGCGGTGCGGTCCAGCACCTCGCGGAAGTCGACCGACGTCGGACACTTGTAGTGCGCCAGCCGGTCCCGGCAGTGGTCGATCAGCTCCTGCTCGGTGGCCTCGGCCCCCTCCTTCAGCACCACCAGCGCCGTGACGGTCTCGCCCCACTTCTCCGACGGGATGCCGATGACGGCCACCTCGGCCACGGCCGCGTGGCTGAACAGGGCGTCCTCGACCTCGATCGACGAGACGTTCTCGCCGCCGGAGATGATCACGTCCTTCTTGCGGTCCTGGATGTTGACGTAGTTGTCGCTGTCGATGAACCCGCCGTCGCCGGTGTGGAACCAGCCGTCGCGGATGCTGGCGGCGGTCTCGTCGGGCTGCTGCCAGTAGCCCTCCATGACGACGTTGCTGCGGGCCAGCACCTCGCCCTCCTCGTCGACCCGCATGCGCACACCCAGGGCCGGGGCCCCGGCGCGGTTGAGCTTCTCGGCGCGCTGGGCCGCAGACAGGTCGTCCCACTCGGCGCGAGTGCGGTTGAAGGTCAGCAGCGGCGAGGTCTCGGTCAGCCCGTAGATCTGGATGAGCTCCCAGCCGAGCTCGGTCTCGATCCGCTCGATCGTGCGGGTCGGCGGCGGGGCGCCGGCGGTGATGACCCGGACGCGGTCACGGCCGGGGATCTCGCCCTCCCAGGACTCGGAGGCGTCCAGCACCGCGGCCAGCACCGCCGGAGCGGCGCACATCAGCGTCACGCCGTGCTCCTCGACGCGACGCAGGATCTCGGTGCCGTCGATCTTGCGCAGCACGACGTGCTGGCCGCCCATGCCGGTCACGGCGAAGGGCATCCCCCACCCGTTGGCGTGGAACATCGGCAGCGTGTGCAGGTACACGTCGCGGTCGCTGACCTGGGCGTGCCACCCGAACGTCGCCGCGTTGATCCAGATGTTGCGGTGCGTGATCTGCACGCCCTTGGGGCGCGCCGTCGTGCCCGACGTGTAGTTGATGGTCGCGGTCGCCGACTCGTCCGGGTGCCACACCCGTGGCGTGACGCCCTCGCGGAAGATCGCGTCGTCGTCCCGCCCGAACACGAGCACGTGCTCGACGTCGAGGTCCCCGAGGGTGTCCTCGAGTTCCGGGTCGATCCACACGACCGAGGCGCCGGAGTGGTCGACGATGTAGTCGACCTCGGTGCGGTTGAGCCGGAAGTTGACCGGCACGAGGATCCGCCCCGACCCGCAGACCCCGAAGAAGGACACCAGCAGCCGGGCCGCGTTCTGCGACACGATCGCCACCCGGTCGCCGACGCCGATGCCGAGCTCGTCGAGCGCGGCGGCCTGCGCGTCGGCCAGCTCGCCGATCCTGCGGTAGGTCAGCTCCCCCAGCGATGGTGCGGGCTGGTCCGGTTCGTCCACCACACCGATCCGGTCGCCGTAGACGGTCACGGCACGGTCGAGGTGGTCCTGCACGGACAGGGGGACGAACATCGCGAGCTCCCGGGTCGACGTCCCCGGCCATGCAAGCACCGTGCTCGACGACCTGCCGGACGGATCGCGGGCCGATGGGCCCGGTCCGGTCGGGGCGATGGCCCATCGCGGGGCGTGGGTGCCGGATCGGCCTGTCCCGGGCATGACCGCGCCGCCGCCCCGGACCGCACGTCTGCCCGAGCGCCGGTCGGGGCGCTCGGGTGACGTGGCTGGTGGGGTCAGGCGGGTTCGAGGGTCAGGCGGGTTCGAGCCGGTCCAGGGGCAGGCGGGGCGGGCCCGGGTCGGGTACGTCGGTGAGGTCGCGGCGGGGCGGGGCGAGCCGGATCGTCCAGCCGTGCCGGCGGTGCCGCCACGTCACGGTGCCGTCGCGGGCCCGGTGCACGGTCCACTGTCGGGAGGTCTTGTGGTTGTGCCAGCGCCGCCCGAGCGGGTTCAGGTTGTCCACCGTCGTCGCCCCGTCGGGCCAGGGCCGGACGTGGTCCAGGTCGGCCCGCCGGACCGGTGTGGTGCCGTCGGGGTCGCGCACGGTCGTGTCGCGGGCCCAGATGGCCTCACGCAGCCAGCGGGGCGGGACCTTGTCTCGCTTCCCGACGCCGACGACCTGACCGGCGTCGTCGAGCACGATCGTGCGCAGGTCGGCGCCCCGTTCGTCCACCATCCGCTGCAGGGTGCTGCTGGAGACCTTCATCCGGCCGCCGGCCAGCGTGTGCAACAGCCAGCCGGGCGTGCGGGACTGATCGAGCAGCGCCTCGAGCTCGACGGTCGCCAGCAACAGCGGGCGGGGCGCGGGGAAGTCCGTGTCCTCGGGGCCCGAGCCGCCGGCGCGGCCCGCCAGGTCGGCCTCGCACAGGGCTACCAGCCGGTCCGCCAGAGCGCACCCGTGGCCCCGCACCAGCGCACGGCGACGCTCATCGAGCTCGTCGAACGCCGCGTCGACCGTCGCGTCGTCGGACAGGTCGTCCGGGACCGCGACCGGAGGGCCCAGCGGGGCGTCCAGCGCCTCGGCCACGGTCGTGAACCCGACCGGGCCGAACTCGCCATACAGCGCCCCGCCCCCGAACAGGTTCGGCGACAGCTGCAGGAACGCCTCCCGCTCCGCGGCGGCCTCGGCCTTCTCCAGACGCGACGGCTGACGGGCATCCACCCAGTCCCACACGTCGGCCACCAGCGCGTCCGGCTCCCAGTCGCGGTGGGCCACCATCGCGTCGGCCACCAGCCGGTCCAGGTCAGCACGGACGCCGACCCGGACCTTCCGGGCCGACCGACAGATCGCCGCGACCTGCGACCACGACAACCACCGATCCGACAGCCCGGCCAGCGTCGCCGGCATGTCGGCCAGCACCTCGACCGCCCCGAGCACCTCCCGGGCTTCGGCGTGGGTGCACCGGAGGTGGTGCTGCAGCCACACGTGCAGGCTCATCCCGCCGGTGACCTCGGCGAGGTCGTCGGCCCGGCTCGCCGCGACCAGCAGCCCGACCAGCTGACCCATCTGCCGGTCACGGCCCTCGGCGATCCCGGCGACCTCGTCGAGCCAGCCGGACGTCCTTGACCCTGCCCCCGCCCGCAGGACGCGTCCGCGTGGAACGCGGCCGCGTACGGCGCGGCCGTCTCCGCGGCCAGGGACGGCCACGAGAATTCGGTGCGGGGCTCCATGAACATGACCACACCATACGGACCGGGTGTGACAGCGAGGCCCCCGAATCCGCCACCTGTGGACGATTCCGAGCGATTCACGCAATCCCGGTCCGGTGACCGCGCGCCCCGCACCACGCCACCCTTGCCGGGGTCGAGGGGTCGGGCGCATGATCGTGGCGGACCGGGCCACGGCGACCCGGCGAGAGCGGGAGGACGCCACCATGGGCAAGGTCGTGCACTTCGAGATCCCCGTCGACGACCCGGACCGCGCGAAGGCGTTCTACGAGACCGCCTTCGGCTGGTCGTTCCAGGGCTACGGCGACCAGCCGTACTGGCTGACCTCGATCGGCCCGGAGGACGCCGGCGGGATCGAGGGCGCGCTCATCGGGCGGGGCGAGGTCCACACCCACCCCGTCGTGATCATCGACGTCGACGACATCGACACGGCGCTGCAGGGCGCGATCGACGCCGGCGCCGAGAAGGTGGGCGACCGCACCGCCGTGCCCACCATGGGGTGGTCCGCCTACGTGCGTGACCCCGAGGGCAACGTCATCGGGCTGTGGCAGACCGACGACCAGGCCGGCTGACCCGCCGCGCCCGCCGACCGCGCCCCGCTCAGCGGCGACGCGGCCGGATGGTGCGCGGCACGTCGACGTCGAGGCCGGGCGGGAGCGTCCCGGCCTCGGTCTGGGCCCGCAGTGCGTCGTTCTCGAACATGACGCGGTCACGCAGGCCCGCCCCGTCGTTGAAGAGCCGCTTGAGCAGCTGGACGGTGCCACGGTCGCGCTGCGAACACAGGTCCAGCCACTCGAGCGCCGCCTGCTCGGCCGTCCCGGCGGGGACGAGCCGCTGGACCAGACCGGCGGCGTGGGCCTCCTCGACGGGCACGTCCCGCGACGACAGCACCCAGTCCTTGGCGATGCCGAGCCCGACCTGCCCGATGGTGCGCGAGGTGCCGACCGGGATGCCGTAGATCGCGCCCGGGAAGCGGAAGTGGGCGGTGGTGTCGGCGACGCGCAGGTCGCAGGCGATGGCGGCCTCTGCTCCACCGCCCACCGCGGGGCCGGCGATCGCGGCCGCGGTCGGCAGCGGGAACAGGGTGAGGGTCTCGTAGACCTGGGTGAACAGCTCCATGCGGCGGCGGCCGCCGTCCTCCATCGGCTCCTTGACGTCGGCGCCCGCGGAGAACACCTCGTCTCCCCCGGTGAGCAGCAGCCCGGCGACGGCGTCGTCGGCGGCCGCCTCGTCGATGGCGTCGGCCAACGCGATCAGCATGGTCGAGTCCATCGCGTTGCGGGCACGGGGACGGTGCATGCGCAGGACGACGACGTCGCCGCCCGAGACGGGGCGGCGTTCGACCTGCAGGGGCGACGACATCGCGGCCTCGCTGGGGTGGGGAGCCTCGAGCAGCCTAGGGGTGGTCCCGTCGGCTCCCGTGGTCGCAGGGGGCGCCCCGATAGCCTCTCGCAGGTGATGACCTCTTCGACGCGACGTCGCCTGGCACGCGAGGTTCGGCGGTCCGACGCCGACCTGGCCGAGCTCGCGATGTGCATCTGCGCCGAACGGGATCCGAACCTCGACGTCGACGCTGCCCTGCTGCGGGTCGACGCGCTGGCCGACGGCCTGCTGACCGCCGGGACCCTGACCGGCGAGGCACACGCCGACGCGGTCGCGCTCGCCGACTACCTCGCCGGCACCCAGGGGTTCACCGGCGACGACGAGGACTACCACGACCCGGCCAACGGCCTGCTCGCGGCCGTGCTCGACCGTCGCCGGGGCATGCCCATCACCCTGTCGGTGCTGTACGTGGCCGTGGCACGCCGCGTCCGGATCCCCGCATGGGGGATCGCCCACCCGGGTCACTTCTACGTGGGCGTCGGCACGCCGGACCGCACGACCGTGCTGGACCCGTTCCACGACGGCCAGGTGGTGGACCCCGAGGAGCTCTCCGCCCGCCTGCGTGCGGCGACCGCCGGTCGCGTCGAGTTCACCCGCGCCCACCTGCGCCCCGCCGGTCCGGCCATCACGGTCCGGCGCATCCTCAACAACCTCACGCGGGACTTCACCAACCGGGGCGAGCTGCGCGACGCCCTCTGGACCGTCGAGTGCAAGCTGGTCCTCCCCAACGCGCTGGCCGACGACCATCGGGCGCGGGGCGAGCTGCTCAGCCACCTCGGGCAGTACCGGGACGCGGCCCAGGCCTTCGAGACCTACCTGACCGAGGCCGGCGACGGCGCCGTCGACGCCGACGAGATCCGCAACCAGGCCGTGCGGGCCCGGGCAAAGCTCAACTGAGCGCGATCGTCATCGCGCGCACGGGTGCTCATGTTCACCGCGCACCGGCCGACGTTGATGGCGAGACGCCGACCGAGAGGTGAGGGGTGGACCCGCTGCTGGCGCAGCAGAGCGTGCCTGCGCGCGTGGCAGACGCGTTCGTGTTCCGCCGCGTCGCCCCGAACCGCTACGCGCACGTCGGCGGGATCGGACGGGGCGAGGGGTGGGCCGGCATCGTCACGCTCGTGCCCGGCGAGACCACCGACGTCCGGGCGCTGCCCGAAACCGACGACGTCATGGTCCTGTGGTCCGACGAGCCGGAACGCCGGTTCGGCCCCTACTGGGCCCGGTTCTGTGCGCTGGTCCGCGTCTCCCACGACGCCGTGGTCGTGTTCGGCGGACCCGACCGGGTCGAGGCCGGGGACGACGAGTGGCTCGCGAGCGCCCGCATGCTGGCCAACCACATCACGGCCGTCACGCCGGCCAAGCACCTGGCCGACGAGCTCGAGCTGCTCCACGCCGTGCGCGACGTCGCGCTCATCCCCGCGGGGGGCGTCGAGGAGGTGGGCCGCGAGCTGCTGGTGCGCCTGACCCGGGCCCTGTCGTGCGAGGTCGGGGGCCTGCTGCTGCCGTCGGGGAACCTGATCACCCGCGTGCACGAGGACGTGGACATCGACGAAGGGCTGGTGCGCCTGGCGCTGCGCGGGCTGTTGCTGCAGCACCGCGGCGAGTCGATCTGCCAGCAGGACGCCCGTGACGCGGTGGAGGGCGCCTGGTTGCGGTCCTACCTCGTGCGCCCCATGGGCGACGACGCCACCCTCCTGCTCGGCCACACCGACCAGGCCCCGCGGGGCTTCACCGACCTGTGCAAGCAGCTGGCCGCCTCGGCCACGACCGCCGCCGCCACCGTGCTGCGGGCCGCCCACCAGTACGAGGCGGTGCGTCGCCGCGCAGCGACGGCGACGGCCGAGGCCCGCTCCGACGCCCTGACCGGCCTCGGCAACCGACGGGCCTGGGACGAGGCCGTCACCGCCCACGACGCCGACGGCAGCGGTGGCCGTCATCGTCTGCGACCTCGACGGGCTCAAGGACGTCAACGACCGGCTCGGCCATGCGGCCGGCGACCGGTACCTGCGCACGGCGGCCGACATCCTGCGCGGCGCGGTGCGCGACGGGGACCTGGTCGCCCGCTTCGGCGGCGACGAGTTCGTGGTCATGCTGCCGGGGGCGGACGAGGGCCAGGCACGCGGCGTGGTGGACCGGATCCACGCGGCCTGCCGCAGCCGGCGCGTGGACGGCCACGGGGTCGCGATGTCCGTGGGCGTGGCCGTGGGGTCCGGCGTGCAGCTGTCCGACCTGCTCGAACGCGCCGACGCCACGATGTACCGGCGCAAGCGCGCCAACGGCGACGGCCGGGCCCGCAGCACGACCCTGGTGGGGTCCCCCGAGGACACCGTGGGCCCCGACGTCGTCCAGCCCGTGGTCAGCGAGATCCTGCGCACGCTGCTCCACCTGCCCCCCGCACGCATCGACGAGGGGATCCAGCAGGCGCTGGCGGCACTCGGGCGGGCCCTGGAGGTCGACCGTGCCTACGTGTTCGCCGTCCAGGACGACACCGTCTCGAACACCCACGAGTGGTGCGCCCGGGGGATCACCCCGCACATCGACGAGCTCCAGGCCCTGCCGGTCGAGCTGCTGTCCCCGTGGATGGAGGCCTTCACGCGGGGCGAGGCCGTCCAGGTGGCCGACGTCGACGCGCTGCCCGACGAGCTCACCGAGCTCCGCGGGCACCTGCAGACGCAGGGCATCCAGTCGCTGCTCGGGCTGCCCATGGTCTTCGAGGGCGAGGTGGTCGGGTTCGTCGGGTTCGACGCCGTCCGGACCCATCGCACCTTCGGCGAGGTCGCCCAGGGCCTGCTCGGGACGGTGGCGGACGTGCTGGCCGCCGTCGACGCCCGACGCCAGGCCAGCCAGCGTGTCGAACGCGCCGAGAGCCGCGCGGCCGAGCTGCTCCGACACAGCCGCGACCACGTCTTCCTGCTCGACGAGGACAGCCGCATCTCGTGGGCCTCGCAGTCCTTCCTGCAGCTCGGCGAGGACCCGAGTGAGCTCGTCGGGCGCACCCTGTCCGACCTGACCCACCCCGAGGACGTCGACCTGGTCGACCAGCTCGTCGCGACGTGGCTGCGGTCCGGGGCCCGGTCGGACCTGACCCTGCCCGACCACCGCAGCGTGCTCGGGGACGAGGACCGGTGGATGTCGCTGGTGCTGCGGGACGCCCGGTCGCAACCGGGGATCCAGGGCGTCATCGTGGCGGCCCACGACGTCACCCATCGCCGCTCCCAGACCGAGCGGCTGCGCCACCTCGCGCTGCACGACGACCTGACCGGACTGCCCAACCGCGGACTGCTCAAGGACCGTCTCGAGGTGGCGCTGCACCGGGCGGCCCGCAACTCGGGGCGCGTGGGCGTGCTGTTCCTCGGCCTCGACGGGTTCAAGCTGGTCAACGACAGCCGCAGCCACGCCGTCGGGGACGAGCTGCTGCGCCAGATCGCCGAACGGCTGCGCAGCATCGTGCGGGGCGCCGAGGCCTGCGGCCGCTTCGGCGGGGACCAGTTCGTCGTCGTGATCGAGGTCGACGACCCCGCGCACGTCGACCACGCCGTCGACCGGATCATGGCGATCTTCGACGAGCCCTTCACCGTCGCCGGCCTGGCCCAGTCGGTGTCGGCCTCCTTCGGGCTGCGCATCGCGGACCCCGGCGAGCTCGACCCCGACGCGATCCTGCGGGACGCGGACAACGCGCTGTTCGCCGCCAAGGCCCGCAGCCGGGGACGGCTGGTCGCCTTCGACCCCGGCATGCGGGAGCGCGCCGTCCGCCACGACGACGTGGGTCGCCGGCTCCCGGACGCGATCGCGGCCGGGGCCGTCCGCCCGCACTACCAGCCGCTCGTGGACCTGGAGACGGGGCGGGTCGTGGGCGTCGAGGCACTCGCCCGCTGGACCGACGACGAGCTCGGCGCGGTCTCGCCCGCCGAGTTCATCCCCGTGGCCGAGCAGTCCGGCGTGATCCAGGCGCTCGGCACCCACGTGCTCCGGCAGGCGTGCCGGGACGCCACCGCCTGGCCCGAGGACACCTACGTCAGCGTCAACCTGTCGCCGTCCCAGCTCGAGGACGTCGACCTGTGCGCCGTCGTCGACCGGGCGCTGTCCGACGCGGGCCTGGCCCCCGACCGCCTGGTGCTGGAGGTCACCGAGTCCCTGCTCATGCGGGACACGGTGCGCGCGGCCGGCATCCTCGAACAGCTCCGCGGCATCGGCATACGCGTGGCCCTCGACGACTTCGGGACGGGCCACTCCTCGCTGGCCGTCCTCAGCGAGCTGCCCCTGGACATGCTCAAGATCGACCGGTCCTTCGTGACGCGGATGCTCCAGGACGACCGCGGGGCACGCATGGTCGACGGCATCGTCTCGCTGGCGGAGGACCTGGGCCTGGTGGCGGTCGCCGAGGGCGTGGAGACCGACGGGCAGGCGGACCGACTGCGCAGGACCGGGTGCCGTGTCGCCCAGGGATGGCTGTTCGGCCGCCCCGACCCCCGGCCGAGCTTCGCGTCCGCCTCGACCGCTGCGCGCGCACCTCGGCCGACCCACGCTTGACCCTCACGTTGCGTGAGGGTCTACCGTCGGGGACGTCGGTCAGGAGCACGCCATGCCCCGCACGTCCACCGCGTCGACCAGCCGCCCGCTGACCGTCGGCCAGCTGGCACGGCTGTCGGGCGTGACGGTCCGCGCGCTGCACCACTACGACGAGACCGGGCTGCTCCGACCGTCGGGGCGCACCGACGCCGGCTACCGGCTCTACGACACCGACGACGTCGCCCGCCTGCAGCAGATCCTGTTCTACCGCGAGCTCGGGTTCCCGCTCGAGGAGGTCGCGGAGCTGCTCGACGACCCGGCGTCGGACCCGACCACCCACCTGACCCGGCAGCACGAGCTGCTGGGTCGACGGATCGCCCAGCTCGAGGACATGCGGGCGGCCGTCGAGCTGACACTGGAGGCACGACAGATGAGCATCGACCTGACCCCCGAGGAGATGCTGGAGGTCTTCGGCGAGGAGTACGCGGCCAACCACGCGGCGTACGAGGCCGAGGCCGAGGAGCGCTGGGGCGGGTCCGACGCGTGGGTCCAGTCCCGCCGTCGGACGTCCCGCTACACCAAGGCCGACTGGGAGGAGGTCAAGGCCGAGCAGGAGGCGGCCGTCGCGCGCGATGACCGCCGCCATGGAGGCGGGACGACCGCCGACCTCGGTCGAGGCCATGGACGCAGCCGAGGCCATGCGACGCCAGATCCACGACCGGTTCTACGACTGCCCGCCCGCCATGCACCGCCAGCTGGCGGACATGTACGTGCAGGACCCACGCTTCACCGCCACCTACGAGGACGTGGCCCCGGGCCTGGCCGTCTACGTCCGCGACGCGATCCACGCCAACGCCGACCGGGCCGACGCCACCGGGGCCTGACGGGGATCAGCCGGGCGAGCGGACCGAGCGCCAGCGGTGCCAGGCCCGGCGCCCCGCCGACCACCCGACGACCCCGACGGCGACCACGATGGTCGCCCAGTTCAGCAGGTCGGAGTAGCGACCGACGCTGCGCCACTGCGCCCCGAGCTGGTACCCGAGCAGGATGAACAGGGCGTTCCACAGGCCGCTGCCGAGGAGCGTGTAGAGCACGAAGGTCGGCAGGCGCATGTGGGCCACGCCGGCGGGGACCGAGATCAGCGACCGCACCACCGGGATGAAGCGACCGAGGAACACGGCCCGCCGCTGGTGCCCGTCGAACCAGGCCTCGGCGCGTTCGAGGTCGTGCGGTTCGCTGAGCGGGATCCTCGCCCACAGCCGGTACACGCGGTCGCGGCCGAGCGCCGCCCCGAGCCAGTAGGCCGCGAGCGCCCCGACGACCGACCCGACCGTGGACCACACCAGCGCCGCGACCAGCGACAGGTCACCGCGCCCCGCCAGGAACCCGGCCAGCGGCAGCACGACCTCGCTGGGGATCGGGGGGATGATGACCTCGAGGGCCACGGCCAGGCCGACCCCGACCGCCCCGACCGCCCCGACGACGTCGACGATCCAGCCGACCAACCCGGTCAGCTCGGGAAGGCCGGCCTCGGTGAGCAGCGGCAGGGGTGGCAGGACGACCTCGCGGGGCAGGGCATGCGACAGGCGACGGGCCCGGCCGCGTGGCCGGGCCCGTCCTCGCGTTCGGACCTGTCAGAAGATCGTCGCGGCGTACTCCGCCAGCGGGCTGCGCACGCCCTTGTGCAGGGTCACGTGGCCGAACAGGCTGGTCCCCTTGAGCTTCTCGATCAGCGCGGCCATCCCGCCGTAGGGCGAGATGTAGGGGTTGTCGACCTGCCCGAGGTCGCCGCAGAACACCACCTTGGAGCCCATGGCCATGCGGGTGAGGACGACCTTCAGCGCCGACAGCTCGATGTTCTGGGCCTCGTCGACGATGACGAACTCGTCCGTGATCGAACGACCCCGCAGGTACGTGATCGCCGCGAGCTCGAGCTGCCCGCGGTCGAGCAGCGACTCGATCGTCGCCTGCACCTGCCGGTGCTCGCGCGCCCCGGGCCGGCCGTCGTCCCGCCGCAGCAGCGCGTAGAGGTTGTCGTGCACGGCGGCCATCCACGGGGCGAGCTTCTCGTCGAGGTCGCCGGGCAGGTAGCCGATCTCCTGGCGCCCGACGGCGATCAGCGGGCGGTACACCGACATGCGGCGGTAGGCGGTCGCCTCGAGCACCTGCTCGAGCCCGGCGGCCAGGGCGAGGAAGGTCTTGCCGGTCCCGGCGTAGCCCATCAGCGACACGCACGGCACGTGGGGGTCGAGCAGCAGGTCGATGGCGAAGGTCTGGCGGACGTCGCGGGGCGACATGCCGAAGACGTTGCGGTGGCCGTGGACCTTGTGCACGGTGGCCACGCCGAACTCGTCGTCACCGGGCTCGCTCCGCTCGACCTCGATGACCCGTCCCAGTGCCGACGCCGACCGACCGGCCTTCATCACCAGGCACTCGTTGACGAACAGCGGCTCGCCGGCGAGCTCGGCCACGGCGGCGTCGACGCGCACCTTGCCGTCCCGGTGGAGCTCGTCGACGACGTGCGGTTCCACGTCGAGGTCGCGCACCCCCTCGTAGTGCTCGCTGACCGGGTGGGTGTCCCCGCGGTAGTCCTCGGTGGCGACGCCCAGCTGCGCCCCCTTGATCCGTAGGGCGGCGTCCTTGGTGACCAGCGTCCCCCGCAGCCCGATGGCCACCGCGAGGATCCGGTGGTCGGCCTTGTGCGGGTCGAGGTAGGGCGGCAGCGGGCACGTCGACGTGGTTGGACTCGATCCGGAAGGTGCCACCGCCGGGCAGGGGGACCTGCTCGGCCAGGCCCCCGCCGTGCTCGACGCGCAGGTCCTCGATGAGCCGCAGCGCGTGCCGGGCGTTGCGGCCCACGTCGTCCATGGCGGTCTTCTTGCGGTCGAGCTCCTCGATCACGACCAGCGGCAGCACCACGTCGTGCTCGTCGAACCGGTGCAGCGCGTGGGGGTCGGCCAGCAGGACGCAGGTGTCCAGGACGTAGGTCTCGCGGGGATCGGTCATCTGGGCGTCAGCTCTCTCGCAGCAGGGTGGTGCAGAACCAGTGGGTGATCGCCGTGCGCGGCGCCGTCGTGGGTCGACCACGGCGCCGGGAACGACGAACGCCGCCCACGGGGGGCGGCGTCGAGATGAGGATGGGTCGGCGGACGGAGCGACCCGGCGGTGTGGCCCGGGGCCGGTCGGGGGTCACCAGCTCACGGCGGTGGAGGCGACCCGGATGGGCGGGTTCGTGTGGCAAGCGGCTCCCTCGAGGCTCGACACGGCGACGACGCCGACCGTAACCCCCGGGTCACGCAGAACGGTGCAACCGCTACCGCCCGAAGCGGCGATGGCGCGCCTGGTAGTCGCGCAGGGCACGCAGGAAGTCGACCCGTCGGAACTCGGGCCAGTAGGGGTCGCAGAAGTAGAACTCGCTGTTGGCGGACTGCCACAGCAGGAACCCGGACAGCCGCAGCTCGCCCGAGGTGCGGATGATCAGGTCGGGGTCGGGGAACCCCGAGGTGTAGAGGTGGTTCGTGATGTCGTCGACGTCGAGGGTCTCGGCGAGCTCCGAGAGCGACTCGCCCTCCTCGGCACGTTCCCGCAGCAGGCTGCGCAGCGCGTCGGTGATCTCGCGGCGGCCGCCGTAGCCCACCGCGACCTGCAGGTGGAACCCGTCGTGGTCGGCCGTGGCCTCGCACGCGTCCTTGAGCCCCGTGCGGACCTCCTCGGGCAGCAGGTCGAGCGCCCCGACGGCCGTGACGCGCAGCCGACGTTCCTCCGTGGAGGGGTGGTGGGCGATGCGCTGGACCGTCTCGACGATGATGTCGAGCAGCCCGGCGACCTCCTCGTCGGCCCGGGAGAGGTTGTCGGTCGACAGCAGCCACAACGACACGTACGGGATGTCGAGCTCCCAGCACCAGTCGAGGAAGGTGGGGATGCGCTCGGCACCGGCACGGTGGCCGTGGGACACGCTCGGCAGGCCACGCTCCCGCGCGTACCGACGGTTGCCGTCGAGGATGACCCCGACGTGGCGGGGCAGCAGCGTGCGGTCGAGCTGGCGGGCGAGGCGCCGCTCGTACACGCGGTACAGGAGCTCGGGTGCGGCCATGGCAACCGAGGCTAGTCCTCGGGGCCACCTCGGCCGTCGCGCCGCCCCGTCCGGCCGGTACAGTGCCTCGCCACGCCCGGGCGCCAACTGCGCCGGGCGTTGCTCATGGGCCACTCGCGTCACCACCCCGACGCCCGTCGATGCGCCCGGGGCACCCACCACGCCCACACCACCTCAGGAGTCCACCGTGGCCGAGACATGGCTGAGCCAGGAGGCCTTCGACCGCCTCACCGCCGAGCTGGAGGACCTCAAGACCCGGGGTCGCGAGGACATCGCCAAGGAGATCGAGATCGCGCGCGCCCACGGCGACCTGCGCGAGAACGCCGAGTACCACGCGGCCAAGGACGAGCAGGGCAAGATGGAGGCGCGCATCCGCCAGCTCGAGGTGCTGCTGCGCGAGGCGAAGATCGGCAAGCCCGAGTCGCTCGACGAGGTCCGGCCCGGCCTGGTCGTCACCCTCGACGTCGACGGCGACGAGGAGACCTACCTGCTCGGCAGCCGCGAGGACACCCACGACGTCCATGACGTGCTGTCGGCCGACTCGCCCATGGGGAAGGCCATCATCGGCCACGGCGTGGGCGAGACGGTCTCCGTGCAGGCCCCGGCCGCCGAGTTCGACGTCACGATCGCGAACATCGCGGCTCCCTGACCGCCGACGGACGCCCTCGGACTAGTCCGATCGAGCCATGCCGAACGCGAAAAAACCACCCTCCGTCTGCATGCCGGGGCGCCTGTCCGTCCGTCACCATGACAGGTGATCACGAACGGCCGCTCGGCCGCTCGTACCGTGCGGCAGGATCGGTGGGACGTGAACGAGCAGACGCAGGCGTCGGGCACCAGCGGGATGCAGACCCGGCGGGCCACGGTGGTCGCGACTGACCCCCGCCCCGTCGTCCGTGCCGGCCTGCAGGCCATCCTCAGCGGCGCCGACGACGTCGCGCTCGACGCCGTGTGCGCCCCGGACGAGGTCGTCGACGCGATCGAGACCCACCTGCCGGCCGTGCTGGTGGTCTCCATCAGCGGCGCCGAGTCCGACCCGTTCCAGATCGTGGCCACCGCCAAGGCCCTGCACCCGGCCATGACCGTGATGGTGGTCACGGACGCGACCAGCGTGGTGGACCTGCGCGAGGGCGTCACGGCCGGTGCCGACTCGTTCCTGCTCAGCGACTCCACCGCCGAGGAGCTCGCCGCCGGCGTGCTCGCCACGGCGCGTGGCGAACGCGCCGTGTCCCCGGCGGTCGCCATGCAGCTCGCCTCCGCGTGGCACGAGGACCCCCGCGCGCGGTCCTCGGCCCAGCACCTCACGCCCCGCGAGCTCGAGGTCGTCACCCGGCTGGCGGACGGCATGACCAACCAGCAGATCGGCGACGCCCTCGGGCTGTCCGCCCGCACGGTCAAGACCCACGTGCAGAACGTGCTCGGCAAGCTCGACGCCCCGGACCGCACCGGCGCGGTCGCCAAGGCCTTCCGGCTTGGGCCTGATCAGGTAATCGCGCCTCAGCCCGCTCCGCCGCGCGGGTACGTGCCCTCGGGGTCGTCGAGCCCGTGGCCGAGCCAGCCGACCATGGTGGCCAGCTGCTGGTAGGCGGCCAGGCGCGCCCCGTCGCTGTCGGCGTCCTCGGCCTGCGCGACGAGGTCCCGCATCCGCTGGACGGTGGAGGGGCCGAGCTCGAGCAGCGCCTCGCTGCCGCCGGTCGCCCACTTGGCCAGCACGTAACGCACGACCGCGCCCACGGGCAGGTCGAGGTTGGCGGCCAGTCGCTCGATCGTGGCCAGCGGGTCCGACCGGCTGTAGCTGGCCACGTCCGCCTTGAAGTTGGCGTCGGGGTCGTCGGCCGGCCACGGCCCGTCGTAGCGCACCAGCCGCACCACCGGGGCGTCCGGGTCGCGGCGGTCCAAGGTGGGGTCGTCGGTCATGCGGCGAGCTCGTCGAGGCCGGTCGTCAGGCGGTCCAGGTCCGGGACGTTGTCCCACCGCTGGACGATCGTGCCGTCGCCGTCGACGAGGAACGTCCAGGGCTCGTGCCCGTTGCCGCCCTCGTTCACCCAGGCGTCGAAGGCGTCGTTGAGCGTCGCCTCGTCGTAGTCGCGCCACACCTCGACGTGGATGACGTCGACCCGGTCGCCGTACTGCTCCTCGAGCTCCTCCATGGTCTCGGTCACCGGGCCGCAGAAGCGGCTGACGCAGTACACCGGGGTGGACAGCACCACGAGGAACGGTCGTCCCGCGGCCAGGTCGTCGGCGACCGTGGAGTCGTGCAGCTGCGGGTCCGGGACCTCGCCCGTGTCGCTGGTCCCGGCCCGCGAGTCCACCGCGGCGGCGGGGACGTCGCCGACGTCGTCCATGGTGAGGTTGGCGACGTCCGGGGCGGGGTCGCCGGCGGTCGGGACCAGGTGGTGGTCCCGGACGATGACGAGCCCCTGCCCCTGCAGCGGACCGTCGCCGAGGTCGACCTGGGCGACGACGCCCCACAGCCCCGCCCGGTCGAGGTCGACGCTGGCCTGGTAGACGCCGGGGCCCTGGCCGGCGTCGATGGCCTCGGGCGCGTCGGGCGGGTCGTCGGGGACGTCGGTGCCCGGCACGGGGATCCAGGTCGCGGTGGCCGTCGGACCGGGCTCGGGCGTGGCCAGTCGGTCGTCCTGCGTGCCCAGGTAGACCAGCTGGAGCGGCACCTCGCCGTAGTCGACCAGCGCGTTGTCCGGGGTGAGCAGGCCCACGATGAGGCGCTGGTCCTCGCCGACCGCCATGTCGTAGCTGGCGACCTGGACGGTCAGCTGCTGCTGGTCGGACGAGGTGGCGGTCGTCGGGGCCGTCGCGTCCTCGCTGGCGCCACTCCCGGCGCAGGCAGCGAGCAGCACGACACAGGCGGCCGCGACCGCGACCGCCCGTGTGGCGTGTGGCAGCACCGGCCTCACCGGAGCCGCTCGACCACCATCGCCATGCCCTGGCCGCCGCCGACGCACATCGACTCGATGCCGTAGGTGCCGTCGGTGTGCTGCAGACCGTTGAGCAGGGTGCCGGTGATGCGCGCCCCGGTCATGCCGAACGGGTGGCCGCAGGCGATCGAACCACCGTGGGGGTTGAGCTTGTCGAAGTCGATCCCCAGCTCGCGGGCCGACGGGATGACCTGGGCGGCGAAGGCCTCGTTGATCTCGACGAGGTCGATGTCGTCGATCGTCATGTTGGCGTACCCGAGCGCCTGCTGGATGGCGCCGACGGGGCCGAGGCCCATGATCTCGGGGTTCAGGGCGGTCACGCCGGTGGACACGATGCGTGCCAGGGGCTCGATGCCGAGCTCCTTGGCCTTGGTGTCCGACATGATGACCACCGCGGCGGCGCCGTCGTTGAGCGGGCAGGCGTTGCCGGCCGTCACGGTGCCGTCGGGGCGGAACACCGGCTTGAGCTCGCCCATCTTGTCGCGGTCGGCAGGCCGCGGGGAGTCGTCCTCGGTCATCGTGCCGCCACCGGGCAGCTCGATCGGGGTGATCTCGCGCTCCCAGAAGCCCTCGGCCTTGGCCTTGGCGTAGCGGTTCTGCGACTCGTAGGCGAAGTCGTCCTGCTCCTCGCGCGAGATGCCCCGGAGGTTGGCGACGTTCTCGGCGGTCTGGCCCATCGGGATGTAGATGTCGGGCAGCTTGTCCAGCGTGGTCGGGTCGACCCACTCGTCCGCGCCCTGCTCGGCCGTCTCCTTGGTGCGCTCCTGGGCCTCGTCGAACTTCGGGTTCTGGGTGTCCGGCAGCGAGTCGGAGTTGCCCTTGGAGAAGCGCGAGACCATCTCGACACCGGCCGAGACGAAGACGTCACCCTCGCCGGCCTTGATGGCGTGGTGGGCCATGCGGGTGGTCTGCAGCGACGACGAGCAGTAGCGGGTCAGCGTCACGCCGGGCACGTCCTCCCAGCCGAGCAGCGTGGTGACCACGCGGGCCATGTTGAAGCCCTGCTCGCCGCCGGGCAGCCCACAGCCGAGGTGCAGGTCGGTGACCATCTCGGGGGTGACCTGCGGCACCTTGTCCATCGCGGCCTGGATGATCGTGGCGGCGAGGTCGTCGGGGCGCAGGTCGACCATCGAACCCTTGAAGGCACGGCCGATGGGCGTGCGGGCGGTGGCAACGATGACGGCTTCGGGCATGTCGGTTCCTCGGGCAGGCGTGCGGCCAGCGTACTGCGACCCGTCGGCGCGTCCCCCACGCGGCGAGTTGGCCGTCGGAGCGTCCGCCTGCCACCCTCGCCCCGCCACCGAGCGTGCGAGGGAACCCGTGGCCACCACGACCGACGACACCACCAGCGCGACCACCGTGGTCGACGCTCCGCCCGCCGAGGTCTTCGCCTTCCTGCGCGACCCGGCCAACCACCCGATCATCAGCGGCGACCGCTCCGTCCGTCGGGCGCGGGGCGGGTCCCGCCAGCTGTCGGAGGGCGACCGGTTCGGCATGGACATGAAGATCGGCCTGCCCTACCCGATCGTCAACACCGTCCACGAGTTCGAGCAGGACCGTCGGATCGCCTGGGCCAACCCGGGCGGCCAGCGCTGGCGCTGGGAGCTCACCCCGACCGAGGACGGTCGCACGCAGGTCACGGAGACCTTCCTCGTGTCCACGGCCCTGCCGGGCTACCGCCAGGTCCTGCGCCTGCTCGGGTTCCCCGCCCGTCACGAGCGCAACGTCGAACGTTCCGTCGCCAGGCTCGCGGAGCAGTTCGCCCCGCAGCACGTCAGCGGGTGAGTCGCGCCCGGTAACGCCCCGCGTCGTGGTCGACGGCCACGTCGACCCCGAACGCGTCCGACACCGTCGCCGACGTCAGCGCGCTGACCGCCGGGCCGGCCGCGACCGCCCGTCCGTCGCGCAGCACCAGCGCGTCGGCGACCGCGTCGGGGATCTCCTCGACGTGGTGGGTGACCAGCACCACCGTTGGCCCGCCCGGTTCCTCCATGACCCGGGCGACGTCCCCGACCAGCGTCTCCCGACCGCCGAGGTCCAGGCCGACGAAGGGCTCGTCGAGCAGCAGCAGCTCCGGGTCGGTCACCAGCGCCCGCGCGATCTGGACCCGCTGCCACTCGCCCTGTGACAGCGTCCGGCACACCCGCTCGACGAGGTGGTCGGCCCCCACCCGGGCCAGCGCCCCGCGAGCGGCGTCGCGGTCCGCGGCGTCGATGGCGGGGACGGGGCGGGTGGCACCGTGCCGGGCCGCCGCCACCAGGTCCCCGGCCGTGCCGACCCGATGCAGCAGGCCCACCACGCCGGCGACTGACCACCCCGACGCGCCCCCGCAGGGTGCGGACGTCCACCCGCCCGAAGCGGCCGCCCAGCACCTCGACGGTCCCTCGGGTCGGGTGCAGGTAGGTGGACAGGATGCGCAGCAGCGTGGTCTTGCCCGACCCGTTGGGCCCCAGCACCGCCAGGTGGGCGCGGGTCCCGATGGTGAGGTCCAGCGGCCCGAGGATCGTCCGCCCGTCGCGGACCACCTCGACCGCCTGCAACCGGGCTGCCGTGTCGGTCACGACACCGGGTCGCGCAGCAACGGGCACGACATGCAGCGCGGACCGCCCCGACCGCGGGGCAGCTCGTAGGACGGGATGGTGTGCACGGTGATCCCGGCGGCGTCGAGGATCTCGTTGGTGGCCACGTTGCGTTCGTAGGCGACGACCTCGCCGGGGCGCAGCGCCAGGGTGTTGTTGGCGTCGTTCCACTGCTCGCGCTCGGCCTGGGTCGAGCCGAGCCCGGGTTCGATCGTGCGGGCGTGGTCCAGGCCCGCGGCCCACGCGAGCCCGCGGGCCAGCGACGGGGCGTCGCGCACCGCGATCCGGTCACCCGCGGGCGTGACCTCGTGACAGGGAAGGTCGGCGGTCATCGACGGGTAGGTGATGAAGGCGTCGACGTCGACCTGGGTCACGATCGTGTCGAGGTGCATGGCGGCCCGGACCTTGGGCAGGTCGACGGCGAGGATGCGGTCGACGACGCCGGCGGCGAACAGGCGGTGGGCGAGCATCTCGACGCCGGCCGGCGTGGTGCGCTCGGACATGCCGATGGCCAGCCCGCGGTCGCCGACGACCAGCAGGTCGCCCCCTTCGAACGTGGCCGGGAAGTTGTCGATGTCGTGCTCGCCGAACCAGACGGGCGCCCCGGCGAACCGGGGGTGGTGGGTGGCCACCAGCCGCAGCAGGGCGGACTCGCGCCGGCGGACCAGCCGGTTCATCGGCGACAGCACGACGCCCTCCCCCACCCAGGCGGAGGAGTCACGCATGAACACCGCGTTGGGCAGGGGGTCGAGCAGCATCGCGCCGGGCGGGGAGGCCGCGGCGACGAGCCCGTCCCCGGCCGGCACCTCCTCGAGGGACACGCCACCGATCAGGTGCACGACGAGGTCGCGCGGCAGCAGGTCGCGCAGGTAGGCCCGCACCCGGGGTCCGGCCGACGGCCCGCAGGCACGGTCGCTCGCGTGCCGGGCGACGACCTCGGCGGCGAGCGGCTCGTCGCGCAGCACCTCCGCCAGCAGGTCCTCGAGGTAGAGCACCTCGGTCCCGTTCAGCCGCAGCACGTTCGCGAAGGCGTCGTGCTCCTCCTGGGCCTTGTCGACCCACAGCAGCTCGTCGAAGAGCAGCTCGTCCATCGTCGCGGGCGTGACCCGGCGGAGCTCCAGCCCCGGGCGGTGCACCAGCACCGTGCGCAGCAGGCCGACCTCGGACCGCACCGACCACGACGCCACGCCGCTCCCATCTCTCCTGGTGCGCGCGACGCTAGCCACCCAACCTCGGCTGCCGGTGCCTCGAACCGATGGACGTGCGGACGACGTCAAGGAGACGCACATGGACGTGGGCGACCAGGTACCCGACTTCACCGCGACGCTGGACACGGGCGAGACCACCTCCCTGTCCGCGCTGCTCGAGGACGGCCCCGTCGTGCTGTTCTTCTACCCGAAGGCCTTCACGGGCGGCTGCACCGCCGAGGCGTGCCACTTCCGCGACCTCGCCGCCGAGTTCGACGAGGTCGGGGCGCAGCGGTTCGGCATCTCCCGCGACGACGCGGACACCCAGGCGCGGTTCCGCCAGGAGCACGGCTTCGACTACCCGCTGATCGCCGACGCGTCCGGTGACATCGCGAAGGTCTTCGGCGCCAAGCGCATCGGGCCCCTGTGGTCCAGGCGCCAGACCTTCGTCATCGGGACCGACCGCCGGCTGCTCGGCGCGATCCGGTCCGAGACGGACATGGAACGCCACGCCGACGAGGCGCTCGAGCTGCTGGGCCAGCGGGTCCGGGACTAGCAGGACCGACGCCGACGGGTCGGGACCACCGGGGAGCAGCTCCCCGATGGCCTCGACCGGGTTCGTGCTGGCGTTGGGGTCGCTGGGCCAGCTCACCGGCTCGGACTCCATCTCGCCCGTGGTGACGTACCGGGAGATCGCGGTCACGACACGGCTCGGCGACGGCGACCGGGCCACCGGCCACGCTGGCCGCGCCGATGCGCCCGTCCCACGACTCGAGGAAGGTGCGGGTGGCGGCGCCGTCGTCGAGGTCCTCGGGGTGGGCCAGCAGGAACACCGTGTCGGTACGTGCCGCGGCGGCGCCGGCACCCAGGGCGTCCGGCCAGTTCCCGCCGGACGCGAAGATGAGGTCGATCGGCGAGGCGTCCGCGCTGGCGTCCTCGCGGGTCGGCACGCCTCGGCGGTCCAGCAGCTCCTCGGCGGCCAGGCGCGAGGTGTCGTAGCGAGTCTCGCCCGCGATCCGGACGACCTCGGTGTCGACGACCTGGTGGACCTGGTCCTCGACGTCCCGGCTGATCGCGACGGGACCACCGAAGACCGTCACGGTCGACGGCCGCAGCGTGTCGAGCGCGTCACCGGTCGCCGCCGGCAGGACGTCACCGGCCGTCAGCAGCACCGGGACGTGCAGCTCGGCACCGAACGCCCCGGCCGACAGCGCATCGGGGAAGGCCCGCTTCTCGTCGGCGTGACGGCCGAGCGAGAGCAGGACCTCCTGCGACGGGGCGGCGGCCCGGACCCGCTCGGCGACCTTCGCGGCGGTGTCGTAGCGGTCCTGCCCGCCGATGCGTTCGACGGTGACCCCGGGGAGGTCGCTGCGCAGCTCGTCCTCGACGGCGGTGGACACGGCGACCTCGCCACCGACCACGATCACGCGGTCGACGCCCAGCCGGCGCAGCTCGTCCTCGACGTCCTCGGACAGGCCGGACCGGGCCGTCAGCAGCACCGGGCCCTCGAGGCTGCCCGCGAGCGGGCCGGCCACGAGCGCGTCCGGGTAGGCCTCGGCGCTGGCGACGATCGCGGTGTCGGCGCGGTCGAACGCCCACGTGGACAGGGCCACGGCGGTCGCGACACGGTCCTCGCCCATGCGGCGGGTGACCGTCGGCGAGACGACGAGGTCGGTGACGACGGGCGTGATCTCGCCGCTGGGGCCCTGCCCGGTCAGCGTGGCGGTGTAGGTGCCGGCGTCGACGAGGTTGCCGTCGGCGTCGCGCAGGTCCCAGGTTCGCTCGGCGTGGTCCTCGAGGCGTCCGCCCGTGGCCCGCACGAGCTCGCCGTCCTCGTCGGTGATGCGCAGGCTCCAGTCCAGCGGCTCGGTGAAGCGGACGTCCCAGTCGGGGCGGTCGCCCTTCTCGCTGGCGACCCAGCGGGAGGGCTGGTGGTCGTAGGCCTTGGGCAGCCCGTCGGTGACCACCGCCGTCGTGTAGGCCGTCTTCGGCTTCGCGGAGGCTTCCCGACCGTTGAACAGCCGGTCCATCAGCACGCCACCGGGGCACGAGGTCGTAGTTCGTGATCTGGTGGGCGGACAGGATCGGCACGTTCACCGGCGTGCCCGACGCGTACCGGCTGGTGCTGCCGCCGGAGATCTCGCGCGTGGTGCCGCGCGGGTCGGTGTGGTGGAGGTCGAGCTTCCAGGCGAGCAGGCGCTCGATGCCGTCGATCATGTCGTCGGTCACCGGGTCGGAGTTGCCGTCGCTGAACGTCCCCAGCGCGAGCACGCCGACGGAGCCGTCGTTCCAGCCACCGGCGTGGGCGCCCATCACGGCCTTGTCGATCCCGCCGTAGCGGCCCTCCCAGATCGTCCCGCACGGGTCGACCACGAAGTTGTAGGCGATGTCCCAGTACCCGCGGTAGCTTCACGTGGTACTCGTAGACGGCCCGGATCGCGTCGTCGGCGTCTGGCAGCCGTCGGCGATGGCCTGCTGGGTCCAGCGGGGCGACGCCGCCCTCGTGGTGCACCACCGAGAAGCGCACGTCGTCGGAGTACTCGATCTTCGGGTTGCGCAGGGACTCGTCGGCCCCCCAGGACGCCCGCGGGCGGATGGTCGGACGGCTGGTCGCGGCCAGCGCGGCACCGGCCGGAGCCTGGTCCGGGGTCCACGACAGGTCGCCGTGGATGTCCACGAGGTTGACGGCGAGGTCGGGACGGCTCCCCCGGCCGGAGCTGGCGCCCCGGCCGGAGCTGGCGCTCCGGACCCGGAACTGCAGGTCGTCGACACGGCCGACGTAGACGGGGTCGGACGCGGTGGCGTCCAGGGACGCCGCCTCGGGCGAGCCGGGGTCGGGCACGTGCTCGTCGTCACGCTCCATGGGCACCCACTCGGTCCACCCCTCGGCGTCCCGAGCGCGCACCTGGACCTCGGTCCCGGGGTCCCCGCCCCAGTCGGCACCGACCAGCACCGCGTCGCCGGCGTCGACGGTGTCCGAGACCATCCAGGTGGTCGGTGCCGGCGGCGGCGGTCGTGCGGCCGTCGGTGGCGGCGGGCGTCCAGTCGCGGACGACCAGGTCGCGCGCAGCGGCCGGAGGGGCCGCGGGGCGTTCGGGTGTCCCCAGCACGGGGGTGACCCAGACCATCGCGATCGCGAGGGACAGTGCAACCGTTCGGCGTGTCATCGAGCAGGTCCTCGTGTGCCCCGACCCCCGGGGCGCTCGTGGCGCGTCACGACCCCGAACGGGACCGCGACCTCCGGGCCAGTCATCCAGCAATCACACTGGCAACATTGGCCACATGTTCAACATCTACAACAGTAACGTACGATGCCCGGATGGCGTCGCGCCATCACTCGATCAGCTCTGGACGCCTGGGACCAGCCGGGCCTGGCCCCACCCACACTGTCGGCGACGATAACCGGGGACTGGAGTCCTGCTCGCCGGAAGTGCGGATCCCGACACTGCCCGAACGAACGGTGTCCGGGGCGATCAGCGCGTACCGAGCCGCCCCGTGGGCTCGAACCACCGGCCCTCCTCGGGGAGCAGCTCGAGGTTGATGCGCGGCAGGGGCGACTCGAACAGCCCCGGCACCTCCTCGAGGTCGACGAAGGCGACCTGGTCGGACTGGCTGAGCTGGCCCGCGTACTCGGCGAACCCGAGGGCGGTCACGGCCACCCCCTCGGACGCCATCACCTCGAGCGGTTCGAGGAAGCAGCGCGCGTCGTTGGAGCCGACGTAGACCCGGGTCAGCCCGCCCTCGGCCTGGCGCAGCCGCAGGTGGGCGACCATGTCGTCGTCCACGTCCGAGTCGTCGATCTTGGGCCGCGCGAAGACCCGGAAGCCCTCCTCCAGCAGCCACAGCACCCAGCCGCGCAGCGGGCCCGCCACGTGCGGGGCGACGTTGATGAAGACGCACGCCTCCACCTCGTCGTCGCCCGCCCGGTCCACCAGCCAGTTGCCCAGCACGTCGAGGTCGGGGCGTTCACGCGCCGTGGGCTTGCCGTCGATGATGTTCGCCAACGTCATGTCGATGTTGGGCGCGTCCCAGACCAGCACCTGTCGACCCATGGGAGTTCCTTCTTCGGTGGTCGTGCCCGGGACGAGCCCCGGGACACGACAATCAGCACAATGGACCTCCCATTCGAGCACAGGCAAGGACCACTCGCGATGAGCTTCCTCGACGGACGCGTCATGGACTACGTCACCGACCTGGCCGCCCCCGGCCTGCACGACCAGGTGCTGGCGGAGATGGAGATGCGCGCGACCGAGCACGGGTTCCCGATCGTCGGGCGGGCGGCCGGGCGGTTCCTCGAGACGGCCGCACGCATGGTCGGGGCGCGCCGCGTGTTCGAGATGGGCTCGGGCTACGGCTACTCGGCCTGGTGGTTCGCCCGCGCGGTCGGCGAGGACGGCGAGGTGGTGTGCACCGACGGGTCGCCCGACAACGCACGGCTGGCCGAGGACCTGCTGCGACGCGCGGGCGTGTGGGACCGGGTCGACTTCCACGTCGGCGACGCCATCGAGCGCCTCGAGGCCACCGACGGCGAGTTCGACGTCGTCTTCTGCGACGTGGACAAGCTCGGGTACCCCGACTGCTGGGCGGCAGCACGGGACCGGATCCGCGTGGGAGGCCTGTGGCTGTGCGACAACGTCCTGTGGGACGGCCTGGTGGCCACCGGCGAGGACCGCGAGGGCCAGGAGGGCGCGACCGCCGCGATCCGCGAGATGAACCGGGCCGTGGCCACCGACCCCGACTTCGTCGCGACCATCTCCCCGGTCCGTGACGGCGTGCTGTGCGCCGTTCGGATCTCCTAGGCAACACACACGTCAGAGATGGGAAAACCTAGGTATCGTGGCGAACATGTCGGACGAGACCGAGGAACCCCTGCGCGTCGGCCAGGCCGCCGCCGTGCTGGGCGTCAGCGTGGACACGATCCGCCGTTGGGAGGACGAGGGGCGCCTGACCGTCCAGCGGTCCGAGGGCGGGCAGCGCCTCGTGCCCATGGCCGAGGTCCGGCGCCTGCTCGACGAACGTCCCCGCAAGCGACACCGCATCGCGGCCACCTCGGCACGCAACCAGCTCGAGGCGGTGGTGACCGCCGTGGTCGCCGATGCCGCCGCCGCGACCGTCGAGATGCAGGCGGGCCCCTACCGGCTGGTGGCCCTGACCACCGCCGAGAGCGTCCGCGAGCTGGGCCTGTCCCCCGGCGACCACGTGCTGGCCACGGTCAAGGCGACCAGCGTCATGGTCGCCCTGCCCGAGGACTGAGCCGGTGCGACACCGCCTCGTCGTCGTGCTGCTGCTGGTGGTCGGGCTCGCCCTGCCCGCCTGCGGCGGGTCCGACACCACCCTGACGGTGCTGGCGGCCTCGTCCCTGGGCGACGCCTTCGACGTCATCGCCCGCGACTTCGAGGCCACCCACCCGGGCGTCGACGTACGGGTCAGCCCCGCCGGCAGCCAGCAGCTGGCCACGCAGGTCCTCGAGGGCGCCCCGGCCGACGTGTTCGCCTCGGCCGACCAGGTGCAGATGGCCCGGGTCGTCGACGCCGGGCTCGCGTCCGACCCGACCGTCTTCGCGCACAACGAGCTCGCCATGGCGGTGGCGCCCAGCGCCGCGTCGATCGTGTCCCTGCGCAACCTCGCGGACCCCGCGCTCCGCGTCGTGCTCGCGGCCCCGGAGGTGCCCGTCGGCCACTACGCCCGTGAGGCACTCGACGCGGCGGGGGTCGAGGTCGACCCGGTGTCGCTCGAACCGAACGTCCGCGCCGTGCTGTCGAAGGTCTCGCTCGGCGAGGCCGACGCCGGGATCGTGTACCGCTCGGACCTCGTCGCCGTCGAGACCGAGGCACACATGGTGACGATCCCCCGCGGGTTCAACGTGGTGGCGGACTACCCGATCGTCGCGCTCGCCGACACACTCCCACCCCGATCTCGCCGACGCCTTCGTCGACCACGTGCTCGGACCCTCCGCGCAGGCGCGGCTGTGCGGCGCTCGGGTTCACCGTGGACGAGCCACCGTCATGAGCGCCGCCGACCCCCGCCCCGCCCCGCCGGCCGGGATCCGCCCCCTGGCCGTGCTCGGCGTGGCCTTCCTCGTGGTGCCGCTGGTCGCGCTGGCCGTGCGCACCCCGTGGCGGGCGTTCGGGCGGCTGGCCTCCGATCCCGTGGTCACGCAGGCACTGCGGCTGTCACTGACGACGTCCCTGCTGGCACTCGCGGTGGCCACGGTGCTGGGCGTGCCGCTGGCGTGGCTGCTGGCGCGCCGTCGGTTCCCCGGGCGACGGCTGGTCCGGGCGCTGGCGGTGCTGCCGATGGTGCTGCCGCCCGTGGTCGGGGGTGTCGCACTGCTGCTGGCGTTCGGCCGGCGCGGGCTGTTCGGCGCCCCGCTCGAGGCGCTCACCGGCGTCACCCTGCCCTTCACCACGGCGGGCGTGGTCGTCGCCGAGGCCTTCGTGGCCATGCCCTTCCTGGTCGTGACGGTGGAGTCGGGGCTGCGCGCCATGGACCAGCGCTTCGAGGAGGCCGCCGCGACACTCGGGGCCTCGCGCTGGACCGTGCTGCGCCGGGTCACCCTCCCGCTGGCCGGGCCGTCGATCGCGGCCGGGATGGCCCTGGCCTGGGCGCGGGCACTGGGCGAGTTCGGCGCCACCATCACGTTCGCCGGCAACCTGCCCGGGGCCACCCAGACCATGCCGCTGGCCGTGTCGCGCGCCCTGGAGTCGGACCCCCAGGCGGCCTACCTGCTCAGCTTCCTGCTGCTGGCGATCTCGGTCGCCGTGCTCGTGGGGCTGCGCGACCGGTTCCTGGACGGTGGCCGGTGAGTCCCGCCCCGGGACTGCAGGTCAGCGCCGTGATCCGGCGCGGGGCGTTCACCCTCGACGTGGACCTGGCGCTGGACGCCGGGGTGACCGCGGTGGTGGGCCCCAACGGTGCCGGCAAGTCCACGCTGCTGCGGGCGGTCGCCGGGCTGGCGACGCTGGACCGCGGGCGGGTCGTGCTCGGCGAGCGCGTGCTGGCCGACACCTCCGACGGCACGTCCGTCCCGGTCGCGGGGCGTCGGCTGGGGGTCGTGTTCCAGTCCCACCTGCTGTTCCCCCACCTGACCGCCCGCGAGAACGTGGCCTTCGGACCCCGGTCCCGCGGGGCCACCCGCGCCGAGGCGACGGCGACGGCCGAGCGGTGGCTGGACCGGGTCGGCCTGGGCGACCGGGGCGGGGCGCGCCCCGCCGAGCTGTCGGGCGGCCAGGCGCAGCGGGTCGCGCTGGCGCGGGCGCTGGCCGGCGAGCCCGACGCCCTGCTGCTCGACGAACCCCTGGCCGCGCTGGACGTGGCCACCCGCCACGCCGTCCGACGGGTCCTGCGCACGCACCTCGACGCCTTCGACGGGCCCGTGCTCCTGGTGACCCACGACCCGGTGGAGGCCGCCACGCTCGGCGACCGGATCGTCGTGCTGGAGGACGGCCGCGTCACGCACGACGGCGACGTGGCCACGATCACGCGCCATCCCCGCACGCCGTGGGCTGCGCGGCTGGCGGGCGTGAACCTCTACGCCGGGACGGCGGCGGGCACCGACGTCGCGTTGGACGGTGGCGGGGCGCTGGCCACCGCCGACGCCATGACCGGGCGGGTGTGGGTGACCGTCCCGCCGGCGGCGGTCGCCCTGTACCCCGACCCGCCCCGCGGCACGCCCCGCAACGTCTGGCCCGTCACCGTGGCCGGGCACGAGACCCTCGGCGACCGCGTGCGGGTGCAGCTGGCGGGGCGCCCCGACGTGACCGCGGAGGTCACGCCCGCCGGGGCGGCGGCGCTCGGCCTGGCCACCGCCGACACCCTGTGGGCCTCGGTCAAGGCCACCGAGCTGACGGTCTACCCGAGGTGAGCGCCGCTCAGCACGCCGCCCGCAGGTACGGGTAGGGGTTGATGGCCGACCCGCCGCCGGGGTGCAGCTCGAAGTGGACGTGCGAGGGGCCCCCGGCCGCGTTGCCCGTGTTGCCGTTGTAGGCGACCAGCTCGCCGGCCTCGACGCGCTTGCCCACGTAGGAGGTGTCGGCGTAGCCCGACAGGTGGGCGTAGAAGTACTCGTTGCCGTCGTTGCCGTAGATGTAGAGCTGGATGCCGCCGAGGTTGCCGGAGTTCATCCGTGTGATGACACCGGTGGTGAAGGCGTAGACCGGCACGCCGTACGGCGCCATGACGTCGGTGCCCTTGTGCGAGCGTCCCCCGGAGCGGGGCGCGCCCCAGGTGTCCACGAACGAGTTGCTGTCGTGGATGCAGGCGTAGACGCCGTTCTGGACGGCGTTGTCGATCCGCTTCTGCCGCGCGGCGCGGGCGCGCATGTCGGCGGCCAGCGCGGCGCGTGCCTGCAGCTGCTCGTCGAGCTGGTCACGCTGCTCGGCCATCCGGGCCTCCATCGCCTCGAGCTCCTGGGCTCGCTGGGCGATGACCTGCTGGGTCTGGTCGAGCTGGGCGCGCAGGGCGATGGCCTGCTCGAGCTGGGCGCGGTCGCCGCCGCTGACGAGCTCGAGGAACTGGGTGCGCTCGATGGCGCCCTGGACACCCTCGCTCGACAGGAACGACGCCAGCACGGGGTCGCCGCCGAACTTGAACGCTTCGCGGGCCCGGGTGGCCAGGGCCTCGTCCGCCTCCTCGGCCTGCTGCTCGAGCTCGTGTGCCTGTCCCTCGAGCGCCTCCAGCTCGGTGCGGGCGGCCTCGACCTTGCCCCGCACGTCCTCGAACCGCTGGGTGGCCTGCTCGAGCTGGGTCTCGAGCTGCTCGACCTGGCGCTCGACCTCCTCGAGGTCCTGGGCGGGCAGGCGCGTGGCGGTCACGGGAACGAGGACCAGCAGGCTCGCCAGCACGGCGAGCAGGCGAGCGCGGCGCGTCAGCGGGCGCGAGGAGACGGCGTGGGGCACGCGTTCCATCCGGGTCGGGGGCGCGGGAGGGCACGGGAACCAACGAGTCGGTGGCGGGCACGGCACGGAGCGCGCCGCGGGGGTTGCCCGAACACCTGTTCCCGTACCGGTCGGTACGTGGCCACCAACTGTGCCAGACGACGCACATCCGCGCCAGTCCTCCCCCGGCCCGACGGCCATCGCCTCGGTTCGGGACGTGCACGGAGCGGACATACCCTCGCCCCCGGAGAGCCGGCCCGCAGCCCACCGACTTCGTCCGAGAGGTTCGCCATGAGCGACGCGTCCGACACGTCCCCCGCGCACCTGCCCGAGCGCGACCGTCCCTGGATGATCCGCACCTACTCGGGGCACTCGTCCGCCGCGAAGTCCAACGAGCTGTACCGCTCCAACCTCGCCAAGGGGCAGACCGGCCTGTCGGTGGCCTTCGACCTGCCGACCCAGACCGGCTACGACAGCGACCACGTGCTGGCGCGGGGCGAGGTCGGCAAGGTCGGCGTGCCGGTCACCTCCATCGACGACATGCGCACGTTGTTCGACCAGATCCCCCTCGACGAGATGAACACGTCGATGACGATCAACGCGACGGCCATGTGGCTGCTCGCGCTCTACGTCGCGGTGGCCGAGGAGCAGGGCGCCGACCCGGCAGCCCTGAAGGGCACCACCCAGAACGACATCATCAAGGAGTACCTGTCGCGCGGGACCTACGCGTTCCCGCCCGGGCCCTCGATGCGGCTGACCACCGACATGGTCACCTACACGGTGCTCAACGTGCCGAAGTGGAACCCGCTGAACATCTGCAGCTACCACCTGCAGGAGGCCGGGGCCACGCCGGTGCAGGAGGTCGCCTTCGCGCTGGCCAACGCCATCGCCGTGCTCGACGCCGCCAAGGCCTCCGGCCAGGTCCCCGAGGACCAGTTCGAGGACGTCGTCGGGCGCATCTCCTTCTTCGTCAACGCCGGGATCCGGTTCGTCGAGGAGGTCGCCAAGATGCGCACCTTCGTCGAGCTGTGGGACCGCATCACCCGCGAGCGCTACGGCGTCGAGAACCCCAAGAAGCGCCGCTTCCGCTACGGGGTGCAGGTCAACTCGCTGGGCCTGACCGAGCCGCAGCCCGAGAACAACATCGTCCGCATCATGATCGAGATGCTGGGCGTGACGCTGTCGCGGGACGCCCGCGCCCGCGCCATCCAGCTGCCCACCTGGAACGAGGCCCTGGGCCTGCCCCGCCCCTGGGACCAGCAGCTGTCCCTGCGCACGCAGCAGATCCTCGCCTACGAGACCGACCTGCTCGAGTACCCCGACCTGTTCGAGGGCTCGACCGTCATGGACGCCAAGGTCGCCGAGCTGGTCGACGCCGCGCAGGCCGAGCTGGACCACATCCTCGAGCTCGGCGGGGCGGTCGACGCCGTCGACTACATGAAGTCCGAGCTGGTCGCATCCAACGCCGCACGGCTGCGCCGCATCGAGAACGGCGACCAGACCGTCATCGGCGTGAACAGGTACGAGGCCGGCGAGCCGTCCCCGTTGGTCGACGACGAGGGCGGCATCCTCGTGGTCGACGACGCCGCCGAGGCCGACCAGATCGCCCGGCTCGAGGCCTGGCGGTCACAGCGCGACGACGCCGCCGTGGAGGAGGCGCTGGCCGAGCTCAAGCGCGCCGCCAGCACCGACGAGAACCTCATGCCCGCCTCCATCGCCGCGGCGAAGGCCGGCGCCACGACCGGCGAGTGGGCCGGGGCGCTGCGCGAGATCTTCGGCGAGTACCGCGCCCCGACCGGCGTCTCCGAGCAGCAGCTCTCGGGCGGCTCGGCCGGGTCGTCGCTGAGCGAGGGGCGCGAGCGGATCAAGGCCATCGAGCAGCGGCTCGGCCGCAAGCTGCGGATCCTCGTCGGCAAGCCGGGCCTGGACGGCCACTCCAACGGCGCCGAGCAGGTCGCCCTGCGCGCCCGCGACCTCGGCATGGAGGTCATCTACGAGGGCATCCGCCTGACCCCCGACCAGATCGTGCGCACCGCCGTCGACGAGGACGTCCACCTCGTCGGCCTGTCGATCCTGTCGGGCTCGCACATGAAGCTGGTGCCGATGGTCGTCGAGGGCCTGCGCGAAGCAGGCGCCGACATCCCCGTCGTGGCCGGCGGGATCATCCCGAAGGCCGACGCCGACAAGCTGCGGGGCGCGGGCGTCGCCGCCGTCTTCACCCCCAAGGACTACGAGCTCACCGACATGCTCGTGCGCGTGGCCGAGATGGTCGCCGGCGACCTCGAACCCGCCTGACCCGCACCCTCCGCCCTTCCACCCACGGTCGACCGTGGGTGAAGGGCTGGGGTGACGGCGGCGTCGGTCCACAGCCCGCGAACCGGCGGACCCGCCGCGGACCGGCCGGCGCACGCAGGATGGGGCGCATGGACGCCGACCTGCGCCGTCGTCGCCGCCGGCATGCCCGCCGCCACCACGGCATCGTCACCCGCGCGTACCTCCTCGCCTGGGGGCGACGGGGCGCGCCATCGACTGGGCCATCGGGGCCGGCGACCTCGTGGTGCTGTTCCCGGGGGTCTACCGCCTGGCCGGCGTGCCGGACACCTGGCGCGGACGCGCGCTGGCCGCGGTCCAACGGATCGAACGCCAGGCCCGGCGCCGCCGCAGCGACGACGCCCCCGGCCCGAGCGTTGCCGTCGCCGGGGCGGCCGCCGCCCATCTCCACGGCCTGCCGGGGTTCGCCCGCGCCCCGTCGCTCGTGGTCGTCAGCTCCGCACGCGTCCGGTGCAAGGACGTCGAGGTCGCCCACCGCGCGGCACTCACGCCGGCAGACGTCGACGAGGTCGACCGGATCCCCGTCGTCGGCCTCGCCTGGACCGTGGTCGACCTCGCCGCCACCTCGACGCGGGGCCCGGGACAGGACGCGCTCGCCCACGTGCTCGGCACGGGGCGCTGCCGCCCGGGCCAGCTGCTGGGGCCGGCGCACCGCACCATCGAGCTCCCGGGTCGTGCCCGCGTCGCACGCGAGATCCGCGGCATGACGGGCCCCGTGGACCACGTGCGGTCGCACGCCGAGGGGCGCGTGGCGGACGCGTGCGTGGCGGCGGGGCTTCCCCGACCTGCCACCAACCGCAGGGTCCGGACGTCCACCGGCGCCGCCCACGAGCTCGACCTCGCCTGGCTCGACGAGCGCGTCGACGTGGAGGTCGACGGTCCGCATCACCTGTTGCCGGAGCAGCGACGGCGGGACCGCCAGCGTGATCGCGAGCTCCGGGGCGACGCCTGGAAGGTGGTGCGGGTGCCGGTCGAGGAGGTCGACGAGGACCTCGCCGACGTCGTGCGTCGCATCCAGGTGGCCGTGGAGACCCGGTCCAGAGCGTGACCCTCCGCCGTTCCGCCCACGCGCAACGTGGGCCGAACGGCCGAGGGTCGATCAGTCCCGGCCGGTCAGCCGGCGGGCTGGTCGGTCAGGACGATCTGGGCACCCTCGTCGGAGTCCTGGACGTCGAGGACGCTGTCGCTGAGCGGGTCGGCCAGCTCGGGGGCGACGTACACGGCGGTGCCGTCGGTCTCGGTGACCTGGTCGCCGTCCTGCGGCTCCTCGGCGAAGGCCAGGGCGATGCCGATCTCGCCCTGCTCGTCACGCTGGGCGAAGATCCGGACGCCGGCGTCCGCCGGGAGGTCCTGGGCGCCCTTGGCCTGTTCGAAGGTGGACATGGCGGCACTGGTGACCTGGAGCACGTGGTCTCGAATCCATTGGTGACACGTGTGCCACCGACCCTATCGGGTCAGACCACGTCCCCGGTCGGGCCGTCGCCCACGCCACCGAAGCCCCGTTCGACGATGAATCGCGCCAGCTGCTCGAGGTCCGGGGACAGGCCGTCGGGCAGGCTCGAGGACATCGCCTGCACGAAGTCGTCGGCCGAGCGCTCGATCTCGTCCCACAGCGGCTGCGCGTCGGAGGAGTCCGGGGCGGCCAGCGCGGGCGAGCCGGCGATGGCGTCGACGTACTCGATCCAGGCGTCCATGTGCGCGGCGTAGGTGTCGCGGACCTCGCGCAGCCCGTCGAACCCCCGGCCCTCCCCGCCGGCCAGTCCCCGCAGGTCGGACCGGATCTCGGTCAGGTCATCACCCGCGGACTGGGCAGCCTGGGCGATCTCGGCGGCGGCGTCGCCGACGGTGCCGTCCTCACCCAGACCGTCGGACACGACGACCTGGAAGGCGATCATCCGCTCCTCGGAGGTGTTGATGGTGCGCAGCACCGCCTCGGCCTGGGCCTCGAGGTCGTCCGCCGGGACGTCCTGCGGCTCGATGGGCGTGGCCTGCCCGATCCCCGGTCCGCCGCCGGTACCCGTCGACACGTCGGCGGAGACGTCGACGCTGCGGACCACCAGCACCGCCGCGGCGCCGAGGAGGACCACCAGCGCGACCACGCCGATCACGATCCCGACGACGAGGCCGGTGCGGCGGCGGGGACGCTCGGGAGGCTGCCACCCGCCCGGCCCGTAGGCGCGCTCGATGCCGGGTGGGGGCGGCGGGGCCCAACCGCCGGTCGCCGTGGGCGGCGGAGGCGGTGGCGGCGGGTCGTCCCGCGCGATGCGCTGGGTGGCCTCGGTGGAGAACGCGGTGGTCTCCTCGCGGGGCGTGGGGTCCGCCGACGGCTCACCCGTCGCGTCGCCGGGTGGTGCCCAGTCGGGCCCCGAGGAGGAGTCGCTCACGGTCTGTCCAAGGTCCTCGCGTGTGGCCGTGGAGGGTACGGCCGGGAGATCAGGTCATCGTCACCGGGTACCCGGCGGCGGTGAGGTTCTCGCGGATCATCGCGATGTGCTCGTTGCCCCGCACCTCGAGCTCGATGACGACCTCCACCTGGCCGAGCTGCAGGCGGCGGCCGAGGCGATGGTGTTCGACGCCGAGGACGTTGGCCCGCTGCTCGGCCATCAGCCGGAGCAGGCTGACCAGTGCCCCGGGCCGGTCCGGGACCCGGGTGCGGATGGTGACGTAGCGGCCCTCGGAGGTCAGGCCGGTCGTGACCAGGTGCTGCAGGAGCAGCGGGTCGATGTTGCCGCCCGACAGCACCGCCACCGCGGTCGGCGTCAGCTCGACGTGGCCGTCGAGGATCGCCGCGACGGCCACGGCGCCGGACGGTTCGACGACCAGCTTGGCCCGCTCGAGCAGCAGCACCACCGCACGGGCGATGCTGGCGTCGTCGACGGTGACGACCTCGTCGACCAGCTCGCGGACGTGGGCGAGGGTCAGCTCGCCGGGGCGCTTGACGGCGATCCCGTCGGCGATGGTGTCGGCACGGGGCAGCGTCTCGGCGTGGCCGCTGCGCAGCGCGGCCGGGAACGACGCGCAGCCGGCGGCCTGGACGCCGACGATCCGCACGTCGGGGCGCTGGTCACGCAGGGCCACGGCCGTGCCGGAGATGAGACCGCCGCCGCCGACGGGGACGACCACCGTGCCGAGCTCGGGTACCTGGTCGAGCAGCTCGAGCCCGAGCGTGCCCTGCCCGGCGATGATGTCGGGATGGTCGAAGGGGTGCACGAAGGCGCGCCCCTCGTCCTCGGCGAAGGACTGGGCGGCGGCCAGGGTGTCGTCGAAGGACTCGCCGACCAGCTCGACCCGCGCCCCGTACCCGCTGGTGGCATCGACCTTGGGCAGCGGCGCCTCGACCGGCATGTAGACGACCGCGTCGACGTCCTGCATCTGGGCGGCCAGCGCGACCCCCTGGGCGTGGTTGCCCGCGGACGCGCACACGACGCCCCGCCCCTTCTCCTCGTCGGACAGCCGCGCGATCCGGTTGTACGCGCCCCGCATCTTGAACGACCCGGTGCGCTGCAGGTTCTCGCACTTGAGCACGACCTCGGTGCCGACCGCCGTGGACACGGCCCGGGACGGCTCGATCGGCGTGGGCTGCAGCACGCCATCGAGCCGCTTGGCCGCTTCACGTACGGCGTCCGCCGTCACCAGGTCCACGGGTGGCCTTCGCATCGGGTCCGACCGTCGAGCCTACGGCCCCCTCCCCCCGTCCGGCCGTCGGTGTGCGCAGCACTAGGCTCGACAGGCGACGCGCCCCCGCCTCCCCAGGAGCCCTCCGATGGCCGAGTTCCGGACCGCCCACGACACCATGGGCGAGATGCAGATCCCCGCCGACGCGCTGTGGGGCGCCTCCACCCAGCGCGCCGTCGAGAACTTCCCCGTGTCGGGCCAGCCGGTGCCCGCGGCCGTGTTCCACGCCCAGGCGATGATCAAGTGGGCGGCCGCCTCGGCCAACGAGGAGCAGGGCGTCGTCGACGCCGACATCGCCCAGGCCATCCGCGACGCCGCGGACGAGGTCATCGACGGCAAGCTCGACGAGCACTTCCCGGTCGACACGTTCCAGACGGGGTCGGGCACGTCGACCAACATGAACGCGAACGAGGTCATCGCCAACCGGGCCAAGCAGCTGCTCGGCGAGGACCTGTCCAGCGACCGCGTGCACCCCAACGACCACGTCAACGCGTCGCAGTCGTCCAACGACTCGTTCCCCTCGGCCGTGCACATCGCCTGCGCCCGCACCGCGGTCGACACGACCATCCCGGGGCTCGAGAAGCTGGCGGCCTCGCTGCGCCGCAAGGCCGACGAGTTCGCCGACGTGGTCAAGTCGGGGCGCACCCACCTGATGGACGCCACGCCGGTCACCCTCGGGCAGGAGTTCGGCGGCTACGCCCGGCAGGTCGAGCTCGGGGTCCAGCGCATCCAGCGCGCCCTGGAATCGATCCACGAGCTCGCGCTCGGCGGCACCGCCGTCGGCACGGGCCTGAACTGCCCGCCCGGGTTCGTCGACGACGTGATCGCGCGCATCAGCGACCGGACGGGGATCCCCTTCCGCGAGGCCGCGGACCACTTCGAGGCGCAGGGGTCACGTGACGCGCTGGTGGACCTGTCCGGGGCGCTGAAGGTCGTCGCGGTCAGCCTCATCAAGATCGCCAACGACATCCGCTGGCTGTCGTCGGGCCCGCGCACCGGGCTGTACGAGATCCAGCTGCCGGAGATCCAGCCGGGCTCGTCGATCATGCCGGGCAAGGTCAACCCGGTGATCCCCGAGTCGGTCCGCCAGGTGGGTGCCCAGGTCATCGGCAACGACGCGGCCGTGACCGTCGGCGGCCTGTCGGGCGAGCTCGAGCTCAACGTCATGATCCCGCTGATGGCCCGCAACGTCATCGAGTCCCTCGAACTGGTGGGCACCGTCGCCGACGTCTTCGTCGACAAGTGCCTCGACGGCATCGAGGACACCGGGCAGGGCCCGAAGCTGGTCGAGCAGTCCCTGATGCAGGTGACCGCGCTGGTCCCCGAGATCGGCTACGAGCGCTCCGCCGGGCTGGCCAAGAAGGCCCACAAGGAGGGCACCACCCTCCGCGAGGCCGCAGTCGCCGACGGCGTCGACGAGGCCACCCTCGACCGGGTGCTCGACTACAAGCGGATGGCCGAGGGCGGGATCCTGTAGTCGGCTCGGTGACCGAGGCGCGGGCGGCCGGATCAGCGCGTCGGTCCCTCGGGTCAGGTCAGCGCCGCGGCGGCACGGGGGCTGAGCTCCCAGGTGCCGTCGCGGTGTCGTCGCGCGAGGCCGAGGATCCGCAGCGTCCGCAGCTCGCCGGCGACCCGGTCCTCGTCCATGCCGGTGGCCGCCACGAGCGACGCCTCGTCGGTCCCGGGCGAACGAGCCAGGACGCGGGCGACCCGGCTGCGCTCGAGGGCCTGCCGGACGTCCGGCGCCACCTCCCCCACCGCAGCGTGGGTGCGTGGGAACCCGAGCAGCAGCGCCAGCAGCGCGGCCCCGGGGAAGACGAGCCCCAGCACGAGCCACAGCACCCGGTCGTGCTCGCGGCGCACCGCCACGACCGAGGTGAGCACGGCCAGGCCGACCCAGGCGGCCGCGACCAGCACCCACAGCACGCACGCCCCTTCCTCGACGACCACCGCGGAGGGTAGGCCCGACCACGCGGTGGGGATCCGGGCCACGGAGTGGCACGAACACTGGTCGACCCACCGCGTCCGTTCGCCCCCGAGGAGGTCCTGCGGTGGCCACGCGTCCTGCCAGCTCCGTCGCGGCCGCCCGCGACGTGCTCGTGCTGCCCGTGCTCCTGCTCGGCGTCGGCGTGCTCGCGGCCGCTGGGGTCCTGGCCATCGACCGAGCACTGCCGGACGGGGCACTGGCCGGGACGTTGGCGTTCTCGCCGTCGACGGCACGGACCCTGCTCGCCACCGGTGCCGGGTCGATCCTGTCGATCGCCGCGTTCACGTTCTGGATGCGCATGGTCGTGGTGCAGCTCGTCACCAGCACGTTCTCGCCCCGCCTGCTGGCCCGCTTCCTCGAGGACCAGTTCCAGCGCGTGGTGATGGCGTCCATGATCGGGGCGTTCGCCTTCGTGGTCACCGTCGCGCGCGCCGTCCCGTCGCAGGGCGGCGTCCGTGACGTCCCCCAGCTCGCGGTGGGCATCGCCCTGTTCGTGGTCGCCCTGGCCGCGACAGCGATCCTCGTGTCCATCCGGGTCAGCGTCCACACCCTCGACAACGGCCGCCTGGTCAACACCCTCGCGGACAACGTCAGCGACGTGATCGCCACCGTCTACCCGAGCGGCGACGAGCTCCATCCGGTCGACGACACCCGCCCCGGCGAACGCGGACGATCCATCGAGGCCCACGTCTCCGGCTGGATCGGGGCCGTGGACGACGAGGCGATCCTGGACGCGCTGCCGCCGGACGGGGTGGCGGAGCTGGAGGTGCGGGTCGGGAGCCTTCGCGGTGCGCGACCGCCCGGTCGTGACCGTGTGGCCCGCCGACGTGCCCGAGGACACGCTCGAGGCCGTGCGGGGCGCGGTCCAGATCCAGTCGGCGCGTTCGCCGTTCCAGGACCTCGAGTACGGGCTGCGCCAGCTCGTCGACGTCGGCGAGCAGTCGCTGACGTCGTCGGCCCCGGACTCCGGCACCGCCAACGAGGTCATCGGCCACCTCGGGGCGGTGCTCGACCAGCTCATCTGCAGCGACCCGCCCCCGTCCGCCCACGGTGACGACGCGGGCCGGCGAGTCCTGCGACCGCTCGAGCTGTCCCAGGACCAGCTGTTCCGGGGCGCCGTCTCACCGCTGCGGCAGGCTGGCAGCCGGTTCCCCCACGTGGCGAAGGACCTGCTGCGCATGCTCCACGGCCTGCACGAACGGGCGGTCGAGCGGGGCGTCGACGGGCACCGGACGGCGATCGAGCGCGAAGCCGCGCTGATCGTGGAGGGGGCGCTGGCCGCCGACGACGTGCTGGCGGCTGACGCGGAGGAGGTCCGCCAGGCCGCGCGGTCCTGGGGCCTGCCGGCCGGGCTCGACGAGCTCGAGGACCGCGCGGTGGGGATCCCCGCGGTGACCTGACCGGCCGGGTCAACCGGTGGGCATGCCGAGCGCCTCCAGCGCCGAGCCCACCGCCAGCTCCACCTCCCCGGCATGGTCGGCGTCCAGCGGGCGCCCCGTGGCGTCGCGGACGGTGAACACGTCGACCACCTCGTGGCCGAGGGTCTGGATGCGGGCCACGACGATGTCGAGCTCGAGCTCGGCGAGGGCCTCGGTGATCGCGAACAGCACCCCGACCCGGTCCTGGGTGTGGACCTCCAGGATGCTCGCGGACCCGGACTCGTCCGACGCCAGGTGGACCGTGGTGTCCACGTCCGGGAGCTTCTGGATCCGGCGTTCCTCCTGGCGGGCACGGCGGGCGACCCGGGCGCGCAGGGCCAGCCGCCCCGCCACCGCGTCGACCAGGTCACCCTCCACGCGGGCCCACCACGACGCGGGGGCGCCGGCGGGGCGCACCACCGTGAACGTGTCGACGGCGGCGCCGTCGTCGCGGGTGAACGCGGACGCCCCGACGATGGACCCGCCGTTGAGGGCGAGCACGCCGGCGACCTTGGCGAACAGCCCGGGGGTGTCCAGCGTGACCACGTCGAGCTCGTCGTAGGCCTCCACCGCGCCGACGGAGGGGTCGATGCCGTCGGCCTCGTCACGGTCGCTGCCCTGGGTCACCCGGGTGCGGACCTCGGTGGGTTCCAGGGGAGCCTGCGCCATGAGGGTGTGGCGGACCACGGCCCGCGGGGCCACGAGGCTGGCGTACCGCTGCGGGAGTCGGGCGAGGTGGTCGCGGACCGCCTCGGCGGTCGTGCCCATCTCGCCGGCCAGCCGCTGGGCCTCGTCGGTCGTCGCGACCGCGCCGTCGCCGACGTCGTCAGGATGTCTCTCGTCCAGCACCGCAGCCACCTTCCCAACCAGGGATCCGACCAGGGACGCCTTCCAGGCCGTCCATGCCGACGGTCCGGTCGCCGCACCGTCGGCGGCCGCCAGCAGGTGCAGGGCGGCCAGCATGTCACGATCACCGACGCGCGCGGCGACCGTCTCGATCAGCGCCGGGTCCGACAGGTCCCGCCGCGTCGCCACGTCCGGCAGGAGCAGGTGCAGCTCCACCATGCGCCCGACCCGCTCGGCCGTGGACGCGGCGGCACCCATGCGCTTGCAGATCGCCTCGGCGATGGGCACGCCCGTCTCGGAGTGCGGTTCGCCGTACGCCTTGCCGACGTCGTGCAGGAGCGCCCCGAGCATCAGCGCGTCCCGGTCGGTGACCCGCTCGAGGGCGCGTGCGGCCCAGGGCTCACGACGGACCAGCTCGCCCATCTCGGCCGCAGCGTGCCAGGCGTGGCGGTCCAGCGAGTAGCGGTGGAAGGGGTTGCGCTGCGCTCGGCCGCGCAACGGCTCCCACTCGGGCAGCAGCGCGACGAGCAGCCCGGCGTCGTCGAGCTCCGCCAGCGGCTCCAGCGCCGCGTCGCCCCGCCACAGCACCGACAGGAAGCGTTGGCGCCCCGCGTCGTCCCAGGCCCACGTGTCGGGGGCGTTCGCACTGGCCTGGCGCAGGCGGGTGGCGGTGCGCCGTTCCAGCACCGCCCCGCTGCGCGCCAGGGCGTGGAACAGCCGGGCGGGCAGGTCGGGCGCACGTGTCTCGGCCTCGTCGACGCGCAGGACCCCGTCGACGATGTCGAAGCCGTCGATGGAGGCCTGGGCGGGGCGGCGGCGCCGGCGCCCCGCGGTGGCGTCGGCGGAGATGAGCCGCCAGGCCCGTTCGTGGACGTGGTCGACGGTGCGGGCGGCGAGGAAGTGGTCCGTGAGCAGCCGGTGCGCCGCCGTGTCGCGGTCGTCGACCCCGTCGACGTGGCCGAGCCGCGCGGCCGCCTCGGCCTGCACCTCGAAGGTCAGCACGTCGTTGGCCCGCCCCGCCGCCAGGTGCGCGGCCACGCGTTCGGCCAGCAGCTGGTCGTACGCCCGCGCCAGGCGGCCGCGGTCCTCGGCACCGATGTAGCCCGCGGGGACCAGGGGGTCGAGCCCGGCGGTGCCGAGCAGCACGGCAGCCGCCCACCGCAGCGACTGCACGTCGCGCAGGCCCCCGGCGCCGGACTTCAGGTCGGGCTCGAGCGCCTCCGCGGCGTCGCCGGCGTGCTCGCGTCGCAGGTCGTCGGCGGCCGTCAACGCATCGAGGAAGCGGCCGGGGCGCCGCCGCAGCCGCTTGAGCCCGCCCTCGGCGACCTGGCGCAGCAGCTCGGCGTCGCCGTGCAGCAGACGTGCGTCGAGCAGGGCCGTGGCGGTGTCGAGGTCGTCGACGGCCCCCACGGCCTCCTTGCGGCTGCGCACGGCGTAGCCGACCTTCATGCCCGCGTCCCACAGGGGGTAGACCACGGCGCGCACGAGGTCCTCGAGCTCGTCGTGGCCGGCCCCGTCGTGCAGGACGAGCACGTCCACGTCCGAGCCGGGGCACAGCTCCTCGCGGCCGTAGCCACCCACGGCCGCGAGGCACCATCGCAGCGTGCCCGGGACGCCCCGGGCCAGGTCCACGAGCGCCGCGTCGACCGCCGCGGACCAGGCCTCGCACCATGCTCGCCCGGGTGCGGGCCCGCCCGCGGTCAGTCGGTCGCGGTCCTCCCGGAGCCTGGTGACGACACCGGGCGACGACCGGCCGCCCGAGTCACTCATAGCGCGTCGTGGTCCTCTTCGCCCGTGCGGATGCGCACGACCCGGTCGACGCCCGTGACGAACACCTTGCCGTCACCGACCTGGCCGCTGCGGCCGTACTTGACGATGGCTTCGACCACGTCGTCGACCCGGTCGTCGCTGCAGAGCACCTCGAGGCGCATCTTCGGCACGAACTCGACCGTGTACTCCGCACCGCGGTAGACCTCGGTGTGCCCACGCTGGCGTCCGTAGCCGCGCACCTCCGTGAGGGTCAGGCCCTCGATGCCGAGCTCCTGGAGCCCGCCCTTGATGTCGTCGACCGCGTGCGGTCGGACGATCGCTGTCACGAGCTTCATGTGTCCTCCGGTTCGTCGCCCTCGGTCCGCGGCGGAGGCCGCGAGGGCCACCACGTGCAGGATGCCGTGTGTGTCGGTCGCGGGGCGCCATGATGGTCCCGCGGGTGGCAGGATGGTCACCTACGGCTGTTGCCCAGCATTTTCTCCCCTGTTTCGGCCGCGTTACGGATCTGGAGGTGGGTCGTGGCCCGCATCGTGCTCGACCCGGAGGAGGTCAACCAGGACGTCCACGTCACGCTGACCGACGGCGAGACGGTGGTCCTGGCCGACTGCGACCGCGCCGTCCTGGACCGGATCGCCCGGCAGCTGCACGTGCACCGCTCCAGCTACGCCCACGCGCTGCGGGACGCCGCCGTCGGCGACCAGGTCGCCGCGGGGGTCCTGCCGGTGGAGGAGCACGCCCCGCTCTACCTGCGCGTGGCCGCGCTGCAGGCCGCGGCGCGCGAGGGCGGCCGTCGTCGGCCGCCCCGCTCGATCGACCTCGCGATGCTGCTGCAGGACCGTACGTGGACGGCGTCGTCGGGAGCCACGCAGGACCTGGTGTCCCTGACGCCGACCCACCGCCGCAACCTGCTCGCGTGGCTCGAGCGCGTCAGCGAGGACCTGCAGGCCCGCGCCGCCCACGAGCTCGACGCGACGCAGCGGGACACGGTCGCCCCGGCCGACCCGTGGGTCGCCGGCACGCCGCTGTACCGGCGACTGGCCGCCCTGCGCGATGCCGAGACGGCCCGTGACCGCGCCATGGACCAGGCCCGCCAGATCGCCCGCACCCTCGAGTTCGAGCGTTCCGGCGAGATTGGCCCGAACGGTGAGACCCTGTCCGTTCGGCCATGGCCGTTGATTTCTTCTGCAACCACCAATTCGCCCGTAACCGGCGAAATTCGGTGCCGGACACAGCATCTACGTGCCAGCACGGTGCACACCGGCGGATGATCGTGCTATCGTCGCAGGTGCGGCCCGCCCCTGGCCGCACAGACGCGCGCCACACATGTCCGACGCCCCATCGGACGGTGCGCATGGCGGAATCGCCCTTCCCCCAGGGTCTCCGCCCGCCGGTCGACGCCGTGCCCCGCGCGTCCCGGCTTGGAACCCCCGGTCTCCCCAGACCGGGGGTTCTTCTTGCTACCGGAGGCTTCTGACGCGCGTGGCGCGCACGGCGTCCGCAGGCAGCGCGCGGCGAGCTCGAGCGTCTCGCCGGTCAGGCGTGCCCGCTCGCGTCGGCCGTCCGCCCGGAACGCTCGGCCAGCCAGTCGGGCAGGCCGACCTCGTCGTCCATGACCAGCCACGAGATCGCGACGACCACGGCCCCGACCCGTCCGAGCTCGAGCGTGTTGCGGGCCACCAGCAGCCACGAGCCGGTCACCGCCCCGAACACGGCGAGCCCCAGCGACGGCCACCAGCACCGCCACCAGCAGCACCTGCAGGCGACGCAGCCACGGCGCCAGCATCGCGGCCTCCGCCGTGCGCGTCCCCCCGCCACTGCCGCGCCGGAACCGTCGTGCGAGCAGGGCGAGCATCCCGAACCCGCACACCGTCAGGGTGACGCCCACCAGCGTGAGCGCCGGGACCGACCCGGTCGCCGCGTTGAGCGCCTCGGCCCCGAGGCCCGCCGCCAGCCCGATCCCGATCGTGGGCCAGAGCAGCTCGCCGGGCTCACGTCCGAGGCGCGTGGCGACCACGCCGGCCGCCCAGTCCAGGGTCTGGCCGACCTGCTCCCACTGGTCCGGGTCGTCGCCGCTCACACCAGAAGGGGTCGGCGACCGCCGACCCCTTCTTGAGCGTGGAGGAGTCAGCCCCTGATGAGGCGCCCGTCCCTCAGGACTCCAGCCGCTCGATCATCAGCTGCGCGGCCTCGGAGGGGTTCATGGCGACGGAGATGCCGTAGCCCTCGAGGATCTCCTTCTTCTCGGCGGCGGACTCGCCGCCCTCGCCGCCCTCCTTGACGATGGCGCCGGCGTGGCCCATCTGCTTGCCGGGAGGCGCCTCGAAGCCGGCGATGTAGCCGACGACCGGGGTGTCCGGGATGTTGTCCCGGATCCACTTGCCGGCCTGCTGCTCCTCGGTGCCGCCGATCTCGCCGACGAAGGCGATGGCCTCGGTCTCGGGGTCGTTGGCGAAGGCCTCGATGACGTCGAGGAACTGGGTGCCGATGATCGGGTCACCGCCGATGCCGACGCAGGTCGAGATGCCGATGCCGGCCTGGGCCAGCTCGTGCATGATCTGGTAGGTCAGCGTGCCCGAGCGCGACACGAGGCCCACCTTGCCCGGCATGGTGATGTCGGCGGGGATGATCCCGACGTTGGACTTGCCGGGGCTGATCAGGCCGGGGCAGTTCGGGCCGATGAGGCGCACGCCGCCGCGACGCACGACCGTGTCGTAGACCTCGGTCATGTCGTGGACCGGCACGCCCTCGGTGATGGCGACGATGGTCTCGATGCCGGCCTCGTAGGCCTCGAGGATGGCGTCCTTGGTGAACGGGGCGGGGACCATCACCATCGAGGTGTTGGCGCCCGTCTCGTCGATGGCCTCCTTCACGGTGGTGAAGACCGGGACGTCGAGCTCGTCCCAGGTCGTGCCGCCCTTCTTCGGGTGGGTGCCGGCGACGACGTTGGTGCCGTAGGCCTGGTTGCGCTGGGCGTGGAAGGTGCCCTGCGAGCCGATGCCCTGCACGACCACCTTGGTGTTCTCGTCGATGAAGATGGACATGGGGTGTCCTCCTGGAGTCGTGGTGGGCTGCTCAGGCCTGCTGGGCCAGCTCGACGGCCTTCTCGGCCGCCTCGCCCATGGCCGCGGCCGCGATGACGTTGGGGTGGTCGGCCTCGGTGAGGATGCGCCGGCCCTCCTCGGCGTTGGTGCCGTCGAGGCGCACGACCAGCTTCTGGTCGATGTCGCCGAGCTGCTCCATCGCGCCGAGCACGCCCCGGGCGACCTCGTCGCACTGGGTGATGCCCCCGAAGACGTTGACCAGGACGCTCTTCACGCGGTCGTCGGACAGGACCAGGGACAGCGACTCGGCCATGGTCTCGGCCGAGGCGCCACCACCGATGTCGAGGAAGTCCGCGGCGTGGCCACCGGCCTGCGCGATGACGTCCAGCGAGGCCATGACCAGACCGGCGCCGTTGCCCAGCAGCCCGACGGTGCCATCGAGCTTGACGTACTGGATGCCGGCTTCCTTGGCCTTCTGCTCCTGGTCGTCACGCTCCTCGATGCCCTCGACGTCCCACTCGGCGTAGTCGCCGTGGCGGAAGGCCGCGTTGTTGTCGAGCGAGACCTTGGAGTCCAGCGCCAGCACGCGGCCCTCGGTGGTGAGGATCAGCGGGTTGATCTCGAGCAGGGTCGCGTCCTCGGCGATCATCGTGTCGAAGAGGCTGACCAGCAGGTCGGCGGCCTGGTCACGGGCCTGCTCGGGCAGGTTCGCGCGGGTGACGATGTCGAGCGCGGTGGCGCGGGGCAGCCCGTCGGCGGTCTCCGACGGCATCAGCTGGTGCTTGACGACCGCCTCCGGCTGGGTGCGGTTGACCTCCTCGATGTCCATCCCGCCCTCGCGGGAGCAGATCACGAGGTAGCCCTTGCCGACCCGGTCGTGCAGGATCGACAGGTAGTACTCCTCGTCGATGTCGCTGCCCGGCTCGACGTAGATCACGTGGACGACGTGGCCCTTGATGTCGAGGCCGAAGATCGACTCGGCGTGCTCGCGGGCCTCCTCGGGGGTCTTGGCGAGCTTGACCCCGCCGGCCTTGCCGCGACCGCCCATCTTCACCTGGGCCTTGATGACGGTCATGCCGCCGAGCTCACGCGCGGCCTGCTCGACCTCGTCGGGCGTGCGACAGACGCGGCCCTCGGGTGGCACGGCCACGCCGTTGCGGGCGAACAGCTGCTTTCCCTGGTACTCGACGAGATCCATGGCGTACGGGCCTTTGGTCGGCGGGCGGGTGGCGGGGGCGCGGGGCAGCGGGCGCGTCGCGGGGCGGAGCGGGGGGACCGCCCCGTCAACGACGACGAGCGGGTCGTCAGACCCGCTCGGAGATGTTGTCCCGCACCCAGTCGGTGATGGCCTTCATGGGGGTGCCGGGTGTGAAGATCTCGGCCACACCGGCCTCCTTGAGGACCGGGATGTCCTCGTCGGGGATGATCCCACCCCCGAAGACCACGATGTCGTCGGCGCCCTCCTGGCGGAGGAGCTCGACGACCTTGGGGAACAGCGTCATGTGCGCCCCGGAGTGGATCGACAGCCCGATGGCCTGGGCGTCCTCCTGGATCGCCGCGGAGACGATCTGGGACGGCGTCTGGTGCAGGCCGGTGTAGATGACCTCGAACCCGGCGTCTCGCAGGGCACGTGCGACGACCTTCGCGCCACGGTCGTGGCCATCGAGACCCGGCTTGGCGACGACCACGCGAATGGGCACGGGGCACGGCTCCTGGTGGGATGTCGATCGGGACGGCCTCGAGGGTAGTGCAGCCCCGACCCACCGGTCACCTCGGGGCTGGCCCGACGGGAGGTGTCCGCGGGCGGCGGGGCGAGCACGAGCAACTAGCGTCGCCGCCCCGCGACGCGAGGCCACCGGCGTGCCCGACCCCGACCCCTGCCCCCGCTGCGACCAGCCGCTCCACGACGAGGTGCCGGGCTGGTGCCCGCACTGCGGCGACCACCAGCGGGTGGGCGCCCGGGCACTGCTCGCCTGGCTGGTGCCGGACGCCGAGGACGTCGACGTGCCCGCTGGCCGGCCCGACCCGCTGGGCTGGCCCGACCACGACGACCTGCGCGACGCCGCCGAGGAGAAGGCCGGCGCCGACGAGTCCGTGGTCGTGGTCCGCGGCCACGTCGGCGACGCCGCGGCGGTGGTCGTCGCGTGGGAGTTCGCGTTCCTCGGCGGGTCGATGGGGTCGGTCGCCGGGGCGCGCATCGCGGCGGCCTACGACGCCGCGCGGGACGCCGGGCTGCCGGTGGTGCTGCTGCCCTCCACCGGCGGGGCGCGCATGCAGGAGGGCATGGTCTCGCTGGTGCAGATGGCCGCGACCACGGCCGCCGCGACCCGGCACGCCGACGCGGGCCTGCTGCAGGTCACCGTCCTGCGCGACCCGACGACGGGTGGCGTGTTCGCCTCGCACGCCAACCTCGCCGACGTGGTCTGGGCCGAACCCGGCGCGACCATCGGGTTCGCCGGTCCCCGCGTGGCCGAGGCCATGACCGGCGGCCCGTTGCCGTCCGGGTCGCACACGGCGCGGGGCGCCAAGGCCGCGGGACTGGTCGACGACGTCGTCGCGCGCGACCAGCTGCCTGCCCGGCTCGGGGCCCTGCTCGCGTGGCCGCGGCGAGGCGGCCCGGGGGGCGATCGAGGTCGCCGGACGGGAGCGCGCGAACCGGCCGCCGACCCGTGGACGCAGGTCCAGCGCGCCCGCGCGACCGACCGCGTCCGCACGCCCGCGGCTGCTCGCCGACCTCGACGTCGTGGACGAGCTGCGGGGCGACCGCAGCGGGGACGAGGACCCCAGCGTGCGGGTGGTGCTGGCGCGGCTGGCCGGCCGCCCCGTCGTGGTGGTCGGCCTCGACCCGGCGGCGGGGCGGCTGGTCCCGGCCGGCTACCGCACCGCCTGGCGGGGGCTGGACCTCGCGGGGCGACTCGGCGTGCCCGTGGTGACCCTGGTGGACACGCCGGGCGCCGACGCCTCCGCCGCCTCCGAGGCCGGCGGCATCGCCCACCACATCGCCCGGACCTTCCAGCGGCTGCTGACCGTCCCCACCCCCGTGGTGGCGCTCGTGGTCGGCGAGGGCGGCTCCGGCGGGGCGCTGGCCCTGGCCGTCGGCGACCGGCTGCTCATCCAGGAGCACGCCATGTTCTCGGTCATCGCCCCCGAGGGCGCGGCCGCCATCCTCCACCGCGACAGCTCCCGGGCACCCGACGTCGCCGCACTGCTGGACCCCACCGCCCAGCGCCTGCACGCCCTCGGCATCGCCGACGAGGTCGTGCCCGAGCCCGCCGGCGCCGAGGCCGCCGCGGCGTGGGCGGCCGTGGCCCGGCACCTGGACGAGCTCGCCGACCGGTTCGACGTCGGTGCGCGGATCGAGCGGTGGCGGCACGCGGGTACCGTCAGCTAGGTCGTGACCGAGCCCTCCTCCCCCGACTTCGGCCCGCGCGGGTACCTGCCCGAACGGGCCTCGAAGCGTGCCCGCAAGATCGTGCTGCGCGCCCCGCTCGGGCTGCAGTGGATCGTGGCGGCCGTGGTCTTCGGGGTGCTGGTCGTGGTGGCTGGCGTGCTGTGGCTGAGCGGCGGGGGCCCGCCCGGGCCGCCGTACGTCGAGGTCGGGGCGCTGCCGAGCGCCGCCGGCCCGACCGTGACGGCGCTGGACGAGGTCGACGCGTGGCTGGTGACCGGCTCGGGCCCGGCCCTGGCCGTCCCCCGGGAGCAGGTCGCCCAGCTCGGCTGGTGCGAGGCGACCGGCCACTTCGAGTCCACCGACGGGCGGGCGTGGTCCGCGACGGGGCGCGGGTACGGGACGCCGTCCCTGCGCACGCACCCGGTGGTGGTCCACGACGGGACGGTCTACGTGGACCCGACAGCGCGTGCGGGACGGTGCGCGCCCCGCCGAGGAGGCGGTCGACCCCGCCTGCTGACGACCCCCGGGGCCGACCGGCCCGGTGCGTGGGGGCCGAAGGTCCTTTTCCACGCTCTCCACCGTTTCTATTCGCCGGGGCGGTGTCTACGGTCGCCCCATGGACACCGACGAGACCGCCACCGCCCTGCACCGCGCCCTGTCGCACCCCGCCCGGGGGCGCCTGCTGGACGTGCTGCGCAGCGAGCAGCGCCCCGTCGGCGTCGAGGAGCTGGCCGAACGGAGTGGGCTGCACGTCAACACGGTCCGCGGCCACCTCGCCCAGCTCGAGGCCGCCGGCCTGGTGACCTCCGCCCCCGAACCCCGTGATCGGCCGGGGCGCCCACGGCAGGTCTACCGGCCCACCGACCGAGCGGCCGCCGCCGACGAGCCGAGCTACCGCTTCCTCGCACAGGTGCTGTCGAGCTACGTCGCCGCCACCACGACCGATCCGGCGGCGGCGGGGCGTGAGGCGGGCATCGCCTGGGGCCGGCACCTGGTCGAGGGCCCGGCCCCGTTCGCCACCGTGGACGTGCCGGCGGCCCTGGCCGAGGTCATGGGCCTGCTCGACGGGTTCGGCTTCGCGCCCCGGCTCGAGCAGCGCACGACCGACCACCCGGTGGTCCACCTGCACCGGTGTCCCTTCGTGGAGGTGGCCCGCGACCAGCAGGACGTGGTGTGCGCGATCCACCTCGGGCTGCTGCAGGGCGCGCTGGCCGAGCTGGGCGGCGACGTCGAGGCGACCGAGCTGCTGCCGTTCGTCGAGCCCGACCGGTGCGTGGCCCACCTGCGGGTGCGGTCGTGAGTGCGTCGGTCACGGTCGAGTACTCGGCAGGCGACACCCGCGCCGGCGCTGCCGCGGCGGGCGCGTGGCGTGCTGCTGGCCGCGGGCGGCGCCGCGCTGCTCATGGGGGTGTGGACCGGGCTGATGAAGGCGGGCATGCACGAGCCCATGGGCCCGGTCGCCGCGCACGGCCCGCTGATGGCGCTGGGGTTCCTCGGCACCCTCATCGGGCTGGAGCGCGCGGTCGCGCACGGGACCCGGTGGTCGGCGCTGGCCCCGGCCGCCAGCGCCGCCGGCGTGGTCGCCGTGCTGGGCGGGGCGCCGACCGTGGTGGGCGGCAGCCTGTTCGCCCTCGCCGGGGCGACCGTGTGCCTGGTGTTCGCCGACCTGCTGCGCCGCCACGCCGACCACGCGCTGGGCCTCATGGCCGCCGGCGCCGTGGCGTGGGCGGGCGCCGGGGCGCTGTGGGCCGCCGGCTGGAGCCCGGTGCGCATCGCCCCGCTGCTCGCGGCCTTCCTCGTGCTGACCATCGTGGGCGAGCGGGTGGAGCTGTCCCGGCTGGCGGCGCCCACGCCTGCGGCCCTGCGACGCCTGCTGCTGGCCGCCGGTGTCTTCGCCCTCGGGGCCGTGGTCGCCCTGGTCGCCTGGCGGACCGGGCTCCTGCTCGCGGGAGTGGGCGCGGTGCTGCAGGCCGCGTGGTTGCTCCGCCACGACATCGCGCGCGTGACCATCCGCCGTCCGGGGCTGCCGAGGTTCGCGGCGACGTGCATGCTCGCCGGGCACGCCTGGCTCGCGGCGGCCGGGGCGCTCTGGATCGCCGAGGCCGCCGGCGTCGGGCCGTGGCTGGTCCACGACGCCGCCCTGCACGCCGTCTTCCTCGGCTTCGTGATGTCGATGGTCATGGGCCACGCCCCGATCATCCTGCCCGCCGTCCTGCACCGGCCGCTGCCCCACACCGGCCTCGGCTGGGTCCCGCTGGTCCTGCTCCACGCGTCGCTGGCGGTGCGCGTCGGCGCCGACCTCGCGGGCTCGGCCTGGCTGCGCGGCTGGGCCGCCCACGGCAACGTGACCGCGCTGCTGCGTTCGTCGGCCTGTCCGCCCTCGTGGCCCGGCGCGCCCGGTCACGCCCCGCTCCCCCGTCCCCCGCTGTCGTGTCCCACGGGAGTGCCGCATGACCGGCCAACCCCCTGCCCGTACCCCCCTCGCCGGCCACCGGTCCCACACGCTCGGTCGGTCCCCCTTCGGCGCCACCGCCCCGTCCATCGCCGCGGCCCTGCTGTACGCCGTGGTCGCCGTGGTCTGGGTCACGTTCGGCGACGACTGGGTCCCGGGTCGCTGGATCCCCGTGCACCTGTTCACCCTCGGCGTGCTGACCAACCTCGTGCTGGTGTTCAGCGAGCACTTCGGGCGGACCCTGACCCGCCAGCCGGCCGAGCGGATCCGCTGGCAGCCGCCGGTGCTCAACGCCGGCGTCGTGGCGCTGCTGGTCGGACTGCCGCAGGGCTGGACGTGGCTGGTGGCCATCGGGCGCCACGGTCGTGACCGCCGTCGTGTTCGTGTCCTACTGGCGCCTGCGCTCGATGCGGCACGCGGCGGTCGGGGCCCGGTTCGTGTGGATCGTGCGCATGTACGAGCGGGCCCACGGGGCGTTCATCCACGGGGCGGTGCTCGGGGCGCTGATGGGCACGGGCGTGCTGTCGGGCAGCTGGTACCTGTCGGCCCGGACCGCCCACCTGCACGTCAACGTGCTCGGGTGGGGTGGGCTGACCCTGCTGGCGACCCTGGTGTTCTTCGGGCCCACGCTGGTCCGCACGCGCATCGTCGAGGGCGCCGACGAGCGCGCGGCCCGGGCCCTGCGGCGGGGCGCCACCGGCCTGACCGTTGGCGTGGTCCTGCTCCTGCTCACCGGCGTCGGCGGGACGGCCGCGACCGTCCTGCGGGTGCTCGCCGCCGCCGCCCTCGGTGTCTTCGCGTGGGCGACCACCGTGACCTGCGTGCCCGTGGGCCAGGCCGCCCACCGCGCCAACCCGTCCGCGACCCGCTGGCCGGTCGTCGCCGTCAGCACCTGGTTCACGCTGGCGGTCTGGGCCGACGTCGCCGTGGTGGCCACCGGGTCCTGGCGGTACCTCGACGCCCTCGGCCTGGTCGCGATCCTCGGCGTGCTCGGCCAGTCGATCGCCACCGTCCTCACCTACCTCGCCCCGATGCTGCGCAGCCGCAGCTTCGGCGGGCGCGACCTCGTGATCGCACGCCTCGAGCGGGGCGCCACCGTCCGCACGGCCGCGTGGAACACCGGCGTCGCCGCACTGGTCACCGCGGCCGTGCTGCGGGGCGGGGCGGCGCCGCTCGGCGTGGTCCTCGCCCGGGGCGGGTGGGCGCTGGTCGCCCTCGCCCTGCTCCAGCAGCTCGTCGCGGGCCTGCGCCCCGTCCCTGCCGAGGCCGAGGACGGCGACGCCCGTTCCGCCGTCGCCCGCCGGTACCGCGACGCCGAGGCCTCCTGACCTGCCCTGTCCACCCTCCGAACCGATCGAGGTCACCCCATGACCACCCTGACCACCCTCGCCTCCTCCCCCGAGGACGCCGCGGCCGCCGAGGCCGTCGAGCAGCACCACGCCCAGATGGCCGGCGCGCTGGCCACCCACGTCGCCGGACTCGTGGCGGCGGCCTCGCGCGGCGACGCCGAGGCTGCCGAGACCGCCCGCCGTGACCCTCGTCGGCTGGTGCCGTGCGGAGCTCGTCCCGCACGCGCTCGCCGAGGAGCAGGCCATGTACCCGCCGGCCCACGCCATGGCCGAGGGCCGCCTGCTGGTCACCAGCATGATCGACGAGCACCACGTGATCACCGGCCTGGTCGAGGCCGTCGAGCGTGCCGACGACCCGGTCGCGGCCGCCGCCTCGGCCACCGCGCTGCGCGTGATGTTCGACAGCCACCTGGCCAAGGAGAACGAGCTGGTCCTGCCGCTGCTGACCTCGGCACGGGACGTCTCGGTCGCCGACCTGCTCGGCGGCATGCACGAGCTGCTCGGCGCAGCCGCCCACGACGACGACGCACGGCGACCACCACCACGGCGAGGCCGCCGCCCCGACGACCGACACCGGTCACACCTGCGGGTGCGGGGAGGTCGACCCGGCCGGTCACCCCGAGCTCGACGCGCGGAGCATCCCCCACGCCATCCGGCACGCCACGATCTTCGGGGCGCTCGATGCCGTCGCCCCCGGGGCCGGTCTCGTGCTCGTCGCGCCCCACGACCCGGTCCCGTTGCTGGCCCAGGTGGAGCAGCGCACCCCCGGCCGGTTCGAGGTCAGCTACCTCGAGCAGGGTCCCGAGGCCTGGCGTCTGCTGTTCCTGCGCCGCGGCTGACCCACGGCTGCCCCGCCGACGCCGTCAGGCCGCGACGGCGTCGGCGAGCAGCAGCGTCCCGACGGCGACGAACACCGCCGCGGCGATGCGGCGGACGAGGTGCTCGGGCATGCGGGCGCCGGCGCGGTTGCCCACCAGGATCGCGATGGAGCTGGCCAGCGTCATGCCGGCCGTCGCCCCGATCCAGGTGGGCAGCGCCCCGCGCGTGGTGGCCAGCGTGACCGTGGCCAGCATGGTCTTGTCGCCGAACTCGGCCGCCAGGAACGCCAGGTAGGTCGTCACCAGCGCACCCCGCCCCCCGGCACGGTCCGCCTCGGCCCCGACGTCATCGTCGCCGTCATCATCGACGTCCTCGTCGTCGTCATCGTCCTCGCGCAGCGTCCAGATCCCGAAGCCGACGAACAGCAGGCCGGCCACGACCTGGACGGGGCGCTGCGGCAGGGTCTGGCCCGCGATCGCCCCGACCACCACCGCGATGCCGAGCATCGTGGCCGCCGCGGCAGCGATGCCCGCCAGCACCACGGCCGCACGGTGGCGCGCCGCCAGGGCCAGCGCGAGCAGCTGGCTCTTGTCCCCCAGCTCGGCGACGAACACGATGCCGAGCACGGCAGCAGATCGGTCATGATCTCGCGCCGCGCCGCCGGACGCGCGCAGGCACTCACCGGCGGGCACCCGGACCAGGGGCGCGTACGCGAGCAGGAGCTGCTTGCGGCCGACGCTGTCGAAGTCCACGGTGGCCTCGGCCTGCTCGCCCTCGCCGGCCAGGGCCGCGATCGCACCCTCGCCGAACTTCGTGTGGAGCACCCGCATGCCGACGGCGAACTCCTCGCCGCCGAAGGCCAGCACCTCGGTGTCACGGACGCGTCGGGCGGCGGAGCCGGTGGTCTTCGACGACCGCTGCTCGACCAGCTGCGGCGGGATCTCGCCGAGGAAGCGTGACGGCGGGTTGTACGACGACCCACCCCACAGCGTGCGATGGTCGGCGTTGGTGAGGTACAGCCGGTCCTGGGCCCGGGTGATGCCGACGTAGGCGAGCCGACGTTCCTCCTCCAGCTCGGCCGTGTCGGTCAGGGACCGCACGTGGGGGAACACCCCGTCCTCCATGCCGACCAGGAACACCACCGGGTACTCCAGCCCCTTGGCGTTGTGCAGGGTCATCAGCGTGATCTGGCCGTCCTCGTCGTCGAGCTGGTCCTGCTCGCTGACGAGCGTGACGGATTCGAGGAACTCGGAGAGGCTGGCGTCGGGGGTGCGTTCGGCGAACTCGCGGGCGACCGACTGCAGCTCGCGGAGGTTCTCCTCGCGCGACAGCGCCTCGATGGTCTTCTCGGCCTGCACGTCGGCCATGTAGCCGGTCAGCTCCCACAGCTGCTCGACGAGGTCCGGCAGGGCCGTGCCGGTGTCCACCAGCGCCTGCAGCTGGGCGAGCAGGGCGGTGAAGCCCTGCACCGAGGAGATCGCGCGCGGCCCGAGGGTCGTGCACTCCTCGACGCGCAGGCACGCATCGAGGAAGGAGATGCCCTCCCGGCGTGCCATGTCGCCCAGCGCCTGCACCGTCTTGTCGCCGATGCCGCGCCGCGGGACGTTGATGACCCGACGGACCGATTCGTCGTCGGCGGGGTTGACCAGGATGCGGGCGTAGGCCAGCAGGTCCTTGATCTCACGCCGTTCGTAGAAGCGCACGCCGCCGATCACGCGGTAGGGCGTGCCGACGCGGACGAAGACCTCCTCGAGCACGCGGGACTGGGCGTTGGTGCGGTAGAAGATCGCGACCTGGTCGAAGGTGACGTCGTGCTCGCGGCGCAGCCGTTCGACCTCCTCGGACACCCAGGCGGCCTCGTCGTGCTCGTCGTCGGCGTGGTAGCGCACGACCGCGGTGCCGAGCCCCCGGTCGGTCCACAGCGACTTGTCCTTGCGTTCGGTGTTGTTGCGGATCACCGCGTTGGACGCGTCGAGGATCGTCTGCGTGGAGCGGTAGTTCTGCGTCAGCGCGATCACGGTCGCGTCCGGGTAGTCGCGCTCGAAGTCGAGGATGTTGCGGATGTCGGCCCCGCGGAAGCGGTAGATCGACTGCGACTCGTCGCCGACCACCATCAGGTTTCGGTGCTTGGCCGCCAGCATGTTGACCAGGTGGTACTGGGCCCGGTTGGTGTCCTGGTACTCGTCGACCATCAGGTGGCTGAAGCGTTCCTGGTAGTGCTCGAGCACGTCGGGGAAGATCTGGAACAGCTCGACGGTGCGCATGATGATGTCGTCGAAGTCCAGCGCGTTGTTGGCCGTGAGCTGGTGCTGGTAGGTCTCGTAGACGTCGCCGACGAGCCGGTCGGGGTAGCCCTCGGCCTGGTTCTTGAAGGTCTCGAAGTCGACCAGCTCGTCCTTGGCCGAGCTGATCGCGTGCTGGACGGACCGCGGGGTGATCCGTCGGTCGTCGATCCCGAGGTCCTTGAGGATCCGGGCGATGAGGCGGCGGGTGTCCTGGGCGTCGTAGATCGTGAACGAGCTGCCGTAGCCGAGGCGCTTCAGGTCACGGCGCAGGATCCGCACGCAGGCCTTGTGGAACGTGGTCACCCACATCTTCTGGCCGAGCCGCGTGCCGACGAGCTGCCCCACCCGCTCGGCCATCTCGCCGGCGGCCTTGTTGGTGAACGTGATCGCCAGGATCGCGAAGGGGTTGACGTCGTGGTCCCGCACGAGGTGGGCGATGCGGTGGGTCAGCACCCGGGTCTTGCCCGACCCCGCCCCGGCGATCACCAGCACCGGACCGTCCACCGTGGTGACGGCGCGCTGCTGTTCCTCGTTCAGCCCGGCGACGAGGTCCGACATGCCGATCCCACCGCCGGAGGCCGCGAAGGACGGCTGCGCGGCGCCCCGCCGGCGCCCCGCCGCGGGCTCGGTCGGGCCGTCCGGCGCGTCGGGGTCCTGCCCCTCGGCACCGTCCCCGGACGTGCCGGTCGCCCGTGCGCGGGCACGGGCGACGGCAGCGGCGATGTCGGTCTCGGACATGGCGCGAGCCTACCCACGCCCCCCGACACCCCGGCCCGACCGAACTGGGCACCGTGGCCCCCGTGATCGGGGGGTTCCGGGTGCCCAGTTCCGGGCGGTGGGGTTCTGGGCACCGTGGCCCCCGGGATCGGGGGGTTCGGGGTTCCCAGTTCGCCGGCTCGGCCTACGCGTCGTCGCCGATGAAGCGGATGGTCAGCGGGTAGCGGTAGCCCTCGCCGTTGTTGGCCTTCACCGCGGCGACGATCGTGGTGACGACCCAGGTCACGAAGAACACGATCGCCGCCGGGATCACCACGACCAGGCCGATGCCGAGCGTGGCCACCGACCCCACGAACCCGATCACCCCGTACAGCAGCATGGAGAGGTTGAAGTTCAACGCCTCCTTGCCGTGGTGGTCGAGGAAGGGGTGCTCGTCCCGGCGTGCCAGCCACATGATCAGCGGGCCCACGAAGGCCAGCGCCACGATCGCCCCGGCGAACGCCGACAGGTGCGTCAGCATCCCGTAGGTCCGCAGCGACGACGACAGTCCCGAGGGGTGGGACGGGTCGCTGAACGGCGGGCGCCCCGCGGGACCGGCGCCGCCACCCGGCGGGGGCGGCGGGACCGGCGTGGTCATGACGGCCGTCGGTGGGGCGGGCGGGGGCGGCTCGGGGGTGGACGCATCCCCGGCCGGGGCCTCGGGCCCCAGGTCCTCGCTGGCAGCGGCCTCGGCCGCGGAGGGCTCGGTGGCCGAGGCGTCGCCGGCCGCCTCCTCCACGACGGGGAGGTCGGCGCCGCAGACGGGGCAGGTGTGGTCGCGGGCGGGTTCCTCGGTGGCCCCGCACACGACGCAGGTCGTGGTGGTCGACACGGTGGTTCCTTCACGGGAGGTCGTTGTCCCCATGGTGCCCCCGCGCCCCGCCACGGGGCATCCGGGACCACCCCGAGCGACCCCTGACTCGTGAATGGGCGTCCGAGGGACGAGGACGGACATGCACGACGTCAACCCGGATGGGGTGAGGAACGAACCCCATGGAAGGCGCTGACGTGCCGCGGGGGCGGCCGTGGTGGCCGCCCCCGCAGGGTCATGTCACGTGCTGGCGGTCACTCGACCGTCTGGCACGGGGCGGTGAACTCGTAGCCCTCCGCGGTCGGCCCGGTGTAGCTGGACTCGAGCGGGGTCAGGCCCAGGTCGGCCTCGGGGTCGGGCTGGCTGATGACCGCCGAGCGCGGGACCGTCTCGTTCGGGTCCCCGCCGTAGGTGCGGTCGGGCAGCGCGCCCTCGTAGCTGACCGTCAGGCCGTCCACGGCGGCGACCAGGCCCTCACGGGTCATGTCGCCGTTCGAGGCGGCCTTCTCGAGCAGGGCCTTCAGCGGGTACGACCAGATCCACCCGAAGGTGAAGCCGTCGTTGTCCGGCAGGTTGCCCTCGCCGAGCGCCGCGGCCATGGCGTCGTGCGCCGCGGTGTCGGTGCCGAAGGAGCCCCACGGACCGACGTGCAGGAACGACGACTGCAGCGCCGGGGCGGCCGCGGAGTCGAGCAGCGCCGGGTTCCAGGTCGGCACGGAGCCGAGGAACTGGCCCTCGAAGCCCTGCGACACGGCCTTGCCCACGATCTCGGCGAGCTCGGCCGGGCCGGTACCGATCTGGACGACGTCCGGCGACGCGTTCAGGATCGCGCCGACGGCGGCGTCCTGGTTGCCGGCGGTCGCGTTCGGGGCGGTCTGGGTGAAGCCGAGCCACTCGACGTCGTTGGCGTTGGCCCACGCCTCGGCGCCGGCCGCACCGTCACCGCCGTAGTCACCGGGGTAGCCGACGGACATGACCGAGGTCACCTCGTTGTCCTGCGACCACCAGTCGAGCCCGTTCATCGACTCGATGCAGTACGGCTCGCCGGACTCGAGGATGACCGAGTTGTCGGCGTCGGGCACCGACCAGCCGGACCACCACGAGGCGGGCACGGCCAGCACGTTGTCCTGGGTGAACAGGTCGAGGGTCGCCAGCGTGGGCGGGGTGCCGAGCGACTGCGCCAGGGCGAGGATGTCGCCCTCGATCGCCTGGTACTCCTGCACCTGGGTCTGCGGGTTGTACTTGTTGTCCCGCGTGTACTCGGAGATGTTGATGTCGTAGCCGCCGATGCCGCCGTCCTCGTTGACGGTCGTCCAGAAGGCCTGCTGGCCGGCGACGATCGGGTTCGCCAGGGCGGCGAACGGACCTTCGGTGAGGTCGGACAGGATGCCCAGGTAGATGCAGCCGTTGTCCTGGTTGACCGCGTCCGGGCACGGTTCGTCGGTCATGCCGGGTCCGGGCGTGATCTCGCCGGCAGCACCGGTCGTGGTCTCGCCGTCGGCCGGCGCCGAGGTCATCTCGGTCTCGGAGGGCGACCCGGTGTCACCCTCGCCGCCTTCGTCGTCACCGCCACAGGCCGTGGCCGTGAGCGCGAGCACGGCCATCATGGCCGCGGCTCGACGCCAAGTGCGTTGCTCCCGCATTGTGTACTCCCTGGTTGGAGGGTCCCGCCTGATCCAGCGTAACCCGTTCGGGGTCTTTCTACTATCACTGTCGTACGACGACGAGGACCGTCGTCGAAGGGCGTGGCCGCCCGGGGCGTCAGTACGAGAAGGGGAAGGCCTTCCAGTAGTTGCGCACCCGGATCCAGATGCCGTACAGCCCGCGTGGCTCGGCGGCGAGGAACACCACGATCAGCACACCGAAGAGGATCGTCTCGAGCTGCAGCACGTTGATGCCCGGGCCGAGCGTGGTCGAGTCCTCGATGAACCCGCCGGGCACGAGCTCGGGCAGGCCCTGGACCAACCGCGGCAGCAGCGTCACGAACGCCGCGCCCATGAGCGAGCCAGAGACGGTCGAGACCCCACCGATCAGGATCATCGCGAGGAAGTTCACGCTGAGCAGCAGGCCGTAGAAGCTCGGTTCGACGAAGCCGCCGTTGGCGATGGCGAGCAGCGCCCCGCAGATGCCGGCGTAGAACGACGAGATGGTGAAGGCGGTGACCTTCGTCCGGGTCAGCGGCACGCCCATGATCTCGGCGGCGATGTCGCGGTCGCGGACGGCGGCGAAGGCCCGGCCGATCTTGCTGCGCGCCACGTTCTTGGCCACGACCGCGAACACCACGAGCAGCACCAGGCACAGCAGGTAGAACTTCGTGGACCCGTCGATGGTGAAGCCGAAGACCTCGGAACGGTCGGTGAAGCTGAAGCCGAACAGCTCGGCCGGGGCGGCGGAGCGTCCGACGCCGAGGCCGCCCGTGACGGGGCGGGCCTCGCGGAAGACGTGCTCGCCGATGAACACCAGCCCGAGGGTCACGATCGCGAGGTACAGGCCACGGAGGCGTCCCGCGATCGGCGCGACGGCGAAGCCGACCAGGGCCGGCACGATCCCGGCCATCGGCAGCCACACGATCATGGGCAGGCCGAAGCCGATCAGCTGGCCGCCCTCGGCGCCGAAGACCGCGCCGGCATAGGCGCCCAGCCCGAGGAAGAAGGCGTGGCCCAGCGAGACCTGCCCGGCGTAGCCGGTCACCAGGTTCAGCCCGAGCGCCCCGATGCCGGAGACGAACGCGACGGTCAGCAACGACTCGAGGTCGCGTTCGAGCCAGATGGGCGCGACCACGAGGGCGATGAGCAGCGCGGCCATCCAGAAGCGCTTGGCCGGGGTCCCGAGCGGTGCCTGGTCGTCCTGGTACCGGGTGAACAGCTCGGGGCGACCGCGCAGCTTCGGCTTGCGGTTGGCGGCCGGCTCGGCGACCGGACCCCGGGCGGGGGTGGAGGTGCGGGGCGGGGTGGCGGTGCTCATCAGACGCGCTCGATCTCTGGCGTGCCGTACAGGCCGTAGGGACGCACCATCAGCACGCCCAGCATCACGATGTAGGGCATGACCTGGTCGAAGTTGGCGCCCAGCCACGGGGCGACGTCGGGTTGGTAGGTCTTGGTGAAGGCCTCGACGAGACCGATGACCACGCCACCGACCACGGCACCGCCGATGGAGTCGAGGCCGCCGAGGATGATCGCCGGCAGGGCCTTCAGCGCGATGAACGCGACGTTGGGGTCGACGCCGGTGCCGCCCGTGGCGACGAACGTGCCGGCGATCGCCGACAGCGCCCCCGACAGCGCCCACGCGAGGCCGAACATCCGTCCGACACGCACGCCCTGCGCGAGCGCCGTCTCCTGGTCGAAGGCCGTGGCACGCATGGCCAGCCCGAACCGGGTGTACTTGAAGAAGGCCAGCAGCGCGGCCACGACGACCGCCGCGACGACGATCTTGGCGATGTCGACCTGGGCGAACTGGGCGGGTCCGACCTCGACCGTCCGCAGTCCCCAGGGGTCGCCGACCTGCGGGATCTGACAGGCCGATGAAGTCGTTGGCGACCACGCGCAGGGCGATGAACACCCCCACCGTGACCATCGCGGCCGAGAACACCGGCTCGCCGACCATCGGCCGCATGGCGATGCGCTCGACCACCGCGCCGATGAGCGCCGAGACCACCATGGCCGCGAGCACCGCCAGCGCGAACGACAGCTCGTAGGCCGCCACGAAGTAGGCGGTCAGGTACGCGCCGAGGATCATCAGCGACGGCTGCGCGAAGTTCACGACCTGCGTCGCCTTGTAGATGATGACGAAGCCGAGGCCGAGCAGGGCGTAGATGCTGCCCTGCCCCAGGCCGTTGACGATCGTCTCGAGCAGCTTCTCCACGAACGCCTCCTCAGGCCGCGCCGGCGGTGTCCGCCGTCACGCGGTCGGGGGTGTGCACCTTGGCCATGTCGCCGCCGGCGTGGGCGGTCTGGTCGGCGTACATGTCGTCGACGAGCTCGCCGAACATGTCCATCAGCGAGGAGCGCTTGACCTTCTGGGTGGCGGTCAGCTCGCCGTCCTCGTGGTCGAGCTCCTTGGGGATCATCCGGAACTTGCGCACGTTCTCGACCCGGGCGAACTTGTCGTTGGTCTCGCGCACGACGCGCCTGGACGAGCTCGAGCACCTCGCGCTTCTCGGACAGGTCGCGGTAGGTCGTGTACGGGATCTGGTTGCGCGTGGCCCAGTCCCCCACGGTGTCCAGCTCGATGCCGATGAGGGCGGTCAGGTACTTGCGCTTGTCGCCGATGACCACGGCCTCCTTGACGAAGGGCGAGGTCTTCAGGGAGTTCTCGATCTCGGACGGCGAGATGTTCTTGCCGCCGGCCGTGATGATGATGTCCTTGATGCGGTCGACGATCTTCAGGTGCGTGCCGTCGACCCACTCGCCCACGTCGCCGGTGTGCAGCCAGCCGTCGGCGTCGATCGTCTCGGCGGTCTTGTCCGGCTTGTTCCAGTAGCCGGCGAAGTTGGCCGGGTGGCGGGTGAGGATCTCGTTGGTCTGCTCGTCGAGCTTGACCTCGATGCCGGGGTGGGCCAGGCCCACGGTGCCGAGCTTCACGCGACCGGGGCGGTTGGAGGTCGCCACGGCCGTGTTCTCGGTCATCCCGTAGATCTCGTAGATGATGATGTTGAGCCCGAAGAAGAACTTCAGGACCTCCGGCGCGATCGGGGCGGCGCCGGACCCGGCGGCCCGGCACTTGCGCAGCCCGATGCGGTCCCGCAGCGCGCGGAACAGGAACGGGTAGCCGAGCCAGTACAGGGCCTTGGTCCACCACGTGTGCTGGCCGTCGCGCGGCCACCAGCTCGTCGCCGATGCGCTCGGCGACCTTCATCCAGAGCGCGTAGTTCCACTTCTTCAGCCGCGAGGCCGAGTACATGCGGATCTGGATGCCGGCGTGGATCTTCTCCCAGATGCGCGGCACCGCGAAGAACAGCGTGGGCTGGACCTCCTTGAGGTTGGCCTGCACCGTCTCGATGGACTCGGCGAAGTGGATCTGGGCGCCGGACTCGGCGCCCGACCCAGGTCGTGGCGGTGCGTTCGGCCACGTGGCAGAGCGGCAGGTAGGACACCGCGACGTCGTCGGGGTTGGGCGGCGGGTCGTAGAAGCCGCCCTCGCTGACCAGCTTGGAGATGGCGAACTCGACGTTGCCGACCGTGAGCATCGCGCCCTTCGGCGGGCCGGTCGTACCGGAGGTGTAGATCAGGGTCATGACGTCGTCGGGCGAGACCTCGGCCGCGAGCTGCTCGAGCACGCCCTCGTGGGCGGCGCGGTGCTCACGGCCCCGCTCGAGGAAGTCGTCCCACGAGATCAGGCGACGGTCGTCGTAGTCCCGCACGCCCCGGGGTTCGATGTAGACGATCCACTCGAGCTCGTCGAGGCTGTCGCCGACCGCGAGGGCCTTGTCGACCTGCTCCTGGTCCTCGGCGACCAGCACCCTGGAGCCGGAGTCCTTCAGCAGGTACTCGACCTCGGCGGCCGGGTTGGTCGGGTACAGCCCCATGGTGATCGCGCGGCACGCGACGGTGCCGAGGTCGGCGTACAGCCACTCGGGACGGTTCTCGGAGTGGATGGCGACGCGGTCGCCCGGTCCGATCCCCAGCGACATCAGCGCGTGGGCGGTGGTCTGGACCATGTCCCAGTAGGTGGCCCAGGTGATGTCCTGCCACAGCCCGTAGCGCTTCTCGCGCATGGCCACGGCGTCAGGCGACTGGGTGGCCCAGTCCTTCACGCGGGTGACCACGGTGCGCTGGCCAGCGGAGCCGGCGGACGTCGGGGTGGACGCTTCGAGGGTGGCGCTCACGTGGTGGCCTCCGGGGTCGGGGCGGGCTGGGCCTGGGCGTGGTCCTCGCCGAGGTAGGCCCGGATCACGTCCGGGTTCGACTGGACCTCGCTGGGCGTCCCGAGGGCGAGGGGCTGGCCGAAGTCGACGGCCAGGATCCGGTCGGCGAGGTCCATGACCAGGCCCATGTCGTGCTCGACCATGACCATGGCCACCCCGAGCTCGGCCCGGATGTCGAGGATGAACCGGGCCATGTCCTCGGTCTCCTCGACGTTCATGCCGGCGACCGGCTCGTCGAGCAGCAGGATCTTGGGCTCCATGGCCAGGGCCCGGCCGAGCTCGACCCGCTTCTTGATGCCGTACGGGAGCATCCCGACCGGCGACTTGCGGTACGCCTCGATCTCGAGGAAGTCGATGATGTCCTCGACGATGCGCCGGTTGTGCAGCTCGACCCGCTTGGCGCGCCCGCGGTACACGAGGCTGTGCCAGATCGTGTAGTCCAGGTGCAGGTGCCGGCCGAGCATGAGGTTCTCGAGCACCGTCAGGTTGTCGAACAGCTCGATGTTCTGGAACATCCGGGCCACGCCGAGCTCGGCGACGTGGTGGGGCGACTCGCGCAGCAGGTCGTGGCCGAGGAAGGTGATCGAGCCCTCCTGCGGCCGGTAGACGCCCGAGATGCAGTTGAAGATCGAGGTCTTGCCGGCGCCGTTGGGCCCGATGATCGAGAACAGCTCGCCGGGACGGACGTCGAAGCTGACGCCGTCGATGGCCACCGTGCCCCCGAAGGACAGGCGCACGTCCTGCACGGACAGCAGCGACTGGCCCTCGGGCAGGTCGACGGCGGTGCCGGTCAGGGCATCGGACAGGGAACGGACCACGGCCATGTTCGTCGAACCCTCGCTCACGACAACCAGCGCTTGCGGCGCTTGTAGTGCTTGATGTCCCGGAAGGACGTGCCTCCCTCGCCCTCGTGCAGGCCGAGGTAGAACTCCTTGACGTCGTCGTCCTCGAGCAGCTCGCGCGCGGGCTTGTCCATCACGACCTTGCCGGTCTCGAGGACGTAGCCGTGGCTGGCGATCGACAGCGCCATGTTGGCGTTCTGCTCGACCAGCAGGACCGACGTGCCCTGCTTGTTGATGTCGACGATCAGGTCGCGGATCTGCTGGACGATCAGGGGGGCCAGGCCGAGGCTGGGCTCGTCGAGCAGGAGCACCTTGGGCTCGGTCATCAGCGCGCGGCCGATGGCCAGCATCTGCTGCTCGCCACCCGACAGGTAGCCGGCGACCTGGCGACGGCGTTCCTTCAGGCGCGGGAACAGCTCGTAGGCGCGGGCCATGTTGTCGTTCATCGTGGCGCGGTGCGTGTGCGCCCCGATCCGCAGGTTCTCCTCGACGGTGAACTCGGCGAAGATCCGGCGGCCCTCCATCACCTGCGAGATGCCGCGACCGACCGTGCCCGGGGCGTCGAGGTGGTGGATCGGCGTCCCGTCCAGGGCGATCGAGCCCTTGGTGATGTCCCCCCGGTGGACGTCGAGCAGGCCGGTGATCGCACGCAGCACCGTGGTCTTGCCCGCCCCGTTGGCGCCGAGCAGGGCGACGATGGACCCGTCGGGCACGCTGAGGCTGACGCCCTTGAGCACGAGGATGACGTCCTCGTACACGACCTCGAGGTTGGTGACCTCAAGCACGGTCATCATGCATGTGATGCGGCTCCCGAACCACGACGGGGCGGCGGCACGTGCCGTCGCCCCCTCCGCGATCTTCAGTTGGCTCCCGGCGGCGGATGGTAGGACACCATCCTTCGACTGACCCGCTGGACAGTCAGAGGAGCGCGAGGTGTGCGTCATGCGCACGCTGGCTGGGGGAACCCCAGTCGCTGCTCGCGAGCCCGACTGTGGATTCCACGAACAGGTGTGTGGACGGGCGTGCTTCAATCCGCGATGCGTGCCAGCGCGCTCGCGCAATTCGACGGAATGGGGTCCGGACGATGTTGGGAACCTCCACGATTCGGGACCGCGACCTCCAGGTGCCGGACGGACGCCGCTGGGCGTCGTTGCGGGTACCCCGGGGGTGGAGCCGCGTGGCCCGGCTGTGCCGTCAGATGCACGAGGACCTCGACGAGGTGACCGCCGACGTCACCGCCGCGATCGAACGCGCCGTGCCCGGCTACCTGCACTCGGCGGTCCCCCGGGGCGACCTGTACATGTCGGTCGAACGCAACGTCGCGGACCTGCTGCTCGGCATCGCGGAACGCCGCGACCCGACCCCCGAGGAGGTCGCCCGCCGCGCCGACCTCGGGGCCCGGCGCGCGACCCAGGGGCTGCCGGTCGACACGCTGATGCAGGCCTTCCACGTCGGGTACGGGGCGATCTGGGAGCTGCTGGTCGAACGAGCGGGGGGCTTCGACACCGAGCTGTCGCCCCTGTTGCTGCAGGCCTCCACGACCATGTGGAACTGGACCCACCAGATCACCGACGCCCTCGGCCACACCCACGCCGAGACGCTGCGCACCCTGGCCCTGCGCGCGGCCTCGGTCCGCCAACGCTTCCTCGAGCTGGTGCTGGCCGGTGACCACGAATCCGAGGAGGCCCTCACCCTGGCCCGTGGCCTGGACTTCGACAGCCTCGGGGCGTTCCGGGCCTACGTGGTGCGCACCGCCGTGCTCGACGGCTCCGAGACGCCGCGGGTGCAGACCGCGTGCGAGCGCCTGGGGGGCAACCAGCAGGTCATCTCCCAGGGCGCCCGGATGGTCGTGCTCTCGCAGGGCGACGACGCCGAGGCCGTCGCGGAGGTGCTGGCCACCCACCTGCCCGAGGCGACCATCGGCGTGGGGCTGGAACGGGGCGGGCTCGACGGGGCGCGGCTGTCGGTCGGGGACGCCGAACGTGCCCTGGCGCTGACCGAGCGTCCGCGGGTGATCGAGTTCGAACGGGTGTGGCCGTGGGCGCTGCTGGCTCGCGAGCTCGACCGCGCCCAGCCGCTGGTCGACGCCGCCCGCCGGGCCGCTCGGGACCACGAGCACCTGGCCGAGGCGGTGCTGGCCTACGCGCGGGGCGGGTCGATCGCCGACGCCGGCCGGGCCCTCGGGGTGCATCCCAACACCGTCACCTACCGGCTCGAACGCTGGCACGAGCTGTCCGGCTGGGACCCCCGGGACTTCGACGGGCTGCTGCGCAGCGTCATCGCCCTACGGTTGCCCGCGTGAGGAAGCTGCTCCTGCTCGTCGCCGTGCTGGCGGCCCTGCTCGTCGTGGCCGAGCTGGCCGCCCCGCCGTGGGTCGAGGCCCGCGCCGAACAGGCGGTGGCGGCCGAGACGAACGACCGCCTCGAGGTGGACGTGGACGTGTCCGGCCCGCCGCTGCTGGTCCCGGTGCTCGCCACCGGGTCGGTCGAGTCCTGGACCATGCACGTGACCCGGGTGGTGGGGCGCGACCTCCCGGTCGAGGCCGTCATCGACCTCGACGACGTGACCCTGGACCGGGGCCGGCTGCTGCGGGGCGACGTGGTGGTGACCGCCGTCGACCGGGCGCGGGCCCGGCTGACCATCGACCTGTCCGCGTCGGTGCCGGCCCCGCTGCAGGGCCTGGCGGACCGCGCCGCCGAGGCCGGGTTCGGCCAGCTCCTCGACGCGCTCGACAGCGACCAGGTGCGGGGCGGTGACGACGAGCTGGTGCTCGGGGACCTCGCCCTGCCGCTGGTGCCCGGCTCGTGCGACATCACCAGCCAGGACCTGGTGGTCACCGCCCGCTGCCGGCTGTCCGAGGTGCCGCCGTTCCTGCTGGCCGCGTTCTCCTGACCCTGCGCCCTTCGGCCCACGCCCAGCGTGGGTGGAACGGCCGAGGGTCAGCTCACTCCCACTCGATGGTGCCGGGGGGCTTGGAGGTGATGTCGAGGACGACGCGGTTGATGCCGTCGACCTCGTTGATCACGCGGGTGGAGATGCGTTCGAGCACGTCGTAGGGGATGCGCGCCCAGTCGGCGGTCATCGCGTCCTCGGAGGTGACCGCCCGCAGGACGATCGGGTGGCCGTAGGTGCGGCCGTCACCCTGCACGCCGACGCTGCGGATGGTCAGCAGGGCGGCGAAGGACTGCCACAGCTCGCGTTCGAGGCCGGCGCGGCGCAGCTCGTCGAGGACGATCCGGTCGGCCGCGCGGACGAGGTCGATGCGTTCCTGGGTGATGTCGCCGATGATCCGCACGGCGAGCCCGGGGCCCGGGAACGGCTGGCGCCACACCATCGCCTCGGGCAGGCCGAGCTCCTCGCCGATGACCCGGACCTCGTCCTTGAACAGGTCGCGCAGTGGCTCGACGAGGTCGAAGTCCATGTCCTCGGGCAGCCCACCGACGTTGTGGTGGGACTTGATCGTCGACGCGCTGTCGGACCCGCCGGATTCGATCACGTCCGGGTACAGCGTGCCCTGGACCAGGAACTTGGTGCCGGGGCTGTTCGCGTAGACCTCGCGGGCGGACTCCTCGAAGGTTCGGATGAACTGCTCGCCGATGATCTTGCGCTTCTGCTCGGGGTCGGTGACGCCGGCGAGCGCCGACGAGGAAACTGGTCCTGGGCCTGGACGTGGACGAGGTCCACGTGGAAGTGGTCGCGGAAGGTCGCCTCGACCTGGGCGCCCTCGTCGTGGCGCATCAGGCCGTGGTCGACGAACACGCAGGTGAGCTGGTCGCCGACGGCCCGGTGGACCAGCGCGGCGGCGACCGAGGAGTCCACCCCGCCGGACAGGCCGCAGAGGACGGGGCGGTCCCCGACCTGGGTGCGGATCCGCTCGACCAGGTCCTCGATGACGTTGAGCGGCGTCCACGTCGGGGCGATGCCGGCGCCGTCCTCGAGGAAGCGGCGCAGGACCTTCTGGCCGTGGGGGGTGTGGCTGACCTCGGGGTGGAACTGCACGCCGAACAGGCGCCGGTCCGGTGTCCTCGATCACGGCGCACGGGGCGGCGTCGGTGGCGGCCGTCACCGTCGCCCCGGGCCACGGGGCGGTGACCGCGTCGCGGTGGCTCATCCAGACGGTCTGGGACTCGGGGGTGCCGGCCATCACCGTGGCCGGGTCGTCCACGCGCAGCTCGGTCTTGCCGTACTCGGCGACGTCGGAGTGGGCGACCTCACCGCCCAGCGCGCGGGCCATGAGCTGCTGGCCGTAGCAGATGCCGAGGACGGGGATGCCGAGCTCGAGGATGGCCGGGTCCATGGACGGGGCGCCGTCGGCGTAGACCGAGGCAGGGCCGCCGGAGAGGATGATCCCGGCCGGCTCGCGGGCGCGGACCTCGTCGGCGCTGATGGTGCTGGGCACGATCTCGCTGTGGACGTGGGCCTCGCGGACGCGGCGGGCGATCAGCTGGGCGTACTGCGCCCCGAAGTCCACGACGAGGACGGTGGCGAAGTCGGTGGCCATGGGGCGACTCGATCGAACGGGGCGACGGATGGCGGGGCGCGGGGAAGGCTACTGCCCGCTTATGGCGCCTCCGACCCATCGGCGAGCGCGTGCGGGTCGATCCGGGTCAGCCCCTCGATGTCGTCGAAGTCGGTGTCGACGGACACGAGCTCGGTGATGGCATGCACCTCGCAGGTGGCAACGTGGATCGCGTCGCGTGCCGACAGGCCCGCGTCACTGCGGTAGCGGGCGACGGTCGCCCCGATGACCTGGCGATCCACCGGGAGGAGGTCACCGAAGAGGTCCAGCACGCCCTGCGCCATGCGGGCACCGACGTCGCGATCGCCGCGTGCGAATCGGTGCAGGATCTCCTGGACGACCTCGACGGAGGTCACCCCGGCGAGCTCGCCGGACGCGACCTGCGTCAGCACGGCCCGGCACGCATCACGATGGTGGTGCGCCCGCCCGGCGGCATACATGATGACCGACGTGTCGATGAAGACGCTCACGTCCGCTCCGCCGCGTAGCCCTCCTCGATCTCGCGTTCCAGCACGCCCCAGTCCGCCACCGGGGCATCCAGGGAGAACAGGTCCTCGAGTGCCCGCTGGCGTCGGTCCGGCGGGCTGGACGGACCGTACGCGTCGATGGCGTCCCGGATCACCGCCCCGACGGACCGGTGGGTTCGCTGCGCGATACGAGCCACCTTCTCGCGCTGTTCCGGCGAGAGCAGGACCTGTGTGCGTTCCGAGTAGGGCATGTGCAGACCATACCATGCACACCTCGCCGTCATTCCGCGCGAATCCGCCACGTGTGGACGAAGCGGGCGCCGGGCTGGCAGGCGGCGACGCCGATCAGGGTGGCCAGCACGACCTCGAACACCAGCAGGTAGTTGAGCGAGTCGATCTGGGCGTGCAGGAACAGGGCCAGCAGCGGCAGGCCGAGGCGCCACCGCATCGACGCGTCGTCGAGCCGCAGGACCCGCACCGCCGCACCCGCCCAGTAGGCGAGGTAGGCCAGCGTGCCCACGATGCCGGTGGTCGCCAGCGACTCGAGCACGAGGTTGTGGGCGTGCTGGTACGGGAGCCGGTCGGCGGTGATCGCCGCGGGCAGCAGGTCGGGGAAGCGGGTGACCCCGACCCCGAGCAGTGGCTGGGACCGGAACATGTCCCACGCCGCGGCCCACAGCTCGGTGCGGGCGCCGGTGGCCGGGCTGAGGACCTCGCCCAGCCCGCGGCCCTGCGGGGCGGAGACCAGCAACGCCCCGACGGCCAGCACCCCGAGGCCGGCCAGCGCCCCGACGACGGTGACGGTGACCCGGTCACGTCGGACGACGGCCAGGACGACCAGCACGATGCCGGCGACCAGCCACCCGCCCCGCGACAGCGTGGCGCCCAGGCCGAGCCCGATCACGACGGCGGCGGCCATCCACCACGACGGCCGCCACGGGCGCGCGACGGCGAGGGCCAGCGTCGCGGCCAGGATCGACGCGACGTAGTTGTGGTTGCCCAGCGGCAGGCGCACGACGTCCTTGAGCTCGTAGAACCCGAGGTCCGGGTCCCCGAGCGCCGGCAGCACGTGCCAGAGCACGAGGACCGCCAGCGCCACACCCATCAGCACCAGCGGGGTGTCCCAGGCCCGCCAGTCGGGGCGCCAGGGTCCCGGCCGACCCGGCGGGCGAACGGGGCGCTGCGCGTGTCCCGTCGCCGCCGTCCGGCGCGACGGCGCTCGCCGCACGATGGACGCGAACTGGGGCAGGGCGGCGAGCAGCAGGCCGACGGTGACGAACCGGCCGATGCCGCCGGCGGCCAGCGGCGACGTGCCGTCGCGCAGCGCCTGCAGGATCGGCACGGCCACCAGCACGGCCATGGCGAGCCCGAGCAGGTCGATGCGCACGCGACCTCGCCGCCACGCCTGCCACGCCCCGGCCAGCGCGACCACCAGCGCGGCGAGCTGGGCGGTGTTGATCCCGAGCAGGCGTCCGCCGACCTCGAACTCCAGCGCCCCGCCGGTGACGACGGCCACGGCGACCACGGCCACCGGGAACGCCAGGGTGGCGATCACAGGCGCCCCGTCCGCAGCCCCTCGAGGTCGGAGCGGTCGGCGTCGTCGAAGGTGTCGGGCGGCGGCCCGCTGAAGACCTGGCCGATCAGCGTGGACTCGATCGCGTAGAACATCACCGACCCGCGGCTGCGCGAGTGGCCCGGGTGGTCGGGGTCCTCGTGGTCGATGTCGGAGGTGTAGCCGAGGTTGACCAGGGCGAGCAGGTGCCCGAGCTCGTGCACGAGCACGGCGCGTTCGATCGCGCGCCCCGAGCCGAGCAGCGTGCCGAGCCCCTCCCACCGGTCGGGGAAGACGGCGATGGTGCTGGCCGAGTAGGACAGGCCGATGGCGTCGGTCTGCTGGCCGTCCTGGACGTGGCTGCCGGCGACGTAGAGGACGTGCACGCTGACGTGGTCGTCGGTGGTGGCGGTGGTGCGGTTGGCCGCGACCGCGGCGCGCAGGTCGTCGGAGCTCCAGCTCGTGCGGTCCGAGGCGAAGGTGTTGCCGCCCTGGAACACGATGCCGCCGGGCTTGCCGAGCACGCCACCGAGGACGTCGACGAGGTGGTCCATCGCGCCCTGGTCCACGCTGACGCCCTGCTGGACGTCGACCTCGAGCACCAGGGTGGGGCGGTCCTCGCGGAGCAGGGCGCGGGCGTTGGCCCCGACGCTGGCATTGTCGTCGGCAGGGGTGAGGGCGGGGGCCTCGGTGGGCGGCGGGGCGGCGCTGGCCGACCCGCTGCCACCGTCACCGGTCCCACCGCCGGTGGCCGGGGCGGCGGGGTCGTCCGTCGCGCCCGCGGAGGACCCGGGTGGAGGGGCCTCCCCGGCGGTGGTCGGGGCGCCGTCGGCCCCGGTCGGGGCGGTGCTGCCGCCGACGGGGATGTCGTCGATCACCGGGTCCTGGCCGGTGCACGCACCGAGCGCGAGGGCCGCCAGCAGCAGGCCGACGGCGGCACGGGAGGTCCGGCGGGTGCGCACGACGATCAGGCCCGCACGGCGAGCTGGACGCGCTGCAACCCGCGGAGGTCCTCGATGCCGGACACGGCCATGGTGCGGCGCAGCCCGCCGAACAGGTTCACGGTGGCGTCGTCGCGGTGGGCCGGCCCGGTGAGGATCTGCTCGAGCGTGCCGAGGGTCTCGACCTGCTCGAAGCGGCCGCGGGGCAGCTCGTGGTGGGCGGCGGACAGGCCCCAGTAGGAGCCGGCCCCGGGTGCCTCCTCGGCGCTGGCCAGCGCGCGGCCGAGCATGAGCCCGTCGGCCCCGCACGCCAGCGCGAGGGCCATGTCGCCGCCGGTGCGCAGCCCGCCGGTGGCGATGACCTGCACGTAGCGGCCGGACTCGACCAGGTACCGGTTGCGGGCCGAGGCGACCTCGGCGATCGCGGTGGCGCGGGGCACCCGCACACCGAGTGCCCGGTCGGTGGTCGACACCGAGCTGACGCCCGCCCCGACCAGCACGCCCACGGCGCCGGTGCGCATCAGGTGCAGGGCCGACTTGGCCGACGCCACGCCGCCGACGACCACCGGGATGTCGTAGCGGGCGATGAAGCTCTTCAGGTCCAGCGGGGTGTGGCCCTCGACGCCGACCTGCTGGGCGGTGACCACGACGCCCTGCACCACGAGGAGGTCGAGGCCGGCCTCGAGGGCGGCCCGGTGGTGGCGTTCGACCTTCTGCGGCGTCAGCGACCCGGCGGCGTAGCCGGTCTGCTTGAGCTGCTCGACCCGACGGCCGATCAGCTCCTCCTTGACCGGCTCGGCGTACAGCTCCTGCAGGCGCTGGGTCGCGCGGGGGCCGGGGGCGAGCTCGCTGATCTCGCCCAGCACCTCGGCCGGGTCTGCGTAGCGGGTCCACAGGCCTTCGAGGTTGAGCACCCCGAGGCCGCCGAGCTCGGCGAGGCCCGCCGCCATGTGCGGCGAGGTGACGGCGTCCAGCGGGGCGGACAGCAGCGGCAGGTCCAGCCGGTAGGCGTCCAGGTCCCACGACAGGTCGACCAGGTCCCGGTCGCGCGTGCGCTTGGTGGGCACGATCGACAGGTCGTCGAGGTCGTAGGCCAGCTGGGCGGTGCGGCCGCCGCCGATGTCGATCTGCGCCACGGGGGACATCACCATCTGTTCGGGCGTCGGGGACCCGACGGAGCGTAGTGGGGG
>CAWCLK010000058.1:0-52904 GCA_963796225.1 uncultured bacterium
GTCGCCGACCTGACCGAGTACGTCCGCTACATCCGCGTGGTGGACTGATCGAGGCTCGGGCGCTCAGGGACGCCAGGCGTCCTCGTCGGCCGGGCCCACCGAGGCCACCGTCGCCGTGCCCTCCGGCGTGGCCAGCCACGTGGCCAGGTCCCGCACCGTGTCCTCGAATGGGCGGGCCGCGAACCCGGCCTCCCGAGCACGCCCCGGATCGACCTGCATCAGGCCGTGGTCGTCGTCGTGGGGGTGCCACAGCGGCCACGTCGACTCGTCCGCCCCGGCCTGCAGGAGCTGCTCGCGGTCGGCCCAGGTCAGCCGCGTGCCGGCGGGTGCCACGAGCGACATGATGGCCTCGAGCGTCTCGCCCATCGTGCGCGCCGGGAACGGGTCGGCCACGTGGAAGGTGCCGGGCGTCCCGGTCTCGAGCAGGTGCAGGTGGAACGCCGCGAGGTCACGCGCGTCGACGAGCTGCAGCGGCGCCTCCAGGGGACCGGGCACGAGCACGTCGCCGCCCCGCGCGATGCGGTCCACCCACCACGAGAACCGCCCCGTGGGGTCCAGCGGCCCGACGATGTAGGAGGGGCGGGAGACGGTCAGCCGCGGCGAGCGGTCGTGGGCGACCTGCTCGCAGGCCACCTTCAGCGCCCCGTAGGTCTCACCGGTGACCTCCTCGACCTCGTCGCCGGCCGGGGCCAGCAGCGGGGCGTCCTCGTCGGAACCGGCCGGGATCGGGGCGTCGTAGACGCTGATGGAGGACACGAGCAGGTGGTGGCCGCCCCGCCCCCCGAGGGCGTCGGCCAGCGAGCGCACGTGGCGCGGCAGGTACGCGCACATGTCGACGGTCGCGTCCCACTCGCCCTCGTGCAGCGCGGACAGGTCGGCGTCGCGGTCGCCCCGCAGCTCGTGGGCGCCGGGGACGCCGTCCGGGCGCGGCGCCGAGGCAGTGTCGGGTGAGGTCAGCGCCGCGGCGCTGGTGCCCCGGTGGAACACCGTGACGTCGTGGCCCGCGGCCACGGCGGCGTCGACCAGGTGGCGCCCGCTGAAGCGGGTGCCGCCGATCACGAGGATCCTCAACCGCGTCCCGATCGTCGTCGTCCCGCGCGCAGCCTACGAGCGCGGGTGGGGCGCCTGTCGGCCCTACGCTGCCGTCGCGCCCGACTTCCGACCCGAAGGCCACGTGGTGCCCGACGACGCCCCGCTGGTCTGCGTGTTCTGCTCGTCCGGGGACGGTGTCGCCCCGCGCTACCACGAGCTGGCCGAGCAGCTCGGGACCTCGATCGGCGAGCAGGGCTGGCGGCTGCTGTACGGGGGCACGCCCGTGGGCTGCATGGGCACGCTGGCCCGCGCGGCCCGGGACGCCGGGGCCGGGGTCGTCGGCGTCCCGCTGCAGCAGTTCGTCGACCTCGGGATCCACGACACCGAGGCGGACGAGCTGGTCGCCACGGAGACGCTGGGGCTGCGCAAGGACGCGATGCTGGCGCGCTCCGACGCCTTCATCGCGCTGCCGGGCGGCTTCGGGACCCTCGACGAGGTCGTCGAGGTCATCTCCCAGCGCCAGCTGGGCATGCACCACAAGCCGCTCGTGCTGGTCGACCACGGCGGGTTCTTCCAGCCGCTGCTGGCCTTCTTCGAGCTCCTGCGCGCCGAGGGCCTGGCCTACGACTCGACCCTCGGGTCCTACGAGGCCGTCGAGACCGTGCCGACGGCCGTGCGCACCCTCGTGCACCACCTCGCCGACCCCGACCTCGGCGTCCCCCTGACCGCCGGTCAGCCCTCCTGCTGGCGCAGCCAGTCCGCCAGTCGCCGTGCCGACGCGCCCGGGGCGCCCGGGTCGAACGACGGGGCGGGGGACGTGCCGGCGTCCGGGGCGGTCGCCGGGGCCGTCGTGGTGCCGCCGTCGGGGGCGGTGGTCGGGGCGTCCCGCACGGCGTTGCTGCCGAGGATCGCCGCCACGGCCAGCGCCGTGAGCGCGCCCACGACGGCGAGCGGACGTGCCCGGGACGGGGCGGTGGCGGGCACCGGGCGGTCCACGTCGCGCGGGGCATGCGTGCGGTCCGACCCCGGGGCCCGCTCCACGGGCGGGGTGACCACGCTCGTGGGCAGCACCTCGGTGTGCACGTCGGCGGCCGGCGCGTCCGCCGGGTCGGCGGGCGGCAGGTGCGCGGCAGCAGCCTCGGTGGTCGTCGGCCGGGCCGCGGGGTCCTCGGCGGTGCAGGACCGGATCAGCATGGCGAAGGGGTGGTCGTCGGGCACGGGATCGGCGGCCGAGCCCGTCGCGGCGACCCGCAGGGTGACCCCGACGGCGTAGACGTCCGAGGCCGGGGTCGCCGGCGCCCCGCGCAGGCGCTCGGGGGCCACGAACGGCCGCGTGCCCATGATGGTGTGCTCCGCCGTGACCGTCGGGTCGTCGGGGCCACGGGCGATGCCGAAGTCGGCGAGCAGGGCCGTCCCCTCGCGGTCGAACAGCACGTTGCGCGGGGTCAGGTCCCGGTGCATCACGCCGGCCCGGTGCGTGGCGTCCAGGCCGGCGAACAGGTCGGTCGCGAGACGGTGCAGCTCGGCGTGGGGCAACGGCCCGCCCTGTGCGACGCGGTCGGCCAGGCTGGGCCCCTCCACCAGGGTCATGACCAGGTACGGGGCCCCGTCGACGCCGGCGTCGTGCAGCGTGACCACGTTCGGGTGGCGGATGCGGGCCGCCGTCGCCGCCTCGCGCCGGAACCGCGACACGGCGGCGTCGCCGAGGTCGGTGAGGACCTTCACCGCCACGTCGCGGTCGAGCCGGTCGTCGTGGGCGCGGAACACGCGCCCCGCGCCACCTCGTCCGAGCTCCTCGCCGAGCTGGTAGCGGCCGGACAGGGTGCGGCCCGGGGCGGCCCGCACGGGGGGATCGGTCGTCATCCGTCCTTCCCCTTGCCGCGGCCCTCGCCCTCGTCGCCCTTGCCGGGCTTGTCGTCCTTGCCGGGCTTGTCGCCCTTGTCCTTGCCTGCGTCCTCGCCCTGCCCCTCGCCCTGATCCTGGGCCCGGGGCCCCGGCGCCGTCCTCGGGGGCCTGGACCGCGGGCGACGACGAGTCGCGTGCGCAGGTCAGTGAGGTGCGTGCGGAGGACGCGAACCCACCGATCGCGTCCTGCACCTCGGCCGAGGCCTGCTGGCCCGCGAGGTCCTCGAGGGTGCGCAGGGCCTCGACGGCGCGGCAGTCCTGCCCGTCCTCGAGCAGCGCGGCGACGCGATCGGCCTGCGCCGCGAGGTCCTCGACGGCCGCTTCGCGCTCGCCACTGCAGCCCGCGGCCAGCACGAGGGCGGCGGGGAGCGCGAGGACGAGGGCGTGGATCCGCATGGACTGGCAGGGTACGAGGCCGGGACCGGGCGTCGATGGTGTCCGGGCGGCCGCGACGGGCACTGGCCGCGCGCCCGGTGTCCGGCCGGGGCAAAGGACCTGCGCCCCGGGGGCTAAGGACCTGTCGGTGACGGAACACGACCCCGTACCGTGGCCGTTGATCACGACGTGGCCCGGCGCGTCCGCCAGCGCCGTCCGGTTCGAACCGGTTCGCAGGCCACAGCCGACGTTTACGATGCGTCCGGGGTTGACGACTCTCCTACTGTGGGGAATCGATCCCCAGACGCGGGAGTACAGCGATGTTCGAGCGCTTCACGGACCGGGCCCGCCGGGTCGTCGTCCTTGCCCAGGAAGAGGCGAGGATGCTGAACCACAACTACATCGGGACCGAGCACATCCTGCTCGGCCTGATCCACGAGGGCGAGGGGGTCGCGGCCAAGGCTCTCGAGTCGATGAACATCTCGCTGCAGGCCGTGCGTGACCAGGTCCAGGAGATCATCGGCAAGGGCCAGACCGCCCCCGCCGGACACATCCCCTTCACCCCCCGTGCCAAGAAGGTCCTCGAGCTGTCCCTGCGCGAGGCACTGCAGCTCGGGCACAACTACATCGGGACCGAGCACATCCTGCTCGGCCTGATCCGCGAGGGCGAGGGCGTGGCCGCCCAGGTGCTGCAGAAGCTCGGCGCCGACCTCAACCGCGTCCGCCAGCAGGTCATCCAGCTGCTCAGCGGCTACGCCGGCGAGGGCGGCCCCGGTGGCGAGGGCAAGGCCGGCGCGGGCGTCGGCCAGGCCCAGGGCGGCTCGAAGGAGGGCTCGACGGTCCTCGACCAGTTCGGGCGCAACCTCACCCAGGCGGCACGCGACGGCGAGCTCGACCCGGTCATCGGCCGGTTCCGCGAGATCGAGCGCGTGATGCAGGTGCTGTCAGCCGCCGCACCAAGAACAACCCGGTGCTGATCGGCGAGCCCGGCGTGGGCAAGACCGCCATCGTCGAGGGCCTGGCCCAGCGCATCGTGGCCGGGGACGTCCCCGAGACCCTGCGGGACAAGCACCTGTACACCCTCGACCTCGGTGCCCTGGTCGCCGGGTCGCGCTACCGCGGTGACTTCGAGGAGCGCCTCAAGAAGGTGCTGAAGGAGATCACCTCCCGCGGCGACATCATCCTGTTCATCGACGAGATCCACACGCTGGTCGGGGCGGGTGCCGCCGAGGGCGCGATCGACGCGGCCTCCATCCTCAAGCCGATGCTGGCCCGGGGCGAGCTGCAGACCGTCGGTGCCACCACCATCGACGAGTACCGCAAGCACCTCGAGAAGGACGCCGCCCTCGAACGCCGGTTCCAGCCGGTCAAGGTCGAGGAACCCTCGATGGAGCACGCCATCGAGATCCTCAAGGGCCTGCGCGACCGCTACGAGGCCCACCACCGCGTCACGATCACCGACGACGCCCTGGTGGCCGCGGCCGAGTACGCCGACCGCTACATCTCCGACCGCTTCCTGCCGGACAAGGCGATCGACCTCATCGACGAGGCCGGGTCCCGCCTGCGCATCCGCTCGATGACCACGCCGACGGACCTCAAGGACCTCGACGACGCCATCGAGAAGGCGCGCAAGGCCAAGGAGGACGCGATCGACGCGCAGGACTTCGAGAAGGCCGCGAGCCTGCGCGACGAGGAGAAGAAGCTCATCGAGCGGCGGCAGAACCGCGAGTCCGAGTGGCGCTCCGAGGGCATGGACACGGTCCTGACCGTCGACGAGGAGGTCATCGCCGAGGTCCTGTCGACCTGGACGGGCATCCCGGTCTTCAAGCTCACCCAGGAGGAGACCGAGAAGCTGCTCCACATGGAGGAGGAGCTGCACAAGCGCGTCATCGGCCAGGAGCAGTCGATCCAGGCGGTCTCCAAGGCCATCCGGCGCACCCGTGCCGGGCTGAAGGACCCCAAGCGCCCGTCGGGCTCGTTCATCTTCCTCGGCCCCTCGGGCGTCGGGAAGACCGAGCTGGCCAAGACGCTGGCCGAGTACCTGTTCGGTGACGAGGACTCGCTGATCCACCTCGACATGTCCGAGTACATGGAGAAGCACACGGTCAGCCGGCTCATCGGCTCGCCGCCCGGCTACGTCGGCTACGACGAGGGCGGGCAGCTGACCGAGGCCGTGCGCCGCAAGCCGTTCTCCGTGGTGCTGTTCGACGAGGTCGAGAAGGCCCACCCGGACGTGTTCAACACGCTCCTGCAGATCCTCGAGGACGGTCGCCTGACCGACTCGCAGGGCCGCACGGTCGACTTCAAGAACACCATCCTCATCATGACGTCCAACCTCGGCACCAAGAACCTGACCGCCCCCAGCGTCGGGTTCGTCCAGGCCGACGACGACTCCATGTACGAGAAGATGAAGCGGCAGGTCGACGACGAGCTGAAGAAGCACTTCCGGCCCGAGTTCCTCAACCGCATCGACGACGTCATCGTCTTCCACCCCCTCACGAAGGAGGAGGTGAAGGAGATCGTGGACCTGATGATCCAGCGGGTGAAGCGCCAGCTGGCCGCCAAGGGCCTCGACCTCGAGCTCACCGACTCCCTCAAGGGCTGGCTGGCCGAGAAGGGCTACGACCCCCAGCTCGGCGCCCGTCCGCTGCGCCGCACGATCCAGCGCGAGCTCGAGGACAAGCTCTCCGAACGCATCCTGTTCGGCGAGTTCGAGACCGGCCAGCTGATCGTGGCCGACGCCAACGAGGACGACGACGACCGTCACCTTCCGCGCCGTCGAGGCCGTCAGCGCCCCTGACGCCCCGCCGATGGAGCTCGCCGGCGGCGACGCCGACGACGACGCGGGTCCGAGTCCGCCTGATCGACGCCCCATCGAGTGTGCTCCTGACTCGGCTCAGACCGATTCAGGAGCACACTCGTTTGTACGGGTAGGCTTCCCTCACGGCCAGACCTGGAGTGTGCGGCGTGAGCGGTGGGTTGATCGACTCCACCGAGATGTACCTGCGGACCGTCCTCGAGCTCGAGGAGGAGGGCATCCCGGCACTGCGGGCCCGCCTGGCCGAGCGCCTGGACCTGTCGGCGCCGTCGGTGTCCGAGGGCGTGGCGCGACTCGAGACCGACGGGCTGGTCACGCTGGGGGAGGACCGCACGGTCAGCCTGACCGCGCAGGGCCGCGACATCGCGACCCACGTCATGCGCAAGCACCGCCTCGCCGAGCGGTTGCTGGTGGACGTCCTGGGGGTCGAGCCCGAGCACGTCCACGAGGAGGCGTGCCGGTGGGAGCACGTGATCTCCGACCGGGTCGAGGCCAAGCTCGTCGAGTTCCTGGGCAACCCGACCACCTCGCCGTACGGCAACCCGATCCCCGGGTCCCCGTCCGAGGAGTACGAACGGCTCACCCTGGCCGACGCCACGGGTGAGCGCGTGAAGATCGAGCGGATCTCGGAACGGCTGCAGGCCAACCACGAGGTCATGCAGGCCCTCGAGGCGCTCGGCGTCCACGCCGGTGACGAGGTCGGCGTCGACCGACGCTCCGACGGCATCGTGCTGTCCGTCGACGGCTCGTCGGCCAACGTCGACGACGACAGCGCGCGCCTGCTCTACGTCTCCGAGCTCTGAGCCGGCGACCACGAGTCGGGGCCCGCCGTAGCGGGCCCCGAGATCAGTGGCGGTCGTGTCTCAGAGGCGCGGACCGCCGACCTGGACGATCTCGCCACAGAGGGCGGGCATCGTCAGCTCGAAGGCGGTCTCGGCCAGGTCGACGACGCCGTTGCCGCTCTCGCCGATCACACCGTCGCCGTCGAGGTCGCGCGTCCCGTCGAGACCGGGCTCGTCGTCGACGTCCACACCGTGGACCACGATGTGCTTCTCGGCGAGGGACCCGGGCCCGAAGGCGGCGCGGACCTCTTCGTCGTCGATCTCGACCTCGTAGACGTAGCTGTCGCCGGTCGGGAACACGTCGGTCTGGTCGGCGTCGTCGAGCTTGATGAGGATGCCGCCGTAGACGGGCGCGCCCTCGAGGAGATCGACGAGGCCATCGCCATTGGTGTCGTCCGACTGGTTCGGGCAGCGGTTCTCGACGTCCTCGGAGCCATGGATGTGCTGCAGGTGGAGGCCGCCCGGCTCGAGGCCACGGGTCTCGACACGGACATGCAGGTCGCCCTCGTCGTCATAGGACAGGGACGCCGTGCCGTGGGCACCGGGGTCGTTCACCTGTCGCAGGTTGGCGCGGTAGGTGGTGCCTTCGTGGGCGGCCAGCGCGGGCATCACGGCCGTCGTCACGAGGACGGCGGCTCCGAGCAGCGCGGGGGCGAATCGAGTCGAACGCTTCATCTGGTGGCTCCCTGGGTCGGGGGTGTGGGCCGGGGTGGTTCGGTGACCTGCTGGGTCCTGCTTGCTGACGCAGCGTCAGACCCGGGAACGCAGCGCATCGGCCGCCAGCGCATCGGGGGTCCGGTGGGCGCACCGGGTGCAGGGCGGCGGACCGGATCTGGGTACGGTCCGCCGCTCGCTGTCCGCGACGCGTCGGAGCCACGCGTGACCCGCACCACCGCGTTCACCGAGACCCTGCTCTCCTGGGGGGATGCCGAGCTGCGCGACCTGCCCTGGCGTCGCATCCGCGACCCGTGGGCCATCCTGGTCGCCGAGACGATGCTCCAGCAGACCCAGGTCCCCCGGGTCGTGCCGCGCTGGCGCGCCTTCCTCGAGGCCTTCCCGACGCCCGCCGCGTGCGCGGCAGCGCCGGTCGGCGAGGTCGTCCGGCTGTGGGACGGCCTCGGGTACAACCGCCGCGCCGCGAACCTGCACCGAGCCGCCACGGTCATCGCCGAGGAGCACGACGGGGTGGTCCCGACCGAGCTCGACGACCTGCTGGCGCTGCCCGGCGTGGGCCCCTACACGGCCCGTGCCATCCTGGCGTTCGCGCTGGAGCGCGACGGCCACGGGGTGCTGGACACGAACGTGGCCCGCGTGCTGGCCCGCGCCGTGTCGGGCCGTCGGCTCCGGGCGCGTGAGGCCCAGCAGATCGCCGACAGCCTGGTGCCGGCCGGGCGGTCGTGGGCGTGGAACCAGACGGTGATGGAGCTCGGCGCCGTGGTCTGCACCAAGCGGGCCCCGCGCTGCGAGACCTGCCCGGTCGCGGCGGCCTGCGCCTGGCGCCTCGCCGGGGGGCCCGACGGTCCCGACCCGGCCGACGGCACCGCCGGGTCCTCGGGGCGCCAGTCCACCTTCGAGGGCTCCGACCGGCAGGGACGGGGACGCCTGGTGGCGGCGTTGCGGACCGGCCCGATCAACGTCGAGCGCATCGCCGACGTGACCGGATGGGGGGACGACCCCGACCGTGCCAGCCGCGTCGCGGACGGGCTGGTCGCGGACGGGCTGGCCGAGTACGCGGACGGGGTGCTGGCCCTGCCGGCGTGACCATGGCCGACGTCGACCTGCTCGCCGAGCTGATCCGGATCCCGTCGATCACCCCGGACGCCGACGGGGAGGGTGCGGTCGCCGAGGTCCTGCGCGCTCGCCTCGACCGGGCCGGGCTGGACACCACCATCGAACGCAGTCCGGACGGGCGCCCCAACCTCGTCGCCCGCCTGGCCGGCCCAACCGATCGCCCCGCGCTGGTTCTGCTGTCGCACACCGACACGGTCCCCGTCGAGGAGGACGCGTGGCGCCACGACCCCTTCGGCGGCGAGGTCGTCGACGGTGAGCTGTGGGGACGCGGGGCGGTGGACATGAAGGGCGTGGCGGTCCTGCACGCCGACGCGGTGGCCGCCCTGGCGGACAGCGGTGCCACCCCAACCCGCGAGGTCGTGGTGGTCGCCGTCGCGGACGAGGAGGCCGGCGGGGCGCAGGGCGCCGAGTGGCTGGTCCGGGAGCGGGGCGAGATCGTGGGCTTCCGCGACGGCGCCCCGCCACCCGAGGTCGTGGGCGAGGGCGGCTTCGGGCTGTCGGGGATCCTCGACCGTCCGATCATGCCGCTGGTGCTGGGCGAGAAGGGCCCGCTCGGGGTCCGTGCGCGGGCCACCGGCACCCCGGGGCACGGCTCGATGCCGCCGGAGGACCAGGCGATCCGGGCGCTGGCACGGTTCGTCGAGGACGTCGCCGGGCCCCGCCCCGCCCACCTGCACCCGGTCATGCGCGAGCAGTTCGCGATCCTGGCCGAGTCCGCCGGAGGCGTCGAGGCCCGGCTGTTCGCGGCGCTGGCCGGTCCCGTGGGACCAGCCGTCCTGCGGTTGGTGGCCGGCCAGCTGCGCCGGCGTGGCGGCGCCATGGCGAACCTCGTCGCCGACACGGTCACGCCGACGCGCCTGGACGCCGGCTACGCCTTCAACGTGGTCCCCGGCGAGGCCACGGCCACCTTCGACTGCCGCCTGCTGCCGGACACCGACCCGGACGACGTCCTCGCGTGGCTGCGAGGCGTCGGTCGGGACGCCGGGGTACAGGTCGACGAGATCCACCGCTGGTCGAGCCCGGTCAGCCGTCGCACCGAGCTCGTCGACGCGGCGGCGGAGGTCTCGGCCGGCCTGCCGACGGCGCCGATCGTCGTGCCGTCGCTGACCCCGGGCACCACGGACCTGCGCTGGTTCCGTGCCCGGGGCGCGACCGGGCTCGGCTGGGTGCCGCTGGTGCTCTCGCCCGAGCAGCTGGCCGGCTTCCACGGTCACGACGAACGCGTCCCCGTGGAGGAGCTCCACCGCGCCCAGCAGGCCATGGACGACCTCGTGGCCCGTGCCTGCACCTGACGGGCCGGCGTCGGCCGCTCGTCCGCCGGTACGGTCGGCGGTCGCCTGACCCGAGACACCCACGAGGTGCGACGTGACCGAGACGCCCCTGCGGCGCCACACCCTCGACAACGGCCTGCGGCTGGTGGTGTCCGAGGACCACCTCGCGCCCGTCGTGGCCGTGAACGTCTGGTACGACGTCGGCTCGCGCCACGAGCAGCCCGGCCGCACCGGGCTGGCCCACCTGTTCGAGCACCTGATGTTCCAGGGCTCGCGCAACGTCGGTCCCGCCGAGCACTTCTCGTTGCTGCAGGGCGTCGGTGCGACCCTGAACGGCACCACCAGCTTCGACCGCACCAACTACTTCGAGGCCGTGCCCACCCACGCCTACGAGCTGGCGCTGTGGCTCGAGGCCGACCGCATGGGCACGCTGCTCGACGCGCTGACGCAGGAGAACCTCGACAACCAGCGCGACGTGGTCAAGAACGAGCGTCGGCAGCGGTACGACAACGTCCCCTACGGCACGGCGTGGGAGCAGCTGTTCGCCCTGCTGTACCCCGAGGACCACCCCTACCACCACCTCCCGATCGGGTCGATGTCCGACCTCGACGCCACCACGCTGGAGGACTGCCGGGACTTCTTCACGCGCCACTACGCCCCGGCCAACGCCACCCTGACGGTCGTCGGCGACGTCGACCCCAACGTGGTCATCGACCGGGTCGAGCACTACTTCGGGCAGATCCCGACCCTCGCCGAGGCGCCCGAGGCCCCGGACGGCAGCATCGGGCCGCGCACCGAGGGAGCCCACCGGGTCAGCCACGAGCTCGTGCCCGCCGAGACCCGCTACGAGGTCTTCCGCGTCCCGCCCGAGACCACGCCCGACAACGACGCCCTCGAGCTCGGCCTCGAGGTGCTCGCCGGTGGCGGCGCCAGTCGCCTGGTCCGTCGCCTGGTCCGCGAGGAGCAGGTCGCCTCGGGCGTCCAGGCGGGTGTGCAGGGCCTGGTCGGGGGGACCGACATCGCCGTTCTGGTCAGCCGCGCGGCCACGGGCCAGTCGCTGGACGACCTGGCCAAGGGCGTCGAGGAGGAGGTCGCCCGGCTCGGCGCCGACGGTCCCTCCGACGAGGAGCTGGAGCGTGCCCGCGCCCGGCTGACCCACGACTGGCTGGACCGCATGACCACCGCCATGGGGCGGGCGGACGTGCTCAACCACCACGAGACCCTGCACGGCGACGCCGCCATGGTCGACGACGTGCTCGGACGGATCGACGCCGTGACCGCCGATGCGGTCCGCGACGCCGTCGCCACGTGGCTCACGCCCACCAACCGAGCCGTGCTCGAGTACCGCGAGGAGGTCGCGTGAGCGCCGCCACCGTCCAGTCCCGCCCCGTCCTCGGCGACCCCGTCACGTGGTCGATGCCCGAGCTCGCCAGCGTCGACCTCGGCCCCGGCCTGACCGTGCACCAGATCCCCCTGCCGGGGCGCGGCCTCGTGGCGGTCGACCTGCGCCTCGACGCCCCGATCACGCTGGACCCGGAGGGCCGCGAGGGCCTGGCCCTGGTCACCGCGCGGGCGTTGGACGAGGGGTCGGCCCAGCGCGACGGTGACGCCTTCGCCGCCGCGCTCGACCGTGTGGGCGCCGACTGGCACACCGGGGCCGGCACGGCCGGACTGCGCGTGTCGCTGGACGTCCCGGCCGAGCACCTGGCCGAGGCGCTCGACCTGCTCGCGGAGGCCGTCACCGAACCGGTCTTCCCGGCCCGCGAGGTCGAACGGCTCGTCGCACAGCGACTGGACGCCATCCGCCAGCAGCTCGCCCGGGCCGACGCGCGCATCGGGATCGTCGAGCGCGACGTCATGGTCGACGACCACCGCTGCCGACTGCCCAACGGCGGGACGCTGGACACCGTCGCAGCCCTCGACCACGAGCTGGCCGCGGGCTTCCACGCCGACCACGTGATGACCGGCCCCGCCACCCTCGTGGTCGCCGGTGACACCTCCGGGATCGACGTCGAGGAGGTCGCCGCCCGGCGCCTGGCCCACTTCGTCGACCCCGCCCGGGACGCTCACGCCCCGCAGCCGCTGCCGGTGCGGTCCGGGCCCCGGGTGGTCGTCGTCGACAAGCCCGGCGCGGTGCAGACCCAGCTGCTGCTCAGCCGCCGCGGTCCCGACCGCCACGCGGACGACTGGGTGGCGGCCCGGGTCGCCAGCTACGTGCTCGGAGGCACCCTGACCAGTCGCCTGGACATGGTGCTGCGCGAGGAGAAGGGCTTCACCTACGGCATCCGCTCGCGCCTCACGACCTATCGGCGGGGCGGGATCGCCCAGCTCGCCAACGGCTCCGTCGACACGCCCAACACCGCCGAGTCGGTGCAGCTGGCGCTGGAGATCATCGGTCGGCTCGCCGAGGAGGGCGCCACCGCGGACGAACGCGACGCCGCCGTGGACTTCCTCGTGGGGGTGCGGCCGCTGGCGCTCGAGACGCCGCGCGCACTCGCCAGCGAGGTCACGCGCAACCTCGGCGACGACCTGCCGCCGACCCACACCGACGCCGAGCTCGCCGCCCTGCGCGACGTCGAGCTCGACGCCGTCAATGCGGCCGCGGCGGCGCACCTGCGTGCCGAGGACTGCACGGTCATCGCCATCGGCGACGCCGACGCGATCGTCGGTGACCTCGAGGCACTCGGCCACGCCGAGGTCGAGGTCCGCCGGGACGACGTCGAGGTCTAGGCGGGCAACGGCGGGGTCAACGCCACCTCGGGCAGGTCGCCGGCGGGCACGAACCCCATGACCTGACCGTAGAAGGCCAGCTCGGACTCGAGCCAGGTCACGATGTTCTCGGCCCGACGGAACCCGTGCTGTTCGCCCTCGAAGGCGACGTAGGCGTGGGGGATGCCGCGTTCGGCGGCCGCGGCGACCATCGCCTCGGCCTGCTCGGGCGGCACCACCGGGTCCTCGAGGCCCTGCAGGACCAGCAGCGGCTTCGACAGCCTGTCGGCGCGGTGCAGCGGTGAGCGCTGGCGGTACAGGTCCCGCGATTCGGGCAGCGGCCCGACGACGCGGTCGAGGTAGTGGGACTCGAACTTGTGGGTGTGCCTGGCGAGCAGCTCGAGGTCGGCGACCCCGAAGAACGACGTGCCGCAGGCGAAGGGGTGGCCGGGCGTGGTCAGGACCGCCAGGGTCGTGTAGCCCCCGGCGCTGCCACCACGGATCGCCATGCGGTCGCCGTCGACCACGCCGGTCGTGGCCAGGGTGCGCGCCACCGCCATGGTGTCGTCGACGTCGAGCTCGCCCCAGTGGCCGAGCAGGCGGTCGCGATAGGCGCGCCCGAACCCGCTGCTGCCGCGGTAGTTCACGTCGGCCACCGCGAAGCCGCGCGTGGTCCAGTACGCGATCGCGGGCGTGAGGATCGGCGAGACGTGGCCGGTCGGCCCCCCGTGGGTGAACACGAGCAGGGGCGGGAGCTCGTCCTCGGGACCGGCGACGTCCCGGTTGGCGGGGCGCCACAGGAAGGCGTTGGTGGTCTCGCCGTCGGGGGTGCCGACCTCGATGGGCTCGGGAACCGGCCAGTCCCCCTCCTCGAGGGCGGAGAGCTCGTAGCGGCGGACCTCGATCGCGGGACGCCCGGGCGTCCACACCACGACCACGCGCGCCCCGTTCGCCTCGGCGGCGAGGAAGGTGACGCCCCGGCCGAAGGGCTGGATCCGGTCGATGTTGGCGTAGGGCAGCGACACCTCGGTCACGGTGCTGGTGTCGGGTTCGAGCAGGACCAGGCGGTGCGTGGCGCGTTCGGTCACCACGCAGACCAGGCGACCGTCGGCCAGCGGGGCGATCGACTGCATGCCGAACTGCCAGGCGGGGGCGCCGCAGTCGGCGTCGAACCAGGAGACCTGCTCGGAGCTGCGGGTGTCGTCGCTGACGTGCACCTCCCAGTAGCCGGACGTGTCCAGGCCGAAGGCCAGCCGTCCGTCGTGCATCCACGTCACCGAGCACACCGAGGCCTGGTCGCCGCCGGCGATGCGGCGTGGGTCCTCGAGCTGGCCGTCGTGCAGCTCGGCCACCCACAGCTCGGCGTCGTCCCAGGGCATCGACGGGTGGTCCCAGGCGGTCCAGGCGAGCCGTCGGCCGTCGGGGGAGGGCCGCGGTGAGGCCACGAAGTCCCGTCCGCCGAGGAGCAGGTGCTCCTCGCCGGTGTCGAGGTCGAGCGCGACCAGCTCGTTGCGGGGCTCGTGGTCCCCGTGGTGGGTCTCGCGCACGGCCACCAGGAGGTTCGAGCCCGGGACGTGCCGGGCGTCGGCCCACCGGACCGCCGCAGGTCCCTCGCCACCGGCGGTGACTGGCTGCGGGTGGCGGCCCCCGATCCGGTACAGCCGCTGGTCGGTGTACTCCGACGCGTACACGGTCTCGCCGACCGCGGTGAACGGGGCGCCGCCGTACTCGTGGACGCGCGTGCGCACGTCGAAGCCGGCAGGAACCTGGTCGGCGACCTCGCGACCGTCCCAGCCGACCAGTGCCTGGCGGCCCTCCTCGGCGGGGCGGCGCTCGGTCCACAGCAGGCGCCGGCCGGCGGCCAGCAGGTTGCCGGGGACGATGGCGCCCGCGGCGAGATCGGCGGCCTCGAGCGGGGACGGCCAGGTGCCGTGGGGGAGGACGACGGGGGGCAGGGTCGGCTCCGGGAGCAAGGGATGGGCCGGGACCGTATCGGGGCGTCCCCCGGCGAGGGTGGCAGCGGCACCAGGGATCGGATGTCGGTGGTCGTCCGCAGGGGTGGTGTCGACCGTCACGGGGGCGTGGCACCATCCGCCCACGGCACGAGGAGGTCGCATGGCGCTGCGCGAGGCGGCGGTCGACGCCCTGGCGGACGCTGCCGACGGGCTGGCCGTCGGCGAGGTCCTGGCAGCCGTGCGACGTGCCGGCGGGGCCGGGGTCAGCCGTGCTGCGGTCGAACGGCTCCTGCGCGACGACCCCGCCTTCGTGGCCCACGAGCAGCTCGGGCGCACCCGGTGGCGGCTGGACCCCGCCGCTGCCGCCGGTGACATCGCCCCAGCCTCGGCGACGCCGGTCGACCCGGGGCGTCCGCTGGACGGTCTGGGGCTGCGCGACTGGCAGGTCGAAGCCTTCGCCGACTGGGTCGCCGACGGGTGTCGGGGCGTGGTCGAGGCGATCACCGGCGCGGGCAAGACGCGCCTCGCCGTGGCTGCCGTGCGGGTGGCCCTGTCGCGGGGCGGGGTGGCGCTGGTGCTCGTCCCCACCCTGGACCTGCAGGACCAGTGGGTCTCCCAGCTGCGTGCCCTGGTCCCGGACGCCCGGATCGGGCGTCTCGGTGGAGGGGCGGCCGACACGCTCTCCGACCACCACGTCGTGGTCGCGACCCCGCACTCCGCCTCCGAGGTCCCGGTCGTGCCCGACGACGGGGTCCTGGGGCTGCTGGTGGCCGACGAGGCCCACCGGTACGGCGCCCCGACGTGGGGGGCGGCGCTGCGCGACGCCTTCGCCATGCGCCTGGCGCTGACCGCCACCTACGAACGCAACGACGACGGGCTCGAGGACGTGCTCGGGCCCTACTTCGGCGGCGTGGTGCACGGCTACGGCTACGTCGACGCCGCTCGCGACGGGGTGATCGCGCCCTTCCGCGTGGGGCTGGTGGGCACGGCGCTGGACGACGGCGAGCGCGAGGCCTTCGACGCCGCCGACACCGCCGCCCGGCGCGCCCGGCGGGTGCTGGTGGCCGACCACCGCGCCCCGCGGCACCCGGTGGAGACCATCCGGACCGCGGCGGCGCTGGTCGCCGACGCCGACCGTGGCGCCCGCGGCCACGGCGACGCCGACGTGCGGGCCGCGCGGGAGTACCTGCGGTGGCTGCGCGCCCGTCGCGACGTCGCCGCCAACGCCGCGGGCAAGCTCGACGTGCTCGGCAAGCTCGCCCCGTCGCTGCACGGCCGCCGGACGCTGGTGTTCTGCGACACCGTCGACCAGGCCGAGCTGGCGGCCAAGCGGGTGGTGGCGTCGGGCGGGCCGCTGGCCGAGACCCTGCACGGGCAGCTGCCCGACGAGAAGCGCCGGATCCGCATGGCGCAGTTCCGCAACGGCAACCTGCCCGTCGTCGTCGCGCCCCGCGTGCTCGACGAGGGCGTGGACGTCCCCGACGCCGACGTCGCGATCGTGCTGGCGGCCTTCCGCAGCCGCCGCCAGATGGTGCAGCGCCTCGGGCGGGTCCTGCGCGTCAAGGACGACGGCCGCGAGGCTCGACTGGTCGTCGTCTTCGCCACCGACACCCTCGAGGACCCCGACCGGGGCGCCCACGAGGTCTTCCTCGACGAGGTGCTGCCGGTGGCCCGCGGGGTGGACCGCCTCGACGCCGACGCGGACCCGGACGGCGTGGCTGGCTGGCTCGACGTGCGACCGGGGTCGTAGGGGGCAGTGCGCTCCCCGAACAGGTTGTTCTCGTCGGTTACAGTGCCACACGCACCCGTGTACGTGGAGGAGTCAGTCCCGTGGTCGACGGCAAGCGCGAACGCAGTCTGCTCCACGTGCTGCAGATGCTCGCGCCCGGGACCACGATCCGCGACGGCATCGAACGCGTCATCGGCGCGGGGCGCGGGGCGCTGATCGTCGTCGGCTGGACCGACACGGTCGAACGGATCGTCTCCGGCGGCTTCCTCATCGACACGCCGGCCACCGCCCAGCGCATCGCCGAGCTGGCGAAGATGGACGGGGCGCTGATCCTCGACGACCTCGGCGAACGCATCCTGCGCGCCAACGTCCACCTCGTGCCCGACCCGTCGATCGGCACGTGGGAGACCGGCACCCGGCACCGCTCGGCGGAACGGACCGCCAAGCAGACCGGCAAGCCGGTCATCTCGGTGTCCGAATCGATGAGCGTGGTCACCCTGTACTGGGGCGAGCGCAAGAAGGTGCTCGAGTCCGTCAGCAGCCTGCTGTTCCGCGCCAACCAGGCGCTGTCCACCCTCGAGCGCTACCGCGCCCGGCTCGACGAGGTCTCCACCGCGCTGTCCAACCGCGAGGTCGAGGACGCCGTGGTGCTCCGCGACGTGCTGCTGACCATGCAGCGCACCGAGATGGTCCGCCGCATCGCCAAGGAGATCGAGGACCACATCACCGAGCTCGGCACCGAGGGGCGCCTCATCCGGCTGCAGCTCGACGAGCTCGTGTCCAACGTCGACGAGGACCGCGTGCTGCTCGTCCAGGACTACCTCGCCGACCGCCGGCGCAAGGTCGAGCAACGTCCTCGAGGACCTCGACGAGCTCAACACCGACGAGCTGCTCACGCTGGACAACCTCTGCGAGGTGCTCAGCTACGCGACCGACGAGATCGACGCACCGTGAAGCCGCGCGGGCTTCCGCTTGCTGTCGCGCATCCCGCGGCTGCCGGACACGGTCATCGCCAAGCTGGTCAAGCGCTTCAGCAACCTGCAGGGCGTCATGGACGCCAGCCTGGCCGACCTCGACGACGTCGAGGGCGTCGGCGAGACCCGTGCCCGCTCCATCCGCGACGGCCTCAACCGCCTGGCCGAGAACGCCCTCTGACCGATGCTCGGGGTGATCGGCGCGCCCCGACGGGGTCGCGGCCCGACGCGAGTCGGAGCGCATTGGTAGAATGGGCGGCCACGATCCGCCACGGGAGCACGAGGCGGACCCGGGTGTGGGAGCACCCCTTCGGCGCACCGTCCTCGGTGTGCCCCCGACCTCGTGTGCCCGGGCGCCATGTGGCAATCGAGGAGACACGGATGTCCTACACCGTCGGTGACACGGTCGTCTACCCGCATCACGGAGCGGCGGTGATCGAGAAGACCGAGGAGCGCGAGCTCAGCGGGGAGACGACCGAGTACCTGGTCCTGCGCATGACCTACGGCGACCTGACGCTGATGGTGCCGGCCGACTCCTGCGAGGAGGTCGGGATCCGCGACATCGTGACCCGCAAGCAGGTCGAGCAGGTGCTCGAGGTGCTGCGCACCCCCGAGGGCAAGGCCCCCAAGAACTGGTCCCGCCGGTTCAAGGCGAACATGGAGAAGCTGCGCTCCGGGGACATCTTCCAGGTCGCCGAGGTGGTGCGGAACCTCGCCACGCGCCAGGCGGACAACGGGCTGTCGGCCGGCGAACGCCGCATGCTGACCAAGGCCAAGCAGATCCTGCTGTCCGAGCTGGCCATCGCCATGCGCAAGGACGAGGACAAGGCCGAGGCGGCCATCACCAAGGTGCTGGTCGAGGCGCACGGGCTCGAGATGGACGCCGAGGCGTAGACCGCGCCTGCGTCGGCGCGCACCTGGTCCGTTCGGGCTGGTCAGGTGCGCCGGGCGGGCGTACGTTCGAGGGGCACGTCAGGGGACAACGTGTCAAAGGGACCCACACAGGCTGGGGCAGCCTGGAGCATCGGCAACGCGAACGAGACGATCACGCTGCCGATCCCTCGCCATGCCACCCGCGAGCTGCTCGCGCGTCAGGCCGCCATCCTCGCCAAGGCCGCGCGCGGCGGGGAGCTGCACGAGCTCCTCGACGACCTGTGCCGCCTGATCGGGGAGCGCGAGGCGGACACGACGTGCACCGTGCTGCTGCTGGACGGACAGGCGCTGCGGCACGGCGCGGCGCCCGGCATGCCCGAGTCCTTCACGGCCGCGATCGACGGTGAGCACATCGGGCCCGGCCGGGGGTCGTGCGGCACGGCCGCCTTCCTGCGGCAGACGGTCGTCGTGGAGGACATCGCGACGGACCCGACGTGGGCCGAGTGGCGCGACCTGGCGCTGGGGCTCGGCTGGCAGGCGTGCTGGTCCGTGCCGGTCCTGGACGAGGACGGAAGCGTGCTCGCCACCTTCGCGGCGTACGCCCGTCGGGCCCGCGGCCCGTCGGTCGAGGAGCTGGAGCTGCTCGAGGGGGCCGCCGACTTCGCGTCCATCCTGATCACGCAGGACCGCCGCCGGGCCGAGCTCGAACGGGCGAACCGGGCCAAGGACGAGTTCCTGTCGATGACCTCGCACGAGCTGCGCACGCCCCTCACGCCGATGGCCGGGATGCTCGAGACGCTCGAGCTGCGCTGGGACGAGCTGCCGGACACACGCCGGCGGGACCTCGTGGCCGTGGTCGCCCGACACACCCGGCGGCTCCAGCAGCTCGTCGACGACCTGCTGACCATGGCCAGCGTGTCCGCCGGTCGGCTGAACGTGACCCCCCGGCCGGTCGCGCTGCGGCTCGCCGTGGACGAAGCGGTCGAGAGCGTCTTCCCGGAGGGGCGCGAGGTCCGCACCGACGGCGTCCCCGACGACCTCACCGTGCTTGCCGACCGGGACCACGTCCAGCAGATCCTGATCAACTACCTCACCAACGCCCTCAAGTACGCGCCGGACGGCCCGATCACGGTGACGGCCGAGGCCGTGGTCGACCAGGCGCACGTGCGGGTCCTCGACCGTGGTCCAGGGGTCGACGAGGGGTTCGTGCCCCACCTGTTCCAGCCCTTCGAGCAGCTCGACCGGGGCGATCGTCGCACCGTCCGGGGGACCGGCCTCGGGCTGTCGGTGGTCAGGGCCGTGGCCAACGCCAACGGCGGTCGCGCCTGGTACGAGCTGCGTCCGGGCGGAGGCTCGGTCTTCGCGGTCGCGCTGCCCCGGGCCCACGCCGCCTGAACCCGCGTTCCGGTCGGGCCCGTATCCTCGCGGGCCATGTCCACGTCCCCCGCCCCGCTCCAGCTCGGCCCGCTCTCGGTGTGGCCGCCCGTCGTGCTCGCCCCCATGGCGGGCGTGACCAACGTCGCCTACCGCACGCTGTGCCGTCGCCACGGCGGCGGGCTGTACGTGTCCGAGATGGTCGGGGCGCGGGCACTGGTGGAACGCGACCCCAAGTCCGACCTGAAGGCCGCCTTCGCGCCCGACGAGGACCCCCGGTCGATCCAGCTGTACGGCACCGCACCGGAGGACGTCGGGGCGGCGGTCGAGCTGCTGGTGGCCGAGGAACGCGTCGACCACATCGACCTCAACTTCGGCTGCCCGGCGCCCAAGGTCACGCGCCACGGGGGCGGGGCGGTGCTGCCGTGGCGGACGCCGCTGTACGCCGGGATCGTCGACGCCGCGGTCCGCGCCTCCGGCGAGGTGCCCGTGACCGTCAAGCTGCGGCTCGGCATCGACGACGACCACCTGACCTACCTCGAGGCGGGGCGCATCGCCGCCGACCTCGGCGCCAGCGCCGTCGCCCTGCACGCCCGCACGGCCGAGCAGCGCTACGGCCCACCCGCGGACTGGTCCCACATCGCGCGCCTCGTCGAGGCCGTGGACGTGCCGGTGCTGGGCAACGGCGACATCTGGGAGGCCGCCGACGCGCTGCGCATGGTCGCCGAGACCGGCTGCGCCGGCGTCGTCGTGGGCCGCGGGTGCCTGGGCCGCCCCTGGTTGTTCCGCGACCTCGAGGCGGCCTTCGACGGTCGCCCCGTGCCCGCCCCACCGGACCTCGGCGAGGTCGCGGACCTCGTCGCCGAGCACGCCCGCCTGATGGTGCAGTGGTACGGCGAGGACGTCGGCCTCCGGGAGATGCGCAAGCACACCGGCTGGTACCTGCAGGGCTTCCCGGTCGGCGGGGCGCTGCGCCGCGCGCTGAACCAGGTGGAGACGCTCGACCAGATCGACGAGCTGCTGGGGACCGTCGACCGCACCGTGCCCTTCGACGAAGGGGTCCGGCGCAACGCCCGCGGCCACACCACCCCGCCGAAGAAGGTCACGCTGCCGCACGGGTGGCTGGACACCCGCGACCACGACACCCCCCTGCCCGCCATGGCCGCGGCGGTGGTCTCGGGTGGCTGACCTGCCGGTGCTGCTCGCGTCGGCGTCCCCGCGCCGCCGCACGCTGCTCCGTCGCCTGGGGCTGGACCCCGAGGTCCGGCCCGCCGACGTGGACGAGACCCCGCGGCCGGGGGAGGCCCCGGCGGACCTCGTGATCCGCCTGGCCCGCACGAAGGTGCAGGCCGTGGCCGCCCAGCCGGGCCAGCTGGTCGTCGCCGCCGACACGGTGGTCAGCCTCGGGACCCGGGTGCTCGGCAAACCACGCGACGACCACGACGCGGCGTCCATGCTGGCGTCGCTGTCGGGGCGGGACCACCACGTGCTGACCGGTGTCGCGGTCGCCCGCGACGGCGTCGTGCACGCCGACGTCGAGACCACCCGCGTCACCTTCCGCGAGCTCGACGACCGCGAGATCGCGTGGTACCTCGCGACCGGGGAGGCCCACGACAAGGCCGGGGCGTACGGGCTGCAGGGCGCGGGGGCCGTGCTCGTGCGTGAGCTGCAGGGCTCCGACACCAACGTGATCGGCCTCCCGCTGGGCCTGGTGGTGACCCTCGCCCGCCACGTCGGCGTGGACCTGCTCGACCCGTCCGGCCAACCGGGCCACCACCACTCCCCGGGGCCGACGGGGGCCTAGCCTCGCAGGCACCGGCGGACGAGAGGGACCACGACGATGGCGCAATCGCGCTCGCGGGGAACCCTCGTGGTCACCGAGGTCTTCCGCATGGCCATCGTGCTCGGGCTGACCGCGCTCGGGTTCACCCTGGGCGACGAGATCGCGTCCGCCAGCGGCATCGACGACGTCGAGGCCGTGCGCCTGCTGGCGTCGGTCCTCGGGGCGCTCATCGGCTACATCGTCGGCGGGGTCACGGGGCGGCTCGGCGTCCGTCGCGTCGACCTCGCCCAGCAACGACTCGAAGCGATCGAGGCCCCGGTCCTCGTGGCGGGCCTCATCGGCGGGACCCTGTCGGTGCTGGCCGGCGCGATCGTGTTCTCGCCCATCCTGCTGCTGCCGGGACGCACCATCACCATCCCGCTGGCACTGGCCTTCCTGCTGCTGCTGGTCTACGCCGGCGTGCGGATCGGGGCGACACGGGGCGGGGACCTCGCGCGCTACCTCGGCGTGCGTGGACGGGTCGAGGTGCGCTCGCCGTCGCGCGGGGCGGGCACGCGACTGCTGGATTCCTCGGCGCTCATCGACGGTCGCCTCGTCGACGTCGCCCGGTGCGGCTTCCTCGACGGCACGCTCGTCGTGCCGCAGTTCGTCCTCGAGGAGGTGCAGGGCCTGGCCGACGCGCAGGACACCCGCAAGCGCGCCCTCGGCGTCCGCGGCCTCGACACGCTGCGGACCCTGCAGGACGACGGGCTCGTCGCGGTCGAGGTCACCGACGAGGACCCCCGCGACGTCGCCACGGTCGACGGCAAGCTCGCGTCGATCTGCCGGCGGCGGGGCGCGGCGCTGGTGACCACCGACGCCAACCTCGCCCAGGTCGCCGAGGTCGGCGGGGTCCGCGTCCTCAACGTCAACGCCCTCGCCGAGGCCGTCCGGCCCCCGGCCGTCCCCGGCGACCGCCTGACCGTCCGCGTCGTCCGCGAGGGCACCGAGGCCGACCAGGGCGTCGGGTTCCTCGACGACGGCACCATGGTCGTGGTCGAGCGTGCCGCGCCCCTGCAGGGCGAGGAGGTCATGGTCGACATCACCTCGATCATGACCAACCGTCGCGGCCGCATGCTGTTCGCGGTGCTGTCCGACGACCGCACCTCGTGAGCGGGTTCGGGGCGGTGCTGGTGGCCGCCGGGTCCGGCGAGCGGCTGGGGGCGGACGTGCCCAAGGCGCTGGTCGAGGTGGCGGGGCGGTCGCTGGTGGCCCACGCCGCCGCGCGGCTGCTGGCGGCCGGTCCCGACGTGCTGGTCGTGGTCGCCCCGCCCGACCACGTCGAGGCGGTCCGCGACCGCCTGCCCGCCAGCGACGTCCCGATCGTGGTCGTCGCGGGCGGGGCGACGCGGTCGGCGTCCGTGCGGGCGGGGCTGGACGCCCTGCCCGCCGACGTGGCGGTGGTCGCGGTCCACGACGCGGCCCGGGCGTTCACGCCCGCCCAGCTCGTCCGGGAGACCGTGGACGCCGTGATGGGCGACGTGCTGGCAGCCGCCCCGGGACTGCCGATCGGGGACACCCTCAAGCGCGTGGACGGCGCCACGGTCACCGGCACGGTGGACCGGGCCGGCCTGGTGGGGGTGCAGACCCCGCAGGTCTTCCGTGTCGAGGTCCTCCGGCACGCCCACGACGCGGGCGACGACGCCACCGACGACCTCGCGCTGGTCGAGCGGCTCGTCGCCGCCGGCGAGGTGGCGGGGCGGGTGGTCGTGGTGCCCGGCGACGCGGCGGCCGCCAAGGTCACGTGGCCGCACGACCTCGTCGTGCTGGCCGCCCTGTCGGAGGCGACGTCATGACCGGCGTCCGCGTGGGCACCGGGCTCGACGTGCACCCGTTCGCCGACCAGCCGCGCCCCCTGGTGCTGGCCGGCGTGACCGTGCCCGATGCCCCGGGGCTGGCCGGGCACTCCGACGCGGACGTCGTCGCCCATGCGGTGGCCGACGCCCTGCTCGGGGCGCTGGCGCTCGGCGACCTCGGGTCCCGCTTCGGCGTGGACACCCCCGAGCTCGCGGGCGCGGACTCCCTCGGCTTCGTCCGGGCTGCCGTCGCCGACCTCGCGGGGCGGGGGTGGGCGGTCGGCAACGTCGACGCGATCGTGGTCGCCCAACGGCCCCGGCTCGGTCCCCACCGCGACGCGATGCGGACCTCGCTGGCCGGGGCGCTCGACGTCGACGTGGACGCCGTGTCCGTGAAGGCCACGACCACCGACCGGCTCGGGAGCATCGGGCGGGGCGAGGGCATCGCCTGCTGGGCCACCGCGGTGGTGGTGCGAGGATGAGCGCGCCCGGGGCCGCCGCGACCGAGCTCGGCCGACGCAGCCGCGAGATCCGCATCCTGCGCCCCGTCGTGATCTGGCTGCGCGCGGGCGCCATCGCGTTCGCCTGGGTCATCATCGGCGTGGGGGAGCGCCCCGCCCCGATGGCCTGGCTGCTGGTGGCCACCGCCGCCCTGCTGGCCTTCTTCACCTGGCGCCTGCTGGAACGGCCCCACACCGCCGCCGACCTGCGCGCCGGGGTGGTCGTCGAGCCGGTGGTCGCGACCGCTGCGGTGCTCGTCAGCGGGGGCTGGTCGTCGCCGTTCGTGCTCTACCTGGCCATCCCCGTCCTCAACGTCGCGGTGGCCGTGGGCCCGCGGGTGGTGGCGCTCGTGGTCACCATCGGGGCGTTCCTGGCGGCCCACGAGGCCCTCGACGGGACCGCCCTGACCCCCTCCGAGGTCACCCAGGCCCTGGTGCCCATGGTCGTCGCCGTCGGCGTCGGCCTGGTCTCGTGGCGCATCTTCTCGCAGGCCGAGGACGAGCACAGCCGGACGCTGGGGCGGATCCAGCAGCTCTCCCACGTCAACGCGCTGCTGTCGACCCTGCACGACCTCGTGCGCTCGACCCCCGCCCCGCTGACCGTCGAGGACGTGCTGCAGGTCATCCGCGGCGAGCTGGACGAGCTGTTCGACGCCGACGAGGTCCTGCTGCTCCTGGCCGACCAGGGCGGCCGGTGGTGGCGCCCCGTCAGCCTCGAGGGGTCCGCCGTGGGCTGGTCGATCCCGCTGGCGGACCTGCCGGCAGAGCTGCTGGCCCACCAGTCGTCGCGCCCCGTCGAGATCCCACGCTGCGCGCCCGGAGCGGGCATCACGCCCGACGCTCGTTCCGGGGCCTACCTCTGGCTGTTCAGCCGGGGGCAGCCCGCCGCACTGCTGGCGCTGGAGCACCATCAGCCGCGCGAGCTGCCGCAGGCCCGGCTGGAGGTGCTCGAGCGCATGTCGGCCCCGCTCGGGCTGGCCATCGACAACGCGATCTGGTTCCAGCGGCTGCGGACCCTCGGTGCCGAGGAGGAACGCCAGCGGATCGGCGCCACGCTGCACGACCGCTTCGCGCAGTCGCTCGCCTACGTCAACATGGAGCTCGACCGGCTCTCGGCCAGCCACCCGGACGATCCCGAGCTGTCCCGCCTCCGCGAGGACGTGCGCGCGACCCTGGCCGACCTTCGCGAGACCCTCCGTGAGCTGCGGATGCGATGCACGGAGGAGCGGGGCCTCGGCCCGACACTGGCGGGAGCATCTCGAGCGCTTCGGCGAGCGGTTCGGCGTCATCGTCGACTTCGACGCCGCCGAGGACCTGACGCGCGTGGCCCTGTCGGTGGAGAACCAGGTGCTCCGTGTCGCCCAGGACCTGCTCCAGCTGGCCCAGCGCGAGTCCGGCGCCACCGCCATCGGCGTGTCGCTGGTCGCCGAACCGGGGCGCCTGCGGCTGGTCGTGCGCGACGACGGTCGGGGCGTGCCCGAGGAGCAGCTGGGCCACGAGGCGGCCGGGATGCTCTCGCTCGTGCGCGAACGTGCCGATGCCATCGGGGGGCTGGTCGACGTCATGACCCGTCCCGGCGAGGGCACCGAGGTCGCCGTGACCGTCCGAGGTCTGCTCTAGACGCTGCGAGTGGGCACATGCCGGCCCGCCACGAGGCACCATGTGCCGAGCAGGAGGTGACAGGTCATGGCCAAGCGGGTCCTGCTCGTCGACGACCACCGGTTGGTCCGCGAGGGGCTGCGTCGCACGCTCGAGGACGCTGGCTTCGAGGTGGTCGGTGAGGCCGAGAACGGCGCCGACGGCCTCGAGCTGGCCGAGCAGCTGCGGCCCCACGTCGTGCTCATGGACGTCTCCATGCCGGTCGTCGACGGCATCACGGCCACCCGACGCATGCGTTCGCGTGCCCCCGACGCCCACGTGGTCGTGCTGACGATGCACGCCGACAGCGAGCTGGTGGAGAAGGCCCGGTCCGCCGGCGCCGCCGGCTACCTGCTCAAGGACGCGTCCGGCGAGGAGGTCGTCCTGGCCGTGCAACGGGCCATCGAGGGCCAGCGGACCATCTCGCCGGGCATCGCCGGCACCGCGACCCCGGTCCTGCCCGGCGACGACGAGGACCACGACGAGGACGCCCCGGCCCTGACCGACCGCGAGGTGCAGATCCTGCAGATGCTCGCGGACGGGTGCACCCCTGCGGAGGTCGCCGAGCGGCTGTTCATCAGCCCCAAGACCGTCCGCAACCACCTCACGAAGGTCTACGACAAGCTCGACGTCAACAGCCGGTCCGCGGCGATCGTCGTCGGCCTGCAGCACCGCCTGATCGAGCTGCCCGAGGGCTGACCGCTCGCTGCGCCGGCTGACGACGTCGCCGGGCGTCGAGCGGCAGCCCGAGCCTCGTACCGAGGGCTGACCGCTCGCTGCGCCGGCTGGCCGCGGATGGGCAATCCGGCCCATGGGCCCCACTGGTCACGCTCCGTAGCGTGACGTCTGCAGGTTCCCGCGATGGGCGGGCCGTTGCAGACCAAAGGGACCGGACCCGTGGCCAACCAGCGATCCTCCAACAGCCGCCTGCTGGCGATCGGCTTCGCCGTGCTCGTCGTGGGCGTCCTGCTCGTCCTCGTGATCATCCGGAACGCCGACGACGACCCGGCCGAGCCCTCGCCCGTCGCGACCGGCCAGGACCAGCAGACCGAGCAGCCCACCGAGTCGTCGACGCCGCTGACGCCGGAGCAGCTGTCGAGCGCCCGCCTGCCGCTGCCGCTGGACGTGCCGGAGGGCACGGAGGCGATGGCCGTGCGGATGAACTTCGTGCGGTCCGTCGCCGCGATCCCCACGCCCGGCGACCGGGTCAACGTCTACCGCTTCCTGAGCGCCGGTGGACGGCGGACGCGACGCGGCCGAACGGGCAGGCCAGCCCGTCCCCGGCGACGCGCACCTCGTCGCTTGCCGGCCCCCGGCCCTGACTCCGAGCTCGTCCTGCCCGAGATGCAGGTGCTGGCCATCATGGGACCGCTGCCCGCGGCCAACGACGGCACGCTGACCGTCGTCCTGGCCGTGCCGTCGGAGGAGGTCCCCGGCCTGATGCCGCTGGCTGACGACAGCCAGCTGTGGTTCACCCTGCTGCCCGCCCAGGAGGAGGCGTCCGAGGCCCCCAGCGACGGCGCGAGCACCGAGGGGGCGGCGTGAGCACCCCCCGGAGTGTCATCGTCGTCGAACCGGACCCCTACCTGGCGGTCTCGGTCGAGGCGCTGCTGGCCAGCGTGCACCCCACGCCCGAGCTGATCGCGGTCGCCGACGTCGAGGAGCTGCGCGACTGGGCCCGCCCCACGGGCGTGGTCGTCGCGGGTCCGTCCTGTGCCGGCAAGAACGAGATCGCCGCGCTGACCAGCTTCCGCGACCTGTACCCGGCGGTGCGCATCGTGCTGGCCTTCGACCGCCGGCCCGGGGCGCCGATGCGTGACGTGGTCGCGGTCGGGGCGGACGCCCTGATCGACCCCACCGAGGCCGGCGACCTCAAGGAGGCGGTGCTGCGGGCGATCGACCTGTCCGACCGCCTCGCCACCTCGATCGACCTGGCCGCTGCCGACGCCGCCGCCCCGATGGGCGAGGTCTTCACCGTCTGCTCGGCCACGGGCGGCTGCGGCAAGACCTTCTACTCGACCAACATGGCGTGCACCCTCGCGCGCATGACCGGCAAGCGCGTCGCGCTGGTCGACCTGGACCTGCAGTTCGGCGAGGTGCTGACCGCCCTGCGGATCCGCGCCCAGCACACCATCAGCGACGCCCTCGCCATCACCGACGACGACGAGCTGGCCCGCTACCTGCCGGAGATGATGACCGCGCACGAGTCGGGCGTGTGGGTGCTGCCCGCCCCGCTCGACCCCGCCGACGCGGACGCCATCGAGCCGCCGGACATCCTGCGCATCATCGACGTCCTCCGTGACCACTACGACTACGTGATCGTGGACAACCCGACCGGCCTCGGCGAAGGCACGTTGGCCGCACTCGACCGGTCCACGCACCTGTTCGTGCTGGCCGCCCTCGACCTGTCCTCGGTGCGCAACCTGCGGATGTTCCTGCAGACCCTCGAGCGGCTGCACATCCCCCAGGACGACGTCTCCCTCATCCTGAACAAGGACCAGCCCGGTGTCGGCATCGAGGCCACCGACATCGAGCGCCTGTTCCCACGTGGGTTCCGCTCGAAGATCCCGTTCTCCCGCGAGGTCCCGCGCTCGATGAACTCCGGCATGCCGGTGGTCAGCACGGCGCCCGACTCGGCCGTCGCGACCGAGCTGGTCGCCGGCGTCGTGGACTTCCTCCCGGCCGAGTCGCAGGAGGCCGCCCGGGCCGAGCTGGCCGACCGCCGGCCCCAGCCCTGGTACCGCCGCCTGCTGTCGCGCCGCGAGGACGCGCCCGCGACCTGATCCCCCCTTCTCGACCCGAGGACGAAGATCGTGGTCAAGCTCTCCGACAAGCTCCAGCAGGCCGGGGCGACCGCCGAGGAGTCGGCGTCGTCCGGCCGCGGCACCGGCACGCGCAAGCCGGCCCGCAAGCCAGCGGCCAAGAAGAAGCCGGCCTCGAAGGACACCGGGGCGTCGTCCTCGTCGAAGAAGAAGGACAGCGCGAGCACCACGAAGGCTCCGGCCGGCAAGGTGGACACGAGCCAGCGCTGGACCGAGGCGAAGAAGACCGTCCGGGACGCCGTCCTGAAGGAGCTGGCGCCCAAGGTCTCCAAGGACGGCGACGGGGCGGCGGGGCTCGAGGACGAGGTCACCTCGCTCGTCGACCGGCTGCTGCGGCAGGAGGACCTGAAGATCTCGGTCGCCGAGCGCCGGGCCTTCGTCTCGCAGATGCTCTCGGACATCCTCGGCTACGGCGTGCTCGACGACCTGCTGGCCGATCCGGACGTGACCGAGGTCATGTGCAACGACTTCGACGAGATCTGGGTCGAGCGTGACGGCATCGTGGCCCGCACCGACGTGGCGTTCTCCAACCGGCAGGAGTACCGCAACGTCATCGAGAAGATCGTGTCCGCCGTGGGCCGTCGCGTGGACGAGTCCTCGCCGATGGTCGACGCACGACTGCCCGACGGGTCCCGCGTCAACGCGATCGTCCCGCCGCTGGCGGTGCACGGGCCGTGCCTGACGATCCGGCGGTTCTCCGAGGATCCCTTCACCGCCCAGGACCTCATCGCGTTCGGGTCGATGTCCGACGACCTCGCGCTGGTCCTCGAGGCCTGCGTGCGCGGCAAGCTCAACATCCTCGTGTCGGGCGGGACCGCGACCGGCAAGACGACGATGCTGAACGTGCTCAGCCGGTTCATCCCCGAGCACGAGCGCATCATCACCGTCGAGGACGCCGCCGAGCTGCAGCTGCAGCAGCCGCACGTGGTCACGCTGGAGGCCCGGCCGGCCAACACCGAGGGCCAGGGCCGGGTGGAGATCCGCGACCTGGTGCGCAACACGCTGCGCATGCGGCCCGACCGGATCGTGGTCGGGGAGTGTCGTGGCGGCGAGGCGCTGGACATGCTCCAGGCCATGAACACCGGCCACGAGGGCTCGCTGACCACCCTGCACGCCAACTCGGCCCGCGACGCCCTGCAGCGGCTCGAGATGCTGGTGCTGATGGCGGGCGTGGACCTGCCCGAGCGGGCCATCCGCGAGATGATCTCCTCGGCCATCGACCTGGTCATCCAGATCACGCGCCTGCCCGACGGGTCCCGCAAGGTCACCTCGGTGCAGGAGCTCCACGGCATGGAGGACCGCACCATCGTGCTGCAGGAGCTGTTCTCCTACGAGCCGAAGATCGACGACCGCGGCAAGTACGCCGGTGTGTGCCAGCCCACCGGCCTGCGTCCCCGGTTCGTCGACAAGCTCAAGCAGCACGGCGTGGAGCTGCCGGCGGCGGTCTTCCGCAAGTCCGGTGGCGCACCGCGCAAGGCCGCACAGGGAGGCAAGCGATGATGGAGGTCCTCGCCGCCCTCGCCGTCGGGGCGGGTCTGGCGATCGTCGTCGTCGGACTGCTCAGCCGTGCCCGCGCCCGGCAGGACGAGATCCTGCAGTACCTCGAGCTGCCCTTCGCCGAGGAGGACGTCGACCCGGACGAGCTGGTCGAACGCGTCGGCCTGCTGGCGCCGACCGACCGGTGCCGTCGACGACGTGCTGCAGCGGCTCGACCTCGTCGACCGGATCGGCGCCAAGCTGGAGAAGGCGCGGATGCCGGTCCGCCCCGGTGAGTACGTCCTGCTCGCGGCTTCCAGCACGTTGGCCATCGGCATGTGGATCTCGCTGTTCGCCGGGACCTGGTGGGCCGGCCTCAGCGCCCTCGTGCTCGTCCCGCTGGCCTTCGCCGCCTACCTCGACCGCCGTCTGGCCAAGCGCACGCGTGCCTTCGAGGAGCAGCTGCCCCCGACGCTCGGACTGATCGCCTCGTCGCTGCGCTCGGGGCACACCCTGCTGCGCTCCATCGACATGATGGTCGAGGAGTCGCCGCCGCCGATGTCGGAGGAGTTCGAGCGCGTGCTCGCCGAGACCCGCCTCGGCCTGCCGCTGATGGACGCGCTGGACCGCATGGCCGAACGCGTGGAGCTCGACGACTTCGAGTGGATCGTCCACGCCATCCGGATCCAGCAGTCCACGGGCGGCAAGCTCGCCGACCTGCTGTTCACGCTGGCCGAGTACATGCGAGCACGCGAGGAGGTCCGCCGCGAGGTCCGGGTGCTGACCGCCGAGGGCCGGTTCTCCGCCTACGTGCTGATCGCCCTGCCGATCTTCGTCGGCCTGTGGATCCAGATCACCAACCCCGACCTACTTCAACGACATGCTCCAGCCCGATCGGCTACCTCATGCTCGGGGCGGGCGTGCTGATGATGGGCATCGGCTCGTTCATCATCTCCCGCATGATCAAGGCGGTGGACCTGTGACCGACTCGCTCGCCCTGGTCGCCGGCGGCCTGATCGTGCTGACCGGCATGGCGCTCGTCGCCGTCGCCCTGCGGTGGAAGGAATCCACCGCCATCGAGGACCTGCTCGCCGAGTTCGAGGGCACGTCCGCCGACCTCGACAGCTACACCCAGCACGCTGCAGACGCCGGCTCGCTGCAGCGGCTGCTCGTCCCGCTCGGCCGGAACCTCATCGGCAGCATGCAGAACCTGCTGCCCCGCAACCACGTCGCCAACATCCGCCGCCGCCTGGTGCTGGCCGGCATCTCGGGGCGGATGGGTGCCGAGGAGTACATCGCGGGGCAGGTCGTCGGCACGTGCGTCGGGATCCTGCTCGGCCTGCTGCTGGGGTTCGCGACCGATGGTCGGGCACGCGCATCCTGGCCGCTGCCGCCGGCGGCGGGCTGCTGGGCTTCTTCACGCCCGTCGCTGTACGTCAAGCAGAACCGGGACGTGCGCGTCGAGGCCATCGAGAAGGAGCTGCCCGGACGTCCTCGACGTCCTCGCGATCTCCGTCGAGGCCGGGGTCGGGCTCGAGGGCGCCATCCAGGCCGTCACCGAACGGTTCCAGTCCCCGCTGGCCGACGAGCTCGGCCACATGCTCTCGGAGATGGAGCTCGGCCTGTCCCGTCGGTGAGGCGCTGCAGAACCTGCGGTCCCGCACGGACATCGCCGACCTCAACGGGTTCGTCCTCGCCCTGCTGCAGGCCGACGCGCTCGGCATGCCCATGACCCGGGTGCTGCAGACCCAGGCCGAGGAGATGCGACGCCGGCGTCGCGGCAAGCGTCCGCGAGGCTGCCGCCAAGCTGCCGGTGAAGATCCTCTTCCCGTTGATCGTCTTCATCCTGCCTGCCCTGTTCATCGTCATCATCGGCCCGGCCGTGATCTCGCATCTACGACAACCTGCTGTGGCCGGCATCTCACGATGAGTGGGACAGCCTGCCCCATGGTCGGCGGCCGTTCGGGCGGTCGACACTGGTATCAGATCGAAGGAGTGCGTCTGGCCCCGTGGACCCGACCAGGACGGCAGCCACCGCCGTCGAGTACGGGCTTCATCGCCGCGGCGGTCGGCATCGCCTTCATCGTGGCCGGGCCCCCTGTTGCGCGACGCGTTCGCCTCCTTCCTCGACGTCGTCCTCGATCGACAGCTCGGGGGTGAGGACATGGATCGTCCCAGCCCGTGCGGGATGGCCAGGACGGCGCCGTCGTCGTCGAGTTCGCCATCGTCTTCGTCCTCTTCGTCGTGCTGCTGTCGGGCCTGATCCAGTACGGGGCGATCTTCGCCGTCCAGCAGTCGATCAGCCACGCGGCCGCCGAGGCCGCCCGGGCGGCGGTCGACGTGCTCGACGCCGGACAGACGCGGAGACGCGGGCAGAGGAGCGTCGCTGGCCGACCACCTCGACTGGCTGCGACGCCGCCGGCGTGACGGCGACACCGACCAGTCGAGGCATGCGCCACCGCGGACTACCCGACGGCGACCGAGTGCCTGGTCGTCGAGGTCTCCTACGACTGGGCCAGCCAGCCGGTCGTGCCCGCCATGCTCGCCTTCCCGACCCCCGACACGTCGACGGCTCACGCCGCCATCGTCCGGAACTGAGAGAAGGGGCCGACCGTGCACCGCCCGCGTCGTCGCCACCGCCGACTCGACGCGCCAGGACGGGGCCATCAGCATCATGGCTGCCGTCCTCGCCGCGGCGATGATCATGGCGACCTCGCTGGCGGTGGACGTGGGCCGGGTCGACCTTCACGTCACGTGACCAGCAGGGCGTCACCGACCGTGCGGTGCTCGACGCCCTGAAGTACCTGCAGCCGTCGACAGCGATGCGGACGGGAGCCCCGACGTCGAGGACGGCGCACCCTGCAGGAGGTCTACGACCTGGTCGGGTCCGTCGGCGAGACCCTGGCGGCCAACACCGACGGGTCGCTCGGTCGGGACGGCCCGCGACCGCACGCCAGCCGCATCGAGCTCGGCTACCAGGACGCCTCCTGGAACCCGGGCGACAGCGGACGCTGCACCTGATGTACGACGGACCTCGCGGTGGCGTACGGACCACGTACGGCGCGCCACGTGCCCCGCAGCGACCCTGACCCGAGACCGATGAACGCGATCCGCGTCGCCACCGAGCAGTCACCGTCGACTACGTGTTCGCCTTCATGGCCGGTGACGACGACCAGCCGCGACGTGGTCAAGGAGGCCGTCGGCACGGCCCCGCGAACCTGCATCCCCGGACGACCGGGTGCCCGCTCGCCGTGCCTGGTGTCCCCATGTGGTCCCGTCCCCGTCGACGCCGAGGCGGGCATCTCGATGCGTCGCCGCCTCGTCGAGCTGAACACCGCCGACTCGGCGCTCAACGACGGTCGAACTCGACGATCCTGCAGCAGCTGCTCGGCCAGCTGCATCGGCCTCGACCGCTCGGCGACCCCGTCACGGTCTCCGCGGTCGGGTTCGACGGACTGGCGGACCGCCACCGTGCCTCTCGGGGTGCTCGCCGACGCGGGCGCGACCGTCGGCAGCGCCGACGAGCTGCTGAACTCCGAGGTGCAGCTCGCCGACCTGTTCACGCGGATGGCCCAGTCGCTCGACGGCATCGTGACCACGTACCGCCGACGGCCGTCGACCCTCGACGTCTGGCGACGAGACGACCCGAGCTGGACGGTGACCGTCGGGGACCTCGTCGCCACGACCACCGAGGACCCGAGCGCCCTGCTCACCGGCGAGGTCAACACGCTCGACATCCTGGTCGCACGCCGCGATCAACGCCGAGGTCGTGAACGGGACCACCTGATCGAGCTCGGCCTCGACAGCGGCCTGCTCGGCACCGACCTGCTCGGCCTCGACGGGCTCGCTCGACATCGCCGCGGACCTCACCATCATCGAGCCGCCCGCAGGCTGGCCTACGGCCCGGTGCGGTACGACTCGGCCACCGGCGCAGCTACGAGACGGTCGGCGCGGACGGCCCAGCTCTCGACTGGACGTCGACGTCGAAGCTCGAACCGAGTACTACGCGGACTCGCTGCTCGGGCCGCTCGAGGACCTGCTGTCCGGGTCTGCCTGTGGGTTGCCGAGTCCTCGGGCTGTGTCGCAGGACCACCGTCGGGATCTCCGTGTCGGCGGCCCAGGCCGAGGCCACAGACTCACGGGCATCGAGTGCGTCGAGCCCGAGGACCAGTCCGACATCGCGACGGTGGCGTCGAGCGACGCCCTCGTTGCGACCGTCAGCGGAGGCGACGCAGACGCTGGTGGACACCCGGGACGGTTCCACCACCTACGGCGTGTCCGGCGAGGTCGTGCAGATCGACACCGTGCCCGGGGTGAAGGCCACGAGCGATGCCAGCGTCTCCGGCGTCGCCGCCCTCGATGGCCTCCTCGACCCCGTCCTCGGCCTTCTCGGCATGAGCACCGGCACGGCCTACGTCGGCGACCTGGGCGCTCCGCTGCGACGTCCCGGTCCTGCTGGAGAACCCCGTCGGGCCGTAGCCGACGGCGCGGTCGGGGACCCGGCAGGTTCTCGCGTACGCTCGCCCGGGCTCGAGCCGTCGTACTCGAGGGGTCGAGCTCGAACGAGGACTCCCGACCGCCCCGAGAAGACCTGACGATGGCCCTGCAGCTCTACGACACCCTGACGCGCGAGACGCGGCCGTTCGAGCCGCGCGAGGACGGCAAGGCGTCGATCTACGTGTGTGGGCCCACGGTGCAGGCGGCCCCGCACGTCGGGCACGGCCGGGCCAACGTGGTGTTCGACGTGCTGCGTCGCTACCTGGCGTGGTCCGGGTACGAGGTCCTGTTCGTCCGCAACGTCACCGACGTCGACGACAAGATCATCATGCGCGCGGCGCGTGAGCGGTCCACCCAGTCCCGCGTCGCCGCGACCTACACCCGCGAGTACAACGACGCGATGCGCGAGCTCGGGGTGCTGCCGCCCGACGTCGAGCCGCTGGCGACCGGCCACATCCTCGAGATGCAGGCCCTGATCCAGGAGCTGCTCGACCAGGACAAGGCCTACGTGTCCGAGGGCAACGTGCTGTTCCGGGTTCGTCGCTTCGACGAGTACGGGAAGCTGTCCGGCCGCAAGATCGACGAGCTGCAGGGCGGCGACGACGTGGTCGGGTCCGACGTCAAGGAGGACCCGCTCGACTTCGCCATGTGGAAGGCGGCCAAGCCCGACGAGCCGTCCTGGTCGTCGCCGTGGGGCGACGGCCGTCCCGGCTGGCACATCGAGTGCTCGGCCATGGCGTCGCGCCACCTGGGCCACGGGTTCGACATCCACGGCGGTGGGTTCGACCTGGTGTTCCCGCACCACGAGAACGAGATCGCCCAGTACGAGGCCGCCCACGGCGCCCCGTTCGCCCGCACCTGGGTGCACAACGGCATGGTGCGCATGGGCGAGGAGAAGATGTCCAAGTCGCTGGGCAACATCGTCGCGCTGCCCGAGGCGATCGCCGAGTGGGGCCGCGGGCCGCTGCGGCTCTGGTACCTGTCCGCCCACCACCGGTCCCCCCTGACCTACGAGGAGGACCGGCTGGGCGAGGCCACGGCGGCCCATGAGCGCCTGCTGACGTTCCTGCGCACCGCGGGCGCCGTCGTCCGTGACGTCCTGGGCGAGGCCGACGCCAGCCCGGACACCGACGCCGCGGCCCCCTACGTGGACCGGTTCCGCGCGGCCATGGACGACGACCTCAACGCCACGGCCGCGATCGCGGTGCTGCACGACCTGGTCAGCGACGGCCACGACGTGCTCAAGAAGGCCGAGGCGGGCGACACCGGCGCGGCCGCGGTGGTCTGGGCCCTCGGCGACACGCTCGTCGAGCTCGCCGACCAGGTCCTCGGCCTGAACCTCGAGGCGACCATCGCCGCCGGCCAGCAGCTGGGTGACCGCCTGCGCCCCGTGGTGGACGGACTGCTCGAAGAACGCGCAGCTGCGCGCGCTGAGAAGGACTTCGCGCGTGCCGACGCCATCCGGGACCAGCTGGCCGCGGCCGGGATCGTGGTCGAGGACCGCCCCGGCGCCAGCCGCTGGTACGTGGGGCCCGCCCCGCTCCCGAGCAGCGGTGCGCAGGGGCGCGACACCTCCCGCGACGGCTGAAAGGCCGGGAAATGAGCGCTCCGCGCACACGCGGCGGGGGTCGTGCTAACGGATCTCGCGGTCGTCGGCGGGGCGCCGGCGACGGGGGATGACCGGGTGGTCGCCGGGGTCCATCCGGTGCGCGAGCTGCTGCGTGCCGGGGCCCCCGTCCGCCGGGTCGTCGTGGACCGCGAGCGGCGGTCGAGCGGCCAGGTCGACGACCTGCTCGCGCTCGCCACGAAGGCTGGCGTGCGGGTCGACGAGGTCGACCGCGACGCCGTCGACGAGCTCGCCGAGGGGCAGGTCCACCAGGGTGTCGTGGCGGTGGCCCCGCCCTTCCCGTATGCCGACCTCGACCGCGTACTGACCGGTATTTCGGGCGAGAAACGGCTGATCGTGGCCCTCGACGGAATCACCGATCCGCACAACGTCGGGTCGATCGCCCGGACCGCCGAGGCCGTCGGCGCGGCCGCACTGGTGGTGCCCGCGCGGCGTGCATCGGGGGTCACGCCCACGGTGGAGAAGGCCGCCGCCGGGGCGCTCGCGCACCTGCCCGTGGTGCGGGTGACCAACCTCGTCCGGGCCCTCAAGCAGGCCAAGGACGCCGGCTGCTGGGTGGTCGGCCTGGACGCCGAAGGTGACGTCGACGTCGCCGACTGTGGCCTGCTCGACGAGCCCGTGGTGCTCGTCGTGGGCTCCGAAGGCGACGGACTAGCCCATCTGACCCGGGTAGAGTGCGACGCGCTCGTGAGGCTGCCCATGCGAGGGCGGGTGGCTTCGCTGAACGCCTCGGTCGCGGCCGCGGTCGCGATGTACGAGGTGCTCGGGCGACACGAGCGCGCGACGCCGGACTGACGACGGCCCGGGTGCGCTCCCTGAGGGGGGACCGTCACCCACAGCACTCCCGCTCGTTGGACACGGCGATCCACGACCGGAGTCCCGCTCACGCGGGGCGGTGGGAGGGCACCAATGTCGTCAGCAGTCGTCACCGCGACCGCGTTGGAAGGGATGGCGGACGCCGACCTCGTCGTCCGCGCCCGGCACGGGGACATCCGCGCGACCGAGCTGCTGGTCTCCCGCTATCGCGGTGCCGTCCGAGCCCGCGCCTCCAACTACTTCCTCGTGGGGGCCGACCGTGACGACCTGTGCCAGGAGGGCCTGATCGGCCTGACCAAGGCGATCCGGGACTTCGACCCCGACAACGGTGCGGCCTTCGCCTCCTTCGCGGACCTGTGCATCACCCGCCAGATCCTCACGGCGATCAAGATGGCCACCCGGCTCAAGCACACGCCGCTCAACTCCTACGTGTCCTACGACCGCCCCCACGACGGCGACCCCAGCCGCACGCTGGCCGACACCGTCGCCGTCGAGGAGTCCCTCGACCCGCTCGAGTCCCTGCTCGCCGAGGACGGCATGCGCTCGGTCATGGCGGTCGTGGACGAGGTGCTGTCCAGCCTCGAGGCCGACGTCCTGAGGCTGTACGTCGATGGGCGCTCCTACCAGGAGATCGCCGAGCTCCTCGGTCGCCGCACCAAGAGCATCGACAACGCCCTGCAGCGCATCAAGCGCAAGCTCGAGGCCGCCCTGACCCGCTGACCGCCGTCACATCAGGTCGTTGGCCAGCCGTCCGAGCTTGCGCTTCAGGGTTCCTGGCACCGAGCTGACGACCACGCTGGCGGCGCGATTGGCCAGCCCGGGGACCACGCTGGCCCGGTTGGACGCCACGCCCTGCAGACCCGGCCCGGCACACCGGCTCGGGTTCCATCCACAGTGCCGCCGGGATCGCGTCGGCGGTCTCCGTGGCGCCGGCTGCCGCCGCGAAGGACGTGCGCGTGAAGCCGGGGGACAGCGTGGTCACGTGCACGCCGGTGCCCAGCAGCTCCTCGTGCAGCGCCTGGGTGAAGCTGCTGACCGCGGCCTTGGTGGCCGCGTAGGTCGCCATCGTCGGGAGGGGCTGGAACGCCGACAGCGACGAGACGTTCAGGATCCCGCCATGTCCGCGCTCGGCCATCTGCCAGGCCGCCACGTGGCTCAGGCGCACCACGGTCGTGACGTTCAGCTCGACCATACGGGCCTGGGCCTCGACGTCCTGCTCGACGAGGCGCCCGATCGTGCCGAAGCCCGCGTTGTTCACGAGCAGGTCCACGGGGCGCTCGTCGTCCCGCAGCCGGTCCTCGACGGCTGCCCGCCCCTCGGCCGTCACCAGGTCGGCGGCCAGCACCTCGGCCTCGACGTCGTGGGCGGCACGCAGGTTGCTGGCCAGCTCCTCCAGCTGCTCGCCGGATCGCGCCACGAGCACGACGTCGGTCCCCTCGGCGGCCAGCTGGGTCGCGAAGGTCTGGCCGAGGCCCGACGACGCCCCGGTCACCAGTGCGCGGTCCCATGTGCTCATCGAAGGCCTCCCCAGCCGTGTGGAACCGAGGTTCGGACCGAAACCGGGTTCAGACCAGCGGGCGCCCCGTCCGCATGCGGCGACGCGCGTCCCACAGGTAGGCGTTGAGCGGGAAGCGCCGCAGGGGCAGCGGCAGGCGCCGGCTGATCGCGCCCACCCCGCGGAACAGCCGGTCCAGGCGCCGCTCGTCGCGGGGCGTCCAGGTGAGGCCGAGCTGGTCGCGCAGGGGCTCGGGCAGCAGCCCGGTGCTGACCCAGCGGTGGAACGGTCCGAACACGCGCTGGAGCGGGCGCGGGACCATGGCCAGGTCCAGCAGGTCGTGGAAGTACGCCCCGATGTGCGCGTCGATGTGCGCGTCCTGCAGGCCCTGCTCCCAGTAGGCCTCGAAGGCCTCGCGGTCCTGCCGGCCACATCTCGGGCGGCATCTGCAGGGTCGTGCCGAAGCGCGCCCCCTCGCGGTACCACTGCTCGAGCGTCGCCGGGTCGGCCCCGCCGTGCATGCGCTGCACGAGGTCGACGGCCCCCCAGGTCAGGCACGCCGCGACCCAGCGCTGCAGCTCGACGTCGAAGGCGTCGTACTCGACCGGGCTGTCGTCGGTCGAGTGGACGTGGGCGTGCTGGCGGTTGACGGCACGGCCGATAGCGGCGGCGTTCGTCGTCGGTCCCGGCCAGCGCGACCGCGAGGTAGGTCATCGTCGTGCGCAGCCGCTTGAGCGGGTGCAGCATGACGTTCCCGCTGTCGACGCGGCTCTCGGCGACGCCGTACCCGACCGGGGCGTGGCTGAGCTGCATGATCACGTTGGCGGTCCCGCCCAGCAGCGCCGCACCCCCGTCGACCTCGTCCCAGACCTGCGCCGCCTGTGGGCCGGCCGGTTGGGGGCGAACGGTGATTGCGGCGGTCATGTCGAACCTCCGGGTGACGGCGGGAGAGTGGGCCGTGCTGGCGACGTGCTCCGCAAATGATACGGTAATACGAAACTCGTCTCACTGTGGCAATCCCTCGAGCTGACACCGCGCGGGCTGGGACGACGTCGCGGTCCGGGGGCCGTCCGGTCCGTTCCCGCCGTGCCGGACGACCCTGCTGCGGGGCGGCGTCACGGGGCACGGTGAAGACAGGTCGAACGAGGATCCCGCCATGGCTGCCGGCAACCGGAAGGACCGCCGCGCGACGCGTCGCATCGCGTCGCCGGTCACGGACCCGAGCGAGCGGCTGGGCCGCAACGTCCACGCGGCGACAGCGCAGCCGGGCCGCACACGCTCGCGCATGATCGTGCGGACCTCGCGGGCGGGATCGCGCCGGACGGGGCGCCAGCACTGACGCGATCCTCGTGCCGTTGAGCGGACACGACTTGGGGTCACCCCACCCCCGCACGCCATACTGCGCGCATGTCCGAACCCGCGCCCCCGCCCCGCGGCCCGCAGGCGAACGTCCTGTGGGGCCGAGTCGCGACGGCTGTTGCCGTCGTCGTCATGGCGTTCGGGCTCGGTCGCTGCACCGCCAGTGACGGCTCCGAGGCCCAAGTGGCGGACCTCGAGGCGCAGGTCAGCGACCTGCAGTCCACCAACGACCAGCTGCGCTCCCAGGTCGAGAGCCTCGACGAGCAGCTCGTGGAGACGCCGACGCCCGCCCCGACCTCGACGGAACCCGCCCCGGCGCCGACCGCCACGGTCGTGCCGGGCGAGGGCGCCCCGGGCGGGACCTGGACGGTGCAGTCGGGGGACACCTTCTACGAGATCGCGCTGCGCGTCTACGACGACCCGGACATGCGCCAGCAGATCGCCGCGGCCAACGGCCTCGACACGGACTCCACCCTTCAGGTCGGCCAGGTGCTGCAGCTCCCGAAGGCCCCCTGACGTTCAGGCGGGGTACTCCGGTGTGACCGCGACGCGTCCGTTGGCCTCGTCGAGGTCGCCGCTGCCCTCGACGTACTCGTGGTCCTCGCCGAAGGTGTCGTCGTAGGCCCCTACCAGCTGAATCCCGGTGTGTGGGCCCGGTGCGTCACGCCATACGCGGGGTCGAACCTTCGACGACGGCTTCGAGCTCGGCCTTGAGCCGCTTCAACGTGCGTGCGATGTTGCCGCGCTGGAAGTCGGAGAAGAGCTGGCCGCCGGTCGCGGCACGGTCGAAGACCGCCGCGACCGCATCGGGCCAGCGGGTGCGGTCGTCACGCCATGTCTCGGTCACGCGGGTGCCCCCGTCGATGGCCTCGAAGCGGTACTCCCACGAGGCGACCGGCACCTTGACCAGGATCGGCTGGTAGCCGTAGTGCGTGACGGTGAACGCGAACCGATCGGGCCGCTCGGCCGCGGTGACGAGGCACCGGGTCTGCCAACGGACCGGCACGGAGCCTCGCTTGTTGGTGCCGACGAACGTGTCGCCGACGGCCAACGGTGCGTCAGCCCGCTGGGTCGTCGCGCCGAGGTTCTCCGGGCTCCACCGCCCCATCTGGGTGACGTCGCTGACGGCGTCGTAGGCGGTCTCGGGATCGACCGCGATGTCGATCGAGTCGGACACGGTCATCGGTCGTGGCACGATCTGGCTCCGGGTTCGACGACGGGTCGACGCGATGTGGACGCGCACGGTACGGCCGTGGACGTGCCCGTCACGAGTCGGGCGGATCCAGTACGAGCGCCACGACCAACTGCCGGACGACCTCGGGGTCGAGGAGGCGGTCCCCGTACAGCTCGCGGACCTGGTTCATGCGGTGGCGAACGGTCTGCGGAGGATGTACAGGTCCTCTGCGACGTCCGAACGTCGCCCCAGGTGCAACAGCCACGACCGCAGCGTCTCGGTCAGCCGCTCGGCCGCCTTCGGGGACAGGGGCGCCATGGGGCCAGCACCTCCCGCAGGTCCTGCAGCGCGCCGACGTCGGCCCCGACCGCGAGGGTGTCGAGGTGGGCCGCGGCGTCCAGGACGACATCGCTGGAGGCCCCCACCAGCTCGACTCTCCGGAGGGCCAGCGTCAGTGACTGCCCGACGCTGGCGGGGGACGGGGTGGTCCGACGGCCGCGGCCAGTCCCGAGAGTCGCTCGACGAGGCGGGCGCGGGTCCGCACCGCGTCGGGCACCAACAGGACGTGGTGTGGCCCTGCTGTGGACGCTTCGAACATGTCCGCGGACTTCGTGCGCAACCTGTGGACCCACAGCGTCATCACGTGTGGTCCCTTCCCCCAGGGTGTCGAGACGTTCGAGAAGGCCTCGATCGACGGCGAGACGCGCGGTGGGTGGTACCTGCGCCAGATGCTCGGGGCGGCCAACATCGACGGCAGCAGGGCGTTGCACATCGCGACCGGCACCCTCTCGTTCCAGCTCGAGCGTTCCCGGACATGCCGAGCAACCGCTACCAGCAGATCGCACCGCAGGTCCGTGACCTGTTCGATCGCTACGGCCTGACCTACGTCTCGGGCTCGATGCCGCGCCAGGTCGCCTCGGCGTGGGGCAAGGTCATCCGACTCTCCCTACCCAACGATGTGCTCGACAAGGTGTCGCGCCGGGGGGCGGAGGGTCCCCAGCGAGGCCGCCGAGGCGCCCGTGCCGTCCAGCACGGCAGAGGCTGCCTGACCACGCCCGGTCGTGCCCAACTCGGACCGCCCAACGTCGGGGCGGTCGAGTCGTGGCTGCCATCGTCGTGGTCGTGCGGCACGGGGGCCGCGGTGTGGAGCCGGAGAGGGGAATCGAACCCCTGGCCTGCGGGTTACAAATCCGCTGCTCTTGCCAACTGAGCTACTCCGGCGAGTCCAGCTCGTACTGGGCGGCCCAGCGTATGCGAGCGTTCTGACCGTTCTTCGCGGGCTCGACACGAAGCGCTCCTTGTGTGCTCGGGACGTCCTCGACGGGCACGAGGTAGGCCTTCCGGGTCTCCGGGCAGTAGACGGCGAAGAGGTCGACCTCGTCGGCGTAGCCGCGCGATCGATGCTCGACGGCCTCTCCGCGGACGTGCCGCGGATGGTGGTAGCTGAAGCTCCGTGCGTGGAACCGCACCGCCCCGCCCCGCAACCGCCCCGTCTTGCACTGGACCCGCAAGAGCTCACCCGTGCCGGTCTCGACGACGAAGTCGTAGCGACAGTTCTCTCCCCACGGGGTGAGCACGGTCGGGTAGTGGTCGACCAGGGCGGCGAGCACGTGGGCTTCGCTGCGGTCGCCGATGGCCTTGGGGTGTTCGGGCACGGCACAGCCTCCTGGAGAAGGTGATGGAGTGCCGCCCCATCGGCGATCAGGGAAGCATGACGGTGTGACACCGGACCCCCGTCCACACGCTCGTAGTTGCACGCGTGTCATTCGTGGGGCACGCTGTGGGGGACACCGGCAGCTGGAGGCTGAAGTGTCCCCGTTCCACGACTCGTCCGCGGACCAGGCGGCCCTGCCCGAGCGCGACCGCGCCATCCTCGACTTCGAGCGCGAGTGGTGGCGATACGCGGGCGCGAAGGAGCAGGCCATCCGCGAGCACTTCGACATGTCGCCGACCAGCTACTACAAGGCCGTCAACGACTTGATCGACCGGGACGACGCCGTGGCGTACGACCCCATGCTGGTCAAGCGCATGCGGCGCATGCGGGCCGCCCGCAACCGCCAGCGGGCCGCCGCGCGCGGCGTCGACGCCCAGGCCCACTGACCCGATGGCGGACCGCCCCGGCCTGCTCGGCACCCCCCTCGGCCAGTTCGGCCTGGGCGCACTCGCGCTCGTGGTCGGCGGGGCGCTGCTGTTCGCCCTGATCGGGGCGGTGTCGGGCACCGACGGCGCCGACACCGGGCAGGCGGCGACCACGTCGACCCCGACCGACGGCGGGTCCACGGCTGACCCCGGCGCACGTCCGCCCCGACGAGTGGCGAGTCCACCTCCGGCACCGAGGCCCCGACCGACGCCCGTGTCCGAGACCACGACGACCGAGCCGACGCCGTCCGAGACCACCACCCCGCCGTCGGTGGACACCAGCGTCACCATCCAGGTCCTGAACGGCTCCGACGACGCGGCCGACCACGACGCCGTGGTGGCCTGCCTCCGGGAGGCGGGCTACGACGACCTCATCACCAGCAACCGCGCCCGCGCGACCTACGCCAGCACGACGGTCTTCTACACCGCCGGCGAGGGGAACCAGGAGACGGCCGAGCAGGTCGCCCGCGGTGCTCGGGATCGGATCGGTCGAGGAGCAGCCCGGCAACCTCAGCGAGTCCGTCGCCGTCCACGTGGTCACGGGCCAGGACGGCACGGACCTCTGCTGAGGCCGGACCGTCCCGGCGTCAGCCGAGGGACCCCGAGCCGGTCGCCGTTGGCCGCCTCGTCCTCGGCGCGCATGAGGCGCAGCTTGTCCAGCACCATGCTGCGACGACGCTCCTCCTCGTCGGGCCCGTCCGCCAGCACGTCCTCGAGCACCTGCGACAGCGACAGGGGCGAGAACGGCTTGGTGATGTACTCCGACGCCCCGGAGGACCAGCCGCGGATCTGGTCCTGGTCCTGGACCTTGGCGGTCAGCATCACCACCGGGATGTCCTTGAGCTCGTCGTCGGACTTCAGCTCGCTCAGGACCTGCCACCCGTCCATGCGGGGCATCATCACGTCGAGCAGCACGACGTCGGGCCGACGCTCGCGGACGCGGCTCATCGCCTCCACCCCGTCGGAGGCCTCCATGACCTCGTAGCCCTCGAACTCGAGGTTGACTCGGCAGAGCAGGAGCACGTCCGGCTCGTCGTCCACGACAAGGACTCGGCGCCGGTCCGCCATCGACACTCCCCTTCACGTTGACGTGCGCAGTATCGCGCACGACGCCACGGTAGGTGACGGTTCGCGACCTGTGTGTCAACGCACCGTTCTGCGCCCGTGTGCCGCTACCGTCCTGTTCGGGGTCGGAGTGAGCGCAGGACGAGCGATGTCGGAGGGTCGGGAAGCACGGGCCAGGCTGTGGTTCTGGCGCACCTGGACCGTCATCGGCGTGCTCGTGCTGGCCTGGGCCGTCGGGCACGTGTTCGCCGCGCCCATCCACCTGCTCGCCCCGCCCCTGGTCCTGGCGGCCATCCTGATCTACCTGCTCAACCCCGTGGTGACGTGGTTCGAGCAGCGCGGGCTGCACCGGGTGGTCGGGACGACCCTGGCCTACCTCGTGGTCGGCGGAGCGATCGCCGGGTTGGCGGTGGTGGCCGTGCCGCTGCTGGCACGCCAGACCTCCGAGCTCGTGGACCGCATCCCGGAGATCGCGGTCAGCATCCAGGACACCCTCAACGCCCAGCTCGCGCGCCTCGGCATCGTCCAGCGCGTGACCCTGGACCCCGAGGCCAACGCCACCCAGCAGGCCATCCAGCAGTTCTTCGAGGACAACCAGGACCAGCTGCTCGGGCTGCTTCGGGGCGCCGGCGCCTTCGTCGCCGGGATCGTGGCCGGGCTGGTCGCGATCGTGCTGGCGCCGGTCCTGGCCTTCTACGTGCTCAGCGACATGCCCCGGCTCTCCGAGGGCGTGCGGCGGTTGGTGCCCCCACGGTCGCGCTCCGAGGTCGTCGACGTGGCGCAGCGGATCCTGCGGACCGTCGGCGGGTACGTCCGCGGGCAGATGCTGGTCGCGACCTTCGTCGCCGTGGCGACCTCGATCGGGCTGGTCGTCGTCGGCCTGCCGTTCTGGGCGCTGGTCGGCGTCGCGGCCGGCCTGTTCAACCTCATCCCCTTCGTGGGCCCGTTCGTCGGCGGGCTGCTGGGCGTGCTGATCGCCCTGACGGTGGGCAACGGGGTCGGCCAGGCCCTGGCCGTGGTCGTCGTGATGGTCGTCGTCCAGCAGATCGACAACCACGTCGTCACGCCGGGCGTGCTCTCGCGCACCGTCCACGTCCACCCCATCACCATCATCCTCACGCTCGCCGCGGCCGCGTCGCTGTTCGGGATCCTCGGCATGCTCGTGGCGATCCCGCTGCTCGCGGCGACCAAGCTCGTCGTGATGTACCTGCTGGTGACCCGAGTGCCGTCGATGGCCCACCTGGCCGGCGAGGGCCCCGAGATCATCGACGGTGTGCCCGTGGGCGAGCCGCGGGACTCCAGCCTCGTGTCGATGGGGCGCGAACTGCGCACGGCCTGGGAGAACGTGCGTCGCCGGCGGCAGGACGACGCCGCGACCCCGACGTCCGACGCCACGACCTCGGACGAGGAGGTCGGACCCCGGACCTGACCGCGGGCGTCTCAGCGGACCTCGCGCAGCGGGGGCCGTTCGGCGACCCGGACCTCGTGCACCTTCGTGCGGAGGCCGTCGGGCGTGCGCACCGGCTGGGGCAGGGCCGTCGCCGGCGACTCGGTGGTGACCAGCCGCCCCGTCCGCGCCAGCCGGTCCATGGCGACGTGGAGGATCTCGGTGGCCATGCGTCCGAGGGCGGCGAGGTCCTGGTGGTCGTGCTCGCGCCGATCGAGGTCGACCTGGGCGATCCGGTCGGGGCCGTAGCGGTCGGCGATGTCGGCCAGCAGCGCGATCTCGACGCCGTAGCCCTGCACGAACGGGATGGACTCGAGCACCTCGCGCCGCCCCGCGTACTCGCCGGACAGCGGTTGGGCCAGCCACGCCAGCTCGGGCCAGAAGGTGGCGAGCAGCGGCCGTGCCATCAGCTCGGTGACCCGGCCCGCCGCCCCGCGGCTGGGTGGGGGCGCCCGCCGACACGCAGCGGGCGGTCGTAGGCCGCCTTGGTGTAGACGACGTCCGGGTCGGTGAGCAGCGGGCCGAGCAGCCCCACGACGAAGCGTGGGCCGATGTCGACGATGTCGGCGTCGACGAACACGACGAGGTCGCCCCGCGTGGCCGCCAGCCCCTTCCACAGCGCCTCGCCCTTGCCCGGGGCGTCGCCGAGGTGGGGGAGCACGTCGGCCTGGGCGACGACGGTGGCCCCCGCACGGTGGGCCTCCTCGCGGGTGCCGTCGGTGGATCCGCCGTCGACCACCACCAGCTCGTCGACGAGCGGGACCTCCTCGACGGTGGCCCGGCGCAGCACCTCGGCCACCCGCCCCACGCGGCCCTGCTCGTTGAGCGCCGGCAGGACCACGGACACGCTCACCCCCTGCTCGCGCTTGCGCGCCAGCAGGTCGGCCGCGTCGAAGGCGGCGTGGTGGTGGGTGCGGCCCTGGGGCAGGGCGCGGGTCGGGTCGGCCACGGCGGGGCGCTCGAGGGTCGAGGTGGCGGGCGGGCAGGACAAGGGTGCCCGATCGCGGCGCGTGGTACCCAGTCGCCCCCGCCACTCGTCCCCGCCCGGTCGGAACCGACGTGCCCACCGTCCGCATCCCCGCCCCGCTCCGCCCCGCCACCGACGACCGCGCCGAGGTTGCCGTCGAGGGGGCCGACGTCCGGGCCGTGCTCGCCGACCTGGTCGCCCGTCACCCGGCGGTCGGGGAGCGGGTGTGGGACGAGCGGGGCCGGTTGCACCGGTTCGTCAACGTGTTCGTCGGCGACGACGACGTCCGCGACCTGCGCGGGCTGGACACGGCCGTCGATCCGGACGATGTCGTCACCATCGTCCCGGCCGTCGCGGGCGGCGCCGGGTGAGGACGGTCAGGGACGAACGTCCCGCGTTTCCCGAGAGTTCGTGCGCTTCCGCGCACACCCAGTACCCGGTCGAACGGCCGTATACGACCGCGATGGGACCTGTCCGAACGTGCAGTGTCCGGATGGTTCAGGTCATGACCTGGTTGCGCCGACATCAACCCCGGGGCAGCCTTCGCCCCGCCCGGCCCCCGCCGGGCCCGACACACCGATGACCTCCGGGCCTGTCCGCGTCCCCCACCTGTGCGGCAGGCCCGCTCCCGTGCCCCCGGCGATCGAGTGCTCGTGCGCGTCCCTGTCCGCTCTGCCGTCCTGCTCGTCTCCCTGATGGTCCTGGCGCTCGCGGTCCCCGCCGACCGCCCAGGCCGCCGACGTCGACCCCGGCCAGATCTTCTTCCCCGTCCAGGTGCAGGACAGCCTGCACTACTCGGACAACTGGGGCGACGCCCGGTCCGGTGGCCGGCGCCACCTCGGCGTCGACATCATGTCGGACCAGATGACGCCCGCCTTCGCCGCCCAGAACGGCACGATCTACGCCTGGGACGGCGAGTGCGCCAAGGGCGAGTACTGCGACTCGTACTACCTGCTGCTCGACGGTGACGACGGGCGCATGTACTTCTACGTGCACATGAACAACGACACGCCGGGGCGCCCGAACGGCTGCGACGGCCGCGGCGGCGTCGAGAACGCCTTCGCCCCGCGGCTGGCCGACGCCCTGCGCCAGGGCAGCCTCAAGGGCCTGCGCGTCGAGCGGGGCGAGCACCTCGGGTGGGTCGGCTCCTCCGGCAACGCCGGGTGTGGCGTCGACCACCTCCACTTCGAGATCTGGAACGGCGAGGGCTGGTCCGGCCACGGCGAGGGGCAGGGCTCGATCAACCCCTACCCGCCGGCGCCGCGCAGGTCAGGACGCCGGCAACGTCTGGGGTCCGGACTGGTCCCCGGGCGAGCCCGCCCCGTCCCAACGCGTCGCCGGCGCCACGCGCATCGACACCGCCGTCGAGCTGTCGAAGGCGGCGTTCCCCGACGGCGCCGAGACGGTCATCGTCGCTCCCGCCACCTACTACCAGGAGGCGCTGGTCGCCTCACCGCTGGCCGCCACGGTCGACGCCCCGATCCTGCTGGCCTGGCCCGACGCCAACGACCAGCGCGACGCCGTCAGCCGGTCGGTCGCCGACGAGATCGACCGCCTCGGCGCCCAGTACGCGATCGTCGTCGGGGCGGAACGGCGCCTCGGCAACGAGGTCGTGGACGAGCTGGTGGCCAAGACCGGGCTCGAGGCCGACGACATCCGCCGCATCGGCGACGCCGACCCCGGCGTGCTGTCCGCCGAGGTCGCCGAGGTGATCCTCGCCGCCCAGGGCATCGAGGTCCCGCCCCGCGAGGGCGACCGCCAGGCCGAATCCAACGCACTGCTCGAGCTGCCCCCGCTGCGCACGCAGGCCCAGGCCAGCCGCACCGCCGCGGCGGCTGGCGACGAGCCGGAGCCGGTCGATCCGCTCCTGGCCGCCGGCGTGCACCCCCGGGGCCTCGGCTGGCCCGACGCGCTGGCCGCCTCGGTGCTCGGCGCGCGCCAGCTCGCCCCCGTGCTGCTGACGCCGTCCGACGAGCTGCACCCGGACGTCGCCCGCGTGCTGTCCGCCGACGGCATCCGCACGGCCCGCATCGTCGGTGGTGAGCAGGCCATCGAGCCGCGTGTCGCCTCCGAGATCGAGGACGAGACGGGGCGGTCCACCCGCCGGCTGGCCGGCGAGGACCGCTACGAGACCTCCCAGGCCGTGCAGGCCGAGATCCGTCGGGACGGGGCGTCGATGCGGACGCTCTCGCTGGCGACCGGGCTGAACTTCCCCGACGCGCTGGCGGCCGGTCCCGTGCTCGCGATGCGCAACCGCTCCTTCGTGCTCATCGACGGGGCTCGGGTGCACCCGACCGTGCAGGGCTGGATCTCCGACCACGCGACCGCGATCGACCGGCTCGAGGTGATCGGCGGTCCGGCCGCCGTGGCCGACTCGGTGCTCCGCCAGGCTGCGATCGCCGCCAACGAGGACAACTGACCGGCTGGGTCCCGGTCGTCAGTCGCCGGTCTCGCCGTCCACCCAGCGCAGGACGAGCGAGACGCCGGCGGCGACGACGAACCGGTCGCGCCGGCGCGACTCGTCGAGCAGCGCCTCGACGTCCTCGCCGGCGTCCTCGACCAGGGCACGCCCGTCGTCGCCGCCGAGCCACGCCTCGACGGTGGCCGCGTCGGCCTCGAGGTGCAGCTGCGTGGCCCAGGCGCTGCCGAGGCGCCACAGTGACGGACCGTCCGACCCGATCAGCAGCTGCTCGGCGTCGGCCGGGAGCCGCACGACCTCGTTGCGGTGCAGGGCCAGGGCCCGCGCCCCGTCCGGCCAGCCCGCGGTGACGGGGTCCTCCTGACCCGGCTCGGTGCGGTGCAGCGGGATCCACGCTGCCTCGGGGCGGGACCGGGCGGCGACCTCGCCGCCCAGCGCCGTGGCCAGCGCCTCGGCCCCGGCGCAGATGCCGAACACGGGGACCTCGTCATCCACGGCCCGGCGCAGCAGGGCCAGCTCGTCCTCGGCGAACCCGTCGGCCGGCTGCCCGCCGAGCACCAGCACGCCCGTGACCCCGTCGAGGTCCGGGGCGCCGTCGCGTGCGACGTCCACGTGGACGAGCTCGAGGTCGCGTTCCTCGAGGGACGGGGCCAGCGCCCCGAGGCCGACCTCGGGGTCGTGGTGGAGGACGAGCAGGCTCACGGCGGTTCCCTTTCGACGCGCCGCGTCGCGGCGGTCGGGAGTCTGTCAGGCCAGCAGCGGCAGCGTGCCCAACCAGACGGCCAGGAGGATCCCGCCCTCGCGCGCCACCACGCGATGGCCGGTGCGCATGAACAGCATCGCGACCGCGGCGATGCCGAGCATCAGCCAGATCGCGAGCCCCGTCAGCACGGGGTCGCCGACCGGCCCCGGCCCCGCCGTCGCGGCGACGCCGCCGACGGCGAGGCTGTTGAACAGGTTGCTGCCGAGCAGGTTGCCGACGATGAGGTCGGTCTCGTCCTTGCGCGCGGCCTGCAGCGCGGTCGCGAGCTCGGGCAGCGACGTGCCGATCGCCACGATCGTCAGGCCCACGAAGCCCTCGGCCAGGCCCAGGGCGTCGGCGACCGACGTGGCCGAGACCACCAGCAGCTGCGCGGCCACCAGCGTGCCGAGCAGCCCGACCAGCGTGCGCAGCAGCTCGCGCCGCAGGTCGACGGGGGCGTCGGTCAGGAACTCCTCGACCTCGTGGGCGAGCTCCTCGTCGCCGCCCTCGTCCTCGCGGGTCGCCCGCAGGATCCACGCGACCGCGGCGACGGCCCCGACGAGCAGCGCCACGCCCTCGGCCCGGCTGAGCCCGCCCTGCACGAGCAGTGCGAAGGCGACCGTGGCCGCGACCACCAGCGGGGCCTCCCGACGGATGGTCCGACCGGCGACGGTCACGGTCGTCACCAGGGCGGCGGCACCGAGCACCAGCGACAGGTTCGCGATGTTGGACCCGACGATGTTGCCGACGGCGATGTCGAGCTTGCCCTGGCCGGAGGCCAGGCCCGAGACCACCATCTCCGGGGCGGAGGTCCCGAAGCCGATGACCACCGCCCCGATGACCACGGGGGACAGGCGCAGGCGGGCCGCCAGCCGCACCGCCCCGACCACGAACCAGTCGGCGGCCACGGTCAGGACGACGAGGCCGGCGACGATGCCGAGGACCGGGAGCAGCATGGCGAGCGAGCCTACTGCGGGGCGGGGGTAGCCTTCCCGGCCACGCCCCGCCCCGGCCCGTCGCCGCCCGCCGAAAAGGCCCGTCCGTGTCCGCGCTCCGTGCCCTCGCCCGTCGTGCCCTCTGCCAGGGCGCCCCCGTGCTGCTCGCCGGTGCGCTGGCCCTGTCGGCCTGCGGCGGCGGCGCGCGAGGGTGCCGACACCGCGGCCGGCCTCGGACTGCACCGTCTCCACCACCGAGCAGCCGTCCGACCCCGCGCCGGACCTGTCGGGCGAGCCGCCTGCCGAGCTGCAGGTCGAGCAGCTGGCCGAACCGCCGTCGCCCGACTGCCCGACCGCCGAGACCGGTGACGTGGTGGCCGTCAACTACGTGGGTCGCTCGTTCAGCACCGGCGACGTGTTCGACTCCTCGGAGGGCCGTGGCCCCTTCACCTTCCAGCTCGGAGCCGGACGGGTCATCGCCGGCTGGGACCAGGGCATCGCCGGGCTGCAGGTCGGCGAGCGGGCGCGCCTGACGATCCCGCCGGGCCTGGCCTACGGCGAGGCCGGGGCGGGCGGCGTCATCGGCCCGAACGAGACCCTGGTCTTCGACGTGCAGCTGGTCGAGATCCTCGAACAGCCGACCGGCGGCGCCACCACCGGGCAGTGATCGGAGCCGACGTGCCGACCCCGCACGACGCCATCGCGGACCTCGCCGGCCTGCTCGGCACCTGGCGAGGGCGCGGGCACGGCGACTACCCGACGATCGACCCCTTCGACTACCTCGAGGAGGTCACGTTCGGGCACGTGGGCAAGCCGTTCCTCGCCTACGCCCAGCGCACCCGGCACGCCGACACCGACCAGCCGTTGCACGCCGAGACCGGCTACCTCCGACCGGGCGAGGGCGGCACGGCCGAGCTGGTCATCGCCCAGCCGACCGGCATCACCGAGGTCCACACGGGCATGCTCGAACCGCAGCGGGAAGGGTTCGTCCTCGACCTGCGTTGTGATGCACCGGGACTCACTCCCACGGCAAAGTCCGTACATTCCGTCCGGCGCCGGTTCGTCCTCGCCGGGGACGAGCTCGCCTACGACATGTGGATGGCACACGCCGACACGCCCGAGACCCACCACCTCGCCGCCACCCTCCACCGACAGGAGCCCACGTGAGCTACACGCTGACCGTGACCACCTCGCTTCCGCCCGCCCAGGCCGACCCGAAGGTCCGCGAGGCCCTGCAGGCCGAAGGCTTCGGCATCCTCTCCGAGATCGACGTGCAGGCCAAGCTGCAGGACAAGCTCGGCGAGGACATCGGGGCCTACACCATCCTCGGTGCCTGCAACCCGCCCCTGGCCCGCCAGGCGATCGCCGCCGACGGCGACATCGGGGCGCTGCTGCCCTGCAACGTCCTGCTGCGCGCCAACGCCGACGGCGGCACCGACATCGTGGCGGCCGACCCCGAGGCCATGCTGTCGGTGTCGGACGCGGACCTGGCCGACCTCGCCTGTGATGCCAAGGAACGCATCCAGCGCGCCCTCGACGCCGTTGCCAAGGAGACCGCCTGATGCAGGTCGATGACGCCAAGGACCGTCTCGACGACGCCTTCTTCCTCGACGTGCGCGAGCCCGCCGAGTGGGACGCCGGCCACATCGAGCAGGCCGTCCACATCCCCATGGGCCAGCTCAACGCCCGCATCGCCGAGCTGCCGAAGGACCAGGAGATCGTCGCCGTGTGCCGCTCGGGCAACCGCAGCGGCGCCGTCACCGACGCCCTGAACCGCGCCGGCTACACCGCCCACAACCTCGAGGGCGGCATGCAGGCCTGGCACCTGGCCGGCCTGCCCTATACGGCCGAGAACGGCAACGAGCCGCGCGTCGCCTGACGGCCTGCCCGGCCGTCCCGCCGCGCGAGCGCCGCACGGGGCGGGGGCGGGTGCATCCACAGGGTCGTTGTGCATGCAAGTAGGGGGTGCAAGCACCCGACCCCCTGGAGCATCCCATGCGCCGCACCCTGCCCACCCTGCTGTTCACCGGCCTGCTCGCGGCCGGCGCCACCCTCCCCGCCGTCGCCACGCCTCCCGAGCGCACCACGATCGTGGACGTCGCCTCGAGCCGCGAGCGACTTCGAGATCCTCACGGCCGCCGTCACCGCGCTCGACCTGGCCCCGCTGCTGGACGGCAACCGGCAGTTCACGGTCTTCGCCCCGACCGATGCCGCCTTCCTGGCGGCCGTCGGCCTGACCGACGAGGCCGCCGTGATCCCGGCCCTGCTCGGCGCCTTCGGGCCCCGAAGGGGTGACCGAGATCCTGCTCTACCACGTCGCCCCGGGCGAGCGCCTCGCCGACGACGTGATCTCGTCCACGCAGGTGAACACCCTGCTGAAGGGCGAGAAGATCCCCGTCGAGGTCCTGCCGGGCCCGGTCGTCCACCTCGACGAGGCCACCTACAAGGGCAGCGTCGACGTCGACAACGGCGTCATCCACGTCATCGACGCGGTGATGCTGCCCTCGTCCGTCAGCTGAG
>CAWCLK010000059.1:0-8676 GCA_963796225.1 uncultured bacterium
GTGGTCGGCGTGCGCGTGGGTGATGAGCACGCGCTGCACGTCCCCCAGGGTGTCCAGGTCGACCTCGTCGGCGTCCCACGAGAAGAAGCCGGGGTCGAACAGCGTGGTGCCCGTGTCGGTCTCGACGGTCAGGCACGAGTCGGCGATGCGTCGGATGGTGGTCATGGCCCCACCGTAACGAGCCACCTGCGGCGTCGTCGGCGCGGCGTGCTAGACCTTCGGCCCGCCACGGCCGCCATGAGGGGATTCGATGTCTGCGATCGCCACCCGGTTCCGCATCCACGAGACGGGGTCGACCGTCCGCGCCGAGGTCGTCGGGGGCATCACGACCTTCATGACGATGGCCTACATCCTCTTCGTCAACCCGTCGGTGCTCGCACTGCCGGACGGCTCCGGACTGCCCTTCGGGCAGGTCCTGACCGCGACGGCGTTGGTCGCTGGCGTGATGACGATCGCCATGGGGCTGGCCGCCAACTACCCGTTCGCGATCGCACCGGGACTCGGGCTGAACGCCTTCGTCGCGTTCACCCTGGTGCTCGGCGAGGGGCTCACCTTCCCCGAGGCGATGGGCGTGATCGTCACCGAGGGGCTGGTCATCACGCTGCTGGTGATCACGGGGTTCCGCCAGGCCGTCCTCGACGCCATCCCGCTGGTCCTCAAGAAGGCGATCGGCGTCGGCATCGGCCTGTTCATCGCGATCATCGGCTTCGCCAACGCGGGCTTCACGATCCAGGGCCAGGGTCCGCTGTTGGACCTCGGGCAGATCGGGACCACGCGGCTGATGGTCTTCGTGGGCGGCACGATCCTCGCGTTCGCCCTCATCGCCCGGAAGGTCAAGGGGGCGCTGCTGTACGCGATCGTGGCGACGACCCTCGCCGCGATCGCGATCAACGAGCTGTTCTACGGCGGGGCGCTGTGGGACACGCCCGGCGTCGGCCGGTTCCCCGGCTCCCTGGTCTCGATGCCCGACTTCGGGCTGGTCGGGGCGTTCTCGTTCGGGTTCATCGACAAGCTCGGGGTGCTGGCCGCGGGCGTGGCCGTGTTCAGCGTCATGCTGTCCGACTTCTTCGACACCGTCGGCACCGCCGTCGGCCTCGGCGACGAAGCCGGGTTCCTGCGTCCCGACGGCACGCTCCCGCGGATGAACCGCGTGCTGTTCGTCGACTCGGTCGCCGCAGCGGCAGGCGGGGCGGTGTCGTCGTCCTCGGCGACGACCTTCATCGAATCGGCGGCGGGAATCGCCGAGGGGGCGCGCACCGGCCTGGCCTCCGTGGTCACCGGCGGGTTGTTCCTGCTCGCGATGCTGTTCTCGCCGCTGGCCGAGGTGATCCCGGCCGAGGCGACCTCCGCCGCCCTCGTCGTGGTCGGGTTCCTCATGATCTCCAGCGTTCGCGAGATCGACTGGGACGACCTCACCGACGCCGCACCGGCGTTCCTGATCATGGTGGGGATGCCGTTCACCTACTCGATCGCCGACGGGATCGGCATGGGGTTCATCGGCTACGTCGTGCTGAAGTCGCTGACCGGACGGGTACGCGAGGTGCACCCCATGATGTGGGTGTCGGCCGCGGCGTTCGTCGTCCACTTCGGGATCGATCCCATCAAGGGCCTGATGGGCATCTGACACCGGAGGCGGCCGTGGCTACGGTCGCCCGTTCAGGCAAGGAGCACCGTGAAGATCGACCTCGACCGGACCGCCCTCGAGCAGCACATCCGTGACGTGCCCGACTTCCCCCAGCCCGGGGTGTCCTTCAAGGACGTCACCCCGCTGCTGCTCGACCCGGTGGCGTTCTCGACGGTCGTCGACGCCATGGTGATGCACTTCGGGCGGGGCACCGTCGACAAGGTCGTGGGCATCGAGGCGCGGGGCTTCATCTTCGCCGCCCCGGTCGCCTACCACTTCGGGGCGGGCTTCGTGCCGGCCCGCAAGGCCGGCAAACTGCCGGGCGCGGCCGAGTCCGCCACCTACGACCTCGAGTACGGCACGGCCACGCTCGAGATCCACGCCGATGCCATCGCCCCGGGCGACCGGGTGCTGATCGTCGACGACGTGCTGGCCACGGGCGGGACGGCGGCGGCCACCGCCGGGCTGGTCGAGCGCCTCGGCGGCCAGGTGACGGGCCTGGGGTTCCTCATCGAGCTCGGCTTCCTCGACGGGGCCTCGCGACTCGACGGGTACGAGGTCGCCTCGCTGCTGCGGTACTGAGCGACCCGCAGGGTCGCTGAACGTTCGGCCGGATCGGGGCGGGCCGGGGCGCGCCATGCTGCGTGCACGACCCGTCCCCTGCCCGAGGACTCGCCATGACCGAGCACGAGCGTTCGACCGACGACACGCCGGACGGCGAGGACCTCGGCCCCAAGGACGCGGACGACGCCACCATGGCCGATGCGGGGCTTGGCGGTCCGCCGGCAGCCAGCGCGACCCCGGTGGGCCAGGGCGACGAGCCCGGCACCGGCAGCGACGAGGACGACGAGGACGACGCGTCGTGACGACGTCCGGCCCGCGCCACGGGGGCGCGGGCCGGATTCACGGTCACAGGGCGGTCAGCTGCCCAGCTTCTCCTTGAGGAAACCGACCGTGTCCTGCCACGTGGACGCGGCGAGGTCGGGGCGGTAGGTCCCGAACGGGTTCTCGTCGTTGAAGAACGCGTGGCCGGCACCGTCGTAGATGCGGATGTCGACCGACGGCGCCCCGGACGCCTGCAGCTTGGCCTCGAGGTCCTTGACCTGCTCCGGCGGGGCGAAGTCGTCCTCGCTGCCGAAGTGGCCGAGGATCGGGGCGGTCACCTTGGCGAGGTCGACCTGGTCGTAGCCGCCGACGCCGTAGTACGGCACCGCCGCGCCGACGCGGTCGCCCTGCTGGGCCGCGAGGACCAGGACGAACCCGCCGCCCATGCAGAAGCCGACGGCGCCGACGGTGTCGCTGGTCACCTCGTCCATGTCGAGGAGGTGGTCGACGGCGCCCTTGAGGTCCTGGGCCGCCTTGTCGACCGGCAGCTGCTCCATGAGCTTGCCGGCCTCGTCCGCGTCGTGCGTCGTGGTGCCGCCGTACAGGTCGGGCGCGAGCGCCACGAACCCCTCGTCGGCGAAGCGGTCGGTCACGTCCTTGATGTGGTCGGTCAGGCCCCACCACTCCTGGATGACGATGACGCCGGGGCCCGAGCCGGCGTCCGGCAGCTTGAGGTAGCCGTGCGCGGTGCCGCCGTTGCTGGCGAAGGTCACGTTCTGGTGCGGGTTGTCAGCCATCGTTCTCCCTGGACCGGGTCCTCGGTGCGTCCTGGCGGGTTCGAGGCCACCCGTCAGGTGGTGACGTCAGGATGGCACACGAACTCGAGGCTGGGCCACGGGTTCACCGCCACATCGTCCACGTACCACCCGAGGTGCAGGTGCGGGGCGCCGCCCCGGGCGTTGCCCGTGTCACCGACGTACCCGAGGACGTCACCGGCCTCGACCTGCTGGCCGACCTCCAGGCCGTCGGCGACCCGCTGCATGTGGGCGGCGTAGAACCGACCGACCGACGTGGTGACCGCCACGCTGATGCCGCCCAGGTCGTGCTCGCCGTCGAATGCGTCGCTGGAGTCGACGGCGGTGACGACCCCGTCGCCGAGCGACACGATGGGCGTCCCGGCGTCGGCGAAGACGTCCGTGCCGAGATGGCGGCGGCCGTGCGACCGCGGGAAGTGGAAGTCGTTGCCGAAGGTCGCACCCTCGACAGGGCAGGTCAGCGAGCGCTGCAACGCCCACGCCTCGACGGGCAGGCGCGCCTGGCCCGCGAGGACGTCGACGCGCTTGCGCAACCACTCGGCACGCTGCTCGACCGTCGGTCCGAGCTCGCCCTCGACCGGGGCGGTGCCCGGGGCGAGCGGATCGCTGCGCGCCTCGTCGATCAGGTCCTCGGGCAGGGCGCCGGCGTCGAGGGCGGCCTGCTCGGCGGCCAGGGCGCGGGCGGCGGCGTCGAGCAGCTCGGCCTCGCGGGCGCGGGCCACCCCCCGCGTGCGGGCGACGACCTCGGCCACCGGAACGATGCGCTCCTCGGCCTCCACGACCGCGGCGGCGGCGACGTCGCGGAGCCGTTCGAAGGTGGCCACGCGACGACGGGCCAGCTCGGTGACGCGGATGTGACGAGCCAGGTCGTCGTAGGAGTGGCCGAGCACGCTGGACAGCTCGTCGACGGTCCGGGCGAGGTCGTGGGCGTCGCGGGCCGACTGCAGGGCGGTCAGCAGCAGCGCGGTCGACGACGCCCCGCCGTACTTGTACGAGGTGGCGACGTTGGTGTCGAAGACGTCCTGGGCCGCGCGCTGGGCCTGGGCGGCGGCGGCCACGTCGCGGCGCGCGACCTGCAGCAGCGTGGCGACGTGGGCGAGGTCGTCGTCGGCGCGCGCGACCTGCCGGTGGGCGGCCACGAGATCCTCCTCCGCCCGTCGCCGGTCCCCCTCGGCCCGCGCCGAGGCGACCATCCGGCTGGCGACCACCTCGCGGGCCTGGCTGAGCGCCGCGATCTCGGCGACCGCGACGTCCTCCTCGGTGGGGGCGTCCGTGGGCACGTCGGTGGACTCGGGACCCGGGGGGCCCGTGGGCGGGGCGTCGACGGGCTGGGCACCGGCTGGCACGGCGAGCACGGCGACGAGGGCGGCGACCACCGCCCCGCTCCCGATCCGCCCCCTGGTCACCTCAGCCTCGTGACTCGCGCCCGCGTTGCCCCGGGTGGCCGCTGCGCCAGCGACCGCACGCCATCGTGCCGCACGGTGGCACCGGTGTCACGAGTTGGCGCCCAGCGGACGCCCCGTGCGCACTCGCCGCACAGGCCGGCGGGGCGCCCCGCGCCTACCCTCGCGGCTCACGCGAGCGTGGCGGAACTGGCAGACGCGCGGGGTTTAGGTCCCCGTGGGGTAACACCCGTGGAGGTTCAAGTCCTCTCGCTCGCACGACGCCTCAGGGCATCGGCACCGCCCCGCCGGTGACGTCGATGCCGGGGCGGTCGGCGGGGATGGCGACGCGGATGGTGCTCGGGCGACCCATGTCGTGGCCCTGCAGGATGGTGAGCTCGGTCGGGGCGTGGACCAGGCCGGCGTCGCGCAGGTAGCCGCCGAGGGCGGCTGCGGCGGCGCCGGTGGCGGGGTCCTCGACCACGCCACCGACGGGGAACGGGTTGCGGGCGTGCCAGCGGTCGTCGGCCTCGCGCCACACCACGGCCACGGTGGTCCAGTCGTGGTCGAGCATGAGGTCGCGCAGGTCGTCGAACCGGTACTGCATCGCGGCCAGGCGCTCGCGGGTCGCCACCGGCAGGATCAGGTGGGTGGCGCCCGCCCGGGCGATCGCCGGCGCGATGTCAGCGGCGAGGTCGTCGCGGCTCCAGCCGAAGCAGGCCAGCGCCCCGTCCAGCACCTCGGCCGGCACCGGGTCATGGGAGGCGGCCGGCGCGGTGAGGGTCGCCGTGACCCGTCCCGCGTCCCGGCCATGGCCACGGGCACGATCCCCGCCCGAGTCGCCAGCCGGACGGACTGCAGTGACGGGTCACGCTCGCCCAGCACGACACCGGTGGCGATGGTCGCGTGGCCGCAGAAGGTCACCTCGCGCTGGGGGCTCCAGTAGCGGATGTCGAGCAGGTCGTCGTCGCGGGGCGCGACGAACGCCGTCTCCGAGAACCCGACCTCGGCCGCCACACGCTGCATCTCGTCCGGCGTGGGAAGGTGGTCGGAGACGACCACGCCGGCGGGATTGCCACCCGCCGGGTCGTCGGTGAAGGCGGCGTAGCGCAGCGGCGCGGGCATGTCGGGCACGGTGGCGTCCCGGGTCAGCGACGCATCGGCCGCTGGTTGATGCCGTCCTCGGACCAGCCGCCCGGGCCGAAGTCGAACAGGCGCCGGAGACCCGGACGCGACGCCGACGATGGCGGGACGTCGAAGGAGCCGTCCTGGTCGAACCCGCGGAGGAACCGGCTGAGTGCGGTGACTCCCAGGACGAACAGCGCGATGACGAGCCAGGCGACGACGGTCACATCCCACCCCCGCTGCCGGTCCACGTGTCGCGGGCGTGGCCGGCCTCGGCCTGGGCGTTGCGATAGGCCCGGCCTCCGTCGCCGTCGCTGTGGGCACCCGGGTCCCACCGACGTCGGTCACGCCGCGTGAGCAGCACCGCCACCACCACGGCCCCGACCAGCGGCACTGCCAGGATCAACCAGAGTTCCATGACGCCCTCCCCGTCCTCTGACGGTACCCACCGTCGTACCGTGGCGGCATGGATTGCGACGCCGTCCTGGACGAGGTGGTCGCACGGCTCGACGCCGTGGGCACGCCCGAACGCGCCGAGCACGAGAAGGCCTACCTGCACAGCGACCTGGACTTCCTCGGGGCATCCGTGCCGGCGGTCCGGGGAGAGGCCAGACGGGTCCAGCGCGAGCAGCCCGACCTCGACCACGACGCCGTGCTGGCCCTGGTGGCCACGGCCTGGGATGCCGGGATCCACGAGCTGCGTCTGTTCGCCGTGGAGCTGCTGGTCGCGACCGTCGACGTCCTCGACGTCGACGACGCCGACCGCCTCGCGCAGCTGTGCCGTCAGGCACGTACCTGGGCGCTGGTCGACACGCTGGCGACCGATGTCGTGGGAGCCGTGGTCGAGCGGGATCCTGCGGGCTGGGACCCGGTGCTGCGACGCTGGGCCGACGACGACGACCTGTGGGTTCGCCGAGCCAGCCTGCTGGCACACCTGATCCCGCTACGGCGCGGCGACGGCGACTTCGAACGCTTCGGACAGCTCGCCGACGGCATGCTCGACGAGCGGGAGTTCTTCATCCGCAAGGCCATCGGGTGGGTGCTGCGCGAGACCGGCAAACGCCGCCCCGAGCTGGTGGTCGAGTGGCTGCGACCACGGCTGGACCGTGCCTCGGGCCTGACCGTCCGGGAGGCGACCCGACGCCTCCCCGCCTCCGACCGTCGGGCCCTGCTCGGGTGAGCCGCTGGCCGTCGACCCTCACGACCGTGGTCCGCCTCCCCACCGCGCCCCGACCAGCCCTCCCGCGAGGGCGAGTCCCGGCACGAGGTTCCAGGACAGTCCCTGCAGCTCGCGGACCCAGCCGTCGGCGTCCTCCAGCACGGGCGTCACCAGCAGGTAGAGGGCGGCGCCGACCACCGCGCCGAGCACCGCCCCGAGCAGCACCGCCATGAGGCCGCCGTGCCATCCCCTGTCGATCCGGGTGCCCATGACGCCTCCGATCCATCGGTGCTGTCGTCGAGGTGATCGTGCCTCCCTCCCCATCTCGGCACCAGTGCCATACGGCACGGAACCCGGCGTCGTCCGGGCGGTGCGACGCCCCCTACCCTCGCTCGCGAGCCGAGGAGGTTCCCGTGATCGTCCGCAAGACCCGCCGCGAGATCGACGCGCTGCGCGAGGCCGGCCGCGTCGTCGCCCTCGCCCACCGCGCGATGCGCGAGATCGCCGACGTCGGCGTGACCCTGCACGACCTCGACAAGGTCGCCCGCGACGTGCTGGCCGAGCACGGTGCCGAATCCGCCTTCCTCGACTACCAGCCCGGGTTCGCGCCGAGCCCGTTCCCCGGCGTGATCTGCTCGTCGGTCAACGACGTCATCGTGCACGGGATCCCCAGCGACCAGGCGCTCGAGGACGGCGACCTCGTCAGCATCGACTTCGGGGCCATCCTCGATGGCTGGGTCGGCGACGCCGCGGTCTCGTTCATCGTGGGCACGCCCCGTCCCGAGGACGAGGAGCTCATCGCCGTGACCGACCGGGCCCTGTACGCCGGGATCGAGCAGGCGACCGTCGGCAACCGCATCGGGGACATCAGCCACGCCATCGGGACGATCGCCCGCGAGCACGACTACGGCATGCCGCAGGGCTGGGGCGGCCACGGCGTGGGCCGCGAGATGCACGAGGACCCGTCCGTGCCCAACGAGGGACGGGCGGGGCGTGGCCTCAAGCTCAAGCCCGGGCTGGTGATCGCCATCGAGCCCATGTTCATGGCCGGCGGCTCCGACGAGTTCACCATCGACGACGACGGCTGGACCGTGCGCACCCGCGACGGAAGTCGCGCCGCCCACAGCGAGCACACGATCGCCATCACCGAGGACGGTCCGGAGATCCTGACGCTTCCCTGACGTGCGGCACCCCCGCGCACACCTCGTTACGGTCGAGGACGACGCGGACGTCGGGAGGGTCGCCATGGGAGCGGAGCAGGTGCACGAGCTGCTCGACCGCCACGAGGTCGAGTACGAGGTCCACGACCACGAGCAGGCGGTCGACGCCAGTCGACTCGCCGAGGCCGAGGACGTGTCGGGCTGGGACGTCGCCAAGCCGGTGATGGTCGACATCGGTGGCCAGCTCGCCATGGTCGTGGTCCCCGCCCCCGTCCACGTCGACCTCGACCGCGTCGGGGACCGGCTGGGACACAGCCGGGCACGGCTGGCCGACGAGGAGGAGTTCGCCGACCGGTTCCCCGACTGCGACCCCGGGGCCGAGCCGCCCTTCGGCGAGCTGTACGGCGTGCCGGTCTTCCTCGACGAGACGCTGCGAGCGCGGACCCGGATCGTGTGCCGGGACGGGTCGCACACGCGTGCGCTGTCGTTGTCGGTCGCCGACTACGTCCGCGTGGTCCAGCCCGAGATCGTGGACGTGGCCACCCCGCAGTCCTGACGCCGGCTCAGCCGGCCGGGACGTCGCCGT
>CAWCLK010000060.1:0-31762 GCA_963796225.1 uncultured bacterium
AGCTCGGCGGCGTCCTTCGCCCCGACCAGCAGTTCCTTGACGGTTCGTCGTCGCATGGGTGCCTATCCAACTCCCGTGAGGGCCACGGCGCTCACCAGGCACAGGATGCCCAGGAAGTCCATGGCGGCAGTGACGATGGGTATGCCGTGGTTGTCCGGGTCCAGCCCGAACGCGAAGGCGGCGGACGCCGCCCCGTAGGCCACGCTCGACAGCGCGATCGTGGCCATCAGTCCTCCGACGAGCGCGACGCCCACCAGCACGAGCACGCTCGGTGGGGCGGTGCCGACCAGCTCCGCACCGACCCACCCGATCGCCCCCGTGCCGGTGAAGGCCAGCAGGGCGAGCAGGAAGGTCAACGAGACATCCAGTCCGGCGAGCTTGCCGGGCAGCAGTCGTGGCTCGATGATGCCGATGTGCAGCTTGGAGGACAAGCGGCTGGCCAGCAGGCCGCCGAGCGAGCCGCAGGTGGCCGCGAAGGGCGGCACCAGTCCCAGGATCGCGGGGACGGCCGCGACCAGGCCCTCCTCGCGGGACGCGAGCACGATGCCGGCGAGCACCTGCAGGGTCACGGCGACGGTGAGCACGACCAGGGACTCCCGGCACAGGCGGCGGATCCGCTCGTGGCTGTGCCGCCACCCACGCACGGCCGCGGCGATGCCGACGGCGATCGCGCCCCACCCGATGGTGTGGGCGACCACCGGCCACCGCAGCAGCTGGGTCGCCAACAGCAGCAACGGCAGGGCGACCATGTCGCCCGTTGCCGTGATCAGGGGCGCGCCGACGTCGTCCATCGACCAGGTGCGGACCTGGGACTGGCGGGCCACCTGGATGGTGGCGAACAGGAGGAACACCGAGGCGAGCACGCCGGCCGTGGCAGACACGGCGACCAGGTCGGGAAGGGGGATGACGTCGCGACCCAGCAGGCGCGTGACCGCCCACACGAGCATCCCGGATTCGGTGGCCGTGGACAGGGTCAGCAGCGTGACGGCCTCGATCTGGCGGCCGAGGAAGTTCGTGCGGCGCAGCTCCGGTTCGAACTCACCGGTCCAGATCCCGGTGCCCAGGCGCGCGGCCAGGGCCCCGAACAGCGAGCCCCGCATCCCGATCGCCGCCGGCACCAGCACGAGCAGGCCCGGGTGGGCGCTGAGCTCGTCACGCCCCGCGATCAGCACCGTCCCGGCGATCAGCGTGGCCAGCAGGCCGACCCCAGCGCCCCGGCGGAGGTCCGGATCGACCGCGCCTCCTGGCTCCAGTAGCGGCCGATCTCGGCCGCCGGCAGGCCGAGCGCACGCAGGGTCCGCATGACCGGGTCGGGCAGGCGGGGCGCGGGCAGCCGCGCGGGGCGCGCGGGCACGGGGCGACGGCGGCGGGGCGCGTCGGCCACGAGGCGCCTCCTGGTCGTCGTCTCGGCCCGGGCAGCGTAGGGACGGCGCGCCGGTCGTCGGCGGGAGCCGCCCCGGGGGACGTTCAGTGGGCGTTCAGGACGCCTGCGTAGCGTCCGCCCCGGCCGAGGGAGTCCAGACGTCCAGGAGGCGGGGCATGCGGCGGTTCGAGGAGATGGCGGTGGCGGTCGTCCTGGTGCTCGGGGCGGCCGCGTGCGGGGGAGGCGACGGCGGGGACGCCGCCACCGGGGACGGGGCGTCGGCCACCGCCAGCGTCGACGCCGAGGTGGAGGCGACCGGGGCCGCCACCACCGGGGCAGTGCCGCAGGCCGGCAACATCCCGACCGACCTGGCACTGCCGTCCGGGCTCGAGCTGTCCGGCCCGACCCTGGTGCAGAGCGAGACCGAGTTCGTCGTGACCGCCGAGATCGCCGGGGACCTGGATTCGCTCGCGACCACCTGGGCGGAGGGCCTGCGCTCGCAGGGGTGGGAGGTCGAGGTCGACGATTCCCAGGACGCCACGCGCAACCTGACAGCCACCAAGGACGACCGAGTGGTGGAGATCACGCTCGACGACACCGGCGCCGACAAGCTGCCGGTGACCCTCCGCGGCCGGGCGGCCTGAGCAGCCTTTCGACGTCGAAGTGCCGCTGGGTACGCTCGGCCGCATGAGTGACTACACCGCCCCCGTCCGTGACATGCGCTTCGTCCTCGAGCACCTCGCGGGGTTGCCCGAGCTCGCCGAACTCGACGCCTTCTCGCACGCCGACCCCGACATGGTCGGGTCGCTGCTCGAGGAGGCCGGCCGCTTCTGCTCGCAGGCCGTCGCCCCCACCAACCGCGAGGGCGACGAGCAGGGCACCCAGCTTTCTGCCGATGGCGAGATCACGCTGCCCGACTCGTTCAAGCGCGTCTACGACCAGTACGTCGAGGCCGGGTGGGCCGCGCTCAGCCAGCCCACCGAGTTCGGCGGTGGCGGGTTCCCGCTGGTGGTCTCGTCGGCCTTCAAGGAGATGCTCAACTCCGCGAACCTGGCGTTCTCGCTCGGTCCGCTGCTGACCACCGGCGCGGTGTACGCCATGAGCCACCACGCCAGCGACGAGCTCCAGCAGACCTACCTGCCGAAGATGGTCACCGGCGAGTGGGCCGGGACGATGAACCTGACCGAGCCGCAGGCCGGGTCGGACGTCGGGGCGGTCACGACCAAGGCCGTGCCGCAGGACGACGGCACGTACCTGGTCAAGGGCCAGAAGATCTACATCACCTTCGGCGAGCACCAGCTCACCGACCAGATCGTGCACCTGGTCCTGGCGCGCACGCCCGATGCCCCGGCCGGGACCAAGGGGATCTCCCTGTTCGTGGTGCCCAAGTTCCTCGTGAACGAGGACGGCTCGCTGGGCGAGCACAACGACGTCACCTGCATCTCCATCGAGCACAAGATGGGGATCCACGCCGCCCCGACCTGCACGATGGCGTACGGCGAGAAGGGCGACGGGGCCGTCGGCTACCTCGTGGGCGACGAGAACAAGGGCATGAAGTACATGTTCACCATGATGAACGACGCCCGCCTGGGTGTCGGTCAGCAGGGTGTGGCCATCGCCGAACGCGCCTACCAGCAGGCGCTGGACTACGCCAAGGAGCGTCGCCAGGGTCGGGGCCGGGGTCCGAGCCGGGCGAGCAGGCGCGCATCATCGAGCACGCCGACGTCCGGCGGATGCTGCTCACCATGAAGGCCTGCATCGAGGCCTCGCGCGCGATGACCTTCGTCAACGCCGCCGCGCTCGACCGCGCGAACGTGCACCCCGACGAGGGCGTGCGCGAGTACAACCAGAAGCTCGCCGACCTCTACACGCCGCTGTCCAAGGCGTGGGGGACCGACCTCGGCGTCGAGCTGACGTCGCTGGCCATCCAGGTCCACGGCGGCATGGGGTACGTCGAGGAGACCGGCGTCGCCCAGCACTACCGCGACGCCCGCATCGCCCCGATCTACGAGGGCACCAACGGCATCCAGGCCATCGACCTCGTCGGGCGCAAGCTGCCCTACGACGGCGGGGCGTTCGTCAAGGGCTTCATCGAGGACCTGCGCGGCACCGCCGACTCCCTCGAGGGCGACGACCTGGCCTCCATCAAGGAGCACCTGGGCGACGGCATCGACGTGCTCGCCGAGACGACGAACTGGGTCTTCGAGCACCGCGAGGACATCCAGGACGTCTTCGCCGGCGCCACGCCGTACCTGCGCCTGATGGCCACCGTGGTCGGGGCCGAGCTGATGGCTCGCGCCGCGAAGGCCGCCACCGAACAGCTCGACGCCGGCGCCAGCGGCAGCGACAAGGCCTTCTACGAGGCCAAGGTCGTCACCGCCCGCTACTTCGCCGAGCAGGTCCTGCCCAGCGTCCACGGCCTCAAGGCCCAGGTCACCGCCACCGCGCGGGACCTGTACGCCCTCGACGAGGACCAGTACGCCACGGCCTGACCGGCCCCCCGCCACATGAGTGTGCTCCTCACACGGCTCTGGCCGAGTGAGGAGCACACTGATTCAGGTGACCCAGGTGGCCACGCGGTCGGCGGCGGCGGCGTCACGGTCGACGCCCGGTGCCAGCAGCACCGTGGGTCGCCCCGTGAGCAGCGGCCGCAGGGCTGCCGTCGCCAGCCAGTGGCGCGAGGAGGACTCGACCCCGACCGTCTCGGCGGGGGCGTCGCGGAGCGTGTCCAGCATGGCCGCCTGGGTCGCCACCTCGGTCCCGTCGTCCAGCGCCGGTGACGGGGCGGTGCCGAGCGGCGCCGGCGGGTCGTCCGGGAACGGTTGGACCTGCTCGACGAAGGCGTCGGCGGGCCCGTTGCGGGTCGGTGCCCCGTCGAACCCCCACCCCCAGACGACGAGCTCGCCGGCGACGTCGGGGATGCCGTCGACGTGGCTGAGGACGACGTCGGCCTGCGGGGCCTGCGGCCCGACGACCACCGTCAGCCCGGCCCACCACGCCCCGAGGGCCGCGGCGGCCGGGACCCAGCCCGGGGGGCCGACGATCCCGAGGCGGTCCCCGGGCTCGAGCAGCAGCTCGAGCGCGATCCAGTGGGCCGTCTTGGCCGTCCACTGCGCCAGCGACGCGAAGGCCTGCTCCTGCCTGACCGATGCTCGGGCGGCCGGTCGGCGGCGGGGCATCATCGCGACGGGTGGCAGCGACCGGTCCGCCCTCGGCCGGCCGCCCTCGGACGGGAGGAGCAGCGTGATCGCCGGCCGGTGGCCTCCGGCCGCGGCGGCGCGGACCGCTGCGGGGACGTCCTCGGCGTCGCGCGCGCCGGCGGGGGAGAGCGACAGGGTCATCGGGTGCCTCTCGGGGCGGGTGAACACGCGGCCGTGCCGCGTGTCGGCATCGAGCGTAGGGGTCCGGCACACTGCGCCCGGCCGGTGTCACCGGCCACGGGCGGCGTGCACGTGGTTGCCCGGCTCCGCCCCCACCGCCGCAGGCCCCTGCCCCCGGTCATCACGTCGTGAGGCGATCCCGTGCGATCCCGCTCAACCATGTTCATCTCCGACCGCCAGCGGTCGCGTCGTGGCACGGGACGATCCGTCCTGCGCTGGGGGGCGGCCGTCCTGGGCGTGCTCGTCCTGCTCGGCGTCCTCACCGCCGGCGGGCTGTGGTGGTACGCCAACTCCCAGATGGACGAGATCGACGTCCCCTCCCTCGACGCCACCGAGGCTCCCACCGACGGGGCGTCGGGCGAGCCCGTCCTCGAGGACACGCTGAACGTGCTGGTGGTCGGCAACGACACCCGCGAGGGCCTGACCGAGGAGCAGCTGCAGGAGCTCGGGACGACCGACGAGGGCACCCGGTTGACCGACACGATCATGCTGGTGCAGATCTCGCCGAACCGGGACGACGCCGTCGTGGTCGCCTTCCCGCGCGACCTCGCGGTGCAGATGCCCGGCGTGGACGGGGCGGGGCCGCAGGACTACGTGAAGATCAACTCCGTGATGGCGCGTGGGGGCGGTCCCGACGCGCTGGTCGAGACCATCCAGGACTTCAGCGGCCTGGACCTCGACCACTACGTCGAGATCAACATGGCCGGCTTCCTCGATCTCGCCGACGTGCTCGGTGGGGTCGAGGTCTGCCTCGACGAACCCCTGGTGGACCAGTACGCCGGGGTCGACCTGCCGTCGGGCTGCCAGACGCTGTCCAGCACCCAGGCCCTCGGGTTCGTGCGCTCGCGCCGGACCACGACCGAGCAGTTCGGCATCGGGGACTTCGGGCGCATCGCCAAGCAGCAGTACTACCTCAAGCAGGCCATGGCGAAGGCCACGCGGCTCGGGACCCTGCTGAACCCGATGCGCGTCAAGAACCTCATCGACGCCGTGGCCAGCGCGGTGACCACCGACCGCGCGCTCGGCCTGACCGACATGTACCGGATCGCCAACACCCTCAAGGGCGTGACCGCCGACGACGTGGTCATGCGCACGGTGCCCGGCACCATCCAGAACATCGACGGCCAGTCCTTCGTCGTGCACGAACCCGGCCCCACCACCGACCTGTTCGCCGCGATGCGCAGCGGCGGGGCGCTCGGGGACACCGGGGTCGACGCCCCCGACGAGCTCGGCCCCGAGGACGTGCGCGTGCTCATCGTCAACGGCGTCGGGATCGAGGGCCTCGCGAGCGACGTCCAGTCCTTCCTCGAGCAGCGCGACTTCGATGTGGTCGACGCCGTCAACCCGTCGGACCTCGATCCCGAGGACGACTTCGACACGTCCCTGGAGGGCCTGACGATCCGCCACACCGCGGACGGCCTGCCCCGGGCCGAGCTGCTGCGGGACCGCCTCGGCGACGTCCCGGTCGAGCTGGAGGAGGTCGACGAGCTGCCCGAGGGCGCCGACGTCGTGCTCGTCGTCGGATCGGCCTGGGAGGATCAGGCCTGACCCGGCGTCCTCGTCTACCGTCCGCGACCGACTGCCCGGCACGCCCGCCCCATCGCCCGACCCACCGAAGGAACGCGTCGTGAAGGCACTCGTCCTTGCCGGGGGCGCCGGCACGCGCCTGCGGCCCATCACGCACACCAGCGCCAAGCAGCTCGTGCCGGTGGCCAACAAGCCGATCCTGTTCTACGGGCTCGAGCAGATCCGGGATGCCGGGATCACCGACGTCGGCATCATCGTCGGGGACACCGCCGCCGAGATCGAGGAGGCGGTGGGTGACGGGTCGGCGCTCGGCATCCACGCCACGTTCATCCCGCAGGACGCCCCGCTGGGCCTGGCCCACGCCGTCCTGACGGCCGAGGACTTCCTCGGCGACGACGACTTCGTCATGTTCCTCGGCGACAACCTCATCGAGGGCGGCATCCGGTACCTCGTCGAGGCCTTCGAGGAGCACCGCCCCGCCGCGCAGATCCTGCTCAAGCAGGTCCCGGACCCGGAACGGTTCGGCGTCGCCGCCCTGAAGGAGGACGGCTCGATCGACCGGCTGGTGGAGAAGCCGACCGACCCGCCCAGCGACCTCGCGCTCGTCGGCGTGTACCTGTTCACGTCCCGGATCCTCGACGCGGCCAAGCGCATCGAGCCGTCGGGGCGGGGCGAGCTCGAGATCACCGACGCGATCCAGCGCCTCATCGACGACGGCGAGGTCGTGCGCGCCTCCACCGTCGAGGGCTGGTGGCTCGACACCGGGAAGAAGGACGAGCTGCTCGACGCCAACCGGATCGTGCTCGGGTCGATCGACCGACGCATCGACGGTCGCGTGGACGAGACCTCCACGGTCTCCGGCAACGTCGTGCTCGAGGCCGGGGCCGAGATCGTCAACTCCACGGTCCGCGGACCGGTCGCCATCGGGGCCGGGACCCGCATCGTCGACAGCTACGTGGGGCCGTTCACGTCGATCGCCGACGGGTGCCTGCTGGCCGACACCGAGATCGAGTACTCGGTCGTGCTGGCCCGGTGCTCGGTGACCGACATCCCCCGGATCGAGGGGTCGCTGCTCGGGCGCGACGTGACGCTGCAGCGCACCGAGCGTCGCCCCGCCGCCCACCGGTTCATGCTCGGCGACCACTCCCAGGTCGAGATAAGCGAGAGCTGACACATGCGCATCTTCGTCACCGGCGGCGCCGGCTTCATCGGGTCCAACTTCATCCGCCACGTGCTCGACGTGGCCGACGACGTGCGGATCACCAACTACGACGCCCTGACCTATGCCGGCAACCTGGCGTCCCTGGCCGACGTGGCCGAGGACGAGCGCTACACCTTCGTGAAGGGCGACATCTGCGACCCCGCGACGGTCCGTGACGTCATGGACGGCCACGACGCGGTGGTCAACTTCGCCGCCGAGAGCCACGTCGACCGGTCGATCGACGGGCCCGCCGAGTTCCTGCGCACCAACGTCACCGGTGCCGGGGTGGTCTTCGAGGCCGCCCGGCAGCTCGGCGTCGACCGGGTCCTGCACATCTCCACCGACGAGGTCTACGGCTCCATCGCCGAACCCGGCTCCTTCGTCGAGGGCGACGGGCTGTTCCCGAACTCGCCCTACTCGGCGTCCAAGGCCGGGGCGGACCTGCTGGCCCGGTCCTACGGGGTGACGTACGACCACCCGATCCTGGTCACGCGCACGGCCAACAACTTCGGCCCGTACCACTACCCCGAGAAGGTCATCCCGCTGTTCGTCACCAACCTCATCGACGACCGCTCGGTCCCGCTCTACGGCGACGGCCAGAACGTGCGCGACTGGACCTACGTGGTCGACAACGCCGCGGCGCAGTGGCTCGTGCTCACCGAGGGCACGCCCGGCGAGGTCTACAACGTCGGGGCGGGCAACGAGATGACGAACAAGGAGCTCACGTACGCCATCCTCGAGCGCATGGGGCGGGGCGAGGAGATGATCGAGTTCGTCGCCGACCGCCCCGGCCACGACCTGCGGTACTCGGTCGACACCAGCAAGGTGCGCGAGCTCGGCTGGTCGCCCGCGCACACCTTCGAGGAGGCGCTGGACGCGACCATCGACTGGTACCGCTCCCACGAGGACTGGTGGCGCCCGCTGAAGGACGCCGGGGCGTCCACCCGGCGCGGGGTCTGAGCTCGTGAAGGTCCTCGTCACGGGTGCCGGCGGCCAGCTCGGGCTGGACGTGGTCGACCACTGCCGCGCCACGGGCGATCAGGTCGTGGGGCTGACCCACGCCGACCTGGACGTCGCCGTCGAGCCCGATGTCGTCGCCGCGGTCCGCGACCACGCCCCCGACGTGGTGCTCCACACGGCGGCGTGGACCGACGTGGACGGGTGCGAGCAGGACCCGGACCGGGCCCACCGCGTGAACGCCCTGGGGTCGTGGTGGCTCGCCCGGGCGTGCCGGGACGCCGGTGCGACGCTGGTGATGGTGTCCACCGACTACGTCTTCGAGGGCGAGGCCCGCCGCGCGGGCGACGGCACCCCGCTGCCGTGGACCGAGTTCGACACCATCGCCCCGCTCAACGCCTACGGCCGCTCCAAGGCCGCGGGCGAGCAGCTGGTCCGCCAGACGCTGCGCGAGCACCACGTCGTCCGCACGGCCTGGGTGTGCGGGGCGCGTGGCCACAACTTCGTGCGGACCATGCTCCGGGTGGGTCGCGAGCAGGGCCAGGCCCGCGTGGTCGACGACCAGGTCGGGTCGCCGACGTTCACACGCGACCTCGCGGCTGCGCTGCGTGAGGTGGCCGTGTCGGGGCGCTACGGCACCTGGAACCGCACCAACGGCGGGTCGTGCTCGTGGTACGAGCTGGCCGCGGCCACCTTCGAGCTCGCCGGCCTGGACGTCGACCTCGCACCCATGTCGTCGGACGAGCTCGACCGCCCCGCGCCCCGTCCCAGCTACTCGGTGCTCTCCGACCGGCACGCCACGGCCGCCGGCCTGACGCCCCTGCCCGCGTGGCGCGACGGGCTGGCGGCGCTGCTCCGCGAGCTCGACGTGCTCGACGACGCGGGGGCCTAGATGGACCTGCCGCCGATCGACGCCCTGCCCCACGACCAGGAGCACCCCATGGACACCGGGCTGGACGTGCCCACCATCCTCACCCTCGTGCTCGCGGTCTCCCTGGCCACGGCCGGGCAGCTGCTGCTGAAGGCCGGGATGACGGACATCGGCGAGATCGCGGGCATCGGGATCGGGGACCTGGCCGGCCTGCTCGGTGGGGTGTTCACGTCATGGAAGGCCCTGCTGGGGCTGGCGTGCTTCGGGGGGTCCAGCGTGTTCTGGCTGGTCGTGCTGTCGCGGGTGCCGCTGTCGACCGCGTACCCCTTCGTGGCGCTCAGCTACCTGATCATCCTGGGGTTCTCGACGGTCGTGCTGCACGAGCGCCCCCCACTGCTGACCTGGGGCGGGGCGCTGCTGATCGTGACGGGCATCGTCATGATCGGTGCCGGCGGCTTCGACCGCACGGGCTGACGTGACCAGCACGCCCGCCCCCGACTCCGCCCCGGCCCCGGTGCGCGACGTCGCGGTCGTCATCGTCAACCACGAGACCCGCGACGACCTGCTGCGCTGCCTCGACACCCTCGACGCGGCCGGCGCCAACGAGGTCGTGGTGGTCGACTGCGGGTCCACCGACGGTTCGGTCGCCGCGGTCCGCGAGGCCCACCCCGACGTCACGGCACTCGCCCTCGACAACGTCGGCTACGGCCGGGGCGCCAACGCGGGCGTGGCACGCACACGCGCCCCGTTCGTCGTCGTGGCCAACGCCGACACCCGGTTCCGCCCCGACTCACTGCGCCGGCTGGCCGACGCCTTCGAGGACGCCCCGGACCTGGCCGCCGCGGGCCCTCAGGTGCGGTACCCCGACGGGCGCCCCCAGGCGTCGGCGCGCACCTTCCCCACGCTGGGGCAGGCGGCCGGCCACGCCCTGCTGGGCCTGTGGTGGCCGGGCAACCCGTGGACCCGGGCCTACCGGCAGACCGACGTGGACCCGCACGCGGCGCGGGACGTCGACTGGCTGTCGGGTTGCGCCCTGATGCTGCGACGCGCCGCCTTCGACGACGTCGGCGGCTTCGACCCCGGCTACTGGATGTTCGTCGAGGACGTCGACCTCGGGTTCCGCCTGCGCCAGGCGGGATGGCGCGTGAGGTTCGAACCCGATGCCCAGGTCGAGCACGTCGTCGGGGCGTCCGCGGGGCGCCAGCGCGCCCGCATGGTGATCGCCCACGCCCGCAGTCTCGACCGCTTCTACCGCCGGGCGTACGCCCACGGCGTCGGCCGCCTCGCCCAGCCGCTGGTCCGTGTCGGCCTGGCCGGCTGGGTGCTGCTCGTGCTGGTATGGAACCGATTCGTGGCGCGCCGCACCGGCCGGTCGAGCACCGGCGAGTGACACCCAGAGGAGTCCATCGATGAGCGTGACCGACGCGATGATCGTCGCCGGTGGCCGTGGCACGCGCCTGCAGCCTCTGACCTACACCACGCCGAAGCCGCTGGTGCCCTTCTGCGGCACCCCGTTCCTGTCCGGCGTGATCGACCGGCTCGGCGAGGCCGGCATCGAGCGGGTCTTCCTGGTCGTCGGTGCCGACACCGACCCCTTCGAGATGCTCCGCGACGACGCCCGCGCGCATGGCGTCGAGCTGGTGATGGTCCCCGAGCCCGAGCCGCTCGACACCGCCGGAGGGGTGCGCTCGGCCCTCGACCTGGTGAACGGGCCCTTCCTCGTCCTGAACGGCGACATCCTCACCGACGTCGACCTCACCGGCGTCATCGCGGCCCACGAGCAGGCTCGCGCGGACGCCACCATCGTCCTGACCCGTGTGGACGACACCTCCAGCTTCGGGGTGTGCGTTCGCGAGGGCTGGCAGGACGGCGACCGGGCCGGCACGCGAATCGTCGAGTTCGTCGAGAAGCCCGAGCCCGGCTCGTTGCCAGGCCAGGACGCGGTCAACGCCGGGACCTACGTGGTGGACCCCGAGGCACTGGCCCGCTTTCCCGAGGGTCGTCTGTCCTTCGAGCGGGCCGTCTTCCCGGGCATCCTCCGCGACGGCGGCCACATCGAGGGCGTGGTCGACGACGGCGTCTGGGCGGACCTCGGCACCCCCGACCGGTACCGGGTGGGGACCCAGCTGGTCCTGTCCGGCGCGTGCCACTGGCCCCCGGTGCAGGCGGTGGCCGACCGTGGGGGCGGCGTGCGGGTGGCGCCCGGAGCCGAGGTCGCCGACGGCGTCGCGCTGCGCGGGCCGCTCCTCGTGCAGCCCGGTGCTGTCGTGGAGGCCGGCGCCACCATCGGTCCGACCACCGTCATCGGACGCGACGTCCGGGTCGGGGCGGGTGCGACCGTGTCGCGCAGCGTCCTCTTCGACGGGGGGCAGATCGGGCCCGGCGTGGCCGCGGACGGCCTGCTCGCCGGCTTCCGTGCCGACGTCCGGGAGGGGGCGTTGCTCGGCCGCGACGTGGTCCTCGGGGACGAGGAGGTCGTCGCCCCTGGTGACGAGGTGCCCGACGACGCCCGGCGCCCCGAGCGCGAATGACATCCACCGTGCCCGATCGGGCACGTGGGGCGCGCGACAGGTGCATGGCGAGGTGTCACACCGTCGTTACTCTCAGCGCGTCTCGTCGCACGACCGACTCGAGGTCGACCTTGCTGCGCTCGTTGTTCCGTCACACCCTGCCCGCGGTGCTGCTGCTGGGCGCGGTCGTCGTCCCTGCGACCCCCGCGACGGCGGCCGCCTGCCAGCCCGCGTCGGGCGTGGACGGCGACCCGGCGTACTCGGACATCCAGACCGAGGAGGCCGAGCCGACCTGGGCCCGCGAGGTCTCCGCGTCGCGTCTGGACCCCTACGCCGAGGACGTCCACGACGTCGTGATCTCCGGGGGTGGCTGGGGCCACGGCGTCGGCATGAGCCAGTACGGGGCGCAGGGCGCGGCCCAGGCCTACGGCTGCACGGCCGGCGAGATCATCTCCACGTACTTCCCGGGCACCACCATCGAGGGGCGCAACAGCCGGAACGAGCTGCGGCTGAAGCTGTGGACCACGGACGCGTCGGGCGTGACCAGCGTCTGGGCGCGAGAAGCAGACGGACTGGGTGCGGTGCGACCGCAACGGCACCAACTGCGACGAGGAACCCGTCCTGCAGCAGGCAGCGAACACGCAGGTCAAGGTGTTCGTCGGGGCGAAGAACTTCCGGATCGTCGGCGAGGGCGGCGTCGACGTCACCGTCCAGGACCGCATCGAGTCCGTCCTCGAGATGCGCCATGACGGCAAGCTGGTCCGGGTCCTGCAGGGCGACGGTGACGCGAAGGCGTCGGGGCGTCCCATCCGGTTCGGCACCCTCGAGTTCGACTTCGCCGACTTCAGCTTCGGCCAGAAGCTGTTCACCACCGAGGTCATCGGCTCCGGCGGCGCCAGCGAGCCTGCCCGCCATGGAGACCTACCTGCTCGGGCTGGCCGAGGTGCCGTGGTCGTGGCACGCGGAGGCCCTGCGTGCCCAGGTCATCGCCGCGCGCTCCTACGCCGAGTCGCGCGTCACCGAGCGTCGCAACAACTACACCGACGAACAGCGCATCCGCACGTTCGACTGCCGCTGCGACCTCGTGCGTCACCACCGGCGGACCAGGTGTGGGCGGGCGAGGCCAAGGTCCTCGGCCGAACCCAGCTACTACCCGAAGTGGAAGGACGCCGTCACGTCGTACCAACGGGTCCTACGTGGTCAAGGACGGCAAGGTCTTCACGACCTTCTACTCCTCGTCCATGGGCGGCCGGTCGCGCGCGGGCTTCACCTCGTCCACGCCCGGGTACGCGTCGGTGGACACCTCGCGCTGGGAGAAGGCCTCGGGCAACTCGCGGTACCGCTGGTCGCAGGGCTTCAGCCGTCAGCAGCTGCAGTCGGCCTTCGGCATCGACGACATCGACGCCATCGACGTCACCGCGGCCGACGACGCCGGCTACCCGCTGCCGGGTGGCGTGCGAATCCGCGGGGTGGATGGCGGCCAGCAGGTCGAACGGACCTACTCCGCCGACGCCGTGCGAACGCTGCTGGGCCTGTGGTCGCCCCGCTTCGCGATCCACACGATCACCGACCTGGCCGACGACGTCGACATCCCCGTCGCGCGCCTGGACGGTGACTCCCGCGTCCGAGACCGCGATCCGCCTGGCGGGGGACGGCTGGCCGAACGGCGCCGACACGGTGGTGCTGGCACGCGAGGACAACCCGGCGGACGCGCTGACCGGCAGCGCGCTGGCAGGCACGCACGACGCCCCGCTGCTGCTCACGCCCCGCGCCGGCCTGTCCGACGCGGTGCGCATCGAGATCGAGCGGCTGCAGCCGACAGACCGTCCTGATGCTCGGTGGTGAGGCGGCCCTCAGCGAGCAGGTCGAGACCGACCTCACCGAGGCCGGCGTCCCGTCCGTGGAACGGGTGGCCGGCCAGACGCGCCACGCCACCGCGGTCGAGGTGGCGACGCGGGTCGCCCGCGGCGGCCAGACCACCGCCTACCTCGTGCGCCTGCGCGACAACCAGGTCGAGGCCCGGGGCTGGGTCGACGCCCTGTCGGTGGCCGCCGTGGCCGCCCGCCGCGCCTCCGACGGCGCCGGCTGGCCGATCCTCGGCACCGAGGCGTCCCTCCCGGACGAGACGCGACAGGCGATCACCGACCTCGGCATCACCCGCGTGGTCCCGGTCGGTGGGGCCGTGACGGTGCCGCAGAAGGTGCTGGACCAGCTCGCGTCGATGGGCGTCGAGGTCGCGGACCGGCTGGCCGGGGAGGACCGCTACGGCACCTCGCGGGCGGTGACGGCCACCGACGACCCGCCGAACCAGTCCCTGGTGATCGCCACGGGCGAGAACTACCCCGACGGGCTGGCGGCCGGGCCGTTCGCGGCCCGGACCGGCGCGGCGTTGCTGCTGGTCCCGACCCGCCTGTCCGACGGCACGCCGTGGGGCGCCGACGAGCACCCGGCCTTCATCCACGGCCTCGGGTGGGACGATCCCGAGCTCGTGGCCGTCGGCGGGCCCGTCGCGATCACGAACGCCGTGATCGACCGGGTGTCGAACCTGCTGGAGGACGGTGTGACCGCCCCGTAGCACTACCGTGCGCCCGCCCACCCCACCGTCGTTCGAGGTCGCGTGGACACCGCCACCCGACGTGGCCTGGTCCGTGCCGGCCGCATCGCCTTCGCCATCGCCACCGTCGTGGCGGTGGTGCTGGTCGTACGGGACGACGTCGGGCAGCTGACCGACGTCGACCTGGCGGTCCGGCCCGGGTGGATCGCCGTCGCCGTCGTGGCCGCCGTGGTCGGGACCGGGCAGCTGCCACTGGCGTTCCGCCGGCTCCTGCAGGCCCAGGGACAGCCCCGCCTGGCGTCCTGGGACGCCCGCTGGCTGTGGTGGCGCTCGCAGGTCGCCCGCTTCCTGCCCACGGGCGTGGCGGGGATGGCCGCGCGCGTGGTGATGGCCGGGGACCTCGGCCTGTCCCGGCGTGCCGCCAGCGCCGCCATGGCGCAGGAGCTCGCACAGGTCATCGGCTGGTCGGTGCTGGCCGGAGGGGCCGCAGTCGCGGTGACCGGCGCCGCACCCCGCTGGATCGGGGCGCTCGCGGCCGTGGGCGCCGCCGTCGGGCTGGCCCTGCTGCCCGTCGTCCTGCGGACCGTCGACCGCCGCGTCGGGCTGACCACCTCGGTGCGCGGGGCGTGGCGGGCCACGGGGCGGTACGGCGGGGTCGTGGCCTTCAAGGCGCTGCGGGCCGCGCTCGTCGCGGTGGCGGCGGTCGGCGTGGCCCCCGACCAGGCCCTGGTCGTCGTCGCGGCCGACGCGGTCGGGCAGGTCACGGGGACGCTGTCGATCGCCCCGTCGGGGCTGGGCACCCGGGAGGCGGGGTTCATCGCGCTCGCGGGACCGACCATCGGCGTCGGGCCGGCGGTGTCCCTGGCGGTGGTGCTACGGGTGCTCGACCTGGCCGTGGAGCTCGGCTGGGTGGGGTGGGTGTCGCTGCGCCGCGGGCCCGACCGTGCACCTGCCTCCGAGCGCGCCCCGCGGGTGGTGCACGTCAGCTCGTCCTGGCCCCGGTCCGAGGACGACCACGTCGCCCCGTTCCTGCTGGACCTCGTCGGGGTCCAGCGCGATGCCGGCTGGGACGTGACCGTCGTGGCGACCCACGACGCCGGCCTGCCGCGGGTCCACGAGGTCGCCGGTGTCCGGGTCGAGCGGTTCCGGTACGCGCCCGACCGGCACGAGGTGCTGGCCTACCGCGGGGGCGGGCACGCGTCCCTGCAGGCGCGGTGGCACGTGCTGCTGCTGCCCGGACTGGTGCTCAGCGAGGCCTGGGCGCTGCTGCGGGCCATGGGGCGTCACCGCCCCGACGTCGTCGTCGCCCACTGGCTCGCGCCGTCCGGGATCGTCGCTGCGCTGCTGGCCGGCCGGGCCCCGCGCACCGTGCTGACGCTGCACGGCAACGACGTGGCCCTGGCGGCCAAGGTCGGGCCGGTCGCGCGCTGGGCGGTGCGCCGCGTCGACGGCGTCGCCTGCATCAGCGACGACCTGGCGCGCGAGGCCGAACGGGTGCTGCGGCTGCCCACGGGCAGCGTCGCGGTGACGCGACTGCCGCTGCCCGACGACCTCGTGCCGACGCCGCTGCCCGACGGGCCGCCCCGCGTGCTCGCGGCGGGGCGCGCGTCCACCGAGAAGGGGTTCGACGTCCTGCTCGACGCGCTGACGCGCCCCGAGCTTGCCGACTGGCGGTGCACGCTGGTGGGGGAGGGGCCGGCCCGCCCCGAGCTCGAACGTCGCGCGGCCACCCTCGGTGACCGGGTGACCCTGCGGGACGCCCTGCCGCGCCGGGCGCTGTTCGACCTCGTCCGGGACCACCACGCGGTGGCCGTACCCTCGCGGCGCGAGGGCCTGGGCCTGTTCGCGCTCGAGTGCCTCGCGCTCGGCCGACAGGTCGTCGCGTCCGACGTGGGTGGGCTGCCCGAGGTCGTCCGCGGGCCTGCGGACGGGGCGCTGGTCCCACCCGACGACCCCGACGCGCTGGCACATGCCATCGCGTCGCTGGACCTCGCGCCCCCCACCGATCCCGCAGCCGTCGCCGCCCACCGCCCCGACGCCGTCCGGCGCCAGTTCGCCACCGCCTACGGCCTGCCCGACCCCGACCGCCCGGAGTGACCATGGACCGCTACGACGTCGCCGTGCTGGGCGCCGGCCCTGCCGGTGTCATGGCCGCGCTCGAGGCAACCCGGCGCGGCCGCCGCACCGTGCTGGTCGAGGCCAACGACCACGTCGGCGGCATGGCGGCCTCGCCGGAGATCGCGGGCGTGCGCGTCGACCTGGGCAGCCACCGCCTGCACCCGGTCGTGCCGCCCAGCGTCGAGGAGGTCCTGTTCCCGCTGCTCGGGGACGACCTGCAGGCGCGCGTCCGGCGCGGGCGGATCCACATGCAGGGCCAGTGGCTGAAGTTCCCGCTCGAGATCGGTGACCTCGTCCGCAACCTGCCGCGGTCGTTCGCCGTGAAGGCCGGGTGGGAGACGCTCACCAGCCCGTTCCGCCGTGCCCGCGAGGACACGGCCTTCGACGTGATCTCCGCGCGGCTCGGGCCGACCGTCGCCGCCCAGTTCTACCTGCCGTACCTGACCAAGCTCTGGGACACGCCCCCGACCGAGCTGTCGGCCGAGCTCGCCGACCGACGCGTGTCGGCCCGCGGACCGGGCGACATCCTCAAGAAGATGCTGTCGCGGAACGAACGCGACTTCGACTTCTGGTACCCGCGCCGCGGCTTCGGCCAGATCAGCGAGGTGCTCGCCCAGGCCGCCGTGGACGAGGGCGCCGACCTGCGCCTGTCCACGCCGGTCGAGTCCCTCGCCCGTGCCGACGGTGCCACCACGATCACCTCTGGCGACGAGGCGTTCGCCGCCACCACGGTGGTCAGCTCGTTGCCAGCGCCGCTGCTGGCCCGCATGGCCGGCGCCCCCGAGGACGTGCTCACGGCGGCGGGGCGGCTGCGGCACCGCGCCATGGTGCTCGTCTTCCTGGTCCTCGACGCCCCGCAGCTGACCCCCTTCGACGCGCACTACTTCCCCGAGCTGACCACGCCCGTCAGCCGCATGAACGAACCGAAGAACTACCGCGCGTCGGCCGACGACCCCGACGACGTCACGGTGGTGTGCGCCGAGGTCCCGTGCTGGGCCGGCGACGAGACGTTCACCGCCGAGCCGCAGGTGCTGGCCGACCGGGTCATGTCGACGCTGGCCCCGCTGGGGTTCACGTGGCCGCGGCTGCGCGACGTCGAGGTCCGGCGCCTCCCGCGCGTCTACCCGGTCTACACCGGGCAGTACCAGCAGGACCTCGACCGCATCGAGGCGTGGGTCGGCGACCAGCCCGGGCTGCTGACCTTCGGGCGGCAGGGCCTGTTCGTGCCCGACAACACCCATCACGCCCTGCTCATGGGCCAGGAGGCCGCCGCGAGCGTGCGGGAGGACGGCTCGATCGACCACGATCGCTGGGCGCGGGTGCGCGAGGGCTTCCGCGACCACGTCGTCGAGGACTGACGGCCTCATGGGGGACGACGGAGCGGCCCCTCGTGGCCGGGGCGCGTCGGTCGGTCGGTCCCCGGTCGGGCGCGTGGTGGTCGGACTGGCGATCGCGGTCGGGATCGCGCTGCTCGTGGTCGCCCGGTCCCACTGGTTCTTCGCCGACGACTGGACGTTCCTGAACCGCGCCGGGCCGGACGACCTGGGCCTGCTCACCACCCCCTACAGCGGCCACTGGATGGCCACCACCGTGGTCTGGTTCACGGCGATGAAGGCCGTGGTCGGGCTGCAGTCCTACCTGCCCTACGTCCTGCCCGCCATTGCCGCCCACGGGACCACCGCGGTCCTGCTGTGGCGCTGGCAGGTCCGTGACGACGTGCCGCCACGGCTGGCCCTGGGTGTCGTGCTGCCGTTCCTGGTCCTCGGAGTGGCGTGGGAGAACGTCTTCTTCGCGGTCAACCTCGGCTTCAACCTCAGCCTGGCCCTGGCGCTCGGGTTCGGACTGCTGGTCGACGTGGACCCTGCGACCCGGTCGTGGGGACGACTCGCCGCGGCGGGGCTCCTGGCGCTGGCCTCGATCGTCACCACGACCACCGGTCCACTGGTGGTGACGTTGCTCGGTGTGGCGCTGCTCGTGCGACGTGACGTGGTCGGTGCCCTGGGCGGCGCGGGCCCGGCCATGGTCGTCTACGCCGTCTGGCTGGTGCTCGCCGGCGGCGGCGGGGGGCTGGTCGGTGGCCCGCCCGGCGCCGTGGCCGCCTACGTGGGGCGCGTGGTCGCGTCCGGTGCGGGACGCCCACTGGGCCTGGCCGCCCCGTGGCTCGCGGGAACCGTGCTGGGCGGGGTCGTCGTCGCCGCCGTGGTGCGACGCTCCACCGTGCGACCACGGGCGACCACGGTCGCCCTTGCCCTCGCTGGCCTCGCCTTCGCGGTCTCGACCGCCCTTGCACGGCTGAGGTTCGGCGCCTCGACGTGGTTGTCCCCGCGCTACCTGTACGTCGTCGCGGCCTGCGTGCTGCCGCTGCTCGGCGTGCTCCTCGCCCGCGTCGTCGGGAGGGTGCGCTGGGTCGGCACGGTGGTGGCGGGAGTCCTGGCCGTCGCCACGGTGGTCAACGGGGCGCACCTGTGGACGTCGCAGCGCGAGGTCGCCGGCATCAAGCAGCACCTGCGCCAGCGCCACGTCGCCGCGGCCCAGCTGCTGGCCGCCGGGCTCGACCCGGTCCCGGTCAACGTCGACCGCTACTGGAGCCCCAACCTGCACTGGGACCACCTGCTCGCCTACGTCGCCGAGGGGCAGATCGACGTGCCCGACGCGCCCGTGGGCGACCCGTGGCGGCTCGAGGCCGAGATCGAGCTCCGATCGGTGCTGCACGGTCCTCAGCCGTTCCCGACCCTGACCACCCCAGCGCTCGAGGGCGCGGACACCGACGGGTGTGTCGACCTCCGCCCCGGCGAGCCCGCGACGATCGACCTCGATGGCCCAGCCGGGTTCGAGTTCCGGTTCGAGCAGCCCACGATCGCGCGGCTGCAGACGGTGACCGACGGCGGACGCACGACTGCGATCCCGCGGCTGCTGGACCTGCGGACCCCCTCACCGCGCGCCTGGTGGGTCAGCCTCGACGTCCCGGTCACGATGACGCTCACCGTGGACGACGGGGCGACGGTGTGCGTGCTGGACGAGGTCGGCGCCCGTGCCTACGACGACACGGAACCGGGCTGAGCCACGCTCGGGGCGCGAAGGTCCGTCGCGATCGTCCGGACGGCAGCCGCGGCCACCCCGACGGTCACGGCTGCCACCACCAGCGTCACGTTCCGCCCCAGCGGTGCGGCGGCCAGGGCGGTTCGCGCGGACGCCATGGTGCCGTCGCCCGCCCAGAAGCCGTCGATCGCCGGCCACAGCAGGATGGCGTGCAGTGCCAGACCGCTCCCGACGACCGCGACGACCGGGGCACCTTCGGATCGCAGGGCGTGCCGAAGGCCCGTTCCGACCAGCACGAGCAGCCCCACGATCCCGACCATGAGGTAGCGGCCGCGCAGGCCCGAGGGGATGGCCGAGCGGGTGTAGGCACCCCACGACGCGTAGGCCATCATGGCCAGGGCGGTGACGGTCGGCGCCAGCAGGACGAGGCTGCGGCTGCGCAGCGCCACGCCGGCCCGCGCGATCGCCGCCAGCAGCAGCACCGACACGACGATCGTCACCACCAGCGGCGCCGGGTGTTCCTCGAGCCCCAGCGAGCCGACGAACGTCTCGGGGATCCGCCGGACGACCTCGCCCAGCCACGTGGTGATGTGCGGGTGGAAGCCCTCGAGCTCGGGGTAGGTGTACCGGCGGGGCGCCAGCGTGCCGTTCGCGACGAGCTGCCACAGCGGCCACCACGCCCCGAACACCAGGCCGGCTGCCGTCGCATGGAGCCACCAGGGCGTGCGCGGCCATCGGCGGGCTCCGCGGTCGAGCCGCATCCCGGCTGCGGCGACCAGGAACCACGCCGGGGCCCCGACCCCGAAGACCTTCGTGGCCGCGGCCAACCCACCGGCGCCTCCTGCGATCCACGCGGCGGTGGGACCGTCGTCGCCCGAGGTCGTCCACCCGAGCCCCAGCAGGCACAGGGCGCCCAGTGCGGCGATCGAGGCATCGTTGTTCACGATGGCACCGCTCTGGACCACCATGGGCAGCGCGAGCGCCGACGTCGCCGATGCAAGGGCCGCACCCCGAGACCGCGACAGCCGCATCGCCAGCCAGAAGGCGGCCCAGGGAACCACGGCCAGCATCAGCGCATGCAGGGCCCGCAACCGTCCCACCCGCTCGTCCCAGCGGCTGGCGGGGGAGAGCTCCTGCAGGGCCCGGTCCAGTGCGGCCAGCACCGCGTAGTGGGTCACCGGGTGGTCCCAGGCCTGGCTGACCTCGATGGCCTGCGCGCCCGTGCCGAGGTCCTCCCACGTGGGTCGGTCCGCAGCCGGGGCGGGGACCACGACGTCGGTGGCCCGGATGGGGGCGACCACCGGGCCGTCGCCGGGCGCCAGCCCGACCTGTTCGGCTGCCGCGATGGCGCGATCCGAGATCCCCGGGTCCTCCGCGGCCAGCGGGGTGCCGAGCACCCGGTCCACGTGGGCGTACTCGTCGGGTCCGTGCAGGACCGGCACGGCGACCGCGTAGAGCAGGCTCAGACCCACCTGCAGCACGACGAGCAGCCAGACGCTGGTCGGCGTCGCCACCGCCAGGCGGCGCAGCGACAGGGGAGCGGTCGCGGCGTCGTCGACGGCGTCGGTCATCGCCCCGTGCCGTCGCGGGATGCGGCGGTCGTGTCGGCGACGCCGCCGGCGACCATCGCCGGCAGGACGAGGTGGCGTGGTCGGTTCAGTCGCACGACCAGGTCCGACAGGAGTCCGACCAGCAGGATCAGCACCGCGACCACCAGGAGCACCAGTGTGTTGATCGCGATCACGATGGGGTCGGTCACGGCGTCGTAGACGGCCTTGCCGAGCCCCAGCAGCAGGAGCACCAGCCCAGGACCGCCCAGGATCCGCAGGGGCTCGTACATCAGCATCATCCGGACGACCTGCAGCAGGTACTTGCGGGTGTCGGTGCGCCAGTGGAACTTGCTCTCGCCCGCGCGTGGGGCGTAGGGGATGGGCACGTAGCCGACCGAGTAGCCGTGGGTCAGGAACGACAACGTGATCGTCGTCACGCACGAGAACCCGTCGGGCAGCAGGTGCACGAACTGCTCGCCGACCTCACGGCGGAAGGCCCGGAAGCCCGAGTTGAGATCCGGGATGTCGCGCTGGGCCAGCCGGATCGCGAGTTGGCGTATCACCCATTTGGCCGGCGTCCGCAACAGCTTGTGGGTGCCCTCCTCGGAGGTGCGCGCCCCGACGACCTGGTCGCGGCCTGCGAGCGCCCGGACCAGGTCCGGGATCTGGTCGTTGGGGTAGGTCATGTCGACGTCGGTCCACACGACCACGTCGCCCCGCGCCATCTGCGTTCCGACGCGGCGTACGGCACCGGACCCGCGGTTCTCGGCGAACTGCGCCACCCGGACGCCGTCCAGCGTCCTCGCCAGCTCGGCCGAGCCGTCGGTCGAGCCGTCGTCGACGACGAGGATCTCGTAGCTGAACTCGCTGGGCTCCAGCCCTGCGCGGACGCGGGCAACCTCCTGTTCGAGGTGGCCGACCTCGTTGTAGACGGGCAGGACGACGGACACCGCCGGGGTGTGGTCATCGGCCATCGGGTCGGGTCCTCGGCAGGGGTGGGCGCGGTGGACGAGGCGCAGGCTACGCGGCGGCCGGGTCGATGTTGTCCACCTCCCGGGGACGACGGCCGCGTGACCGCGTGGGTCGCGGGTGGGTTGGTCGCGACGCGTATGCTGCGCCCCGGCCAGCCACGTCCTCTCAACGCCCCCGGGGGAATCGATGCGCGGCGACCTGCCGTCGGTCACCGTCGTGATCGTCAACCACAACGGGCGCGAGTTCCTCGCCCCGTGCGTGCAGTCCGTCCTCGACCAGGACTACCCGTCCGAGCTCGTCGAGACGATCGTCATCGACAACGCCTCCGAGGACGGGTCGGTGGAGATGCTGCGCGAGCAGTTCCCGACCGTCCAGGTGATCGTCAACGAGCGCAACGACGGCTTCGCCCCGGTGGTCAACCAGGGGGCCCGCGCGGGCAGTGGCACCTACCTCGCCCTGCTCAACAACGACGCCGTCGCGGCGCGGGACTGGCTGCGCGAGCTGATCCTGCCCATGGTCAACGACGACCGAATCCGCGTCACCGGTGGGCTGGTGCTCGACCACACGGGCACGCAGGTCGACTTCGCCGGCGGCGACCTGTCCTTCTACGGGCACGGCTTCGCGCGCCACCGCGAGGACCCACCCCCGCCGGACCTCAAGCGCGAACCGTCGATCTTCGTCACCGGCGCCTCGCTCGGGACCCACCGCAAGTGGTTCCTCCGCGTCGGCGGGTTCGACGAGGACTACTTCGCCTTCTTCGAGGACGTCGACCTCGGCTGGCGCACCTGGGTGCTGGGCTACGAGTGCTGGTTCATCCCCGAGTCGGTCGTCTACCACCGCCACCACGGGACCATCGACCGATTCGGCAAGCCGCGCGAGCGCTACCTGCTCGAACGCAACGCGTTGGCCACGATCTTCAAGAACTACGGCGACGAGACGCTGGCCCGCACACTGCCCGCGTCGACGATCCTCGCGATGCTGCGGGGGTTCAACGACGAGGACTCCGAGATCGGCGACTACCGGATCGACCGGGACTCGGCCGGGCAGGACGCCCCCACCCCGAAGATCTCGTCGATGACCGGCGCCCACCTGGCCGCCGTGCGCGACTTCGGGCTGATGCTCGAGAAGCTGCGGCACAAGCGCGCGTTCATCCAGGAGAACCGCATCCGCGACGACCGCGAGGTCATGCGGCTGTTCCGTCGCCCGATCGCCCCGAACGTGCCCGACCCGGTGTTCACCTCGGTGTTCCTGCAGGTCATCGACACCTTCAACATGGCGTGGCACGCGACCTCACGCCAGCGCGTGCTGATCCTGACCGCCGACACCCTCGGCGAGAAGATGGCCGGGCCGGCCATCCGCGTGTGGGAGATGGCCCGCACCCTGTCGCGCGAGCACGAGGTCGTGCTCGCCTCCATGCGCAAGCCGGAGATCCGCTCCAGCCAGTTCCGCGTCGAGCACATCACCGCCGGCAACGCCAAGGGACTGGTCGACTGGGCCGAGGTCATCGTGACCCAGGGCTTCACGATGTACCACTTCCCCGAGGTGGCGAAGTCCAACGCCGCCGTGGTGGTCGACATCTACGACCCGTTCCACATCGAGGCGCTGGTCATGCGGCGGGACATGCCGCCGAACGAACGCTGGCAGACGATGCACTCGGACGCCGAGATCGTCAACGCCCAGCTCGAACGGGGCGACCTGCTGCTGTGCGCGTCCGAGAAGCAGCGCGACTTCTGGCTGGGCCAGATCGCCTCGCTCAAGCGCATCAACCCGGCCACCTACGACGAGGACCCCGACCTGCGCCGCCTGCTCGCGGTCGCACCGTTCGGGCTCCCGCAGGACCCGCCCGTGCAGACCCGCCACGCGATCCGCGGGGCGATCGACGGCATCGACGAGGACGACATCGTCCTGCTGTGGGGCGGTGGGATCTACAACTGGTTCGACCCGGCGACCCTCATCCGGGGGTTGAAGCAGGCCGTCGAGGACGAGCCCCGCCTGAAGCTGTTCTTCCTCGGCACGGCCCACCCGAACCCGGACGTGCCCGAGATGGCGCGGGCCGGCGAGGCCTACCGGGTCGCCGAGGAGCTCGGCCTGCTGAACACGCACGTGTTCTTCAACCACGGGTGGGTCGACTACGCCGACCGGGCCAACTACCTGCTCGACGCCGACATCGGCGTGTCCACGCACTTCCTGCACCTCGAGACCGAGCTCAGCTTCCGGACCCGCATCCTCGACTACCTCTGGACCGGCCTGCCGATCCTCGCCACCGAGGGCGACTCGCTCTCGCGCCTGGTCACCCAGCACGGGTTGGGCGAGGTCGTGAAGGCCGAGGACCCCGACTCGGTGGCGACGGCGCTGCTGCGGCTGGCCGACGAGTCGGTGCGCAAGCAGGCCCGCGAGAACGTCCAGGCGCTCGCCCCGACCATGACCTGGGACCGGGCGCTCGGACCACTGTTGGACTTCTGCCGCTTCCCGCGTCGCGCGCCCGACCTGGTCACCAGCGGGTCCACCACGTACGTGCGCCGCGAGAAGAGCCGGATCACCACCCGCCGGGCGAGCCATCTGGCCCAGCGCTTCGTCGAGGTGGCCCAGGACAAGGGCATGCGCAATGCCGTGCGGGCGGGGATGAACTCCGTACGGGTCCGGCTGGCAGCTCGCCGAGCCGGTTGACGAGGGGTGTCGGATGATGCGTGACGGACGTCGCCGAGGGCGGTCCTGGCCGGCGGTGGCACTGGTGGCCGGCCTGCTGGCCGTGCCGACCACGGCCAGCGCGGCACTGCCGTACGAGGACGCGTTGCGCATCGACGCCAGCTCCCCCGGGCGGCGGCCATCGCTGTCAGCCACGAGCTGTACGGGGCCGGTCAGGCCGGTGCCGTCGTGCTCGCCCGCCAGGACACCTTCCCCGACGCCCTGGGGGCCTCGGCGCTGACCACGGAGGTCGACGGTCCGCTCCTGCTCACGCCGCCCACCCGGCTGGCGTCCGACACACGGGCCGAGATCGACCGGGTGCTCGCCGACGGCGGGACCGTGTACCTGCTCGGCGGCACCGTGGCGCTGGCGCCGGCCGTGGAACAGGCCCTGGACGACCTCGGGTACCGCACCCCGCGGTTCGCGGGCCGTGACCGCGTCGAGACGGCCGCGCTGATCGCGCGTTTCGTCGGCCCGGGGCCGCGCGACACCGCCCTGCTCGTCCGCGCGTCCGGCACCCCCGACCTCGAGCAGGGCTGGGTGGACTCGGTCTCCTGCGGGGGGTACGCCGCGAACACGGCCACGCCGGTGCTGCTCACCCAGACCGGCTCCTCGTCCGTCGCCACCGAGACCCGTCGCACGCTGGACCGCCTCGGCATCCGTCGCGTCCACGTCTGTGGCGGACCGCTCGCCGTCCCCGACGCGCAGCTGTCGGAGCTGCGTCGCGCGGGCTTCGCCGTGGAACGCCACGCCGGCGAGGACCGCGCCGCCACGGCGGTCGCCGTGGCCACCGAGCTGTGGGGCGCGACGACGCGCGACGGCCGTGACGTCCTGCTCGTCCCCGGCTACGGCCGCCGCTTCGGGTTCGGGCTGGTCGCCGCGCCGCTGTCCGCGGCGATGGACGCCCCGATCCTGCTGGTCGACCGCGACACGCCGACCTCCTGCAGCGACGACCGCGGCGGCGCCACCCTGTGCTACCTGCGGACCGGGGACCGCGCCGCCACGTCCGTGGTCGCCGTCGGAGGCACCGGGTTCGTGTCGGACGACGTGCTCGTCGCCGCCGCCCGCGCGGCCGACCTGACGCGCGACACCACGCCACCCGCGGTCCCGACCGGCCTCACCGTCACCGACCCCCCGGAGGATGCCGGACGGGTGCTCGAGGTCGACTGGGACCCGGTCGGTGAACCCGGCGTCACGTACACGCTGTACATCCGGCTGGCCGACGACACGACCCTGGCCCGCAGCAACAGCGTCGCGCTCACGACCACGACCACCGAGTACGTCGTCCGCGGCCTGCAGGCCGGGGCGGAGTACGACCTGGCCGTGGACGCCCGCGACGAGGCCGGCAACCGCTCGAAGCTGTCGGCCGTGGTCGCCGGCGTCCCGACCGACGAGGTCCCGGCCAGCCCGGGTGAGCAGGGGCCGACACTCGAGACGGTCGCGGACGGCATCGCCGTGTCCTGGGTCGCGGCCCCCGAGGCGGACGTCGTCGCCTACGACGTCCAGCGCCTCGACGCGTCGCCTGCCCTGCTCGAGGGCACCGACTGCGACCCGGACAACGACTTCAACCCGGCAGACTGGACCGACGTGGACCGGGTCGCCGCGACCTCCCTGGTCGACGCGGACGTCGCGTCCGGCACGTCGTACTGCTACCGGTACCGCCCCGTGGACAGCACGGACAACACCCCGGACTGGTCGCGGGCCAACGGCCCGCAGGAGGCCCCATGAGCGAGGCGACGTCCAGCGCCTCCGGCGGCGCCCGCCGGGACGGACTCACGTCCCGCCCGGTGCGTGCCCTGCGGGACAAGCTCGTGGACCTGTGGCGGGCCCGCGAGCTGCTGCGCCAGTTCGTCTCCAAGGAGCTGAAGGTCCGCTACAAGAACTCCGCGCTGGGGTTCCTGTGGTCCCTGCTGACACCGGTGCTGATGACGGTCGTGTTCACCGTGATCTTCTCCACCGTGATCCGGATCGACGTGGGCGGCCCCTTCGCGGCGTTCTTCCTCGCCGGCTTCCTCGTCTGGCAGTTCTTCCAGAACTCCGTGCAGGGGTCGATCTCGGCGGTCGTGGGCAACGGGCCGCTGATCAAGAAGGTCTACTTCCCGCGCGAGATCCTCCCGCTGTCGATCGTGCTCAGCCAGCTCGTCCACCTGCTGCTGGCGTTCCTGGCCGTCAGCCCCTACCTGATCTGGGCCCGGGGCTGGGGGATCCTGCTGCACCTGCCGGCGCTGCTGTTCGGCATGGTCATGATCGCCATCTTCACCAGCGGCGTGTCGATGTTCCTCGCGGGCGCGAACGTGCCGTTCCGCGACCTGCAGGAGCTCATCGTCGTGATCATGATGGTGTGGTTCTACGCCACGCCGATCATCTACCCGTTCGCGCTGGTTGCCGGCATCGACTCGATCGTGGGACGGGTCGCCGCGATCGTGCTGTCGTACAACCCGATGACCTGGTTCGTGCGGCTGTTCCGCGAGTCCCTCTACGGTGCGGTGGTCAGCAACCCGGCGTTCGACCCGAACTGCACCCCGGCGTCGGCGTGCCCCGCCCCGCTGCTCTCCAGCGGCCCCGGCTGGCCCTCGCTCGAGCTGCTGGCCGGCACCGCGGTCGTCGCCCTGGTCACCTTCGTCATCGGCTACCTGTTGTTCCACCGGTTCGCGCTCAACTTCGCGAAGGAGATCTGACCGGTGGTCCTCGATTCCCTCCGCGACCTCATCCGGTACGACGACGCCGCCCCGGCGATCGTCGTGTCCCAGCTGACCGAGACGTTCCGGCTCTACCACGAGCGGCCCATGGGCCTCAAGGAACGGCTCTACCGCTTCCGCAAGCCCGAGTACGAGGACTTCGAGGCCCTGTCGTCGGTCAGCTTCCAGATCGAGCGGGGCGAGACCGTCGGCATCATCGGCCACAACGGGTCGGGCAAGTCCACGCTGCTGAAGGTGCTGGCCCGGATCCTGCCGCCGGACGACGGCCTGGTCGAGATCAACGGTCGGGTCGCGTCGCTGCTCGAGCTCGGCGCCGGCATGCACGGCGACCTGTCGGGGCGCGAGAACATCTACCTCAACGGCGCCATCCTCGGCCTGACCCGCAGCGAGATCGACGAACGCTTCGACTCCATCGTCGACTTCGCCGGCGTGCGGCCGTTCCTCGACACGGCGGTGCGCAACTACAGCTCCGGCATGTACGTGCGGCTGGGCTTCGCCATCGCCATCAACGTCGACCCTGACATCCTGCTGGTGGACGAGGTGCTCTCGGTCGGCGACTCGCAGTTCCAGGCGAAGTCGCTCGAACGGATGCAGAACTTCAAGGACCGCGGCAAGACGATCGTCATCGTGTCCCACGACCTCGGTGCCGTGGAGGAGCTGTGCGAACGCACGATCGTGCTGCACCGTGGCGAGGTGGTCTTCGACGGCCCGGCCGGCGAGGGCGTCGCGCAGTACGCGCAGCTGATGGGGACCGCCCGGGTCGGTGACGACCGTGCCGACGACGGCACCTACGGCACCGGGAAGATCCGCATCGACGACGTGCTGCTGCTCGACATGCACGGGACCCAGGTCGGGACCGTGCCCCCGTCGACCCAGCTGCGCCTGCGCATCCGCATCTCGGCCCGCGAGGACGTCGCCGCGTGCTCGGTCGGCGCCGTCGTGCGCGGCAGCCAGGGCGACCTGTACGAGGTCCACACCACCTGGCAGGGCCTCGGCGTCGGGCCGCTGGCCGCCGGCCAGACCGCCGTGGTCGACGTCCGCTTCACCGCCCACGTGCTGGCCGGGCGGTACTGGATCACCCCGCTGGTCACCGATCCCGCCGTCCGCGAACAGCACGCCATCCTCCCCGACGAGCTCGAGATCGAGGTCACGCCCGCCCCGGGCGGCATCGGGCTGGTCGACATGGTCGCGTCCACCTCGGTGACCGAGGGCCCGGCCCTCACCCTCGGCGGTGCCGAGACCACGGGCCCCATTCCGGTGTTCCGTCCCGACGAGGACGACGAGGGACCCGCCCGCGCCACCGGCTCGTGACCTCCGCTGCCCCGGGCCGGGCACGCGTGGCCGCGGTCGTCGTGAACTGGAACAGCGCCGACGACCTCCCGACCTGCGTCGCGGCCCTGCGCGCCCAGACCCACCCGCTGGTCGAGGTCGTGGTCGTCGACAACGCGTCGGTCGACAACTCGCGCGCCGTGCTGGACACCCTGGCCGGGGTGGACCACCCGGTGCGGGTCCGCGAGCTGGCCAACGCCACCAACCGCGGCTTCGCCGGCGGTGCCAACGACGGGATCGCGGCGCTGGGCCCGGACGTCGACGCCGTGCTCGTCTGCAACCCCGACGTCGTGCCGGAGCCGGACTACCTGGCGCACGCGGTCGCGGCGCTGCTGGCCGACGACCGGCGCGGTGCCGTGCAGGGCCGCCTGCACCGCACCGTCACCTCGCCGGACGGCGAACCCGTCATCGACACCACCGGGCACGTCGCGTTCACCACCCGGCTGTTCCGCAACCGGGGCGAGGGCGAGGTCGACCGCGGGCAGTGGGACACGCCGGGCGAGGTCTTCGGGGTGTCGGGCGCGCTCGCGCTGTACCGGCGCGCGATGCTCGACGACCTGCGACTGCAGGTCCGCGACCGCGACGGCCACCTGCGCCACGAGGTCTTCGACGAGGACCTGTTCGCCTTCTGGGAGGACGTGGACCTCGACTGGCGCGCCGCGATGCGCGGGTGGGTCACCTGGTACGAACCGACGGCCGTCGCACGCCACGAGCGGGGCGGGGCGGGGCCGCGACGCACCGCCCGCGTCGAGCAGCTCAACTGGCAGAACCGGCTGCTCACGCTCGTCAAGGACGACACGTGGCCCGCGATCCTCCGGGCGCTGCCGGGCCTGCTGGCCACCACCGCGCTCAAGACCGGCGAGCTCGTCCTGACCGTGCCGAGCGCCTTCGCGGCGGCCCTGGGGGAGTGGCGCCTGGTCGGGACCATGCTGCGCAAGCGGCGCCAGGTCCACGGCGGTGCCACCGTGCCCTCGGCCGCCGTCGTCGAGCGCTGGTTCACCCGCTTCGACTACGCCGGGTGGGTCCGGACGTGGTGGCGGCGCGTCCGGGGGGTCCCCGTCGGGCACGAACCACTGCCGGAGAACCGGCGATGAGTCGCGTCGCCCACCACCTCGTGCCCCGCGCCGACTGGGAGGCCGCCGACGCCGACGCGCCGTGGACGCCACCGTCACTGGCCGACGAGGGATTCGTCCACCTGAGCTTCCCGGACCAGGTCGACGGCACCGTGGCCCGGCACTTCCCGCCCGACGCCGACCTCGTCGTGCTGACCGTCGACCTCGACCGGCTGTCCTGCGACGTGCGGGTCGAGGGTGGGTTCCCCCACGCGTACGGGGCGCTGGACCGCGACGCGATCCTCGCCGTCGCCTCCTACCGCCGCTGAGCGACGGTCCGATTCAGCGCCGCCGAGCGACGACGAAGAGGCGCTGGAAGGGGAACAGGGTCACGCCGGCGTCGTCTGCCGGGTAGGCCGCGCGCAGCCGTTCGGCGACCTGTCCGAGGAACTCCTCGCGCTCGCCGTCGCCGAGCTCGGCGAGCAGCGGCCGCAGCAGCGAGCCCTTGACCCACTCGAGGACGGGGTCCTCGCCGGTCAGGGTCTGCCAGTAGGTGGTGTGCCACACGTCGAGGTGGTCCACCAGCGGTCGGAGCAGGCGGTGGTAGCGGTGCGGGGGCAGCACCGGGTGGTCGAGCAGGTGTGGCCGCAGGCGCGCGGCCCACGGGCCCTCGTCCACGACGTCGGCCACCGTGGTGTGCGACGGCTGGTCGAAGTTGTCCGGCACCTGGAACGCCAGCGCCCCGCCGGGCGTGAGCTGGCCCATCCAGCGCTGCAGGACCCGCGGGTGGTCGTCCACCCAGTGCAGCGCCGCGTTGCTGAAGACCACGTCCACGCGGTGCGCGGCCGTCCACGTCGCGAGGTCCCCCGGCATCCACGAGACCCGGCGGTCCGGGTCGCGGCCGACCGCGTCCTCGAGCATGGCCTCGTCGTGGTCGATACCGGCGACCTCGGCGCCGGGCCAGCGTTCGGCCAGCAGCAGCGTCAGGTTGCCCGGCCCGCACCCGAGGTCGACGACGCGCTCGGGTGACTCGACGGGCACGCGCGCGAGCAGGTCGAGCCCCGGCCGCAGCCGCAGGTCGCCGTAGGCCAGGTACTGGCCGGGGTCCCAGACCACGGGGCGGTCAGCCCTCGGTCTCGGTGGCGGTGCTGGTCTCCGTGGCGGTGCTGGTCTCGGTGGTCGTCTCGGTCGAGGTGTCCTGCTCGGTGGCGGAGCCGGACTCGCTGCCGTGGCGGTCGGTGGTGGGCGCCTCGGTGTTGTCGGACACGTCGGCGTCGGCGTAACCGAGGGCGCCGGCCGGGTACGGCGAGAGGTTGCGCTCGGGCGCCGGGCCGTGGGTGCCCCAGTAGTCGATGATCATCGCGTCGGCGACCGTCTGGTCCCAGCTGTCGCAGTTGAGGGCGTAGCCCCAGCTGCGGATCGCGATCGGCTTGTCGCCGGTCATGCCCTCGTACGGGCTGACGAAGATGTTGCCGCCGGCGCGGGACTCGAAGCCCATCTCCTGCCGGTCACGCATCCAGCGCTCCATCGTGCCCACGGTGCTGTCGTCGACCTGGTCCGGGTCGAACCACACGATCACCGAGCCGTGCTCGAGGTTGTGGGTCGTGGCGCGCTCGTCGAGCGGCTCCTTGGGGACGCCACCGAGCGGGGCGTTGGGCTGGGCGAAGTGGGGCCCCGAGGTGGTGGGTCGCACAGGGCTGGCCGCGTAGAGCACGTCGGCAGGCGGGGCGGTGGCCGGGTCGTGGTGCGTGGCGTCGGGCAGCGGGTCGTTCTCCACCACCATCTCGCAGCCGGCCGAGGACCGCGCCTCGAGGGCCGCGGCCTGCGAGATGGTGTTCTCCGCCGCCTCGGCCCCGCTGAAGGCGTTCTGCAGCGTCGGGATCAGCACGACGGCGAACAGGCCGATCACGACCAGGGCGATCACGCCGTTGCGGATGCGCTGCTGCGTCGCCTTC
>CAWCLK010000061.1:0-19154 GCA_963796225.1 uncultured bacterium
TCGCACCCGGATGGGCTGTCCACGACGGCACGACAGGCCATCGGGTACGGGGAGGCCTTCGCGGTGCTCGACGGGCACGAGGACGTCGACGGCCTGGCGGGGCGCATCGCCCGTCGCACGTGGGGCTACGCACGTCGCCAGCGCTCGTGGTTCCGGCGCGACCCGCGGTGCGTCCCTGCGGGCTGATGCGTCTCCGAAACCACGCGATTCCGGCCGTGGAGGCCGGAATCGCGGGATGCGTGCGGGTGCAGGATCACCAGTAGTGAGCGCGGGGCCCGACGGCGCGGCCGGCGGCACCCAGGATGTACAGGACGACACCGACGACCGCGAGGATCGCGCCGAGCGTCGTGAGGATCGGGATCCCTGCGAACATGCCGATGAGCAGGAGGATGACTCCGAGGATGATCATGGTGCGGCTCCCTTCCGGAGGCGTGACTCGGGGGTCGCCCGAGGTCCGCATCCATGGTGCGCACCGGATCGCGGTCCGAATGTGGCCGACCGACCGATGGCCCCGGGTGGACCCGTGCGTCACACGAGCGTCAGGACCTGGTCGCGCTCCGCTGGACCCGCAGCACCATGCGCACGCCGACGACGACCAGCAGGATCGCGAAGGACCAGGCGGAGACGGTGCGGTCGAGCTGCAGGGACAGCTGGGACGCGACCGCGGCCGTGGCGACGCCGCCGACCCCCACCAGCGCCCCGCCCCGCAGGTCGACCGTGCCCTGGCGCACGTTGCGCAGCGTGCCCACGAGCGACGACGGGACGATCACGGCCAGGGAGGTCCCCTTGGCCAGCACGAGTGGGAAGCCGAAGACGATGGTCAGGACCGGCACGAGCACGATGCCGCCGCCGACCCCCATGAGGCCGGCGACCACGCCGGACACCAGCCCCACGGCCGCGTAGCCGAGCGCCCCGGCCACGTCGACCGCGCCCCGCCCCAGTCCCTCGGCGGACCCGCCGACGTCGAGCACGAGCCGGACCGCCGTCACCACCAGCAGCCCGGCGAAGGCGAGCCGCAGGGTGCGCTGGGGGATCCGGGCCAGGGCGGCCACCCCGAGCGGCGTGCCGATGATTGCCCCGGCCGACATCAGCAGCGCGACGGTCAGGTCGACCTCCCCGGCGGTCGCGTAGCCGATGGTGCCGGCGGCCGCGATGGGGACGATGGCGGCCAGGCTGGTGCCGTGGGCGGTGCGCTGTCCGTGGCCGGCGACCATCACCAGGCCCGGGACGATGACGATCCCACCGCCCACGCCGAACAGCCCGGAGGCAAGCCCGGCGAGCACGCCGACGAGCAGCACCCGGCCGGCCGATGCCCGTGGCGACCCCCCGGAGGACGGGGAGGGCTCGGGTGAGGTGGGGGAGGCCGGCATCGGGGCGCAGCCTACGGGCCGGTCCCGCCGGCCTACGCTCGCGGGCTCGCACGAGAACGGCACTGCGGTGGCTTCCACCCCACCCGGCTGGGTCCGGGCCTTCGAGCACGCCTTCGACCGGATCGTCGCCGACGGCACGCCGGCAGCGCTGGTGGTGCGGCGGGGGGACGAGGTCGTGGTGGACCTCGCCCGTGGCCACGACCGCACCGGGCGGTCCTTCACCTCGCACCGCCCGGTGTTCCTCTACAGCGCCGTCAAGCCGGTGGCCGCCCTGGCGGCGCTCGTCGCCGTCGCCGACGGGGCGCTCGACCTCGACGTCCCGGTCGTCCGGGTCTGGCCCGCCTTCGGGGCGCACGGCAAGGACACGGTCACGGTCGCCCACGCCCTGGCCCACGGCGCGGCCGTGCCGGGGTGGCCGGCCGGCACGACGATCGACGACCTGCGGGATCCCGTCGCGGCGGCCGAGCGCCTCGCCGGCTCACCCCCGTGGTGGGCACCGGGCGAGCCCGGCGAGCACGCGCTGACCTACGGGCACGTCGTCGACGGGATCCTGCGCCACGCCACGGGACGGGACGTCGTGGCCTGGGCGCGTGACGCGGTGGCTGCCGCCGGGACGGGCATCTCGCTGGTCGCGGAGGAGGACGAGCGGGTACCGGCCCCGCTCGAGGACCCCGGTGGGTCGTGGCGGCAGCGGTGGCAGCACGCCCCGGGGCTGATGGGCGACCTGCTGCGATCCCCGCCCGAGCTGCTGGACGTCGACTGGGTCAACGGCCCCGCCGGTCGCGCGCTGCTCGCCCCAGCCGTCACCGGGTACGGATCGGCCCACGACCTCGCCGCGCTCTGGGCGTGGTGGGACGGTGACGGGGCGGTCGAGCGGCTCGGCCGCATGCTGCGCGACCGGTCGGTGCAGGGCGTGTGCACCGGGTACGACCACGTGCTCGACCGCGAGGTCGCGTGGGGGCTCGGGCCACAGGTCGACGCCACCGGGTACGGGATGGGCGGCGTCGGCGGGTCCGCCGGGTGGGTGGAGACGGGGCCCGGCCTCGCCATCGGCTTCACCAGCCCGCGTGTGCTCCTGCCCGAGCAGACCGACCCGCTGGACGAGGCGGTGGAGGCGCTCGAGTGACGCCCGCGTCGTACGCTCGTCCGTCATGGACGTGATCAAGGCCCACGGCACCGGGAACGACTTCGTCGTCGTGCTCGACCTCGACGACGCGTTGGAGATGTCCGACGCCCTGGTCCGGGCCCTCTGCGACCGCCGCACCGGCGTCGGCGCGGACGGCGTGATCCGCATCGGGGCGCCCCGCAGCGGCGGGCGCGGCGTTCATGGACTACCGCAACGCGGACGGGACCGCGGTCGAGATGTGCGGCAACGGCGTGCGCGTGGTCGCCAAGACCGTGCTCGACCGGGCCCTGGTCGAGGCGCCCGGCGACGTGCTCGGCATCGACACCCGCGACGGCGTCAAGCAGGTCGAGGTCCGCCGCGGGCCCGACGGCACCGTGGCCGAGGTGACCGTCGACATGGGGCCGCCGCACTGGACCCCGGCGGAGATCCCCACCACGCTCGACCAGACGACCGAGTTCCACCTCGACGTCGCCCCCGAGACGACCTGGTCGGCGGTGTCGATGGGCAACCCGCACGTGGTCACGCGTGTGGACGACGTCGCCACCGCACCAGTGACGACGCTCGGACCCGAGGTCGAGCACCACGCCGCCTTCCCGAAGGGCACCAACGTCGAGTTCGCCCACGTCCGCGCCCACGACCTCGTGGACCTGCGCGTGTGGGAACGGGGCGTCGGCGAGACCCAGGCGTGCGGCACGGGGGCCTGCGCGACCCTGGCCGTGCTGCGCGCCGACGGGCGTGGTGGGCGATCGCGCCACCATCCGCGTCCCCGGCGGCGACCTCGTCGTCCGCTACGCCCCCGACGACCACCCGTCGGTCTTCCTGACCGGCCCGGCCGAGGAGGTCGCGACGGCGACCCTGGCGGACGCGTGGCTGCGAGCGCGGACCTGACGCACGCCCCGATCGACGGACCTGACCGGTGGACCCCCAAGCCGTACCCTCGGCAGGCCCCGACCCGTCGAGCAAGGACCCGCGGCTGAACGCCGACCACGACTCCCGCTACCACCCCGGACACGCCCGACGCCGACCTCGCGTACGGCGACACGCTGGACCCGATCCACGACTACGACGCGGCCCCGGCGACGCGGCCCTCTCCCGCGCCGAGGAACGCCGTCGGCGCCGTGAGGTCATCGAGGAGGGCGCCCCGCGCGAGGGCGTCGACATCATCCGCCGGGTCGAGAAGGCGGTCGTCGTCGGCGTGCAGCTGCCCGGCGTCACCGACGAGCAGGTCGACGCGTCGCTGGACGAGCTCGAGGCGCTGCTCGACACGGCCGGTGCGGTGGTGGTCGAGCGCGTCGTGCAGAAGCGCGACGCGCCCGACGCCGCGACCTTCATCGGCGGCGGCAAGGTCGCCGAGCTGCGCGACCTGGTCGCCGCAGCCGGCGCCGACGCCGTGGTCTTCGACGAGGACCTCGCCCCGGCCCAGCAGCGCACGCTGGAGGAGAAGATCCGCCAGAAGGTGCTGGATCGCACCATCGTCATCCTCGACATCTTCGCCCAGCACGCCACCAGCCGCGAGGGCAAGGCCCAGGTCGAGCTCGCCCAGCTGACCTACCTGCTGCCCCGCCTGCGTGGCTGGGGCCAGGCGCTGTCCCGGCAGGCCGGCGGGCAGGCCGCCGGTGGTGTCGGCATCGGCGGTCGCGGACCGGGCGAGACCCAGCTCGAGGTCGACCGTCGGCGCATCAACCGGCGCATGGCCAAGCTGCGGCGTGACCTCAAGGACTACGACCGGATCCGCCGCACCAAGTCCAAGGGCCGCGAGAACCGCCAGGTCCGCACCGCGGCGCTGGTCGGCTACACCAACGCCGGCAAGTCGTCGCTGCTCAACGCCATGACCGGCGCCGAGGTGCTGGTGGAGGACCGGCTGTTCGCCACCCTGGACCCGACGGTGCGCCACCTCGACCTGCCGGACGGCCGCGAGGCCGTGCTGACCGACACCGTCGGCTTCGTGCGCAAGCTGCCCCACGGCCTGGTCGAGGCCTTCACCTCCACGCTGGAGGAGTCGGCACGCTCCGACCTGCTGCTGCACGTCGTCGACGCCAGCCACCCCGACGCCGAGGCCCAGATCGTGGCCGTCCGCGAGGTGCTCGTCGAGATCGGCGCGGACCAGCTTCCCGAGGTCGTCGTGCTGAACAAGGCCGACCGCACCGACGCGGCCACGCTCGACGCGCTCGCCCGTCGGATCGAGGAGCACACCGGCGCCGCCCCGGTCGTGGTGTCCGCGGTCACGGGGCAGGGCCTGGACGAGCTGCGCGAGGTCATCCGCCAGCGGATGCCCGGCCAGCGTGTGCCGATCCGTGCCCACATCCCGTGGGCCAACCAGGACATGGTCGCCCTGGTCCACCGCACGGGCGACGTGCGTGCCGAGAAGCACGACGAGCTCGGCACGCTGCTCGAGGCCACCGTCGACGAGGACGTCGGTCGCCAGCTTCGCCCGTGGCTCGAGGACGACCCGTTCGCCGTCCCGCCCGAGGACTGGGAGCGTGACGACGTCTGACACGGGGCGGGGCGGTCGGCGCCCCACCGTGCTGCACCTCGACGCCGACGCGTTCTTCGCCTCCGTCGAGCAGCTCGACGACCCGCGGCTCGCGGGGCGGGCCGTGCTGGTCGGCGGGCTCGGGAACCGGTCGGTCGTGGCGTCGGCATCGCGCGAGGCCAAGGCGCGCGGGGCGCGGTCCGCGATGCCCATGGAGCAGGCGCGGCGCATGGTCGGGCCGCACGTGGTCGTCACGCCCCGGGGTGCCCGCTACCGCGAGGTGTCCCGCGAGCTGTTCGGGCTGGTCCGTGACCGGGCGGGCGAGATCGAGCAGGTCTCCATCGACGAGGCCTTCCTGCACGTGCCGGCGGGCGAGCACCCGGCACGGTTCGCGGTCCACCTGGTCCGGGCCGTCCGCACCGCGATGGGCCTGACCGTGTCCGTCGGCGGCGGGACCACGCGCCTGGTCGCCAAGCTGGCGTCGACCCTGACCAAGCGGGTGGCCGGCCCCGGCACCGTCCTGGTGGTGCCGGCCGAGGACGAGCGTGACTGGCTGGCCCCCATGGACGTCGGCGCCATCCCCGGGGTCGGACCACGAACGCGCGAGGCGTTGCTCACCATCGGCGTGGCCACGGTCGCCGACCTGCGGACCGTCGGGCTGCCGCTGCTGCGCCGCGAGCTGGGCCAGGCCGCCGCCACCCGGCTGGTGGCCCTGGCCGACAACGCCGGCCCGTGGGAGCTCGAGCTCGACCGCGAGGCCAAGCAGACCTCCCACGAGACGACCTACGAGACCGACCGCACCACCCCCGCCGAGATCGCCGACGAGGTCCGTCGCCTGGCCGCGTCGACCGTCGACGACCTCGGGCCCCGCGTGGCCCGCACGGTCACCGTCAAGCTGCGCGACACCGACTTCACCACCGTGACGCGCTCCGACACGGCCGCGGCCACCGCCGACCTCGAGGTGGTGACCGACCGGGCCCTGCGCCTCGCGGTCACCGCCCACGACGCACTCGGGCGGCGACCGGTCCGCCTCATCGGCGTGGCGCTGAGCAACTTCTCCCCGCACGCCCAGCTGGCCCTCGACCTGCCCGACGAGGAGCACGGTGGCGACCGCCCCGGCACCGGATGGGGGACGTCTCAGGGTGGTGCCTGATGGGTCGTGGCCGACCGGTGCGCTTGGCTGTGGTCCTCGGGCAGGAGCTCACGTGGACGGTGGAGCCGGTGACGGCGCGGTGGTCGGGCGCACCCGCGGTGTGCGGCGCGTCTTCGGCACCACCGTGGCGCTCGACGGCGTCGACGTCGACCTGCGTCCCGGCATCACGGGGCTGGTCGGCCCCAACGGGGCGGGCAAGTCCACCCTGATCGGCCTGCTGCTCGGGCTGGACCGGCCCGACGCCGGCACGGTCGAGCTGCTCGGGCTGGATCCCGCCCACACCGGACCTGCGGTCCGCGCCCGCGTCGGCTACGCCCCCGAGTACGACGCGCTGCCGCCCGACGTGCGCGCCCAGGACCTCGTTCGCCTCATCGGCGAGCTGCACGGCCTCGACGCCCACACGGCCCTCGAGCGTGCCTCGGACGTGCTGCAACGCCTCGGGCTGGGGGAGGAGCGGCTGCGCGAGATCGGCACCCTGTCCACCGGCCAGAAGCAGCGCGTGAAGCTGGCCCAGGCGATCGTGCACGACCCGGCGCTGGTGCTGCTCGACGAACCCACCGACGGGCTGGACCCGCTGCAGCGGGCCGAGATGCTCGACCTCGTGGTGGCGCTCGCCGACGAGCAGGACCTCGACGTGCTGGTGTCGTCGCACCTGCTCGCCGACCTCGAACGCATCTGCGACCACCTCGTCGTGCTGCGTGACGGGCGCGTGATCGACCAACGGGAGGTCGCCGGCGCGGCCGTGGGCACCGAGCTGCTGCTCGAGACCGTCCGCCCCGCCGAGCCGGTCCGCGCGCGCCTGGACGCCGCCGGGGTCGCCGTGACCGTCACCGGGGACATGGCGCTGGTCGTGGACGGCACCGACCCGGCCGTGATCGACCTGCTCCGCGACGCCGTCGCCGACACCGGCGTCGGGCTGCGATCGCTCGCGCCCCGCCGCGTGTCGCTCGAGGACCTGGTGCTCGGCGAGCTCGCCGCGCCACCTCCGCCGCCGCTCCGAGGGGAGCGTCCCGTGAGCCAGCTCCCGGTCGAGGACGCGCGCCTGGTCGATCGCTCGCTCGCGCGGGTCGAGCAGCGGCGGGGCGTCGGCACGTCGATGGCCGCGCTCATGCGCCACACGGCCCGTCGCATCCTCGGGCTGCGTCGGCCCCTGCGCTACAAGCTGCTGCCGCTGGTGTTCGCGGGCATCGCCTACCTGCCCGCCATCGGGTTCCTGGCCCTGGTCGCCCTCCTCCCCGGCGAGATCGCCGGGGAGGTCGTGCCCGCGCCGGACGACTTCTACGGGTCGATCCTGTTCGCGGTGATCCTGTTCACCGCGCTGGCCGGCCCGCAGGTGCTCTGCCCCGACCGTCGCCACCGCACCCTGGGGCTGATCCTTGCCAGCCCGCTGGACCGCACCACCTACCTCGTGGCCAGCGCCGGGGCGCTGGTCGGCGTCCTGTTCCTGGTGACCCTCGGCCCGCCGCTCGTGGGGCAGGTCGGGCTGGCGCTGCTGGACGTGCCCGGACCTGCGCTGCCGCTGCTGCTGGTCCGGGTGGTCGCCAGCGGGGCGGTGCTGTCCCTGCTGCTCGGCATGGTCGGGATCGCCGGGGCCAGCCTGACCGACCGGCGGGCCTTCGCGTCCGCCGGCATCTTCCTGACGCTGGTCGGGCTGGGCGTGGTCAGCGAGGTGCTCGTCGAAGCGCTCGACGCACCCGGCTGGATCCGCGTGGTCGACGTGGTGACCCTCGGCATGTCCCTGGTGGGGCGCATCCATGGCGCCGTCGACGAGCTGGCCGACGTGGCCACCTGGGCGCTGGTGGTCGCCGCACTCGCGTGGGTGGTCGGGCTCGCGGCCCTGACCCACTGGCGCTACCGGCGCCTGGCGGTCGTGCGATGAGCGCCGACGCCCCGCCGATCGAGGTCACCGAGCTGTCCCGCTGGTACCGCGACGTCGTCGCGCTGACCCGCGTCTCCTTCCACGTCGGCCCGGGGGTCACGGGGCTCCTCGGTCCCAACGGGGCGGGAAAGACGTCGCTGCTGCGCGTGCTGGTGGGCCTGCACCCCGCCTCGGAGGGGCAGGTCCGCATCCACGGCCGGGACCCACGACGGGACCCGGCGGTGTTCCGCCGGTTGGGCTACGTCCCCGAGGCCGAGGCGGTCCCCGAGGCCGTGCCGGCGCGGACGCTTCGTCCGCGTGCTGGCGGTGCAGCACGGCCTCGCCGACGTCGACGCCGCTGCGGCACGCGCCCTGGAACGGGTCGGCATGGACCCCTCGGACCGGCGGCCGCTGGGCACCTACTCCAAGGGCATGCGCCAGCGCGTGAAGGTGGCGGCCGCCCTCGTCCACGACCCCGACGTCCTCGTCCTCGACGAACCACTCAACGGCCTGGACCCCACGGGGCGGCTGGCCATCATGGACCTGCTGCGCGACCTCGGCGCCGAGGGCCGCTGCGTGCTGGTCTCGTCCCACGTGCTGCACGAGGTCGAGCGGCTGGCCGACCGTGTGCTCGTGCTGGTGCAGGGACGCCTGGCCGCCGAAGGGCCCCACCGGGCCATCCGCGACCTCATGGACGACCGGCCGCGCCGCATCCGCGTCCGCACCGACGCGCCCCACGCCCTCGGGGCCGCGCTGCTCGGCCGGGCGGTGGCGGGGCGGGTCGAGGTCCTCGACGACGCGGTGCTGGTGGACACGTCCGCCAGCATCGCCTTCCGCGACGAGCTCGCGGGCATCGCGCGGGACGCCGGGGCGCGCCTGTTCGAGGTGGCGCCGCTGGACGAGGGCCTCGACAGCGTGTTCACCTACCTGGTCGAACGGGGGCGATGACGTGGGTGCGCTGACCGGACTGCTGTGGCGCCAGCACGCCAGCCGCGGGCGACTGCTCGCCGTCGGCGCGGTCGGCGCCGTCGTGGTGCTGCTGGCCGTCGCCATCGCCGTCGGGGACGGCGGGGTCACCGCCGCGCGCGGGCTGGTCGAGGAGGCCGGGTTCGCCCTGCTGGTCCCCGTCACCGCCGTGGTGTTCGCCACGTCCGTGCTGGGGGACCCCGCCGACGACGGCACGCTCGGGTTCTGGCTGACCACGCCCCAGCCCCGGTGGCGCCTGGCGCTGCCCGGCCTGGTCGCCACCACGGCGACCGTCGTGCCCCTGGCGGTGGTGCCGCTGGTCGCCGCCCTCGGCGTCAACGGCGCCGACCTCGGCAGCCTCGCCGCCGTCGCCGTGGCCGGGGGACTGGCCGCCGCGGCGTACGCGTCGGTGTTCACCGCCCTCGGGGTGCGCTTCCGACGGGCCCTGTTGGCCGGCCTGGGCTACGTCGCCGTCTGGGAGGGCATCGTCGCCCGCTTCGGCACCGGCCTGGCTCGCCTGTCGGTGCGCCAGTACGCGCTGAGCCTGTACGACGCCCTGCGGGGCGCGGCGTCCCGCAGCGGGGGCGTGGCGGGCTCCACGGCCGTGCTGGTGCTGCTCGGCCTGGTGCTGGTCGGGGCGATGGCGACCACATGGTTCCTGCGGACGCACGAGTCCCGCGAGTGAGCCGCCGTCAGCGCACCGAGCGCAGCACGGCGGTGACCTTGCCCATCACGCGGGCGTCCTGGTCGGCGGTGACCGGGATGGGGTCGTAGGACTCGTTGGCCGGGTCCAGCCAGACCTCGCCGGCCTTCGTGCGGCGGAAGAACTTCACCGTCGCCTCGCCGTCGATGAGCGCGGCGCACATCTCGCCCTGCTCGACCGTGGGCTGTTCGCGCACGACGACGTAGTCCCCGTCGAACACCCCGGCCTCGATCATCGAGTCCCCGCGCACCCGGAGCATGAACAGCGTCCCGTCGCCGACGAGGTCCTTGGGCAGCGGGTAGACGGATTCGACCGACTGCTCGGCCACGATCGGGCCACCGGCGGCGATCTCACCCACGAGCGGCACGTGGCGGGCGTGTTCGGCGGGGATGTCGGGCAGGAAGTCCCCGGAGCGCGACAGCTCGAGCGCCCGCGGCTTGGTCGGGTCGCGACGCAGGAAGCCCTTGGCCTCGAGCGTGGCCAGCTGGGCGTGGACCGACGACGGGGACGCCAGCCCCACGGCCTCGCCGATCTCGCGCACCGACGGCGGGTACCCGTGCGCCGCCTGGTGTTCGTGGAGCATGTCCAGGATCGCGCGCTGGCGGTCGGTGAGCTCGTCGATCTCTCCCACGATGACTCCGTCCCATGTGATGCGCCGATGGGTGCGCCGACGTGGTGCGTCCGGTGACGCGTGTCGGGGCCACGGGGGAGTGGCGCCGCCACGAACAGGCGTTCGACGTCCGCACGGTAACACGACCGAGCGCGCGATGCGAACACCTGTTCGTGGATTCGCTTGACGGCCGAACATCCGTTCGGCTTCACTGGAGGTAACACGAACACCTGTACGAACAGTGGCCCCACCAGCACCACCGTCCTCTCGAACCCCGGACGAGCCCCGTGACGAGATGTCACACCCCGTCCGTAGCGTCGACACCGACACCGAGATCGACCGAGAACCCACTCGCCTTCCCCGCAAAAAGGACCCGACATGGCCGCCGCGCTGGCCCACGATCCCCTCACCCGCACCGCGCCCCGCCGTGGTGTGGCCCCGGTGGCGCTGCGCGTCGCGCGCCCCGCGGACGTCGAGGTCGACCTCGACGCCGCCTGGGCCGACGCGCTGGCCCCCCACCGGATCGCCGACGAGCGGGACGCCCACGTCGCCCCGGTGATCGACCTGGACGCGCACCGTGCCCCGTCGCCCCGCGTGGCCCGGGCCCGGCGCGTCGGGGTCCTGTTCGTGCTGGCGCTCGCCGTGCTGCTGGCCCTCGGGGCCGGGGCGATGATCGCCGACGCCGACGGACCGACACCGGTGGGCCAGACCGTCACGGTCCAGCCGGGCGAGACCCTCTGGGACGTCGCCGTGGCCCACACGCCCGACGGGGTCGACCCCCGCGCGACGCTGGACCAGCTCCGCGACCTCAACGGCCTGACCGGTACGCAGGTGCCGGCCTGGACCCCGGTGGTCCTGCCGGCCGACTCGAACGCGACGGCTGGCTGACCGCGACGGCCGGCGGACCGCCGGCCCCACGACGTGGCGGGGCGCTGGGGAAGGCGCCTCGCCACGTCGTCACGTTCCGCCCCGCCCCGCTCCGCGATCAGGTCTTGGGCGGGGCGTCCTTGCGCAGGTGCACCAGCTCCTTCTCGAAGTCCTCGGGACCCTGGAAGTCCTTGTAGACCGAGGCGTAGCGCACGTAGGCGACCGGGTCGAGGTCACGCAGCTGGGTCAGGACCTGCAGGCCGACCTGCTCGGAGCTGACCTCAACCTCCCCGTAGGACCGGATCACCGCCTCGACCTCGGACGCGGCGCGTTCGAGCTCCTCGGTCGGCACCCGCCCCTTGGCGGCCCGGACCATGCCGTCCAGCACCTTCTGGCGCGAGAACGGCATCACGACGCCCGAGCGCTTGCGCACCGCGATCCCCGGGGCCTCCACACGCTCGAAGGTGGTGAACCGCGCCCCGCACGAGCGGCACTCGCGGCGGCGACGCACGGCGCTGCCGTCGTCGGCCGGCCGGGAGTCGACGACCCGGTCGTCGTCGGTCCCGCAGGTGGGGCAACGCACGCGGAAGGGTCCTGGGGAGGTCCGGGAGGAGGAGTGCACCGGCAACGCTACGCCGGGGCGGGGCGGGAACCGAACATCCGGAGCGGGAGGCGAGCGCCTCGGCCGGGCGTGCGCGAGACTTGCGCCTCGTGCCGCCGCCGGTGAGGTCGACCATGGAGCACCCCGAGGTGATCGTCCCCGAGGACGTGTGGGACAGCCGTCCGTACGGCTTCGCCCAGGCCGTGGTCGTGCCCGCGGGTCGCGCGACGGTGCATGTCTCCGGGCAGGTGGGATGGACTCCCGAGGGCGGGGCGGCCGGGACGGACCTGGCCGCCCAGGTCCCCGTCGCCTTCGACAACCTCGCCCGGGTGCTCCGCGCGGCCGGCGGCGGTCTCGACGACGTCGTGACGCTGCGGATCTACGTCGTCGAGGCGGCCGGCGACGACCTCGCGCCGGTGGGGGACGCCCTGCGGACCCGCTTCGCGCGCCCCCCGGCCACCACCTGGATCCGGGTGGCCGGCCTGGCGGACGCCGCGATGCTGGTCGAGGTCGAGGCCACGGCGACGCTGCCCTGACGGCGGCCGGCGCCGCCGGACGACGGGCCGCTCAGGCCTCGTCCGCGCCCTCGTCGGCGCTGCCGATGCCGGCCAGCGTGCGGGCGTAGGCCTTCTTGGTCTCGACGTCCATGCCCCGCAGGATCTGGATGCGCTGGGCCTGTGGGGACCCGGCGCCGTGCAGCGACTCGGTCAGGTAGCCGACGGCATTGCGACCGAGGGTGAGGTTCTCGATCAGCCGCAGGATCCGCATGCGGTTCTCGGTGGGCACGTCGGCGCGCCCCGCCAGCAGCTTCTCGATCAGCGGACCGACCTCGTCGTTGCGGAAGTCGGCCTCGCTGGGCATGGTGACCACGATCCCGCCGGCGAGGTCCTGGGCGAGCCGCGCGATCTCGTAGGGGAAGCGCGTGACGTTGTGCTTGCACACGTTGGACAGCATGTCGTCGTTGATCCAGATGCCGCTGTCCAGCTGCGTCGCCTCGTGCGCCGACGCCACCGAGGACGAGTAGATCGTCTCGTTGAGGTGGGTCATCTCGACGAGCTTGTCCTTGATGTGGGTCGCGTTCGGGACGCCGTTGTCGTCGGCGATCTGCGCGGCCGCCCCGACCATCACGTCGCCCAGGCCGGTCTTGCAGACGTAGCTGGCCCGGTGGTAGCTGGTGAAGCGGGTGACCAGCGACTGGGCGAACTCGTACTCGCCGTCCATCATCACGTGCTCGTACGGGACGAACACGTCGTCGAAGTGGACCAGCACCTCCTGGCCGCCGAAGCGGGCGTTGCCCTGGTCGATGTCGCCGGGCTCCATCGCGCGGGTGTCGGAGGCCTGGCGGCCGTAGATGTAGGTGATGCCCTCGGCGTCACCGGGGACCATCGCGGTGACGGCGTAGTCGACGTCGCCCTCGCGCAGGTTCATCGTCGGCAGCACGGCGATCCAGTGCTGGTTCCAGCCGCCGGTCATGTGCGCCTTGGCCCCGCGGATGAAGATGCCGTGCTCGTTGCGCCCCGACACGTGCAGGAACAGGTCGGGGTCGGCCTGCTGGTGCGGCGGCTTGGAGCGGTCGCCCTTCGGGTCGGTCATGCCGGCGGCGATCAGGACGTTGTGGCGCTGCGCCTCCTTCAGGAAGGCGAGGTAGCGCTGGTGGTAGTCGGTGTCGTGGGCGGCGTCGATGTCGTAGGTCAGCGAGTGCAGCACGCTGATCGCGTCCAGCCCGGTGCACCGCTGGAAGCAGGTGCCGGTGGTCTGGCCCAGTCGACGCTGCATCTTGTGCTTGGCGACCAGGTCCTGCGGGCCCTCGACGATGTGCAGGAACCGGTTGACCCGCGCCTCGATGTAGGGCGACCACGCGGTGGCCAGGTCGGGCTCGCGCACGGCGAGGTCGTAGGTCTCGGCGAGCGCGTTGATCGACGGCCGGATCACCGGGTGGTCGGCCGGTTCGGCCACCTTCTCGCCGAACAGGAACAGCGACGTCCCGCGCCCGTACAGCGACGCGATGTACTCGTCACCGTCCCGGATCGTCGGCATCCGGTCCCAGATCTGCTCGGGGGTGTCCCGCCGGCGCTCCGCCCCGTTCGGGGCGGTCACGGTGGGCTGGGAGGTGTCGGTGGCGCTCACGGCGGCGGCTCCCCGGTCGGCGGTGGGCGTGCCGGTGAGGGTACGGCCGACCTTCGCGCCCCGTCTGCCCCGCCCCGCGCCCCGCGCACGTCGAGTGTGCTCCTGGCTCAACCATTCCGAGTCAGGAGCACACTCGATGCCCGGCTGGCTACAGGGAACCGAGGAACTCCTCGATCAGCGGGTTCAGGCACGTGTCGAGGTCGTCGATCCCGACGCCGTCGCAGTCGGTGTCGCCGGGGCCACCGAGGCGGGGCGCCTCGCGAAGGTCCTGGTGGATCAGGACGTCGTACGTGGCGATCTCGACCGGCGCCTGGCCCTCGACCGCGGCGATGAAGTGGACGGTGAACCAGCCACCCATGCCGCGATCAGTCGGGTTGGAGTCGCCCGTGAACTCCTCACCGAAGTCCAGGATCTCGCCCTCGGGGGAGATGTAGGCGGTGAAGTAGCCGTCGCCGGCGCTGCCCGCGCCTGCCTGCTTGCTCGCGTTCACGCAACTGTGGGCCAGCGCTGGTCCCCCGATCATCAGCAGCGCGGACACGGCGGCCAGCGTCGTGGTGACGCGATGCCTGAGCTTCATGTCGATCCTCGTCCCCGGGACACCGCGGGGCCGGTCCGGGACGGACCGACGTGTGACCCCGGGCCCCGCAACGACGCTACGAACGAGGCCGGCGGGCGCCCACCGGCCTGTCCGCACACCTGGTTCCGGGTGGCCCCACCGTCGCGCTGTGGCGTCCCCCCTCGCCAGGAGCGACCCGATGCGCGATCATGGGTGGATGGCGGGCGTCGGGCAGGAGGTGGCGGGCGGGACGGCGGCCGAGCCTGCGCACGGCACCCGGGACCCGGGGGACCGGCCCGCTCGAGGCGGCCGGGTCCCTGACGTGGTGCTGGGCGCAGGCCTGGTCGCCTGCCCGGTCGTCGTGGGGTTGCTGGTCGCCGCTGATGCCCCGACGGCCGTGGTCATCGGGGAACTGCCCTGGGTCCTCGGCTGGGTGCTCTCGGTGCTCGCGGCAGCCGTGGTGCGCTGGCGGCTCCCCGGCCACACGTTGGGGCCGTGGTTCGCGGCGCTGGCCGCGGCCGGGCCGGTCAGTGGCGCGCTGGACACGGCGCTCGAGGTCCTGGCGCGGGACGGCGCGCGGGCGGTCCCCTTCTGGGCCGTCACCACGACCAGCGCGCTCGTCGGTCTCGTGGGGGCCCTCGCGGCCCTGCACGTGGTCTCGCGCCTGCCGGACGGGGCCGTTTCGGGGCCCGCGCACCGGCTGGTGCTGCGCGTCGCCTGGGCGGTCATCCCGGGGCTGCTGCTGGTGATTGCGGCCGCTCCGACCATCCTCGTGCCCTGGTACAGCGACCTGCCCGCCATGCCCAACCCGCTCCGCGTTCCCGGCCTGGCGCTCTCGGTCGACGCGGCCCACTCGGCGGTCGGCCTGCTGCAGGGCGTGCCCGTCATCGCTGGGCTCGTGCTGCTCGGGCTGCGCTATCGGCGGCTGCCAGGGCCGCAGCGTCGTGCCGTCCGGTGGCTGCTCGTTCCCCTCGTCGTGATCGTGGTCGGGATGACCAGCAACATCCTGCTGCGCGACACCCAGCAGGCGCTCATCAACGTCCTGTTCATCCTCATCCAGCCGATGCTGGCCGGGGCCATCGCGATGGCGATGCTCGCCCCGTCGCGGCTGGACGCCGACCACGTGCTGCGCAGGTCCCTGGTCTACGGCTTGCTGTGGTTGGCGATCGCCGCCGTGTACGTCGGGGTCGCGTCCGCTCTCGGGGTGACGGCGGGCCGCCGCCTGCCCACGGAGTGGGCGGTGACGCTGACCGTGGTCGCGACGCTCGCGTTCCAGCCGGCCCGCCGTGCGATGGAGGGCGCGGCCGACCGGTGGGTGTTCGGGTCCCGCAGCGACCCGGCGCGGGTGGTGGCCCGGCTCGGGGCGGCGCTGGAGGACACCGTCGAGCTGCAGCAGCTGCTGCCGCGGATGGCGGAGGCTCTGGAGGCGGGGCTCGGTCTGTCCTGGGCCCACGTCCGACTCGACGGGCCCCGCCCCGATCCCGACGCCGTCCTGGCCGTGCCGGTCCGCCTCGGCACCGACCAGGTGGGCGTGGTCGAGTGCGGTCCGCGGGTCGGTGGCCTGCCGTTGACCGACGACGACCGCGCCGTGGTCGAGACCTTCGCCCGGCAGGCGGCCCTGGCCGTCCACAACGTGCGCCTGGCCAGCCAGCTGCAGGCCCAGGCCGCCGAGCTGTCGGCGTCGAGGACCCGCCTCGTCCGCGCACAGGAATCCGAGCGGCGTCGCATCGAACGCAACATCCACGACGGCGTCCAGCAGGACCTCGTGGCCCTGATCGGGCAGGCCGGGCTCGTGCGCCGCACCGTGGGGTCCAGCGCCGGGAGTGGCGACGCCGACGACCTGTCGACCCAGCTCGAGGTGCTGCAGACGGGCCTGCGCCGCGTGCTCGGCGACCTGCGCGAGCTCGCGGCGGGAATCCACCCGAGCCTGCTCAGCGATCGTGGCCTGCTGTCCGCGGTCGAGGCCCTGGCCGCACGGCACCCGGTCCCGGTCGCACTGCGGGCCGACCCGGACCTGCGTGGCCTGCGGATGCCGCCCGAGGTGGAGGGTGCGGGGTACTTCACGGTCGCCGAGGCGCTGGCGAACAGCCTCAAGCACGCGAAGGCCACCGGGGTGAGCGTGACGCTGGCCCGGACGAACGGGTCGCTGCACGTGACCGTGGACGACGACGGCGTCGGGTTCCCCGCGTCCGGCGGCGACCCGGAGGGCCAGGGGCTCACCAGCCTCGCCGAGCGGGTGGCGGCTCTGGGCGGACGCCTGGAGGTGGCGAGCGCGCCCGGTCGGGGCACCACCGTCGCGGCGACCCTGACGGTCGAGCCGGTGGTGGCGCCATGAGCGACGCGGGCACCCGGGTGCTGCGGGTCGTGATCGCCGAGGACCACTACCTGGTCCGCGAGGGCACCCGCCGGGCACTCGAAGAGGCCCCCGACGTGCGCGTCGTCGCTGCCGTCAGCACCGCCGTCGAGCTCGAGCAGGTCGTGGACCGGGAGGTCCCCGACGTCGTGGTCACTGACATCCGCATGCCGCCGGGCCACCGCACCGAGGGGATCGACGCCGCCCACCGGATCCGTCAGGACCACCCGCGGGTCGGCGTGGTCGTGCTGTCGCAGTACGCGGACGCGACCTACGCCATGGAGCTGCTCCGGGACGGCACCGCAGGGCGCGCCTATCTGCTCAAGGAGCAGGTGGGGGACCCTGGCCAGCTGGTCGCGGCCGTCCGCGCCGTGGCCGCCGGCGGCTCGTGGGTGGACCCCGACGTGGTGGCCGCGATGGTCGCTCACTCGACCCGGCAGTCCGCCTCGCCCCTGCGCGACCTCACGGAGCGCGAGCTGCAGGTGCTCGAGCAGATGGCCCGCGGGCACACCAACGCCGGCATCGCCGCTGCGCTGCACCTGTCCGAGTCGTCGATCGAGAAGTACTCGACGTCGGTCTTCCTCAAGCTGGGACTCAGTGACGAGCCCCGGGTCCATCGTCGGGTGGCGGCCGTGCTGGCGTTCCTGCACGAGCAGGGCCGTGCCCAGCCCCTGCCGGAGTAGGCGTTCAGGCCTGGTCGACGGTGCCGGCCTCGAGCAGTGCGGTGACCTCGTCGTCGGCGAACCCGAAGTCGGCCAGGACCTCGCGGGTGTCGGCGCCGGCGTCGGTGCGGGGGCGGGGCGTGTCCGGCGAGGTGCGCGAGAAGCGAGGGGCCGGGGCGGCCTGGTCGACCCCGTCGATCTCGATGAACGTGCCGCGGGCCACGTTGTGCGGGTCGCGGGGCGCCTCGTCCAGTGACAGCACCGGGGCGTAGCAGACGTCGGTGTCGCGCAGGATCGCGTCCCACTCGTCCCGGGTCTTCCCCTTCACCACCTCGGCGATCCGGTCCTTCATCTCGGGCCAGCGGTCCGCGTTGATCTGCTCGTCGAAGATCGGGTCGTCGAGGCCGAGGTGCTCGCGCAGCTGGGCGTAGAACTGCGGCTCGATCGACCCCAGCGAGATCCACTGGCCGTCGGCGGTCTCGTACACGTCGTAGAAGTGCGCCCCGGTGTCGAGCATGTTGGTGCCGCGGTCGGGGCGCAGCATCCCCTGTGCCTTCTGGGAGAAGAACATCGCCATGAGGGCTGCGGAGCCGTCGATCATGGCGGCGTCCACGACCTGGCCCTCGCCGGAACGCGACGCCTCCAGGAGGCCGCAGACCATCCCGTACGCCAGCAGCATCCCGCCGCCGCCGAAGTCGCCGGTGAGGTTCAGCGCCGGCGTCGGGGGCTGGCCCGCCCGCCCCGAGTGGTACAGCGCCCCGGCGAGCGAGATGTAGTTGATGTCGTGGCCGGCGCGGGGCGCCATCGGGCCGTCCTGGCCCCAGCCCGTCATCCGCCCGTACACCAGCCGGGGGTTGCGCTGCAGGCACACGTCGGGGCCGAAGCCCAGCCGCTCGGCGACGCCGGGGCGGTAGCCCTCGTACAGCCCGTCGGCCGACTCGACCAGCCGCAGCAGCACCTCGACGCCCTCGGGGGACTTCAGGTCGATGTTGACCGCGCGACGGTTGCGGAACAGCACGTCGTGGCCGAGCGCCGACATCGGGTTGCCGCCGGGGCGGTCGATGCGGATCACGTCCGCGCCCATGTCGGCCAGCATCATGCCGGCGAAGGGGCCAGGCCCGATCCCGGCCAGCTCGAGGATGGTCAGGCCTGCCAGCGGTCCGGCCACGTCGGCCCTTTCGCGAACGGTCAGGGAGTGTCGAGAGTGAGACGCTAGGCGTCACCTCGTCTCACGACCAACACGAGGCTGTCCGTCCTGCGCACGCGGGGAGGACGCTGGAGGTGCCCGGCGAACCACCAGAGGACGGCCGTGGGCCGTGCTTCCCCCTCGATCCCCCTCGCCCCCTTCCTCGACCTGGAGTCGCCACGGTGCGGACCCGCCTGACCGCCCTCGCCGGAGCCCTCGCGGCCCTGGCCCTCGTCGCCGCCACCCCCGGGATCTCGCCCCGCGCCAGCGCGGCCCCCGCCCCGGCCGACCTGGCCTCGGTCGCCGACCTCACCGGCCAGCGGGTGCTGGCGGCCGTCGCCGACCTCGACGCCCCGCCGCGTGCCACCGGGTGGTTGGCGGGCGAGGCGGTCGGACTCACCGGCACCGTCGGCGTGTACGACGTGGCCACCGGCGAGACGGTGCCGTCGGCCCTCCCGGTGCAGGTGCGGGTCGACGGGGACGCCGCCAGGGCCGTGGACGTCGTGGCGCGCCCCGACGGCGTGTTCACCGCGCAGGTCCCCG
>CAWCLK010000062.1:0-39469 GCA_963796225.1 uncultured bacterium
CGTCCACGGCGAACCGCCCCGCCACCCGCCGGTACAGCTTGGCGGGACGCCCCGGCCCGTCGGCGCGGGTGCCGCCGGTCTCCTCGATGACCTCGGCGGCGTGCAGGTCGCGGCGGAAGTTGCGGACGTCGAGCTCCTCCGCCAGCACGGCCTCGACCACGGCCTGGACCTCGGGCAGCGTGAACTCCTCCGGCAGCAGCTCGAACGCCAGGCCGGCGTAGCGCGTCTTGGCCTGCAGGCGGGCCACGGCGTCGGCGACGATGCGGGCGTGGTCGAAGGCCAGCGGCGCCGGCAGCTCGTCGACGGGCCACCACGCCACGTCCTCGTCGGCCGCCGTGGGGACGTCGGCGGGGCGAAGCAGGGCCAGGTAGGCGACCGACACGACGCGACCACGCGGGTCGCGCCCCGGCGCGTCGCCCCTCGCTGGCTGGTCATAGGTGGCCAGCTGCTCGAGGTGAGCGCGTTCGATGCGGGCCTTGTCGTGCAGGGCGCGGCGGGGCGACTCGTCGAGTGTCTCGTCCTGACGGGAGAACGTGCCCGGCAGGGCCCACTGGTCCGCGAAGGGCGGGTAGGGACGCCGCCACAGCAGGACGGTCAGCCGGTCGTCGACGACCGTGAACGCGACCACGTCGACGGCCACGTGCAGCGGTTCGGGAGGCCAGGCAGGTTCGGTCTGACCGGTCGGGCTCACCGCTGGTCCGCTCGCACGTGGGCCAGGGTGTTGTCGAAGGCGAGCGTGCGGATCGGCCAGGGAATGGTCATGCCCGCACCCTCGATGGCGGACTTGACCCCACGCAGGACCCGGTCGCGGACGTCCACGACCGAGGCGATGTCCGGCGCGGTCCAGTAGCGGACCTCGAAGTCCACCGAGGACTCCCCCAGGGCGATGCAGCGTGCCTGCGGGGCGGGGGTGGCGATCACGCCCTCGACGGCGGCGACGGCCGTCTCGATCAGGTCCCGCGCGGCGTCGTGGTCGTCCCGGTAGTCGATGCCGACGACCACCCGCGTGCGCCGCTTGCCGCGACGGGTGAGGTTGATGATCGTGGCCTTGAAGACCTCGCCGTTGGGGATGATGATCATCTCGCCGTCGTAGTCGATCAGGCGCGTGACGCGGAGGTCGATGTCGTCGACGATGCCCTCCTGCTCGCCGATGATCACCTGCTCGCCGTGGCTGATCGGCTTGCGCAGGATCAGGATGACGCCCGCCACGAAGTTCTCGAGGATGGACTGGAGGGCGAAGGCGATCGCCAGGCCGACGATCCCCAGTCCGGCCAGTGCCGCCCCGACCGGGACGCCCGCCACCGACAGGGCGAGCAGCACGGCGGCCACCACGACGCCAAGCCGGACCAACCGCGCCCCGAGGTTGACCACGACCTGGTCGCCGCCGGCACGACGGATACCCCGCTCGGTGCCCTGGCCGACCAGGCGCGCGACGAGCACGCCGGCGACGAGGATGAGGAGACCCAGTCCGATCAGTGGCAGTGATCGCAGGAAGCCCTCGACGAGTCCCTCGATCGAGTCCCACAGGACACTGGTGGCCTCGCCCAGGTCCTGGGGCGAGTCGATCTGCAGTCCCGGGGTCGTCGCGATCTCGGTGGGGACGGCCTCGGTGGCCAACAGCGTCCCGAGGATCCCTGCCATGGTCCGTGCCCTCTCCACGTCCGCGGGCCGGACGGTAGCCCACGGCGCCGGTTCGGACCCGGCGGACGTGGGGGCTTGCACGGCCCCGTCGCAGGGCTGGCCTACCTTGGTCCCGTTCCCCGTCCGACCTCCTCGCCCCCTCGGAGCCAGCTGCCGTGGCGCGTTCCTCCAACGACTACTCCGCCAAGAACATCAGCGTCCTCAAGGGCCTCGAGGGCGTGCGGCGGCGTCCCGCCATGTACATCGGCTCGACCGACGTGCGTGGGCTGCACCACCTCGTCTGGGAGGTCGTGGACAACGCCGTCGACGAGCACCTGGCCGGCCATGCCCGCACCATCACCGTGCGGCTGATGGCCGACGGCGGGGTCGAGGTCGTCGACGACGGCCGCGGCATCCCGGTCGACAAGCACCCGACGGAGAAGAAGCCGGCCGTCGAGCTGGCACTCACCACCCTGCACGCCGGCGGCAAGTTCGACCAGCAGTCCTACGCCGTCTCCGGCGGTCTGCACGGGGTCGGCGTGTCCGTGGTCAACGCCCTGTCGACCCGCACCGAGGTCGAGGTCGTCCGCGACGGGCACCGCTACTTCATCGCCTTCGAGCGCGGCGACAAGGTCGAGGGCCTCAAGAAGATGAACCCCAAGAAGGGGCACGGGACGACGGTCCGGTGGTGGGCCGACCCCGACGTCTTCGAGACCACCGAGCTCAACTACGACACGGTCGCGACCCGGCTGCGCGAGACCGCGCTGCTCAACTCCGGCCTGTCGATCACGCTGGTCGACGAGCGCACCGACAAGTCCGAGACCTTCCGCTTCAAGAACGGCCTCGTCGACTTCGTGGCGATGCTGCTGCACAACAAGGACCCGATGGTCAAGCCCATCGAGATCCACCACGAGGGCGAGTTCGAGGGCCACACCGTCGCGCTGGACATCGCGCTGACGTGGACCGACGGCTTCCACGACGAACGCATGCGCAGCTACGTCAACATCGTGCGCACCGCCGACGGCGGCACCCACGAGGAGGGCTTCCGCCGCGCGATCACCGACGCCTTCAAGGAGTTCGCGAAGGGCACCCGTGGCCTGCTGACCAAGAAGGACCCGACGCTGAACGGCGAGGACCTGCGCGAGGGGCTGGTCGCCGTGGTGTCGCTCAAGCTGCCCGACCCGCAGTTCGAGGGCCAGACCAAGGGCCGGCTCGGCTCGACCGTCGCACGCAACTACGTCCAGCAGGTCGTGGCCGAGGAGCTGCGCACCTGGATCGCCAAGCACAAGACCGGCGCCAAGAAGGTGGTCCAGCGGGCCGTGCTCGCCGCCCGGTCGCGCCAGGCGGCCAAGGCCGCCCGCGAGCTGACCCGCCGCAAGGGGCTGCTCGACAGCCAGTCCGCGGGCCTGCCCGGCAAGCTGGCCGACTGCACGTCGCGCAACCCCGAGGAGACCGAGCTGTACGTGGTCGAGGGCGACTCGGCCGGTGGGTCCTCGAAGATGGCGCGCGACCGCCACACGCAGGCGATCCTGCCGCTGCGCGGCAAGGTGCTCAACGTCGAGAAGGCCCAGCTGCGCCGGGCGCTCGAGAACTCGGAGATCCAGGCCCTGGTCAAGGCCATCGGCACCGGTGTCGAGCCCGACTTCGACTACTCGAAGCTGCGGTACGACAAGATCGTGCTGATGGCCGACGCCGACGTCGACGGTGGCCACATCACGACGCTCCTGCTGACCTTCTTCTACCGGCTGATGCCGAGCCTGGTCGAGAAGGGCCACCTCTACCTCGCCCAGCCACCGCTGTACCAGCTGCGCCGCAAGGGCAAGGTCGTCTACGCGATGACCGAACGCGAACGCGAGGCGCTGCTCAAGTCCGAGTTCCCCGCCAACGCCAAGGTCGACACCCAGCGGTTCAAGGGACTCGGCGAGATGGACGCCGAGCAGCTGTGGGCCACGACCATGGATCCCCAGCGCCGGACCCTGCTGCAGATCCAGGTCGAGGACGCCCAGGCCGCCGACGAGCTGTTCGTGCTGCTGATGGGCAACCAGACCGACCCGCGGCGCGAGTGGATCGTCGACAAGGCGAAGTTCGCGACCAACCTGGACGTGTGAGCCTCGACGCACGTCGGGGACCGCCCCCGGCGGTCCCCGACGTGGTGGTCATTGTGGTTCAGCGGAGGGTCGTCGGGTTCCAGAACCCGCCCGCACGGCGGTAGTCGCCGATGCTGCTGCCCGGGACGCCGTCCTCGCAGGTGGTACCGCACTTCTCCGGCCCCGGCGTCAGCGAAGGCCGCGTGCCGTGCCCCGAGTCGCGCAGGTTGGCGGCGTTGCCGTAGAAGCCGCCTTGGAGCGCGTCGCCCAGCGTCGTGGATCCGTTCTGGCTCGGCGTGCGGGCGTCGATCCCCTCGGCGTCGTAGTAGGCCGTGATCCCCTGGTTGACGTCCGCGCCGGTGAGGGCCGGTGCGGCCGCGACGGTGGACAGCGCCGCGGCGCCCAGGAGCGCGGTGAGTGCGAGCTTGCCGGTTCTTCATGTCGTTCCCCTCATGGGTGGGTGTCGGTGGCCCCGGTGGCCGGTGGTAGCGGCGCGCGTCCATAAGGTCGATGACCAGAACTCCAAATGGGCCGATCTGATGGTGCGTACGGCCGCATGCCATGACGCGTCCGCGCTAGTCCCCCGTCCGCCCCACGCACGAACCACCGACGGGCGCGAGACCGGTCACCCACGGTCACCGGGACGTGCAGCGTGGCGGGGAGCCGGGCATGCTCGGGGCATGGACCGACGCCCCCTGCTCCTGGCCACGGCCGTGCTCCTGCTGGCCGCCTGCGGGACCCGGGTGCCGGACGCCCCGGCCACCCCCTCCCCCACGCCCCGCGCGACCACGCCGTCCGGCCACACCTCCGCGACGGACCTGCCGCACCCCGACAAGGGCCTGATCACCGATCCGGCCTACTGACCCTCGTACGCGAGGAGGGCGCCCCGCGGGGCGCCCTCCTGCATCGTGCGGGACCGATCAGCTGCCGCCGGGCTGCAGCACACCGTTCAGGATGAGCTCGTAGTCGGCGTACTGCTGGATCGACTCCGTGGGCTCGTCGAGCATCACGATGGCCGCCACGACGTCCCGACCCGCGAACTGCCGCAGCTGGCGACCACCGACCTCGAGGGTCTCGCCGCCGGCGACGTCGTAGGTCCGGATCACCGCCGGCAGCTCACCCGTGCTGTCGTAGGCCAGCAGGGTGATGTGCCAGTTGGCGATTGGCGTCGGGACCAGCTCGTCGTAATTGGCGTAGCCCTCCGACCGACGAGCCGTCCGAGACCAGCGTGTCGCCGACCATCACGTCGTCGACCCACCAGCCGGGCTGGGCCACGCCGCCGTCGGTCAGGTAGCGGAACCCGAGCAGCACGTCCTGGCCGGCGTACGGACCGAGGTCGTACTCGACCGTCGTCCAGTCCTCCACGCCCGTCAGCCCGGGGAGCTCGGACGCGATGCGCGGCTCGGTGGTGTTGTCCGTCGTGTCGTACCCGGTGGTGTCGTCCAGGGTCGTCCAGGACTGCCCGCCATCGCTCGAGACCTGCACGACGCCATAGTCGAAGTCGGACTCGATGTTCCAGGTGCTCTGGAAGGCCAACGTCGGGTCCGCCGACGGGACCGACACCGGCACGACGAGCTGGTTGTCGAAGTCGTCGCCCGAGCCGGAGAACCACGCGGGGTCACCGGCGTGTCCCGGCGGGTCCTCGTCGACGGTCCACTGGGTCCCGAACTCGAGCACCTCGTAGGCGGCGTCGCCCTGGAACGTCAACGAGTCGACGTCGCCTCCGGCCAGGTACGCGCCGCTGCCGTCGCGCAGTCGGACGTAGTCCGAGCCGTTGGGCGGGGCGCCCGGCGGGTCGTAGGCGTCGTTCTCGTCCCAGTTGATCGACGAGTACAGGTTGGGTGCCGAGTACGAGTTGGCACTGCCACCTCGCAGGGCGCCGCCGTTGTCGTCCAGCGCCCCGTCCAGCGCGACCATCGCGGCCCAGTCGTGCAGGAACTCCTGCGCGGTCCGCGGGTCACCCTGGTCGTCGAGCATCGCCTGCAGGCCGTCCAGGCCCGCCTCGGGTGCCCCGAACAGGAACTGCAGCCCCGACTGGCCGAACTGCCCGTACACGTACTCCATGAACGTGTACGCGGCGCCGTAGTCGCACAGGATCTCACCCTGGCCCTGGTCCTGCCACCACGTGAGCGAGTTCTCCGGACCCGGACGTCGGCCCGCGGGGTCTGGTTGTACGGCGTGAACTCGGCGAGGAAGCCGGTGAAGCACTGGATGTGGCTGTCGTACTCGGGCTCATCGATCTGCTGCGACGGGTCCACGTAGCCCGTCAGCGTCTGGACCCAGTCGGACAGCCCCTCGTTGACCCAGGTGGCCTCGCCACCGACGTAGCTCTGCAGCAGGTGCTGCCACTCGTGCGCGAAGGTGCCCTCGTACAGGAAGGGTCGCGCCGCTGCACCCTCGCAGGGGTCGGGGCTGGCGTCGTCCGGCGGGTTCGCCCCGGTGCGGTGGAGCCAGTCGTAGGCGTCGATCGTCATGACGTTGCGGTCGAACGCGGCGTTGAAGAACGACGAGAAGAACCCGGCGATGTAGCTCAGCTGATCCACGTCCGGCGGGGTGTAGTAGTTGTCGTCCCGGACGTTGTCGATCAGCGCCACCGTGCGTTCGCCGCCGCCCTCCGTGGCGAAGTAGCCGGGCTCCCGCTCCGACAGCCGGTCACCGAAGACGACGTCGTCGTAGAAGTCGTATCCAGCGCGTCGTCACCGTTGCGGTCCGGAGGGATCGCCAGCGCTTCGGTCTCGAGCGGGTAGATGTTGAGGTCGAAGTCGGCCACCAGCTGGTTGATCTGCTCGCGCGTGACCTCGACCCGCGTCTGCCCGTCGTAGGTGATGGTGTTGCGGCAGTCGTCCTCCTGGGCGAACGGCAGCGTGTAGATGCCCGTCGCCGGGTCGTAGGAGCTGTTGTCGTCGACGGCGACCCACACCTCGATGTGCTCGCCGACGGCCGCCAGCCGATAGTTCTTCTCGTAGTAGCCGAAGTTGGCCGCCGAGCCCTCCGTGATGCCTTCGTCGTCGAGCGCCAGCCACTCACGCTCGAGACCGACGAGCTCGTCCGCGGTGGCGTCCATCACGGGTTCCGGACCGGGGTTGGCCTCCGGCGAGTCGTCCTTCGCGCCTCGCCCGTTGCCCTTCGAGCCAGCGTCCGACGGCGGCCCGCCCTTCTGATCGGCCGCGTCCTCGGCAGCCGTCTGTTGCAGCTCGGCGAAGGCATCGGCGCGTTGGCCCGTGAGGCGGTCCGCGATGTGGTCCTCGATCGAGGTACCGACGTCGAGCGTGTCGTCGGCCGTCCGTGGCCCCGCGGGCTGTGCCGTCACCGTCGCTGCAGGGACCATGGCCCCCACGAGCGCCGTGACGGCCACCCCCATCAACAGTCGTCGTCTGCGCACGAAGCTCCCTTTCCGGTCGTCGCGACCCGTCCCACACGCGCCGCGTGGCGATGAACGTAGGACTCCCGTCCTAGTCAGGACGTGCCTGCGCGAAGGCCGCGCAAATAGCCCGTTCGTACTACGCGACACCATTCAGAAGGGTGAGGTCGAACGCGCCTGCGCAGCCCCGTCACGCCCCGTCGTTAGGCTCGCGACGATCCCGACGTCTTCGTCCTCGAAGGACCGGTTCCCGTGCCCTCGCAGCCCACCCTCGGCTCCGGTGCGGTCGAGACGATCTCGATCGTCGACCGCATGGAGCAGGCGTTCCTCGACTACTCGATGTCGGTCATCGTCGGGCGTGCCCTGCCCGACGCCCGCGACGGCCTCAAGCCGGTGCAGCGCCGCATCCTCTACTCGATGTGGGAGTCCGGCCTGCACCCCGACCGTCCCTACCGCAAGTGCGCGTCGGCGGTCGGCGAGGTGATGAAGAAGTACCACCCGCACGGCGACACCTCGATCTACGACGCCATGGTGCGGATGAGCCAGGACTTCTCCACCCGCGAACCGCTGGTCGACGGGCACGGCAACTTCGGCTCGGTGGACGGCGACCCGCCCGCGGCCATGCGCTACACCGAGGCCCGGCTGTCGGCCCTGGCGATGGAGCTGCTCAGCGGCATCGACGAGGAGACCGTCGACTTCGTCCCCAACTACGACGGGTACGACGAGGAGCCGACCGTCCTGCCGGCGCGGTTCCCGAACCTGCTGGTGAACGGCGCCGCAGGCATCGCCGTGGGCATGGCGACCAACATCGCCCCGCACAACCTCGGCGAGGTCATCGACGCCTGCGTGCACCTCGTCCACCATCCCGACGCGTCGCTCGACACCCTCATGAAGAAGGTCCCCGCCCCGGACTTCCCGACGGGTGCTCGGATCATCGAGAGCGACGGCATCCGCGACGCCTACGCCACGGGGCGGGGCGCGGTCACCATCGAGGCGGTGGCCACCACCGAGACCCGCACGGGCAACCTCCCGCGCATCGTCGTCACCGAGATCCCCTACCAGGTCAACAAGGCGACCCTGCTCGAGAAGATCGCCGACCTCGTCCAGAAGAAGAAGCTCGACGCCGTCCGCGACCTGCGGGACGAGAGCTCTCGCGACGGCATGCGCATCGTCATCGAGCTCAAGCGGGGCGAGGACCCCGCCGCCGTCCTCGCGAAGCTGTACAGCCAGACCGACCTGCGCACGAACTTCAACGTCAACTGCGTGGCGCTGGTCGACGGCGCCCCGCGGACGCTCGGCCTCAAGGAGGCGCTCGAGCACTACGTCGCCCACCAGCGCGAGGTCATCACCCGCCGGTCCGAGTACCGGCTGCGCAAGGCGAAGGAGCGCGCCCACATCCTCGAGGGGCTGCTGACGGCGCTGGACCACCTCGACGAGGTGATCGCGCTGATCCGCTCCAGCCAGACCGCCAACGAGGCCAAGCAGGGCCTCATGGACCGGTTCGAGCTGTCCGAGGTGCAGGCCCAGGCCGTGCTCGACATGCGGCTGCGTCGGCTGGCGGCACTGGAACGCGCCGAGCTCGAGGACGAGTACCAGGCCCTGCAGGACACCATCGCCGGCCTCGAGTCGATCCTCGGCGACCCCGAGGAGCTCGACCGCGTGCTCGTCGAGGAGCTGTCCGAGATCAAGCGCGTCCACGCCACCCCGCGGCGGTCCCGGCTGGTCGGCGAGGGCATCAGCGCCGAGGACGTGCTGGCCGGCGGGTCGCAGGCCGGCTTCGAGGCGCAGGAGGTCACCGTGCTGGTGACGCGGGGCGGCTACGCCAAGCCGGTGTCGCGGCGGCGCACCTCCCCCGCCCACAAGCACGGCCACGACCCGGTGGTGGCGGTCGTGCGCTGCACCACCGACGACGAGCTGCTGCTGGTCGACGAGGAGGGCACCGGCTACCGCCTGCCCGTCGGCGACGTGCCCGTGGTCCGTGCCGACCAGCGCGGTACCCACGTCGCCGGGGTGCATCGGTGGCGGGCCCGACGCCCCGCTGGTCGGGGCCGTCCCGCTGGTGGCCGGGACGACGGTCACCACCGTCTCCGCCCAGGGGCAGGTCAAGCGCACCGACGCCGACGAGTTCCTCGGCGCCCGCACGCGGTCGATCCAGGCCGCCGGCGTCAAGGACGGGGACCGCATCGCGGCCGTCCTGCTGTGCCGCGACGACGACGACCTCGTGCTCGCCCACGACCAGGGGCTCGTCACGCGCTTCCCCGCCGAGGAGGTCCGCACCATGGGGCGCACCGCTGCCGGGGTCGCCGGGATGAACGTCCCGAAGGACGCGAGCATCGTGTCGGCCACCGTGGTCCCCCACGGCACCGACGAGGACGTCGAGGTCGTCACCGTCGGCGCCGACGGCGAGGCCAAGCGGACCCCCGCGTCCGAGTACGCGGCCAAGGGGCGGGGCGGCAAGGGCGTGCAGGCCGGGCCCGACCGGCTGGCGTTCTGCGGCGTCACCGGCGACCTGCACGTGCCGACCGACCCGCCGTCGGTCGTGCGCCTCGTCGAGCTGCCCGAGGCGAAGCGCACCGGCCGCGGCGCCTCCCTCGAGGGCGCCGTCAAGGGCCGCGCCGTCCCCGAACAGGACGCCGACACCTGGCGCGACACCACCTCGTGACCTGACCTGCGCGGCGGCGATCCCGTCGGGGCGTAGCATCGAATGGCGCGGACCCCCTCCCCGTGCCCTCGAGCCGCCCATGGACCGCCGCCCCGACGCGCTCAGCCCCGCCGACGCCCCGCCCATCCGGGTGCTCGGCGAGGTCGCCTGGTTCTGCGAGGACCGTGGCTTCGGCTTCGTGCGCCCCGACGACGGCGGGCGCGGACGTCTTCGTGACCTGGCACGCCCTGCCGGGTGCCGGGTTCCGCACCCTGCGTGAGGGCCAGCGCTGCAGCTTCGCCCGCGACCAGGACCAGCACGGCCCGGTCGCGACGGAGGTCCACCTGCTCGGGTGACCGGCGCGGCCAGTCCCCTCGGCGTTGCTGCGGAAGAACCGATCACCGGGTGATCGAAAGCTCCGCAGCAATCGGTCAGCCGGCGGTGAGCTCCAGGATCCGGCCGTCCTGCAGGCCCACCCAGACCTCGCCGTCCGCGCCCGTGCCGAACCCGAGCGGCGAGGCCGGCAGCTGCGCCCCGTCCACGACGGCCGTGGCGACCTCGGCCCCGTCCGCGCGCACGGCCCGCAGCCGGGTGTCGCACAGGTCGCTGTAGAGGAAGGCGCCGCCGAGTCCGCTGGGGTGGTCGGCAGGCACGACCACGCCGCCGATGATCGAGCACGCCCCGTCCGCGTGGTGCAGCTCGGCCACGGGGCGCACCGTGCCGGCCGGGTCGCAGTCGTCCTCGCGGTAGCACGCCGTGCCCTCGAGGATCGGCCAGCCGAAGTTGGCGCCGGCGACGTCGTCGCGGTCGAGCACGTCGACCTCCTCGACGGCGTCCTGGCCGACGTCGGCCACGTACAGGCGCTGTTCGTCGAAGGCGATGCGCCACGGGTTGCGCAGGCCGTACGCCCACACCGCCGGGTCACCACCGCCGTCGAGGAAGGGGTTGCCCTCGGCGGGCGTCAGCTGCGCCCCGTCGGCGTCGAAGCGCAGCAGCGCCCCGAGCTGCGTGCTCGGGTCCTGGCCGTTGCCGAACTGGTCCCCCGCCCCGCCGCCGTCTCCGAGCGCCAGCACCAGCATCCCGTCGGGGTCGAACAGCAGCGCCCCGCCGTTGTGGTTCCCGGCGGGCTGGTCGTGCTCGAACAGGACCGTCTCGGCACCGGCGTCGACCGTGCCGTCCTGCAGCGGGAACGACGAGACGACGGTGTGCCCGCCGGACCCCGAGTAGTGCACGAACAGCCGCGCCCCGTCGGGATGGACCGCGGCGCCGAGCAGTCCCCTCTCGCCGCCGGCGGTGACGCGGTCGGTGAGGTCGAGCACGGTCGCGCCGTCCAGCGTCCGCAGCCGCCCGACCTGCTCGACGACGACCGTCCCGGCTCCGGGCACCGGCAGGACCTGCACCGGCCCTTCGAAGCCGGTGCCGACCACCCGCCACCCCGCCGATGCCCCGTCGAGGTCGACCGCGGTGCCCGACGGTGCCGCGGATGCGCCCGAGGAGGGAGCCGACGGGCTGCCGGTGCCCGCGGAGGTGGCCGGGGCGCTGGGCGACGTCGTGCCGCTGCCGTCGGTCGTGCTGGTGGGGCTCGGCTCGGACGTGCACGCCCCGAGGAGCAGGGTCGTGGCGAGCAGCAGGGAGGTCGCGGGGAGTCTCACCGGGGGCCTCGCGGGCGTCGGGACGGGTGGATGAGGGCACGAGCATGCCGTGCGCTCGCGGCGGGGTTCGGGGCCGCCGCACTGAAGTTGGGGCGCCGACGTGTCGTAAACCATGGGTGACGCCCACCGGCGCCGGACCCGGCGCCGAACACGAGCAGGATGCTGCGCCGTCGGGCATCATCGACAGAGCGAGCCGGGAGGCGGGTCAGGGATGACGGGGGCGGAGGCGTTCCAGCAGCGCCTGGCGGACGCGCGCGCGGGGCACGCCCCGGCGTGGGTCGAGCTCTACGACAGCCTCGCCGCGATCCTGCACAGCTACCTGCGCCACCAGTCGCTGGACGACCCGGACGACGTCGCCGGCGAGACGCTGCTGCAGGTCGTGCGCGACATCGACCGGTTCGAGGGCGACGAGCGCCAGTTCCGCTCCTGGGCGCTCGCGATCGCCCACCACCGCATGCTCGACGCCCGTCGCGCCCGCCGGCGCCGCCCCGCCGACCCCGTGCCGTCCGACCAGCTGCGCGACTCGTCGACCGCCGACACGGCCAGCGAACCGGTGCTCGCCGCGATGGGCTGGGACGACGTGCGCCGGCTGTTGGCCCGGCTGACCGACGACCAGCGGGAGGTCGTCGTGCTGCGGGTGGTCAACGAGCTCAGCCTCGACGAGACGGCGCAGGTGCTCGACCGCACCGTCGGCTCGGTCAAGGCCCTGCAGCACCGCGCGTTCAACGCGCTGCGCGCGCACCTTGCGGACACCCGTAACCCTCGACCTGCTTCCTGTCGCTCACCGGGCATGGCCCTCATGACGGATCCCTGGACCCAGGACCCGCTGGTGCGGGAGGACGCCGAGCTGCGCGCCCTCCTGGATCGCCTTGCGTCCACGGCCACGGACCCGGTCCCCCCCGAGGTGCGCGCCCACGAGCTCGAGGGCCTGCTGGTCGCCGTGTCCGCCCGGACCGCGTCGTCGGCCACGCCCCCGTGGCGGCGGCGACTGCGCAGCCTCGCGGCGATGACCAGTGCGAAGGTCGTGCTGGCTGCCGGGGTCGCCGTGGCGGGCACTGGCGGGCTGGCGGCGACGGGGTCGCTGCCGGATGCGGCGCAGGAGCTCGCGCACGACCTCGGCCAGCACGTCGGGGTCGGCTTCCCCGACGCCCCGGGCCAGGCCAAGCTCGCCGGTGACCACGACGCGCACGAGCACGCGCCCGGCATCAAGGCGACCGACGGCACCCCGGCTCGCGAGTACGCGCCCGGCCAGGTGGGCCGGGACGACGGCGTGCCCACCGGTCCCCCTGAGGACGTGGTCACGGGCCGGCAGGACGCCGACCGCAGGCCGCCGGCGGCCGAGGACGCGGCGCCCCGAGACGCCGGCCGCCCCGACGACACGGGCGAGGCCCCCCACGCCCCGCCGGCGGCCGACGCCGTCCCCGATGCCCCCGGCGAGCGCCCCGACGCCCCCGCGCCTGCTCCCCGGCCGGACGACCCGGCCGCGGACGCAGTCGGACGAGACCGCCCCGACCGACACGACGCCGGCCGAGGACGCCCCGGGCGAGTCCGAGGACGCGCCGGGCCGCACCGGCCAGACCCCACCCGCGGACCCCGGGCGCCGACGCGGCCCCCGGGCGCGCGCTGGGCGCGACGGTCACCCCAGCGCCGGCAGCTCCTGGTCGAGCGTGAGCACGTCGGCGAACAGGTCCCCGTGCTCCTGGACACGCGCGAGCACGTCGTCGAGGTCGTAGGTGAGGTCGTGCTCGTCGGCGGCCCCGGCCTCGACCTCCTCCCAGGTCAGCGGCGTGGACACGGTGGGCCGTTCGCGGGCGCGCAGGGAGTAGGGGGTGACGGTGGTCTTGGTCAGCACGTTCTGGGACCAGTCGACGAAGACCTTCCCCGTCCGCTGGGCCTTGTCCATGCTGGTCAGCACCTGCTCGGGGTGGACCTTCTCGAGCAGCTGCCCGACGGCCAGCGCGAACCCCTTGGTGCGCTCGTAGGTCATGGCGGGCTGGTTGAGCGGGACGTAGAGCTGCAGGCCCTTCGATCCCGAGGTCTTGGGCCGTGCGACCAACCCGAGCCGGTCGAAGACCTGCTTGCAGAGCAGCGCGACCCGGGCGCAGTCGTGCACGTCGGCGGGCGGCCCGGGGTCGAGGTCGAACACGACCATCGTCGGCCGGGCCGTGTCGGGGGCCGCGGCCATGGTGGTGTGCAGCTCGAGCGCGGCGAGGTTGGCGGCCCAGACGAGGTCGGCCCGCTCGCGCAGGTCGCAGTGGTCGACGACGCTTGTCCCTGCCCTCGCGCCCGAGGGTCACCGTCGCCCATCCAGTCGGGGCGGTGCGACGGGCAGCGCTTCTCGAAGAAGCGGTCGCCGTCCACGCCGTCGGGGTAGCGGACCATCGTCAGCGGGCGCCCGCGCAGGTGCGGCAGCATGACCTCGGCGATGCGCGTGTAGTAGTCGATCACCGCGGCCTTGGTCGTGCCCGTGGCCGGGTACATGACCTTGTCGAGGTTGGACAGCGACAGCTCCCGCCCCTCGACCTGGACGGTGACGCGCTGGGGCGTCGGGGACATCAGGCCGTCTTGGCCTGGTCGTCCTTGGCGGCCTGCAGGCTCTGCTCCAGTGCAGCCATCAGGTCGACGACGTCACCCGATTCCTTCTCGGCGTCGGGCACGCTGACGATCTCCTGGCCCTCGGCCTTCTGCTGGATGAGGTCGAGCACCTTGCGGCGGTAGGAGTCCTCGTACTTCTCGGGCTCCCAGTCGGCCGTCATCGACGCGACCAGCTGCTCGGCCATGGCGAGCTCGCGTTCGCTGAGCTCGACCTCCTCGCCGGGCAGGCCGTCCAGCCGCGCCGTGGGCACGACCTCGTCGTGGTAGACCATGGTCGAGACGGCGATGGCGTCGCCCAGGGGTCGCAGCACCGCCAGGTACTGCTTGCTGCGCAGCACGAACCGGGCGATGGCGGCCTTGCCGGAGGCCCGCATGGCCTCGTGCAGCAAGCGGTAGGGCTTGGCGGCGGTCTCCTGCGGGACGAGGTAGTAGGACGAGTCGAAGTAGATCGGGTCGATCTCGGACAGCTCGACGAAGTCCTCGATGTCGATGGTGCGAGAGGACGTCGGGTCGAGCGCCTTGAGCTCGTTCGGGTCGATCACCACGTAGCGGTCCGGCGCGACCTCGTAGCCCTTGACGATGTCCTCCTGCGCGACCTCCTCGCCGTCGGACTGGGCGACGCGGCGGTGGCGGATCCGGGAGTTGTCACCGCGGCGGATCTGCCGGAAGCTGACCGACTTGTCCTCGACGGCCGTGACCAGCCGGATGGGAATGTTGACCAGCCCGAAGCTGATCGCCCCCGTCCAGATCGAGCGTGGCACCAGCGCCCTCCTTGCTGCGTGCGTGGCGCGTCAACTGTACGGCTCGGCGTGCTCCCGCTGCACCGTGCTCGGGTCCCGGTCGGACCGCTGGCCGCGGTAGGTGGGCTGCCGCAGGCGCCCCTCGGGCGTCCACTCGCGGAAGCGCACCTGCACGACGACGGCGGGACGCAGCCACGTGACCTCGGGGTCGTGCGGGAGGTCGTGGAACGGGGACGTGTCGGTGACGAGGTCGGCGACCACCTCGCCCAACCGCGTGATCTCGCGTTGCGTGAAGCCCGACCCGACCCCGCCGGCGTGGCGCAGCGGCCGTGCCGGGTCCGGCGACGCCGGGTCCCACGTGCCGACCACGAGCGAGCCGAAGGAGCCGCTCCGGCTGCCCTGGCCCCGGCGCAGACCCCCGACGACGAACTCCTGCTCGCGCATGAGCCGCAGCTTGCGCCAGTCCCGGGACCGCTCGCCGGGGCGGTACCGCGAGTCCCGGCGCTTGCTCACCACGCCCTCCAGGCCGCGGGCGGCCGCGGTCTGCAGGGACGTGTGCAGGTCGTCGCCGAGCGGCGGGGTCGCCCATGCCGCGCCGGCCAGGCCGAGCGCCTCCAGCCGCTGCCGACGCTGTGACCAGGGCTGGTCCAGCACCGGTGTCCCGTGGTCCACGAGCACGTCGAAGGCCATCAGCACGACCGGGACCTGCTGGGCCACCACGGCGACCCGCCCCGGGTCCCGCAGGTGCATGCGCCGTTGCAGCAACGGGAACGACGGCGCCCCGTCGGCATCGAGCGCGACCACCTCGCCGTCGACCACCGTGCCCGCCGGCAGCACCGTGGCCAGGTCCTGCAGCTCGGGGTAGCCGTCGGTGACGTCGTTGCCCAGCCGCGAGCGCAGCTGCACGCGCTGGCCGTCGGAGACCACGAGGGCCCGGACGCCGTCCCACTTGAACTCGTGTGCCCACGCCGGGCCGGCCACGTCGCCGGGCGCACCGGCGGTGGCGAGCATCGGGAGCAGTCGCAGGGCCATCACGGGTCACGGTGTAGCGTGGCGCGCCGCTGCGCACCACGCACAGGAGCCCCCGGTGGCCACGCTCGACGGCCTGCAGGTCCGCGACCTGCGCGACGACGACGCCGAGGCGGTCATCGACCTCATCGGGTCGGTGTACGCCGAGTACCCCGGCTGCGTGCTGGACCTGCCCGGCGTCGACGCCGACCTGCCCGAGCTCGCGGCCCGGCTACGGGGCGCCGGCGGGCGGGGGTGGGTGGTCACCGACGACGACGGCGACGTCGTCGCATGCGTGGGCGTCGCGCCCCACGGCGACGACCGCGCCGAGCTCAAGCGCCTCTACGTCGCCCCGTCCCACCGCCGCCGCGGGCTGGGGCGTCACCTGGTCGAGCTGGTCGAGGGGCACGCGTCGCGGACCTTTGGGGTCCAGCAGGTCGAGCTGTGGTCGGACAGCCGCTTCGCCGACGCCCACCGGCTGTATGCCCGGTGCGGGTACACGGCCACCGGCGCGACCCGGCAGCTGCACGACCCCTCGGAGACGACCGAGCGGGAGTTCGTGCACCAGCTCGGGTCCTGAGAGGACCGCGAGCGCGGCACGTGCGCCGACGACGCCCCCGCCAGCGTTCGTCCCTGGAGGGGAACGCTCGCGGCTCGCCGACGCGTGCCGCCCCCGAGGCCACACCCCGGGGGGTGGGCCGGACTCGAGTCGCGCCCTGCGCGTGCTGCACATGGTGCCCGCAGCGGCGCCGACGGCACCATGGTCAATCCGGGTGGTTTGCGCGTCCACCCGCCGGCCCAGGTCGCCGGGGACCCCCGTCCCGGGGCTCGGTGGTGCCAGCACGGTGCCTGGCAGGTGACGCCCCGCCGGGGTGACGGCACGCATCGTCACCGGACTAGCCCGTCCGGGGCGTCTGCGATCTGCTCCACCGTGAGGCTTCAGGTGGCCCCGGCAACGGGCCGACACCACGACCATGACCTCCCGTCGTCCTCCCGTGCTCCTCGGCCTGCTCGTCGTGGTCGCGATGGTGCTCGGGGCCCCCGCGACGACCCCCCCGGCCGCAGCCGCACCGGCGCCAGCGGCGGGGTCCACGCCTCCGTCCCGCGTGCTCGTCCGACTGGCCGACCGCGTGGAGACCCGCGCGATGGCCGCGGCACCGGGCGTGGCCTCCGTCCACGGCGGAGCGGCCACGGGCATCTCGGTCCTGCAGCTCGAGCCGGGCCAGTCCGCTGCAGCCACGGCGGCGCGCCTCGCCGCCCGCCCCGACGTGGTGTGGGCCGAACCCGACCGCCTCGTCCACGCATCGGACCTCGGCCACCTCGTCGACGATCCCCTCAGCGGCTACCTGTGGGGCCTGGAGAACACCGGACAGGTGATCGGCGGCCTGACCGGCCTGGCCGGCGTGGACGTCGACGTGGCCGGGGCGTGGACGCACACGCGGGGCGCCCGGGACGTCGTGGTCGGCGTGGTCGACACCGGCATCGACGTCCGCCACCCGGACCTGGCCGCCAACATCTGGCACAACCCCGGGGAGGTCGCGGGCAACGGCGTGGACGACGACCACAACGGCTACGTCGACGACGTGACCGGGTGGGACTTCCACCACGACGACGCCACCGTCTTCGACGACCCCGTCGCCGACCGGCACGGCACCCACGTGGCCGGCACGATCGCCGCGGTCGGCAACGACGGCCACGGCATCGTCGGCGTGGCCCCGGGGGTGCGGATCCTCCCGCTGAAGTTCATGGGTGACGACGGGTCCGGGTGGACCTCCGACGCCGTCGCGGCGCTCGAGTACGCGGCGGCCATGGGCGTCGACGTGGTCAACCTGTCCTGGGGCGGCCCCGACAGCAGCCGGGCCCTGTCCGAGGCGATCGCGTCGCTGGACGCGGTGGTCGTCGCGGCCGCCGGCAACGACGGGCTGGACCTGGACACCTCGGCGATCTACCCCGCCGCGTTCCCGCACCGCACCATCCTCAGCGTCGCCGCCGTCGACGGGCGAGGACGGCTCGCCAGCTTCTCCAACACCGGAGCGAGCACGGTCGACGTCGGGGCGCCCGGCGTCGGCGTGCTCAGCACCATCCCGGGCGGCCAGTACGCCTGGATGGGCGGCACGTCCATGGCCGCCCCGCACGTCACGGGCGTGGTCGCGCTGGCCCGGTCGGTCGCCCCGGACCTGCCGCCGGCCGACCTCGTCGACGCCGTGGTCGCCGCCGCGCGACCTTTGGCGTCGCTCGCGGGACACACGCGCTCCGGCGGGATGGTCGACGCCGGTGCGGTCGTCGCCGGGCTGCTCGCCGCCACCACCGCGCCCGACCCCGCCCCGCCCCGGAGCCGGAACCGCAACCCGCGCCCGCACCGGAGCCGGAACCGCAACCCGACGCCCGCCCCGGAGCCGACGCCCACCCCGACGCTCGACCCCGCCCCGCCTCCGACGACGACCACGGTCACGCGGCTGGCCGGCACGGACCGCTACGCCACGGGTGCGGCCATCACCGCCGACGCCTTCCCCCGCACCGTCCACGACGTCTACGTCGCGACCGGTGCATCCTTCGCCGATGCCCTGTCGGGCGCGGCGGCCGCCGCCGTCCGCGGCGCCCCGGTCCTGCTGGTCGCCCCGACCGGCGTGCCCGACCCGGTGCGCGAGGAGCTCGCGCGGCTGCGGCCCGATCGCGTCTGGGTCCTCGGCGGCCCGGCCGTGGTGCCCGACGCCGTCGTCGCCGAGCTGTCCAGGACCACGTCGGCCCGCGTCACCCGCCTGGCCGGCGCCGACCGCTACCGCACCAGCGCGCGGATCTCGGCCCACGCCTTCGCCCCGGGCGTGCCGGTCGCCTACCTCGCCATCGGCACCGCCTTCCCGGACGCCCTGGCGGCCGGCGCCGCGGCGGGGCGGGCCGGCGGACCGGTCCTGCTGACCGCGGGCGGCACGCTCCCATCGGCCATCCGTGACGAGCTCGCCCGACTGCGTCCCGGGCGCGTGGTCGTGCTGGGCGGCACCGGCGCGGTCTCCGAGGCCGTGCGCCTCGACGCGGGCCGTGCCGCCGGCGCCCCGACGCGGCGCATCGGCGGACAGACCCGCTACGAGACCGCCGCCGCCGTGGTCGCCGACGCCTTCCCCGACGCCACCGACGTGGTCATGCTCGCCACCGGCGAGTCCTTCCCGGACGCGCTCGGCGGCGGGGCGGCCGCGGCGACGCGGGGCGCGGCCGTGCTGCTGGTCCCGCCCTCCGGCCCGCTGCCCGCAGCCACCGCCGCCCAGCTGCGGCGCCTCTCCCCCACGACGCTGCTGGTGCTCGGCGGGACCGGGGCGCTGCCCACCACGACGCTGGACCGGGTGACCGCGAGCCTGCGCTGACGGCGCCTCGCCGGCCGCGTCGCAGGTGTCCCCTAGCCTCGGGTCGCGACGAGGCGACGGAGGTCGTGGGTGAGCGACGCAGGGCACGGGGACGGGGCGCCGCTCGTCGGACGCGTCATCGGCACCGACGACGCGACCCCGCTCGAGTTCTGGGTCGCGGTGGCCCCCGAGCAGTTCCTGCAGCTCGACGACGTGGTCGCGCTCGAGCGCACGCCCCCGGGGCGAGGCCCGGTCCGGATCTACGGGATCGTGAACCAGGTCCGCGCCCGGCACGAGGGCGCCCGCTTCGACTCGGACGTGTTCCTCATCGAGGCCGGCGTGCTGCCCGCCGAGGTCGCCGAGGCCGCCCAGGTGCTCACCACCCGCTTCGAGCCCGAGGTGTTCGTGCCGCCGTTGCCCGGCCAGGCGGTGCGCCGGGCCGAAGGTGCCGACCGCGACGAGGCGCTGTTCTTCGACGGCATGGCCAAGCGGCTGCCGGCCGGGCTGTCACGCGAGGACGAACCGGTCTACGTCAACCTCGAGTTCCTCGACGGGACCCGGGGCGCCCACGTCAACATCTCCGGCGTCTCCGGCGTGGCCACCAAGACCACCTACGCCACGTTCCTGCTGCACAGCCTGTTCACGTCCGGGGTGATGGCCCACAGCGCCAACGCCAAGGCGCTGATCTTCAACGTCAAGGGCGAGGACCTGCTGTTCCTCGACCACGCCAACGCCACGCTCGACGACACGCAGCGAGCCCGCTACCACGCGCTCGGGCTCGAACCATCGGCCTTCCGGTCCGTGGCCTTCTGGGCCCCGCCCCGCCGGGGCGCGGCCACGGCTGCCGCCGACACCGGCGCCCGCATCGAGGGGATCACGTCGTTCTTCTGGACCCTCGAGGAGTTCTGCCGCGACGAGCTGCTGCCCTTCCTGTTCACCGACGCCCAGGACGACCGCCAGCAGTACACGATGGTGGTGCACGCGGTCTCGGCGAAGCTCAAGCGCGAGGCCGTGCCTGTAGGGGACGGGGCGGTCTCCCTGGACGGCGTGACCTGCCGGACCTTCGGCGAGCTGATCGACGTCATCCGCACCAACGTCGAGGACGACGCCACCCGCGACCAGTGGGCCGGCCGTGCCATCGGCATCGGCACGGTCAACGCGTTCATCCGGCGCCTGTTCGGGGCGCAGCGCCACCTCGAGCACCTCATCCGCGGTGACCTGCCCGAACCGGCCCGCCACCGCATCGACCACCAGGCCCAGGTCACCGTGGTCGACATCCACAACCTCAACGACCGTGCCAAGCGGTTCGTGGTCGGCGTCGTGCTGCAGCGGGCGTTCACCGCCAAGGAGCAGTCCGGCTCCCCCGACCCCCTGACCTTCGTCGTGCTCGACGAGCTCAACAAGTACGCGCCCCGCGAGGGCCACTCCCCCATCAAGGAGATCCTCCTCGACGTCGCCGAACGCGGGCGCTCGCTCGGGATGATCCTGATCGGGGCGCAGCAGACCGCCTCCGAGGTCGAACGTCGGATCATCGCCAACTCGGCCATCCGCGTGGTTGGCCGGCTCGACTCCGCCGAGGCGTCCCGCGAGGAGTACGGGTTCCTGCCCACCGCCCAGCGCCAGCGCGCCACCATCGTCAAGCCCGGCACCATGATCGTCAGCCAGCCCGAGCTGCCGGTCCCGCTGGTCGTCGAGTTCCCCTTCCCGGCCTGGGCCACCCGGCCCTCCGAGGCCGGGGCGGGCCCCACCCCCGCGACCGCCGTCGACTCCCAGCCCGACGACCCCTTCGCGGACCTTGCGCCCGCGGTCGACCACGAGGGCGACGACCTGCCGCCGGCGGTCGACCAGGACGGCGACGAGATCCCCTTCTGACAGTTCCGGTACTGGGCTACCGGAACCGTCACGCGTCGCGACCCGGGCACCCGGTCGCGCGACAGTTCCGGTACTGGAGCACCGGAAGCGTCAGGCGGGCTCGGCCAGGCGCAGCGAGTCCTCGGGGTAGGGCGACAGGTCGGCCTCCGGGGCGATGCCGTGCGAGCCCCAGTGCTCGACGAGGAACGCGTCGGCGACCAGCGGGTCGAAGCGGTCGCAGTCCACGGCCTGGCCCCACGCCCGGAGCGCGACGGCAGGCGGGTCCTCGTCGCCCGAGGAGGGCGCTGCATCGGTCAGGTCTCCCGGCATCGGCGTGGCGAACAGCGCCCCGCCCGCGGATGAGGTGAAGCCGAGGTCCGCGCGCCGGTCGCGCCAGTCGGCGATGGCCGCACGTCCGTCGCGGCCCACGACGGCCTCGTCGAACCAGACGACCACGCTGCCGTGCTCCATGTTGTGCAGGACGGCACGCTCGTCGATGGCCGCCGTCGCCGTCCCCGCCGGCAGGGGCAGGATGCTGCCGTAGTGCCGTCCGGAGTTGGCGGGGCGGTCCTCGTACAGCGCGGCGGGGGGCGGGGCCTCGGCCGGGTCGAGGTGGCTGGCGTCCTCGAGGGGCTCACCGTCGACCACCGTCGTGCAGCCGGCGGCCTCGACACGGCGGGCGACCTCGGCCGGGTCCAGCGGCGGGGGCACCTCCGCGCCGGGCAGGACCTCGCCGAGCGGGGCGCCGTCGACCCGAGCCTCGCCGTCGGGCGGGGCCGGCGCGGGGTCCGCAGCCCGACCGCGGCCGTGGCCACCAGGCCCGCGACCAGCACGACCGCGGCGGCCAGCGCGATGCGGCGCTGGCTGCCGGCCAGGCGCAGCGGCAGGGCATCGGTCGCGGCGGTGGCGTCGACGGGTGGCGGGGGGGGTCGTCGTTGGGCCCCCCGGCGCGTACGTGGTCGGTCCACGCCGCCCCGTCCCACCATCGCGACCCGTGGTCGCCGGCCGGGTCCGCGTACCACCCCGGGGGCGGCAGCGACGGCGGGATCTCGGACATGGCGTGGGGTCCTGGGCGGGCGGGGCGGGGCACGCTACGGGATCTCCGCCCGCGACACCTCCATGGCCGTGTCGCACCCCGTGGCTACGGTCGTCGACATGAAGCTCCTCCATACATCCGACTGGCACGTGGGTCGTGGGATCCGCGGGCGCAGTCGTGCCGACGAGCACCGGGCGGTCCTGGCCGAGATCGTCGAGGTCGCGGCCGAGGAGCAGGTCGACGTCGTGCTGGTCACGGGCGACGCCTTCGACACGGCCACGCCGACGCCCGAGGCCGAGGGGATCGTCTACCGCGCGCTGCTGGACCTCGCGGACACCGGTGCGCACGTCGTGGTGCTGGCCGGCAACCACGACAACCCGCGGCGCTGGGCCGCCCTGGAACCGGTGCTGAACCGCTCGACGGTGCACGTGGCCTCGGACGTGCGTCCGCCCGACGACGGCGGCGTGCTCGACCTGCAGACTGCCTCGGGCGAGGTCGCTCGCATCGCGCTGGTGCCGTTCCTGTCGCAGCGGTCGGTGGTCAAGGCCGACCAGCTCATGGCCCGTCGCGGCGACCAGCACGCCGCCCGCTACGCCGAACGCGCGAAGCGGATCCTCAAGGCCCTGACGGCCGGGTTCGGGCCGGACACGGTCAACATCGTCGCCGCCCACCTCACGGTGGCCAGCGGGCAGCCGGTGCTCGGCGGCGGCGAGCGCGCCGCCCACACGATCTTCGACTACCTCGTCCCGCCGACGGCGTTCCCGGCCTCCGCCCAGTACGTGGCGCTGGGACACCTGCACCAGCCGCACCAGATCCCCGGGGCGTGCCCGATCTGGTACTGCGGATCGCCGCTGCACCTGGACTTCGGCGAGGTCGAACGCGACCACAAGGCGGTGCTGGTCGTCGAGGCGGAACCGAACCTGCCCGCCACGATCCGCACCGTGGACCTGACGCAGGGACGATCGCTGCGCACGGTCCGGGGACCGCTGGCCGAGCTCGAGTCGCGCGTGGCCCAGCTCGGCGACGCCCACCTGCGTGTCGTGCTGACCGACGCCGACCGGGCCGGCCTGGCCGACGAGGTCCGCGAGCGCTTCCCCACCGCCGTGGACGTGCGCATCGACCACGAGGACCGCCCCGACGGCGACGAGGAGACCTGGGAGCTCGACGACTTCCACCAGTCCCCCACCGACCTGTTCGCCCAGTACCTCACCGAGGCCCAGGTCGAGGACCCCGACCTGACCGCCCTGTTCGGCGAGCTGCTCGAGCAGGTCGCCGATCCCCAGCTCGAGGAGGCCGCCGGTGCGCCCGACTCGCCTTGAGCTCGAGGGCTTCGCGTCCTTCCGCGACCCGGTGACGGTGGACTTCGCCGACGCCGACCTGTTCGTGCTGTCCGGCCCGACGGGTGCGGGCAAGAGCTCGATCGTGGATGCCATGACCTTTGCCCTCTATGGCACGGTCCCGCGGTACGACGACCGGCGCATGGTCGCCCCGCTGATCTCGCAGGGCAGGGCCGAGGCTCGGGTCCGGCTGGACTTCACCGTCGGCGGACGCCCCTACACCGCCGTGCGCGTGGTGCGGCGGACCAAGAGCGGGGCGACCACGAAGGAGGCCCGGCTCGAACGCTGGCGGGACGCCGAGGGCACGGCCACCGACACGCTGGCGGGCACGGCCGACGAGCTGACCGCCGAGGTCGAACGGCTGCTGGGACTGCGGTTCGAGCACTTCACGTCCTGCATCGTGCTGCCCCAGGGGGCGTTCCAGCAGTTCCTGCACAGCAAGCCGAAGGAACGGCAGGACCTGCTCGTCCAGCTGCTCGACCTCGACGTCTACCGGCGGGTCGGCTCCGCGGCCCGCGACCGGGCCACGATGGCCCAGTCCTCGGTGGACATGCTCCAGCGGCGGCTGGACGCCGAGCTGGTCGACGCCACCGAGGACGCGGTCAAGGCGGCGGCTGCGCGCGTCGAGCAGCTCGAGGGGCTCGTGGAGGACCTCGACGCCGCCCAGCCGACCCTCGACGAGATCCGGCAGGACGGGATCCGCCGACGCGAGCAGGAGACGACCGCACGCGAGCGGGCCGCACTGCTGGCCGACGTCGCGGTGCCCGAGGGGACCGACGGCCTCGTGGACCGGCTCGTCGCCGCTCGTGCCGCCGTGGCCGAGGCGGACGGGGCGCTCGAGGTCGCGTCCGCGCAGGTGGAGGAGGCGACCCAGGCCCGGCAGGCCGCCGGGGACACCGCCCCGCTCGCCCGCCAGCTCGAACGACTGGACGAACGCGAGCGGCTCGTGGCCGACCGGGCACGCATCGACGCGACGGTCGCCGAGGCCGCCTCCGCCGAGGAACGAGCCGACGCCGACCTGACCGCGGCGACCGAACGGCTCGCCGAGGCACGGCAGGGCCTGCACGCCGCCCAGCGTCACGACCTGGTCGCCGCCGTCGTGGCCGACCACGCGGTGGGCGACCCGTGCCCGGTGTGCGACCGGCCGCTGGAGCGCCTGCCCGACGCCACCGGCACCGGCGTGGCCGACGCGACCACCGCGGTGGACCGGGCCCAGCAGCAGGTCGACGCCGCCACCCGCACCCACCGCGACGCCACGACCGCCCACACCCGCGCGACGACGGAACGGGACGGGCTGGCGACCCGGCTGCAGACCTGCGACGCCGCGATCGCGGACGCCACCGAGGCGGGCGTCCCCGCCACGGCCGAGGCGCTGCGGGAACGGCTCGAGGCGATCGGGGCGCTGGACGAGCAGCTCGCCGCGGCCCGCGGGACCGAGCAGCAGGCACGCGCCGCCGACCGGTCGGCCCGTGCCGAGCTCGAACGGGTCCAGGCTGCCGAACAGCAGGCGTGGCGTGCCTTCGACGCCCTGTGGCAACAGGTCGCCGAGCTGGCCCCGCCCGCCGTCGATCGGGGCGACCTCGCCGGGGCGTGGACCACGCTGGCGACCTGGGCGGCCGAACGACGCCCCGCCCTGCTCGCCGAGGCCGACGCCGCCAAGCGCGAGGTGGACGCGACCGCCGACCGCTGGAAGGCCGAGGTGGCCCGGCTGCGCGAGGCCTGCCACGCGCACGACGTGCTCGTCCGCGACGGCGAGCAGCCCCGCGACGCCGCCCGGCGCGAGGTCGAACGGGCCCGCCACCAGCACGAGACGCTGGCACGCCGGCTGGCCGAGTCCGAGCAGGTCCGCCGCGACCTCGCCGAGGCCCGTCGGCAGCAGCGCCTCGCCCACCAGCTCGGCCTGCACCTGAAGTCGTCCAACTTCGAGAAGTGGCTGCTCAACCGCGCGCTGCGCCGGCTGGTCGTCGGCGCCACCCGGATGCTGCGGGAGCTGTCGGACGGCGCCTACTCCCTCACGCTCGACGACGGCGGCGGGTTCGCGGTCGTCGACCACCGCAACGCCGACGAGACCCGCTCGGCCCGCACGCTGTCCGGCGGCGAGACGTTCCTGGCCTCGCTGGCGCTCGCCCTGGCCCTGTCCGAGCACGTCGCCGACCTCGCCGCGCAGGGCGCCGCCCGGCTCGAGTCCCTGATCCTCGACGAGGGGTTCGGGACGCTGGACACCGAGACGCTGGACGTCGTGGCCTCCGCCCTCGAGGAGCTCGGCTCCCGCGGCCGACAGGTCGGGGTCATCACCCACGTCGGGGCGCTCGCCCAGCGGCTGCCGGTGCGGTACGACGTGCGCAAGGAAGCCGGCACGTCCACGGTCACGCGGGCCGACACGTGAGGCTCGCCGTCGACGCCTGGGCCCCGGGGTTCGCCCCGGCCACGCCGGGCAGCGCCGAGCTGCACGAGACCGGCGGTCCCGTCGACGTCGGCCGCGAGGTCGCGGCCGCCGACTGGGCGCCCCGCCGCCCCGCACCCGAGGTCTCCCCGGCCACCGACGTCCGGTTCGTGGACGGGGTGCGCCGGATCGACGCGCGGGTGTGGGTCACCGAGGGCGGCGACGGGGAACCGCCGACGACGCGCCCCGCCATCGCCGTCTCGTACGGGGCGGGGACCGTCCGCTCCAACGGGCACGCCGTGGTCGAGGACTGCGAGATCCGACGCGAGCTGATCGGACCGGCCGGCATGCCCGCGCTCGAGGTGGCCGACCTGCGGTACCAGCCGGTGGCGGCGCCGGGCACCGACGACGACGCGCTGGTGGCCTGCGTGCAGTCCCGCATGGGCCAGCTCGAGGTCGCCGTGGCCGCCCGTGCCGAACCGGCCGAGCTGACCGTCGTCGACGGGCCGCTGTCGGGGCGGCAGAACGTCCGCGGGGCGGTCGGGCTACGTCAAGACCCACCACACCGCCTACCTGCCGCCCGTGGTCGAGGGCGTGATCGCCGCCCTCGGCCCGGGCGAACGCACCCCGGTGTTCGTCACCCAGACCAGCTGGTCGCGCTACTCGTGGTACCTGCGCCTGCCCTACGGCACCGGGCACCCGTGGGCCGGCGTGGTGCGGCTCGAGGCCGCTGCCGACCTGGCGATCGAGCAGGTCACCGCGCTCGCCGACCGCACCGCAGCGACCCTGCCGCGGTTCGCCAGCCAGCCCCACCGTGACCCGCGCGCCCCGCAGAACCTGCTGCCCATCGCCGGGCTGGAACGGGCGCTGAAGCGCCGGCTCGGGGACGCCGGGCTGATGGAACGGCGCCTGCGGCAGGCTGCGGCGTCGCTGGCCGGCGCGATCAGCCGCTAGAGGCCGAGCGCTGCCACCGCGGCGTCACCAATCACGCCGGCGACGGCCATGTCCTCGCCCTCCGCGAGGCGCACGTCGACGTACACCTTCAGCTTGGGCTCGGTCCCGCTGGGACGCACCAGCACACGACCACCCACGTCGAGGTGCCACACGACGACCGGTCGGCCGGCAGCCACGGCGGACGTGCATCGGCATCCTGGGACAGGTCGTCCACCCGGACGACGCGGCGGGGACCCACCTGGTGGGGCGCGGCGACCGCCGCGGCTTCGACCGCGGCGGCGATCTGCCCCGCCCCGTCGTGCCCCTCCCGTCGGATGCTGCGCTGCACGTTGGCCCAGCGCCCCGTCACGTCGTTCAGGTCGTCCAGGGCGTCGTGCAGCGTGCGGCCCTCGGCGGCCAGGTGGGCGATGAGGTCGGCCATGACCACGGCGGCGGCGATCCCGTCCTTGTCGCGGACGACCTCCCCCACCGAGTAGCCGAGCGCCTCCTCGTAGCCGAGCACGAAGGTGGTCTCGTCGGCCAGCTCCCGCCCCGCCCGCCAGATCCACTTGAACCCGGTCAGGGTCGTCTCGCGGCGCGCCCCGTGATGGTCGGCGATGGCGTCGAGCCGGGCGGTCGACACCACCGACGACACCACCAGCGGGTCGGCGGCGGTCGTGTGCCGGAGCAGGTGGTCGGCCAGCAGGCAGCCGACCTGGTCGCCGGTCAGCCGCTGCCAGCCGTCCGGGCCCGGCAGGGCGACGGCGAGGCGGTCCGCGTCCGGGTCGGTCGCCAGCACGGCCACGGCGTCGACCTCGTCGCCCAGGCGCATGGCCAGGTCCAGGGCACCGGGTTCCTCGGGGTTGGGGAAGGCGACCGTGGGGAAGGTGCCGTCCGGCTCCCACTGCTCGACGACCCGGTGGACGGCGGTGAAGCCGGCGGTCGGCCAGGGCGCGGTCGAGGATCGCGCCGCCCACGCCGTGCATCGGGGTCACCACCAGCGGCACGTCCCGGTCGCCGCCGACGTCGGGGCGGGCCCCGGCGATGGCGTCGAGGTAGCAGGCGACGTCGGCGTCGTCGAGGACGGTCAGCTCGGGGCCCGGGGCGTCGAGGGCGTCCCCGACCCCCGGGACCCGGTCGGCGGGGCCGACGGCGTCGATCGCCGCCGCGATGTGCGCGTCCGTCGGCGGGGTGATCTGCACGCCGTGCTCGTCGTAGACCTTGTAGCCGTTGTCGGCCGGCGGGTTGTGCGACGCCGTGACGACCACCGCGGCCGCCGCCCCGCGGTCGTGGGCGGCCCACGCCACGAGCGGCGTCGGCGTCGGCGTCGGGTACCACGCGACCGCCAGCCCGGCAGCGCGCAGCACGGTCACCACGTCCTGCGCGAACCGGCGGCTGTCGGGGCGGGCGTCGAAGCCGACGACCACCCCGCGGTCGGCCGCGCCGGGCACCCGGGCGAGCAGGTGGTCGGCCAGGCCGCGGGTGGCGCGGATCACCACGGCACGGTTCATCCGGTTGGGTCCCGGCCCGACCTCGCCCCGCAACCCGGCCGTGCCGAAGCCGAGCCGGGTGCCGACGAGGTCCACGAGGGCGTCGACGTCCTCGTCGGCCACGAGCGCCTCGAGCGCCTGGCGGGTGGTCGGGTCGGGGTCGCCAGCTGCCCAGGACCGGGCGCGCGACAGCAGCCGTGCGCCCTCGTCGGGGCTCGCGGCGTCGGTGGAGGGGTGCGAGGTCGTCATGGCCGGCACCGTACTGTCGCCAACCCGAGGGCCGACGTCTCCGAACGGACCCCGTGACCACGCCCACCGACCTCGTGCTGCTCGTGCCCGGGTGGGGCACCCCGCCAGCACGCCTCGTCCCCATGTCCGACGTCCTCGACGACGCCGGGGCGGTGTCGCGCGTCTGGTCGTACACGCCCGAAGGAGCCTTCCCCGAGCTCGTCGAGCAGTTCGCGACGGCGGCCGAGGCCACGGTCGCGATGCACGAGCCCCACGACCGGCTCCACCTCGTCGGCCATTCGCTGGGCGGGGTGGTCGCGGCGGCCACGGCCCTGCGACGCCTGCGCGGTGCGGTGGCCTCCATCACCACGATCAACACGCCGTGGCGCGGCACGTGGGTGTCCTACACCGGCACCGGCCCGTTGGCGCGGGCCCTGCGGTGGGGGTCGCCGCTGCTGTCGGACCTGCGGGACGAGATCGTCGACGACCTCGACCGCCCCGACGGGCCACGGTGGCTGCTGGTCTCGGCGGCGGGTGACCTCGCCACCCCGGCGACCACCAGCCTCGGCATCGCCGCCACCGCGGAGCGGTTGACCCGACGGGTCGTCGCCGCGACGGGCCACTCGGTCAGCCTGACGTCCACGCGGGTCATCGACCTCGTCCGCTCCCACGTGCTGGAGCAGGACCCGTCGACGGCCGACCGTGCGCCCGAGGAACAGGCTGGCTGAACGTGGGACGGGTCCGGACCCGGCTCGGCTAGCGTGCCGGGCCGACGCCGCACCATCGACCAGGGACCGCAGGTGAGCAATTCGGCGCGGGGGGCCCGGGGCACCGTGGCCAGCTACCGCGAGGTGCTGGCCGACGCGCACCACGCGCCGGCTGCTGGGCGCCAGCGTCGTCTCCGTCATGGGCGACTTCGTCGGGGGCGGGGCGCTGCTGGTCCTGGCCTACGAGCGCTCCGGCGGCCGCGCGGTGGCCGCCGCCGGATTCCTGGCAGCGACCGGGGCCGGTGGCCTGGCCATGGCGATCCTCGGCGGGCCGATGCTCGACCGCATCCCGCGTCGCGGGGGCCTGGTCGGCGGCGAGGTCGCCGGGGGGCTGGCCATCCTCCTGCCGCTGCTCGTGCCCGCGCTGTGGCCGATGTACGCCGCCGCCTTCGTGCTGGGTGCGCGCCGGTCCGCCGAAGTCGCGATCCGCCACGGGGTGCTCGCCGACGCCGTGACCGACCGGCTGCGCAGCGGCCTGATCGGCCTGCTCGGCACCACGGACCAGTTCGGGCAGGTCATCGGCTACCTGACCGGGGCGTCCATGGCCGTGCTGATCGGGGCGCGGACCGCCCTGGCGCTCGACCTGCTGACCTTCGTCGCCGGTGCCCTCGTCCTGCTCGGGCTCGTCGTCCCACCCCGGACGCATCCCGAGCACCCGCCCAGCCTCACCGCCGGCTGGCGGGAGATCTTCGGGCATCCGCAGCTCCGGCTCCTCGCCGTGCTCGTCGCCGCCTCGGCGGCCGCCTCCGCCCTGCCCGAGTCCCTGGCCGCCGCGGCGGTCGGCGGCGACTCGCCGTGGCTGCCCTTCGTCCTGGCCGCCGGTCCCGCCGGTGGCGTCGTGGGCTTCCTCGTCGCGGGGCGCCTGCGCTCCACGACGGTGTTCGCCGGCCAGCTGGTGCACCTGACCGCCTACGGGGCGGTGGTGATGGCCGGCATGCTGGCGTCCGGCCCCCTCGGGTACGGGCTGGTCAACGTCGGCGCCGGTGCGGGCGCCGCCTGGATCATCGGCCCGCAGGTCAGCTTCGTGCGCCTCGCGCCCACCCACCGCGTGTCGCAGATCATGGCGTCGATGACCGCGCTGGTCATGCTCGCCGAGGGCGGCTGGGTGCTCGTCGCGGGGACCGTCGCCGACACCGTGGGCGTCCACACCGCCTACCTCGCGGCGTCCGCCGTCATCCTCGCCTCGGCGACGGTGGGCTGGACCGTCCACCTGCGACGCGGCGGGGCGCGCACCGACTGGGACCCCACCAGCCCGCATGCCCCGACGCCGCCCGAGCGCATGGACCGCTCCGGCACCATCGCCACGGGGGCCGAGCAGGCTGGTTGACTGCGCCCCCGACGCCGTCCGGGAGCGCACGCATGGACCTGTCCGACGCCGAGCTGCTGTGGAGCCCGCCCGACGACGTGTGGGCGTCCTCGCGGATGGGGCGGTTCGCGGCCGCCCACCGGCCCGACGCGGTGGGTGACTACGCCGCGCTGTGGGCGTGGTCGGTCGACGACCTGCCCGGGTTCTGGCAGGCGGTGTGGGACTTCTTCGACCTCGAGTCGTCCGCCCCGGTCGGTGAGGTGCTGGCGGACCCGACGATGCCGGCGCCAACCTTCTTCGACGGGGCGCGGGTGAACTACGCGGCCCACATGCTGCGGGGCAACGGGCTCGGGGACGACGACGTGGCGGTGGTCGCCGAGTCCCAGAGCCGCGACGCCGTGTCGTGGACGTTGGGTGAGCTGCGCGAGCAGGTGCGCCGGGCCCGGGCCGGGCTCGAGCGGCTGGGCGTGGGCGAGGGCGACCGGGTCGTGGCCTACCTGCCCAACATCCCCGAGACGATGGTGGCGTTCCTGGCGGCGGCGTCGCTGGGGGCGGTGTGGTCGTCGTGCGCGCCGGAGTTCGGCACCCGCAGCGTGGTCGACCGGTGGTCGCAGATCGAACCGTCGGTGCTGCTGACCATCGACGGGTACGTCTACGGGACCAAGCGGATCGACCGGGCCGAGGAGGTCGCGGCGATCCGCGACGCGCTCCCGTCGATCCAGCACACGGTGCTGCTCGGCTACCTCGACCCGGACGCGGCGTGGGACGACACGACCTCGTGGGACGACCTGGTGGCCGACACCGACGAGGAGCTCACGTTCGTCGACGTGGCGTTCGACCACCCGCTGTACGTGCTGTACAGCTCGGGCACGACCGGGCTGCCCAAGCCGATCGTGCACGGCCACGGCGGGATCCTGGTCGAGCACGTCAAGGCCCTGGGGCTGCACCTCGACCTCGGGCCCGGGGAGAAGTTCTTCTGGTTCTCCACCACCGGGTGGATGATGTGGAACTTCCTGGTGTCGGGGCTGCTGGTCGGCTCGGCGGTGGTGATGTTCGACGGCAACCCCGGCCACCCCGACCTCGACACGCTCTGGTCGCTGATGGAGCGGACCGGCACCACCTACATGGGGGTGTCCGCCCCGTTCCTGATGTCGTGCCGCAAGGCCGGGCTGACCCCCGGCGACGACCACGACCTGTCCGCCATCACCGGCGTCGGGTCCACCGGCGCCCCGCTCCCCCCGGCCGGGTTCCGGTGGGTCTACGACGCCGTCGGGACCGACCTGCAGCTCGGATCCGTGTCCGGCGGCACCGACGTGTGCACCGCCTTCGTCGGCTCCGCCCCGGTCCTGCCCGTCCACGCCGGCGTGATCCCCTGCCGGATGCTCGGCTGCCGGGTCGAGGCCTACGACCCCCAGGGCCAGCCCGTCATCGGCACCCAGGGCGAGCTGGTCATCACCGCCCCGATGCCCTCCATGCCCATCGGGTTCTGGGGCGACGACGACGGCTCCCGCTACCACGACGCCTACTTCGACACCTACCCGGGCGTGTGGCGCCACGGCGACTGGATCACCATCCACGCCGACGGGTCCTGCGTGATCACCGGCCGCTCCGACGCCACCCTCAACCGGGGCGGGGTCCGGCTGGGCACCTCCGAGTTCTACGCCGTGGTCGAATCGATCGACGGCGTGGCCGACTCGCTGGTCGTCCACCTCGAGGACGACACCGGCGGCATGGGCGAGCTCGTCCTGTTCGTGGCCCCCCAGCTCCGGCCACGAGCTCGACGACGACCTGCGCGGTCGCATCGCCGCCGCGCTGCGCGCCGACCTGTCCCCCCGCCACGTCCCCGACACCATGGTCGCCATGCCCTCGGTCCCGCGGACCCTGTCGGGCAAGAAGCTCGAGGTCCCGATCAAGCGCATCCTCACCGGCGCCCACGTCGACGACGCCGCCTCCACCGGGGCGCTGGCCGACCCCCACGCCCTGGACCCCTACGTCGCCTGGGTCCGGAATCGCCCCGACCACCGGGACTGACCCACACCACCCGCCCCACCACCACCGCGATGCTGCGGAGCTTCCGATCACCAGATGAGCGCAAGCTCCGCAGCAACGGGGTGGGGTGTGCCCGGTTCGCCCGTGTCGTCGCGACGCCCTAATCTGACGCACCGTCAGATCTGTCTGCCGTCTGCGTCGGAGGAGCCACCGTGGCGTCGTTCGAGGTCGGGGCCACCGCCCCGCCGGTCCAGCACACCCTGTCCCGCACCGACCTGGTCCGGTACGCCGGCGCGTCCGGGGACTACAACCCGATGCACCACGACGAGGTGAAGGCCCAGGCCGCGGGCATGCCCAGCGTGTTCGGGCACGGGATGCTCTCGATGGCCATCCTCGGCCGCGCGATCACCGACTGGCTCGGTGCCGGGTCGGTCCGCGCCTACCGGGTCCGGTTCGTCAAGCAGACGTGGCCCGACGACACGCTGACCACCCACGTGGCGATCACGGACGTGCGCGAGGAGGACGGCACGACGGTCCTCGACCTCGACTGCCGCCTGGTCAACGGGGACGACGACGCCGTCGTCACCGGTTCGGCCACGGCCCTGGCCCCCACCGCCTGACGACGACAAGGACCTGCGACCATGGACGCCACCGACTTCAAGGGCACACCGCTCGCCGAGCAGGTCGTGGTCATCGAACGCGGCCCCGTCGCCAACTTCGCCACCGCGATCACCGACCAGAACCCGGTGTTCCACGACGCGACGGCCGCGGCCGACGCCGGGTTCGACGCCGTTCCCGCCCCGCCGACCTACCCGATGGTGATGCACACCTTCGGGGCGTTCGCCGAGCTGCAGCCCGAGGCCCCCGAGGGCACCGACGCCGTCACGAAGGCCATCGGGGCGCTCATGCAGGACGGGGGCCTGATCCTGCACGGCGAGCAGGAGTTCACCTACCACCGCCCCGTCCAGGTCGGCGACCGCCTGCGCGGCACCGGCGAGATCGAGGACGTCTACGTCAAGGAGTCCGGCTCGGCCACCATGACCTTCGTCGTGGCCCGCACCGACTGGGCCGACGACGTCACCGGCGACCCGGTGTGCACGTCACGAATGACGATCATCCACCGTCGGTGACATCCGCGTCCGGCGGTCGCGCCGCGGTCGCCTCGGGCCGCGGTCGGTCTCGCCCCGCTCACGACGCCGCTCGGCCTTCTGGACCTTCTTCGCGGCGCGCTTCTCGCGCGCCGCGGCGGAGGTCCGCAGCATCGACCGGGTGACGGTCGTGGTCGCCCGGGCGGCTGCCGCGACGTAGGGCACCTGCGGGGCCAGGGTGCCGTCGCGCAGCAGGAGCGCCCCGGCCACCAGCACCACCACGGTCGTGCCCGAGGCCACCAGCAGGTAGAAGCCCGAGACGCCCAGCGGCGTGGCGGTGACGGCCGCGGCCAGCAGCGGGCCGCTGGCTGCCCCGAGCCCGTTGATGCGCACCAGCGTGCCGGACGCGGCGACCATCTCCGACGGCTCGAGCCGGTCCCCCGCCAGCGCGATCGACAACGAGTACAGCGGCAGCGTCGTGCCGCCGATGGCCACGCCCAGCGCGATCAGCAGGGTGGGCTGGCCCGCGAACACGGCGGCCGTCACGGTGAACCCGGTGGAGGCCAGGGCCACCACCATGGTGACCAGGCGCCGGTCGAAGCGGTCGGACATCGCCCCGACCACCGACTCCGCCAGCAGGTGGCCCAGCAGGAACGCCGACACGAACAGGGTCAGGGAGAAGGCCCGCAGCCCGGCCATGCTGGCGATCACGGCGGAGTACCCGCCGATGGCCCCCCAGGTCAGGCCCGCCATGGCCGAGGCGACCACGCCGGCGGGGGCACGGTCGGCCAGGTGCCGCATCGGCATCGACGCGATGGTCACGACCTCGGGGTTCGAGCGGCGCGACAGCGTGACCGGGAGCAGCGCGAGGCTGAGCAGCACCGACACGATCGCGAACAGCTCGAAGGACTCGATGGGGAACGCCGGCAGGAGGAACTGCCCGATCGCGTACCCGCCGAGGTTCACCGTCATGTAGGTGGACAGGACCCGTCCACGCAGGTGGCGCGGGGCGCTGCCGTTCAGCCAGCTCTCGATGATGACCACGAGGCCGGACAGGCAGATCCCCGACAGGAACCGGGCCACCACCCACACCGGGACGGACACGGCCAGGACGTGGGTCAGCACCATCACCGACGCCATCGAGGCGAACGCCCCGAAGGCACGGACGTGCCCGACCCGACCGATCCAGCGGGCCGACAGGCTCGCCCCGACCAGGAAGCCGAGGAAGTACGCCGACGACACCAGACCGACGGCGAGCGTGGGGAAGCCCTCGGCGGTGGCGCGCAGCGACACCAGCGAGGACTGCAGGCCGGTGGCGCCCATGAGCATGGCGACACCGAAGAGCAGGGGAACGACGGGACGCAGCACGTCGCGCGTGGAGAGCGGCGGGGTCTGCGCGGTCCCGGACGTCGACGTCGTGGACATGTCGGCGACTCGGTGGCGAACGAGGGAGGGGAGACGACGGGAACGGTATCCCCGCCGGCCCGCGCCGAGGTGTCACCAGCCCCGGAAGTTCGGACGCCTCCGTTCGACGAACGCACGGACGCCTTCGCGGGCGTCCTCGGTGGCCTGGACGATCTCCTGCCCGGTGGCCTCGTCACGCAGGGCGGTGGCCCGGTCCGACTCGAGCGACCGGTTCACCAGCCCCTTGGTGACCGCGATGGCGCGCGTCGGCTTCGTGGCCAGCCGGCCGACCCAGTCGTCCACGAGGGCGTCGAGCTGGTCGGCAGGGACCACCCGGTTGACCAGCCCGATGCGCTCGGCGGTGCCGGCGTCGACGCTGTCGCCGAGGAAGAACAGCTCCTTGGCGCGCTGGGGGCCCACGAGCCGCGTGACCAGGTAGGCCGCGCCGGCGTCCGGGACGATCCCACGGTCGACGAACACCTGCACGAACCGGGCGGTGTCGCTGGCCAGGACCAGGTCGCAGGCCAGCGCCAGCTGCGCCCCGCCACCGGCCGCCACGCCGTCCACCACGGCGACGACAGGCCTGGCACAGTCGAGGATGCTGGTCGCCAGCCGCTGCCACCCGCGCTCGACCAGCGTGGCGATCTCGCCCGCGACGCGGTCCGGGGCGTCGTCGGGACGGGGCGGGGGCGGCTGCGGCGTGCGCAGGTCGGCCCCGGCGCAGAAGGCGCCACCGGAGCCGGCGATCACGACCACCCGGATGCCGACGTCCACGGACGCGGCCTCGAGCAGCTCGGAGATCCGGTCGCGCATCAGGTAGGTCAGGGCGTTCTTCGCCTCGGGCCGGTCGATGGTCAGCCGGGCGACGCCGGCGTCGTCGACCTCCCAGCGCACGAGCTGGTCCAGGGGGCGGTCGGTCATGCCAGCGCCTCCGCGACGACCTGCAGGGCCTTGGGGTCGCGGCCCATCACCAGCAGGCTGCGCACGGGCGAGTCGACCCAGCGCTGCAGCCGCTCGCGGATGCGCCCGGGCGGGCCGCACAGGGCGATCTCGTCGGCCAGGGCGTCGGGCACGGCCCGGATCGCGCCCTCGCGGTCGCCCTCGAGGAAGCGCTGCTGGACCTCCGCGGCCTCCTCGGCGAAGCCCGCACGGCCGATCAGGTCCTTGTGGAAGTTCGCCTTCGACGCCCCCATGCCGCCGATGTAGAACCCGAGCATCGCCTTGACCGGCAGCAGCGCCTGGTCCACGTCGTCGGCGACGACCACCTGGACCGGGGCGCAGACGTCGAAGTCGTCGGCGGCACCGGCCAGCGGTTCGCCGTACATCTCGTCGAAGCGTTCGGGCGACAGGAAGATGGGCAGCCAGCCGTCGGCGATCTCGGCCGCCAGGGCCACGTTCTTCGGACCCTCGGCGCCGAGGTAGACGGGGATGTCGGGGCGGCGGGGGTGCGTGATCGACCTGATCGGCTTGCCGAGGCCCGTCCCGCCGGGGTACGGCAGCGGGTAGTGCGGCCCGTCGTTGGTGACGGGCTCCTCGCGGGCCCACACGTCCCGCAGGATCTGCACGTACTCGCGGGTGCGGGCGAGCGGCTTGGGGAACGGCTGGCCGTACCAGCCCTCGACGACCTGCGGCCCGGAGACGCCGAGGCCGAGGATCATCCGCCCCTCGGTGAGGTGGTCCAGCGTCAGGGCGGTCATCGCCGTGCACGCGGGCGTGCGGGCCGACAGCTGGATCAGGCCGGTGCCCAGCCGGATCCGGGAGGTGTGGGCACCGAGCCAGGCCAGCGTGGACACCGCGTCCGAGCCGTACGCCTCGGCGGTCCACACCGAGTCGAAGCCGAGCCGTTCGGCCTCCTGGGCCAGCGGCACGTCGTCGCGGGGCTGGGCGGCCCAGTAGCCCAGCATCAGTCCGAGGCGGAGGTCGCCGGTCATGGTCGGCCGATCGTGGTCGGGGCGGTGGCGCAGCGGCGGGGCGTGTCGGGTGCGGGGCGGGGCGGTGACTACGGGTCGCGCGGCAGCCCGAGCAGGCGCTCGGCGATCACGTTGAGCTGCACGTTGGTGGTGCCGCCCGCGATCGTCAGGCACTGCGACTGCAGGAACATGAAGGATGCCTTCTGGGCCGGGCCCGCCGCGACGATCCCCGTGGGGCCGAGCAGCTCGAGGGCCATGTCGGCACAGGCCCGCGCGTGGTGGCCGCCGACGAGCTTGCGCACCGACGACGAGGCGCCCGGTTCGGTGCCCGAGAGCTGCGCCAACGTGGTCCGGAACCCCAGCAGGCCCAGCACCTGGCCCTCGGCGACCAGGCGCCCCGAGGCGGTCGCGGACGACGGGGTCCTCCGCGGCGGGGCTGGCCGCCGCACCGGCCAGGACCTGCTCGACGCCCGCGCCCATGGCCGAACCCGAGGACATGGCCACGCGTTCGTTCGCGAGGGTGTTGCGTGCGGCCTTCCAGCCGCCGCCGACGGGACCGACGACCATCTCGTCGGGCACGAACGCGCCGTCGAAGAACACCTCGTTGAACATCTCGTTGCCGGTCATCTCACGCAGCGGCCGGATCTCGAGCCCGTCGGTGTGCTGCATGTCCACGATGAACGCGGTGATGCCGTCGTGCTTCGGGGCGTCCGGGTCGGTCCTGGCGATCAGCAGGCCCCAGTCGGACCGGTGGGCCAGCGAGGTCCACACCTTCTGCCCGGTGATCCGCCAGCCCCCGTCGACACGCTCGGCGCGGGTGCTGATGGCCGCGAGGTCCGACCCGGCCCCCGGCTCGCTGAACAGCTGGCACCAGCTGATGTCGCCGCGCAGGGTCGGGCGGATGAACTGCTCCCGCTGCTCGGGGGTGCCGTACCCGATGATCGTGGGCAGGATCCAGCCGCCGATGAAGATGTTGGGTCGTTCGATCCCGGCGGCGGCGAGCTCCTCGTCGATGACCAGCTGCTCGACGGGGCTGGCGTCGCGGCCCCACGGGGCGGGCCAGTGCGGCACCTGGAACCCCGAGTCGGCCAGCGCGGCGCGGCGCGCGGGTTCGTCGGCACCGTCGAGGTCGGCCGCGAAGGCCCGGACCTCGTCGCGGACGCGGTCGGCCTCGTCGCCGGCGAGCTCGACGTGCAGGTGGCGGCGGCGGCCGTCCAGCGCCAGGCGGGCGACCTCGCGCCGGTGGTCGTGGGCGCTGCCCAGCAGGCTGCGCAGGGTCGTGGCCCGGCGCAGGAACCAGTGGGCGTCGTGCTCCCACGTGAAGCCGATGCCCCCGAGCAGCTGGATGGCCTCCAGCGCGTTGTCGTGGGCCGCGTCGACCGTGATGGTCGCGGCGACGGCCACGGCGAGGTCCGCGTCGTCGTCACCCTCCCCGATCGCCCGGGCGGCGTCCCAGGCGGCCGCCCGTGCCTGCTCCACCCTCACCAGCATCTCGGCACAGCGGTGCTTGACGCCCTGGAACTGGCCGATGGGGCGTCCGAACTGCTCGCGGACCCGGGCGTGCTCGACGGCCGTGTCCAGGCACCAGGTGGCCAGTCCCGCCGCCTCCGCGCCGAACACGACCGTGGCCAGGGCCCTGACCCGTCCAGCGGGCACGTCCAGCACGCGGTCGGTCGGCAGCGTGACGTCCACGGTCCCCCGCGCCAGCGGCCGGGTGGGGTCCACGGCGTCGACGGGCTCGAGTGCCACCTCGTCCGCGCGCAGCACGACGTGGCGGTCGCCACCCACGGGGACCAGGACGAGGTCGACCGCCGCGCCGCCCAGGACGGGGCCGAGCTCGCCCGTGATCGCCAGGCCGCCCGGGGCATCGTCGGCGGACACGGTGCCGCCCGCGAGCACCACGCCCGCGGAGGTCGACCCGTCGACGAGCCCGGGGAGCAGCTCCTTGCCCTCGCGCCCGCCTGCCGCGTCCAGCACCGCCGTCACCAGCAGGCCCGGGACCAGCGCCCCGGGGGCACAGGCGCGGCCCAGCTCCTCGGCGACGACGGCGAGCTCCTCGAGCCCGTACCCGGCGCCACCGTGCTCCTCGGCCACGTGCAGGCCCAGCACGCCCTGCGCGGCCAGGGCGGCGCGCACGTCGGGCACGGACGCGTCCTCGGTCGCCCTCGGCCACCGCACGCACCACGGCCAGCGGGGCGTGGCGTTCCAGGGCGCCCCGCACGCTGTCCGCGAGGGACCGGTGCTCCTCGGTGATGGCGATGCCCACGGGCGCCTCCTCGATGCCGCTGCGACGAACCGATCTGACGACCCGTCAGGTTCGCAGCATAGAACGTGTTCCAGCACGGCGCGAACCCTCTGGCACGAGGACCATCCCCGGGCGGGACCCGCTCCGAACGCGCCTCGGTGCCGTGTGATAGAACCTGTTGCAGGTCATGACGAGGAGACGTCCATGTCGGGCAGCGCCCTGGCGACCACCACCTCCGACGAGGACCTGTCCCCGTCCCAGCGGGAACGTCGCCTGCGCATCCTCGAGGCCGCCCGCTTCCTGGCGGCACGGGGCGGCTTCGACGGCGTGCAGATGCGCGACGTCGCCGACCGGGCCGAGGTCGCGCTCGGCACGCTGTACCGGTACTTCCCCTCCAAGGTGCACCTGCTCGTGGCGCTCATGCACCACGAGGTCCGGTCGCTGTCCGAGCGGCTCGAACGCC